>JAKFGP010000063.1 GCA_021502835.1 Streptomyces thinghirensis
GAGACGGGAGGTGAGCTCCCTGATGAGCCGAACTCCCGAGCTTTTCCAACGAGTGCCTTTTTCATCGCCTTGGTCCCTTCTGTCCTGTCGTGCCCGGTCGCGCGTCATCTCTGTCTTGTTACGGTCGAAATGACCGTCACCATGTCGGCGTGATCGTCAACTCGTGTTCATTCCGGTACCCCGGCGCGCGGATCTGCGCGCTCCGCTGGTCTTCCCGTGAAGAGCGGTGACGCGATACCGTGGCGTTCCTTTTCCCCCCATGATCCTCGTGGCCGCTCTGGAGGTTCCGTGGTACAGGCGTACATCCCGATCCAGACGGAGGTCGGCAAGGCGTCGACCGTCGCCGAGACGATCAGAAGATCCCTGGAGTGATCCAGGCCGAGGACGGACAGGACCCTACGACGTCATTGTCCGCGCCCAGTCCGACACCGTCGACGACCTGGGTCGTATGGTGGTCGCCAAGGTCCAGCAAGTGGACGGCATCACCCGTACCTGACCTGCCCGGTCGTTCATCTCTGACCCCCTTCCGCCCGCTCGCTCTCGCTCTGCTGATCGCCGCCGCAGGCTGCCCTCAGCAGACGACAGCGGGGTCGGCGGTGGTTCCGGCCCGGGCACAAGGTCACCGAGCTGTTCCGGAACCCGGACAAGGCGCTGCCACCGACGGGCGGCGGGCCGGGAAACCCGCTGATCATACTGCGGAAGGCGATCCCCGAGGGGACCGCCTTCCGGGCGTGCGTGAAGCAGGACGTCAGCGCAGTCCCGTGGACCGCCGCAGCGCCGCCTGGACCAGCCGGTCCACCAGTTCCGGGTAGCTCACGCCGCTCGCCTGCCACATCTGCGGGTACATGGAGATCGGCGGCAGCCGGGCATCGTGTTGATCTCGTTGATCACGAACTCGTCGTCCTCCGTGAGGAAGAAGTCCGCGCGCACCAGGCCCGCCACAGGAGGCCGCGTCAAACGCCTCGACGGCGAGCCGCTGGACCTCGGCGGTCTCCTCGGGCGTGAGCGGGGCGGGCACGATGCCGGGCGTCGAGTCGATGTACTTGGCCTCGAAGTCGTAAGTACGCGTGCTCCGAGGGCGGCGGGATCTCGGCGGGGACGGAGGCGCGGGGGCCGTCCTCGAACTCCAGCACCCCGCACTCGATCTCCCGGCCGGCGCAGCGGCCTCCACAAGGATCTTCGGGTCGTGCCGCCGGGCCTATCACCTCGATCGCCTCGTCGAGGCCGGAGAGGTCGTCGACCTTGGTGATGCCGATCGAGGAACCGGCGCGCGCGGGCTTCACGAACAGCGGCCAGCCGTGCTCGCCGGCGAAGTCCACGATCCTCTCGCGGGCGCCGGAACGGTCCTGCTCCCACTCGCGGGGCCGGATCACCACGTACGGGCCGACCTTCAGCCCGTAGGAGGTGAACACCGCCTTCATGCACTCCTTGTCCTGCCCGACGGCCGAGGCGAGCACGCCCGCGCCGACGTAGGGCACACCGGACAGCTCCAGCAGGCCCTGGAGGGTGCCGTCCTCGCCGTACGGGCCGTGCAGCACGGGGAAGACGACGTCGACCTGCCCAGCGCCTTGGGCACCGAGCCGGGTTCGCTGGAGACGACCTCGTGGCTGGCGGGGTCGACGGGCAACAATACGCCGCCCTCGGTCGACTCGGCCAGTTCCTCGACGTCGGGCGTACGGCGTTCGGTGATCGCCATGCGTTCCGGTTCGTCGGCGGTGAGGGCCCAGCGGCCGTCCCTGGTGATGCCGATCGGCAGGACGTCGTACCGCGTCCGGTCGATGGCCGCGAGGACGGCGCCGGCGGTGACCACGGAGATCCCGTGTTCGGAGCTTCGCCCGCCGAACACGACGGCCACACGCGGTTTGCGGAGGCGGCTGCTCGGGGCTCTGGGGGAGGTTCTCGGTGCTCGTATCGCGTTGAGAGTACCCGTCCGTGGTGCCGCGAGACAGCGTCGGCGGGACCGCGTGGCGCGGGTGGACGCCCAGGTTCCGTTCCGGTGCCGCCCGGCGTCGCTCAGCGTCGTTCCGGCCTTCAGCGCTGCGCGACATCAGCTCCTTGAGTGCGACCACCGAGAGGCTTGCCCTCGTGCACGATGCCGACGACCGTCTCGGTCAGCGGCATGTCGACGCCGTGCCTGCGGGCCAGATCGAGCACCGACTCGCAGGACTTGACTCCCTCGGCGGTCTGCTTGGTGACCGCGATGGTCTCCCTGGAGGGTCAGCCCCCGCCCGGGTTGGTGCCGAAGGGGTGGTTGCGGGACAGCGGCGAGGAGTAGGTCGCCACCAGGTCGCCGAGACCGGCCAGTCCGGAGAAGGTCAGCGGATCGGCGCCGAGGGCGACACCGAGGCCGGGTGGTCTCCGCGAGGCCGCGGGTGATGAGGGAGCCCTGGCGTTGTCGCCGAGGCCCATGCCGTCCGCGATGCCGACGGCCAGCCCGATCACGTTCTTGACGGCGCCGCCGAGTTCGCAGCCGATGACGTCGGTGTTGGTGTACGGGCGGAAGTACGGCGTGTGGCAGGCGGTCTGGAGGCGCTGGGCGACGGACTCGTCCGGCAGGCGACCACGGCGGCGGCCGGCATGCGCGCGGCGATCTCCCGGGCCAGGTTGGGCCCGGTGACCACGGCGATGCGCTCGGCGCCGACCTTGGCGACGTCGTCGATCACCTCGCTCATCCGCATCGCGGAGCCGAGTTCGACGCCCTTCATCAGGGACACCAGGATCGTGCCGGGCGCCAGCAGGGGTGCCCAGTCGGCGAGGTTGGCGCGCAGCGTCTGGGAGGGCACCGCGAGGACGGTGAAGTCGGCGCTCCGCGCGGCCTCGGCGGCGTCGGTGGTGGCCCGCAGGCCCTCGGGAGTTCCACGCCGGGCAGGTAGTCCGGGTTGGTCCGGGTGGAGTTGACGGCGTCGGCGAGTTCGGCGCGGCGCCCCCACAGGGTGACGTCGCACTCGCGTCGGCGAGGACCATGCCGAAGGCCGTGCCCCACGATCCGGTGCCGAAGACGGCCGCCTTGACCGGGGTTGCTCCCGTGCTCTGCCCTTCTGCCTGCTGCGACTGCCGGGACTGTGCCTGCCCGTTCGGCGGCTGCGGGTTCTGTGTCTGCGGGTGCTGTGTCTGCTGGTGCTGTGCCTGGATTCGGCGCCGCTGCTCGATCCGCTCCCGGCGTGGGTCGTAGGGGTTTCGGGCGCCTTCTCGCCGCGGATCTCCTCCAGCTGGCGGGTGACGGCGGCCATGATGACCTCGGTGGCCCTCCTTTGGGAGCTCGCGTGGTCATCTCCTTGTCGTAGAACCGCGACAGGTCGACCGGCGGGCCGGCCAGCACTCGTGGGTCTTGCGCGGGAGAAGGCTGGGCCGCTGGCGTACGGGGGCAGCAGTTCGTTGCAGCCCCACTGGGCGACCGGGACCACCGGCACCTGGTCTGCAGGGCGACGCGCGCGGCACCGGTCTTGGCGGTCATCGGCCAGCCGTCCGGGTCGCGGGGTGAGGGTGCCCTCGGGGTAGAAGGCGACGCACTCGCCGCGCTCCACGGCGTCGATCGCGGCCCGGAAGGCGCTCAGCGCGTCCGTGCTCTCGCGGTAGACGGGGATCTGTCCGGTGCCCCGCATCGCGGCACCGACGAATCCTTTTTGAATAGGCCGCTCTTCGCCAGGGAATCGCGGGACGCGCCCGGTGTTGTACTGGTAGTGCGCGTACGCGAAGGGGTCGACGTGCGGAATGTGGTTCACGGCGGTGATAAATCCACCATCGGCCGGAATGTTCTCCATTCCCGCCAGTCCCGCTTGATCAGAACCACCAGCGGCGGTTTGCAGATCACCGCGGCGAAGCGGTACCAGAAGCCGATTCTGCGGCGGGGCACGCTGACACCTTTCCTCCAGGGCCTGGGGCCGGACAAAGTGTCGCCCCGGGCCGCCCGTCTGTCGAGAACACCGTACGCCCCGGAGAGTGAACCGCCAGGTCCCCCAGGTGACAATGACAGCGACGAGAGAAGGACGGAACGCCCGTGCAGTGGACCTTGGTCGTACCCGTGAAGCCCCTCGCCCGGGCCAAGAGCAGGCTGTCGGACACCGCGGACGGCGGGGTACGGCCGGACCTCGCGCTGGCGTTCGCCCAGGACACCGTCGGAGCCGCGCTGGCCTGCCCGGCGGTGGCGGATGTGGCAGTAGTCACGGACGACGCGCGGGCCGGACGGGAGCTGGCGGCGCTGGGCGCGAGGGTCGTCCGGGACGACCCGGCGGCGGCCTGAACGCGGCCCTGGCACACGGTGCGGCCGCGGTACGGGCGGCACGTCCCGAAGTCCGGTGGCCGCGCTGAACGCCGATCTGCCCGCACTGCGGCCGGCGGAATTGGCGCGGGTCCTGGCGGCGGCGGCACAATTCCCGCGCGCCTTTCTGCCGGACGCGGCCGGAATCGGAACGACCCCTGCTGGCCGCGGCACCGGGCCGTGAATTGGCCCCCGTATTCGGTACGGATTCCCGGGCCCGGCACCGCGCGTCCGGCGCGGTGGAACTGCGGCTCGGCGCGGTGGATTCCGTACGGCAGGACGTCGACACCGGCGGCGATCTACGCATCGCGCTGGCGCTCGGGGTGGGGCCCCGTACGGCCGCGGTGGCGGCGCGGTTGCTGATCGCCGGGCAGTAGGCTGCCGACATGCACGCGACCGCATACACGTACGACCCCGAGAACCGCAGCGGGCAGGTGCTGCTCGACGACGGCACGCCCGTGCCCTTCGACGCGGCGGCGTTCGACGCGGGCGGCCTGAGACTGCTGCGGCCCGGACAACGGGTGCGGATCGAGACCGAGGGCGCGGGCGCGGAGCGCCGGATCACGCTGGTGACGCTCCAGACGTTCTGACCCCGAACACGCCGCGGGCCGGACTCCGAGAGGGAGTCCGGCCCGGCGCGTGAGTGCCCCTGTGCCTGGTCGCCTGCTGCTACCTGCTACTTCTTGCGGGCGGTGGCCTTCTTGGCGGTGGTCTTGCGGGCGGTCGACTTCTTGGCCGGGGCCTTCTTGGCGGTCGCCTTCTTCGCGGGGGCCTTCTTGGCCGTGGACTTCTTCGCCGCCGCCGTGGTGCTCTTGGCGGTGGACTTCTTGGCGGGGCCTTCTTCGCCGTCGTCGTCTTCGCCGCGCCGGTGGTCTTCTTCGCGGTCGTCTCTCGCCGTCGCGGTCGTCTTTTGGCCGCGCCCGTGGCCTTCTTCGCGGCGCCCGTGGCCTCTTCGCGGCGGCCTTCTTGCCCGCGGCCTTGGAGATGGTGGGCGGCGGGCCGGACAGGCTGCCCTGGGGGCCTTCTTGACCGCGATGTCGTTCTTCGGGAGCTTCTTCGAGCCGCTCACCAGGTCCTTGAAGCCCTGGCCCGCGCGGAAGCGCGCGCACGGAGGTCTTCTTGACCTGAACCCGCTCGCCCGTCTGAGGGTTGCGGGCGTAACGGGCCGGACGGTCGACCTTCTCGAAGGAACCGAAGCCGGTTACCGAGACCCGGTCGCCCGAGACCACTGCACGGACGAGGGCGTCCAGGACCGCGTCGACAGCGTCGGCGGCCTGCTGCCGGCCGCCTAGCTTGTCGGCAATCGCTTCTACGAGCTGCGCCTTGTTCACGTCTTCCCTTCGGAGACATCGCCAGAACGAATGTGTTCAAGCTTTTTCGCACGTTAGGCAGATATATACCGCAAATCAAACACGAAACGGGCTAATCAACCCTCGTGCCGCAACGGACTCGGGCGGTCCCGGCCTGTTCAGCCTTCCTCTTCGGGGAATCGACCCTCGTCGAGGTCGGCGGGTGAACCGATCCAGGCGCCTGCCGCACCGGCGAGATCGTGTTTGGCTGCGGCCGTAATGACCAGCAGCTTCCGGGTCAGCGCCATCCGTACGCCCTCCGGGACTTGCAGTGCCCACTCTTGTGTGCGCTTCCTTGAGCCGGACCGCGACCGCCGTATAGGGCTCGAGTTGGCCGTCGTGTTCCATGCACAATTGTGCCATCTGGGGCGAGTTGTCGCCTGCGCAGGGGGCAGCTGCCGCCTCGAACGGCCTCCCGAGCACACACGGAGCCGCGCCTCCACGACCCGCGTACCCCAGCAACCACGCCTCTAACGTGGGAAGTTGAGCGACACAGCCGTGACAGACACACGCGACCGGCAGTAGAAACGGCTGTACCTCCGATCGGGCCGATCGGGGTACAGCCGGGGTGCGGGGTGGCCGAAACTCGACCTTGCGGGGGCCTCCGAAGAGCCCGGGATCAGACCTGGACGGTCTGCGGCTTGAACGACGGGCGCTTCGCCCTCGTACGGCGATGTCCGCCTCGTTCTGCAGGGTGATCGAGATGTCGTCCAGCCCGTTCAGCAGCCGCCAGCGGGAGTTCTCGTCCAGCTCGAAGGAGGCGGTGATGCCCCCGCGCGGACCTCACGGGCCTGGAGGTCGACCGTGACCTCGGCCTGCGGGTCGTTCTCCGTCAGCTCCCACAGGGCATCCACGATCTTCTGGTCGAGGACCACCGTGAGCAGGCCGTTCTTCAGCGAGTTACCACGGAAGATGTCGGCGAAGCGGGAGGAGATCACGGTCTTGAAGCCGTAGTTCTGCAGCGCCCAGACGGCGTGCTCACGGAGGAGCCGGTGCCGAAGTCGGGGCCGGCGACCAGGACCGCGGCGCCCTCGCGCTCGGGCCGGTTGAGCACGAACTCCGGGTCCTTGCGCCAGGCCTCGAACAGCCCGTCCTCGAACCCGTCCCGCGTCACCTTCTTTGAGCCAGTGGGCGGGGATGATCTGTCGGTGTCGACGTTGCTGCGCCGCAGCGGGACGGCCCGGCCGGTGTGCGTGGTGAATGCTTCCATGACTCTCAGACTCCAGCGGGCGTGGGAACGTCGGCGGCGGTCAGGTCGGCCGGGAGGCCAGATGGCCCAGGACCGCCGTCGCGGCCGCGACCTGCGGCGACACCAGATGGGTGCGGCCGCCCTTGCCCTGCCGCCCCTCGAAGTTGCGGTTGGAGGTGGACGCGGAGCGCTCCCCCGGGGCCAGCTGGTCCGGGTTCATGCCCAGGCACATCGAGCAGCCCGCGTGCCGCCATTCGGCGCCGGCCTCCTTGAAGACCACGTCCAGGCCCTCGGAGACGGCCTGCAGACCCACCGCGCGGAGCCGGGTACGACCAGCATCCGTACGCCGTCGGCGACTTTGCGGTCCCGCACGATCTCGGCGGCGGCGCGCAGGTCCTCGATGCGACCGTTGGTGCACGAACCTACGAAGACGGTGTCCACCTTGATGGAGCGCAGCGGCTGCCCGGCCTCCAACCCCATGTACTCCAGGGCCTTTTCGGCGGCGAAGCGCTCCGGAAGCGTCTTCGTACGAAGCCGGGTCGGGGACGGCGGCGGACAGCGGCGACCCCTGGCCCGGGTTGGTGCCCCAGGTGACGAACGGCGCCAGCTCGGCGGCCTCGATGACGACCTCGGCGTCGAACTCGGCGTCGTCGTCCGTGCGCAGCGTCTTCCAGTACTCGACGGCCGCGTCCCAGTCGGCGCCCTCGGGGGCGTGCGGGCGGCCCTGGAGGTAGGCGAAGGTGGTCTCGTCGGGGGCGATCATGCCCGCGCGGGCGCCGGCCTCGATCGACATGTTGCAGATGGTCATCCGGGCCTCCATCGAGAGCTTCTCGATGGCCTCGCCCCGGTACTCCAGGACGTAGCCCTGGCCGCCGCCGGTGCCGATCCTGGCGATGATCGCGAGGATCAGGTCCTTGGCCGTGACGCCGTCGGGCAGTTCGCCGTTGACGGTGATCGCCATGGTCTGGACGGACCATGGGCAGCGTCTGGGTGGCCAGCCGTGCTCTGACCTGGGAGGTGCCGATGCCGAAGCCAGCGCGCCGAAGGCGCCGTGCGTGGAGGTGTGCGAGTCGCCGCAGACCACGGTGGTACCGGGCTGGGTCAGGCCGAGCTGCGGGCCGACGACGTGCACGATGCCCTGCTCGACGTCGCCCAGCGGGTGCAGCCGGACGCCGAAGTCCGCGCAGTTCTTGCGCAGCGTCTCCACGCTGGACCCGGGAGACCGGGTCGGCGATGGGCTTGTCGATGTCGAGCGTCGGGGTGTTGTGGTCCTCGGTGGCGATGGTCAGGTCGAGCCGGCGCACCGGACGGCCGCTCTTGCGGAGGCCGTCGAAGGCCTGCGGGCTGGTCACCTCGTGCAGCAGGTGCAAATCGATGAAGAGGAGGTCGGGCTCGCCCTCGGCGCGCCGGACGACGTGGTCGTCCCAGACCTTCTCCGCGAGTGTCCTACCCATCGCCCCCTCCGGCCGGCGACAAAGCGCCGACCCAATTCAGAGATCTTGGGAAGCGGTCCCTCACCCTGTGTTTCCGGGCAACCGCCACCAGGCCCACTCATCACGGGCCGTTGTGACTTCCCGCCATCAAGAGTGGCGGGTTCCATGGAAAATTGAACTTGCGTTTCATAGAGTGAGACGCGAGTATCAGTTTCATGGACAACAGTAGCGGCGTCGGCGTTCTGGACAAGGCGGCCCTCGTCCTGAGCGCTCCTGGAGTCCGGCCTGGCCACCCTCGCGGGGCGGTCGGTGCGACCGGACTGGCGACCCACGGCCCACCGCCTGGCCGTGGCGCTGGAACACCACCGTATGGTGGCGCGCGACATGCAGGGCCGGTTCATTCTCGGCCGCGCCGTGGCTGCACTGGCCGCGGCGGCCGGCGAGACCGCCTTCGCGGCGGGCCCGGTCCTCACCCACCTGCGCGACGTCACGGGCGAGAGCGCTCAGCTCTATCGCCGCCAGGGGCGGCATGCGCATCGCCCAGCCGCGCCGAGCGCCTCTCGGGCCTGCGGGACACGGTCCCGGTCGGCTCCACGCTCACCATGAAGGCCGGCTCCTCGGCGCAGATCCTCTATGGCCTGGGAGGAGCCCGAGCGCCTGCACCGCGGGCCACAGGGCGCCCGCTTCACGGCGATAGCCTGCCCGGCGTGCGGCGCCGCGGCGGGCCCCAGTCCATCGGCGAGCGGGAGCCGGGCGTGGCGTCCGTTCTCCGCGCCCAGGCGCGGCCCCCTCCTAACCGCGTGGTGGCCGCCGTGTCCGTCTCCGGCCCCATCGAGCGTCTGACGCGCCACCGGGGCCGCATGCACGCCCAGGCCATCATCGACGCCGCCGGCCGCCCTCCGAGGCCCTGCGCCGCACGGGCTGACCGCACCCACTTCGGCACGTGACCGGGAAGGGGCCCGCCTCAACGCCGCGCGGCCCTTCCCCCGGCCTCGCGCGCCCTCTTCCCCGCCTTCTCCGGCGCCGAACCGACGGCACCGTACGCGGGGTTGATGCACGAGGTGGCCCGTCGGGGGCTGGAGTCGGCGCGGCGGTACGGCGTCGAGTGAACGCCGAAGGGGGCTCCCGCCTGAGCGGGCGCCCCCTTAAGACTTGTACCCCCGACCGGATTCGAACCGGCGCTACCGCCTTGAGAGGGCGGCGTGCTAGGCCGCACACAACGGGGCGAGAGCTGCGTTTCCGCAGATCCGAGCTGGTCTACCAGGACTCGAACCCTAGACTAACTGAACCAGAATCAGTCGTGCTGCCAATTACACCATAGACCAATGTGGTTTAGACCAGTTTGTACCCCCCGACCGGATTCGAAACCGGCGCTACCGCCTTGAGAGGGCGGCGTGCTAGGCCGCTACACAGAGGGGGCCTAGCGATCCTGCATCGAGGTCAGCGGGAGCTACCCTGACTGTCCTCGCGGGAAGTATCTGTACCCTGACCGATTCGAACCGGCGCTACCGCCTTGAGGGCGGCGTGCTAGGCCGCACACAACGGGGCTTTGCGGATGTGATCCGCGGCGCAGATAAGCTCTGCGAGCTGGCCTACCAGGACTCGAACCTTAGACCCAACTGAACCAGAATCGAGTCGTGCTGCCAATTACACCATAGGCCACTGGAACGCAAGCCCCGGGGGGATCTTGTTCCTAGCGTTGCGCTCCCGTTCCCGGCCTTTCGGCCCGCTCCGCGGCGGCGCAGGAAGAACATTACCCGGAAGGTGGACGGGGCTCCAAAACGGGTATCGGCGCCGAGGAGCGCGGGGAGTTCGGAGAGCGAGGCGATACGGCGCGCCTGATTCGGCGGGTCGACGGTCGCGTAGACGCCGCCGCGGTCGATCCACACACCGACAGCAACCCGGCGTCGGCGGCGCCAGCGCCGTCGATCTCCCGGGTGGTCTCCGACGTGGCGACCCTCCCGCGGGCGAGGCCTAGGGCGTCGTGCAGGCCGCCAGGAAGGCGCCGCTCGGCTTTGCAGACACCCAGGGCCTGTCGGCGGCGCACAGGATGGCCTCGAAGCGGTCGTGTACGCCGAGCACGCGCAGCTGCGGTCCTGGACGGTCAGGCTGGAGTTGGAGAGCACGGCGTGCCGGTGGCTGTGGGCGGCGAGGGCGTCGAGGACGGGCAGCACGTCGGGAAGAGCGACCAGGGCGGCCCGTAGTGGGTGACGCGTAACGCTGGAACCAGTCGTCGGCCACTCGGTGTCCGTCAGCTCCGGTCGGCCCAGGAAGACCCGGGTGCGGTCGCGGGCGCTGTGTGACGAAGTCGACTTCACCGGCCGCGAAGCGGGCCCACTGGTGTCGGTGATCTCCCCGCCAGCGCACGAGGGCCCCTCGGCCGTTCCGTACCCGGCGAGGAGCCCTTCGCTACCAGATGGGCGCGCATGCCCTCGCGGTCGGCCGGTGGTGTAGTCGAAGAGGGTGTGCTCGTCGACGTCCCAGACCACGGCACGCGAATGCCTGATGATCCGGGACGATAACGCCGTCGGGGCCCGGGCGGCGTCTCGCTCCGTACGGCGCAGGGGCGGCCCCCGGAAGCCCGGCACTGCCCTGCGCGTGCACGTGTGCGTTACGCGGCCGCCCTCGCCAGCGCCGCGTCGATCCGGGCCAGCGCCTCTCGCTTGCCCAGGACCTCCAGGGACTCGAGAGGGGCAGGCCGACCGTGCGGCCCGCTGTGACGGCGACCCGGACGGGGGCCTGCGCCTTGCCGAGCTTGAGGCCGTGCGCCTCACCGGCGGCCAGGACGGCCTCCTTGAGGGACCTCGGGGGACGTCCAGATCGGCCGCGTCCAGCTTCTCGCGGGCGGTGCGGAGCAGGGCGTCCGAGCCCTCCTTCATCGCCTTGTTCCAGGAGGCCTCGTCGAAGACCGGCTCCGGCAGGAACAGGAAGTCGACGTTGTCCGTGATCTCGGAGAGGACCTTCAGGGCGGGTCTGCGCGTGCGGCGCGATCGCCTACCTACCTGCCTCGTCGAAGTCCTCCGGCGACCAGGGGCGACGGGGGCCTTCAGCCACGGGCGGCAGCGCTCGGTGAAGTCCTTCACCTCCAGCATGCGGATGTGGTCGGCGTTGATCGCCTCGCACTTCTTGCGAGGTCGAAGCGGGCCGGGTTGGGGTTGACGTCCGAGACGTCGAAGGCCGCGACCATCTCCTCGATCGAGAAGATGTCCTGGTCGGCGGAGAGCGACCAGCCGAGCGGGAGAGGTAATTGAGCAGGCCCTCGGGGGAAGCCGCGCTCCCGGTAGAGGTTCGGAGCTCAACTGCGGGTCGCTCACTTCGAGAGGCTTCTTGTTGCCCTCGCCCCGCATGACGTAGGGCGGCGGGTGGCCGAGAGGCGGGGGTCTCCTTGGCGATGCCCAGCTCGGTCAGCGCCTTGTTACAGGGCGATCTGGCGCGGGGTGGAGGAGAGCGGGTCCTCGCCACGCGCACGCAGGACGTTGGATGATCTCCCATCAGGGCGTCGTCGACCGGGTTGACGAAGGCGTGTAGAGCGGGGCGCCGTTGGCACGGACGATGCCGTAGTCCGGGACGCTTCTCCAGGAGGTACGTGATCTACCGCGCGGACCAGGGCCGTGAGAGGTGATCGACTCGTCAGGCATCAAACGGACTGATGGGCTCGCGGCCCTGCGCCACGTACTCCTCGCCCGGGCGTCCGGCTCCAGTCTCTGCGGCAGTGGCCGTCGTAGCCGGAGGGCTTGCCGGCGGCGCGGGCGGCCTCGCCTGGCGGGTGTCCAGCTCCTCCTGGGAGCAGTAGCAGCGGTAGGCAGTGGCCGGCGTCCGGGGAGCTTGGCGGCGACGTCCTGGTAGATGTCCCTGCGCTGCGACTGGCGGTACGGCGCGATGCCCGGGCCCTGCATCTCAGGGCCCTCGTCCCCAGTCGGCCTAGCCAGCGCATCGAGTCCAGAAGCTGCACTGGTGACTCGGCGCTCCTCGGAGTCGCGGGCCGCGTCCTTCGCCGATGCGGAAGACCAGCGTCGCCCGGTAGTTGCCGGGCGAACGCCCAGTTGAACAGGCGGTGCGGACCAGGCCACGTAGGGGGGTTGCCGGTGGGGACGGACGGAAACGGACGCGCGTACCCAGGGAGCCGGGTGCGCCCAGCACACTTGACCAACCTTGTTGGTGAGAGTGCCGGTACCTTCGATGCCGCGACGGCGACCTCGTCGCCGACGTTGAGGGCGACGCCGGCCGGGGTGCCCGTGAGGAATCACACGTCGCCGAGGAACAGCGTATCGCCTCGGAGATGTTGACGATCAGATCCTCGATGGAGTGGATCATCTCGCTAAGTGCGGCCGAGCCAGGCGCTGGCCGCCGTTGACCGTGCGCTGGATGGTGAGATCGCTCGGGTCCTGGTCCGGTCTGCCACCAAGGGGCCCAGCGGGCGGGAGGAGTCGGTGCAGCCTTGGCCTACTGCCGCACTTCTCGCAGCACTGACGTCGCGGGCGGTGACCCCGTCTTGGCGCGGGTGTAGCCGAAGACGACGTCCTTGACGCCTGATCGCGCAGGACCTCGCGGCACATGCGGCCGATGACGACGGCGAGCTCGGCCTCTGGTGCAGTTCCTCGGAAGGAGGTACTGGATGGCGTCGCCGGGGCCGATGACCGGGGTGGACGGCGAAGAAGGCGAACGGGGCGTCGGGCACCTCGTTGCCGAGTTCGCGGGCGTGCTCGGCGTAGTTGCGGCCGAGGCGACGACCTTGTTGAGGAGTACGGGCGGCAGGAGCCGCACCTTGCTCAGGGGCACCTTGGTGCCGGAGAGCTCGAAGTCCGCGAACGGGATGCCCTTGATGATGTCGAGGACGAGCTGGTCCGGCTGGTCGCCCTCGACCGCGCGCCGAAGGCGACGTTCCCGTCGATGGAGAACCTGGCGATGCGCACGGGTTGCTTGGCCCCTTGCTGAGCTGGCTGGAGTCTGACGCGCTCCAGGCTAACGCGGCAAGGCGGGGGCGCCTCGCGCATTACGTCCCGTGGCCCCGGGGGCGGCGGTTCGGCGCGCGGCGCGCCCGTGTGCCCGTACGGCCGCCCTGAACGTCCGGCGGCCGGGTGACGTACTACTCTGCGGCGGAGGCCGCGACCGGCATCTCCATGAGCGTCGTGCGCCGGGGGTTGGCAGTCCTGGAGCGGGGAGCTCGACGGCGTGCTCCGGCTGCTCCGGCGTCCGCAGGTCGTCGGCACCGTCGAGGTGCGCCAGCGTCGATGCGTCGCGGGTTGGCGATCTTGTGGAACATCATCATCGTCTTCACGGTTGTACGAGACCCTGTCGTGTCCGGGCGCCCGGGGACTGCAGAACCCCTTGCGAGGGGCGCGGGTTGTCGGTTTTGCCTTCTCTGTAAGCGTCAGGCTAAACATGCGATTCCCCGCCAACCCGAGCGAGGCCCATACGATGTACGTGTGAGTTTGCTCACTTATCAAGGTCAAACCGGTCAATTCAGGCTCCGCATCAGCGCGACAAGCGACATTGCCCACCTGAACCCACCATTCCGCTCCTGATCATGTCGACTGGGACACCCACCGGGCGTCGACGACTCGCGGACACACGTCCGTTTTGCGGGTGATCATTTTCTACGTCCGGTGACTCGGCCCTCACGTGCTGTCACCTATGTCACGGGCTGCCCCATGGGCCTTGTTGGAGATCCTGCACTGTGCTCGAGTTCCACGGACCGCTGCGGATCGAGCCGGCGCACGGGGGCGCACACCAGCGCGAGCGGCGGCGAGATGGGGGAACCAGCGCCGGTCCTCGACCGCCACGGGGGCGTATTCAAGGGCGCCCCTATGACGCCGACACCGTGCCCGTCCGTTCACGCGGAGGGGCGCCTGGTCCGGGGTGCGACGCTAGTGCGGGGACGTTTCAAGAGGGATGGCGGCGCTTCGGCGGAGCCCGGGGCCGGAGCCGCGGCACTGGCCGGGACTGGCCCCAAGGCCGTCAGCTCCTCGCCCCCAGCACGCCCAGAACCGGGTCGAGGGCCAGTCCGGCGACGGCGACCGCCCCAGGGCGGGCCAGGACGTCCTGCCGCCGGCCAGAAGCCGCCCACGAAGCGCCGGCCAAGGGAGCTCGACCGGCCCCGAGCCCGCGAACAGCCCCACCCTGCGCAACTGGCGGATCTCCACCGTCTGGTGTCGCTGCTCGCGCGCCGGTGGTCGCGGCCACCTCGCTGGGCGCGCTGCGCATCCCAGCCGATGTCGATGGACGACATCCAGCCTTCGACAACATGAAGCTGCTGACCGAGATGACCAAACAGGCCACGAGGCTGGCCGCCGCGCTCAGGAGGGCGCGACCGGTCCGCCGGTCCCCCTGGCGCCTGGCTTCGACCTCCAGCGCGATCGCGGTCAAGGGCGACCGGGGAGAAGACCGGCCAGGCCCTGAAGAACTTCCTCGACCAGTCCGGGGAGATCGACGCCTGGCAAGGACGGCAACCTCGTCGGTGTCCGCGAGCAGCCTCATCGGCCTCGCCAGCGACCTGAACGATCTGAACAAGATCAGCGTCCGCCTATCCAGGCCGAGGAGAACCCACCCGACCGTCGAGGCCTACCACCACCTGATCACCACCTGACTCGACCTCTCGCGGGACGCCCTTATGGCGGAGGCGACCGGCAACGCCGCCCATGATCCAGCGCACGCGCGCCTTCGGCGCCTGCTCCTCGGCCAAGGAGTACGCGTCGATCAGCGCGCGGTCCTCGCGGCCTCGCGCGCCCGCGACACCACCACCAGCAGGGGCAAGCTCTCTCGAGAACGACCGGCTCTACGCCCAGTCCCCGGCGCTGCAGAGCCAGGCCTCGAGGTCCGCACCTTCTGCCAGCATCTACGGCGACGGCGCCGAGGAACTCCTCCAAGCCGATCTCCGAGGGCAACCCGGTGAGTCAGGTCGGTCCGACCAGTACGCCGGCGCACGCGCTCGGCCGGGATCGAACGGCCTGTGGCCGACCTCAAAGCCCAGTCCTACCGAGGACTGGCTGGACGGCATTGCTCCGCCAAGATCCAGCAGAGTGAAGAACATGAGCTCAAGCTGCTGGAGGGCATGGAGTAGCAGGCCCGCGAGGCTGCGCGCGGCGGGTCGGAGCGCGAGGCGATCATCTCCGGTGTGCTGATCCTGCTCGTGCTCGGCGTCTCCCCTGGTCGGCGCCTTCACGTCGTGGCCCTTTCCATGATCCCGGTCGCTGCGCCACCTGGAGGACACCGACCAAGGTCGCCCAGAACCGCCTGCCCGAGCGTGGTCAAGCCCAGCTCTCCGAGACCGACCCGCAGGACGTCGGCACCCTCGGTGGAGTCGGTCGGTGTGCACTCCCAGGACGAGATCAGCCGAGTGGCAGCGCGGCCTTCGGCGACGTGCACCGCGGGGCGGTCCCGCCTCGCCCTGAGTAGGCCCTGCTGCGGGGCAGCGTCAGCGCGATGTTCACCACCTCTCGCGCCGCTCCCGGGGTCTGATCCAGCGCCAGCTGTCGCTGATCTCGGAACTACAGGTCCCGCGGGGCCGACCGCGGACCAGCTGTCCTCGCTGTTCAAGCTCAACCACACTCGCGACCCGCATGCGCCGTAACGGTGAGAGACCTCCTGGTCCTCGCCGGTGAGGGGCCCGGAGCCGCCGCTGGACGCCGGCCGGTCCCGCTGGTCGACGTGCTCCGCGCCGCCACCTCCGAGGTGGAGGCAGGCTGCGAGCGCATCGAGCTGTCCCTCCTTGCCGACCACCGAGGTCGCCGGGCGCGTGGTACGGCCTCGTGCACCATGCGTCGCCGAGCTGCGGGAGAACGCGAGCCTCGTTCTCCTCCCCGCAGAACCAAGGTCAAGGTCACCGGTCACGCGCTGCCCGACGGCCGCGTGCTGATCGAGATCCACGACACCGGTATCGGCCTCTCGCCGGAGGACCTGGCCGCGATCAGCGAGGCGGCTCGCCTCGCCGCCGACCGTGGACGTCTCCGTCTCCCGCCACATGGGTCTGTTCGTGGTCGGCCGCCTCTCCCGCAGCGCCACGGCATCCGCGCATCCAGCTGCGCCCGTCCGACTCCGGTGGTACGACCGCGCGCGGGTGCATGCTGCCCATTCGATGTCGCCCAGGGCGGCCGCAAGCCCTGCAACCCAAGCCGGATCAGCCCGCCTCGGGCGCGGCGGCGGTCCGGCCGCCGCGCGGGCGCGGCCAGTGTCGCGGCGGCCAGCGTGGTGGCGGCCGGGGCGGTGGCGCCCTCGGTGGCGGCGGTGACCTTCGGCTGGCGGTGGCGGTGCCCTCGGCGCCGGTGCGCCGAAGGCGGTGGCCAGCTCGGTGCCGGTCAGGGGCGGCGGGCCGCACACTGCCCCGGGGCTGGGACGCGGGCGGTCGTCCGAGTGCGGCGGGCGGCGCGCAGGCCGCAGTCCCGGCGGGACCAAACCAGCAGAACCGCCCGGCTCCGGCCGGCGCGGGTGCCGGGAGCCGGCGCCGGTGCCGGGCACCGCGGTACTCCCGCAGGGCCTGAGCCCAGGCCGCGGGCGCTGAACCCGCCTTCCTTGCTGGCAGCATGCCGCAGGGCCCAGCACCCAGCCGCAGGGTCAGGACGCGCTTCGGCGGACGCGGCCCGTCCGCGCCCCCGCAGCGCGGGCAAGCGCCGCGGCAGGAACGGCGACGCCGAGCAGGGCCGCCTCGCAGCTGCAGCCTGCCGCGGCGATCCGCGGGCCGCCGAGCTGCCCGGCGGCAGACCCGCAGCCCCGTACCCCAGCTGGGCACCGAGAACGCGCAGCCGCCCGTGCCGCGCGCCTCGCTGGACGCCCCGCGCGGCCACGAGGAGCCGGACAGCTCGCGTACGGGACCGCACGCCGCGCTTCGACGACCGCAGGGCCCGGGCTCGACCACCGAGATGCCGGCGGTTCCCGGCTCGGCGAGTCCCAGAGCCCCGGCGCCACGGCCGAGTTCGCCCAGCCCGGTCAGAACCAGGTACGGTCAGAACCAGTACGGCCAGGACCAGTACGGTGAGGACCAGTACGGCCAGGGCGGAACGCACGCAGCCCCGCAGAACGACCAGTTCGCGCGGCCCGAGCCGCCCCAGCAAGAACGGCGGCTCCTTCGTCCGCCCGGACGTCTTCGGCGGACAGCCTGGCACCGGGCCCGACCGGCCCGGCCTCGACCGGCCCGTTCAACGGCGCCCAGGGCTTCGACAACGGCTCGACCGGGCAGCACCGCCTGCCGAGCGTCAAGAACCCGGCCCCCACCGGCCAGTTCGAGCGCCCGCAGGTCAACGGCGCGCACGGCGGGAACGACTTCGGCGCCCCGCAGCCGCCGGCCCAGCAGCGTCCGGCCCACCAGAGCCCGCGGGCGGGGACACCAACGGGACCGCGGCGCAGCGGCGGGTGACGGATGGGCCCTGCCCCTGCCTCCGGCCCCGGTGACGGACGTACGCCGCTGTACGACACGCTGGAGACCAACTGGTTCCACGGCGACCGCGAGGCGAGGCCCAGCAGGGCGCCCCGGCGGCGGCCCCGGAACCGCAGGCACCCCAGCCCCAGACCCCGGCGGCCCCTCAGCGGCCCGCCACCTCCTCCTGGCGCAGCTCGCCGAACGACGACCTCGTCCGGCAGGCCGAGCGCGGCACACGCGCTAGCCGGCGGCCGGCGGGATCACCACATCCGGCCTGCCGCGCCGGGTGCCCAGGGCGAACCTCGTCCCGGGCACGGCTCAGCAGCAGTCGCACCAGAACGGTCCGCAGGTATCGCGTGCGCCCTACGAGGTGCGCGGCCGGCTGACCAATCTCCGTCGGGGGAATCGCACAGGGCCGGCCAGGACCGGGCACCAGACCGGCAGCTATCCGCGGCCCACTCACCAGCAGGAGCGTTAGTTGAGCCCGATGAGCCAGGCGGCACAGAACCTCAACTGGTTGATCACGAATTTCGTGGACAACACCCCGGGGTGTCCCACACCGTCGTCGTGTCCGCGGACGGACTCGCTCTGGCGATGTCGGAGGGCTTTCCGCGCGACCGCGCCGACCAGCTCGCGGCCGTCGCCCCGGGGCTGACCTCGCTGACCGCCGGGGGCGTCCCGGATCTTCGAGGGCGGCGACGTGGCACAGACGGTCGTGGAGATGGAACGCGGGTTCCTCTTCCTCATGTCCGTCTCGGACGGCTCGTCCCTGGCCGTCTCTCGCCCACCCGGAGGTGCGACATTGGCCTCGTCGGCTACGAGATGGCACTCCTGGTCGACCGCGCGGGGGCGGTACTCACGCCCGACCTGCGCGCTGAACTACAAGGAAGTCTGCTCCACTGAACGGCCCCGGCACCACCCGTGTTACCAAATCACCGTCCGGCCGCCACAATCCCCACCGGCCTCGTCAGACGGCACGACTGACCAACCTGCTAGTCCCGCCCGGAGGATTCGATGACCCCGCCCACCGCCTCTCATGATCCGGTACGCGGAGCCGTACGAGGACGAGGGCGACCAGCCCTGTACGTCCGTACGCGATGACCGGCGGCCGGACGAGGGCCGCGCTACCAGCTCGCCATCGAGGCGCTGATCAGCACGACGGCCGACCCGGCAGCGCTCATGGGGCTGCTTCCCGAGCACCAGTGCATCTGCCACCTGTGCCGCGAGGTGAAGTCGGTGGCCGAGGTGTCGGCCCTGCTGGCGATGCCGCTCGGCGTGGCCCGGATCCTCGTCGCGGACCTCGCGGAGGCCGGGCTGGTCGCCATTCACCAGCCAGGTGGCGACGAGAACAACGGCGGTGCGCCGGACGTGACACTGCTCGAAAGGGTGCTCAGTGGACTTCGAAAGCTCTGACGGGGGTCGGGGCGACCACCTCCGCGAAGATCGTGGTGGCCGGCGGCTTCGGCGTCGGCAAGACCACGTTCGTGGGCGCCGTCTCCGAGATCAACCCGCTGCGCACCGAGGGCCGTGATGACCTCTGCCAGCGCCGGGATCGACGACCTGACGCACGCCGGGGGACAAGACGACCACCACGGTCGCCATGGACTTCGGCCGCATCACGCTCGACCAGGACCTGATCCTTACCTGTTCGGCACGCCGGGCCAGGACCGTTTCTGGTTCATGTGGGACGACCTGGTGCGCGGCGCCATCGGCGCGGTGGTGCTGGTGGACACGCGGCGGCTGGCCGACTGCTTCCCCGCGGTGGACTACTTCAAGAACTCGGGCCTGCCGTTCTCGTCGCGCTCAACGGCTTCGACGGCCAGCAGCCGTACAACCCGGACGAGGTGCGCGAGGCACTGCAGATCGGTCCGGACACCCCGATCATCACGACCGACGCCCGGCACCCGCGCCGACGCGAAGAGTGCGCTGATCACGCTGGTGGAGCACGCGCTGATGGCACGCCCTGCGGTAGGTACACGGGCGGCCGCAGCCAAGTCGGCAGGGGTCTACGGCACGTGTCGTAGGCGGGGCGGGAGCCGACTGTGTCCTTGACACGGTCGGCTCCGCCGTTCATAACGTTTCGGCAGAGGAATCGGGTGGTACCGACACGCGACGCGGTCAACTGGTCTCGCTGCGCGCACGAACGCCCCGTCTTTTGACGGTCCTCGCTCTTTATGACCGTTTACGCGGGGCTTGCACACGTGTAACCCCCGCGTTCCACTGTTTGGAAGAGCGTCTGGTCGCCGTGCTGGAATGCCAGAACTGCCCAATGGTCAAAGACGTACTCAGCAGTAGTGCGTATCCGATGACGGACTGGGCTCTGAGACACAGCGGCACGACATAGGTGCCGACCGCCGAGAGGTTGTTGGTCGAGTGAGGCGAAGCAAGAACAGTCCCGAGCCATCGGCCCGGGGCAACTTCACCCCGCCGCCGCGCACAGCGGCGCCCGCCCCCGTGCCCGCTCCGGAAACCAAGGCCGAACCCGCCCCGAGCGGTGGCCCGTTTCTCCCCCGCGCAACTGGCGGGTGACCACCCGGCTGAACGCGATCCTGCTCATTCCCGTGCTGGTCGGCCTCGTCATGGGCGGCTTCCCAGGTGAAGAGCTCGATCGACACCTGGTCGGACCGCCGAGGACGCGCCGAGAGCACCCGCACGCCTGGTGCGGGCCTCCCTCGGCTACGCCAACGCCCTCTACAACGAGCGCGCATCCTCACGGCCGCCCCGCTGCTGCAGGGCAAGGGGGGCCATGGACGCGGTGACCGTCACCGGCGGCCCGGCAGAGCGCCGACGAGGCCGCCGACGCCTCCGACGCAGGCGGCCCAGGACATGCCCCGGCAAGGCGGGCCTGGGGCGCCCGCTGAAGGTGTTCCGCGAGCAGGAGCCCAAGCTCCAGACGCTGCGCGTGGCCGCGTACACCTCCAAGCTCAAGGGCGTGGAGACCGAGGGGAGGAGCTACACCGGGATCGCCCACCCCCTGATGGAGTTCGCCAACGAGCTCGGTCTGGGCACCGGCAACATCACCTCCTACGGCCGTACCGTCTACGCCGATCTCACTGACCAAGGCGGCGCCTCCCTGAAGGCTCCATCGGTATGCCGCACATGCTGGTCAAGCCGGGTCCGGACCCCAGCCACCTCGCCAGCCAGCGTCGCGCTCTCCTCTACGCGTACCTGGAGCGCAATCGCCATCGAGGAGTACATCGGGCGGCGGTACTGAGGCGCGACGCGCAGAAGTTCGGAGGATGCCGAGGTGGCGCAGCCTTCCAAGATGGACGGGCGGCTTATGGCCAAGCGAGGAAGCCAAGGCCAAGGACCCGGACTGGCGCCGCCGCCGGCCAACCCGACGACGATGATCTCGAGCGTGGCCCGGCTGGACTCGACGGGAACCCCAGTGCCCCGGGCCGACCTGCCGAGCAGGGCATCACGCCGGAAAACTGGTGGGCGGGCCGCAACACCCTCAAGCTTCGACGCTTACCAGAAGATCGAGTCGGATCTCGCCGCGACAAGGCGGTAGTCCGAGGCGTTCACGATCGCCGACGACGCCGAGCGGGACGCCTACATCACGGGTGCCGCGTCGTCATCGCGTTGCTCGCTGCGGTTCATCCTGGCCGGCATGGTGGCCCGCCAGATGAGCCGCTCCATGCGCCAGCTGCGCAACGCCGCCTTCGGCATCGCCGAGCAGCGCCTTCGCCGATGCTGGTCGACCAGCTCTCCGGTACCGACCCCACGGCCGGGTCGACACCCGGGTGCAGCCGATCCCGGATCACCTCGACCGACGAGATCGGCAAGTCGCCCGCGCCTTCGACCAGGTGACGCGAGGCCGTCCGGCTCGCCGCCGAGCAGGCCCTGCTGCGGGGCAACATCAACGCGATCTTCACCAACCTGTCGCGTCGCAACCAGTCGCTGATCGAGGGCCAGCTGAGCTGATCACCGACCTGGAGAACAACGAGGCCGACCCCGACCAGCTGGAGGAACCTCTTCCGGCTGGACCACCTCGCCACCCGTATGCGGGCCGCAAGGCGGCGAGACCTCCTGGTCCTCGCCGGCGAGGAGCCCGGACCGCCGCGCTGGGACCAGCCGGTCCCGCTGGTCGACGTGCTGCGCGCCGCCTCCTCCGAGGTGGCGCAGTACGAGGCGTCGAGCTGTCCGGCGTCCGAGGCCGAGGATCCACGGCCGCGCCGTGACCGACCTCGTGCACCTGCTGGCCGAGGAGCTGGAGAACGCGACGACGTTCTCCTCGCCAGCAAACCAAGGTCCGCGTCACCGCCACCCGGCTGTCCGACGGCCGCGTGATGGTCGAGATCCTATCGACAAGGGCATCGGCCTGACCCGCCGAGGACTTCGCGGACATCAACCACAAGCTGGCCAACCCGCCGACCGTGGACGCCGCGATCCCCAAAGCGCATGGGCCTGTTCGTGGTCGGCCGGCTGTCGGACCGGCATCGGCATCCGCGTCCAGTTGCGCCCTCCGGCGAGCAGGCGGGCCCTCCACCTCGCTGGTCATGCCACCCGGACCGGTCCATCGCCGGTGGCGGTGGCGGGCAGCAGCGCCGTTGCTGACGGTCCGTCCGTCTCGCAGATCCATCCCGAGCCAGAACTCCACCAGGGCGGCCGGAGAACTTCAATCAGGCCCGATCAGGTCCATGCGAACCGCCGCCGAGCTGGGCTTCGACGACAGCCGGTACTCGAGGTCCCCGACGACACACGCGAGCTCGGCCCGGTCGGCCGCTCGCTGATGCGCGAGGAGCGCATGCCGGCCCCAGGTCAGTCGAATCCGAGCTGCCCGGTCCGGCGGACCACGGCGGCCGCGAGGAGAACCGCTACGCCCGGTGCTCAGGACGAGTTCACCGGACAGCAGCCGGTGTACGACCAGGGTCAGAGCGGCTACCAGGAGCAGCAGACCGGGCAGACCGGCGGGTACGGACCAGCGGTCGTCGGCACACTCGACCAGCAGCGAGACGTCGTACGACGAGCAGTACCTTCGCGCCGGGCGGTGATGGCATGCCGCAGGGGCGGGGCGTACCCGGCGGCGCGGCGGCTACCGGACCCCTCCTACCCGAAGCAGGGCCGAGGCGGGGCAACGACAACCGGCGGCGCCGACGCCCAGGAGAGCGTACTCGCCCTTTGAGCAGCGCGCTACCGGGACGACTGGCCCCAGCAGGACGGCTACGAGAACGGATATCAAGAACCAGAACGGCTATCCGGACCAGTACCCGCGCGGGTGCTCCGGAGGCGGAATCCGTGCAGGCCGCGACGTGAACGAGGCGGACCGCGTGAGGCTTCGACCGTCGCGCCCGGCCCCTCCGCCGCCCACCGGATGACCGACGCCGGTCTTCCCCGCCGTGGATCCACCGCGAGCGGCGCTGGTGATGCGGGCGATGCGGGACGTGTGGGCCAGGGGCGCCGGCCGCCGCCCCGGAGGCGGGTGGCACGGACAACTGGCGGTCGGCCAACGACGACCGCTGGCAGCAGGCCTCGGCGCTGCGCAAGTTCAAGGCGGACGGGGTCCACTATCCTCGGGCCTGCCGCGACGGGTACCCAAGGCCAACCTGGTCGAGGGCGCCGCCAGAGACCACTCCACGGGGGAGGCCCGCAGGTCTCCCGCGCCCCGGAGGACGTCAGGGCAGGCTGAGCAACCTGCGGCGCGGGCGTCGAGCGAGGGCCGCAGCGCAGGCAGTGAAACGAACGGCCAGGACACAAGAATGAACATCGTGGTCCTCAGCACCTACAACCAGGAGCGTTAGTGTGAGCCCGGATGAGCCGCGGCGGCGCAGAACCTGAACTGGTTGATCCACCAACTTTCGTGGACAACACCCCGGGGTGTCCCACACGGTGGTGGCCTCCGCCGACTGGACTCCTTCTGGCGATGTCCGGAAGGGTTCCCGCGCGATCGTGCCGATCAGCTTCGCGGCCGTCGCCTCCGGCCTGACCTCGCTGACCGCCGGTGCCTCGCGCATTGGGGCAACGGCGTGAACCAGGACGGTTGTGGAGATGGAGCGGGGGATTCCTCTTCATCATGTCCATTTCCGACGGCTGCGTCCCTCGCGGTTCTCGCACACCCGGAGGCGGACATCGGTCTCGATTGGGTACAGAGATGGCCCTTCTGGTGGACCCGTGCCGGCACGGGTCCGAACGCCGAATCTGCGGGCTGAGCTCCAAGGTGCCTTCCTCAATCTAAAGGGACAGACGGTGCGTTTTGGCGTGCCGTCTGGCCGTAAAGTTTCGGGACGCGGCTCCACATTGATGGGTGCCAGGCACAGTCGGAGGAGGAAAAAGTGCGTCACCCCAGACGGTCCGTCTTCGGACAACTGGTCGCGCGGCCCTGGCCAGGGTCAGAACGACGGCTCGGCAAACGGATACGGCTACCCTCCAGGTGCCGAGCCACCGGCAGCCGTACGCGCCGCGGGCCCCGGCCCTTCGCCGTACGACCAGCCGCACGCTCCGCGCATCCAGCCCGTGCAGCCGCACGCCGCACCCTGAGCCGGCGCCCGCCGGGCGTCGAACAACCCCTGGTGCGCCCGTACGCCTTCATGACGGGCGGCCGCACCAGGCCGCGGTACCAGCTCGCCATCGAGGCGCTGGTGCACACCACCCGTACGCAGCCGCACCAGATGCAGGGCCAGCTGCCCGAGCATCAGCGGATCTGCAACCTCTGCCGGGAGATCAGTCGGTGGCCGAGGTCTCGGCCCTCGTGATCCCTCTCGGTGTCAGGATCCTCGTCGCCGACTTGGCGGAGGCGGGCCTGGTCGCCATCCATCAGCCGGCGGCGACGAGAACGCCGGCGGCCAGCCAGACGTGACACTGCTCGAGGGTGCTCAGTGGACTTCGCAAGCTCTAGCGGAGGGTTTTCCCGCTCCACCACGTCCGCGAAGATCGTGGTGGCGGGCGGCTTCGGCGTGGGCAAGACCACGTTCGTCGGCGCCGTCTCGAGATCAACCCGCTGCGCACCGAGGCCGTGATGACATCACGCGTCGCGGGCATCGACGATCTCACCCACGGGGACAAGACGACCACGACGGTCGCCGTGGACTTCGGCCGCATCACGCTCGACCAGGACCTGATCCTGTACCTCTTCGGTACGCCCGGCCAGGACCGCTTCTGGTTCATGTGGGACGACCTGGTGCGCGGCGCCATCGGCGCGATCGTTCTGGTCGACGACGAGGGCGGCTCGCCGACTGCTTCCAGCCGTCGACTACTTCGAGAACAGCGGCCTGCCCGTTCGTGATCGCGCTGAACGGCTTCGACGGCCAGCAACCATAAAGCCGGACGAGGTCCGGGAGGCTCTGCCAGATCGGGCCGGACACGCCGATCATCACGACGGACGCGCGGCACCGTGCCGATGCGAAGAGTGCGCTGATCACGCTGGTCGAGCACGCGCTCATGGCACGGTTGCGCTAGCCGCGCAGCCTGCGGGCATGCGTGCCTCCCCCAGTGCCTTAAGGAGCCTGGGAGGGTGCCCCCCAGGGGCGGCACGGGTGGGCGCAGGCGGCCCCCGCCAGCGCCGGGTTGCGCGACGCCCCTGCGGCCACTGGGCTGCCGGGGGCGGTTTCGTTGCCAGGTGCGGGTGGGTTGTGGCTCGTCGCGCAATTCCCCGCGCCCCTAGGGCATGTTGCCCCGCCCGGCGTCATATAGCGCCCGTGTGGTGCGAAGAGCCCCCTCCTGGTGGAGGGGCCTCTTCGTGGGCTCGGGTCAGCGCCAGCTGTGCGGTGCTCGGAAGCCCGGCTCGCGTTCCAGGCGGCGCCAGCCGCGCGGGACGGGCCCGCCGCCGTGGGTCGGGGGCGTTCTCGATGGGGTGGGCAGCGGCGCGGGCCATGAGGAGGGGCCGTGATGCAGGCGACTTCCTCGGGCTCGGCGTGGCCCTTCTCGACGCGGATGTCGGGAGTGGATATGGACGTGGCTCCTCGGGTCACTGCGGCGGGTTGCCGTGCTTGCGGGAGGGCAGGTCGGCGTGCTTGGTCGGGAGCATCGCGAGGAGCGGATGAGGACTTCGCGGGTCTCCGCCGGGTCGATGACGTCGTCGACCAGGCCGCGCTCGGCCGCGTAGTAAGGGTGCATCAGCTCGACCTTGTACTCGCCAGACCATGCGGGCCCGCATGGCCTCGGGGTCCTCGGCGTCGGCGATCTGACGGCGGAAGATGACGTTGCGGCCGCGCCTCGGCCTGCCCATCACGGCGATCTCGTTGGTCGGCCAGGCGTAGGTAGGTCGGCGCCGATGAACTGGCTGTCCACGGCGATCTACGACACCTCCGTGCACGCCTTGCGCGAGATGAGCGAGATGCGCGGGACGGTCGCGTTGCAGCGCTACCGTAGAGGGTTCGGCGCCGTGGCGGAATGATTCCGCCGTGTTCCTGGTCGACGCCCGGCAGGAAGCCGGGCACGTCCAGGAGGGTGATGATCGGGATGTTGAAGGCGTCGCACATCTGCACGAAGCGCGCGGCCTTCTCGCTCGCCTCGATGTCCAGGACGCCGGCCAGGGCCTGCGGCTGGTTGGCGACGATGCCGACGACCTGGCCGTCCAGGCGGGCCGGAGCGCAGATGATGTTGCGCGCCAGCGCTCGTGGGACCCTCCAGGTACTCGCCGTCGTCGACGACCCCTCGATGACCTTGGTCAGTCGTCGTACGGGCGGTTGCCGTCCGCTGGGGACCAGTCGAGCAGGGTGTCGCCGCGACGGTCCGCCGGGTCACCGGTCTCGGTGCGGGGCGGGTTCTCGCGGTTGTTCTCGCGGGAGCAGCGAGAGGAGGTGGCGCACCTCGGCGAGCGTCACGCCCTCGTCGTCGTAGGCGAAGTGGCAGGACGCCGGACGTCTCGGCGTGCACGCCGCGCGCCGCCGAGGCCGTTCTGGGTGATCTCCTCGCCGGTGACGGCCACCCGGCGACGTCGGTCCGGTGATGAACATCTGCGAGGTGTCGCGGACCATGAAGACGAAGTCCGTGAGGGCGGGGCTGTAGGCGGCGCCGCCGGCGCGCGGGCCGAGCATCCACCTTTGATCTGCAGGATGACCCGGACGCCTTGGTGTTGCTGGAAGATGCCGCCGTACCCGGCGAGGGCGCTGACGCCCTCCTGGATGCGGGCGCCGGCGCCGTCGTTCAGGGAGACCAGCGGGGCACCGGCCGCGATGGCCATGTCCATGATCTTGTGGATCTTCGTGGCGTAAGCCTCGCCAGCGCGCCGCCGAAGATCCGGAAGTCGTGTGCGTAGACGAAGACCGTTGCGGCCCTCCACCGTGCCCCAGCCGGCGATGACACCGTCGGTGTACGGCTCTTGGCCTCCAGGCCGAAACCGGTCGCCCGGTGCCGGCGCAGTTGCTCGACCTCGCGAAAGGACCCCGGGTCCAGGAGCAGCTCGATGCGCTCCCGTGCCGTCAGCTTGCCCTGGCGTGCTGCGCCGCCGTCGCCTTCTCGCTCGGCCCGGCGAGTTGCCTGCGCACGGATCTCGTGCAGTTCGGCCACTCGCCCGCGCGCGTCCGTCGGCTCGCCCGGCGCCTCATCAAAAACGGTCATGTAGCGACTCTACGAAGCCGAACAAGGATTGCCAGCCCGTCGACTCCGTTACAGTCTCCGACGCGTTTTACTTGTAGCACTGAACAGAACCCTCACGGCATGCAGCCGTTTCGACTGCTCAGGGGCCTGATGCTTGTAGGAGTGCACTGAAGCCGTCACGCTGAGAGTCACCTCACATTCATGGGGTGGTACATACCACCCCTGGAGTGACGCGGAGGTTGAGTCGGCCGGCCCGTCGCGACGATTTCGACCGTCCTCGTCGGCCCGTACCGTCAACTCGCACCGGGTGGTCCCAGATGATCTCCAGGGCTCTCTCCCGTGCGCGGTGGTTCGCTCACGCAGAGGGTGAGCGGTACGCCCTCTGCGCCGGACCAGCACGCTCGTCCCCCGCCGTCGCGGTGGGCGGGCCCGCCGTGCCGGGCTGCCAGAAGTTCGCGGCCGTAGAGGCCGAGCGGGAGAACGGCGACCGCCTGGCACTGGTCGTCGTTGACCAGGACCGCGAGCCGGCGGCGGTCGGCGGCGGCGCGGCGTGCGACGTCCCGGCAGGGAGGCGGCCGGCATGAGGACGTAGACGTAGTCCGCGTCGGCCAGGTCCGTGCGTGATCCAGCCAGGGTCTGCCAGCGGCGGGTCCGGCGCTCGGTCGGCTGGTGGTGTTGATGTCGGACCAGGCGCCGGGCAGTCCTCGCCGCAGGTCCGCGGCCCGCCCCGGGCGCGATCAGCCGCCGTGGCCGCCAGATAGCCCAGCCGCGGCGCGGGCGAGGCCTGGCGGCCACCCTCGAGGTTGCGGTTGTCGGCGACCGTCTCGACCAGGGCGCCGTCCCGCGCGGGTGCTGCCGGCGCCCGGCGAACCACCTCGTCGTCGAGGAAGACCAGGACTGCGGGCTTCGAGGGTCGAGCCGAACCGCTTGCAGTGCTGGCCGACGGCCGCGTACTCGCCGTCCGGTCGTGCCGCCGACCCAGCAGGCCTCGGGCTTGGAGCGCGCCCCATTCGCCGCCGGCCTTGTCGGAGCAGGCGCCCGGGTGAAACGGTGGTGCCGAGCAGCCGGTACCAGTCGACGGTCAGCAGAACCAGTCCGTGTACACAGTCGGACCAACCGGATCTGGCCCCGTTCGCCCACCAGACAGAGCATACCCGCTGCTCAGTGGCCAGCCGCGCGGGTTCTCGCCATTGCCGCACTCGTAGTGGGCGAAGCGGTCGCTGGCCATAGCGAGCCCGCGGTGAAGGCGGGGCGACGTGGACGCTTGCAGTCCATGGCCATGAAGTCGGTGCGGTGGAAGCTCGGGCGCAGCCTCGACAGAGGCGTGGCGATCTCGATACAGCCGGGCCGGGTCGGCGACCCCGAACTGCGGTGCCGTCAGGACAGGGTGACGGTGTCGCGTTGGATCAGCCCTTGATCCGCGCGTGGCGGCACCGGCGCTCGGCGTCGCTCGCGCCGCCGCGAGAACCGCCGCGGCGACGATCTGCTGTCCGTGGAAGTGGTCGCTGCACTGACGTGCAGGTCGTCGCTCTGAGGCTCGCCCGGCTGATGGCGCGGCCGTGACGGGGTCCGCGGCCGGTCCGTCGTGGACGAGGGGCGCTAGCGTGCTCGACGCTGTCGAGGATGATCTGCGGCCGGGTCCGTCACCTCCCTCGAGCCGGCGAGCGGGGTGAACGGCCAGCCGAGCCGTCCAGCCGCTGACCTGGCCGTACGTCCCCAGTAGAGCGGCCAGGTGGTGCTGGACGAACGAGCCGTCGGCGTAGAAGCCATCGCCTTCGGTGACGTGCAGGAAGGCGAAGGCGTCATGAACGAGGGCGATCTGGCGGGGCCGGCCCGGAGAACCGCGCGGGCAACGGACAGCACGAATCGACGCGTTGGCGCCGGTGGAAGTGCCGGAGTAGTCCACCGAGCATCGCGTCGGGAATGAAGTGGTCGACGGCGGCGCAGGCGGCGGCGGTGCCCAGTCGATGCCGAGGTAGTCGTGGAGGGCGGCGGTGATCATAAAGCGCTGCCGATCCCCATTCCCACAGTTCCCGTAGCGGGTCGTGCCGGGATGTAGACGGTGGCGGGGAGGTCGTCGAGCCGCGCAGGATGTCGACGAGGAGGGCCTCGTCGCCGGTGGAGCCGGGGCCCTGCTGGACGTACGCCTCAGTCATAGTCCACAGCCGGCCGTAGGCGGTGGATGCCGGCGGGGAGCAGGTCAGAAAAGTGGCGGGCCACGGGGGGATGGGGGTGGAGGCCGCTGGCGGCGCGCGGTGGGCTATCGGCACGTCACCGGTTTCGACGGGCAGAGCGTACGGTTCGGCAGCCGGATCGTAGCCGTCGCCGAGGGCGATGTCGAGCCAGCGTCGGCGGAAGTGTCGCGGGGGTCGGCGACACCGCGAGCGCCGGAAGACGGCGAGCGCCGAGCGCGGTGCCGAAACCGGGCTGATCGTGGCGGCCAGGGCGGCCTTGAAGCAGGACGGTGCAACAGATGGGTTCGGCTACCGGTTCGGCGGTATCCACCGGCCACGTGGAGGTCATGCTCGCGGCCCTTCCCGATCCACGAGTCCGCCGAACGGCCGTGCTGGGGAAAGGGCCCGTCAAGGTTACAAGGAGACACTTGGCTTCCACCGCGTCCGGTTCGCCTCTCCACGTGCCGAAGCGTTCGATCCGCGACGCCCAGGGGTGACCTTCAGCCTGCGCCTGCGCATGGCTCGCCGGCACCCTGCTGTACTCGAGATCTTCCTGCACCTGGAGCCCTGGACCTCGACGTGGCGGAGCGCAACCCGCCAGCAGGGCAGAACTGAGGTCCGGGTCGTGGACCTCCAGGTGCTGGACCTGGCGACCCTGCAGGACGGTGCAGTCGTTCGGCCGGGGCCCTCGGCGTCTCGCTGAACTACGCGAACATCCCAGGGCTTGATCGACCTGGCGGCGAAGGTGGGCGGGAATCCCAGCTGCTTCGTCTTCTTCGGCAGTCCCAGCGTCTCCTTCGACCGCCGAGGACGTGCTGGAGCAGACAGCCGGGGCGGTGGACGCGGTGGTCAGGGCGAGGGCGAACCGTTGATCGCGCCGCTGCTCGAGGAACGGTGCGCGACGGCGGGGTGGGGGGCGTGCCCGGGATCATCACCCCGCGGCCGGGGGGCCGCGCTGATGATGCACGGCATCGACTCCGCTGCCGGCCCGCGACCTGATGCGCAGCGGCGCCGCTACTTCATCAACGGAAGGCCTGGACC
>JAKFGP010000064.1 GCA_021502835.1 Streptomyces thinghirensis
ATCCGGCACGAAGTTGAAGGAACTGCTGGCGGCCTCGGCTGGAGCGGGTAACGAACCGGCCGGGCGCACTGGACGCCGCGATTGGCGGAGCCTTCGAACTCAAGGTGCCGAACGGCCTGCCGGTCAGCAAGTGGCACCCGAGGTAAGAACGGGCCGCGCGGGGACGTGCGGGCAGACGGCCCAGCCCCTCGCGCGTCACCCGGCCTGCCCCGGCGGGGATCGGGACGTGGCGTCGCCCGCGCGCGTAGCGTCGGGTGAGCCTTTGACCTCGCTTGGAGCCCGCGTCCGCCACCGTTGATCCTGGCAGTAGCACGCGTGCGGGCTGCGGGTGCGTAATACCGGTGATGTGGTGGACGAGTACCGGTTCGAGCCCGTGGGGATGTGGCGCCCTGGACGACGGTGGAGCCGCCGACGCTGCGGTTGTATCCCGGGACGACGGGCACGGTGGAGCTGACGTTTGCGCCGCCGCGTACGTCGGATGCGGTGGCGGGGCCGAATCCGTACGGGCCGGGGCGGGATCACGCCGACGGAGCATCCGGACGCGGTGACGGTTCCGGGAGGGGAACCTGACGATCACGCCGTTCACCGAGGTGCGGGCGGAGTGGGTGCCGCCGACGGTGAAGGGGCGGTTCCGGGGCGGCCGGCACGGTGGACAATCTCGGTAATACGAAGGTGACGGCGTCGGTTTCCGGGAGTGATACCGGGGATCATCTCACGTCGAGATCCGGCCGGGGAATGTGCAGAGTCTGAGCGAGGCCGGGCGGCGTTCGTGGAGACGACGCTGAAGGGCGGCAGATCATCTGGTTCGGGTCGAAGGAGGAGCGGCCGTACCGCTGGCGGTGCGCCGGTCGGGGGTCGAGCCGACGGAGGTCGAGGGGACGTATGTCCAGCGTGGGTTCCTGCCCGGCTGGCTGGCGGCGTTCTTCGGTATCGCGTTGGCGTTGACGATCGCGTTCGTGATGATCTGGATCGCGTACAAGCCGCAGGTCCGCATGAGTGCCACCGATCAGATCGAGCAGGCGGGCAGCGCGCTCGCGCCCAGTCCCAGCGCCAGTGCCGGTCCGGAGACGCGCCCAGCGCGGCGGAGTCGGCCCCCGAAGTGCCGAGGTGCCCGAGCAGCCGGCCTCCGAGGAACCGAAGGGCGACGGTGGCGGCGGGGGCGGTGGCGGCGACAGGGCGGCGGCGAGGTCGAAGAGGCCGATCCGCCCAAGCCCCGGACCGCGCGCCACGGCGGTGAAGGAGGTCGCCGCCCGCAGCGAGGGCCGGCACGTCTGCTACCGCGCCTATGTGGCGGACCAGGGATGGCAGGACCCGGTGTGCGACGGGGCCGAGGCGGGCACGGTCGGCAGAACCTCGCCGATCAGGCGCCTCAACATCGCCGTGGCGGGAACCGAGGGCGTCACCGGCAACGGAGCCCACGCCGTCGAGGGGGTGGCTGGACCGGCTCCAAGTGGGTGCGTGCCGACGGCGTCGACATGTACCTCGGCAGTTCCAAGGAGGCGGTCTCGCTCTCCAGGGGTTCACCCTCGAAGACGGCGCGCGAGGCACCGTCCGCCCGAACACCCACGTGGAAGGATAGCGGGTTGGCTGAGCAGGGCTGCACCAAGTCCGCGACTGGCGGTACTTCGGCAGCCCGATGGACCAGAAGTCTCAACGGCGGCCGTCCGTATCACCGTGTGACCGAGGCCCAGAGGGTGCACCCCGGTCTCGCCCTCCGGGCTCCTGACGGCCGATCGGAACGCGCGTAGCGCCTTGGTGTGTGAGCCTGGACTTCTCTGAGCCCGCGTCCGCCACCGTTGATCCCGGCAGTAGCACGCGCGGCGGCGCGGCGTAATACCGGTGATGTGGTGGAGCGAGTACTGCCCGAGCCTGTGGGGGATGTGGCGCCCTGGACGACGAGGGAGCCGCCGACGCTGCGGTTGGGTCCCGGGACGACGGGCACGGTGGAGCTGACGTTTGCGCCGCCGCGTACGCCTGATGCGGTGGCGGGGCCGAATCCGTACGCGGTGCGGATTACGCCGACGGGAGCATCCGGACGCGGTGACGGTTTCTGGAGGGGAACCTGACGATCACGCCGTTCACCGAGGTGCGGGCGGAGTTGGTGCCGCCGGACGGTGAAGGGGCGGTTCCGGGGGCGGCCGCGGCTGGCGGTGGACAATCTCGGTAATACGAAGGTGACGGCGTCGGTTTCCGGGAGTGATACCGGGATCATCTGTCGTACGAGATCCGGCCGGGGAATGTGCAGTATCGGCCGGGCCGGGCGGCATTGTGGAGACGACGCTGAAGCCGCGGCAGATCATCTGGTTCGGGTCGAAGGAGGAGCGGCCGTACCTCGCTGGCGGTGCGCCGGTCGGGGGTCGAGCCGACGGAGGTCGAGGGGACGTGTGTCCAGCGTGGGTTCCTGCCCGGCTGGCTGGCGGCGTTCTTCGGCATCGCGCTGGCGTTGACGATCGCGTTCGTGATGATCTGGATCGCGTACAAGCCGCAGGTCCGCACGAGTGCCACGGATCAGATCGAGCAGGCGGGCAGTGCGCTGGCGCCCAGTCCGAGCGCGAGTCCGGAGACCTTGCCGAGCGCGGCCGAGTCGGTGCCCGAGGGCCGAAGGCACCGAGCAGCCGGCCCTCCGAGGAGCCCAAGGGCGACGGCGGCGGGGGCAAGGGCGACGGTGGTGGTGGCGGTGGCGGGGAGGCCAAGAAGCCCGCGAAGAAGAAGCCCGTGGTGCCCGCCGAGAACGTCCTGCTGCGCAACGCCACCACCGGTAGTGCGCCGAACTCCCCGGGCGTGAGAAGGGCGAGATCAACGGCCCCGTCCAGCAGGCCGTCTGCGACGACACCGACGGGGACAACCAGATCTGGGACCTTGAGGTGAAGGTCGAGAAGGCGCGGCCCCCGGCGGGGCGGCGCTCTCTTCCAGATCCGGAACGTCAAGGACAAGCTCTGCATGGACCTGGGCGAGTTCGGTGCCCGGCCCATCACGACGCCCGTCTCCGAGTTCCACTGCGACGGCACGACCGGCGACAACCAGCTCTGGTGGATCGACAAGCAGCCCAGCGGCGACTACTGGATCCGCAACTTCGTCAGCGACAACAAGTGCCTGGACGTGACCAACGCCAACGGCGGCGGCCTCCTTCGCCCGGCTGACGATCTACAACTGCACCAACTCCGACGATCAGGAGTGGAAGATCGTCCCGGTGAAGAAGGACTGACGGGAAGACGGACTGACGGTCACCAACCGCCTTCGCCGGGCACCAGCCGCCCGGCCTTGCGGTACTCGCGGCGGGCGCCCTCCAGGAGGTCGCCCGCCGTCACGTGGGTCCCCGCGTCCGGCGGCGAGGTACGCGGCGGTGACCACCGCGCTGCGGATCGACCCGCCGGCCAGCTCGAAGTCCCGGGCCAGCGGGGCCGGGTCGATGCCGTCGGCGGACGGGACGTGCGACAGACCGTGCCGCCACAGGGCGAGCCGCTGACCGGCGTCCGGGAACGGGAAGTCGACCACCAGGTCCAGGCGCCGGGTGAACGCCTCGTCGATGTTGGCGCGCAGGTTGGTGGTGAGCAGGGCGATGCCGTCGAAGGACTCCAGGCGCTGGAGCAGGTAGGCGCTCTCCATGTTGGCGTACCGGTCGTGCGAGTCCTTGACCTCGGAGCGCTTGCCGAAGACGGCGTCGGCCTCGTCGAAGAGGAGTACGGCGTCGGTGCGGTCGGCCTCCGTGAAGATCCGTTCGAGGTTCTTCTCGGTCTCGCCGACGTACTTGTCCACGATCGACGACAGCTGGACCACGTAGAGGTCGAGGCCCAGATCGGCCGCCACCACCTCCGCCGACAGGGTCTTGCCGGTGCCGGACTCGCCCGCGAACAGGCCGAGGACGCCCCGGCCGCGTCCACCGCCCGCGCTGAGCCGCCAGTCGCCGAGGACGCGGTCGCGGTGGCGGGCGCGCAGGGCGAGTTCGCGCAGCTGGGTGAGGGGGCGCTTCGGGCGAGGACCAGATCCCGCCAGTCCACGGCGGGACGGATCCGCCGGGCATGGCTCTCCAGGCCGGAGGCCGACTGACGTCGGGCCGCGAGCCGGACGTGGTCGGCGGTGACCGGGCCGCCGTCGAAGGTGGCGAGGGCGCGGGCGGCGTGCGCGGCCCGCTGGATCCGGTCGCCGCCCAGACGGTAGGGGGCGACGGCGGTGGCCAGGTCGAAGCCGTCGGCGTCCGGGCCCAGCGCGGCCCGCCAGGCGGCCGCTCCGCCGGCCCGGCGGCCCGGCGCGTCCAGGACCAGCGGGTCGTGGGGTGCCCAGTGCGGGTCGTAGGGGCGGGGGTCCGTCAGCAGTACGGTCACGTCCGTCGCCGCGGTCAGCGCCCGCACCAGCGGCCCCGGTTGGCCGGGCAGGCCGGACACCACGACGGCCCGGCCGCCGAGGCGTGCCTCGCGCAGCAGCTCGGGAACGGTGGAGAGGTCGTCCTCGGGTCCTGAGCAGCACAGCGCGTCGAGGTTCGCGGCGCGCGGGACGGAGGCGAGGGGCGGCCAGGCCGTCACCCTCGCGCTGTTCGCGCAGGTAGACGGTGAGCGGGCCGTCCTGCAGACGTGCGGCCAGGCGGCGCGTGAAGTCCTCGGCGTCGGCCCCGCGGGCAGCGGGTCCGGCATCGGGTGCAGCCGGCCGAGGAGCGCGGCGTCCGGGGTGTCGTCGCCGAGCAGATGGCCGGCCAGCCGGTCCGGGACCCGCAACGAGCGGGTGAGGAAGGGCCGCTCGGGCTCCTCGACCTCCAGCAGTCCGAGTGCGCGCAGAGGTGCCGAGGCGTGGAAGCGGCCCCGGACCGCCGCCAAGTGGGCGGGCACCCGCACAGGTCGAGGGCGAGGCCCACGGTGGCGCGGCGGCGGCTCACGTCGTCGTTGAGGTAGCCGTAGAGCGGCTCGAAGGTGCGGTCGACGTCGGGGGCGAGCGCGATGAGCAGGACGGCGGTGTCCAGCTCGGTCAGCCCCGCCCGCCCGGCCAGCAGCGCCAGCCGGTCACCGGGACCGGCCGGGTAGCCGGCGGGCGCGTGCGGCGGGGCGGCGTCGGCGGACGGCCAGGTGCGCAGCAGGTGGCGTACGGCGTCGTCGGACAGGTACAGGCCGCGCAGCGGGTCGTCGGTCGTGGGGTCGCCGGCGGCGCGGTGCTCGACCAGCGCGATCACCCGTTCCCGCAGGGCGGCGAGGTGGGCGAGCAGGGCGTGCGCGGGATCGTCGTGCGGGGTGTTCGGGTCGTACGACTCGGACGGCGTCGGACGGGTCGCCGGCCGGGGTGCCTGGGGTGGCTGCCGCCTCCTCGGTGGGGGCGCTCACCGCTGGTCCGTGCGGCGGCTCACCGCGTCCTCGCGAGGAGTCGCGTCCTTGCGGGGGCCGCGTTCTTGCGGGCGGCGCGGGCGGCGGCCACCTGGTGGGGGCGGTGGGCGCGCTCGCTGGACTGCGCCGGTTCGCCGGGCAGTTCGCGCACCCGGACCAGCGCGCCCTCGGTGACCGGCGGCCCGGCGTCGTACTCCGGGAAGGCGGGGAAGAGGTGCGGTCACCACCAGGTCCAGGGAGGGTTTCCAGCTCGCCGCCGAGGGCGGACCAGATCTCGGCGAGGGAACGGGACTCGCGTCTGGGTGCCGGCCACCGTCAGCGGCATCGACAGCCCCAGTGCCCGCAGCGAGGCGGGGAGTTCGGAGGGCGACAGGACCTCGCGCGGCAGCAGGGTCGCCAGTACGGCGGACAGCAGCCGGTGTTCGTCCTGCGGGGTCTTCGTCCACGCCGTCACCGGGTACGACAGCCGGAACCAGCGCGGCGGCCGGCGGCGCCGCACCTCGATGTCCCGTTCGTCGCGGACCGACATGTGTCCGCTCTGCCGCCGGGCCACGTCCTCGCGGATGTCGGCATATAGGCGTTGACCACGGGGGCGTTGCGCCGGGCCGCCCAGTCACGGGTGGGTACCTCGAAGGACACGTCGATGCCGAGCCCGTCAGCGCGCCACCGCCGAGGAGGCTCTTGAGGACCTCGTCCACCTCGTGGATCACTCTTGCGCTCCCGCCCTGCCGTCTCGCCGCCGCCGTCCGCCACTGTCCGTCACCGATCGTGCCCCGGGGGCCGTCCGCCCGCAGGCGCGCCGGGGACGGCGGCCGGGCAGGCCGGCGTGCCTGTGCGGCCCCAAGGGGCCGCCTTCGATTGCCCGTTCGGTCAGATGTAGCCTTCCCGCAGGGCATAGGCCACGGCGTGCGCACGGTTGCGCAGATGGAGTCGCGTGGTGGAGTCCGTGCATGACGTTCTTGACGGTCCGTTGGAGTAGGACAGCTTGCACGGCGATCTCCGGTGTCGAGGCCCTCGGCGACCAGTCGCAGGACGTCCACCTCGCGGGGTGCGAGACCCAGCGAGGGCGCCGGGGCGGCCCGCCGCGCCCCGGTGCAGGGTGCCCACCTGGCTGATGAGCCGGCCGAGCAGGTCGGCGGGCAGGTCGCCGTCGCCGCGGACGCGGCCTAGTACCACCTGCACCAGCCGGTGGGCGGTGGCCTCGTGCCGCCAGACGATGGCGCCGACGCCGCACTCGACGACGTCCAGCAGCTCGCTCTCCCGGATCGCGCCGACCACGAGCACGGCGCGCGCGCCCTCGCTGCGCACGATCCGGCGCAGCCGGGTGAGCGCCCCCTCGTCGAGCGCGTCCTCGATGAGCAGGGGCCACCGTGCCGGGGCCGGACTCTCGCGCGCAGATCGATCTCCGGGTGGCGGCGCAACTGGCTGACCGCGCCCTCGCGGCTGATCGAGTCCGGCGCGGACACCGCCACCGGGACGCGCCGGTCGGCGACACCACCGACGGATCCGTCGGCGCCGAGACTGGATTGGTGGTGGTCCGGGGTGAGTTGAACAACCGTTTCCCCCCTGTTCACGCGAGCCCGCCGTTCGGCGCAGGCCGGTAGCGGATGAGCGTGCATCCCACACTTCTGTGACGGCTAAGGCTGCGCAATCGTGGAGCACCACGAGGGCCACACCACGAGACCAGTGCGGGAGTGCCCTCTCCGGGCGGGCCGCCTGGCGGACGTTTCCAGCAGGTCAGGAGGTCTCGCGCAAAGGGGCGCGGGCCCGTGGCGCCGGGCGCGCACCACCGTGAGCCTCGCCACAACCACAACCACAGCCACCGCCCGGGTCGTGGGAGGCCGTTCCTGTTGGTGGGCCACCTCACACCACCCGCGTCCGCATTCCCACGTCTCACATGCCGGGGAGCAACCATCCACCACAGGGGGAGCACCGATGACCGGACCGCTCCGCGAACGCGACGACGCCCTGGCGCTGCTCACGGCCGAGACCGAGCGCGCCCGGGCCAGGGCACCGGCGGCCTCGTCCTGCTGCGCGGGGCCACCGGCACCGGCCGCACCGCCGTACTCGGGTCGCGCCGCTCCGGCACGCCGCGGACCTCGGCCTGCGGGTGCTGCGGGCCCGCTGCTCACCCGAGGACACCGGCGTCCCCTTCGCCACCGTCCTCCACCTCCTCGGTCCGGTACCGAGTTCACGGACCTGGCACCGGGCGGCGACGACCGCGGCAGCGCGGCCCGGCTGTGGCGGCTGCTGCGCTCGTACGCGGACGAGGGTCCGCTGCTGGTCGCCGTGGACGACGTGCACCTGGCCGACGACGCCTCGCGGCGCTGGCTGGTCGAGGCGGCCCGGCGCGTCGACCGATTACCGGTACTGCTGGTGGCCACCGAGCGCAGTCAGTACGACATCGAACCGCGCCCGCCGGACTCACGCAGGCCCTGTCGCCCTCCCTCGTGCGCACCCACACCGTCGCCCCGCTCAGCGACGCGGCGGCGGCCGGGCTGGTCCGTGCCGCCTTTCCCGCGGCCGGACCGCGCTGGACGCGGGAGTGCGTGCGGGCCGGCGCCGGCAGCCCGCTGCTCCTGCACGCCCTGCTCGACGACCTCGGCGGCATCCCACGGCAGGACGGCCCCGCACCCGACGGCGCCCCGCCCCTACCCGACACCTGTGCCGCGTTGTGCCCCGGGACCTACCCGGCGGCCGTCTCCTGGTGGCTGAACAGCGCCGGCCCCGCGACGGCCGACGTGGGCCCGCTGCCTCGCGGCACTGGAACAGGCGTGGCCACCGGGCACGGACGGCGACCCGGCCCCCGACCCGGCGGGACCCGCCGAACGGACGCGGGGCGGCCGGGCATGCCCTCACACCCCCGACACGGAGCCGAGCCACTCCGCCGCCGCACCCCGACCACGCGCGAAGCGCGGGCACCACCAGCAGGCGCGGCGCGCCCGGCCCACGGCGCCCACGGCGCCCACGCCGTCCGCGCAGGGCGACGAGGAGACCCGGCGCGCCCAGGACGCGCCGCCCGCGCACTTCCGACCCGTACGCCCAGGACGCGCCGCCCGCGCGGTCCGACCCGTACGCGCAGCACGACCCCTACACGCAGCACACCCCCCTACACGCAGCCCGCACCGTACGCCCAACGCACGGAGTCCACGCCGTACGCCCTCGCACGCCCCTACCCCCAGTACGGCCGCCTCTCCGAGCCCCCGACGCACCGAACCGGACGATGCCGGGGCAGGCCCACCATCCCTCCCGGGGACGTGCGGCCGAGGCGAGGGCCGGGGACCCGGTCGATCTGCTCGCCGAGGCGGCCGGTGCCGATCCCGCCCGGGTCGCCGGTTGGCTCGCCGCGATGACCCGGCTGGGACTGCTGCGCCCGGACGCCGCCGGCCGCCTCTGCTACGCGCACCCTGCTGCTGCGCGACGCCGTGCTCACCGGCTGGCCCAGGCCTCGCCGGGAGGCGGCGCACCGGGCGGCGGCGGAGGCGATGCTGCGCCGGGGCGACTGGGTCGAGGCGGTCGCCCGGCATCTGCTGCGGACGCCGGCCGTCGGCCTGTTCTGGGCGCTGCGCGTCCTGCGCGACGCGGTCACGGTCGCCGTGCACGACGCCCGGCCCGACGACGCCGTCGGCTATCTGCGCCGGGTAGCTGGACGAGCCGCTGCCGGACGACGCCCGCCAGCGGCTGCTGACCGAACTGGCCCCTGGAGTACGCGTCGGCCGACACCCCGGCGGCCATTGCCCGCCTCGCCGAGGCGCAGCACCTGCCGGCCGACCCCGCAACCGGGTGCGTACCGGCCGTCGCCCTCGGCACAGCGCTGGCAGGCCGCGGCGAGATCCGTACCGCCATGGAGGTACGCTGCGGCGGGACCGGAGGGCCGTCTGTCCGACCACCCGGGTCTGACCCGCACTCGTGCAGACCGCCGGCGCGCTGCTGTCCGACGAGGACCTGGCGACCCGGCAGGAGGGTACCGGTCGCTGTGCGAGACCGGCGAGAACTCCTGGAACTGGTGGGCACCGCCGACAGGCCCTGCTCGTGCGGTACGCGGCGACGGCCGCGCTGATCTCGGCCGAGGAGGCGATGCCCCGCGTACGGGCCCTGCTGCGCGCAGCCCACCGACCCGCTCGCCGAACCCCCTTCCTGCTGGGCACGGCCGCCGCGGTCGCCCAGTGGGCCGACGAACTCGACGAGGCCGAACGGCTCGTGGAGCGCGGCCTGCCGGACAGCACCCCGCCCTGCTGCACCCGATGCACAGCGCTCCTCAACACCTGCGCGGACATCGCCGGGGCCCGCGGCGACCACGCCCGGCTGCTCGCCACCGGCGACGCGGCGGGGCCCGGCACCGTCCCGCACCGGGCCCTCCAACCGGGACGCCCACACGGTGATGGCGCTGGTCCACACCGGCCGCACCGACGAGGCACAGCGCTTCGCCGACCGGTTCGACCTGCGCGAGGTGCCGGAGAACTGGGAGCTGAACCGCTTCCCTGTACGCCCGGGGCGTGCTGCGCGCCGCCACCGGCGACCTCGGCGGGCGCCCTCCACGACTTCCTGGAGGTGGACGGCGCCAGACCGCCCGCGAGGTGGTCAGCCCGGTCGTCACCCCGTGGCGGACGGCGATCGCGGAGTGCCGGCTGGCCCTGGGCGGCGGTCAGGAGGCACTGGCCCTGGCGACGGAGGAACTGCGGCTGGCCCGGGTGTGGAACACCCCGCGCACGGGTGGGCCGCGCCCGTGCGGGCCGGGGCTACCGCGACCGGGCGGGCGGCGCGGCCTGGAGCTGGCCGAGGAGGCCGTACGCACCCTGCGGACGCACCCGTCGACACCCACGTGGAGCTGGTCGCGGCGCTCATCGCCCAGGGCCGTCAGCTCGCCGCCACCGGTGACCGCGCCGCGCGCGCGACCGCTCTCGCGCGAGGCGGCGGAGCTGGCCGAACGCAAGGGCGCCCTGCGGCTGCTCGCCACGGCCGGGGAGGCCCTGCGCGAGAGCGGCGCCTCGGGGCGCGGTGACGGCGCGGGACCGGTTCCGGGGGCGCTGACCGGGCAGCGAGCGCCGTATCGCCGAGCTGGCCGCCGACGGACGTACGAACACCGAGATCGCCGACCTGCTGCACCTGGCCAGGCGCACCGTGGAGACCCATCTGACCAGCACGTACCGCAAACTGCGGATACGCCGCAGGACCGAGCTGCCCGGTGCGCTGGGCGGAGCCGGCCGCCCAGGGAAGCGCATCCCACCGCACGGACCGCTCAGGACCCCGCACGGCACACCGCACCGAACACCGCACGCCACACCACGCCGCGCACCGATCAGGACTGAGGATCGGCGGGAGCGAGCCGCCCCTCCGCGCCCGCAGCCTGCTGTCGTCCGCCGTCCTCGTGAGCAGCCGCCGGGCGACCGGCTCAGGCATCCGGACCACCACCGGCGTGGCAGGGTCAGTTCCGTACCGCCGTCCTGGTCCGGTGCGTGCCGCGTGCCACGACCCGCGCCACCACCCGCACGTCCACCGTGAACTGGACGAGGACGGACCGCTGCTTGGGCTTGTGCACCGGCATCGAGCCGGAGCCGTTGGCCGTCATGTCGGCCGCCCCGCCCGCGCTGTCCGCGTTGGCCAGGGCCTGGTTGAGCCGGAACTCGGTGGCGTTGAGCAGGCCCGCACCGAACAGTCCGCGCCCCGCCCGCCCGCGTCCGCCGAGTACTGGCCGTCCTCCTGGTGGGCCTGGGGCCCCTCCGGGCCGCTGGGCGATCGCCTCGAACGACATCTTGGCACCGGTGCCGAGCACCTCTGCCGGCGCGCAGCCGCGCGTGCACCGAGGCGTGCAGATCCTGGTCCTGGAGCCCGCCGGCGGCGTGCACCGGCGGGCAGCTCCGCCCCCGCGTTGGTCAGCAACGGCAGCGCCAGAGATCAACCACTCGGTGGAGACGGCCCTCCTGAGGGTGTACGCGGCGGGACTGGCTCAGGCACCGCGGTAGGCGGTGTCCACCGCCTGCCTCCTTCACCGCCGCGTCGACCAACCGCCGTACCTGCGAAGCCCCTGGAAGCCGTTGGCCTGTGCCTCCAGCGGCAGCCGGACTCCGTCGCGCCAGGCGCCGAGCCGTGCCGCTCGGGTCGGCGTCTCGCTGCGGCCGGCGGTCACCCGTTCGGCCGGCCGGGCGGGTGACGGGCTCCAGCCGGGCCAGGGCCGTCAGGTGTCCTTCGGCACACGGTGTGTCAGCTCCCTGCGCTCCCAACTGGGCCAGAGCCACCCGGCCCTTCGCGAGTGCAGCTCCGAGCGAGGTGTCTGACCGGCACGCGCACGCCGCGCCTCGCCGGCGCCGTGGCGGTGCCGGCGACCAGCTTCATGCCCACCTGGGAGCGGGAGGCCGAGCCTTTGCGCTGCGAGTTGGCCGTGGCGGCGCCGAGGCCCGCGACCCCGCCCGTGCTCTGAGCACCCCGGCCCCGCCCCCTCCGGCTTGGCGGACCCGGCGAGGACACCCTCCGCGCCGAGCGAGCCGCCCTCTCCTGGGAGTCCGTCCGCTGGGCGGTGGCCGAGGTGATTGTACCCATGTCCCGCTTGTCGGTCGCCATCTCGGCGAACCTGCCGGGACCCGCCTGGCGGACCCGGAACACCGCCCAGTACGGCGTCCTGCGGCCGTCGAAAGCTCCACGGTGACGCCGCCGTCCATGGCGCTCGACAGCAGTCCTCGGAGCCGTCCTGGTCCAGGACCGCGCAGCAGCCGCCGCACGTTGTCGTGTTGGGATCGTCCAGCTGCGCCGGCGCAGCAGCAGGTCCGCCGCCAGGGACTTGTCATGGCGGGCGAGGGCGGCGCGCAGCTCCGTCAGCAGGGGCACGAAGTTCGGCGGGTTCTCGATCATGCCCATACCGAGGGGCAGGCGGGCGTCGAGGTCGGGCACGGGCCGCGCGGGAGTGCGGGCGGGTCGGGGGCGGACCAGCGGCGCGCCGGCTGCACGGTCCGCCGGCCGCTCGCCGGCCCGCCGGGACCCCCTCCGCCCCCGTCCCGCCGGGTCCGGGCCGGGGCGCGAGAGCACGCCTCCATGCCCAGCGCCTCGGCCGTCGACTTCGGCAGCCTCAGCCCCCGCGACGACAGCTGTTCCATTAAGTCAGCCACACCCCCCACCTCGCCCGGCAGTGTCCGCGTCTCCTTGGTCACGTACGGGCCGCCGCCGGTGACCTCGACCTCGGCGACCATGGTGACCAGGAGGATCGCACCGAACCTCAGGTAGAGCGGGGCCTGCGCGGTGGGGTGTTGCGGCTTCCACCGTGCCGGACACGGTGACGGCTCCGGCGGTGCTCTCCCCTTGCTCCGGGTCACCGCCGCGCCCCCGCCCGGTGTGCGCCACTGGCACCGTTCTGCAGGCCCATCAGCCCGCCCTGGTACGCCCGGGGAGGGTACCGCGCCTCCCTCCCGGCCGCCGGCCTGGTGACCGTCGAGCAGGAAGGTCTCCGGTGCCGGGTCCTGAACCCCTCGTGCGTCACCCGCGGTTGGTGAGCGCAGCCGCATGCCCACCGCCCCGTCCAGCGCGGCGAGCCGGCGGTACTTCAGGTTCTTCACCACCCACCCCGAGGACACCGCCTGCCGCAGCGCCCCGGTGAGCGCACCCGGACCGAGCCCGTTCCTCGATCGCCTGCCGGGGTGCGAGGCCCTCGGTCCTCAGCGCCCGGTCCTCGCGGGACCCCCGTCCTCGCCGCCGCCCCGGCCAGCAGGTCGAAGGCCAGGTCCCGGATCGGGGCGCCGGAGCCGACGGTCTCCACCAGTGTCCAGTTCCGTAGGGTCCGCCGCTCCCGGCGGGCGTCAGCGCGGCGAGGTCGCCGATGCCCGCGCGTCCACCCGCCACTTCGGGGCCCTCTGTCGCCGTGTGCCCCCCGCGCGCGGCCCCCTCGTCGTCGAGGCGCCGCTTCTCCTCGCCGTCCAGGGTGAACTCCGTCGCGGCGTGACCAGCTGTAGCCGTCCTGCTGCTCCACGTCCATCCGGGCGATCCGCCGGGTTCCAACATCGTCGCGCCCCGGTGAGCCGGGCAGGAGCCGAGCCGTGCCCTTGCGCTGCCGGTGCGTCATGGTGATCTGCACCTGTAGTGTTCAGCGGCGCCGAGAAGACACTCGCGTCCTCGGAGCCGTTGGTGAGGACGTCGCTGCAAGTGTGGTGGGCCCGGCCTGCTTGCGGCGGGAGCTGATGTGGTTGCGGTCGCGGCGGCCGAGCCCGTCAGGACGCCGGGGACGATCCGCACCTGGCCGATCGCCGACCAGCCGGCCGACCGGGAACTGCTCCGCCCGCTCTGGAGGTTGCTGCCGACGCCGGAGTGGCTGCGCACCAGCCACCTCGATGTCACCGGCGTACTTCGGCGTCGCCGAGCGTGCCGGTGACCCGTATCGCACGTCGGCGCGTGCATACGGCTCTTGCGGCGCAGCCGCACCGGTACGCCGGTGGACAGCAACTGGTCCTTGTTCGCCTTCAGGTTGGTCTCCGAGAGCCGGGTGACCAGTTCCTGGTAGTTGTGCCGCTGGGCCTGGGCCTCCGCCGCGGAGTGCCGAGCTTCCGCTTGTCGCCGAAGGGGGCAGGAAGCCCTCCAGCCGGGGGTCGGCGGCGAACATCCTCTCGATGGACGCGATCATCCCGGTGGTGTCCAGCCGGTCGAGCGCGACGCTCGCCCCCATCGCCCCGAACGGCAGGTGACGCTCGACGTCCTCCTCCGTCGCCTGGTCGCCCGCGTGTCTCCTCCCGTCGCCGCTTCGGTCTGGTGACGAGCGGGCCGGCGCTCACCCCGGGCGGCAGCGGCAGCCCCATGTCCTGCGCCTCGTCCGCCTCGCAGGGTCATCCACATCCGGAGGGAGGGGCCACCCGGGAGGCCCGGCCCAGCAGCATGTTCGCGGAACTGGTCCCGGTGCCCTCCACGGTGAGGTGTCCACGGTGGCCAGGTAGAGCACCTTGTCGCCCTGACCTCGGCGCTCACCCGGCGGGCCGGGTCTGGTCGTACTGGTGAAGCGGGCCTTGCGGGCGGCGGCGGTGGGCATCGCCCCGGCCCGGGCGACGGCGGCGTTCATGGCCACGCCGACACCGACGGCCGGTCCCGCGCCGATCGCACCGGAGCGCCCCTTGCCCGCCGCGTCGGCGGCCGTGTGTGGGCGTGGGCGTGGGTGCGCAGCTGGGTCTGACCGGCGGCCCAGCCCGGGGCGAGGCCGGCGATCCGGGCGCTCATCCGGTACGCGCCGGCCGTACGGGGTCCGGCCCGGTCAGGTCGTCGCTCACGACGCCGTTGCCCAGCAGCCGGGGCATGTCCTCCAGCACGGCCGTGGTGGAGGTCGCCGCGTACAGGCGGGCCCGCCCGGGGGAGCCGGGCTCGGTGAGCGAGGGGTGCAGCACGGAGGCGACCGCGTCGAACAGCCCGCCGCCGCCTGCGTGCGGCCCGGCGTCGTCGGTGACGGCGACCGGGGCGAGGGAACCGGCCTGCCGGACGCGCCTGGCCAGCGCCGGGTCGGTCGACGCGCGGGACCGGTGGCGGCGCGGCGGTGTCGTACGGCACGAGGTCTCGGTCGGCACCCGCATGGTCAGCGTGCCGGTGCTCGTTACGGGCGGTGCGGGTGCCGCGTCCTGCCGCCTGATCCGTACGCCGTAGCGCACCCCGCGCGGTACCTCGACCGACCCCGGACTCGCCGCGCAGAACGCGCGGTTCGGCCACGCCCTCTGGCTGCGGCTCTCCCAGTGACGACTGGCCAGGGCTGGGCCTGCGCCATGCCCACGCCGCCCAGGTACAGGCCCGGCGCGACGGGCGCGAGCCCGAAGAAGGTCCCGCCCGCGCCGTGACCTCGTCGAGCCGCCCGAACTGGAACCCACCGCGGCGGCCGAGTTGTGGTGGACGTCGACCTTGGTGGCGTCCTCCCGGGCCCGCGCGAGGGCGGCCGGCTCGGATCTCCGGGGGCCGTTCGTCGGTGGCCGGGGAAATGGTGACGGTCACGTCGAACCAGCCCCGACCCTCGCCCCCCGACGGCGAACGCGCGGCCCTGCCCGTGAACGTCTCGGGCCGCGCGGCCAGTTCCGCCGCGATCTCGGCGACCGTGCCGTCGGCGCGCGCGACGGCGCCGGCCACCACGGTGCGGACGAACTCGCCGCCCGGTGAGCCCGTACGTCGAGGACAGCCCCGGGCCTGGAGGCCCAGCAGGTACGGGGGGAGGGTCAGACCGCGCTCGGCGGCCTCCGTCACGGTGCCCAGGCCCGGCCCGCCAGGCGCGGCCGCGCTGTTCGCCGTGCCCGGCCGCATCGCCCGCGCGTGGCCCTCGAATTGCCTGCGCTCTGCTGGAGCGCGAGCATGGAGCGCGGCCCGGGGCCGCCGGCCCGACCCAGGCCGTGCGCGCGTTCCGCCCGGGGCACCGAGGGTGTCCGCCCACGGGCGCCGTCCTGGCGCTCGTCCGTCTGCCGTTGTCCCTGCCGCTGTCCTCGCACCCGCGTCAGCGTATGGACGCGGAAGCGGCCGTACGGGGCACGTGACCGGGGTCCGGGGAGATCGTCGACGAGACCTCTTTAGCTGTTCAACTACGGTGCATCAGAGGGGCCTTGACAGTTCACGCCGTTCGCAAAAGTCGCCCGATCTCCAGCTGCTCGGTCTCCAGCGGGTCGCCGCCCTCCACGTTCCACAGGCTGTTCTGCAGGACGCGGCCGAGGACCAGGCGGGCCCGCTCCCGGTCCAGTCCGAGGACGTCGGTCATGGCGTCGAAACGCCACCGGGTCTCGCCCGGGTCGTAGCGGCTTGTCGAGGGCCGGGAGCAGGTCGAACCCGGGGTCGCCGGCCAGCGGCTTGGGGTCGATGGCGAGCCAGGGGGCGCGGTCCGCGGCGAGGACGTTGTCGTAGTGCAGGTCCCAGTGCAGCAGCCGGTCGCCGGGCTCGTCGGCGACCTCGCGCACGGCGGCGGCGCAGTCGGCGACCAGCCGTCGGTCCGCCGGGTCAGCGATGCGCTCCAGCGCCCACGGCGTCCGCTCCAGCATGCCCCGCGCGATGTCGCCGAGATGGCGCACGCCGGGCGCGCGGGGGAGGCGGTGAGGGGTGGGCGAGCAGCCGGGCGATGACGAGGACGGCCTCGCGGGAGTCCTCGACATGACTGAGCATGCGGGCGGCGTCGAGGCGCTCCAGGAGCATGGTGCCGGTGGCCGGGTCGTGGTCGAGCAGCCGCACCGCCCCGTCGCCGTCCCACAGCCGCAGGGCGACGGGCTCGCCCTCGGTCTCCTCGTCGAGGATCTGGAGCTTGAGCACGGCCGGTGTGCCGTCGGGGCGCACGACGGCAGCACCAGGGCCGCCCGGCCGTGCATGGAGGGCCCGTCGAGGCGCAGCTCCCAGCGGTCCAGGAAGCCGGCCGCCAGCGCGGGCAGCCCGTCGATGAAGGCGCGGCCCGCCGCACCGTTGTACTTCGCCTGCGAGACGGCGAGCGCGTCCGGAACGTCGATCACGTCGGCCGACGCTACCGGCGGGGCGGCCCGGCGGTCACGGGATTATCCGGCGCCGACGGCACCTCCGGTCCCCGCGGGCCCGGAAATTCGACGGAATCCGAAGGAGACAGGCGCCGTTCACCAGGGCTAACGTCCTTGCCAGTGAGCAGCTCGACCAGCGGCGTCGTCAACGGTGGCATCTCCTCCTGGTACGCGGACGACGGTCTCCCGGCGGCGGTGCGCGAGCCGCTCGCCGGCGACGCGTCGGCGGACGTGGTGATCGTCGGAGGCGGATACACGGGCCTGTGGACGGCGTACTACCCGAAGCAGGCCGCCCCCTTCCTGCGGATCACCGTCCTGGAGCAGAAGTTCTGCGGCTACGGCGCCCCGGCCGCAACGGCGGCTGGCTCTACAAACGGCATCGCGGGCCGCGACCGGTACGCGAGACTCCACGGCCACGAGGCGCGCGTGCGCCTCCAGCGGGCGATGAACGACACCGTCGACGAGGTGATCCGCGCCGCCGAAGCCAGGACATCGACGCCGACGTCCCAAGGGCGCGGGTGCTCGAAGTGGCGTGCACGCCCGCGCAGGCGGCCCGGCTGAAGGCGTTCCCACGAGGCCGAACTGGCCTACGGCGAGAAGGACCGGGAGCTGTACGGCGCCCGGGAGACGGCCGAGCGGATCAGGGTCGCGGACGCGGTCGGCTCCTCCTGGACCCCGCACGGGGCCCGCCTGCACCCGGTGAAGCTCGTCAAGGGCCTCGCGGCGGCCGTGGAGCGCCTCGGTGTGACGATCCACGAGTCGACGCCGGTGACGGAGATCCGTGCCCGGCACGCGGTCACCCCGTACAGGCACCGTCCGCGCCCCCTACGTCCTGCGCTGCACCGAGGGCTTCACCGCCTCTCTCAAGGGTCAGCGGCGGACCTGGCTGCCCATAAACTCCTCGATGATCGCCACCGAGCCGCTGACCGACGCGTAGTGGGGAGTCCGTCGGCTGGGCGGACCGGCAGACCCTCGGCGACATGGCACACGCCTACATGTACGCCCAGCGCACCGCCGACGGCCGGATCGCGCTGGGCGGGCGCGGAGTGCCGTACCGCTTCGGCTCCCGCACCGACAACGACGGCACCACGCAGGCGGCGACGGGTCGAGGCGCTGCGCGAGATCCTCGTCCGCTTCTTCCCGTCCCTCGCCGGGCTGCGTATCGAGCACGCCTGGGTCGGGCGTCCTGGGCGTACCCCGTGACTGGTGCGCGACCGTCACCCTGGACCGTTCCACGGGCCTCGGCTGGGCGGGCGGCTACGTCGGCTCCGGCGTCGCCACCGCCAACCTCGCCGCCCGCACCCTGGCGACCTGGTCCAGCGCGACTCGGGCCAGGGCGGCCGAACCGACCTCACCGAACTGCCCTGGGTGAACTACTGGGTACGCCGCTGGGAACTGGAGCCCCCTGCGCTGGCTCGGCGTGCAGGGCATGTACGCCGTCTACCGCGAGGCCGACCGGCGCGAACGCACGAGCCACGGCGCGGGGTCGTCCCGGCTGGCACGGATCGCGGACCGCGTGGCGGGCCGAAGCTGAGACTGCGCCCGCGCGGACGCACGCCGGGCGCAGACCGGACACTTGCAGGGGCCCCGCGGACGACAGACTGCGGGGCCCCTTCCCCAGGCCACCGGTTCCGGCACCGGCCGGTCGGCCGGGGTGCCGTGTTTCGGGGCCTTGGCGGTCACCATCCAGGCCCGCGACCAGGCCCGCCAGCAGCATGATGCCGGCGGCCAGCCAGATGGCGACCGTGTAGCCGTGGACGATGCCCTCCCGGACGACCGACTCCCGCTGGGACGGGTCGGTGAGGTGGGAGGCGATGTAGGAGCGCGCTGGTGCTGGTCGCGATCGTGTTGGAGCAGCGCCGTGCCGATCGAGCCACCCACCTGCTGCGCGGTGTTGACCGTCGCCGAGGTCACGCCGGAGTCCACGGGCGACCCCGGCGGTGGCGGTGGAGAAGACCGGCATGAAGGTCAGGCCCATGCCGAGGCCCATCAGAGCAGGGCGGGCAGGATCGCGGTGGCGTACGCCGAGTCCACGGTCATCTGGGTGAGGATCACCATGCCGCCGGAGGCGAGGAGCATGCCGGGGACCATCAGCATGCGCGGGCCCACGCGGCGCAGCAGCCGGGCCGAGATCTGGGTGGAGCCGACGAGGATCGCGGCGGTCATCGGCAGGAACGCCAGGCCGGTCTTCAGGGGCGAGTAGCGCAGGATCTCCTGGAGGTAGTAGGTCATGAACAGGAAGAGCCCGAACATGCCGGACGACGGCCAGCATCATCGTCACGACGCAGCCGGCGCGGTTGCGGTCGCGGATGATGTGCAGCGGCAGCAGCGGGCTCGGGGCGCGGGTCTGCCACCACACGAAGACCGCGAGGAGCACGACGCCCGCGGCGAACAGCGCCAGCACCAGCGGGTCGGTCCAGCCGCGTGGCTGCGCCTCGCTGAAGCCGTAGACGAGCGCGACCAGACCGCCGCAGCCGAGGACGACCCGGGGACGTCCAGGCGGGCGCCGGTGTGTCCGGGGCGGTCGTGCAGGAGCAGGAAGGCGCCGATCACGGCGGCGACGGCGATGGGGATGTTGACGTACAGGCACCAGCGCCAGTTCAGGTACTCCGTGAGTACACCGCCGACGATGAAACCCACGGCGCGCGCCGCTGGCGGCCAGCGTGCCGTAGATGCCGAAGGCCTTCCCGCGCTCCTTCGGTTCGGTGAACGTGGTCGCCAGCAGCGACAGTGCCGACGGCGCGAGGACGGCGGCGAAGACGCCCTGGAGGGCGCGGGCGCCGAAGAGCATCGCCGACGTGGTGGCGGCGCCGCCGATCGCGGATGCGGCGGCGAAGCCGATCAGCCCGATGACGAAGGTGCGTTTGCGCCCCACCAGGTCCGCGACCCGGCCGCCGAGCAGCAGGCAGACCGCCGAAGGCGAGGGTGTAGGCGGTGATCACCCACTGGCGGTTGCCGTCGGACACAATCAGGTCGCGCTGCGCGGAGGGCAGCGCGCGATGTTCACGATGGTCACGTCGAGGACGACCATCAGCTGGGCCAGGGCGATCACCACCAGCCCCCACCAGCGGCGGGGGTCGGCCTCGCGGCGCGGCCGGCCCACCTGTCCGGTGCCACTCATCTGGCCAGAAGACCATGAAACGGGGCGAATCGCATCCCGTTGCGCAGGTGGTCGTACCCGCCGCCTTTCATGGGGGGCACCGCCGAGGTAAGCCCGAAGGGAGCCGCGAAATGATCTTGAAGATGTGGGGGGGCGGCGTCGACGTCAGCCCAGGGGCCGTCCATGGTTATCTCGAGCCGGTGATTCGGGTGGCGATCATCATGAACGCCTCCCACCGTTCTCGGTCCTGAGCAAACGCCCTGTCCGCGCGAGTCCGGCGCTTCCCGCGCAGTGATTCGTACGTGGTCGCGTACGTCTGCCTAGAACACGCGGTCGCGCCGGATGTGGTGCGGGATGAGGTCGAGAAGGCGTGCAGCGCCCGTGTCGGCGGGCGCGTCGCCGAGGCGACCACGCCGAGCGTCCAGGACAGAGGTGCGTCCCCGAGAGGGACCGGACACACCGCGTCCCCGGCCGCCTCCGCGAAGTCCGGGGGCAGCAGCGCCACGCCCAGACCGTGCGCCACGTACCCGCGATCGTGGTGATGTCCGACACCTCGATCAGGACACGCCGGGACAGCTCCGCCCTCGTGAACGCGTCGTCCACGATCTGGCGTTGCCCGAACCCTATGGGCATGTCGACGAAGGGTTCCCCGGCAACGTCCCTGAGTCGCACGCTCTTGCGGAGAGCCAGTGGGTGACCGGCAGGAACCAGCAACTGGACGTGGTACCTCTTGACGGCCCTCACTCTGAGGTGCGGGTCCCTGATATCGGCTCCCACGAAGGCCACGTCGACGTAACCTTCCTTGATCTTTTCGACCAGCCCGGAGGTCCCCCGCTGGGAGGTCTCGGTACGCAACCGACCTCCGGATGGCGCCGGTGGAAGTCGCCTGCCAGTGCGGGCACGTCGATAACGGTCAGTCCGCTGAGGACGCCCACGGTGAGGCTGCCGCGCAGCCCCGTGGAGAGCGCGGCTCCACCGCGTCCTGGCCCGGTCGAGTGCCTCGATCGCGGTACGCGCCTCGGGCAGGGAACGCCGAACCGGCCTCGGTCAGTCTGACCGACCGTGTGGAGCGGATGAGCAGCTCGGCCTTCAGGTCCTGCTCCAGGGCCTTGATGCCGGCCGAGAGCGTGGACTGTGTGACGTGCAGTTGCTGGGCCGCCCGGGTGAAGTTCAGCTCCTCGGCGACCGTGAGGAAGTACTCCAGTCTCCTCTGATCCACTGATCCACCAGTCTCTCATTTATCGGCGTTCCCGATTGGATATCCGGAAACATTCGTTGGACACGATAGCCAGTCGGAGTGACCGTTGTCGTGCGGACTACCGCTCCGTCCAGGAAAACGTCAGACGTCAGTGAAAGAGGATGACCATGCGTGTACTGCTCACCGGCGGCACCGGCTACATCGGAGCCTCGGTGCTCGACCGGCTCATCTCCGGCGGCCACCAGGTGACCGCCCTGGTCCGCTCCGCCGAGAAGGCCGAACTGGTGCGGGCCAGGGGCGCGGAGCCGGCCGTCGCCGACCTGTCCGACGGTGACGCCCTACGGGAGCTTGCGGCCGCGAGCGACGGCGTGGTCCACGTGGCGTCACCGGGTGACGAGACCAGTGCGACCGTCGACGAGGTGGCCGTCACCAGCTTCCTGCGCGCGCTGCGCGACACGGACCGGCCCTTTGTGCACACCACCGGCCTTTGGTTGCACGGCAGCGGTTCCGCGATCACCGAGTCGACCGCCATGAACGCCCCGCGCCTGACCGCCTGGCGGGTGCCGCTTGCCGAGCGAGTACGCGACGCGCAGGGCGTCAGAACCTCGGTCATCGCACCGGCGGTGGTGTACGGGCACGGCGGCGGCCTGCTGAACCTCGTCGCCGCCGGTCCGCGAACTGCGGGGGACACCCCGGCCCTCACCATGGTCGGGCCCGGTGACCAGCACTGGAGCACCGTGCACGTGGACGACCTGGCCGAGCTGTACGTGCTCGCGCTGGAGAAGGCCCCGGCCGGTTCGTACTTCCTCGGCGTCGGCGGCGTGAACCCGACGGTAGGGGAGATCACCGAAGCGGTGAGCCGTTCCGTCGGTCTGGCCGGACGCGTCGAGCCCGAGCCCGTCGTGCAGACACTCGACCGGCTAGGCCTCCTCGGCGAGGCCCTCCTGCTCGACCAGCAGGCCTCGGGCGGCACCGCCCGGCGCGTACTCGGCTGGTCGCCGCAGGGAAGCCGTCGGTCCTCGACGACATCGCGCGTACGGACTTCTGAGCGAGAACCGCGCCACCCCGGGCTTCGCGGCAGGTGGGCCCCGACCGGACACCAATGGCCGGGACAACAAGGCCCTGTCCGGCCACGCCCCTTCCTGCCTTCCTGAAGGGCTTCGACATGACCATTCCCACCGCACCGCCTGCGTCAGGCCGCCGTCCTGCCGGGCCCGGTCCGCAGTCACCGGGGCGCGGCCGCCCGTCCCGCGTCCCGCGGCGGATTCCCTGGCCGTCGCGGCGGCCATCGCCGCCGGAATGGTGGTACCGGTACAGGCCCGGCTCAACGGCGAACTGAGCCAGAGCCTCGATGACGGCATCGCCGCAGCGGCGATCAGCTTCTCGGGCGGATTCGTCCTGCTGTCCCTCCTCGCCCTCTTCTCACCCGGGCTGCGTGGCGCGCTGCGCCGGGTTGGCCGGGGCCGCCCCGGGACGGCCGGCTCCCCCGCCGGTACCTGCCGGCCGGTGTGCTGGGTGGCACGTTCGCGCTGGCCCAGTCCACCGCCGCGCTGATCACCGGCGTCGCCGTGTTCACCGTGTCAGCCATCGCCGGTCAGACCCTCGGCGGTCTGATCGTGGACGCCCGGGGCATCGGCGGCGGCTTGAGGCAACGCCCGGGCGCCGCCCGGCTCACGGGGAGCGGCCGTCATCCTGGTGGCCGCGGTCGTGTCCCGCGCTGCCCCGCTTCACCGACACCCCAGCGCCCGCCACCATCGTCCTGCCCGCCCTCGCCGCGATCGCCGCCGGCTTCCTGCTCGGCGTGCAGCAGGCCCCTGAACGGGGCGTCGACCGCCGCGTCAGGCTCGCCGCTCGCCGCGACCTGGCTCAACTTCTGCGTCGGATCGGTGTTTCTCACCGCCGCCTGGGGCGTGAAGACACTCGGCCGGGGAACGTCGGGGCACCCGCTGCCCACCAGTTGGTGGGTCTACCTCGGCGGGCTGTGCGGCATGGTGTTCATCGGTGCCTCGGCATTCCTCGTACGCCGGATCGGTGTCCTGTTGCTGAGCATGGCCTCGATCGCGGGACAGCTCGCCAGTTCGCTCGCCCTGGACTTCCTGGTCCCCTCCGCTGGTCAGTTTCCCTCCGTCCTCACCATTTTCGGCGCGTTGCTCACCTTCGCCGCCGTCTGGATCGCCTCCCGGCGCCCACGTGGCACCACCGGCAAGTGATCCACGTCTGTGCCCGGACCGGGCGCGGACCTGACCCGCCACCCCTTTCTCAACGGACAAGCGACACAGTGCCGCCCACGGCACGAAGGGAACGACAGATGTCCCACAATCAGCCGCAGAACAAGGAACGCATCCTGATCAAGGGCGCGTACCTGATGACGCAGGACAACAAGCTCGGCAACTTCGTGGGCGACGTCCTCGTCGCCGACGGCAGGATCGTCGAAGTCGGCCGGGACCTGTCCGACGACCGGGCCCGGGTCGTCGAGGGCACGGGGAACGCCGTGCTGCCCGGCTTCATCGACACCCACCGCCACAACTGGCAGGGGGCGCTGCGCAACCTGGGCCCCGCCTGGACCTACGAGGAGTACCGCAGCAACGTGCAGATCGGCCTCGGCCAGCACTTCGAACCTCGGGATGTCCACGTCGGCAACCTGGCGGCGGACCTGATGTCCCTCGACTCCGGGGTGACGACCGTGCGGGACGAGTCACACATCAGCAACAGCCCCGAGCATTCGGACGCGGCGATCGCCGCACACTGGGAGTCGGGCATCCGCGCCGTCTTCGACCACGGCTGGCCGTCGACGGAGGCCGAGCAGTGGCAGTTCGGCAGCAACCGCACACATCCCGCCGACATCCGGCGCATCCGCGACGAGGTGCTGTCCGACGACTCGGCGCGGGTCACGCTGAACGCGATGCTCCGCGGACCGGAGCTGTCCACCCCCGAGGTGTCCGCACAGGACATCCGACTCGCCCGGGAGCTGGGCCTGCGGATCAGCATGCACGTGGGCCTCGGTGAGTGGGGGGCGGATCAGCAGGCCATCCGGCAGCTCGCCGAGACGGGGCTGCTGGCCTCCGACATGACGTTCATCCACTGCTGCACGTCGACCGACGAGGAGCTGAGGATGCTGGCCGCACACGGGCCACCGCGTCCGTGGCCGGCGCCCTGGAGGTCTTCATGCCGGGCCTCGGCCAGCCGGCCACCAACCGACTGCTGGCCGCCGGTGTCCGCCCGAGCCTCAGCGTGGACACCGAGACGATCGTGAGCGGCGACATGTTCGGCGTCATGCGGGCAACGCTCGCCTACCAGCAGCTGATCCTCGCCGACGCGGCCGGACCCATGGACCGGATCGCCGGCCTGCCGACCTTCGACGCCGCCGACCTGCTGTCCTTCGCGACCATCGAGGGCGCGCGGGCCGCGGGGATCGACAACCGCACCGGCAGCCTGACCCCCGGCAAGGAGGCCGACCTGATCACGATCCGCCTCGACCACGCCAACCTGCTGCCCGCCACGAACGTCGCCGCCACGATCGTCGCGGGCGGCCACGCCGGCAACGTCGACATGGTCGTGGTGGCCGGTGACGTCCTCAAGGAGAACGGTGTGCTGAAGGCCGGGGACACCGTCTTCGACGAGGCCGCAGCCTCCCGCGACCGGCTGTTCCACGCCGCCGGTCTGCCGCTCCCCGCCTGAACCGACCGGCCGGCCACACGCGCGAACGCGAACACTGCCCTCCGGCAGCTCCACCGCCCGCCGCACGAACTCCGCCACCGCCTCGGGATGTCCTCCACCTTCGGAAAGCACCCCATGGATGCAGCTCGTGCGCGGTGATCAGCCGCTTGAACCGCGGATACGCGAGCACCTGCTGGGAGACGCCGTCGACGAGGTAGGGGGCGCCGTCGTGCAGCCCCCTTGCCCGACCAGCCGAAGACGAGGTGCCTGCCGCCGGACCCGAGCAGGGCAGGCCCCGGGGATCTCGTGCAGCCGGGCGTGGTCGGCGACGGCGAGTTCGGCGTAGCCGCCGGGTGCGAATCCGAGGTGGAGGACGACGCGCGTGCCGAGCAGGCTCCCGGGCGCGCCCCTCCCCGAGGGACTCGACGACGCCCGCGACCTCGCGGCCGGGGATCGTGGGCAGGGTGGAAAGCTCGGGCGCCGGGCCCTGGGCGCCCTCGCGCAGGGCGGTGTCCAGGAGGTGGACGCCCGCCGCGCGGACGGCGATCCGGACCTGGCCCGGGCCCGGCCGCGGGTCCTCGACCTCTTCGAGGGTGAGGTTCTCGGCCGGGCCGAAGGCGTGCAGGCGGATGGCGCGCATGGGGTCCCCCCAGGGTGAGGCGGGCTGTGTGCGTCCCACCCAGCGACCTCAAGCACCCTTGAGGTCAAGCTCCCGCCGGCCGAGGGCCAGGGACACCGCCGTCAGCGCGCTGTTGAACGACACCTCCGACAGCAGCCCCGGAGCGGCGACCTGGTCACCGGCGAGGTAGACCCCGTCGCCGCGGTCGACGGCGGGCCGGTCGCGCCAGGTCGTGCCGGGCAGGTCGACGGCGCCGGTACGGCCGTTCGCGATCGCCTCGCGCCGCCAGGTGAGACGCTCGCGCCAGCCGGGGTAGCCGAGGTCGAGCAGCTGCTCGGCGCGGGCGGTGCCGTCGGCCTTCGACTCGTCGGGCGCGATGGGGATCTGTCCCTGGATCAGCTGCTCACCCGCCGGGGCCAGCGTGCGGTCCTGCGCGGTGAACCGCTCGATCCAGCCCGGTGCGTCCAGGTCCGAGACCGCGAAGGCGTCGCCGCGCCGGGTCCTTACCGCCAGGTCGATCAGGGTGGTGCGGCCGCTGGGCCAGCTCAGCGCGGGGTCGCCAAGCAGACGGCGGGCGGCGTCGAGAGAGGTGGCGACGACGACCGGGGACCCGGCCGGCACCGCGTCGACGCGGGAGAGCGTCTCCACCCGGACCCCGAGGTTCCACGCGAGGGCCGCCATCCGGTCGATCACCCCGGACCAGCCGCCGCGCGGGTAGTGCGCCTCGGGCGGCAGCTTGGTGGCCCGGCGCAGCCGCTCCTGCACGAAGGCGGCGGACAGCGACCCCGGGTCGTGGTGGAAGAGGGCGACGGCGCAGTAGTGGGCGGCGGCCCGGGCGCCCTCCTCGCCCGCGACGCCGGTCGCCCAGGTCAGGAAGTCGGTGTCCACGGGGGCCCGTCCGGCGCCCCGGCGCAGCAGCTTGAGCATGGCGAACGGCGGGGTGCGGCGCAGTACGCCCTTGTGGCGCAGCCGCAGCCGGGCCCCCCTCCAGCGGCGGGAGCGGCGCGAGCGGACCGATCAGGTCGCGCTGCTTGAGCCACGCCCAGTGCGGGCCGCCGTTGTAGAGGGCGTGCGGGCCGTCGTTGGTCCGGTACCGGCCGTCGGCCGTCCGGGCCCGTCCGCCGAGCGTGTGGTGCGCCTCGTGGACGGTGACCTTGGCGCCCGCCTCGGCGGCGGTGATGGCCGCGGTCAGTCCGGCGAAGCCGCCGCCGATGACGGTGATGCGATGCATGGCTCGGGGTCTCCCTCGGGTCGGGGTCGCCTGGTGTGGTGCCTGTCTGCGAGTACGACGGCCGCGGGGCGCCGAATGTGACATGCGGCCGGGAGAAAAGGCGTTCGCGCAGGTCGGAGCGGGTTGTCAGTGCCGGGGTGCAGCATGGGGGGATGGCGAGGCGAGCGGCGGGCGGCGGCGGTACGGGTGCGACGAAGGTACGGGCGGCACGGCGCCCGGAGCTGCGGCTGCCGCCGCTGGAGCCGCACGACGGAGGGGAGCTGGAACCGGACGGGGACTACGACGGGCTGGAGTTCCGGGACGCCGACTTCGCCGGTCAGGACGGCGCCGGCGCCCGCTTCATGGACTGCGCGCTCACGGGGTGCGCGCTGGACGAGGCTTCCCTGACCCGGGCCCGGCTGCTCGACTCGGTCCTCAGCGGAGTCCGGGGCGTCGGTACGCGGCTCGCCGAGGCGACCCTGCGCGACGTCGAGCTGGTCAACGCCCGCCTGGGCGGCACCCAGCTGCACGGCGCCGTCCTGGAGAGGGTGCTGGTCCGCGGCGGCAAGATCGACTATCTGAACCTGCGCCGGGCCCGCCTCAGGGACGTCGTCTTCGAGAGCTGCGTCCTGGTCGAGCCGGACTTCGGGGGCGCCCGGCTGGAGCGGGTCGAGTTCGTGGACTGCGCCCTGAAGGGGGCGGACTTCAGTGCGGCGACCCTCACGGACGTCGACCTGCGCGGCGCGGCCCCGCTGGAGCTGGCCCGGGGCGTGGACCGGCTGTCGGGGGCGGTGATCAGCCCGGCCCAGCTGCTGGATCTGGCGCCGGTGCTGGCGGGGGAGTAGGGCGGGCGGGGCGCCGGCGCGAGGCGGGGCCCGGGGCGCTCAGGAGACCCGGGAAGCGGGCCTGGAGAGTCCAGATCGCCGGGTTGTCCGCCAGGTCGTCGTGCATGTCGGTGAGGTCGGCGATCAGGTCGTGCAGGAAGTCGCGGCACTCCCGGCGCAGTTCGGCGTGGGAGAAGGAGAGCGGGGCTCGCTCTCCGGCAGCCACTCGGCCTCGATGTCGACCCAGCCGAAGCGGCGCTCGAAGAGCAGACGGTCGGTGGACTCGGTGAAGTCCAGCTCCGCCCGCTGCGGGCGGGCCGCCCGGGAACCCGCCGGGTCCCGGTCGACGCGCTCCACGATGTCGCACAGCGCCCAGGCGAAGTCGAGCACCGGCACCCATCCCCAGGCTGTGGAGAACTCCCGGTCCGCCTTGGTGTCGGCGAGATACACGTCCCCGCAGAACAGGTCGTGCCGCAGCGCCCGGACGTCCGCACGGCGGTAGTCGGTCTGCGGGGGGTCGGGGAAGCGGGTGGAGAGGGCGTAGCCGATGTCGAGCACGCAGGTGATGGTGTACGGCACCGGGTCGGCCGCGCCGTCGCGGGTCAGTCGGGCGCCACGGCCCGGCGGACGCTCTCCCGGAGCAGGTCGCGGCGCCGCTCGTGCAGCTCCGGGGGCTCGTCCGCGGTCGCCGCGTAGACGTTGCTGACCGGTGACCAGGCCATGGACATCGCGATGACCAGGGCCATCACGTCGAACGGGTCCCCCTGCCGCACCCGCCCCGCCGCCTGGGCCTCGGCGATGGCACGCAGCTTGGCGTCGTCCAGGCGGTCCGGGTCGTCGACGAGGTGAGCCCGCGGGGCGCCGTTCGAGGCGCGCCCAGGTGGCGAGCCGGATGAGGTCGGGCCGGCGGAGGTACTCGTCGTAGAGGCGCACGGCCCAGTCCGCGAGGTCGGCGGCGTCGATCGGGACGACGTTCACGATCCGCTCCAGCGATCCGAAGAAGATCGCGTCGAACAGCCCTTCCTTGTTGCCGAAGTAGGCGTAGAGCTGCGCCTTGTTGGAGCGCGCGGCGGCCACGATCCGCTCGATCCGTGCGCCGGCGATCCCGTGCTCGGCGAACTCCCGCGTCGCGACGTCAAGGATGCGCCGGTGGGTCGCGGCTCCGCGTGTGGTGAGGGGCTGGTCGGGCATCCCCGAAGGCTACCAAACAGAACGGTTGGTTTACCTTGCCGCCCGACCGCGCTACTGTCGAACAGACAGAACAGTCTGTTTGAGGAGTGGGGGACGTCATGAGGGCAACCATGGGATGGCAGGCGGAGGGCCCGGCGGGTGCGGCTGGGGCCGCCGTGCTGCGGCGGGCGCCGTTGAAGCGGCGCGACCTGCGCCCCGACGACCTCGCCGTCCGGGTGGACTACTGCGGCGTCTGCCACACCGACCTGCACGCCGTCCGGGCCCGGGAGGCCGGGGGAGCGGGGGGAGACCCGCTCCCCCTGGTGCCGGGACACGAGTTCACCGGCGTGGTGACCGAGACCGGACCCGAGGTCGCCGGCTTCCGCGTCGGTGACCCGGTCGCGGTCGGCAACATCGTCGACTCCTGCGGCGAGTGCGCCATGTGCCGGGCCGGACAGGGAGAACTTCTGCCACGCGTTCCCCACCCTGACCTACGGCGGCACCGACCGCCTCGACGGAACGGGCCACCCTCGGGGCCTACTCCCGCGAGTACGTGGTCCGCGAGCGGTTCGCGTACGCCCTCCCCGCCGGTCTGGACCCTGCCGCCGCGGCACCTCTCCTCTGCGCCGGAATCACCGTCTGGGAGCCCCTGCACGCCCTCGGCGCGGGGCCGGGCACCCGCGTCGCCGTGGCGGGGCTGGGCGGGCTGGGCCACCTCGCGGTGAAGCTTTCCGTCGCCCTCGGTGCCGACACGACGGTGATCACCCGGTCACGGAAGAAGGCCGACGACGCCCGCCGCCTCGGTGCCCAGGGCGTCGTAGTCTCCACGGACCCGGAACAGACGGCCGCCGCACGCGACCGCTTCGACATCGTCGTCGACACGATCTCCGCCCCGCACGACCTCGGCCCCTACCTCCGTCTGGTCGCCATGGACGGCACGCTCAGCCACGTCGGGCACCTCGGGCCCGTCACCGTGGAGACCCTCGATCTGCTGGTGGGCCGCAAGAAGCTCAGCTCCGCCGGCAGCGGCGGCTCCCGGCCACCGCGGCCATGCTGGCCTTCTGTGCCGAGCACGATGTCGCGGCGGACATCGAACTCCTCCCGTCGGCCCGCGTGAACGAGGCCCTCGACCGCCTCGCGCGCAACGACGTCCGCTACCGCTTCGTCCTCGACATGTCCGACCTGGGCTGACCCGCCCCGGCCCCCGACCCGGCGAGGAGACGACCCGCGGGCGAGCGCGGCGGCCCCGCGGACGAGGGCCAACGGCCCCCCGGAACAGGTAGGTTGCCCAGGTGATCGTCACCCCCTCCCGCTCGCCCCCGACCGCGACATCCCGGGCCCCCCCCTCACCGAACTCACCGCCCTCTACGCCTCGAACCGCGCCTTCCACGCGCTCGGCGGCGAATTCCCCGACCCGGACGACATCCGTCCGGAGCAGGTGGCGGCGGCGCTGGCCGACGAGTTGGCGCAGCCGGGCGCCGAGGTGCTGCTCGCCAGGGACGCGGGCCGGCTGGTCGGCGTCGCGGTCACGCTCGCCCGGCATCCGGATCCGGCCGACCCGGACCCGTGGATCGGCCTGCTGATGGTGGACGCGGGCCTGCGGCGGCAGGGGCACGGCAGGAGGCTCACTGCCCTCGTCGAGGACCACTTCCGGGCCGCGGGCCGCACCGCCGTACGGCTCGCCGTCCTTGACGGCAACTCCGACGCCCTCGCCTTCTGGACCGCCCTCGGCTACACGGCCGTCGACCACCGCCCGGACCTCCGCCTGGGCCGCCCCTGCACGGTGCTGCGCAAACCACTGGACGGACCGGCCGACGAGCCGCCGCGACTCCGCGCCGCGCCGCCCGCCTCGCCGTGCTCGACCCCGAGGGCGCGGTTTTCCTCTTCCGCTACGACAACGTCGAGGTCGGCGTGCACTGGGCGATGCCCGGCGGCGGTCTGGAAGCGGACGAGAGCCCACGCGAGGGCGCCCTGCGCGAAGTGATCGAGGAGACCGGCTGGACCGACCTGGCGCCGGGGCCCCTGCTGTGCACCTGGGAACACGACTTCACCCACCTGAGCGTCGGCCCCGTCCGCCAGCACGAGCACATCTACGTCGCCCACGGCCCCCGCCGCGAGCCCACCGGCCCCCATCTCGCCGCCGCCCACGCCGCGGACGGCATCCTCACCTGGCGCTGGTGGACCCGGGAGGAACTCGCCGAGGCCCCCGAGCCCCTCTGGCCGCCGGACCTGGCCCGGCTGCTCGACGCGTTCGAGGCGCCCGGTGCGCCCGGCGCGCCCGGGCGGTGAAGCCGGTGGGGGAGCCGGTGTCCTACGGGTTCTCCGGCCGGCCGTCGCCGTAGAGCCAGTCCTCCCAGATCTGTGTGAAGTCCTCGTCCGGCGCCGACTTCTCCACGTACGCCGTGAAGTCGTCGGTGTCCGCGTTGCCGTGGCGGTGGGCGGTGGCCCAGCCACGCAGAAGGTCCCAGAAGGCGTCGTCGCCCACCTTCTGGCGGATCTTGTGCAGGACCATCGCGCCGCGCTGGTAGACGGGGGCTCGCGGAGATGTCCTCCGCGTCGGGCGGCTCAGCGGGCGGGAACGCCCAGATCGAGGCGTCGGCGTCCTCGTCGGGGTAGTAGGTCCCGTCGTAGAGCGCGTCGAAGGTCTCCTGCGCGCTGTCGCCGCCCTCGTCCTCCTCCCACAGCCACTCGGCGTAGGTGGCGAACCCCTCGTTGAGCCACATGTCCTGCCAGGTCTTCGGGCTGACGGAGTTCCCGTACCACTGGTGGGCGAGTTCGTGGACGAGCAGGACGGTGTCCGGGGCGCCGGGGAAGTACGGCCGGTTCTGGGTCTCCAGGGCGTAGCCGGCGTCCTGGACCCGGTCGACGATCGCGCCGGTGGAGGAGAAGGGGTACGGGCCGAAGTTCTCCTCGGCCCACTCCACGATCTCGGGGATCCGCCCCAGGACCTTCCGGCTCGCGTCGGCCTGCTCCGGATCGACGGCCGTGTACACCGGCAGGCCGTCGTCGGTGGTGGAGCGGTCGGTCTCCCAGTCGCCGACGGCGACCGTGACGACGTGGCTCGACATCGGCTCGGCGGTGTGCCAGGTGAACGTCGTCCGGCCGTCGTAAGTCCGCTCGCCCGTCAGCTCACCGTTGGAGACCGCCCCGAGCCCCTCCGGCACGGTCACCGCGAGGTCGTAGGTGGCCTTGTCGGAGGGGTGGTGGCTGCCGGAAACCAGGCCATCGAGCCCGTCGGCTGACCGAGCCCGACCGCGCCGTCCTCGGTGGGCAGCCAGCCCTCCTCGGAGCCGTCGGGGTCGGTCACCGTCACCGGGTCGCCGGAGTAGCGGACGGTCACACGGAACGTCTCCCCGTCGTCCAGCTCGTCCGCCGGGCGGACGGTCAGCTCCTGTCCGGCCCGGTTGAAGCGGGCGTTCCGGCCCTCGACCGTGACCTTCTCGACGTCCAGGCCCTTGAGGTCGAGGTTGAAGGCGGACATGTCCCGGGTCGCGCGGGCGGTGATCGTCGCGGTGCCGGTGAGGTGCTCGGCGTCGGGGTCGTAGGCCAGGGTCAGGTCGTAGTGCCCGACGTCGTAGCCGCCGTTTCCCGCCTTCGGGAAGTACGGGTCGCGCACGCCCGAGCCACCGGGGGTGCCGTCGACCGCGCCGCCACCGCTGCACGCCGCGAGGGCGGTGGCGGTGGCGGCGGCTACGAGCAGACGGGTGGTGCGCACGTCGTGATCCTATGAGGCGTTTCACGTGAAACGCCCGTTGGGATCGGCTGTCGGGCCTTCGGGCCGACGCGGGCGGTTGCTAGTCGATCGCCGCCGCACCCGCCTGCGCGAACTTCTCGTCCAGCGTGCCGGACGGGGCACCCGCGACGCCGATGCCGGCGATAGGAGCCTTGTCGGCGGTGACCGGGACGCCGCCGCCCAGGAACAGGGTGCCCGGGATGTCCTTCAGGTTCGGGGCGTTCTCCAGGCGGCCCTCCAACTCGCTGGTCGGCGCGTTCCAGGAGACCGCGGTGAACGCCTTCTTCTCGGCCGACTCGTAGGACTGCGGGCCGGCGCCGTCACCGCGCATGGTGAGGATCGTGTTGCCGTTGCGGTCGACGACCGCGACCGTGATCCGCTGGCCCTCCTTCTCGGCGGCCTTCAGCGCGGCCCGCGCCGCCTCGTTCGCGGCGTCGATCGTCAGGTGCGTGGAGGTGGTGGTGTCACGCTTTCCGGTCGCGGCGGCGGGGGCGGCGGCCACGGCGGAGTCCTGGGCGGCCCGCGGTGCGGAGGCGTTCGCCGCCACCGTGCCGAAGGTGCCGGCGGCGACGGCGGCGAGAACGGCGCCGCCGGTGGCGATGCGGGTGCGCCGGGAGAGGGTCTTCTTCATGGTGGTCTGCTCCTCGGGGTGGGATATCGGGGGATATCGCGGTGGGGAAGGGTCGGTCCCTCTGCTCTCCACCCTCCGCCCCGCGACCGGGGCGCACGGTCGCCGTTCCGGGTGCTCGTGGGCGACGGAACGGGCGACGGCGGGGGTCATCCGATCGGCTGACCCGCCGGCTCTCCCGAAGGGCCACCATGGGAGTGTCCGCGCAGCTCAGCGGTCTCCTACGGCACGTTGTAGGACACGAAGGCGACAAAGGAGGCGCGTGGGATGCCGAAGCCGTACGACCCGGACACCCGGTGGCTCGGCGCCGTCATGCACGTGGCGTTCTTCCTGCTGCTCGGCGGCGCCCTGGCCCGCTTCCTGCTGCGCCACCCCGGCGAGCCCCGCACCCCGTGGATCCTCGCCCTGTCCCTCGCGCTGGCCGTGCTGCACCTGCTCGGCCCCGTCCTGAGCGGCCCCGGAGCGCGGCCCACCCGACGGCGCCTGGCCTGGCTCGGCCTGGTGGTCGTGGTGTGGATGGTGCTGGTCGTCCTCGCGCCCAGCTTCTCCTGGTGCGCGGTGCCCCTCTTCTACACCGGCCTGCGCACCCTGCCGGCCCGGGCGGCGCTCGTGCTGGTGACCGTCCTGACGGTGTTCGTCGTCGCCGCGCAGTTCCGGCTCGCCGGGCGCTTCGACCCGAACCTGCTGCTCGCGCCGCCCGCCGTCGCCGCGATCGCCGCCGCCGTCTTCCTGCACACCGAACGGCAGGCGGCCCGGCAGCGCGCCCTGATCGACGACCTGATCCGCACCCGCCGCGAACTCGCCGCCTCCGAGCGCCGTGAGGGCACCCTCGCCGAACGCCAGCGACTGTCCATGGAGATCCATGACAGTCTCGCCCAGGGCCTGTCCAGCCAGCGGATGCTGCTTCAGGCGGCCGAGCGGGTCTGGGAGTCCGACCCGGGCAAGGCCCGCACCCACGTCCGGGGCGCCGCCTCCGTCGCCGAGCACAACCTCACCGAGGCCCGCCGCTTCGTCCACGACCTCGCCCCCGCCGACCTCGCCACGGCGGCGGCGCCTTCAGGCGGCGCTGCGTGCCCTGGCCGCACGGGAGTCCGGCGACCACCTCACCGTGCGCGTCCACGTGGACGACGGCGCCCGCGATCCCGCCGCTGCCCGACCGCGTCCAGTCGGCCCTGCTGCGCATCGCCCAGGGCGCCCTGGCCAACGTCCGGGAACACGCGGACGCGTCCACCGTCGCGCTCACCCTCACCCTCCTCGACGACCAGGCCGTCCTGGACGTCACCGACGACTGGGCAGGGCTTCGACCCGGCCGCGCTGCCCGACGCCCCCCGCCGGGGTGCGCGGACACGGGCTGCCCGCCATGCGCGCCCGGCTGCGTCAGCTGGGCGGCACCCTGACCGTCGAGTCCGCGCCCGGCGAGGGCACCGTCCTGTCCGCCGCCGTCCCCCCGGAAGCGCCCCGAACCGATCCGGCCGACCCGCTGGAGGCCCCCGATGACCGCTTCCGGCTACTCCGCTGGAGGCCCCCGATGACCGCCCCGGCAGGCTGGTGGTCCGGCCCCCGTGCGCATCCTGGTCTGCGACGACCACGTCGTCGTACGCGCGGGCTGCTCGCCCTGCTCGACAGCGCCCCCGGCATCGAGGTGGCCGGTGAGGCGGGAACCGGCGAGGAGGCGCTCGCGCTCGCCCAGGCTGGCGCCGGACGTGGTGCTGATGGACCTTCAACTCGGCGAGGGCATCGACGGCGTGGAGACCACCCGCCGCCTCACCCAGGCCGGGGGAACCGCCCCGCACGTCCTGGTCCTCACCACGTACGACACCGACGCCGACATCACCCGAGCCATCGAGGCCGGCGCGACCGGCTGCCTGCTGAAGGCCGAACGCCCCGAGGAACTCTTCGCGGCCATCCACGCCGCAGCCGAGGGCCGCACGGCCCTGTCCGGACCGGTCGCCAGCCGGGTCATGGCCAACATGCGCAGCCCGCGCCCCCTCCCTCACCGACCGCGAACGCGACATCCTGGCCCAGCTCGCCACCGGACGCGGCAACCGGGAGATCGCCCGCGCCCTGTTCATCAGCGAGGCCACGGTGAAGACCATCTGCGCCGCATCTACGACAAGCTCGGCGTCGACACCGCGCGCGGGCGCGGTCGCGGTGGCCGAGGGCGGCGCCTGCTGCCCGTGACGCCTAGCTCCCGATACGCCGAAGGCCCCGGCGCACGACCGGGGGGCCTTCGTACAGGGAACTGAACGGGTGAGTGAACGTCAGACGTTCACACCGAAGTCCTGGGCGATGCCCACCAGGCCCGAGGCGTAGCCCTGACCGACGGCGCGGAACTTCCACTCGGCGCCGTTGCGGTACAGCTCGCCGAAGACCATGGCGGTCTCGGTGGCCGCGTCCTCGGAGAGGTCGTAGCGGGCGATCTCGGCGCCGCCGAGCCTTGTTGAGGATGCGGATGTAGGCGTTGCGCACCTGGCCGAAGTTCTGCGAGACGGTTCTCGGCGTCGTAGATCGACACCGGGAAGACGATCTTCTCGATGTCGGCCGGGAGGGCCGGCCAGGTTGACGTTGATCGCCTCGTCGTCGCCGGCGCCCTCGCCGGTGCGGTTGTCACCGGTGTGGACGATCGTGGTGTCCGGCGTCTGCTTGTTGTTGAAGAACACGAAGTGGGCGTCGGAGTGAGACCTTGCCCTCCCGTGTTGACCGCGATCGCGGAGGCGTCGAGGTCGAAGTCGGTGCCGGTGGTGGTGCGGACGTCCCAGCCGAGGCCCACGGTGACTTCGGTCCAGGCCGGAGCCTCCTTGGTGAGCGAGACGTTGCCACCCTTGGACAGGCTTGCAGCCATTGTTGGGAGTCCCTTCCTTCGTGTACGTACGGCAAGAAAGCTACAGCTACCCCTATGAACGACGAGAGGGGTACGCAAGGTTCCTGCTCTCTTTACTTTCTTTACCGAGGCCTGGATCAGGATATTGGGATACGTGGGCCGTCCGGGGACGGGAACATGGACGGCATGTCCGGTCCCCATGTCATCCGCGGCTCCGTCTCCCCTGCCCGAGGCCGAGCTCGTCTGGCGTTTCTCGCGCTCCTCGGGGCCCGGGCGGCCAGCACGTCAGCACCACGGACACGGCGGTCGAACTCCGCTTCGACCTGGCGAGACCAGGCCCCTGCCGGAGGTGTGGAAGACGCGGGCCCTGGAGCGGCTGGCCGGGCGCCTGACCGACGGCGTCGTCACCGTCCGCGCCTCCGAGCACCGCTCCCAGTGGCGCAACCGCGAGACCGCCGCCGTACGTCTCGCCGCGCTCCTCGCCGAGGCCACCGCGCCCCGCCCAAGCCCCCGCAGGCCGACCCGCATCCCGCGCGGCATCAACGAACGCCGGCTGCGGGAGAAGAAGCAGCGCTCGCAGACCAAGCGGGGCCGCACCCCGAAGAGCTGGGACTAGCTAGCCCAGCTCCAGCACGCCCACCGTCTCGCCCTCGCTGGTCTCCCCGTCGGGGCGGAAACCCAGGCCCAGGTAGAAGCCCTCGGGGCCGTCCGGGCCCGGATGCCAGGTCACCCAGCACTCCTCGCCGCCGCTGCGCGGACCTCCCAGGCCACCGACTCCACGGCGAGGCGGCCGTACCCCCGGCCCTGCTCCCCGGCCGCGATGTTCAGCCGCCACAGCCCGGAGCGCCGCACGCTGCCGTCCTCGTACCAGTCGATGTCGAAGAAGGCCCCCAGGGAAGCCCACGGGGCGGTCGCCGTCGACGATCAGGCGCGGCCAGGCGACGCCGGGGTGGAGGTAGGCCTCGGCGAGTGGACGTCACCACCGGTTCGACGGCGGACTCCTGTTCGGGGGCGCACGCGTATGCCGACGGCGGCTCGAAGTTCGCGCGAGTGATCTCTTCGAGGCGGAGGCGCGGTGCTGGTCGTCATGCGCGCACCCTAGGCAGGCGGTGCGGGGACGGGCGAGCGAATTGAGGGCTCAGCCCAGCTGCCGGTACCGCCCCTTGAAGTACGCCAGCGGCCCTCCGTCCGCGCTCGGCAGCGAGGCGGTCAGTACGCGGCCGATGACCAGGGTGTGGTCCCCCGGCGGGGACCCGCTGCTCGGTACGGCACTCCAGGGTCGCCAGCGCCCCGCCCACCAGGGGCGCCCCGGACGCCTCGCCCCGCAGGTAGGGGATGTCCGCGAACAGCAGCCGGTCGCTGACGCGGCCCTTCATCGCGAAGCGGCCCGCGATGTGCCGCTGGCTCTCGGACAGGACGGAGACCGCCCCAAGGGCTGCTCGTCGAGCAGGTCGTCCATGCGGGAGCCCTCGCGCAGGCTGACCAGGACCAGTGGCGGGTCCAGGGACACCGACATGAACGCCGTGGCCGTCATCCCGACGTCCTCGCCGCGCGGTGCCTGCGGGTCGTCGGGGTCGAGCGGCGGCTCCTGCGCGGTCACCAGGACCACGCCCGAGGCCAGCCGGGACATGGCGGCACGGAACTCCTCGTTGCTCACCCCCCTCAGCATGCCCGGCGAGGGGCGACGGCAACGGGGCGTGCCGGGACGCGGGGGACGTGAGGGAAGGGAGTGTTCGGCACCCCGCCACGCTAATCGGCGGGCCGCGGGCGGGGCATCGGGCCCCGGTCCGAATCGGGACCTAGGACCACAGAAGGAGACGTGCGCATACCTACAAACTTTGCGTTCAGTAAACGCCAGGAAAACGCAGAAACACCACTCAATTGTTCATCTTTTCGCTGTGACTTGAGTCACAAGGAGCGGTAATTGTTGACCCTGTGTACCGAGTGGGGAGCGCGCTGTGATTCAGTGGCGGGGAACCTGCAAGGGCACCATCAGTAAAGGCGCCGAAGAGAACCCTTGATTCGCTGCGAGGTCTCGGGGGAGGGCGAGCATGGAGACCGAGTCGGAGCCCTACGTCCGTCTTGCGTCCCTGCGTCAACTGCACCAGGTCATGGCCGACATGAACACGGCCCGCAGCCTGGCCGACACCCTGCAGACCGTCGCCGACGGCGTCGTCCAGGCCCTCGGGTACGAACTGGCGTGCATCAACCTGGTCCGCCCCGACGGCGACCTCGTCGTCGCCGCCTTCTCTCCGGCAACCAGGCCGCCGAGGCGCTCATCACCCGGCCGGGCGGGCTCCCGGGAGTCCTGGGACCGCCGCCTGAGCATGGGCGAGCAGTGGGGCGACCTGATCTTCATACCCCCACACCGAGGGCTGGATCCTCGACGACGACGACGTCCCGCAGTGGTACACCGACGGGCCCGCGCCCCGCTTCGAGGACGAGTGGCACCCCTCGGACCGGCTCTTCGCCCCGATTACGCGCCCGGCCCGCAGGGCAGTGGCAACAGCGGCGAGCTGATCGGCGTCCTGTCCGTGGACCGGCCGCGCAACGGCCGCCGCCCCGGCGCCTGGGGCCGCGAGGCCCTGCAGATGTACGCGTTCCAGGCCGCCATCGCGATCAGCAACGCCCGGCTCCGCTCCAACATGCAGCGCGCCCTGGTCCGCCTGGAGCGCGACCAGCAGGCGCTCAGGGGCCAGCGAGGAGAGCTTCCGGCAGGCCTTCGAGTACGCCCCCCTCCGGCATGGCCATCGCCGAGATGGGCGGCGACCAGCACGGCCGGATCCTGCGCACCAACGACGCGCTCTGCCGCCTCCTCGGCCGCCCCGCCTCCGCGATGCGCCGCTACGCCTTCTCCGACCTCGTCCACCCCGAGGACATCGGCACCCTGCTGCGCACCTCCGCCAGGGCGGCCGGGCCGAGCTGCGCCTGGGCCGCCGCGACGGCACCTACGTCCGGGTCTCGCTGCGCAACAGCGTCGTCGCCGACGCCGCCGACGGGCCGCGCTTCCTGCTCACCCACGTCGAGGACACAGAGGAACGCAAGCGCCGCGAGCTCCAGCTCGCCCACCGCGCCTCCCGACTCCCTCACCGGCCTGCCGAACTCCGCCGAGCTGCGCTCCGCCTCGCCGCCCGGCTCTGCCGGCGCCCGCAGGCGCCGCACGCGGGTGTGGTGGACGCCATGGACGCCGCGTACGGGGACTCCGCCGTCCTCGACTCCGGCGGCCACACCTTCGACTTCGGCGCGGTCACCGAGCCGTACGGCGCCTACGACCACCATGTGCACGCCGTCGCCCCCGCGGACGGGCGGGACGACGGCACGAAGGACTCGCGGTCCTCTTCTGCGACCTGGACGGCTTCAAGTCGATCAACGACCGGTTCGGGCACAACGCCGGTGACACCGTGCTCATCGAGGTCGCCCGCCGGCTCAGCGGCGGCGTGCGCGACGGCGACACGGTGGCCCGGCTCGGCGGTGACGAGTTCGTGATCCTCGCCAACGGGCTCGGCCGGGCCGACGCCCAGGACCTCGCCGTACGGCTGCGCAACGAGATCATCCAGCCCATCCGGGCCGAGGGAAGGGCCGTCCGCGTGGGCGCCAGTTTCGGCATCGGGTGGGCCCACTGCGGCATGACGGCGGACGAAGTGCTGAAGTCAGCTGACGAACGGATGTACGTCGAGAAACGATCTCGTCCCAAACAGCATCGCCGAGCCGGATGATCACCAGGTCAGCGCCTTGATGCGGTCTGAGTCACCCTTTCGGGTCAGTGGGAGCGGGTAGGCTCGCCATCTCATACCCATACCGCACACGCACCGCATCTGGTTAGGAGACCTAGGGATGACGCCCCGGCAACAACGGCGCGAGCACGCCCGAGGACGACGACCCCTTCGGCTACCTCTACGCCGACGGGCAGGCCAACGGGGCCCAGCCGCCGTCCGGTGGCTACGGCTACCCGAACTCGGTCAACCGGGTGCGTCCCGTCGGCACGCGGCAGTACGGAGCACCGCAGGGCCGGAGCCGCCCCGACCGCGGCCTACGGCCAGGCCGCCCCGCAGCAGCAGGGCACCTACGGCCAGCAGCAGGGCGCCTACGGCCGGCCGAACGCGCACTACGCGGCGCCGGAGACCTTCCCCGGCGGCGGTTCTCCCACCGCCCCGCAGCAGTCGGCGCACGGCGGGGGCGGCGGGCGCCGCGGCCCCAACACCAAGGGTCTGCTGATCGGCGCGGTCGCGGTCGTCGCGGCGGTGGTCATCGGTATCGCCGTGGCCATGACGAGCAGCGGCTCGGAGGACGACAAGGGCGGCGACGAGGCGGGCGGCGGCACCGCGCCCACCCAGTCCGACACCACCGGCCCGGAGCCCGTCGGCGAGCGACGGCGCCGAGGAAGAGGTGAAGCTCCCGGCCGTGGACGCGAAGGCGCTGCGGCTGTCGCCCGGCGTGGCGACGGCGTCGGAGATCGACGGCGCCCGGTCGGACGGCGGCGTCTATGTGGCCAATCTCAACCAGCCCGGCGCCTCGGTCACCTGGACCGTGGACGGCATCCCCGAGGACGGCCTCTACACCCTCTTCGCCGGCTACAGCGCGGCCGGCGAGGACCAGTCGATGACCCTGACGGTCAACGGCAAGGAGTTCGGCAGCAAGCTGAACCTGGGTAACTTCACCGGTGCCGAGGACGGCGACTTCGCCAAGGGCTGGACCAAGACCTACGCCTGGCCCACCCTCAACAAGGGCACCAACACCATCTCGCTCTCCTTGCGCCGACGGCGACAAGTGCAACGTCCTGCTGGACCAGTTCTCCCTGAAGAAGGGCCAGGTCAAGGACTAGGGGCCGGCGGACAGACCCCGGGGCGTACGGGCCGGCGCGTCAGGCCGCGCCCGCCTCCGCGGTCACCGCGACCCCGCGTCCGAGCAGCTCCTCGTACGCCCCCCGGTCGAACTCGCCCGCCACCGGTGCCAGCACCGTCGCCGCGGACAGGGCGACCGCGCGGGCCAGGCGGTCCGGCCAGGGCAGGTGCTCGACCAGGCCGAGAGCAGTCCCGCGACCGCCGAGTCCCCCGCGCCGGTCGGGTTGCCGTGGACGTGTGCGGGCGGCGCGGCACGCCAGCGGCTCCTCCGGGGTCACCGCGAGCAGCCCGTCGGCGCCCAGCGAGGCGACCACCGAGCGGGCACCGCGGCGCCGGGCGGCCTGGGTGGCCCGCAGCGGCTCGTGGGAGCCGGTCAGCTCGGCCAGTTCGTCGGCGTTCGGCTGATCAGGTCCGGTCGGGCGGCGACCCCCCGGCGCAGCGGCTCCCCGCTGGTGTCCAGCAGCACGGGGACGCCGGCGGCGCGGGCGGTGCGCACCAGCCCGGCATAGGCGTTCACCGGGACGCCCGGCGGCAGGCTGCCGCACAGGGCCACCGGCGGCGGCACCGGCCAGCAGGTTCTCGTAGGTCTCCTGGAAGGCGTTCCACTCGGCGGGGGAGACGGCCGGGCCGGGTTCGTTGAGCTGGGTGGTGTCGCCGGTGCGTTCGTCGACGACGGCGATGGTGCGGCGGGTCGCCCCCGCGACCGGCACCAGCGCGTCGGTCACCCCGGGCACGCCGGTGAGCCCCGCGCGCACGACGTCCCCGGTGGTGCCGCCCGCGAAGCCGGTGACCGTCACCCGGTGTCCGAGGGCCGCCAGCACCCGGGCCACGTTCAGCCCCTTGCCGCCGGGGCGCTCCGTCACCGCGGTGACCCGGTGGGAGGCGTGGGGGGCGCAGGGCCGGGACCCGGTAGGTGATGTCGAGAGCGGTGTTCAGCGTGACGGTGAGGATCACCCGTGTCACCTGTGTCACCTGTGTCGACCTCCCCCGATCGGCTGCGGCTGCCGTGTGTCCCCGGATTCGCTCCGGTGTGTTCCGGGGACACGATCATGCCAAAAGGACGGCGGCGGGCCCACCCCCGGTCCGGCCACCGTGGGCCGGTCCGGGGCCGGCCTCGATCCGGACTCGGGGACGGATCAGCCCAGTTGGGGATCGACCACCCATTCGCCCCGGCGCATGACGCCCACCAGGTCGAAGGCGTCGTCCAGGACCACCAGGTCGGCGTCCCTGCCGGGTTCCAGGGAGCCGATCCGGTCGGCCAGGCCGAGCAGCCGCGCCGGGTTGGCGGAGATCGCCGCGACGACGTCCTCGACGGGCAGCCCGTCCACCGTCACCGCCCGCTTGAAGGCGCGGTCCAGGGTGAGCGTGGAGCCCGCGATCGAGCCGCCCTCCACCAGCCGGGCCACGCCGTCGGCGACCTCGACCTCCATCGGGCCGAGCAGGTAGCGGCCGTCGCCGAAGCCGGCCGCGTCCATCGCGTCGGTGATGAAGGCGACCCGGGCGGCGCCCGCGTGGTGGAAGGCGAGGCGGAGCGCGGCCGGGTGCAGATGGGTGCCGTCGTTGATCAGCTCGACGGTGATCCGCTCGTCCTCCAGCAGCGCGGTGATCGGGCCGGGGGCGCGGTGGCCGAGCGGCGGCATCGCGTTGAACAGGTGCGTGGCGACCGTGGCGCCCGCGTCGATGGCCTGGAGCGTCTGCTCGTACGTGGCGTCGGTGTGCCCGACCGCCGCGATCACGCCGTGCTCGGCGAGCAGCCGTACGGAGTCCAGGCCGCCCGGCAGCTCGGTGGCCAGCGTCACCATCTTCGCGTGCCCGTGCGCGGCGTCGATCAGCTTGCGGACCTCGGCCGGGTCGGGGTCGCGCAGCAGCTGCTCGTCGTGCGCGCCCTTGCGGCACGGGGAGATGAACGGCCCCTCGAAGTGGATGCCGGCGATGTCGCCCTGCTGGGCCAGCTCGGCGAGCACCCCGGCGTGCCGGGCGAGGAAGTCCAGGTCACCGGTGACGGCGGAGGCGACCACCGTCGTCGTGCCGTGCCGGCGGTGGGTGTCGACGCCCTTGAGGATGTCCTCGTGGGTGCCGCCGGCGAAGAGAGGCGCCGCCGCCGCCGTGGTTGTGGATGTCGACGAAGCCGGGGACCACCCAGTGGCCCGACACGTCGATGACTTCCGCCTCCGGGGGCGCCGTGTCCGCGATCCGCGTGCCGTCGACGATCACGCGGCCGTCGTCCACGGTGCCGGTGGGCAGTACCACCCGGGCACCGGCGAGAACCTTGCTTGGGGCCATCAGGTGGTTACCTCCGGGGGAGTCGCGGTCGTAGGAGTGGTGCTGAGCAGGTCCCAGGCCATGAGCCCGGCACCCAGGCAGCCGGCGGTGTCCCCCAGCGCCGCGGGGACCAGTTCCGGCAGCTTCTGGAAGGTGACGCGCCGCCGGACGGCGTCCCGCAGCGGTGTGAACAAGGTTTCCCCCGCCTCGGCGAGGCCGCCACCGATGATCAGGACGCGCGGGTCCAGCAGAGTGAGCGCGGTGACCAGCCCGTCGGCGAGCGCGTCCACGGCGTCCTGCCACACGGCGAGCGCGCGGGCGTCGCCCGACTCGACGGCCTTGGCGCAGTCGGCGGCGTCCGCGTCCGGGTCGCCGCACGCCTCGGCCCACGCCTGGCTGACCGCCGACGCGGACGCGAACCGCTCCAGGCAGCCGCGCTGCCCGCACGGACACGGGGTGCCACCGGGCCGTACGACGATGTGGCCGATCTCGCCCGCGAAGCCGTGGGCGCCCGACTCCACCCGGCCGTCGATACCGATGGCGCCCGCGATGCCGGTGCCCAGTGGCACGAACAGGAACCGGTCGGCGCCCCTGCCCGGCCCCGATCCGGCCCTCGGCGAGCCCGCCGGTGCGCACGTCATGGCCGAGGGCGACCGGGATACCGCCGAGCCGGTCGCCGAGCAGCGCCCGCAGCGGTACGTCGCGCCAGCCGAGGTTGGCCGCGTACACGGCGGTGCCGCGCTCCTCGTCGATGATGCCGGGGACGGCCACGCCGGCGGCACGGGCGGGTTCACCGAACCGGTCGGCACCGTAGGCGCGCAGTTCGGCGGCGAAGTCCAGGATGCCCGCGACGACGGCGTCGGGCCCGCGGTCGCGGCCGGTGGCCCGGCGGGCCTGGTGCAGCAGCTCGCCCCCGGCCCCGCCAGGGCGGCCTTCATCCCGGTGCCGCCCACATCGAGGGCGATGACATGTCTCACGGGGACAGTGTGGCCCGTTGACCCGGGAGAGGTCTAGTCCACTGCCGTGGTGTAGACCTTAATCCGTTAAGCGAACAAGCGAACAAGCGAACGCGTAAGCAAAGCAGTGAACGACGAGTCGTCGGCAGGGTTGGGGAATCACGGTGCAGCGGCGTAGGACAGGAACGATCGCGGTGGTGTCCGCACTGGGCATGACAGCGGTCCTCGGCGGCTGCGGGCTCACCGGGGACTCCGGCGAGGTGACGCTGAAACTGGTCGCCGCCGACTACGGCGACAGCAAGGCCAACAGCTCCCCAGAAATACTGGGACGAGCTGGCCAGGGCCTATGAGGCCGAGCACCCCGACGTGCAGGTGGACGTCACCGTCCACTCCTGGACCGACGTCGACCGGAAGGTCCGCGAGATGGTCGAGGCCGGCGAGGCGCCCGACATGGCGCAGATCGGCGCCTACTCCGACTACGCGGACAAGGACCTGCTCTACAGCGCCGACGAGGTGCTCTCCATCCCGGTCCAGGCCGACTTCGTCTCCCAGCTCGCCGGCGCGGGCCAGGTCAACAGGGTGCAGTACGGCCTGCCCCTTCGCGGCCTCCACCCGCGTGCTCTTCTACAACAAGACCCTCTTCGAAGAGGCCGGCGTCACCCCGCCCAAGAGCTGGGACGACCTCGCGGACGCCGCCGAGGCGCTCAAGGCCAAGGGCGTGAAGTACCCGTACGCGCTGCCGCTGGGCGCCGAGGAGGCGCAGGCCGAGACGATGCAGTGGATGCTCAGCGGCGGGGGCGGCTACACCGACGACGTCGGCACCTACTCCGTCGACTCGCCGCAGAACGTCACCACCTTCACCTGGCTGCGGGACGAACTGGTCGGCGAGGGCCTCACCGGCCCGGTCGCCCCCGGCGAGCTCGACCGGGCCGACGCCTTCGCCGCCTTCGCCGACGGCGACGTCGGCATGCTCAACGGGCACCCCTCGCTGATGAAGATGGCCTCCGACAAGGGGGTCAGGTACGGCATGGTGACCACTCCCGGCATCGACGGCGAGAGCCGGAACACGCTCGGCGTCACCGACTGGATGACGGCCTTCAAGGAGAACGGCCACCAGGAGGAGATCGGCGACTTCCTCGACTTCGTCTACAGCGACGAGAACGTCCTCGACTTCTCCCGCGAGTACGACCTGCTGCCGGTGACCACGTCCGCGTCCCAGGTCATGAGCACGGCCGCGGAGGACAAGAAGCTCAAGCCCTTCCTGGACGAGCTGCTGCTCTCCGAGCTGTACCCGGTCGGCAAGACCTCCTGGGCCTCGGTCAGCGCGGACGTCAAGAAGCAGATCGGCCAGGCGGTCGCCCCGGCGGCAGCCCGAGGAGGTACTCGGCCAGATCCAGACGACGGCGATGCGGGCGGGCAGCGCGGAGTAGCGGCGTGGGGAGTGGCGGCCCGCTGTCGGTGGCGGGCGTTACGGTGCCGTCCATGGACCTGGGACAGAGGGGAGCGCGACATCCTCGAGCTGGAGCGCCGCGGCTTTCCGGCCCCGGCGTGAAGGAGCGCGCGATCCGCGAGGAGCTGGGCCTGGCCCCCGTCCGCTACTACCAGCTGCTCAACGCCCTCCTGGACGACCCCCGCGCCCTGGCGGCGGATCCGGTGACGGTCAACCGCCTGCGCCGGATACGGGAGTCGCGCCGCTCCGGGCGGTGAGGCAGCGACGGGGCAGTAGTAAGGCAGCGGTGAGATTGCCTTCCGCCCGGGCGGGATAGGTTCGCCGTATGGGCAGCCACCAGGACTCCACCCGTGACGACTCCCCGGACCACCTGCCGACCCCGCGACGGCGGCCGGGCGCGAAGGGCTCGACGCCCTCCTCGCCGCACCCGGCCGCGCGGTGATCGCCCTCGACTTCGACGGCACGCTCGCCCCGATCGTCGCCGACCCCGACCGGGCCCGCGCCCATCCGGACGCCGTACCGGCGCTCGCGGCCCCTCGCCCCGAAGGTCGGCTCCGTCGCGGTGATCACCGGCCGCCCGGCCGAGGTCGCGGTCCACCACGGCGGCTTCGCCGACGTCCCCGGCCTGGACCACCTCGTCGTCCTCGGCCACTACGGCGCCGAGCGCTGGGACGCCGCCACCGGCGCCCTCACCACCCCGAACCGCACCCCGGCGTCGCCACCGTCCGCGCCGAGCTGCCGGGGCTGCTGGAAGCGCTCCGGGGCGGGCCAGGGCACGTGGATCGAGGAGAAGGGCCACGCGGTCGCCGTCCACACCCGCCGCGCCCCCCGACCCCCCAGGCCGCCTTCGACACCCTGCGCGCCCCGCTCGCCGACCTCGCCACCCGCCACGGCCTCATCGTCGAACCGGGCCGCATGGTCCTGGAACTGCGCCCACCCGGCATGGACAAGGGCGCCGCCCTGCGGGAGTACGTCCCGGGAGCTGGACGCGCGGGCCGTCCTCTACGCCGGCGACGACCTCGGCGACCTCCCCGCCTTCACGGCCGTCGACACCCCTCCGCACGGAGGGCACCCCCGGCCTCCTGGTCTGCAGCGGCAGCGACGAGGTCCCCGACCTCCGCAAACGAGCGGACGTGGTGGTCGACGGCCCACCGGGAGTGGTACGACTACTCCGCTCCCTGACCACACGGCTCGCGTAGCCGCCGCCCCCCGCCGCCCCAGCCTGCGGGCATTCGTACCTCCCCCCAGTGCCTGAACGGCCTGGGAGGTACCCCCATGGGCGGCACGGGTGGGCGGTGGGGGCACCTCCCGCTCATGGGGGTCCCCCCGCGCAAGCGAAGCCGAGCGTGGGGGAGAAGCCGAAAGTGGGGGAGGCACCCCCGTCGGCGCCGGGCCGCGCGACCCACCCCGCTCAGCCCCAACGCCGGATCACCCGGCAATCAAGACCTCAGCGCCTCCAACTGCTCAAGAAACCACCGCGCCGGAGGCAACGCCGTCCCCGCCGCAGCCAACCGCTTCGACCGCTCCGCCCGCTCCCCCGGCACCGACCGACAACGCCTCGTGCAACGCCTCCGCCGTCCCCGACACGTCGTACCCGGATTCACCACCACCGCGTCGTCCCCCAACTCCTCGTACGCCCCCCGCCTCCCGGGACAGCACCAGCACGCACCCCTCGTCGGAGACGACCGGCACCTCACTTCGCGACGAGGTTCATCCCGTCCCGGACGGGGTTGACCAGCGCCACGTCCGCCAGTCGGTACGCCGCCAGCGACCGCGAGAAGTCGTCCTTCACATGCAGCACGACCGGCGTCCACCCGGCCGTCCCGAACTCGTCGTTGATCGAGTCCGCGACCCGCCGCACCTCGGCGGTGTAGTCCCGGTACACGGCGAGATCCTGCCGCGAGGGGTAGGCGAACGCGACGTGCACGACCCGCTCGCGCCACTCGGGCCGACCGGCCAGCAGCTCCCGGTACGCCAGCAGCCCCCGCACGATGTTCTTCGACAAGCTCGGTCCGGTCCACCCGCACGATCGTCCGGCGCGCGCTCCCGTCCGGGCCCTGACCGATCTCCGTCCACAGCGCCGCCATCCGCTCGTCCACGTCGGCCTCGTGCGACCGCTGCCCAGGAGTCCGCGTCCGCGCCGAGCCCGTGCACGCCGATCTCGGTGCCACCGACCCCGCCCACCACGGCGTCGCAGCACGCGGTGAACGCGTCCGCCCACCGACGGGTGAGGAACCCGAGCCGGTCGGCGCCGAGCATGCCCCGCAGCACCTGCTCGGCGATGTCGTCCGGCAGCAGCCGGAAGTAGTCGACCGGCGCCCACGGCGTGTGCGAGAAGTGGCCGATCCTGAGATCCGGCCGCAGCTCCCGCAGCATCCCCGGCACCAGCGTCAGGTGGTAGTCCTGCACGATCGCGACCGCGCCCTCGGCCGCCTCCTCGGCCAGCGCCTCGGCGAAGGCCCGGTTGTACGCCTCGTAGGAGGCCCACTGCCGCCGGAACTCCGCGTCGAAGACCGGCTCGAGCGGGGTCTGGTAGAGCATGTGGTGCACGAACCACAGCACGGAGTTGGCGATGCCGTTGTACGCGTCCGCGTGCACGTCGGCCGGTACGTCCAGCATCCGTACGCCGTCCTCGCCGGCCCCGCGCCGTACCGCCTCGCGGTCGCCGTCGCTCAACGCGGAACACACCCACAGCGCCCCCGCGTCCGGCCCGATGGCCGACAGTCCGGAGACCAGCCCGCCACCGCCGCGTCTGGCGTGCAGCGAACCGTCCTCCCGTACCTCGTACGAGACCGGCCCCCCCCCCCCCCCCCCCCCCTGTTGGAGGCGACCAGCACCTGAGCAGTACCGAAGCTTGAAGCCATACGCCTCAACCTAGCCCGGCCCCGAAACCCTCAAACGTGGTCGGACGGCGTGGCGGCTGACGCTCACGCCGCCTTCCGGGACCGCGTACTCCGCGATCTCCGTCATCGGGGGCCGTTCCTCGGTGTCCACGGAGTACGTGCGCGGCTCGAAGCCCTCGGCGCCCCGCTCGAACTGGATGAGGGACGGCCGGACCAGGTGACCGCGGGCCAGCCGGAGCTGGGCGGTGCGGTAGATGGCGGCGGACATGCGGCCCAGTGCCTGGCCGTCCTGGTGCCGGTGCTTGCGGACGCCGACGTCGACCTGTGCGAGGGCGTCCAGGCCCACCAGGTGCAGGGCGTCGACCAGCATGCCCAGCTCGACTCCGTAGCCGACGGGGAAGGGGAGCCGTTCGAGTAGGGAGCGGCGGGCCGCGTACTCGCCGCCGAGCGGCTGGACGAAGCCGGCCAGCCGCGGCCAGTGCATGTTGAGCAGCGGACGGGCCATGAGTTCCGTGACCCGGCCGCCCTGGCCGGGTGCGGCGTCGAGGGGCCGGTCGTACATGGCCTTCACGAGGTGCACGTCCGGCTCGGTGAGCAGCGGGCCGACGATCCCGGACACGAAGTCTGCCGAGAACTCGCGCAGGTCCGCGTCGACGAAGCAGGCGATGTCGCCGCCGGTCACCAGCAGCGAGCGCCACAGCACCTCGCCCTTGCCCGGCACGGCGGGTACGCGGGGGAGGATCGTGTCGCGGTGCACGACACGGGCGCCCGCCGCGCGGCCACCGCCGACGTACGGTCCCTCGACCCGGAGTCCACGACCACCAGCTCGTCCACGAGCGGCACCCGCAACATCAGCTCCCGGCGGATCACCGAGACGATGCCGCCGACGGTCGCCTCCTCGTCGAGGGCGGGGAGCACCACGCTGACCGACTGCCCGGTGGCGTGCTTGGCGGCCATGAGCTGCTGGATCGGCCGGTCCCCCACGGACCAGGAGCGTGCGCTCAGCCAGCGCTCGACTTCTTCCAGCACGGTCTCCGGCTCCCTCTGTGATCCATCTCGCGGTTCGGACGACTATCTCAACAGCCATGGCCGTCGGTTACAGTCTTGAACAACGCGGGTGACCATCGCATGCCGGGGTCGCCGCGCGAACAGCAGCTGAAGACCGCTCATCCAGAGGGGCAGAGGGATACGGCCCGTTGAAGCCCCGGCAACCCTCCAGTCGGTTCTTGTCACGCGGACGTGGCGAGGCTCCCGGCTAGGGAAGGTGCCAAATCCGTCTCACGGCGAGATGCGTCGTGAGGAAGATGAGGAGAAAGGGCCTCGCCTCACATGGCTGTGCAGACTGTCGCAAGCACCACCGACACCACCGCTTCCACCCCCTCCCCGGTCGACCTCGGTCCCGCCGCTGGCGCTCGCCTGCCGCGAGTGCGGTCACCGCGTGCCCCTCGGCCCGGTCTTCGCCTGCGAGAGTGTTTCGGCCCGCTGGAGATCGCCTACGACTTCTCGGCGTACGACACCGAGGAGCTCCGCAAGCGGATCGAAGCGGGCCCCGCGAACATCTGGCGTTACGCCCCGCTGCTGCCCGTCCCCGCCGACGTGGCGGACAAGCCGAACATCAACCCGGGCTGGACCAAGCTGGTCAAGGCCGACAATCTGGCCCGCGAGCTGGGCGTCACCGGCGGTCTCTACGTCAAGGACGACTCCGGCAACCCGACGCACTCCTTCAAGGACCGCGTCGTCGCGCAGGCCATCGAGGCCGCCCGCGCCTTCGGCTTCACCACCCTGTCCTGCTCCTCCACCGGCAACCTCGCGGGTGCCGTCGGCGCCACCGCCGCCCGCGCCGGCTTCCGCTCCTGCGTGTTCATCCCGCACGACCTGGAGCAGGGCAAGGTCGTCATGGCCGCCGTCTACGGCGGTGAGCTGGTCGGCATCGAGGGCAACTACGACGACGTGAACCGCTTCTGCTCCGAGCTGATCGGCGACTCGGCGGGCGAGGGCTGGGGCTTCGTCAACGTCAACCTGCGCCCGTACTACGCGGAGGGGTTCCAAGACCCTCGCGTACGAGATCTACGAGCAGCTCGGCTGGCGGCTGCCCGACCAGCTGGTCGTCCCGATCGCCTCCGGCTCCCAGCTCACGAAGATCGACAAGGGTCTTCAGGAGCTGATCAAGCTCGATCTGGTCGAGGACAAGCCGTACAGGATCTTCGGCGCCCAGGCCGAGGGCTGCTCGCCGGTGTCCACCGCGTACAAGGCCGGCCACGACGTCGTACGCCCGCAGAAGCCGGACACCATCGCCAAGTCCCCTGGCGATCGGCAACCCGGCCGACGGCCCCTATGTCCTCGACATCGCGCGCCGCACCGGCGGAGCCGTGGAGGACGTGACCGACGAGCAGGTCGTGGACGCGATCAAGCTGCTGGCCCGCACGGAGGGCATCTTCGCGGAGACGGCGGGCGGCGTGACGGTCGGCGTCACGAAGAAGCTGATCGAGGACGGCGTCCTGGACCCGTCCCTCACCACCGTCGTCCTCAACACCGGCGACGGCCTGAAGACCCTCGACGCGGTGGCCGGCACCGGCCTCACCGCCACCATCCCCCCGAACCTGGACTCCTTCCGAGAGGCTGGCCTCGCATGAGCGTGACCGTTCGCATCCCGACCATCCTGCGCACCTACACCGGCGGCAAGGCCGAGGTCGCCGCCGACGGCGCGAACCTCGGTGAGGTCATCGCCGACCTGGAGAAGAACCACACCGGTATCGCCGCCCGTGTCCTGGACGACCAGGGCAAGCTGCGTCGCTTCGTCAACGTCTACGTCAACGACGACGACGTCCGCTTCGAGCAGGGCCTGGAGACCGCGACCCCCGAGGGCGCCGGCGTCTCCATCATCCCGGCGGTCGCCGGCGGCTGACCCGCCCCTCGATTACCTTCGGTAATCGCGATAACGCTCGGTTCATCGAATTGCCCTCTCCGTAAGAGAAGCGGAGGGGGCAATTCCATGTGGTTGAGCGCGGTAGAGTTGGGGAACGCGCTCCCCGATCGGAAGGTCGGGAACCCTGAATTCCTGCCGCTCGCCCGACCAGATGTAGCCAAAGTGTGGGCGTGTTTCGCGGCTTTTGTTCTTTTTGTGTGCCCCGACTTGGCCCGAATTCAGGCGAATTCTCGCCACATTCCGGACCGGGTACGTCCAGATTTCTCGTCCGATTGACCTGTTGCAGACGGCAGTTGGACAGATACATTCAGCCGCGGTCGACGCGTTCCGGCGCACGCCCCCAGTCGTGGGGGGTGAGGTCTGACCCGGGTCCGCAAGGTGCGGATCTGTGCAAGGGCCAGTAATAGGGGAGTTAGGCATGGCTCAGGGCACCGTCAAGTGGTTCAACGCGGAGAAGGGGTACGGCTTCATCGCGGTCGACGGTGGTGCGGATGTTTTCGTCCACTACAGCGCGATTCAGATGGACGGTTACCGCACCCTCGAAGAAGGCCAGCGGGTCGAGTTCGAGATCTCGCAGGGTCAGAAGGGCCCGCAGGCCGACATGGTTCGCCTCAGCGCCTGAGACGCGCGACCACGGCAAGTCAGCGGTCTTCTCCGAAGGGCCCGCACCCCACGGGGTGCGGGCCTTCTTCGGTCTGCCGGAACCCGCGCCGATCCCCGAGGAGGCGCTTGCACTCGGCAGGGTCGAGTGCTAATCGTGGCGTTAGCACTCTGAAGGTGAGAGTGACAACGAAGGACCGGGTCGGTGAGGCCCGCAGGCCGGGTGGGGAAGGAACCACGAGGCAGGCGAGCCGTCCGTCGCGAGGCGCGGGCGCGGTCCGAAGGAATCACCCCCCAGTCCTGGAGGGACCACTTCACATGGCCAAGATCATCGCGTTCGACGAGGAGGCACGGCGCGGCCTCGAGCGCGGCATGAACCAGCTCGCGGACGCCGTCAAGGTGACGCTCGGCCCCAGGGCCGCAACGTCGTCCTCGAGAAGAAGTGGGGCGCCCCCGATCACCAACGATGGTGTCTCCATCGCCAAGGAGATCGAGCTCGAGGACCCGTACGAGAAGATCGGCGCCGAGCTGGTCAAGGAAGTCGCCAAGAAGACGGACGACGTCGCCGGTGACGGTGCGACCACCGCGACCGTTCTCGCCCAGGCCCTGGTCAAGGAAGGCCTGCGCAACGTCGCCGCCGGTGCCAACCCGATGGCCCTGAAGCGCGGTATCGAGAAGGCCGTCGAGGCCGTCTCCGCCGCCCTGCTGGAGCAGGCGAAGGACGTCGAGACCAAGGAGCAGATCGCCTCACGGCCTCCATCTCCGCCGCCGACACCCAGATCGGCGAGCTCATCGCCGAGGCCATGGACAAGGTCGGCAAGGAAGGCGTCATCACCGTCGAGGAGTCCCAGACCTTCGGTCTGGAGCTGGAGCTCACCGAGGGTATGCGCTTCGACAAGGGCTACATCTCGGCGTACTTCGCCACCGACATGGAGCGTATGGAGGCGTCGCTCGACGACCCGTACATCCTGATCGCCAACTCCAAGATCGGCAACGTCAAGGACCTGCTGCCGCTCCTGGAGAAGGTCATGCAGTCGGGCAAGCCGCTGCTGATCATCGCCGAGGACGTCGAGGGCGAGGCCCTGTCGACCCTGGTCGTCAACAAGATCCGCGGCACCTTCAAGTCCGTCGCCGTCAAGGCCCGGGCTTCGGCGACCGCCGCAAGGCGATGCTCCAGGACATCGGCATCCTCACGGGTGGTGAGGTCATCTCCGAGGAGGTCGGCCTCCAAGCTCGAGAACGCCACGCTCGACCTCCTGGGCAGCGCGCGCGAGGTCGTCATCACCAAGGACGAGACCACGATCGTGGACGGCGCCGGCTCGGCCGACCAGGTCCAGGGCCGGGTCAACCAGATCCCGCGCCGAGATCGAGAACAGCGACTCGGACTACGACCGCGAAGCTCCAGGAGCGCCTGGCGAAGCTGGCCGGCGGCGTGGCCGTCATCAAGGCCGGTGCCGCCACCGAGGTCGAGCTCAAGGAGCGCAAGCAGCGCATCGAGGACGCCGTTCGCAACGCGAGGAGCGGCCGTCGAGGAGGGCATCGTCGCCGGTGGTGGCGTGGCCCTGCTCCAGGCCTCCCAGGTCTTCGAGAAGCTGGAGCTCTCGGGTGACGAGGCGACCGGCGCCAGCGCCGTGAAGCTCGCCCTGGAGGCCCCGCTGAAGCAGATCGCCGTCAACGGTGGTCTCGAGGGCGGCGTCGTCGTGGAGAAGGTCCGCAACCTTACCGTCGGCCACGGCCTCAACGCCGCGACCGGTGAGTACGTCGACATGATCGCCGAAGGCATCATCGACCCGGCGAAGGTGACCCGCTCTGCCCTGCAGAACGCCGCCTCCATCGCCGCGCTGTTCCTCACCACCGAGGCCGTCATCGCCGACAAGCCGGAGAAGGCCGCCGCGGGCACGCCCCGGGCGGCATGCCGGGCGGTGACATGGACTTCTGATCGACCTCTGGTTGATCGACCGTCCTTCACGTACCGAGGGCGGCACCCCTGTTCCGGCGGGGGTGCCGCCCTCGAGCACGTCAGAGTGCTCGCCGCCGGCCCCGTCCCGGCTACTTCGGATCGCGGTTGAAGACCGCCTT
>JAKFGP010000065.1 GCA_021502835.1 Streptomyces thinghirensis
ACATCGTGCGGCGCCGGTGGAGGAGGCCCCCGCCGAGGTCCCCCCGCAGCGCCTCGACGCGCCGTGTACCGCCCGCGAGGTGGAGACGCTGCGGCTGCTGGCGCGCGGGCTGTCCAACTCCGAGATCGCCACGACCCTGTTCGTGAGCGAACACACCGTCAAGACCCATGTCAGCAACGTGCTGGGCAAGCTCGGTCTCAGGACCGGGTGCAGGCGGTGATCTGCGCGTACGAGACCGGCCTGGTGGCCCCGGGCCCCCTGACGGGTGAGGCGGGCGGCGGACTCCCCCGTCGGGGCGAGTTCCGTAGACCACTCCCCTCCGGCGATCCGGCACCGTGCCCTCGGCACCAGTCTGTTCGGCGATGCCGAAAGACGCATCCCGAGCCGGATGACGATTGCCGGGAGGCACCGTGCTGTCCACACTCGCCCGGGCGGCGACCCGCCGCCCACTGACCGTGATGCTCCTGTGGGGCCTGTTCCTGCTGCTCGGCTCCGGCCTCGGGACGGGTGTGTTCGGAGGGCTCTCCGACGACGTACCTGACGTCCCCGGCACCGAGTCGGAGGTGCCGCCGAGTACTTCGACGGCCCCCACCCGTCGGGCGAGTCGATCACCGCCGTCGTCGAGGCTGCCACCGTCTCCGGCCCCGAGGTGCGCGCCCAGGTGCGGGGAGGTCGCCGACCTGCGGGAGATCGCGGGGTGTCGCCGGGCGTGCCCGACCCGTACGCCACCCGGGCGCCTGGTCGCCGAGGACGGGCGGGCGCTGATCGTGCCCGTCACCTTCCAGGGCGGTCTGGACGACGACGCCGAGGAGGCCGGCGTGTACGCGGCGGCCGACCGCTGCACGGGATCGACGCCTCCGGGGTCCATGTCAGCGGCGGGCCGCTGTTGGGCGAACAGCTCGGCGAGCGGGCCCAGGAGGACGTGAAGAACGCGGAGTTGATTTCGCTGCCGGTGGTGCTGGTGCTGCTGCTGGTCGTTCGGCGGCTGAGCGCCGCGGACTGCTGCTGCTGGTCGCGGTGGCCGGCATCGCGGCGCTCCTGGGCCTGCCCGCCTTCAGCCAGTTCACGGACATCTCCGTGTACGCGATCCAGGTCACGACGATGCGGGGCTCGGCCTCGCCGTGGACTACGCCCTGCTGATGCTGGTCCGCTTCCGGGAGGAACGGCGGGACACCACCGACGTGGTGGAGGCCGTGCACCGCATTGTGGCCGCGCCGGACCGACTGTGTCTCTCCCGGCTGACGGGCGGTGAGCCTGGCCGGACTGCTGGTCTTCCCGAGTACCTTCCTGCGCAGCATGGGTCTGGCGGTGGCCGCGGTGGTCGTCGTCGACATGCTCGCCGCGCTGACGCTGCGCCCGCGCCGCTGACCCGGTTCGGCGGGAAGATCGCCCCGGCGAAGGTGCGCGCGAAGGGCGAGGAGGGCCGCCTCTTCGCCCGCTCGGGCTCGCTTCGCGGCCCGCCGGCGCGTGGCTGTCCTGGCCGTCGCCGTCCCGGCCTGCTGTGCTGGCGCTGCCCGTCACCGGCATGCGGATCAACATCGGCGACGCACGGCAGCCCCGAGGAGCACCGAGGCCCGGCAGCTGTACGACGCCGTCGACGCGCACTTCCCACCGGGCACCGGGGTGTCGCCGGTCACCTGGTCCTGCGGCCCGGCACCGACGCGGCGACGGCCGACCGGATCCGCGCCCTCACGCCGGGCACCGGGAGCCGTGACCTGTCCGGCGGGACGACCGTGCTCGAACTGCCCTGGCCGGCACCGTCGACGGCAGGGCCGCCACCGAACTGGTCGAACGGGTACGGCCGACCTACGCGGCGACGCCCCGTCCAGGTCACCGGTACCGCGTCAGCTGGTCGACTCCGGCAGATGCTGGCCGACCGGGCGCCCTAGGCGGCGTGACGAAGTTGCCGGGACCTTCGGGCTGCTCATCCCTTCATTGGCGTGTGCTGTCATCGCACCGTCGCGACCACGTTGCTCAGCTCGCCGTCGCGCTCGGCGTTGTCGGTGGTGTTCCAGACGGTCATGTCGCCGTCGGTGGCTGAGGCAGCGCTCGAGGTCTCGACCCCCCGCCGCTGATCACCGCGATCGCCTTCGACTCGCCATGGACTACGAGGTGTTCATCCCGGCGCGGTTGGCGAGGCCCGGGCGCAACGCACTATCGAGGCCGTGGTGATCAGGCCGCGCCGCTCGGGGCGGTGGTGACCTGTGCCGCGCTGCTCCTCGCGGTGGCTTCGGCGCCTTCATGACGGGCGGCTCCTCCCGAACCTGCAGATCGGCTGGGCCCACGCTGGCGGTGCGGATCGACGCCACGATCGTACGGATGCTGCTGTGCTGGCGACCGCGGCGCTGCTGGCCGCCGCGCCTCAGGGCTCCGAGGCAGTTGTGCCGGGCGCACGAGCGGTTCGGTGTGCGCGAGAGGTGGCCACCGCCCTGGCCGCGCCACAACCGGCGCACCACTGAGGCACGGCCGCTGAGCGGCGACCCGGCCCCCGCCGGGTGAGGGGCTCCACGCACGCGCGCCCTCCGTCGTGGCCCCGAGGGGCGCGCGCGTGGCACTCAGCGCAGCTCCGCCCGAAGGCCGCCGGTGCCCGGTCCAGAAGGCTGGAAGAACTTGGAGAAGTTCGCCGAGTCCGGGAAGCCGACCGCCGCGCCGACCCGGCCGATCGGCATGTCGGTGTGGGCGAGTAGGCGCTTGGCCTCCAGGACGAGTGCGTTTGTCGATGAAACCCTGGGGCGCTCACTGGTAGAGGCGCGCACCGCGCGACGAGGGTGCGGCGGAGTAGCCGAGCGCGTCGGCGTAGGCGCTGACGCTGTGGTTGGTGGCGAAGCCCCGCTCGACCGCGTCCCGGAAGAGCGTGGAAGGTGGTGTCGCCTGGCGTGTCCGCTCGCCTGGGCGCTGCCTCGGCGGAGCCTGACCGCGCGAAGCGCGAGACGGTGCAGGAACGCGGACAGCGTGTGGGCAGTACGGCGGTGTGCAGGCTGAGGGCAGGGTGTGGCGTCCTCGTACTCGCGCCGCAGCTGGTCGAGGGCGGCCGTGAGCCCGGCGAGCCGCGCCCCGTCGCGGTGGAGCAGGGGCGGCAGGTCGAGGAAGTGAGGCCGGTGGCCTCCACGGTGGCGCGGGGCAGGAAGCCGGGCTGCATGGTGAGCACTGTTCCGCGTACTCGCTCGTCTGCGAGAAGCGGTGGACCTGTCCGGGCCGGATCCAGCAGATCGCCGGCCGTCGCCTCGTACTCGGCGAAGTCGATCATGTGTCGGACCGGGCCGCCGGTGAAGAGCACTGACGACGTGGAAGTCGATGCGGTGCACGCGGTGGCAACGGGCCTGCAAGCGTGCCAGGTGCGGCCGGCACCCATGGGACCGACCTGCATACCGACGCCGAGGAGGCTGAGATCGACCGGGAAGGGGAACGTTCTGATTCCGTCGCCGCCCCTGCCGTCGCCGCCACTGCCGTCCTGGATGTTTTCGTCCGCCATGTCCTTCTCGTGCCGTCCCACCCGGCCGCCCGGGCGCGGAGCCATGTCCCAGTTTCACCACAGGCTGGCACACCTCGACCTTCACTCTCAAAGTCTGACTTTAAGTTTGAACACGTCAGACCAGTTCCTCCGCTCCGATCGAGGATTTCTTGAAGATGAGCACGCAGACGGTGGACGGCGCGGACCGCTTCGAATGGACCGAACTCGACCGGCGTGCCGTCGACACCGCCCGAGTTCTCGCGGCCGATGCCGTGCAGAAGGTCGGGAACGGCCATCCCGGCACGGCGATGGCCCTGGCCCCGGCGGCGTACACGATCTTTCAGAAGGTGATGCGGCACGACCCCGCCGACCCGGAGTGGACCGGCCGTGACCGCTTCGTCCTCTCACCCGGCCACACCTCGCTGACCCTCTACACGCAGCTCTACCTCGCCGGATACGAGTTGGAGCTGGACGACCTGAAGGCGTTCCGCACGCACGGCTCGAAGACGCCCGGCCATCCCGAGTACGGGCACACCGCGGGCGTGGAGACGACGACCGGCCCGCTCGGCCAGGGCGTCGCCAACGCGGTCGGCATGGCCATGGCCGCCCGCTACGAGCGCGGCCTCTTCGACCCCGGGGCCCCCGCCGGCGAGTCCGCCTTCGACCACACCGTCTGGGCGATCGTCTCCGACGGCGACCTCCAGGGGCGTCTCCGCCGAGGCGTCGTCGATGGCCGGTCACCAGAGGCTCGGCAACCTGGTCTTCCTCTACGACGACAACCACATCTCCATCGAGGGCGACACCGCGACCGCGTTCTCCGAGGACGTGCTCAAGCGCTACGAGGCCTACGGCTGGCACGTGCAGCGCGTCGAGCCCGCCGAGAGCGGCGACGTCGACGTGCGCGCCCTGTACGCGGCGCTGACGGCGGCGCGGGCCGAGACCGGGCGCCCTCCATCATCGCGATGCGCACGATCATCGCCTGGCCCGCCCCCAACGCGCGGAACACCGAGGCCTCCCACGGCTCCGCCCTCGGTGAGGACGAGGTCGCCGCCACCAAGCGCGTCCTCGGCTCCGACCCGAGCGGTCCTTCGAGGTCGACGACGAGGTCCTCGCCCACACCCGCCGGGCCCTGGACCGGGGCGCCGAGGCGCACGCCGCCTGGGACAAGCGGCTCGCCGAGTGGCGCGGCGACCAGCCGGAGCGCGCCGGGCTGTTCGACCGCGTGGTCGCCGGCCGGCTGCCCGAGGGCTGGGAGGACGTCCTCCCGGTGTTCGAGACCGGCAAGTCCGTCGCCACCCGCGCCGCCTCCGGCAAGGTCCTCCAGGCACTCGGCCCGGTCCTGCCCGAGCTGTGGGGCGGCTCCGCCGACCTGGCCGGCTCCAACAACACCACGATCGACAGGACCAGCTCCTTCCTCCCCGCAGGCAACCCGCTGCCGGAGGCCGACCCGTACGGCCGCACCGTCCACTTCGGCATCCGCGAGTTCTCGATGGCCGCGGAGATGAACGGCATCGCCCTGCACGGCAACACCCGGATCTACGGCGGCACCTTCCTGGTCTTCTCCGACTACATGCGCAACGCGGTGCGCATGTCCGCCCTGATGCAGCTGCCGGTGACGTACTGTGGACGCACGACTCCGTGGGCCTCGGCGAGGACGGCCCGACCCACCAGCCGGTCGAGCACCCTCGCCGCGCTGCGCGCCATCCCCGGTCTGAACGTCGTCCGCCCGGCCGACGCCAACGAGACCGCGACCGCCTGGGCCGAGATCCTCAAGCGGCACTCCACCCACCCGGCCCCGCACGGCCTCGCCCTCACCCGCCAGGGCGTACCGACGTACGAGCCCAACCCGGACGCGGCGCGCGGCGGCTACGTCCCTCGCCGAGGCCTCCACCGGCGCCCCGGAGGTCCTCCTGATCGCCACCGGCTCCGAGGTACGGCTCGCCGTGGCCGCGCGGGAGGCGCTGGAGGCGGAGGGGACGCCCACGCGGGTGGTGTCGATGCCGTCCGTGGAGTGGTTCGAGGAGCAGCCGCGCGAGTACCGCGAGAGCGTGCTGCCGCCGTCCGTGAAGGCCCGGGTGGCCGTGGAGGCCGGTATCGGGCTCACCTGGCACCGCTTCACCGGGGGACGCGGGCCGCATCGTCTCCCTGGAGCACTTCGGCGCCTCCGCCGACGCCGAGACCCTGTTCACCGAGTTCGGCTTCACCGCGGAGCACGTGGCCGCCGCCGCCAGGGAGTCCCTGGCCGCCGCCCGCGCTGAGCCGACCGTACTCGACCACGGAAAACACCGCAGAAAGAGAAGATGATCACTGTGACCGAAGCAACCGCGACCGCGGGAGCACTGCGACGCCTGTCCGAGGCGGGCGTCTCCATCTGGCTGGACGACCTGTCGCGGCGGCGGATCGAGTCCGGCAACCTCGCCGAACTGATCGAGACCAGGAACGTCGTCGGCGTCACCACCAACCCGTCGATCTTCCAGGCCGCCATCGGCTCCGGTGCGGGCTACGAGGAGCAGCTCGCCGACCTGGCGACCCGGGGCGTCCCCGTCGACGAGGCGGTCCGCATGATGACCACCGCCGACGTCCCGCGCCGCCGCCGACGTGCTGCGTGGCGTGTACGACGCCACCGGGGGCCGGGACGGCCGGGTCTCCATCGAGGTGGACCCGCGTCTCGCCCACGACACCCGGGCCACGATCGCCGAGGCCCGCCAGCTGGCCTGGCTCGTCGACCGCCCCAACGTGATGATCAAGATCCCGGCGACGAAGGCCGGTCTCCCGGCGATCACCGAGGTCATCGGCGCCGGCATCAGCGTCAACGTCACGCTGATCTTCTCCCTGGAGCGCTACCGCGAGGTCGCGGACGCCTACCTCGCCGGACTGGAGAAGGCGCAGGCGGCCGGTCTCGACCTCGCGGGCATCCACTCCGTCGCCTCCTTCTTCGTCTCCCGCGTCGACAGCGAGATCGACAAGCGCCTGACGCTGCTGGGCACGGACGACGCCCTCGCCCTGAAGGGAAGGCCGCGCTGGCCAACGCGCGACTGGCCTACGAGGCGTACGAGAACGTCTTCGCCGGTGACCGCTTCACCGCCCTCGCCGGGGCGCGCGCCAACCCCCAGCGCCCCCTGTGGGCGTCGACCGGGGTGAAGGGACCCCGGCATTCCGGGACACCCTGTACGTGGAGGAGCTGGTCGCTCCCGGCACCGTGAACACGATGCCGGAGGCCACCCTGAACGCCGCCGCCGATCACGGTGACGTACAGGGCGACACGGTCACCGGTGGTTACGCCCAGGCCCGGGCCGACCTCGGAGCCGTGGAGCGGCTCGGCATCTCGTACGACGAGGTGTGCAGCAGCTGGAGCAGGAGGGCGTGGCCAAGTTCGAGGTGGCCTGGCAGGACCTGCTGGACGCCGTGACGAAGTCCCTCGACAGCAAGGGAGTTGACGGGGAATGAGCGAGGACCTTCCCGCTACGACGGTCCACGAGACCAAGGCGACGAAGGAGGCCAAGGAGGCGAGGACGGCACAGGAGGCCGCGGGGCCGTCGCACGCCCAGGAGGCCGATGAGTCCGGGGCCGCCGAGGCCTCGAAACCGGCCAGGACGCCCAGGTCCGCCCGGACCGCGAAGAAATCCGGGACGGCCGGCGCCGCCAAGGGCGCGAAGGCGGCCGCGGTGGACGCGAAGGCCGTGACACCCGTCGCGCCGCTCGACTGGAGCAACCCCCTGCGCGATCCCCAGGACCGGCGCCTCCCCCGTATCGCGGGCCCGTCGGGACTGGTCATCTTCGGTGTCACCGGCGACCTGTCCCGCCGGAAGCTGATGCCGGCCGTCTACGACCTGGCCAACCGCGGCCTGCTGCCGCCGGGCTTCTCCCCTGGTCGGCTTCGCCCGCCGGGACTGGGAGAACCAGGACTTCGCCCAGGTGGTGCACGACGCGGTCAAGGAGCACGCGCGCACGCCGTTCCGCGAGGAGGTCTGGCAGCAGCTCGCCGAGGGCATGCGCTTCATCCCCGGCGACTTCGACGACGACAACGCCTTCGAGCAGCTGCGCAAGGCCGTCGAGGAGCTGGACGCCTCCCGCGGCACCAGCGGCAACTACGCCTTCTACCTCTCGGTGCCGCCGAAGTTCTTCCCGAAGGTCGTCCAGCAGCTCAAGAAGCACGGGCTGACCGACGCCCCGGACGGCTCCTGGCGCCGCGCGGTGATCGAGAAGCCGTTCGGGCACGACCTGGACAGCGCCCGCGACCTGAACGCGCTGGTGCACGAGGTCTTCGACCCGGAGCAGGTCTTCCGCATCGACCACTACCTGGGCAAGGAGACCGTCCAGAACATCCTGGCGCTGCGCTTCGCCAACCAGATGTACGAGCCGATCTGGAACCGGTCCTACGTCGACCACGTGCAGATCACGATGGCCGAGGACATCGGCATCGGCGGCCGGGCCGGCTACTACGACGGCATCGGCGCCGCCCGCGACGTCATCCAGAACCACCTGCTCCAGCTGATGGCCCTCACCGCCATGGAGGAACCGGCCGCCTTCGACGCACGGTCGCTGCTCACCGAGAAGCTGAAGGTGCTGCGGATCGTGCGGCTGCCGGACGACCTGGGCGAGCACACCGTGCGCGGGCAGTACGCGGGCGGCTGGCAGGGCGGCGCGCAGGTGCCCGGTTACCTGGAGGAGGAGGGCATCGACCCGGCCTCCACCACCGACACCTACGCGGCCATCAAGCTGGGCATCGACAACCGCCGCTGGGCGGGCGTCCCGTTCTACCTGCGCACCGGCAAGCGGCTGGGCCGCCGGGTGACGGAGATCGCGGTCGTCTTCCAGCGGGCCCCGCACTCCCCCTTCGACTCCACCGCGACGGAGGAGCTGGGCGAGAACGCGATCGTCATCCGCGTCCAGCCCGACGAGGGCATGACGGTGCGGTTCGGCTCCAAGGTGCCGGGCACGTCGATGGAGATCCGGGACGTGTCCATGGACTTCGCTTACGGCGAGTCGTTCACGGAGTCCAGCCCGGAGGCGTACGAACGGCTGATCCTGGACGTCCTGCTGGGCGACGCCAACCTGTTCCCCCGTCACCAGGAAGTGGAAGAGTCCTGGCGGATCCTCGACCTGATCGAGGGGTACTGGGCCGCGCACGAGAAGCCCGCGCAGTACGCCTCGGGCGGCTGGGGACCGCGGGAAGCCGACGAGATGCTCCGCACGAGACGGACGGAGCTGGCGCAGGCCATGAGGATCGACCTGACCGACACCACGGCAAGCAAGATCAACAAGGCGCTGGTGCAGGGCCGCCGGGCCATCGGCACGCCGGCCGTGGGCATGGTGCTCACACTGGTGATCGTCACCGATGAGGAGAACGCCTACGACGCGGTCAAGGCCGGCGAGGAGGCCTCGCACGAGCACCCCTCGCGCACCCTGGTCGTCATCAAGCGGCACCCCCGCAACCTGCGCGACCGCACCCGCTCGCACCTCGACGCCGAGGTCCGGGTCGGCTCCGAGGCCGGCACCGGCGAGACGGTGGTGCTGCGCATGTACGGAGAGGTGTCCGAGCACGCCGACTCGGTGGTGCTGCCCTGCTGCTGCCGGATGCCCCGGTCGTCGTGTGGTGGCCGGTGGAGGCGCCGGACGACCCCGCAGGAGACCCCGCTGGGCGCGCTGGCGCAGCGCAGGATCACCGACCTGTACGCGGTCGAGCGGCCGATGGAGGTCCTGGAGCGCCGGGTCCGCGCGTACACGCCCGGCGACACCGACCTCGCCTGGACCCGGCTGACGCTGTGGCGCTCCATGCTGGCCGCGGCACTCGACCAGGCCCGGGTACCGGTGACCTCGGCGACCGTGGAGGCCGAGGCCGAGAACCCGGCCGCCGAACTGCTGGCCCGCTGGCTGGAGCGCGCGGCTGCACGTCCGGGTCGACCGCGTGGTCACCGACGGTCCGGTCGTCACGGCCGTCCGCCTCGGCACCGCGAACGGCGAGATCGTCATCGACCGGCCCGAGGGACCGATCGCCACGATGACCCTGCCCGACCAGCCCCCGCGCTCCCTCGCGCTCAAGGTCCGCTCGACCTCCGAACTCATCGCCGAGGAACTCAGGCGCCTCGACGCCGACGACATGTACGCCGTCGCCCTGCGCGGCGAGGCCGGCAAGGAGACCCCGTCCATGTCTGACACCCCGAAGCTCGACCGGCGGCCCGAGTGGACCGCGCTGGCGGACCACCGCAAGGACGCGCTGCGCGCGCCGGACCTGCGCGAGCTGTTCGCCTCGGACCCCGGGCGGGTGGAACGGTACGTCGTGCGCGTCGGCGATCTGCGCATCGACTACTCCAAGAACCTGGTCACCGACGACACGCTGGCCCTGCTGCGGGAACTCGCCGCCGCCACCGGCGTGTTCGACCTGCGCGACGCCATGTTCCGCGGTGAGCGGATCAACATCACCGAGGACCGGGCGGTCCTGCACACCCCCTGCGAGCCCGCGCGACGCGGTGATCGAGGTCGACGGCGAGAACGTCGTACCCAAGGTGCACGCCGTGCTGGACCGCATGACCGACTTCGCCGACCGGGTCCGTTCCGGTGAGTGGACCGGACACACCGGCAAGCGCATCCGCAACGTCGTCAACATCGGCATCGGCGGCTCCGACCTCGGTCCGGCGATGGCGTACGAGGCGCTGCGGGCCTTCACCGACCGCTCGCTGACGTTCCGGTTCGTGTCGAACGTGGACGGTGCCGACCTGCACGAGGCGGTCCGGGACCTGGATCCGGCGGAGACGCTGTTCATCGTGGCGTCCAAGACGTTCACCACGATCGAGACGATCATGAACGCGACCTCGGCGCGCTCCTGGCTGCTGGCCGGGCTGGACGGCGCCGGAAAGGGCGACGAGAAGGCGGTCGCCAAGCACTTCGTGGCGCTGTCGACGAACGCCGAGAAGGTCGCCGCGTTCGGCATCGACACGGCCAACATGTTCGAGTTCTGGGACTGGGTCGGCGGCCGGTACTCGTACGACTCGGCGATCGGCCTCTCCCTGATGATCGCCATCGGCCCGGACCGCTTCCGGGAGATGCTCGACGGCTTCCGCATCGTCGACGAGCACTTCCGCAACACCGAGGCCCCGGACAACGCCCCGCTGGTCCTGGGCCTGCTGGGCGTCTGGTACGGCAACTTCATGGGCGCCCAGTCGCACGCCGTACTGCCGTACAGCCACTACCTGTCGAAGTTCACGCCTACCTCCAGCAGCTCGACATGGAGTCCAACGGCAAGTCGGTCGACCGCGACGGGCGTCCCGTGGAGTGGGAGACGGGTCCGGTGGTCTGGGGCACGCCCGGCACCAACGGGCAGCACGCGTACTACCAGTTGATCCACCAGGGCACCAAGCTCATCCCGGCCGACCTGATCGGCTTCGCCCGGCCCGTCGCCGAACTGAGCGACGAGCTGAAGGGGCCAGCACGACCTGCTGATGGCCAACCTCTTCGCCCAGGGACAGGCGCTGGCCTTCGGCAAGAGTGCCGATGAGGTCCGGGCGGAGGGCGTGCCCGAGGAGCAGGTGCCGCACCGCACCTTCAAGGGCAACCACCCCACCACGACCGTCCTGGCCACCGAGCTGTCCCCGTCCGTCCTCGGCCAGCTGATCGCGCTGTACGAGCACAAGGTGTTCGTCCAGGGCGCGATCTGGAACATCGACTCCTTCGACCAGTGGGGCGTGGAGCTCGGCAAGGTGCTGGCCAAGCGCGTCGAGCCCGCCCTCACCGAAGGCGCTGACGTGCCCGGTCTCGATCCGTCCACGGCCGCGCTGGTGGCCGCCTACCGTGAACTGAAGGAAGTGCACTGACATGCAGATCGGTCTTGTTGGTCTCGGCAAGATGGGCGGCAACATGCGCGAGCGTCCTGCGCAACGCCGGCCACACCGTCGTCGGATACGACACCAACCCCGAGCGTGCCGACGTCGGCAGGTCTGGTCGACCTCGTCGAGCAGCTGGAGCGGCCGCGCGCGGTCTGGGTGATGGTCCCGGCCGGCGCCGCCACCCAGCACGTCATCGACCAGCTGGCGAACCTGCTCAGGCACGGCGACACCGTCATCGACGGCGGCAACAGCCGCTGGACGGACGACGAGAAGCACGCCGAGGAGCTGGCCAAGCGCGGCATCAACTTCGTCGACGCCGGTGTCTCGGGCGGCGTGTGGGGCCTGAAGAACGGCTACGCCCTGATGGTCGGCGGCGAGAAGGAGGTCGTCGACGACCTCGACCCCATCTTCGACGCCCTCAAGCCCGAGGGCCCCTACGGCTACGTCCACGCGGGCAAGGTCGGCGCCGGGCACTTCTCCAAGATGGTCCACAACGGCATCGAGTACGCCATGATGCAGGCGTACGCCGAGGGCTGGGAGCTGCTGGAGAAGGTCGACCTCCGTGGACAACGTCCGCGAGGTCTTCCGCTCCTGGCAGGAGGGCACCGTGATCCGCTCCGGCTCCTCGACCTGGCCGTCAACGCCCCTAGACGAGGACCACCACCTGGACGAGCTGCGCGGCTACGCGGAGGACTCCGGCGAGGGCCGCTGACGTCGAGGCGGCCATCGACAACGCCTGCCGCTGCCCGCGATCACGGCCTCCTCTTCGCGCGGTTCGCGTCCCGGCAGGACGACTCGCCGCAGATGAAGATGATCGCCGCGCTGCGCAACCAGTTCGGCGGGCACGCGGTGGAGGCCGCCAAGAAGTAGGCGTCGCTCGAGCGCGTTGACGTGATCGGCCGGTTCGGGTCAGAGTCCATCCCTGATGGAGATCAACGACCTGACACCGGCCGAGGCGCGCGTCTGGCGGGCGTTCGCCACGGGCACCGCCGTGGACTTCCGTGCCGCCGACGACGAGGACCCGGCCGAGGGTGGCACCTGGGGCCCCGAACGGACCGTACGCGCGAGCGTGTTGCGCGCACTGCTGCTCGACGGCCCCCGGGCGGACGGCGAGGTGGCCGCGCTGAGCCTGGCGGGCGCGCGCGTCACCGGGCCGCTGGAACTGGCGTACGCGACGGTCGACCACCCCGTACGGCTGCGGCACTGCCACTTCGACGACGTGCCCAGGCTCTACGCGGCCCGGCTGCGCGAGGTGAACCTGAGCGAGTCCGTCCTGCCCGGCCTGATCTCGCACGCCGTGCGGGTGGACGGCGTACTGCGGCTGACCCGCGCCCGGTTCGGCGGGATGGTGCGGCTCGGCGGTGCGGAGATCACCGGCAGCCTCTACCTGGAGAGCACGGAGATCCACGCGCCGGACACCGAGGGGCCGGTGCTCCAGCTGAACCAGGCGGTGCTGGGGGCCGACCTGTGGGCGCCGGGGCTCCGGGCGCGGGGAACGGTGCGGCTCGACGGCGCCCGGGTCGCCGGGACGGTCAACCTCACCGACGCGGTACTCGACCGGCCGGACGGCACCGCCCTGCAGGCCGAGACGCTCGCGGCCGAGGCCGATGTGCTGATGCGGCACGCCGAGGTGCGGGGCCGGCTGGAATTCCGCCGGTGCGCGTATTAGCCCGGCCGGCTGGACCTGTCGCAGGCGCGCCTGGTCAATCCCGGGGGAACCGCGCTGCGCGCGAGCAGTTGTGTGATCGGTGAACTGTGGCTGCGGCAGTGCCCGACGGTGGAGGGCACCTCAACCTGCGCCGCTCCCAGGTGGAGGTGCTGTTCGTCGAACCGGAGGTGGTGCCGCACTGGGTCCAGCTGAACGACCTCACCTACACGTCGCTCGTCCCGCACGAACCCGCCGAGCGGCGGCTGCCGATGCTGGAGCGCGGCGACAGCTACCTGCCCTTCATCTACGAGCAGTTGACCGCCTCCTACCGCCGGATCGGCGACGACGACGCGGCCCGGCTGGTCCAGCTCGCCAAACAGCGCCGGCACCGCCGCACCCTGCCCTGGTACGGCCGGGTCTGGGGACTGCTCCAGGACGCCGCCGTCGGCTACGGCTTCCGTCCGCTGCGGGCCGGCGGCTGGCTGCTGTCGCTGCTCGCGGTCGGCTCGGTCGCGTACGGCCTGCGGCACCCGCCGCCGCTCAAGCCCGCGGAGTCCCCCGACTTCAACCCGGTGTTCTACACGCTGGACCTGCTGCTGCCGGTGATCTCCTTCGGTCAGGAGAGCGCGTTCGCGCCCGAGGGCTGGTACCAGTACCTCGGTTACGTCCTGATCGTGATGGGCTGGATCCTGGCCACCACCGTCGTCGCCGGTGTCACCCGCACCGTCAGCCGCCAGTGAACCCCGCACCGCGTGCTGCCGCGGCCAGCCGGACCGGGGCGTTGGCCGCGCCGTAGCCTCGGTAGCCGCCGTCCCGCTGGACGAGTTCGAAGAAGATCCGGCCGACGGTGTGCGTGTAGCAGTGCCGGAAGGTGCCGTGCGCGTCGCGGTCGTAGAGGATGCCCAGCTCCCGGTACGTCTCCAGCTCGCCGTCGGCGAACTCGAAGCGGGCGGCGAGGTCGTCGTGGTAGTTGCCGGGGATCGGGGAGCAGCGGGCCGCCCGCGGCGCGGAAGCGGCGGGCGGCGGCGACCACGTCGTCGGTGGCCAGGGCGATGTGCTGGGCGTGCGCGGTGTCGTCGGTGGGTGCCGCGCCGACGGTCAGGACGATGCGGACCCCGCCGTCGTCGGTGGTGACGGCTCGGCTGCGCAGCAGGCCGTAGGGGTCGGCGACGTCCACGCTCTCCTGCGGGCGCAGCCCGAGGACGCCGCGGTGGAAGAGCACCGCCTCGTCGAACTGGTGCCAGGGCTGGGTGAGGGAGAGGTGGTCGACGCGCCAGGCCGCCCCGGCCTCGGCGGGCGCGCCGGTGTCCTCGAAGTCGGCCCGCCAGTCGGGCAGTCCGGGACGCTCGGTGGCGCAGAAGAACAGCTCCGTGCCATCGGGCGCGGCAACCGCCTCCAGCGGGGCGTCCCCGGGGGCGCGGCGGCGCGGCAGCACCGGAGCGAGCAGGGCCTCGGCGCGGCCGGCCGCCCCGGCGGGGTCCGGCGACTCCAGGCCGACGGCGGCCAGCCGGGTGCCGTCGCGGCGTTCGGCCGGTCCGGTGTTGACCAGGACGCGGGCGTCGCCCCGCTGCCACAGGTCGACGGGTTTGCCGCGGTGCCGTGCGGTCCGGGCGAAGCCCAGCGGCGCCGAGCACGGCGGTAACGGGTGCGGCGTCGGGCGTGACCAGTTCGGCGAAGGCGACCCCGGTGGGCGGAGCGGGGGCGGGCGGCGCGGCGAGGCCGGCCGTCTCCTGGAGCGTCAGCAGGGAGCGCTGGGCGTCCACGGCCGTGGGACCGGCCTCGGACTGCCGGAAGACGTCGTTGAAGACCTCCAGGGACAGTGGACCGTCGTAACCGGCGCGCAGTACGTGCCGCAGCAGTCCGGCGACGTCGAAACCCCCTGGCCGGGGAAGCAGCGGTAGTGGCGGCTCCACTGGAGGACGTCCATCGCGAGCAGCGGGGCGTCGGCGAGCTGGAGGAAGAAGATCTTCTCCCCGGGATGACCTCGATGCCCTTGGGGTCACTGCCGCGGGAGAGGATGTGGAAGCTGTCCAGGCAGGTGCCGAGCGCGGGGTGGCCGGCGCTCTCGACGACGTGCCAGGCGTGGTCGTAGGTGCTGATGTGCCGGCCCCAGGCGAGCGCCTCGTAGGCGACGCGGACGCCGTGGTCCTCGGCCAGGTCGGCGAGCCGGCTCAGCTGCTCGGCGGCGAGGGCGTCGTCGTCCACGGCGTGCGGGGGAGACGCTGGAGCAGACCAGGACGGTGTCCGCGCCGAGCCTGCGCATCAGCTCGAACTTGTGCCGGGCGCGGCGCAGGGCGCGGGCGAACTCCTCCTCGGGGAGCGCCTCGACGTCCCGCATGGGCTGGTAGAGGTCGATGGTCAGGCCGAGGTCGGCGCAGCGGGCGCGGACCTCCTCGGGGGTCAGGGGGCTGGCCAGCAGGTCGTTCTCGAAGATCTCCACGCCGTCGAAGCCGGCCAGGGAGGCGGCCGTGAGCTTCTCGGTGAGGGATCCGCTGAGGGAGACGGTGGCGATGGACGTCCGCACGTGGCTACCTCTTTCCTACTGCGGGCGCCGAGGGCGCCCGCCAGGTCGGTGATGTCGGCGAGCATCCGCACGGCGTCGGGTTCCCGCCCGGTGAACAGCCGGAACGCGTCCGCGGCCTGGAAGACGGCCATGCCGCCGCCGTCGAGCGTGGCGCAGCCCAGCGCGCGGGCGGTGCGCAGCAGCTCGGTCTCCAGCGGGCGGTAGACGACCTCGGCGATCCACAGCCCGGGGTGCAGCAGTTCGGCGGGCAGCGGCAGGCCGGGGTGGGCGGCCATGCCGGTGGGGGTGGCGTGCACGATGCCGTCGGCCCGGGTCAGCAGCCCGGCCAGCCGGTCCGGGGCGGCGTGGTCGGCGCGGCCGTCCCCGAAGTGGCGGTTGAGCTGGGCGGCGAGGGTGGCGGCGCGCTCGGGGCATCGCGTCGACGACGGTGACCCGCCCGGCGCCCAGGGTGAGCGTGGCGTGGGCGACGGCCGCGCCCGCGCCACCGGCGCCGAACTGCACGATCCGCTCCAGCGGCGCGTCGGGCAGCCCGCGAGCGAAGGAGGCGGCGAAGCCGGTGACGTCGGTGTTGTGTCCGGTGGCGCGGCCGGTGTCGTCGAGGACGACGGTGTTGACCGCGCCGAGCGCCTCAGGCCTGCGGGGCGAGGGCGTCCAGGTGCTCGATGACGAGCTGCTTGCAGGGGTGGGTGATGTTCAGCCCGTCGAAGCCCAGGTCCCGGGCCGCGCGCAGCAGGTCGCCCACCGCCTCAGGGCCGGACACCGAGGGTGTCGATGTCGATCAGCCGGTACAGGTAGCGCAGACCCTGCCGGCCGGCCTCCCGCTCGTGCAGTGCCGGGCTGAGCGACGGGCCGATGCCGGAGCCGATCAGCCCGACGAGATACGAGTCCTTGGCCACCGGGGGACCTCCTGAGCGGCTCGGGCTGCCGCCCGAGCGACCAATGTACGAACCAGTACGTTAGTCATAGCAGGAGGGTGGGGCGTGTGGGAAGGCGGAGGCTTCTAGAATCACCGGCACGCCCCAGCCCGCAGTCCCCGCCCCGCAGCCGGAGGAACCCGATGACCAGCGTCGACGAACCGGCACGAGCCGCCACGCGCACCCGTGACGCCGCCCGCACCCGGGCCGAGATCCTCGACGTGGCGACGCGCGAGTTCGCCCGGGCCGGCTACGACGGTGCCCGCGTCGACGAGATCGCCGCCCGCACCCGCACCACGAAGCGGATGATCTATTACTATTTCGGCGGCAAGGAGCAACTGTTCACGGCCGTGCTGGAGCGGGCGTACGGCGTGATCCGGGAGGCCGAGCAGCAGCTCGACGTCGAGCACCTGGACCCGGTGGCGGCCATCCGGCGCCTCGCCGAGGTGACCTTCGACCACCACGAGCGGCACCCCGACTTCATCCGCCTGGTGAGCATCGAGAACATCCACGACGCGGAGCACATCGCGTCCTCGGAGATGCTGGCCAGCATCGGCTCGCCGGCGCTCGACGTGATCCGCCGGATCCTGGAGGACGGGCAGCGGTCCGGCCTGTTCACGGCCGGCGTCGACGCCGTCGACCTGCACGCGATGATCAGCTCCTTCTGCTTCTTCCGGGTCGCCAACCGGCACACCTTCGGCGCCCTGTTCGGCCGCGACCTGGTCGCCCCGGACCAGCGCGAGCACTACCGGGCTATGCTCGGTGACATGGTGATCGCCTACCTCACGGCGGAGCGCGCGGCGGACTGACCGCCGCGGCGGCGGAACGACGGAACCTCTTGACACGCGGGACACGTGCGCGCAACATCCCTTCCCAACCGCGACTAACTACCCAGTGGGTTAATTAGCCGATCGGCACTTCTCCCCTCCGCTCACTCCGCCTACCGTGGAGTCCCCCGAAGGAGCAACGCCGTGTCCGTCCCCGCCCCCGCGTCCCAGGGCGCCGCCCCGCCCGGCCAGCCGAAGAAGGCCGCGACCGCCGCCTGGATCGGCAGCGCGCTCGAGTACTACGACTTCTTCATCTACGGCAGCGCCGCCGCGCTGATCTTCCCGGAGGTCTTCTTCGACGAGTCCGACCCGGCCACCGCGACCCTGCTGTCGCTGGCCACGTTCGGCGTCGCCTACGCCGCCCGTCCCGTCGGCGCGTTCTTCCTCGGCCACATCGGCGACCGCATGGGCCGCAAGAAGATCATGGTCTTCACGCTGATCCTGATGGGCGTGTCGACGTTCCTCATCGGCTGTCTGCCCACGCGCGACCAGGTCGGCACCCTCGCCCCGGTCCTGCTGGTGCTCTGCCGCGTCCTGCAAGGCATATCGGCGGCGGGCGAGCAGGCCAGCGCCAACTCCATGACCCTGGAGCACGCGCCACCGCACAAACGCGGCTTCTTCACCAGTTTCACCCTCAGCGGCACCCAGGGCGGGCAGCTGCTCGCCACCCTGGTCTTCCTCCCCATCGCCGCGCTCCCCGAGGACCAGCTGCTGTCCTGGGGCTGGCGCGTGCCGTTCTGGCTGAGCGTCGTGGTCGCGATCGTCGGCTACGTCATCCGCCGCAAGCTGGACGAGACGCCGGCCTTCGCGCAGCAGGCCGCCACGGAGGGCGTCGCGAAGATGCCGCTGGCGGTGCTGGCGCGCGACCACTGGGCGGACGTACTGCGGGTGGTCGCGGGCGCGCTCATCGCCTCGGTCAGCACGATCTTCACGGTCTGGGCGCTGGCGTACGCCACCAGTGACTCGGTCGGCATGTCCCGTACCGCGATGCTGTGGGTGGGCGCCCTCGCCAACGTCGTCGTGCTCGCCGCGATCCCGCTGTGGGCGACGCTGTCCGACCGCATCGGCCGGCGCCCGGTGTTCCTGATCGGCGCGGTGGGCAGCGCGGTGACGATGTTCCTGTACCTGTGGGCGATCTCGACCGGCTCCTACGCCCTCACCTTCCTCACGGGCATCGTCGCCTTCGGCGTCGTCTACAGCGCCGCGAACGGCGTGTGGCCCGCCTTCTACGGCGAGATGTTCTCCACCCGGGTCCGGCTGTCCGGCGTGGCGATCGGCACCCAGATCGGTTTCGCGGTGGCCGGGTTCGCGGTGACGTTCGCCGCGCGGATCGCCGGTCCGGACGGCGACGACTGGTTCGCGGTGGCGCTGTTCACGGCGGCGCTGTGCGTCCCGCCGGTGATCGCCGCGTTTCTCCGCCCGCGAGACCCACAAGGTCCCGACGGAGGCGGCTCGGCGAGCGTGCCCGCCCGGAGGCGGCACAGCCGGAGACGGTGACGGCCTGACGTCCTTGGACGGCTGCCCTCCGCCCGCCCCTGCCAGGTCGTGGGGCCGGAATGCCACGTGGCGGGGCGCGCCGGTGCACACCGGCGCGTACGGCGGGTCATCAGGCCTGAAGTCGTGCGCGGGGTATGCCGGACCCACCTCGACGAACGACCAAGGAGGGCGATGGTGACGGCACCACTGCGGCAGGAGGTCGACCCGGGTGCGGCCGGGCTGGATCCGAAGGCACTGGACCGGCTCGACCGGCACTTCGCCCGGCAGGTCGACGAGGGCCGGCTGCCCGGGTTCCTGGTGGCCGTCGCCCGTGGCGGGCGGGTCGCCCACCTGACCGTGCACGGCCGGCGGGACGTCGCGGCCGGGCTGCCCGTCGCGGCCGACACGCTGTGGCGGATCTACTCCATGACCAAGCCGGTCACGTCCGTGGCCGCGCTGATGCTGGTGGAGGAGGGCCGGCTGTCACTCGACGACCCGGTGGCGCGGTACCTGCCGGCCTCGCCGAGCCGGGGTGTACGTGGAAGGGTCCGCGGACGACGTCATCACCCGGCCGGCCGCCGGACCGGTCCCTGGTCCGGCATCTGATGACCCACACCGCCGGGCTGACCTTCGGCTTCTACCACGCCCACCCCGTCGACGAGCTGTACCGCGCGGCCGGTCTGGAGTCGTCGGTGCGGCCGGGTGCGGGGGCTGGCCGAGACGGTAGACCTGTACGCGAGCCTGCCGCTGCAGTTCGAGCCGGGCACGCGGTGGAACTACTCGGTGGCCAGCAACGTGCTGGGGCGGCTCGTGGAGGTGGTGTCGGGGGCAGCCGCTCGACACCTACTGCGCCGAGCGTGTCTTCGGGCCGCTCGGCATGACGGACACCGGCTTCCACGTCACCGACGAGCAGGCCGGCCGGCTGGCCGAGCTGTACGGCGAGACGGACGGCGGTGGCATCGAGCCGGTCCCCCGGGCTGCCGCTGCGGGGCCGGCCAGCGGTTCCTGTCGGGCAGCGGCGGCCTGGTCTCGTCCGCGTACGACGTGCACCGCTTCGCGGAACTCCTGCGGCGCCGGGGCGAACTCGACGGCGTCCGCCTGCTCGCCCCCGGGACGGTGGACCTCATGACCCGCAACCACCTGCCCGGCGACGCCGACCTGCGCGCCTACGGCAGCAGCCCGGCGCACGACGAACCCGGCAACGACGGAGTCGGCTTCGGCCTCGGCGTCTCCGTGGTCATCGACCCGGCCCGCACCCAGGCCCCCTCGGGGCTCGGCACGTACGGCTGGAGCGGCGTGGCGACGACCACCTTCTGGGTCGACCCGGGCCGTGATCTGACGGTGCAGTTCATGACCCAGGTAGGCCGAAGTCCTCGCACACGGTCTACCCGGACCTCAAGCGGCTCGTGCACGAGGCCGTCACCGGCTGATCCGGCCCCCCTGGAGTCAGGACGACACATGCGCCACCGCGTCCAGGTGGGGCAGATGGTGGTCGAGCCGTTCCCGCTTGGTGCGCAGATAGGTGATGTTGCTCTCGCACGGCGGTATCAGCAGCGGCACCTGCTCGGTGACCTCGATGCCGTGGCGCACCAACGCCTCGCGCTTGCGCGGGTTGTTGGACATCAGGCGCACGGACCGCACCCCGAGGTCGTCGAGGATGCGGGCGGCGACGCCGTAGTCGCGGGCGTCCACGGGCAGGCCGAGGGCGAGGTTCGCCTCCACCGTGTCAAGGCCCTCCGCCTGCAACGCCATCGCGCGCAGCTTGGCGAGCAGTCCGATGCCGCGTCCTCGTGGCCGCGCAGGTAGACCACGACGCCGCTGCCCGCGGCGGCCACCTCCCGTAGTGCGCAGGCGAGTTGGGCGCCGCACTCGCAGTGCTGGGAGCCGAACGCGTCACCCGTGAGGCACTCCGAGTGCAGCCGGGTCAGCACGCCGTCGGCGCCCGGATCGCCGTGGACCAGTGCCACTTGCTCGTCACCGCGCTCGTGGTCGTAATAGCCGAATGCCCGGAATTCGCCGTCACGGTGGGCAGAGGCGTCACCACGACCCGCTCCACATCCGTGCGCTGCGCTGCTTTCTTGCCGAGTACACCAATTTTTTCTGTCATGATTCTCGCGTTCCTCAACAGACTGCTCAAAGTTTCTCGACCGAGACGAAAGGCCGTGCGGGAATGGATGTTTCACTGGTGCCGGCGGACACGACCGAAGACGTGCGCAGGCGGGGCTCCGGGGTTCCGCGACAGGTGGCGGTGCTGCCGGTCGGAAGCTTCGAACAGCACGGCCCGCACCTGCCGCTGGCGACCGACACGCTCGTCGCGTGCGCCGTCGCCCGGGAGATCGCCGCCGCGTACCCGGTGCACCTGCTCCCACCGGTGACGATCGGCTGCTCCCACGAGCACGCGGACTGGCCGGGGGACCGTCAGCATCTCCTCGGTGACCCTTCACGCGGTGGTACGGGACATAGCCGACTCGCTGCGCCGCTCGGGCGTCGACGCCCTGGGTGGTGGTCAACGGCACGGCGGGAACTACGTACTGGGCAACGTCGTCCAGGAGTCCTCCGCACGCGGCGAACGGATGGCGCTGTTCCCGGCCGCGGAGGACTGGGAGGCGGCTCGGGAGCGGGCGAGGGTGGCCACTTCGCTGCTCACCGACATGCACGCGGGGGAAATCGAGACCTCCATTCTTCTGCACACGCACCCCGAATACGTCCGGCCCGGTTACGAGGCCGCCGATTTCGTCGCGGACGACCGGCGTCATCTGCTCTCCCTCGGTATGTCCGCCTATACCGATTCCGGTGTCATCGGGCGTCCCTCACTGGGTTCGGCGGAAAAGGGGAAGGAACTGCTGGCGAGCCTCGCGGATTCCTTCGGAGCGTGTTTCTCGCTGCTGACGTCGGAGACGGTCACCGCGCCGGGCGGTGAGCGCGGGTAGTGCCCGTCGGGCGCGCGGTGCGGGGCGGAACGGCCGCGCAGCCCCTCGCACCAGCGGACCACGAGAACGGCGACCCCGGGCAGGCTCGCCACGAGGCTGAGCACCCCGTAGACCACGGCCACGCCCAGCCCGGTGCCCGCGCCCAGCCCGGCCGCCCCGAACGCCCAGGCGGTGACGCCCTCCCGGGGGCCCCAGCCGCCGACGTTCAGCGGCAGTCCCATGGCGAGCAGCGCCAGCACGGCCAGCGGCGTCAGTACGGCGACGGAGGCGCCGCTGCCGGCCACCCGGGCGGCGAGGACGAACATCGCGAGGTGCCCGGCCAGGACGACGACGGACGACACGGCGACCCCCGGCAGGTTCCGCCGGGACAGCAGCCCTTCGCGCGCTTCGCGGAGCGTCGCCCGCAGGGCCCCGGCCGCTGCCCGCCCCTTGCGGGAGGGGGCCCGGTTCATGCGCAGGGCGAGGACGACGGCGAGCGCGCCGAGCACGGCCATTCCCACGAGCGGTGCGAGGTGCCGGGTCCCGGCCCGCACGGGTGACTCCATCGTGAGCAGCACGACGACTCCGACGCCGATCAGCGCCAGTTGGCCGGCGGCCCGTTCGAGGACGACGGCCCGCACGCCCCGCCCCAGGTCGCCGGCGCTCCGTCCGTGCCGAACCGCGCGGTGCACGTCGCCGAGTACGCCGCCGGGGAGGGCGGCGTTGAGGAACAGCGCGCGGTAGTAGTCGGCGACGGCCGGGCCGAGGGGCAGCCGGATGCGCAGGCCGCGGGCCACCAGGGCCCAGCGCCAGGCGCTGAACACCGTGGTGACCAGTCCGATCCCGAGTGCCGCCAGCAGCGTGGGCGCGTCGATGCGGCGCAGCCCTCCCAGGAACACACCGGTCCCCATCCGCCACAGGAGTACGGCGAGGATGGCGACGCCGGCGACGGTGCCTAGGTGGGTGCGCAGGGCGCGGCGGCGGGGGTGGTCGCCGACGGGCGCCGCGTCCCGGCGTACCGCCGCCGGCAGGGGACGCCGTCCCCGCCTGTACCGTCGGTGCACTCACGAAGCCCCGCCCGTCGGCCGGCACAGGGCCAGCAGGTCGGTGTGGTGGACGACGACGCGCAACTCCCCGCGGCGCAGGCAGCGAGGCGCTCGTCCAGGTACCGGCCGGCCGGTTCGCGCAGTTCCGGGCGCTGTTCGACGGCCGCTCGGACCCAGCCCCGTAGCCACTGGGCGGGTGAGCACGGCCTCGTCGGGGCCCAGCCGCCAGGGGCTGGGGTGCGCCCGCACGGTGGCGCCGTGCTCGGCGAAGGCCTCCGCCGCGACGGTCACGGCGTCCGGGCCGAGCATGCCGGTACGCCGCTGGTGGTCGTTGAACGCGTCGGCGATCTCGGCGTCCAGGGGGTGGGCGGGGTGAGGTCCACGCGCCCGGCGACGGACAGGGTCAACAGGGCCGGACAGCCGGCCGAGGCGCAGGCGGCGGCGAGCGTGCCGACCTCCTCGGCGGTGAGGACGTCGAGCAGCGCGGACGCCGTCACCAGCGCGGCGCCGGCCAGCGCGTCCGGGGTGAGGCGGCCGAGGTCGCCGCGCCGAGTCTCGACCGTGACGCGGCTGCCGTCGGCGGCCGAACGCGGGGGCGGCGACGGCGGCGAAGTGCAGGAGGTAGGGATCGTGGTCGTGCAGCACCCAGTGCTGGGCGCCGTCGAGCAGCGGGGCGAGCCAGCGTCCCATCGAGCCGGTGCCGCAGCCCACGTCGTGCACGACCAGCCCGCCCGCCCGCCGCGGCAGGTTGGCGAGACGGATCCGCAGCGGGTCGAGCAACTCGTGCGCCCGCGCGGCGCCATCGGCGGGCTCACGCAGCCGTAGCCACTCGGGGGCGTACGCGGAGGTTCACCGGGGCGCCCCGGCTCCTCGCGCAGGCGGAGGGTGGCCCGCTCGGCGGAGGGCTGCGCGGGGTGGTCGGTGAGGGGATCGGCGGAGGGCTGCTCGGGGCGGTCGGTGAGCGGCTCGGCGGACTGCCGACCGGGGCCGTCGGCCAGCGGATCGGCGGACGACCGCCCGGGGCCGTCGGCCAGCGACTCAGCGGGAGGGCCGACCGGAGATGGTCGGCGAGCGGCTCGGCGGAGGGGCTGCCCGAGACGGTCGGCGAGCGACTCAGCGGGAGGACTGCCCGGGGCCGTCGGCCAGCGACTAGCGGACGACCGCCCGAGACGGTCGGCCAGCGGATCGGCGGACGACCGCCCGGGTCCGTCGGCGAGCGGATCGGCGGACGGCCGACCGAGACGGTCGGCGAGCGACTCGGCGGAGGGCCGCCCCGGGGCCGTCGGCCAGCGGATCGGCGGACGACCGCCCGAGACAGTCGGCGAGCGGCTCGGCGGACGACCGCCCAAAAGCCGTCGGCCAGCGACTCGGTCGAGGGCCGCCCAAAGCCGTCGGCCAGTGACTCGGTCGAGGGCCGCCCGGGGCGTTCGGTGGGCGGATCGGTCGGGCCCGCGTCCGGGATCACGCCGTTCGCCGAGTCGGGGGCGTGCTGGGGGCCGGGCTGGGACGGGATCGCCCGCGTGGCCGGTGCCGTGGTCTTCCTCATGCCGCCCTCCGGGGTTCGCTCGGCAGCCGGTGCAGTACTCCGGCCAGGCTCCGGGCCGTGGTCGCCCAGCCGTCGAGGGCGGCCCGGCGGCCGCGTGCCGCGGCCTTCAGCCGGCGTCGTACGTCCGCTTCCCCGAACCAGCCGCGCAGTTCGGCGGCGAGCGCGACAGGGTCCTCCGGCGGGACGAGGATGCCGGGCACCCCGCCGTCGGGGAGCGCGCCCGACCGCCTCCCGGGAGGCCGCCGACGTCCGTGGCCAGCACGGGGATGCCGCGCGCGAGGGCCTCCGTCACCGCCATGCCGTACGTCTCGGCGTACGAGGTGAGGACCATCAGGTCGGCGGTGGAGTAGGTGGCGTCCAGTTCCGCGCCGGCCCGCGGTCCCGCGAGGACCAGCCGGTCCTCCAGCCCGTGCCGCGCGATCAGCGTCCGCAGCCGGCCGACGTACTCCGGGTCCTGCTCGAGTCCGCCGACGCACACGCAGCTCCACGGCAGGTCGGCGACCGCCGCCAGGGCCTCCACCAGCCGGTGCTGGCCCTTGCGGGGTGTGACGGCGGCGACGCACAGCAGCCGCGAGACGCCGTCCGTGCCGGGCGCGAGGGGCGCGATGTCGGCGCCGGGGGCGGCGACGTGGACGCGGACCGGGTCGAGGCCGTGGTGGGAGACGAGGCGCCGGACCGCCCAGTCGCTGGTGGCGACGACGGCCGGGACGGCCCGCAGCACCGCGCGTTCACGCGCGTCCAGTTCGGCGGCCACGGCGGGGTCGAGGCCGGTCTCGTCGCCGAGCGGGAGGGGTGGACGAGGACGGCCATCCGCAGCCGCTCGGCCTCCGGGACCACGACCTCCGGCACCCCACAGGCGACCAGACCGTCGAGGAGGACGACGGCGCCGTCCGGCAACCGGCGCAGGACGCGAGCGAGTTCCGCGCGGGCGGCGTCGTCCGGCCGTGGCCAGTCCCCGGCCACGGGCAGACCCCGGACCCGCCAGCCGAAGCCCGGCAGGTCCAGCCGCACCCGCCGGTCGTAGGCGTTGCCGCCGCTCGGCGCGGCCGGGTCGTCGACTCCGCCCGGCATGACGAAGTGCACGGAGCGCAGGGACATGGGGATGATCCCCCCGTTCCTCGGGGCCGAAGCCGGCGCGGACGTCTGTGCGGGGACGTAGGTGAGCCGGGTGCGTCCGGCGGCGGTCGCACCGGTCGCCGTCTCGATGGACGTGTCGGTCACAGCGCACGCTCGTAACTCGCCCAGGCGACGTGCGACTCGTGCAGGGTCACGGTGAGGCCGGCGAGGCCCTTGGCTCCCTCGCCGAGCCCGCCCTTGTGGACGCGCTCGGCGAGCCGGTCGGCGATGACCTTGGCCAGGAACTCCGTGGAGGTGTTGACGCCGGCGAAGTCGGGTTCGTTGTCGAGGTTGCGGTAGTTCAGCTCGCTGACGACGGCGCCCAGTTCACGGGTGGCCAGTCCGATGTCGACGACGATGTTGTCCTCGTCCAGCTGCTCGCGCCGGAAGGTGGCGTCCACCAGGAACGTCGCTCCGTGCAGGCGCTGCGCGGGCCCGAAGACGTCGCCGCGGAAGCTGTGGGCGATCATGATGTGATCGCGGACGGTGATGCTGAACAACGGACGACCCTCCAGGTGTGGCACGTCTGATCCCCCGCCGATCGGTGCGCGGGGTGCCGTCTATTACGGCTCGGTGCCTTCCCTTGTTCAGCGGCCCGTACGTCTTTTCTCAAGGTCAGGCGCCGGGGTACCGGATCCGGTGGCACAGCGCGGGGATGTCGCCGGAGGCCAGTCGCGCCAGCACGTCCGGCAGTTCGGTGAACGCGGACTCGCCGGTGACGAGCGCGTCGAGCGCCGGGTCGGCGAGCAGATCGAGGGCGAGGGCGAGCCGGTCGGCGTAGGTGCGGGTGGCGCCGCGCGCCGGGGGAGACGGTGCCGACCTGGCTGCTGCGCAGGGTCAGGCGCCGCGAGTGGAAGGCCTCGCCGAGCGGGAGGGCGACGCGCCGGTCGCCGTACCAGCTCAGTTCGAGGACCGTCCCCTCGGGCCGCAGCAGCTCCAGTGACCGGGCGAGGCCCGCCTCCGTTGCACTGGCGTGGACGACGAGGTCGAGGCCGCCGAGGGCGTCGGCGGGGGACGCGAAGCCGATCCCGAGGGCCTCGGCGACCTCGGACCGGGCCGGGTCGGCGTCGACCAACTGGACGCGGACGCCGGGGAAGCGGGCCAGCAGGGCGGCCACCGAGCAGCCGACCATGCCGCCGCCGACCACGGCGATCCGGTCGCCGACCAGGGGCGCCGCGTCCCACAGGGCGTTGACGGCGGTCTCGACGGTGCCGGCGAGCACGGCCCGCTCGGCGGGGACCTCCGGGGGCACCGGGGTGACGGCGGCGGCCGGGACGACGTACCGGGTCTGGTGCGGGTACAGGCAGAAGACGGTGCGCCCGAGGACGGCGTCCGGACCCCTCCTCCACCACACCGACGTTGAGGTAGCCGTACTCACCGGCCCCGGGAAGTCGCCCTCCTGGAACGGCGCGCGCATGGCCGCGTACTGGTTCTCGGGCACCCGGCCGCCGAAGACGAGCGTCTCCGTGCCCCGGCTCACGCCGCTGAAGAGCGTACGCACGAGCACCTCGCCGGCCGCGGGCGCGGGCAGCTCGACGTCGCGGATCGCACCCCGGCCTGGCGATTCGAGCCAGAACGCACGTGCCATGCCTGTCATCGGATGTCCTCCTGAACGATCGGGAAGCCGCCCACGTACCGAGGGATGCACGAGCCGCGCACAAGGTAGCGGCGTTGATCGACTCTGTCACACGGCCGGAGGGTGTTCGGTGGCCCTGAACAACACGTACGACGCGTACGACGCGAGGCCCGTTCAGCAGGAGACCGCGGTGGGGGCGGGCGCGCAGATCCTGCTCCTGTCGCTGCTCGGCACGGCGATCGGGATGGGCACGGCGGGCTGGCTGACCGGCCTCGCGTTCGCGTTCGCGACCTGGGCGGTGCTCTCCGGGCCCTGCACCGCTCCCGGCTGCCGTCGTTCGGCCCGGCCAACCGGGTCACCCTCGGCCGGGCCACCCTGGTCGGCGGGGTCACGGCCCTGGTCGCGGACTCCTTCCGCAGCGCGCCGCCGGTCTCCCTGCTGGTCGGCCTGACCGCCGTGGCCCTGATCCTGGACGGCGTGGACGGCAGGGTCGCCCGCCGCACCGGCACGTCGTCGCAGCTGGGCGCCCGCTTCGACATGGAGGTCGACGCGTTCCTGATCCTGGTGCTCAGCGTGTACGTCGCGATGGACCAGGGCCCGTGGGTCCTGCTGATCGGCGGCATGCGCTACGTGTTCGTCGCCGCGGCCCGGGCGTGGCCGTGGCTGACCGCCCCGCTGCCGCCGAGCACGGCCCGCAAGACGGTGGCCGCGCTGCAGGGCGTGTTGCTGCTGCTGGCGGGCGCGGAGCTGCTGCCGCCCGCGGTCAACACCGGGGTGGTCCTGCTGGCGCTGGGGCTGCTGGGGTGGTCCTTCGGCCGGGACGTGCTGTGGCTGTGGCGGACGTCGCGGACGCGGAGCGCCGCCCCGGCGGCCGAGGCGATGCGGGAACTCGTCGCTCAGTGAGGCTTCTCCGGCGCCCGACGGTGGCCGACGGCCGGCTCAGGCGCGTCCGCGCCGGTCGCCTCCGACCGCGCCTGACCGCGTCTGACCGCTCCTGTCCGCGTCCGTCCGTGCCAGTCCGCGTCCGCCTGCTCGTCGTCCTTCCCGCGGGCTCGCGGGCCTGTCGGATCGACTCGGCCTTCATAAACGGCAAGGCCGTCCGAAGGGCGGGTCAATGCGCCAGGGCCGGCCGAAGGTGCTCGGGTGGCTCAGCGACGCCGGGGCAGCAACCCCGCCGCCGCCAGCGGTACGGCGGCCAGGACCAGCCACGGCACGGCGGCCGGCAGCCCGCTGTCCAGCAGCAGTCCGGTCGCGGAGCTGCCGGCCAGCACGATGAACCCGGAGACCGAGGACAACGCCCCGGTGTACAGCCCGAGCCGTCCGTCCTCGGCGAGGTCCGGCACCCAGGCACGGGCGACGGGCGCGACGAGCATCTGCCCGAGGGTGAGCAGCACCACGAACCCGGCGGCGGGCACCAGCCCACCGGTGCCCGTCCACCCGGCCGGGCCGCGCCACCGCGACGACGGCGAACCCGGCCGCGACCAGCACCAGCCCGGCCACCATCGACCGGCGCGGGGGCAGCCGCTCCCCGCCCACCGGGTCACCGGCAACTGCGCGGTCACCACCAGCAGCGAGGACAGCGCGAACAGCCAGGCCAGCGGCGCCTGCGAACCGGCGGCGCGCTCCACCTCGGCGGGCAGCGCGAGGTAGAGCTGGTTGTAGGCGAGCAGATAGGCGCCGTACGCGCAGCACAGCGCGAGGAAGCGCCGGTTGCGCAGCAGCAGCCGTGCCCCCACCCTTGACCCGGACCCGCGCCCGCCCGGGAATGCGCTGGGGCAGCAGCCACGCGTGCCCGGCGAGGACGAGCACGAAGACGCCGGCGCCGGCCAGGCACGCCGTACGGAAGTCGACGGCGAGCAGCAGAGCGCCCAGCAGCGGCCCGACGAAAGCCCCGCGCCTGCCCGGCGACGGTGAACAGCGCGAGCACCCGGGTCCGGTCCCCCGCCACCCTCCTCCTCCCGGACGACGGCCTGTCTGGCGACCTCGGACTCGACGGCCGGCGAGAAGAGCGCGGCGGCGAACCCGATCAGCAGCACGGCACCGACGACGGCCCAGGTCCGCTCGGCGAACCCGAGCCACCCGAACCCGGCGATCCGCAGCACGCATCCGGCGAGTACGACCGGCCGGATGCCGTACCGGTCGGCCAGCGCCCCCGCCGACCACGAACAGCCCCTGCTGGCTGAAGGTCCGCAGCCCCAACACGAAGCCGACCAGCCACCCCGCCATGCCTATGCCCTGGCCCAGATGCTCGGCGAGGAAGGGCAGGACCGCGAAGAAACCGACGTTGAAGGCGAGTTGGGTGACGATGAGCAGCCGGAGCAGTGGGGAGAGCGGGGCGGGCGGGGCCCCGCGGCGGGGCTTCCGCACGAGCCGGCCGATGGACGGTGCGGTCATCGGGCGCCGACCAGTTCCTTCTCCTCGACGGCCGCTGGGCTGACGACCGGGGACGTGCGCCGCGGCCGCCGCCGGGGCCGACGCAGTCCGCCCGCGGGCGGTGACGGCCAGCGCGCCGAGCAGGGCGAGGACGGCGGCGGGGGGCGAGGACGGCCCAGGGGGCGCGCTCGGCGTAGGGCTGGTTCTCGGCGAGGAGCAGGCCCCACTCGGGGGACGGCGGCTGGGCGCCCAGGCCGAGGAAGCCGAGGGAGGCGAGCGCGAGGGCGACGCCGGGCAGCCGCAGCAGAGCGTGCCGGAGGACGGGGGGGCAGGACGGCGGGCAGCAGTTCGCGGCGCAGCAGGTACCACCGCCCGGCGCCCAGCCCCCGGGTGGCGGTGATGTGCAGGGTGGCGCGTTCCTGCCGCAGCAGCGAGGAGGTGTGCGCGGCGAGCGGCGCCCAGGCGACGGCGGCCACGGCGAGGGCGGGCGTGGCCGTTCCGCTTCCCCGCGACGGCGGTGACGAGCAGGGCGGCCAGCACCGGCGGTACCGCGTTGACGGTGTCCACGAGCGGTGCCGACACGCGGGGTACGAGCCCGAGGAGTACGCCCGCGAGCAGCGCGGCGGCGGTGATGGCGGAGGCGAGGAGCAGCGTGTCCAGGGCCCCGTGACCGACGCGGGCGAGCAGGTCGCGGCCGAGGGCGTCGGTACCGAAGGGATGGTCGAGGGAGGGCGCCCGCAGCCGCTCCCCGTGTTCAGGGCGAGCGGGTCGCGCGCCAGGCCGAAGCCGATGACGGCGAGCAGGACGACACCGTAGAGCAGGGGCAGCCGTCCGCCGGCGGGCGGGTGCGGGGCTGGTGCAGGGAGGAGAGGGCGTCGCCGCGCAGCGCGGGTCCGGTGGAAGCAGACGCGCGGCGACGCGGGTGGCACCGGTCGCGAGCGCGGCGAGGAGGACGAGGGCGAGGGTGCCGGCCTGGAGGACGGGCAGGTCCTGGGCGAGGGCGGCCTGGAGGGTGGTGCGGCCGAGCCCGGGGATGTCGAAGACCTGCTCGACGGCGACGGCCCCACCGGTGAGGCCCACGACGAACAACCTGAGATTGGGCAGCAGCGCGGGCACGCACCGCCGCAACGCCTCGCCGAGCGATGTGCCGGCCGGTCAGCCCCCGGGCGGCGGCGGCCAGCGCCCACGGCTCACCGAACGCGCCGGGCAGCAGATCGTCGAGCAGCCGCCCGAGCACCGCCCCGGCGGGCAGCCTCGAGGGCGAGCGCGGGCAGCACGGTCCACTGTGGCCCGTACCACCCCAGCGCGGGCAGCCATCCCAGCTGCACCCCGACGACGGTGGCGAGCACGGAGGCGACGAGGAACTCGGGCAGCGGATGCGACGACGGCGGAGGGCGGTGCCGCCACGCCGCCGCCCACCGAGCCGCCGCCGGGCGCCGAGCCTGGAGCGTGCGGGCGCAGATGAGCCCGGCGGTGAGGGCGGCGACGAAAGCGCGACGGCCATGAGCAGCAGGGAGGCGCCGAGCGCCTGGAGCACGTCGGGCAGGACCTCGCCCCCCGAGATCCACGACCGCCCGGCGTCACTGCGCACGAGCCGCCGCCGAGCCACCGCCCGAGGCAGGTGCAGCGGCCCGTCGCCGAGCCCGAGCTGCGCGCGGATGTCGGCGAGCACCTCGGGCGTGGGCTCACGCTCGACCGACCGTGCCTTGAGAACCGTGGGGCCGGATCGGTCCGCGTCAGCCACGGCAGCAGCCCGATCCCGCACACCAGCCCCGCCGCGAGGACGACCCGCCACACGACGGTGGCCACCTGCTGCCGCACGGGTCAGCGCCGCGTGCCGGTGCCGACGAGGGTGCGCTTCGTACGGGTCGAGGATCACGCCCTGTACGGAGCTGCCGACGCCGGTGATGATCCGCTGGTGCACGAGCGGCACGACGGCGTCGCTGCCGAGGACGCGGCCTCGGCGGCCAGCTGGCGGCGTCCTGCCGCTTCGCGGTGTCGGCGCTCTGCTCGGCCTTGGCGACGGCCGCGTCGACGTCCTTGTCGCAGAGCTGGGCGATGTGTAACCGCCGTCGCAGGTGTAGTCGCTGGCGAGGACGGCGACGGGGTCACCGGTGTCGACAAGGGTGTTCCGGGCGAGAACGAACGCGTCGAACTCCCCGCCAGGGCGTCTCCTCCAGCCGCGAGTACTCGCGGACGGTGAGCCGCACCTTGAACCCGGCCTTCTCCAGCTGCTGCTTGACCACCTGGGCGACCCCGGGCAGCTCGGGCCGGCGTGGCGAGGGTGATGGTGTCTCGGCCTTCTGCGCCGCGCGTCCGGCGGTGTCCCTCGGCCAGGTCACGGCGGGCCCGTAGACCCCCGCACCGGGTCGGCGTACCCTCGTACACGTCCTCGGCGAACACGGAGGTGTCGACGGCGGCACGGGCGGCCCCGGTCGGCGTCTCAAGACCCCGGACGAGGCGTTGAAGAGCAGGCTGGTGGTCCGGGTGGTGGCGGTGTCGCGCCGCGTCTCCTCGTCGAGGGTCGCCGCCTGGGCCACCGGGATCGCCTCGGCGATGTCGAGCTCGCCGGTCCGCAGGGCGTTGGCGCGGGCGGTGCCGTCGGCGATGAAGCGGGCGTCGATACCGGAGGCCCTGGGCGCGGCCACCCCAGTAGTCGTCGAACCGGTCGAGGGAGGTGGAGGTGGCGCCGTTGACCTTGGTCAGCTCGAAGGGGCCGGTGGCGGTGCCGACGGGGTCGACGCGGCCGCTCTTGTCGTAGGCCCCGGCCGACAGAACGGCGAGGCTGGGACTGGACAGCCGCAGCGGCAGTACGGGGGTCGGGCTCGGCGGTGGTGATCCGGACGACCCGTTCGCCCTGGGCCTTCGCGCTGAGGGTGACCCCTGCCAGGGCGGCGGGCGCGGGCTTGGCGTCGGTGGCGTGGGTGAGCGAGTCGGCGACGGCGGCCGGGTGACCTCGCCGCCGTCCTGGAAGGTGGCGTCGCGGAGGGTGAACTCCCAGGTCTTGTCCCCGTCCCGCCGCCAGGACTCGGCGAGCGCGGGGGCGGCACTGCCGTTGGCGTCGAGCGCGGTGAGGCCCTCGGTGACGGCGAGGCGGCTGAGGAGGGTGGCGTCGCGCCGTACGGCGAGAGTCCCTCGGCGGGCGGGAAGGCGAGGGCTACGCGAAGACGGGGGAGCCGTCGCCGCCGACCGTCCCCGGAGTCGTCACCGCCTCCGGAGGCGAAGCAGCCGGCTATCAGCGGGGCGAGCATGAGGGGGCGAGCAGCCGGGAGCGGCGGTGGGAGCGCATGGTCCTCGGATCGATCGGGGCGGGGCGGGGCGGGCGAGGGCGGGGCGGGCGAAGACGCAACGGATCGGAGACTACATGATAATCATTTCCATCGACTGCCCGCCCTCACACCATCGGCACGTCGAAGTGCACGATCCCCTGCCCGCCCCCGCGTCCGCCCGCTCGTCGTGCACGATCTTCGCGAGCGACCGCCAGAACGGCTCGGCACCGGTGACGGCCGGGTCGGTGTGCAGATACACGGCCCGGTAACCGCCGTCGGCGGCGGCGAAGGCGAGCAGCTCGTCGACGAGCTGCCGCGCCAGCCCGCGCCGACGGTGCTCGGGCCGGACGCACACGCCGCAGCTGCGCGGTCACGCCGGAGGGGTAGCGCTCGGCGACGTGGCGAGGATTCGGCGGGTGCGCGGGACCACGGGAGTCGAGAGCACCGGTGGCGACGACCTCGCCGGCCGCGTCGACGGCGACGAGGAGGGTGTGCCGCTCGGGGGACACGTACGCCCCGGCCAGGTCGATGATGTCGCCGTGCCAGCGGGGGACGTACCCGGTGCCGAAGTCGCGTAGACGGTGTCGAGCATGACGGCTCGGGCCGGGGCGAGGTCGGCGGGGGTGGCTGTCCTGATGCTGTAGTCACTTTCACGCACTTGCACATCGTACACGCATAACGGAATGCGCTGGCTCACCCCCCGATTTGGCGCCGCCGGTCTCTCGGCGAGACGCGAAGGACGGAAGAAGAGCACGGCAAGGCGTTCCTGTGTTCAATCCATTGACAGTGCATTACATGGGCTTTTTACGTTCCGGCCATCTGAGAGCGTCTCAGAGACTCCTCCTGTCACGACTTGAGGTGATACATGCCAGCTCCTGAGCGCACCAGACTGGCAACCGTGCCTGCTGCTGGCTTCGGCCCTGGCCGTCGTCGGTCTCGGCCTCGGCCGCCGCGCCGGCGGTCGCCGCCACCGTCCCCGTAGGCTCCGGCAGTTACTCCGACACCCGGCCCCCGGAACGTCGGGCCCCACCACCAACACGGGAACTCCGGTCACGCCCAGGTGACCGCGCCGCCAGGACCGGCCTCTGCCCACCAACGACTGGTGGTCCTCCCTCGCCTTCCAGCGCTACGGCGACAACCCGTACTCGACCCCCATGTACGGGCACCCCTCACCTACTTCAGGCCACGGCCGGCGGATCTTGATGTCGGCTATCCGACGACCGCCGCGATCGTCGGTGACGGCCGCCAGTACGATTACGCGCACAAGCGCGACCTCACCATCGGACTGACCGGCCTCAACTCCCCCGACACCAAGCCGACGACTGGTCCGACTGGACGGTCACCCCCTACTGGTCCGACGGCGCCCGCACCCTGCGCACCACTCATCGACACGGCTCCCCGTTCGTGTACGCCAAGGGCTCCGGCGGCAACGCCCAGATCACCACCGCCGGCGCGCCCACCGTCTTCGCCGACCAGGGCAACGTCCTCGGCATCACCGTCGCCGGGCACCACTACGCCCTCTTCGCGCCGACCGGCAGTGACTGAACGTCTCCGGGTCCACCGTCACGGCGGGTCTCGGTTCCAAGGATTACTTCTCCGTCGCCTGCTGCCCTCCATCGGCGCGCTGGCGACGTTCAAGAAGTACGCCTACAGCTTCGTCATTGGCTCCAAGGTGGCCTGGGACTACCCGGGGTACCGTCAAGGCCACCTACACGCTCACCACCGAGGCGAAGGAGGGCACCGAGCGCGGCACGCTCCAGGCCCCTACCGTCACCAGGTGGCTGCACACCACGGACCCTCACCTCTCCTACACCCACGTCCCGCCGCGCGGCAATGAAGGTCCGCGAGTCGGCCTCCTTCACGACGAGCCAGAAGGCCCTCGGCGGCGCGTTCGCGCTGCCCGAGTCGAACGGCGTGGACACCGCCCGACTGCGCGGGTACCCTGAATGAGGTCGTGAACGCCGCCGACCCCTTCTCCGGAGCGACCGACACCTACTGGACGGGCAAGGCGCTCGGCCGGCTCGCCCAGCTCGTCCCGGTGGCCGACCAGATCGGTGAGACCGCCGTCCGCGACCGGCTCCTCGGCCTGATGAAGGGCAGGCTCCAAGACTGGTTCATGGCGGGGGGCGCGAACGAGTTCAGCTACGACAAGGACTGGAAGACCCTCACCGGCTATCCCGCCTCCTACGGCAGCGACGCCGAACTCAACGACCACCACTTCCACTACGGCTACTACGTCTACGCGGCGGCGATCGTCGCCCAGTACGACCAGGCGTGGGCCGCCGACCCGCGTGGGGCGGCATGGTCAAGACCCTCGTGCGGGACACGGCCAGCCCCAGCCGCACCGACGCCACCTTCCCTTCCTGCGCGGCTTCGACGTCTACGCGGGCCACAGCTGGGCCTCCGGCCACCAGGGCTTCGCCGCCGGCAACAACCAGGAGTCCTCCTCCGAGTCCACCAACCTCTGCGCGGCCTTATCCCGTGGGGCTCCGCCACCAGGCGACATCGCTGCTGGTGACCTCGGCACCTTCCTGCTGACCACCGAGTCGGTAGTCGATCGCCCAGTACTCCGGTTCGAATGCGACGAGCGGGTCTCGTCCTCGTTCGGGCACGACACGGTCGGCATGGTGTGGGGCAGCGCGCGCCTACGCCACGTGGTGGACCGCCAACCCCGAGGAGATCCACGGCATCAACGTCCTGCCCGTGACCGGCGGATCGCTCCGCCTCGGCGGCGAGAAGGCCGCGATCCGGCGCAACATCGCCGAGATGGAACGGGAGAACGGCGGACCGGCCGTCGAATGGCGCGACATCCTCTGGGAGTTCCAGTCCTTCGCCGATTCGGCTGCGGCCAATGTCAAATGGGATGCGTGGGCCACTCGGGTTACACCCCTGGAGCAGGGGGAGTCCAAGGCGCACACCTACCACCGGATCAGCACCTTCGACGCCCTCGGCGCCCCGGACGCCACCGTGACCGGCAGACATCCCCTACCTCCGCCGTCTTCTACCAATGGAACGACCCGACCTACGCGGCCCACAACCACGGTGCGACGGCCCTCACTCGGTCGCCTTCTCCGACGGCAAGCACCCTCTCCGTACCGGCCCGTTCCACGGCGACGAGCACCGGTTCGGGTCCGATAGACCCTGACCCCGACCCCGACCCGGAGCCGCCGACCGGCTTCCTCCAGCTGCGCAGCGGTGGCGCCCTGACCGCCGCGACCGGCGGCACGGGCGGGCAGGACACGACGCCTCTGGCGGCGGCGCCAACCACCGATGGCACCCCTGTACCAGCCCCTCGTCTACGAGGTACGCGACGTCGACGACGCTCACCCCGGGGCGCAGACTGCTCTTCCGGCTCCAGGTGGACGCGGGCAGCACGGTGGGGCTCTGCCAGCAGGCCCGGGTGAGCTGACGACTTCACCGGTGACGGCAGCATCGACTGGACCGAGACGTACCACTACTTCGCGACCGAATTCGGTCACCGGATGGGAGGAGTCCACCCAGCGCGCGCGGTCTGAAGGCGTCCACGGGGCACACCGGCCGATCCCAAGCGACGGCACCGTACGACTCGAGGGTGGAGCGCCATCGGCAACGGCACCTCCAGGTTTCCAGACGGGCACGGACAAGTCCGTGCTGGTCATCCCCTACAGCTGAACTGGCGAGCACCTTGCGACGGGGACCGGCAAACCGGCTTGGGCCCCGTCGCACCGGCATTGTCCGCCGGCCCGCGCCCCGCGCTCTCCCGTCGTGCACGCGGAGTGCACCGAGTAGTACCGGCAGGGATGCGTGCAGTTCGAGTCCTCAGTACGGCCAGGCGTGAGTGCCGGGGGCCGTAGAAGTGGGTGGCTCACCGCGCCAGACGGGCGCCTTCAGCTCGACGGCCAAGGCGTGGTTCTTGCCGGTTGAAGTCGGCTTCCAGCGCGGGGCTCACGCCGCCCGAGGCGTCCTCGCGGCCCTGTCGCTCCGCTACCGCAGGACAGGTACACCGGGATCGACCTGAGCCGCTCTGGCGAGGTGGAAGGGGTCGTGGGCCTGCCGGAGATCCGGCGTTGCGTGCGACGGGGTCGCCCCCAGACGCGGAGGGGGGGTTGCTGTTCTGGCCGGCGAAGAAGCCCATGATGCGGGCCACCGACTACGTCGTCGAGGAGGTGGCCGAGCCGGAGTAGGAGGCCGTGGCCTTGACGTGCGGGGGGTGGCGGGCGGCGCGTAGAGGGGAGGGCACCCCTGGTTCCCATCGAGCAGGCTGGCTGCCGAGGTCGCGGCGCGGCGCCTCAGTCGCGTCTCCAGGAGCGTGGCGGCAGCTCTCACCGTGTGGAAGGTCTCCCACGCCGGGTCGCCGCCTCGCCGTGGTTCCACCAGTCGCTGTACCAGCCGTTCCAGCCGGCCTCCGGCATGACGACCAGCACGTCGCGCAGGCTGTCGGTCTCCGCCACGTCGGTCATCGCGGTCCAGGAGGTGTAGTCGCCGCAGCAGCCGTGCAGGAGCCAGAGGGTGGGCCAGTGCTGTCGGCGCCGGTCGTCGGGGTTCCAGCCGTCGGGGGTCAGGAGGCGGACCTTGACTGTGCGGCCGCCTCAACGCCCGCGACCGGACCGACAGGTCGATCTGCCGGTCCGCGACCTGGGTGACGGCGACGACTTCGGCGCCGGGGCGGGCGATGTCCGGCCGCCCTGCGGCCAGTGCCGGGGCGGTCGGCGCGAGGGTGGCCAGAGGACGGCCAGGACTGGGAGGAACCTGGCTCTGAGGGGGCGGGGCGGCTGGCACGTTCGCGAACACGGCGGCTCCCCGGGTGGGTTGCTGTTCGTCGCGCTGTGGTGCGTAGGGGGACTGCGCGGAAGCTAGGAGTCGGTTCTGTGGCTGCGGGGCCGGACCAACAGGGCCTCGCCGACGGCGCGTTCGCCTGCCGCGTCCGAGGGGTCGTTGATCACGTCGCCGTGCGCGACCATCGTCGTCGAGCCGCCGCCGTCGAGGCTCGACCGCGTCGCGCAGGCCTAGTGACGGCGACCTCGGCGCTCTCTCCGATGCTGAGCCCGAGGGAGTCCGAGCTGCGGCCGTCGGCGGTGATGAGAACGGTGGTACTGGCGGCGTCCACCTGGCCAGCGTCGCGGATTGCGCTTGTGGACCCAGCCGTAGTACCAGCTCGGTCGCCGGGGTGGACCAGCGCCGTCGGTGGCGGGGTGATGTGGAGCCGGCCGTCGCGGACTACCTCGGGGCCGGCGTTGAGGATGTCGGCCCGGGGGAGGGTGAGACGCGGTGGCCGCGTTCGTCGAGCAGGGTTGTGCTGACGTGGAGACGGTGGCCGACGTGCGTAGCGAGGTCAGGTCGGCGACGCGGTCGCCGGTCGCCTGGATGGAGCTGCCGCTTGGCGGGAGGCGTTCCGCCCTCGTGGTGAGAGCGCGCAGCTCCACGACCCGGTCGAGCGTTCAGTACGGCCTCCAGGCCTTCGCCCCGGGCGGTGCCGGCCGTAGTCCGTGGGAAGGTGACCAGGTCGTCGGGGTTGGTGCAGGTGACGTCGTGCAGGGGCAGCAGTGGGCGCGTCGCCCTGGTGCCGCCGCAGTTCCGGATCAGGCCCGGGACGCGGTTCACGCCGTTCAGGCGGAGGGTGGTGGAGTCGCGACCGGTGACCCGGCCTCGCCAGGTGAGACGCGTGATCTGCGTTCGCCGGCCGCTGTCGTGGATGACTAGGCCGGGACGTCCGGGCCACTGGTTCGCTGAGCAGGCGTCCGTCGTACACGCCCACGCCTGCCGGGTCGCCCGGTGCGCCCGCCTTGGGGTCGAGGACGAAGCCGGCGTTGACCGCGGTGGTCGGCGTCGGCCGACGCCGCCAGTGCGCTGGTCGTCTCGCGGTTCTCCAGGTCCGGGCCGTAGGACGCGTCGAGGCTGCCGCGGAATGCGCGCGGGTCGATGGTGAGCACGTCGACGTGCCATGGGCCGCGTCCGTGGTCTCGCCGTCCCAGCCGGTACACGGCGGATCCGGTGTGCCCGGCCGCTCTCAGGCGTGCGCGTTCGGACGTCGCGGCGGCCTGTGAGTCATACGTCCCGATGCGGACTCGCCAGCCGAGGGTGCCGCCCGCGTAGTCGGCCGTCCTCGGCGTCGTCACCTGTTCCACGCGGGCCTGGAAGCCGTCCCGTTCCAGCTCGGCGGCCAGTTCGTCGGCGCTCGCCCTGTCCTTCAGGGCGGTGGGCGGCGCGTCGGGGTCCGGGGAGGTGTCGCCGCCGGGGATGGAGACCTCGACCGTCCAGTGGAGTGCCGGGTCGTCGGCGTTCCCGCGCACGATGCGGGTGAGGGTGACGCCCGGCTGGAGGGTCGTGGTGGTGCGGGTCTCGGGCAGGTTTGAGGGGCCCAGGGGCAGGGGGTGCGGTTCTCGGTCGCGGCGCCGGGGACGATGCCTGTGCCGGCAGGCGCCCACTGTGACCAGGACGCCGAGGACGGCACCTGCACCGCACAGTCTCTTCTTCATCCGCACCGCCCGGATCGAGGACCGGGGACGAACACGCGCCATCCTTTCCGTTCACCGCTGACATGGACATGGACAGCCGCCCAACGTCCACTGCACAAGTAGCGACCGGTTCCGGACCGACGTCAAGGTCGCGGCGGACCTCCGGGGCGTTGTCAGTGGTCGCCGACAGATCCGATCTCGTTCCGCCGAGGTGGCGTGAACATCCCCTTCGCATGCAGGCGGTAGACGGTGCGTTGTCCGTCTGGGAGAAGCTCGAGCACGGCGCGGGTGGTGCTGGCCGCGCGGCCGCGGAAGCTTGCCAAGGTGCCGTTCGTCGAGCTGGCCGACGGGCGGTTGCAGGGGTGGTGTCCAGTGGGTCGGACATCGGGCGCGTGTACGTGTCCTCGGTCGCGGCGGGGTCACGCGTACGCGTGCAGCACCAACAACAACCGTCCCTGCGGCGGGGCGCGCGGCTCTTCTGCAACCACATACGCGCGCTGGTCGGCGAGGCCGTGCTGCAGTACGGGGCCGAGCGCGTGGGCTGCCACCTGAAGGTCGAGGCCGGCGACGGGGAACCCGACGCGCACTCGCTCACCTCCGCCATGACGTCCACTCGGCCCGGGTCGGACGACACTTCCGCGGCGGCCCAGGTGTTCAGCCGGTTCCTGCGGCATCTTGCCTATCTCGAACTTCCGGCCACCACTGGTCCGTTGCCCGAGATGCAGTGGTTCCCGACGGCCGGCTTCCCGACGACCGGGGCGGTGGCTGCCTGATGCGTGTCGATCTGCTCTCCGATGACGTCGAGGGGCTCGACGAGGCCCTCGCGGTCGTGGACGGCTTCGACGAGGCTCTCGTGGGCGGCCTGCTCCGTCCGCGGCCCGCGCAGGCCGCGGGGCTGGCCGGGATCGCCGACGCCGTCGCCGGGACGCCGCTGGCTTCGCGGGTTGCCGAGGCCGCCGACAAGACGGCTCGCCGGGGCCGGCGACGAGGGGCACTTCGTCGCACTCGCCGCCGCCCGTACCGCTCTGCTCGGGTCGGTGCACGACGCGCTGATCGCCAGGGTGGCTGAGGCCCTCGATCGGCCGGGGAGCGGTCGATGTCCCCGCCGGTTCGGTGCCGGGCGGTGAGCATGCGGTGAATCTGCTGGCCGCCGCGCGCGGTTGGCTGTGCGATCTGGCGCGGGCCGGCTGGCAGGGCATCGATCACGAACTCGTCGGCGGGGCAGCGCCCGTCGTCTCCGCGATGCTGCCCGACCCGGCGCTGCGCCGGCTCGCCACGCTCCTCGACGGGTTCGCGGCGGAGCTGGCCGCGTCGTGCCCCGGCGCGACCCTGGAGCGAGTGCCGGTACGACGGTGGGCCGATCTGTGGTCACGGGCCATGCTGTTGACGCTGCCCGGGGCCGCCTCCGCGCCCGCCGTGGGCGAGGCGACCGGGCGGCTGCTGCCGCTCGGTGTCGACGTCCAGGAGCACGCCACCGCCGTACAGGCGCAGGTGCACGCGGTGTTCGAGCCCGCGGACGGCGGTACGCCGCGCCTGGTGCGGGCCTCGGTGTCCCGCGCCGAAGCCCGGACACGGTCGTCGGGGCCGGTCTGTGGCAGCTCCTGCGGCCGCACATGCCCCTGCTCGCCGCCGTGAGCGAGGGGCGCTCCATGGACCTCGACGCGATGCCGGTCACCGCCGAGGGGGATCTGCTGTGGGACGACGCGTGCTCGTGCGGGTGAGCCCGCCGATGCCTTCGTCACCGCCCGGGTGGCGCTGCCCACCCGCCGCCCCGTTCGACGGTGTCGCCGCTGGGCCGGCATCCGGCCCGGTCGCGGTGCCTGTCCTGGTGGAGGGGTACGGCGTGGCCGACGGGGCCGACGGAGTCGTGCTGGAGGTCGCCGGGGGCCGTCTGGGCGTCGACGCCGGCCGTGTGCCGCGCCGCCGGGCCGCTCACCCCCGGAGGTCGTCGCCTCGTCCACCGCTTGCCTCGGCTGCTGCGCTGGGACGGCGGGCGGTTCCTGCTCCAGCCGCTCGCCGTCGAGCGGACCGTAAGCGGAAGAAGACCGTCGCCGTGCATGCCGGGGCCTGGGCCGGGGGAACGACCGACAAGGCCGGGGCCCGGGCCGAGAAGGCCGCCACCGACGCCGTCACGGTGCTGCGCGAGCGCGCCGGGAAGCTGCTGCGGAAATGACCCGGCCCACCAGCGGGGACGTCCCCGCTCTCGACCCGCACGACAACCGGCGGCAGGTTCTCTACTGGCGGCTGCTGGCCCGGCTCTTCGACCCCGAGGAGCAGGCGACCCTGGAGTCGGCGAGCCTCGCCGTCGTCGAGGACATCGGTCTGCCTCCCGCGCTCCTCGACCCCGACGCGTCCGTCGGCTCCGTCGTGCAGCGCCATCCGGAACTGGCCGCCGAGTTGGACGGGTTGATGGCACCCGGGCCGGAGGAGGACGGCGCACGGGACCGGGCCGCCGAGGAGGCGCGCGGCGCTCGCGTCGAAGGTGCTGCTGAACGTCTTCGCCTCCCGACCCGGCAACGTCACCGCCGAGCAGCTGGCGCGCTGGCAGTCCGACGCCGAGTGGTTCGAGCGCGCCCTCGGCTGCCGGCCCGGCGAGCTGCGTGGCGGGCGGGGCGGGCAAGGCAGCGGCGCACCAAGTGCCTGCGGGGGCCGGTGGCGGCGTCAGCCCGACCGGTACCGGGGGCGGCGGGCACACGCCCGACCTCAGCCGCCTCATCCCCGCGATCGGGCCGAGCTGGGCCCCATCGAGGCCGGGCTGGTCAAGCGCATGCAACTGCGCGAGGTACTGGCCGACCCCGCCCTGGCCTCCCGGCTGACGCCGAGTATGTCCCTGATCGAGCAGTTGCTGCGGGACAAGAACAATCCTCCGGTGGTCCTGGCCAACGCCAAGGCGCTCATCCGCCGTTACGTCGACGAGGTCACCGAGGTGCTGCGCACCCAGGTGGAGAAGTCCACGGTCGGCGAGCTGGACCGGTCCGTGCCGCCCAAGCGCGTCTTCCTGCAACCTCGACAGTCGACCGGACCATCTGGAAGAACCCTCACCAACTGGAGTCCGGAGGAGGAACGGCTCTACGTCGACCGCCTCTACTACCGGCACACCAGCCGCAAGACGACACCCCAGCGGCTCGTCGTGGTCGTGGGACCAGTCGGGTTCCATGGTCGACCTGATGGTCAACTGCACCATCCTGGCCTCCATATTCGCCGGCCCGCCCAAGGTGGACGTCCACCTGATCGCCTACGACACGGCGTTGGATCTCACGCCCCGGGCGCACGACCTGCTCCGAGACGCTGCTGCGCACCAAGCTCGGGGCGGCACCGACGGCACGGTCGCCATGATCCTCGCCCAGCCGAAGATCTCCGAGCCGCGCAACACCGTCGTGGTGTGGATCTCCGACTTCTACGAGTGGCGCCACCAGGAGCTGTTCGACAGCATGGCCGCCATTCACCGGTCGGGCGCGAAGTTCATCCCGGTCGGCTCGGTGACCAGCTCCGACGCGGCAGCGTCAACCCGTGGTTCCGGGAGCGGTTCAAGACCCCGGCACACCGGTGATCTCCGGTCACATCAAAGAAGCTCGTGCACGAACTCAAGACGCTTCACCTGATCACGAACACGCCCTTCATGCCCTTCATGTCGTCGTGATCACCGTACGGAAAGGCCTTCCCTCATGTCCGGACTGCTGCGCGCGCCCGCCGAGATCAAGTATGCCGAGGAGCTCGACTGGTTGGAGTCGATCGACGACAGCCCCAAGCCAGCCCTGGCGGCTGTCGCCGAAGATGGTCCGTCTGTTCATTCTCGGCTCCGAGCGCTCCGACGGCCTGGACCGCGAGGTCCTCGCAGAAGTGGTTCGGCGACCGAAGCTTGTCGAGCGGTCCATCGTCACCCTCGCCTCCGACTGCGTCTGCTGCTCATCGGGGACCCGGGCACCGGCAAGAGCTGGCTGGCCGAGCTGCTGTCCGCCGCGATCAGCCGCAACTCCACGCTGGTGGTGCAGGGCACGGCCGGCACGACCGAGGACCACACTGGTACTCGTGGAACGTCTCCATGGTCATCGCCAAGGGCAGTCGCGGGAGTCGATGATCCCCTCGCCGATCATGACGGCGATGGAGGCCGGATCATCGGCCGTTTCTTGAGGAGCCGACCCGCTCCACGAGTGACGTGCAGGACGCGCTGATCTCCATCCTCCGAGAAGTACATCTCCGTGCCCGAACTGGAGAGCGGTGCCGGGGACGACAACATCGTCTCCTCGCCAAGCCTGGCTTCGATCATCGCCACGGCCATCAGCCGCGACCGGGGTGTCAACGACCTGTCCTCCGCGCTCAAGCGCCGTTTCAACTTCGTCCGCATCCCGGTGGTGACGAACAGGAAGAGCGAGACGGAGATCGTCCGTTTCCACCGAGGAACCCGCTGCGCCGGCATCGCGATCGACCTCGACGCCGCCGAACCTGCTCGACGTGCTCCTGCAGAGCTCGCCGACCTGGCGCGCGTCCGCCGGCGGCGGCCGGCAGCGACGACGAGAAGCTGGAGTCCGCGCCTTGTCGACGGCCGAGCAGATCGGCGTGCTGGAGGACGCCGTCCTGCACAGCAACCTTCGGTGAGCGCGCCCTGACCGCGCGCACCCTCGCCTCCCTCGCTCGTCGGCTCCCCACCCGCCGCGAGCCGAGTGACCTGGCCATCCTCAACAAGGTACCTGCACGGTGTCGTCGAGCCGCGCAGCAGGGAGGAGGGCGGCCCGTGGCCCGAGTTCCTGGAGGGCGGCCGCGACGCGATTGCCACGCTGTCGAGTACGCCGCAGGAGATAGCACGCCGTTCGCCGCGCTCCGTGGGCAACTCCAGAAGGCGGCCGCCACGTTCGCCGGCGGACCCGACGCCTTGGAGAGCATCCTCCCGGCCTGGTCGACGACGCCGATCCGCGCGGTGCGCGAGCCGCTGGAGATCTCTCCCCGTCTGTCACTACTCCCCCCTCGCCTCGGCGACCGCGATGGCCTGGCGGCTGCGCGAGAAGCAGCCCAGGTCGTGTACCTGGAACTGTGCGAGACATGGCGCTGCTCCTGACTGAGCTGCGCAACTGCCGGCGCTGCCGGTGGCGGCAGGCCGTGGCCTCGCCGGCGACGTCGATGGCTTTTCCCGCCGGTGGCGCCGTCGGTCGTCGCGCCGATCACGGAGGCGTCCGCCGAGTACCAGGCCATCGCGTGTAGCGCGCTGGACAACGCCGGATGTGGGAGCTGGTCCTGGTCGATCGCCCTCGACCACGTCTCCAGTGGACAGCAGAGGAGAAGCAGGCGGGGAAGCGCGGTGGCGGCGCTTCCCCGGGGCGGCCGTAGACCGGGACCGAGGCGCCTGAGGCCGGGCTGCACGGAGAGGCCGTCGGTCGAGATCGGCGCGACCTAGGCCGCGGCTTCGCCGAGTTGAGGAGTACCTGCTGCGGGCCGCAAGGTGCGGCACTGGTCCGAGTGGTGCGCACCAGAATGTCGAGGTGCCGCTCGGCGACAGCGCCGGCGACTCCGCTGCCGACCACGACACCTACCGCCAGGTCATGTTCCTCATCGGCAGCCTGTTCCGGCGGCTCGCCTCGGCGACGGCGCCCGGGTCCGTGTGGACGAGGACCGCGGAACGCCCGACTCGATGCGCGAGCACCTGAGCGCGACCGGGACCGATCCGGCGGACTGCCCGTCGTCTGCGGGCCTTCCACGCGGCCAGCCGGGTCGCGGAGTTCGGGGTGGACGGCACCGGACATGTCTCACGATCTCCCCGCGCCCGCGACGGCCTGGCAGTACGGGCTGATCCCCTCCAGCCACACCGCGATCGAGGCGCAGTTCGGCCTCGCCGCGGGGTCCGTGTCGATCGCCTCGACGGAGTGGGCGAAGAGCCTCAAGCGCACGCGGGTGCAGCCCCTACCGGCTGGCGGTCAGGCCGGTGCGGCGTCCTCCGCGAAGAAGGCCCCGGCGAAGCAGCCTCCCCGGAAGAGCGCCACCGCCCCACCGCCGAGCCCGACGACGCCAGCGGACCGGCTTTCCGGCTTCCTGGTGCCGACCACCCGTGCTCGACGGGCTGGACGAGGCCGAACTGCTCGGCTGGTCCGTGGATCATCGTGCGCGCGGCCCGGCGCAACGGCTACCTCGCTTCCACCGCCGACGCCATCGCGGTCTTCGAGACGTCGATCCTGCTCGCCGGCATGCGGGACTGGGTTGCCGACGCCGTACGATCTCCAGGACGCGGCGGTCACCCGCATCGAGAAGGACGCCGTTCCCGGGCGGCGGGACGTGCGGCGCCTCGTCGAGATCATGATGGGCGGCGACCGGATCGCCAGGTCGGCTACGAGGCGCTGCCGCCGCTCGCTCGGACGTGCACGACTGGTTGAGCCGCTCGGCTGAAGCTCCAGCAGCGCGGCGTGCAGCGGGCGCTGCTCGACATGGACCTCCGGCCGGAACTCCAGGCGTGTTCCGACGTGCTGTGGATGCTGCGGCGGCTGCTGCCGCACCGGCGGCACGGCCGATCATGGGTGAGCGGCGGCTCGGTGAGCGTTCGATCCAGGAGTCGTGGGACCTGTGATCGGCACCCACCAGCGGGCCTGATCGAGCTCGGCTACGAGGGCGTCAGTATCGAGCAGGTCCTGGAGCAGCGGTTGCGGCGCGACGCGTACGGGCCGCAGGCGACGACGGCGACCGTGCTGGCGCGGTCGAGGACGCGACGCTGTACCTGCGCAGCCGGCGTCTCGCCGACGAACTCGGCACCCATCGCGCTGAAGGTGCTCGCCACCGAACGCAGCGTCGACGGCGCGCCGGAGGTGCCGCGCCGGGTGCGGGCGCTGCTGGCGTACTACCGGACCAGCGAGCCGGTACTGCCTTCCTTCGTGGGTCGAGGCGTTCGTCAAGACCGGATACGCGCACTACTGCACGCTGCTGCCGACGGCGTTCCAGGACGAGGAGGCGACCGTCGGGCAGGTCGCGGCGATGCTCGGCTTCCTGTTCAGCATGGAGAGCCTCGCGCTGTCGCTGGGCTGCGACCGTACGCAGCTGGAGCTGGCGGTCGCCCAGTCGCACCTCGACGATCCGTCCAAGACGGCCTGGCTGCTGTGCGGCGCGGGTGCAGTTCGGCACCCTGTCGCGGGCCGAGCTGCGGCCTCGGTGCGCGACGCGCTGCGACAACCTCGCTGGTGGTGCCCGCTCACCCGCGCTATCTCAGCGGCTTCGTCACCGCTGGAGCCCGTGCCGGACTCGCGGACGTGGTCGTGAAGCGGGTGTCGAACGCGTTCGGGCGGTTGCCGGACGCGGTGCTGCTGCCGTGGCTGCCGTTACTGATCAATCGACCTTGCGGTCCGGTGCCGTGGGAGCTGGCCCGCTGCTGATCCGCGAGGCGGGGCGGATCTTCCAGGCCGGCTCGCGGAGCTTGACGCGTGGGTGCCGCCGTGGCGGGCGGCTCCGGCTCTCCGCGCGCCCGCCGGACGGAGGCCGAGGAGCCCGGCCGCCGGGGTGCTCCTGCTGACGGCGCACCCGGGGACCTGCGCCGCGGTGGCGGAGCTGCTGGGCTGCGCCGGGGAGTGGGCCCGCCCCGAGGACACGGCCGGACCGGGGCCGTCGGGTGCAGGGGCTGCTGGCCGCGCACCCGGCGACCTGCGACGCGGTGGCCGACCTGATCGGCTGCGACGGACAGTGGGCCGCGAAGGCGACTCCCACCACCGTCGGCGCCGTGCTGACGGCTCGCCATCCGGACGCGGCGGCCGCCTGGGGAGTCGCTGATCGCGAGAGCCTGACTGGCGAAGGCCGGGGACCGGGCCGTCCGGGGACCGGGCCGTCCGGGGACCGGGCCGTCCGGGGGACCGGGCCGTCCGGGGGCGGGCCACGCCCCCGCGAGCTAGTCTGGACGCGCCCCGACAAGCGAGCCCGCCGGGACGCACCCAAACGAGCGTGCATGCCGGGACGCACCCCGACAAGCCAGGGCTTCCCCGCGTCGCCCAGGGCATGCCAGGACGACGTCCGAGCAGCTCAGGCTGGTTCGTCGGCGCCGGCGCCGGTACGGACTGCCCCTCCCGTCGGGAGGGGCAGCCCCGCCCGCTACCGCGCCGGCGTCGCGGCGGTGGGCGCCGGTGCGTAGCCGATGGGGCGGGCGGTGAAGGTTCCGCGGCCCCCTGGGTGCGGCTGAGCAGCCGCGTCGCGTAACCGAACAGTTCGGCCAGCGGCACGGTGGCCGGCACCGCACGGCCCGCGTCTCGGAGCCGGTGACCCGGCCGCGCCGCGCCGCGAGGTCGCCGAGCATCGCCGCCGACCGCGTCCTCGGGGACGGTGACCGTTACCTCCACGACCGGTTCCAGCAGGACCATCTCCGAGGCGCGCAGGGCGTCGCGGAGACCGAACCGGCCGGCGGTGCGGAAGGCCGTGTCCGAGGAGTCCTTCACGTGGGTCTGGCCGTCGGTGAGCGTGACCCGGAGCCCGGTCACCGGGTGACCGCCCAGCGGGCCCTCGGCCAGGGCGTCGCGGCAACCGGCCTCGACGGCCCGCACGAACTCCTGCGGCACGCGCCCGCCGACGACCGCCGAGCGGAACACGAAACCTCCGTCCTTCAGAGCCCACCTCCGCGTCCTCCTCCCACGGCTCCACGTCGAGCACGACATGCGCGAACTGTCCCGCCCCGCCGTCCTGCTTGACGTGCCGGTGGACGAAGCCGGTCACACCTTCGCCGACCGTCTCGCGGTACGCCACGCCCGGACGGCCCACGGCGACCTCCAGGCCGTGCTCGCGCCGGACTCGCTCCATGGCGACCTCCAGATGGAGTTCGCCCATGCCCGACAGAACGGTCTGGCCGGTTTCCGAGTCGGTCCGCACGGCCAGCGAGGGGTCTTCCTCGGTCAGCCGGGCCAGCGCCGAGGCCAGCCGGTCGGTGTCGGTGGAGCGCCGGGCCTCCACGGCCACGTGCACGACCGGTTCGGCCACGCCCGGAGGGCTCCAGGACGAGCGGGGCGCCCGGCGCGCACAGGGTCGAGCCGGCGCGGGCGGACTCCAGCCCGACCACGGCGACGATGTCCCCGGCGACCGCCCGCTCCAGCGGGGTCGTGGCGGTCGGCGCGCACCCGCAGGATGCGGCCGACGCGCTCCGTGCGGCGGGTGCCCGCGTCCCCACACGGTGTCTCCTTCTCGATGGTGCCCGAGTACACCCGCAGGTACGTGAGCCGTCCCGTCGGGGTGGCGTTCACCTTGAACGCCGGTGCCGCCATCGGCGCCGCCGGGTCGGCGGGCCGTTCCTGCTCCGTGCCGTCGTGGGTGCCGCGTACCGGAGGTACGTCCAGCGGGGGACGGCAAGTAGGAGACGACGGCGTCCAGCAGCGGTTCGACGCCGCCGGTTGCGGTAGGCCGAGCCGCACAGCACCACCTACGCCGTCGCCACCACGGGGTCAGGTCGCGCAAGCGTCGACGAGGGTGGCCGCGGTGAGCGCCTCCCGGTCGCAGAACTCCCTCCAGCGCGGCCGGGTGGCGTTCCGCCACCGCCTCCTCCAGCAGTCGGCGCCTGTGTGCTGCCTCCTCGCGCAGGACGCCGGGCACCGGCCCCTCCTCGGCCGTCTCCGCTCCGTCGGCCCACACCCAGGGCGCGCATGGGACCAGGTCGACGACGCCGGTGAAGCCGTCCTCGGCGCCGATGGGCAGCTGCACGACCAGGGAACCGGTGCAGCCGCTCACGGATCGAGATGACGGCCGTGTCGAGGTCGGCGCCCGCGCGGTCCATCTTGTTGACGAACGCGATCCTCGGCACGCCGTGCCGGTCGGCCTGCCGCCACACCGACTCGCTCTGCGGCTCCACACCGGCGACCGCGTCGAAGACGGCGACCGCACCGTCCAGCACGCGCAGGGAGCGCTCGACCTCGTCGGCGAAGTCGACGTGCCCAAGGGTGTCGATCAGGTTGATCCGGTGACCGTCCCAGGAACAGCTGACGGCGCGGCGAAGATGGTGATGCCGCGATCGCGCTCCTGCGGATCGAAGTCGGTGACGGTCGTGCCGTCGTGGACCTCGCCGCGCTTGTAGGTGGTGCCGGTGGTGTAGAGGATCCGCTCGGTGACGGTGGTCTTGCCGGCGTCGACATGGGCAAGGATGCCCAGGTTGCGGACGGTAGTGAGGGGTTGTGTGGTTGCGCACGGCCCGGTGGCCTTTCGCTGATCTGTGAAACCGATCTGTGAACAGGGCGGCGCGATTCCCGGGAGGAGGGGCTGAACGGGGCGACGGCCCGCCGTGTCACGGCGGGCGTGAGGGCTGATGCCGGGAGGAACGACCTCCTGGGCTCACGCCGCGTCAGATGCTCGTCGCGGGCTTCCGGTGCCGGCCGCGCAGCGGACACCGGACGGCCGAGGACACCAGGATCACCTCGTACCGGGACGGGGGAACGACGGCAGCGGTGCGGATACGCACGGCCCGGCCCCCTCACTCGGTGTCGACGTCGATCTCGACGTCGATGTTGATGTCGATGTGAGTGTAGGGAAGCCGGGCCGGGTGCCGCATCGCCTTTTCGTCGGGCGCTCGACAACTTGAGATGCCGGCCGGGATCTCCCGGCCGGCATCTCGTCTCTGCCTGACTTTGTGTCCGAGGGGGACTTGAACCCCCACGCCCGGATAAAGGGCACTAGCACCTCAAGCTAGCGCGTCTGCCATTCCGCCACCCGGACCAGGTGTCTGTCGCTTCGCGGGGCGTCCCCCGCGGCGACATGGACAACCATCCCAAGGTTTTGCAGTGCCTTTCACCTGCGTTTCCTTCCCTGAGCGGCGTTCCGGCACCGGCGGCCCCACTGCGCCTAGGGTCGCACCATGAGTGACTGGATGGTTACCCAGAGCCCGCTTCCGCGTCGCCGGCCGGGCGTTGTCGCCGCTCAGGGAGCATCTGCGGGACACGTTCTGGTTCGCGCCCACCGCGCCATGGTGGGCGTCTTCGTGGTGTGGCTGGTGGCCCAGGAACTCGACGCCGCCCTCGTCCGGTCGCTGCGGGACGACGGTGACTACGACACACTGGCCGAGCTGCTAGGTTCGCGGGACGACGCGAAGACGGTGGTGTCCGTGGTCGGCTCGGCGATGATGACGTTCATCGGTGTGGTGTTCAGCATCTCGCTGGTCGCCGCAGATGGCGAGCGGGCAGTTCACCCCACGAGTGGTGCGGTTCTTCGTCCGCAGCCGGATCACGAAGGCGACCTTCGCGGTCTCCCTCGCCACCTTCGTCCTGACGCTGCTCGTCCTGACCTCCTACGACAGCGGCGCCGACCCCGACATCGTCACATCGGTCCCCCTGCTGCAGTCGGTGCTCACCCTCGTCATGGTCGCCCTGAGCCTGCTGCTGTTCGTGATGTACGTGAACGCGACGCTGCGGTTGATGCGGGTCAGTCATGTGATCGCCCGATCGCCGCGGAGTCCTTCCGGGTGGCCGCGCTGATGCCCGTACCGGACGGGACGGTGGCAGGCGCTCCTCGGCCCGCGACCGCGTGGGTCGCCCACGACGGGCAGGCTCGGTGTGCTGCGGGACGTGCACCATCGCGCGGCTGGTACGGTGGCCCGTAAGTATGGCGTCGTGCTGCGGATGATCCCGCGCGATCGGTGACTTCCCGGTGCCCGGCACTCCCGTCCTGGCGGTGCACGGCGGACAGGCCCCGCCGCGCCGGGCACCCTGGTACGCCCTGGCTGTCTGGGTGGAGTGCACCTTCCACCAGGATCTGGCCGTTCGACTCCGCCACTCCACCGCCATCGCTGCGGGCCCTGTCCAGCGCGGTCAACGCCCGATGACCGCCGTGCAGGCCCTGGACCGCGTCGTGCAGATCCTGCCACCCCGTCCCGGCGGCCGCTGGACGCCGTCCGTGCACCGGGACCGGCGCGGGGGCGGTCCGGCTGCGCAGCCCGTGCCGGGCTGGACCGAGCTGGTGGATCTGGGGTTCACCGAGATCCGTGCCTCCGCCCGGGGAACGCCGCAGGTCACACGGTGTATGCTGGCCGGTCTCGACGACCTGCTGCGGCTCGCTCCGCCCGGACCGGCGCGAGCCGCTGCTGCGCCACCGCGAACTGCTGCGGCAGGCCGTCGAGCGGTCCGTGCCGGCCTCGGCGGACCGGGCCGCTCGGCCTTCAGCCGGACCGGCAGGGCATCGGCTGAAGGTCGGACGCCCCGTGCGCCCGGCTCACGGCCGTCACGGCATGAGGTGGTGGTCCGGGAAGTTCCAGGGCAGCCGCTCCTCCGCCGGGCCCCGCGTGACGGCGCGTACCAGCAACTCGCCGCCGACGAAGGCCCCGCGCCAGGACGCGCCGTGTTCCGCCGAACAGCTCGTCACGGTCACCGCGGAGCGCGGCACGCCGTGGCCGACCTTGAACGCGCGGATCTGCGGCGCCAGCCTGTCGTACGTCGCCGGGTCGTCCGTGGACAGCGTGGCCACCAGCGCGCCGTTGGAGGCGTTCATCGCGGCGAGCAGCTCGGCCTCGGTGTCGACCAGGACGATGGTGTCGACCGGGCCGAACGGTTCCGCGTGGTGCAGCGGCGAGGACCGGGGCGGGTCCAGGAGCGTGACCGGCTGGACGTAGGCCGAGGTGTCCTGGCCGGGCAGGGAACCGCGCGTCCGCTGTGCTGCCGCGGTGCAGGGGTACGGCGCCGCGCTCGACGGCCTCGGCGACCTGGTCCCGCAGTTCCTTGGCCTTCGACGCGTTGATCACCGGCCCGAAGTCGAGCGTGGGGTACGGGTCCTCCGGTGCCCCGACGGCGAGCGGGTGGCCGACGCGCAGGGTGCGGACCGCCGGGAGGTAGGCCGCGAGGAACGCGTCGAACAGCCGGCGCTGGACGACGAAGCGCGGGTAGGCCGCGCAGCGCTGCTTGCCGTAGTCGAAGAGCCCTCGGGACCACCGCCGTGAGCGCGTCCCAGTCCGTGAAGTTCCAGATGCCCCAGGTGTTGAGTCCTTCCTGTTCGAGGATGTGCCGCTTGCCCAGGTCGGCGACGGCGGTGGCGACGGCGGCCTCCGGTGTCGCGGCCGCCGACGAAGGAGACGCAGCCGATCTCGGGCGCCCGCACCAGCGCCTGGGACAGCTCGCCTCCGCTGCCGCTGACGAGGGTGACGGGAATTCTCTCGCGGGCGGCGAGCGCGCAGGCCAGGGTCAGACAGGCGACACCGCCGTCGGTCGGGGTCTTGGCGATGACCGCGTTGCCCGCCAGTGCCTGTACCAGCAATGCGTGAACGAGCACGCTCATCGGGTAGTTCCAGCTCGCGATGTTGGACACCGGCCCGTCCAGCGGGGCCCTGCCTTCGGCCATCTCCTCGATGCCGTCGACGTACCAGCGCACACCGTCGACGGCCCGGTCGACGTCGGCCTGCGCGAGCCGCCAGGGCTTGCCGATCTCCCAGACGAGCAGCAGCGCGAGCAGTTCGCGGTGCTGGGCGAGGGCGTCGAGGGTGGCCGCGACGCGGGGCGCGGCGTTCGGTCAGGGGGACGTGGCGCCAGGCCCGGTGCTGGTCGAGGGACGCGCGTACGGCTTTCGTGGGCCGTCGCGCCGTCCAGCCGGGGCGGGCCGGTGATCGGGGTGCCGTCGACGGGGCTGGTGGCGGGCAGGACACGGCCGTCCGCCCGCCAGCCGGCGTTCCAGAGGTTGAGGACACGGTCGTCCCGGAACGCCTCGGGTGCGACGGTCAGGCAGCGCTGCCAGGCGTCGGCCCAGGAGGTGCCGGACTTGAGGACGAGCGCGGACGCGGCGGCCGTCGTCCCCGTGACCGGTGTCGCGTCCGCGGCGGATGTCATACGGCGGCTCCGTCCCGTGCTTCGCGCCCCAGGGCGGCGGCGACGTGGCGTGCCGTCCCGGTCGGCGTGCTGCCGACCCGCACCCCCGGCGGCCTCCAGCGCGTCCCTCTTCGCCTGCGCGGTGCCCGAGGACCCGGACACGATCGCGCCGGCGTGGCCCATGGTCCGTCCCTCGGGCGCCGTGAAGCCGGCGATGTAGCCGACGACCGGCTTGGTGACGTGGTCGCGGATGTAGGCCGCCGCGCGCTCCTCCGCGTCGCCGCCGATCTCGCCGATGAGGACGACAGCTCGGTGTCGGGGTCGTCCTGGAACGCGGCGAGGCAGTCGATGTGGCTGGTGCCGACGACCGGGTCGCCGCCGATGCCGACGCAGGTCGAGAAGCCGATGTCGCGCAGCTCGTACATGAGTTGATAGGGTGAGCGTGCCCGATTTGGAGACCAGTCCGATGCGGCCGGACTTGGTGATGTCGGGCGGGATGATGCCCGCGTTGGACTGGCCGGGCGTGATCACGCCGGGACAGTTGGGGCCGATGACGCGGGTGCCCCTGGTCCCGGCGTACGCGGTGAAGGCGACGGAGTCGTGGACCGGGATGCCATCGGTGATGACGACGGCGAGGCCGATGCCGGCGTCGGCGGCCTCGACGACCGCCGCCCTGGCGAAGGCGGGGCGGCACGAACACGACGGTGACGTCCGCGCCGGTGCGTTCGACGCCCTCGCGCACCGATCCGAAGACCGGCACGGCCCGCTCGTCGAACTCCACGGTGCGGCCCGCCTTGCGCGGGTTGACGCCGCCGACCACGTCCGTACCGGCGGCCAGCATGCGGCGGGTGTGCTTCATGCCCTCGGCGCCGGTCATGCCCTGGACGAGGACCTTGCTCTCCTGGGTGAGGTAGATCGCCATGTCGTCCTGTCTCCTTATCCGGCGGTGGATGCCGCGGTGGCGAGTCGGGCGGCACGCGGGCGGCGCCGTCCATGGTGGTGGCCTGTTCGACGAGCGGGTGCGCGCGTGCGTCGAGCAGGGCCTCGGCCCTGGCGGCGCTGTTGCCCTCGAGGCGTACGACGAGCGGTTTGGTCAGCCTGACCTCCTCCAGGGCCCGGACGATGCCGTCGGCGATCGCGTCGCAGGCGGTGATGCCGCCGAAGACGTTGACGAGGACGGACTTCACGGCGGGGTCGGAGAGGACGACCGAGAGTCCGTCGGCCATGACCCGGGCGGAGGCGCCGCCGCCGATGTCGAGGAAGTTCGCGGGCCGGGCACCGCAGCCGGCGACCACGTCGAGCGTCGACATGACCAGGCCCGCGCCGTTGCCGATGACGCCCACCTCGCCGTCGAGCCTGACGTAGTTCAAGCTTCCTTGGCCGCGGCCCGGCGCCTCCAGCGGGTCCGCGGACGCCGTCCGCTCGCCGCCCCAACGGGACTGGCGGAAGGCGGCGTTGTCATCGAGGGTGACCTTTCCGTCGAGAGCCACGATGCCCCCTGTGCCGTCCGGACGAGCGGGTTGACCTCGACGAGGAGGGCGTCCTCGCGGACCAGTACCTCCCAGAGCCGTACGAGTACGTCGACGGTCTGCGGGGGCAGGCCGGCGGCGTCCGCGATGCGTGCCGCCGCGCCGTGGTCACGCCCTCGGCCGGATCGACGGGGATCCGCGCCACGGCCCCGGGCCGCCTCGGCCGCGACCTGCCTCATCTCCGTGCCGCCCTCGGCGGAGGCGATCGCGAGGAAGCGACCGGGCCGCGCGGTCGAGGACGTAGGAGACGTAGAACTCCCGGTCGATGTCGACCGGTTCGGCGAGCATCACCGTGCCGACGGTGTGCCCCTTGATGTCCATGCCGAGGATCCGGCGTGCCGCGTGTTCGGCTGCTGCCGGGTCGGCGGCGAGCCGCACTCCGCCCGCCTTGCCCCGCCCGCCGGTTTTCACCTGCGCCTTGACGACGGGCGCGTCCGCCGAGGGCGCGGGCGATCCCACGGGCCCGGTCGGGCGAGTCGGTGACCTCGGCCCTCGGCACCACGATGCCGTGTTTCTCGAGGAGTTCCCTTGCCTGGTGTTCGTACAGGTCCATTCCGGCTCCTGACTGAAAGTGCCGCACGCCCCTGGACACCACCCACTGGATGCGGGATAACAAGCTTCATACAGTATTCGTCGACTGTATGCAACGTACCGCGAGAGCGCCCCAACCCCTCGTGAAGGGACAGGACTTCGCCATGCCCGACGACACCCAGGACGTCATTTCCGGCGGTCACCTCGTTGCCAAGGCACTCAAGGCCGAGGGGTCGACCGCATCTACACGCTGTGCGGCGGCCACATCATCGACATCTACGACGGTTGCGTCGACGAGGGCATCGAGGTCGTCGACGTACGCCACGAGCAGGTCGCCGCGCACGCCGCCGACGGTTACGCCCGCATCACCGGCAAGCCCGGCTGCGCGGTGGTCACCGCGTGGACCGGGTACGACCGACGCCGTCACCGGTGTCGCCAACGCCTTCCGCGCCGAGTCGCCGATGCTGCTGATCGGCGGTCAGGGCGCGCACACCCAGCACAAGATGGGGGTCCCTCCAGGACCTGCCGCACGTCGACATGATGACGCCGATCACCAAGTTCGCGGCGACCGTGCCGACACCGCGCGGGCCGCCGACATGGTGTCGATGGCGTTCCGCGAGTGCTACCACGGGGCGCCCGGGCCCTCCTTCCTGGAGATCCCGCGCGACGTGCTGGACGCCAAGGTGCCGACCGAGAAGGCGCGGGCCCCGGAAGGCCGGGGCCTACCGCGCCTCGACCCGTTCGGGCGGCGACCCGGAGGCGGTCGAGCGGCTCGCCGACCTCCTGGTCCACGCGGAGAAGCCGGCCGTCCTGCTCGGCAGCCAGGTGTGGACCACCCGCGCGACCGAAGCAGCCGTCGAACTGGTCCGCACCCTGAACGTCCCGGCGTACATGAACGGCGCCGGACGCGGCACCCTGGCGCCCGGCGACCCGCACCACTCCCAGTTGTCGCGCCGGTACGCCTTCTCCAACGCCGACGTCATCGTCATCGTGGGCACGCCCTTCGACTTCCGTATGGGTTACGGCAAGCGGCTCTCCCCGGACGCGACCATCGTGCAGATCGACCTCGACTACCGCACCGTCGGCAAGAACCGCGACATCGACCTCGGCATCGTCGGCGACGCGGGGCTCGTCCTGCAGTCGGTGACCGAGGCCGCGTCGGGGGGGGGTCAACGGTGGCGCGTCGAAGCGCAAGGAATGGCTCGACGAGCTGCGCGCGGCCGAGCAGACCGCGCTGGACAAGCGGCTGCCGCAGCTCAGGTCGGACGCTCTCCCCCATCCACCCGTACCGGCTGGTCAGCGAGATCAACGACTTCCTCACCGAGGACCTCGGTCTACATCGGCGACGGCGGCGACATCGTCACCTT
>JAKFGP010000066.1 GCA_021502835.1 Streptomyces thinghirensis
CGGTACTTCGTTCCAGTTCAGATGCAGATGGTAACCCTTGTCCAGGGTTTGTGTAACCTTGTTTTCGCATTTATCGTGAAACGCTTTCGCGTTTCGTGCCGCTTCACCCGGCCGCCGGCACCTTCCCGTGCAGCAGATAGCCGTGCACCGCGTCCTGTACGCACTTGTTCTTGCTGTCGTAGGCACCGTGCCCCTGGCCCCTGTAGGTCAGTTCCACGCCCACGCCCTTCCCCAACTCGTCCACCATTCTCCCCGCGCCCTCGTAGGGCGTCGCCGGATCACCGGTGTTGCCGATCACCAGGATCGGCGGCGCTCCGGGCGCGCTCACGTCGGGGTGGTCGACGGCACCGGGCACCGGCCAGTCGGTGCAGCTGAGCATGGACCAGGCGAGATAGTCGCCGAACAGCGCGGAGGCCTTCCGGAACTCCGGAAGCTTGCGTTCCACGTACGCGGGGTCGTACCTCGGTTTGTCGTCGGCGCAGTTGATGGCGACGTTGGCCGCGGTGATGTTGCTGTACTCGCCGTTCTCGTTTCGCCCGTTCAACGCGTCCGACAGCACCATGAGGACCCTGCCGTCACCGTCGTACGCCTGCTCCAGGCCGTCGGTCAGGTACTCCCAGAAGTCCTTCGAGTACAGCGCTTGCGCGATGCCTCCGGTCGCGGCGGTCTGGGTGAGTTCACGAGGGAAGCATGCCGGGGATCGGTTTGCGGTCGAGGTCCTTCAGCAGCCGGGCGATACGGTCCTTGACGTCCTGCGCGCTGGTGCCGACCGGGCAGTCCTCGACCTTCGACGCGCAGTCCTCGGCGAAGTTGTCGAGTGCGAGCTGGAAGCCCTTCGCCTGCGCGAGCGAGCCCTGTTCCGGGTTCGCGTCGGGTCGACGACCGCGTCGAAGACGGCGCGACCCACCTTCTCGGGGAACAGGTGGGCGTAGACGCCGCCGAGTTCGGTGCCGTAGGAGATGCCGAAATAGTGCAGCTTGTCGTCGCCGAGGACCTGGCGCATGAGGTCCATGTCGCGGGCCGCGTCGGTGGTGCGCACGTGCGGCAGGATCTTCTTCGAGTTCGTCTCGCAGGCCGCGTTGAAGTCCCCGGTGTTGTCCAGCAGCTCGGTGCGCTCGGCCGCGTCGTCGGGGTGGCGTCCTGCTGGAAGTAGGCGTCGAGCTGCTTGTCGTCCAGGCACTCCACCGGGGCGCTGCGGCCGACACCGCGCGGGTCGAAGCTGACCAGGTCGTAGCGGGTGCGCAGGGCGGCGTAGTCCTGGCCGAAGGCGGGCAGCGTGGTGACGCCCGATCCGCCCGGGCCGCCGAAGTTGAAGACGAGTGAACCGATCCGGCGGTCCGCCTCACCGCTGGCCTCCGCCCGGATCAGCGCGAGGTCGATCGTGTCGCCCTCGGGGTCGTCCCAGTCGAGTGGCGCCTTCATGGTGGCGCACTGCCACTCGGCGCCGTCCGGCAGCGGGGAGGGAGCGGCGCCACCGCCCTCGGCCTCGGAGGGGGCCGGGCAGTCCTTCCAGCCGAGATTCTGGGCCGTCGGGTCCTCGTCGCCCCCGGAGTCGCTTCCGGAGTCGTCACTGCAGCCCGCCAGCAGAGCGGACATGGCTACGGCGGTGGCGGCGGACAGGGCGGCGGCGCGCAGCCGGAAGGAGTTCGGCATGCGTCCATCGTGCGGGCGCGCGGGACCGTGCGCTCGGGGCAGAGCCGTACGAGGTACGGGGCGGGCAGCCGGGACGTACGCGGGTGAGCCGATGGGTACGGATCACCTCGGCGTGCGAGGCCGTTCCGCGGCGTACGTGGCCGTTACAGCGCCTCTTTCCGGGTCAGGTGGTTGAAGACCAGCCAGCCCGGCAGTACCGGCAGCCACAGCGTGAGCAGCCGGTACAGCAGCACCGCGGGGGCGGCGACCTCGCTTGGGCAGGCCGACGGCGATCAGACCGACCGTCGCGTCGCCTCCACCCCGCCCCACACCGCCCGGGGTGGGCGCCGCGACCCCAGCGCGTTGCCCGCGAGGAAGACGACCGCGACGCTCGCCAGGCTGATCGACGTCGTCTCGTCGCCGAAGGCCCGGATCGAGGCGTCCAGGCACATCACGAAGCAGGCGGTGAGCAGCAGCATGCCGCCGATGCCGGTGACCAGCTTCTGCGGCCGCTGCAGGACATCCAGCATGCGCGGTACGACACCGGCGAAAAGCGACCGCACGCGCGTGACGACGAATTTGCGCAGGAACGGCACCGACGTCACCACGAGCACGAGCACCGCCACCGTCAGCAGACCCGCGATGACAGTCCTGGACGGCGACAGCGACGGCGTCTTCTCGGTGCCGGTCAGATAGCCGAAGGCCAGCAGCATCAGGATGTGACAGCCGAGCCCGAACAGCTGCGACGCGCCGACACTCGCCACCGCGAGCCCGGGCCGTACTCCGGCGCGCTGCAGGAAGCGGGTGTTCAGGGCGACGCCGCCGACCGCCGCGGGGGCGACGATCTTCACGAACGACCCGGCGACCTGCGCGGCCACGGTCCGCAGGAACGGGACTTTCTCGGGTACGAAGCCCAGCAGGGCCATCGCCGCCGCGATGTAGCTCGCCGCCGAGAACAGCACCGCCGCGGCCACCCAGCCCCACTGGGCGTTCGAGATCAGCGGCCCGAACTCGATGTGGGTGAGTTGCGTCAGCAGGAAGTAGGCGCCGATCGCACCTGCCATGAAGCTGATCAGCGTGCGCGGTCGCACCCGCTCCAGGCGGGCCGGCTCGACGGAGCCTGCGGTCGGATCCGCAGCACCGCGTGCCGGATCTGCGTGAGCAGGTCCTCCTCGCGTGCCTCTTCCAACGCCTCGTCGACGGCTCGTTTCTCCGCCCGCTGCTCCGCGCGCACGACCTTCTTGTCGGGCTTGTCGGGCTGCTCGGTCGCGGCGCTCGTGCCGTCGTCTGCGGCCGCCTCCGAACGGGCCAGCTTGGCCTGCCGGGACGACTCCAGGACCGCGTCCCGCTCGCGCTGGGCGCGTTCCCGGGCCAGTTTGCGCAGGGTCGCGCGCGTGGAGCGGCTGAGCGCGATGGGCTGGAGCATCGGCAGACAAGTCCGCCACGGCGTCGGGGGCCGAGTACGGCCACCGCCGAGGCGACCGCGCGTTCCGCACCCACCCGCAGGCCGAGCGTCACCAGGAGCTGCGAGATGTCCATGCGCAGCAGCAGGTCACCGGCGGCGATCTCGCCGATGCGCAGGTCGGTGAGGATCACCGTGCCGGAACGATCCACCAGGATCGCGTCGCCCACCAGCCGGCGGTGCGCGATGCGCCGGGACTGCAGGGCCCGCACCTGCTCCCAGGTGCCGCGCAGCAGGTCGTCGGTGATCTCCTCGTCCGACAGCGAGTCAGAGTGCGCCCGCCGGTGTGCTCGTAGACGAGCATCACGGCGTCGGGCCCCAGCTCGGACGTCGCGATCAGCTGGGGGCGTTGGCGCCGGCCCCGATCGCCGCGTAGGCGAGCAGTGCCTCCTGCTCCAGGGCCTGCCGCAGCGACGGGAGGCTGCTGCGGGTGGCGAAGCCGCGCAGCGTCAGATTGCGCCACGCGCGGTAGAAGAAGCCCTGCGCCTGCTGCTCCCGGTCCACCACCGTGACGTCCAGCGGCCGGCCGTCCTCCAGTGTGACGAAGTAGCGGCGGCCGCGGTCACCGGTCTCCGCGGTGTCCGCAGGAACTTCCTCGCGGGCGGCGGTCACCGGGCGGAAGCCCACGTGACGCAGGCCGCCATCAGCGTCCGCCCGGTGGGACGCACGTTGGGGGAGCCGACCGCGGTACAGCGTTCCGTAGGCCACGGTCCAGCCGATGAGGACCGTCAGAATGATCGAGAACGGTGTCGTGTAGCCGGTGACGAGCATCGAGAACGCGTCGAGGAGCAGCACGATCCACAGCACCGCGCGCCAGCGGGGTCTGCGGGACATGCCGACTGCCGTCATGTACGCGATGACCGGCGCCAGGTAGCCGTGCACGGGATCGGTGAGAGCGTGGACGTCGCCCGGCGAGGGCTGGGTGAGCGCCTCCTGGATGGACCCGGGGGCGGCCTTGGCGACCCACAGGTCGGTGGCGAGGGTCACCCCGTGCGCGAGGACCGCCGCCAGCACGCCGTCGGCGATCCGCAGCCCGTCCCGTTTGATCAGCCGCTCGATCGCGAACGCGACCGGCACCAGGAGGATCGCGATACTGGAGGCCAGTCCGGCGATCTTGATCAGCAGGTCCGGCGCCTGCCCGGTGCCCTTGTTGATGTCCTGTTCGAGGCCCGAGGTGGTGCCGTGCGCGAAGGCGGCGACGGCGAGCAGTACGACGACGGCGAGCACGCCCACCAGGAGCCGCATCAGGTCGGACGGACGGTGCACGCGCGCGGGGAGCAGCGGTTCGTCGCCCTCCACCTCGTCGATGTGCGCGACGTCGTCGGGGTCGGCGGCCGTCGCGGTCCTACCCTCGCCCGCCCGCCGGCCGGTCTTCTCGCCACTTCCGTCCGCGGTGTCCGGGCGCGATGAAGAGCCAGAGGTGCCCTCGGCGTCCTCGGGGTGCACACCCTGCTGCTTCATCGCCTCTTCTTGCTCTCGTATCACTGGTCACCGCCCGCACGATGGTGGCATGCCGCGTCGGCTTCGGCAGGCATCAGGGTGCCCGTGCGGGCCGCACAGTCTGCCCGAAGCGCCGCTTCCGGGCGAGGGACGCGCACCGTCGGGAGCGCGTCGCGTTGTCGGTGGGGTGGGGCAGGATGGGGCGGATGAGCGAGCAGAGCCTTCCGGAGGAGTCCCGCCCGGAGTACGCGGACGCGCTGCCCGAGTACGCCGAGCGAGTCCTCGAAGTGACCGAACTGATTCCGTCGGGCCGTGTCATGACGTACGGGGACATCGCCGAGTATCTGGAGGAGGGGGGACCCCGTCAGGTCGGACGGGTGATGTCCCTCTACGGGGGAGGCGTTCCGTGGTGGCGTGTCGTCCGCGCGGACGGGGCCCTGCTCGCGGGGCAGGAACTGGAGGCGCTCGACCGCTACCGGGAGGAGGGCACGCCCCTGAAGGAGGCGAGCACAGCCGCGGAGGGCCACCTGCCGCGCCTCGACCTGAAGCGGGCGCGGTGGGACGGCGGCGAACGCGCACAGGGTCACACCCTGACAGCTTCCGCCATTGGAGCGGCCGACGTGTGACCTGATGATCCGTATGAGGGAAAAGGTGCGTTTCGAGCACGACCGTGGCATGACGTACGTTCGTGGGGCGGGGGACACGGGCGCCACGAGTGACCCAGGAGATTCGAGAGGTCCGAGGGAAGAAGAGGAAGGCCTGCTTCCGCCTCATCCGTCGGCGTAGCGTCGGCCGCACGCGTCCCCCCTCATCCCGCGGCCACCGCCGTGCCCGCAGCGCGGACGGCCCACCAGCACACCCACCAGGACCGGCGAACCACGTGAGCTCCTCCTCCTCCACCAGACACCCGTCGCACCCCCAGGTGCGACGGGGAGCCGTGGCGCTTACCGACTGGTGCGTACCCCGCCGGCGCGAATGGACCCCCTCGTCTGGACGCCGCACAACGCGCCGTGGTTGACCACGGGAGCGGCCCGCTGCTCGTCCTCGCGGGCCCGGGCACGGGCAAGACCACCACGCTCGTCGAGTCCGTGGCGGACCGGATCGCCCGGGGCGGCGACCCCGAGCGGATCCTGGTGCTGACCTTCAGCCGCAAGGCGGCCGTCGAGCTGCGCGACCGGATGGCACTGCGCATGGGCGCCGCGCGTGCCCCCCGGGCGACGACCTTTCACTCCTTCGGCTACGCCTTGGTCCGCGCCCACCAGGACAGCGATCTGTTCGTGGAGCCGCTGCGGCTGCTGTCCGGCCCGGAACAGGACGTGGCGGTACGCGAGCTGCTCGCCGGCCAGGTCGACCTGGAGCGGCTCGGCCTGGCCCACGTGCGCTGGCCCGACGAACTGCGCGCCTGCCTGACCACCCGCGGCTTCGCCGACGAGGTCCGCGCGGTCCTCGCCCGCACCCGCGAACTGGGCCTCGGTCCGGACGCCCTCGGTGCCTTCGCCCGGCGCATCGGCCGCCCCGACTGGCGGGCCGCCGCCGTCTTCCTCGCCGAGTACCTCGACGTGCTCGACCTGCAGGGTGTGCTCGACTACGCGGAACTCGTCCACCGCGCGGTGCTGCTCGCCAGCCGCCCCGAGGTCGCCGCGCAACTGGCCGCGCGGTACGACGCGGTCTACGTCGACGAGTACCAGGACACCGACCCCGCCCAGGTGCGGCTGCTGCAGGCTCTCGCCGGCGGCGGGCGCACCCTCGTCGCCTTCGGCGACCCCGACCAGTCGATCTACACCTTCCGCGGCGCGGACGTGAACGGCATCCTCGACTTCCCGACCGCCCTTCCCGCGCGCGGACGGCCGCCCGGCGCCGGTCGAGGTGCTGCGGACCTCGCGGCGGTCCGGGACCACGCTGCTGGCCGCCACCCGGCTGCTGACCCAGCGCATGCCGATGACCCGCCTCCCCGCCGACAAGGTGCGCGCCCACCGCGAACTCGCCCCGGAGCGGGGCGGGGGCGCGTCGAGGTGTACACGCACCCGACGTCCGGCACCGAGCTGGACAACATCGCCGACATCCTGCGCCGGGCCCACCTGGAGGACGGCGTTCCCTGGGGCGACATGGCCGTCCTGGTGCGCGCCGGCTCACGCACCATCCCCACGGTCCGCCGCGCCCTCACCGCGCCGGTGTGCCCCTGGACATCGACGGCAACGACCTTCCACTGCGCCACGAGCCGGCGGTGGCGCCGTTGCTGACGGCCTTGCGGGCGGTGGCGGAGGCGGAGGCGGGGGAGCGCGGCCCCGGACGGGCCTCGGGAGCGCTGCGGAGACGGGGAGCGGGCCGGCCGACGAGGCGGTGAACGCCCGGAGCGGGCCAGGCCCCGATGACGCGGGGGCGGCTGGGCCGGACGCCGAGATGGCGGCGCAGGTCATACCAGAGGCAGCCCTCGATACAGCGGCGAAGACCGCGACTGCGCCTGACGCTGCACCCGGGTCCTGATGCCCAGGCCCAAGCCCAAGCCCACGCCGGGTCTGGACCCGGAGCCCCAGCCGAGTCCGAAACCAGACGCCGAGACGGGTGCCGACGCCGACGCCGAGACGGGTGCCGACGCCGATGCGGAGCTGGACGCCGATGCGGAGCTGGACGCCGACGTGGAGTCGGACGCGGAAGCGAGGTCGGTCGCCGAAGCCGACGCGGAGCTGGACGCCGAAGCGGAGCCGGACGCCGAATCGGAGCCGGACGCGGAGCTGCACGCCCCAGCCGAGCCGGACGCCGACGCCGACGCGGCGCCGAAGTCCCCGCCCGGTGAACGCGTCCACCGCGCGGAGGCTTCGTGCTGGCTCCCCACGGAGACCGCCCTCACCCTGCTCGCCTCCCCCTGCCGCCATGGACGCCGCCGACCTGCGCCGCCTCGGCCGCGCCCTGCGCGAGGAGGAGCGCGCCGCGGCAACCCGCTGCCGCCGCCCTCGGACGAGCTGCTGGCCCGGGCGCTGGCCGAGCCGGAGCGGCTGGCGGTGCACGACCCCGCGTACGCGCGTGGCGCCCAGCGGCTCGGCGCGCTGCTCCGCAAGGCACGCGAACGCCTGGCGGGCGGCGGCAGCGCCGAGGAGGCGCTGTGGGACCTGTGGGACGGCACGCCGTGGCCCACCCGCCTGGAACGGTCCGCCCGGCGCGGTGGCGCCGCCGGACGCAACGCCGACCGCGATCTCGACGCCGTGTGCGCCCTCTTCGCGACGGCGGCCCGGGCGGAGGAGCGCACCGGCGGCCGGGGCGCCCTGAACTTCCTGGAGGAGATCGACGCCGAGGACATTGCCGCCGACACCCTCACGCGGCGTGCCGTACGTCCCGACGCCGTCCGCCTGATGACCGCGCACCGCGCGAAGGGGCTGGAGTGGCGCCTGGTCGTCGTCGCGGGCGTCCAGGAGGGCCTGTGGCCGGACCTGCGCCGCCGCGGCCCCTGCTGGAGGCCGACCGGATCGGCCGCGACGGACTCACCGAACCGCTCACGCCCGGCGCGCTGCTCGCCGAGGAACGCCGCTTGTTCTACGTGGCCGCCACACGCGCGCGTGAACGGCTCGTGGTGACCGCCGTGAAGGCCCCGGCCGACGACGGCGACCAGCCTTCCCGGTTCCTGACGGAACTCGGCGTCGAGCCCGCCGACGTCACGGGCCGCCCGCGCCGGCCCCTCGCCGTCGGGGCGCTCGTCGCCGAGCTGCGTGCCACCACACGGTCGATCCCCGCGTCTCGAACCTCTGCGGGGAGGCCGCCGCCCGCCGGCTGGCCCGCCTCGCCGCCCTCGCCGACGAGGACGGCCGCCCCCTGGTGCCGTCCGCGCACCCGTATCGCTGGTGGGGCATGTGGGACTCGACCGAGAGCAAGGTGCCGCTGCGCGACCGGGACCAGCCCGTCACGCTCTCCGGCAGTGCCCTCGACCAGTTGGCCAACACCTGCGCCCTCCAGTGGTTCCTCGGCCGCGAGGTGAAGGCGGACGCGCCCGCGACCGCGGCCCAGGGCTTCGGCAACGTGGTGCACGTCCTCGCCGACGAGGTGGCCTCCGGTCACACCCCGGCCGACCTCGCCGTGCTCATGGAACGCCTGGACTCCGTGTGGAACGCGCTCGCCTTCGACGCGCCCTGGAAGTCGGCGCAGGAGAAGGCCAACGCGCGCGTGGCGCTCGAACGCTTCCTCAAGTGGCATGTCATGGATCGAGCCGGGCGCACACCGGTGGCGAGCGAGCACGACTTCGACGTGACCCTGGAGGCGGGCGACTACGAGGTGCGCATCCGCGCCGGATGGACCGCGTCGAGACCGACGGTGACGGCCGCGCCTACGTCGTCGACTTCAAGACCGGCAAACACGCGCCCACGTCGGCCGAGGTGGCCCACCATCCCCAGCTCGCCGTCTACCAGCTCGCCGTCCGAGAAGGCGCCGTCGACGAGGCCTTCGAGGGCGTCCGCCCCCAGCCTGGCGGCGCCGAGCTGGTCCAGCTGCGCCAGGGCGCGCCCAAGCGCGACGGTGGGGAGACCCTCCCAAGGTGCAGGCTCAGGACTCCCCTGGAGGGGCCGGCGGGCGAGCGGGTCGGGGACCTGCTCGCCACCGCCGCGGGCAAGGTCCTCGACGAACGGTTCGCCCCCGACCACGGGCCAGCACTGCACCCACTGCGCCTTCCGCGCGTCGTGCAGCGCACGGCCCGAGGGACGGCACGTCGTGGAGTGAGCGGTCCAAGGGAGCGGGCGGCCCGGTGTGATGAGACGCACCACAGGCGCTGACCTGCGGTTTTCTCCACCCCGAGGGTGATCCCGCGCCCGCTGTCAGTGCTCGCCGCTAGCTTCTCTCGACGTGCCCGCCCATCTCACCGATCCCGAGCAGCTCAAGGAGCTCCTCCGGGATCCCCTTCACCCCGGAGCAGACGGCCTGCATCGTCGCGCCGCCCGCCCCCCGCAGGTGATCGTGGCCGGAGCCGGGTCCGGCAAGACGACGGTGATGGCCGCGCGCGTGGTGTGGCTGGTCGGCACCGGTCAGGTCGCCCCCGGAACAGGTCCTCGGTCTCACCTTCACCAACAAGGCGGCCGGCGAACTCGCCGAACGCGTCCGCAAGGCGTTGATCAGGGCAGGCGTCACCGACCCGGACGTGATCGACCCGGACAACCCCACCGGGCGAACCGGTGATCTCGACGTATCACGCCTTCGCGGGCCGCCTCCTGACCGATCACGGCCTGCGCCTCGGTCTGGAGCCGACCTCCCGTCTGCTCGCCGACGCCACCCGCTACCAACTCGCCGCGCGGGTCCTGCGCGAGGTTCCCGGCCCCCTATCCGGCGCTCACCCGCTCCTTCGCCGACCTGGTCAGCGACCTCCTCGCCCTGGACGCCGAACTCTCCGAACACCTCGTACGCCCGGAGGCACTGCGCACCTGGGACGCCGGCCTCCTGGACTCCCTGGAGACCGTCAGGCTCAGCAACGCCGATCTGCGCAAGGTCCCCGAGGCCGCCGCCGCGCGCCGTGAACTGGCCGACCTGGTGATCCGTTACCGAGCCGCCAAGCGGGAACGGGACCTGCTCGACTTCGGCGACCAGATCGCCCTCTCCGCACAACTCGCCGGGCTTCCGGAGGTGGGCCGCGTCCTGCGCGACGAGTTCCGGGTCGTGCTGCTCGACGAGATACCAGGACACGTCGGTGGCCCAGCGCATCCTCCTGGCGGGCCTGTTCGGCGGCGGCACCGGCCACCCCGTGACCGCCGTCGGCGACCCCTGCCAGGCGATCTACGGCTGGCGCGGCGCCTCCGTCGCCAACCTCGACGACTTCCCGGAGCACTTCGCGCACGCCGACGGGCGCCCCGCCACCCGCCAGGCGCTCAGCGAGAACCGCCGCAGCGGCGGCCGACTCCTCGACCTCGCCAACGGCCTCGCCGAGCCCCCTGCGCGCCATGCACGCGGGCGTGGAGGCTCTGCGCCCCGCCCGGGCGCCGAACGCGACGGCATGGTCCGCTGCGCCCTGCTGCGCACGCACGCCGAGGAGATCGACTGGATCGCCGACTCCGTCGCCCACCTCGTGCGCACCGGCAAGGCGCCCGGCGAGATCGCCTCCTGTGCCGTACGGCGACCGACTTCGCCGAGATCCAGGGCGCCCTGGTGGCCCGCGACGTCCCCGTGGAGGTCGTGGGCCTCTCCGATTGCTGCACCTGCCCGAGGTGGCCGACCTGGTCGCCGTCTGCGAAGTCCTCCAGGACCCCGGCGCCAACGCCTCCCTGGTCCGCCTGCTCACCGGCCCGCGCTGGCGCATCGGCCCGCGCGACCTCGCCCTCCTGGGCCGTCGCGCCCGGCTGCTGGTGAGCCATGCGCGCGTGGAGGGCGACGACGACCCCGACCGGCGGCTCGCCGAGGCCGTCGAGGGCGTCGACCCGTCCGAGGTGATATCGCTCGCGGACGCCCTCGACACCTTCCTGGAAACCCCGCTGGACGGCTCCGGGGACGACGACGGGCTGCCCTTCTCGCCGGACGCGCGCGTGCGGTTCGCGCGGCTGGCCACCGAACTGCGCGACCTGCGCCGAGCCCTGTCCGACCCGCTCATGGACGTACTGCATCGCGTCCTCGCCGTCACGGGGCTGGAGGTCGAGCTGTCGGCGTCCCCGCACGCCCTGGCCGCCCGCCGCCGCGAGACCCTGTCGAACTTCCTGGACGTCGCCGCCTCCTTCGCCGCGAGCGACGGCGAGGCAACCCTGCTCGCCTTCCCCGGCTTCCTGCGCACCGCCGCCCAGTACGAGAAGGGCCTCGACAACGCCCTGCCCGGCGGCGAGAACACCGTCAAGGTGCTCACCGCGCACAAGTCCAAGGGCCTGGAGTGGGACGTCGTCGCGGTACCCGGCCTGGTCACCGGAACCTTCCCCAGCGGCCAGGGCCGCGAGAAGTGGACCGCCCAGGGCAAGGTGCTCCCGCACGACCTGCGCGGGGGATCGCCGACACCCTGCCCGAGGTCGGGTCCTGGGACTCCCGTGGCCTGAAGGCCTTCCACGAGTCCATGAAGGAACACCAGCACACCGAGGAACTCCGCCTCGGCTACGTCACCTTCACCCGCCCCCGCTCCCTGCTGCTGGGCTCCGGCCACTGGTGGGGCCCGAGCCAGAAGAAGCCCCGCGGGCCGTCCGACTTCCTCACGGCCCTGTACGAGCACTGCGCCACCGGACACGGCGAGATCGAGGCCTGGGCGGACGAACCCGCCGAGGACGAGGAGAACCCGGCTCTGCACCGGGCTGCCGCCGAACAGGCCTGGCCCCTGCCACTGGACGACGCGGCCCTCGCCCGCCGTCGGGCCGCCGCCGAGACGGTCCTCGCCCACCTGGCATCCCACGAGGAGGCCGTCTCGCGGCCGCGCACGACCCGGACACCTACGACGACCCGGACTGGCCGCCGCCGCCCCGAGGACGACGAGGTACTTCAGGAGGACGAGGTCCTCGGCGACCCCCGGCCGGCCGGCAAACCCGCCGACTGGGACTTCTGGACCACGGACCGGCCCGCCGCCCCGCCGTCCCCCACCGCGACGGCGCCGCACAGCAGCCCCACCATCCCCCACCAGGCGCCTCCTCCGGGACAGGCCGGCGCAACCGAACTGCCCCGCCCCCACTCCGAGGCACCGCGGACCGGACAGACCGCCCCCGCCCGCCTCACGCCGGAGGAGGCCCTCACCGTCGCCTCCTGGGACCGCGACCTCGACGCCCTCACCGGCGAGCTCCTGCGCGCCCGCGAGAGCGTCACCGAGGTACGTCTTCCGGCGTCGCTGACCGCCTCCCCAGCTGCTCAGCCTGGCCGCCGACCTGGACGGCTTCGCGCAGGAACTCGCTCGCCCCATGCCCCGGCTTCACCCCAGCCCGGCCGCCCGCCAGGGCGGCACCCGTCCTCCATCGCCCGGAACGTCGAGGCCCGTCGGGAACTGGCTGACACTCCCCTGCTGGAACCGGAGGGAGCTGCCCGGCGGCGACGCGGGAGATCGGGGCGACGAAATGGCGATTCCGGGAGTTCCTCAAGGACGCCCTCTCGAACGCACCGAGTATGCCCGGCGCACCCCCACCGCGTCGAGGCGCCGTTCCAGCTTCTCCCTCGCCGGCCGAAGTCGTACGCGGCCGCATCGACGCCAGTCTACAAGGAGGGCGACGGCGAGACCGCGACGTACGAGATCGCCACGACTGGAAGACGAACCGCTGCCCGCGGACCTGCCCAGCCCGCGCCTCTACCGCCTGGCTTGGCCGAGCAGCAGCACGTACCGCTGAGATCGCGATGGCCGCCTTCCCGTACCGTACATGCACTGGCGAGGTCGTACGGTCTCATCGGGCTGCCGGACCGCGCCGCGCTGGAGAGAACCTGCTGCTGACCGACCCCGGTCGGTGACGAACCGCACTCGATCAGGGTGTCGGTGCGGTAGTACGGCTCGTGAGCATGAGCGAGACCCGATCAGCGCCGGTCCAGCACGTCAGGGCATCGAGGCACCCCCCTCACGCCGCTCTCTCTCGACGACCTCGGCGAGTGGCTGCGGCTACCGTCCCGTGTCGGCCCGGCGCCCGACGCGACCGATGTGCGCCGCAGCGCCGACTGGCTCGCCGCCAAGCTGAAGGAGACCGGCTTCTGACCCACTCGAGGCGTCTGGCCGACGCCGGGCGCCCCGGCCGCCTGCCGAGTGGCCCTCCGGCGACCCGGAGGCACCGACGACCCTCGTCTACGGCCACCACGACGTGTGCAGCCCGCCGCCCGCGAGGACGGTTGAACAGCGAGCTTCCCGCTGAGCCTCGTCGCGTCCGCGAAACCGCCTTTACGCGCGCGCCGACGACAGGCAGGGGTCTTCCAGACCACACCTCGGCGGCCCGCGTCCACCTCGCCGCCACCGGCCGCAATCGCCCCCGCGGTGAACCTCAAGCTGCTGATCGAGGGCGAGGAGGAGTCCGCCCCTAACTTCCACCGTGAAGCGGCGCACGAAAAACGCGAAAGCGTTTCACGATAAATGCGAAAAACAAGGTTACACAAACCCTGGACAAGGGTTAAACACCCAAATCTGAACTGAACGAAGTACAA
>JAKFGP010000067.1 GCA_021502835.1 Streptomyces thinghirensis
CGACCGTGCCCCGCACCGCGTGGTACGGATACACCTTCGCCAGTTCCCTCTCGTACGTGCCCCTGGTCTGCGGGGTGATCTCCTCCAGTGCCAGCACGTCCTGCGCTGGCGGCGGCCAGGTCGCGGGCGGTGCCGGCCGGGTCGGGGTTGTCGGCGCCGACGTTGTGGCTCACCACGGCGAGGTCGCCGCCCGGGTGGGACTTGTCGCCGAGCAGCCCGCCGTAGAGGTTCAGCCAGACCGTGACCGGCAGCAGCAGCGCGACCACCGCGGAGGCGGAGCGGCGCCACAGCGCCCCGGCCAGCAGCACCGGGACGAAGACGCCGGACCAGGGCAGGAAGGTCTCCGCCAGGTTGCCGAGGCCGCCGGTCCCGTTCGGGATCTTCGGGTGCAGCAGCATGAACAGGCCGAGGAGCAGCGCCTGCGCCGCGATGACCGGGCCGCGTTTCCAGGGGCCGGGGCGGAAGCCGTTACGGGCTGCCGGGCTGCCCTGTCCGGTCTCCGCCGTGTCCACCTGCGTCATCGTCCGTCCGCCCTCGCTCATCACCGTGTTCGTTCGTTCTCTCCGGGCCCGAGGCCCAGGACCCGGGGCCGGGCCTGGCCTGGGGCTTGGGGACGAGTGAAAGCTACACGATGCCTAGCCGGCGCGTATGCGGATTTCGAACGCCGACGATATGTACCGACTCGTAGCCCGGGAGGCCATGCGTGTCTTGGTGGTCGAGGACGAGCCCTACATGGCGGAAGCCATCCGCGCCGGTCTGCGTCTGGAAGCGATCGCCGCCGACATCGCGGGTGACGGCGACACCGCTCTGGAGCTGCTCGGCGTCAACAGCTACGACATCGCCGTCCTGGACCGCGACATCCCCGGTCCCTCCGGCGACGAGGTCGCCAAACGCATCGTGGCCTCCGGCAGCGGCCTGCCGATCCCGATGCTCACCGCCGCCGACCGTCTCGACGACAAGGCTTCCGGGTTCGGATTCCGCGCGACGACTACCTCACGAAGCCGTTCGAATTGCGGGAGCTCGTACTCAGGTCAGGAGCGCTCGACCGCAGGCGGGCGCTCCCCAGGCCTCCCGTACGGGAGATCGCGGGCCTGCGCCTGATCCGTTCCGCCGCGAGGTCTACCGCGACGACCGCTACGTCGCGCTCACCCGCAAACAGTTCGCGGTGCTCGAGGTCTCCGTCACCGCCGAAGGCGGTGTGGTCAAAGCCGAGGAGCTCCTGGAACGGGCGTGGGACGAGAACGCCGATCCCTTCACCAACGCCGTGCGCATCACGGTCTCCGCCCTCCAGCAAACGCCTCGGCGAGCCCTGGATCATCGCCACCGTGCCGGGCGTCGGCTACCGCATCGACGCGGGCCCGGCACCGGGCGTGAGGACGGCGAGGACGGTGCGGGCGTGGATAGTATGCCCGGACGGAGCGTTCGCCTCAAACTCACCCTCAGCTACGCCGGCTTCCTCATGCTCGCGGTGCCTTGCTGCTCGTCGCCGTGGGAGTGTTCCTCCTGCGACAGGGGTGGTGGAGACCAACGAATCGGGTGCGGTGCGAGCAACTCCGGGCACCATCTTCGTGCGCGATTTCGCCCCGACGGCAGCCGCCGCAATGGTGTTCCTGCTGGTGTTCGGCTCTGGGAGGGGGTTCCTCGCCGGCCGCATGCTCGCCCCCCTGACCCACATCACGCACGCCACACGCATGGCCACCGACGGATCGCTCTCCCACCGGATCCGGCTGCCGGGCCGCGCGGACGAGTTCCGCGAACTCGCCGACGCCTTCGACATGATGTTCACGCGGCTCGAAGCGCACGTCGCCGAACAGCGCCGGTTCACGGCCAACGCCTCTCACGAGTTGCGCACCCCGCTGGCGATCTCGAAGGCACTGCTCGACGTGGCCCGCCCGATCCCGGACCAGGACACCGGCGAACTCGTCGCCCGCCTCCACGCCGTCAACGCCCGAGCCATCGAGTAGGACCTCTACCGAGGCATCCGTTCTGCTCAGCCGCGCCGAGCAGCGGTCCTTCGCCCGGGAACGCGTCGACCTGTCCCCGTCGGCGGAAGAACCGAGACGCTGCTGCCCTCGCGGAAAAGCACGGTGTCGTCCTCGAGACCTACGGGGACACCGCCCCCACGACGTGGAACGCCGACCCTGCCGCTGCAGCTGGCCATGAACCTCGGCAGAACGCGATCGTCCACAACCCGCCGGAACACGGCAAATCGTATGGGTGCACACCGGCGTCCGCTCCTGGAGCGTGGTGCTCACCGTCGAGAACACCGGCGAGCACCTGATCCACAGGTCGTTCCCCTGACCCTCACCGAACCCTTTCCAGCGGGGCACCGAACGCAACGTCCACACCGACCAGGCGGGCGTTTCAGTCCGGGGTCTGGCGATCGTCAGTACCATCGCCCAGACAATGACGGGACTTCCTCACCCCTGGTCTCCAACGCCTCCGCCGGCGGAATGCGCGTCACCGTGGAACTACCCGTGCTGGTCCCCGTACGCCGACAGGTGAGGAAACAGGGGACCGCACCAGAAAAAAAGCCCCTCCGAGCCGCGTTCCTGGCAGTTCAGAGGGGCTGCACGAGTGGAGCTTCCAGGGGAGTCGAACTCTGACATCTGCCATGCAAAGACAGCGCTCTACCAACTGAGCTAAGGCCCCGAAGGAGGCGTCCGGCCGGGAAACGTCGTGCCGGCGGGGCGCCGCAGACAAGAGTACCGGGTCGCCCCCCCGTATCTCACAAATGATTGGGGGTCCCGGTGAAACACCACGCTCCGTAAGATGCTCGGCGTGGTTCGCTGGAGCGAACTGCGGTTTTTGGGGAAGCGATGGGGAGACGCAATGGACGCCGCACAGCAGGAAGCCACCGCAAGAGCGCGGGAACTGCAGCGGAACTGGTATGGGGAGCCGCTGGGGGCGCTCTTCCGCAGGCTGATCGACGATCTTGGTCTCAACCAGGCTCGTCTCGCGGGGGTGCTGGGGCTGTCCGCACCGATGTTGTCGCAGCTGATGAGCGGCCAGCGGGCGAAGATCGGCAATCCCGCGTGTGGTTCAGCGGGTGCAGCTGCTGCGGGACCTGGCGGGGCAGGTGGCGGACGGCAGCGTGAGCGCGGCCGAGGCGACTGAGCGCATGGACGAGATCAAGAAGTCGCAAGGGGGCTCGGTGCTCAACAACACCACCACGACCACGAGCAGTTCGGGAGCGCCGACGGTCAAGCGGGTGGTCCGTGAGATCCAGTCGCTGCTGCGCTCGGTGGCGGCCGCCGGGGACATCATCGACGCGGCGGACGCCCTGTCCGGCTCCCACCCGGAGCTGGCGGAGTTCCTGCGGGTGTACGGCGCGGGCCGCACCTCGGACGCGGTGGCGCACTACCAGTCCCACCAGAACTGACCCCGGGTCCCGGTCGCCGGAGGGGGTACGGCGGCCGGGCCGCGGGAGTGGCGTGGCAGGTCCCAGGGGAGGAGCGGCGCACAGCCATGGGTGAGGTCTTCGCGGGCCGGTACGAGCTGGTCGACCCGATCGGCCGGGGCGGGTCCGGTGCCGTCTGGCGTGCCTGGGACCACCGCCGCCGGCGGTACGTGGCCGCCAAGGTGCTCCAACAGCGGGACGCGCACTCGCTGCTGCGGTTCGTGCGCGAACAGGCGATGCGGATCGATCATCCCCATGTGCTCGCGCCCGCGAGCTGGGCCGCCGACGACGACAAGGTCCTGTTCACCATGGACCTGGTCACGGGCGGTTCGCTCGTCCACCTGGTGGGGGACTACGGCCCGCTGCCACCCGCCTTCGTCTGCACCCTCCTCGACCAGCTCCTCGCGGGCTTGGCGGCGGTGCACGCGGAGGACGTCGTACACCGTGACATCAAGCCCGCCAACCTGCTGCTCGAAGCGACGGGGACGGGCCGGCCCCGGGTGCGGTTGTCCGACTTCGGCATCGCGATGCGGCTGGGCGAGCCCCGGCTGACGGAGACCAACCTCGTGGTGGGGACGCCGGGTTACCTCTCGCGCCGGAACAGATGATGGGCGCGGAGCCGGACTTCCCGGCCGACCTGTTCGCCGTGGGCCTGGTCGCCCTGTACCTGCTGGAGGGGCGAAGCCGGACGCCAAGGCGCTGGTGCAGTACTTCGCCGAGCACGGGACGCCGCCCGCGCCGCAGGGGATTCCCGGAGCCGCTCTGGCAGGTCGTGGCGACGCTGGTGCAGCCGGACCCACCGGCGAGGTTCCGCACCGCCACGGGGGCGCGCAAGGCGCTGGCGCGGCTGCGGAGCTGCTGCCGGAGCCGGGGTGCGACGACGAGCTGATCGAGATCTTCGACCAAGTCGGCCCGCTTCCCACGGGGTTCGGGCCCGACGGGCCACTCAGGCGGGCCTCGGGCGTGGACGCCGCCCCGACGGACCCACGGCGGCCGCTCGACTCTGATCAGCGCCGGATCCGGATGTTACGCCGTCGACTCTGGGACGTACGCCGTCGGCCCGGACGGCATGGGGGCCCCGGATCATACGTCGTCCAGCCCGGACGGCATCGCGGTCCCGGACGGCACGCCGGCGGCGCCTCCCGGGCCCGCCCGGCCGCCCGCCATGTCGGAGACCGGCGGTTTCCATCTGCCGCCCCCGCAGCCGACCGTCACCTCCTCGCCCGTGCCCGGTCCCCCAGCAGGCGCACGCACGGACACCGGACTTCCCGGGCAGCCCGCAGTACCGGCCCCCGTACGCGCCTCCGCTCCCCGCCCAGGCACTGGCACCGTCCCCGGAGCCGCGAGCCGACGTCCCCACCGCCTCGTACACCGCCCGGAGCCCCGCAGTCGCGCCCGCCTGCCCAGGCGTATCCGCAGCACCGCGCGGCACGGCGGCGGCGCCGTCCCGGACCTCCCGCCAGGGTGGCCGTTCCGCTGCTGCTTCTCGCGCTGGCCTGCTACACCGTGGGCTTCTGGGCCCTGACCCGGATCTGAGCCGGGGGCCTCGCCTAGGCCCTTCCCTCGTCCGCGCCGCGCCGCCGCCGTCCACACTCCCAGGCCCACGAGCAGCACGCTGCCGGTGCCGATACCGCCCACGGCGACCGCCTTCATGGCTGAGGTCGTCGCCCCCACCGCCGCCCTCCGGCGCGGCCTCACGGTCCTGTGCCGAGACCTCGAAGACGCCCTTCGGCTCGGACTCCCCCGCGTACTCCGGGCCGGTCCGCGCCGCTCCCCCGAGCCTTACGCGCAGCGTCAGCCCGAAGGGGCCGTCGCCGAAGTCGTCGGCCACCTGAGCCGCGAGGTGCACCACGAGGTAGTAGGAGCCGGCGAACCGCATCGCGCCGGCCTGTGCGTCGGTGGCGTACCGGTTGGCGAGGCCACCGGCGGCAGGGAAGTGAGAGCGACCGACGCCGGGGCGGCCGGTGTACCCCCTCGCGGCGTCGTCGACCTCGCCGCGCACGGGGTTGTGGAGGGCCAGGTGCAGGGCGCTGGTGGCGTAGCCGGAGCCGTCGCCGGAACTGCCGAGTTCGGCGGTCGCGTGCAACTGGCGGCCCCAGTCGACCGGCACCTTGTAGAAGAGGGTCTGTCCGGGCCGGATGCCGTCCCGCCAGACTCCCCTGCCCGACGGGGGTGGCGTGGGCGAAGCCGCTGCCGCCCGGGCGCCGTTCGGGCTCTCCGGCGAGAGGGCGGGGGAGGCGGAGTCCCAGGCGTCGGGGCGCGGTGGTCGCGCCGGTCCGTTCCGGGCGCGGTTCGGTGACGGCGGTGAGCTCCAGGTCCCAGGCCCCCGGCGGGGAGTCCTGGGGCCGGGACCGCTCTACCGCGACGTAGTAGGTGCCGGGGTCCTGGCACCGGGTCTCGCCGGGGGCGATCTCGCGGCATGCCCCCGGGCCGTGACGGGGGCGGGGGCTGCGGGCGGCGCCGAAGGTGGCGCTGTCGGACGAGCAGGGAGCCGCCCTCGGCGTCCTGTACGGAGACCCGGATGCCGTCGACGGCGGTGACCTCGTCGGCGTCGGGGCCGGGTGCGGCGGTGACGGAGACGTAGGCGTCCGACGCCGCGTCGAGTTCGAGGCGGTAGTAGAGGGTGCCGCTTCTCGGCAGGGAACTGCGGTACGTGGCGCCGGGTTCCAGGCGTACGGCGTCCGAGGTGCCGCTCGCGCCCTCGATCCGCCGGGCGTCCTCGGCAGAAAGGCGTAGCCGGGGGGCGTACCCGCCGCGAGCGAGGCGCCGGGGGCGGGGCGGCGGTCGTGGCCAGTACGACGGTCACGACCGCCAGCCGCACGGGCGTACCCGGTCGGTCAGGCCCTGATCCGGCACGCCGCGCAAGCCCCGCAAGTCCTGCAAGCCACGCACGCCGCGCAAGCCCCGCACGCCCCGCAAGTTCCGCAAGCCCTGCAAGCCCTGATCCGCCACGCCCCGTCCCGGCGCCGCCCCGCCGAGCCGTACACCACCGCCCCATCACCCGCCACCCCTCGCGCCCACCGGCGCTGTTGCCGCCACCCGGACCGGACCGTGGCCCATCCTGCCGCGCGACCCCGCGCTTCCGCGCCCCCGCACGGAATCCCGGCAGCGGGATCCGGGCAACGACATCCGGGGAACGGCGTCCGAGCAACACAAAACCCCGACCGTATGACGGCCGGGGTCTGCTCAGGACCGGATGTCGGTCGTACTCACGAACCCGTGGGCACGGAGTCAGTCGCCTCCGTCCACAGATCCTGCTCGGCGCGATCCGCCTGGATCTGGCGGTACACGAGGAGCCGCCGATGGCGGCCAGTGCGACAGGAGAAGCTTCTTCACCGCGCTACCTCGTCTTTCCTTGACGTAGGGGACCTCTGGCGCCCGACTATACACACCGGCCGATACCGATCGGTGACCCGCGTCGGCGGCCAACTGCCCGCCGTCCGAGCCCAATAAGCGCGGACGAAGCCGTTCCGATCGGAGGGTGATCACACCCTCACAGAACGCGACTTTTGCCCGCCTCCCTCCCGTCTGGGCACCTTTTCCCACCCCCTTGCGGCCATCCGGTGTGTGTTCATCTGAACATCGACGCGCCACGGGCGTCGGTCCACCACTTCGCGGCCCACATACACATCATGAGGAAAGTACGCAAATCGCCCAACCCGAAAGTGAGGGGTTATGGCCCGGAACAAGGTCATGACGCTGTGGACCACCATCGTCACCGCCTTCCTCGCGCTGTGCACGGCGCTCGGACTCCATCACGACGACCGCCTCCGCGGCCGTACCGCAGACCGGAACGCACAGCAACACCGAGCGCTCCCCCGAGGCGGCACCCGCCGCGGCGGCACCCTGGTCCTGGTCACGTACCGGCTCCCTGCCCCCACGATGAAACAGCGCATCCGCGCCGAGGCCCACGGCAAGGCCCCCACCTGCCGCCACCGCCCGACCGCCGACGCCACCGCGACGTCCACCGACCTCCTGTGCGACGACACCGCGGAGGTTCCGGCCCGGCACACCACCGCCCAGCACAACCGAGCCGCTGCAACGCTGGGGGCCCGCGCGCGCACGGCACCCGCCGCGGCGCCCGCACCGCCCGAACCCGACGTCACGGCGATCTGCGTACAGCACCACACGCGAAAACGGCCCGGCCGCTCGACAGAGCAGCCGGGCCGCCGCCGTGTACGGGGTCACCGACCCAACTCATCAAGGCCTCTTCAGGGTGGCTAGGCTGAAGCCGCATCACAACGGACAGGAACCGGTGAGTACCAGTGCCGAAGGCGTACAAAGTGATCGCGGACGACCTGAATGCGGCCAGGAACCGGCGTGTCGTCATCGTCACGGCCGTCCACGGCCCCTCGGCGCACTTCCTGCCCGAGGCCTACGCGTCCCCTGTGCGCGCAGGAGCTTTCCGCCGGCTGGGGTGGCGCTGGGTGATCCAGGAGGACGGGCAGACGGACGACGTCCGCCCGTACGTGCCCGACGACCCGCGCGTCGTCTTCCGGCAGGGACGGCCGGGACAGCGGGGCGGCGGGTGTGGCCCGACGATGGCCCTGTCCCCACGCCGACGGCGAGTACGTGAAGACCCTGGACGCCGACGACCTGCTCCGCCGGGAGCCCTGGCCCGCGACCTGGCCGCCCTGGAGACCGGCCCGGCGCTCGGGTGGGCGACGTCGCGCGCCCTGGACCTGCTGCCCGACGGCTCGACGGCCGGTTTCCCGGGTGATCCGGACCACGGGCCGATCGAGCGCGGAGCGGTGCTCGACCACTGGAAGGCGAACGATTACCGCGCCCAGGTCACCCGGCGACGCTCCTGGTACGGCGCGAACTGCTGCTCGCGCTCGGTGGCTGGATGGCCCTGCCGGCGTCCGAGGACACCGGCCTGCTGCTGGCGCTCAACTGCGTGAGCCGGGGGTGGTTCTCCGAGAGGTGGGCCTGCTCTACCGCAAGTGGGAGGGCCAGGTGACCGGGCAGGCGGCCCATGTGGACCCCGCCGAACGCGAAGCCCGGATGGCGGTCGTGGAGGCCAGGGCGCGGGCGCTGGCGTCCTTCGGGTGGCGTTTTCCGGCGGGTGCCTGAGACTCGCGGCCCCCCGCACGTGAACCGGACGGGACGGCGCCGCGACGGCCGAGGGCTGGCGGTAGCGGCGCCGGAACCGTCGAGGCGGTGCGGAACCGTCAGGTCAGGGGAGCGTCTCCGCATCGACCCGGGAGAAGATCAGATCGCTCTCCTCCACGACGGGCCCCCCGCCACCGGACCGGCACGCCGGGCTCACCGCCCAGCGCCGGGGGATAGCTCTCCGGGCGCGTAGTCGTTGGCCAGCCGGTAGACGTGGAAGCCCGCGTCGCGCATCACCGTCAGCAGTTCGCCGATGGAGTCGCCGAGCCGGGCCATGCGCTCGGCGCGTCACCTCGACACTGATCTCCGCGTCGGGCCGCAGGCTGTCCAGCATCGGCGCCAGCCCTCGGACGACGCTCCCCCTCCGCGCCCTCGACATCGATCTTGATCACCCGGGCGTTCGCGATCTCCGCCGGATCGAGGAGTTCCGGCAGCGGCCGCGCCTCGATCTCGAAGGTGGACTCCGCCGGGCCGTCGTACGGGACGATGCTGTTCGCGCCCATGTTGTGCGTAGCTGGCGAGGACGAAGGTCGGGGTCTTGTGGCCGTCCGAGACGGCGGCGTTGAGGGCGCGGATGTTCCCGCGGGCGTTGAGCCGGCCATGCCGCACCAGACGGCGGTGGAAGACGGGGGAGGCCTCGATCGCGACGACACTGCCCTCGTCGCCGACGAGCCGCGACGCGAGAACGCTGAAGACGCCGATGTTGGCCCCGACGTCGACGAAGCCGTCCCCCGGTCGCAGCCGGCGCCGCAGCCAGGCCGTCATGTGCGGCTCCCAGGTGCCGAACAGATACAGGTACCGCTGGATCAGGTCCTGCGTGTCCACGGCGAACAGGTCGCCGGAGGCGCACTGTGACGACTCGCCGACGGGGTGCCTCGCGCAGATGGGGGTTGAGCCAGCGCGCGGCGAGCGCCGCCTTCCCGAACGTCCCGGGGGCGGCCCGCACGTAACGGCTGCCGAGCGTGACCAGGGCCTCGGACACGGGCATGCGCAGTCCTGCTCGGATGCTCAGCGCTCCCCCGTGATGGTGATCGCGGCGGAGGGGCACCCCTCGGCCGCTTCGCGCACCCGTGGCGCGTCGACGTCGTGCTCGCGTCCGGGTATCACGGCGCCCAGGCCGTCGACCTTGGTGAAACGGACGGGGCCCGGTGGACGCAGTCGCCGGAGCCGTAGCACTGCTCGGGGTCGACGGAGATCCTCATACACACTCCAGCGGCACTCGAATCGGAACCATCACGACGTGCCTCGCCCGCACGTCGCCGCTCCGAACCCGCCCCTGACCGCTCGCCCGTCGGCCTGGTTCGGCACCGGTCCCTCCCTCGTGGGGGACCGGAGCCGAGCCATGCCGACGGCGTGTGGTACGCGGTACCGGGCCGGGTCGGGGAGGGCTGGGCCACCGGAAAAGCTGACCGAGAACGTTCGACGCACAGGGTGGCTCTCCGGGCGCTGGGCCGCTGACCTGTCCGGGTGTCCGGGCGGGCGACTCGCCACTGCGACGTGATCCTGCCAGCCGAGGTCCCCGCAGGGGAGGTTCCGGTGCAGCGGTCATGACGTAGCCGCAGGTCAGGCGTATAGAGTGAGTTTTCCGGTCCGGACGTCCAGGTGCGGGGGAAGTAAGGAGTGGAGACCTTGAGTTTCGACTCAGGGGCACGCACGGCCTTCGCGGAACGTCTCGCTCTGCTGTACAGGGAGGCGGGCAACCCTCCCCTCAAACGCGTGTCCGAGGCGGTCGTCCGGCTCCAGCGGGTCGACGAACGAGGGGCGGCCCGCACGGGTCTCCGCCCAGCGGATCAGCGACTGGCGGCGGGCCAAGAACGTACCCGCCCAGTTCCCCGCCCTCGCGGCGGTGCTGCAGGTGCTCATCCCCCTGGCGGCGCGCGCGCGTCCCGCACCGGTGTCCGCGGGCCTGTACGACCTGACCCAGTGGCAGCGCCTGTGGGAGCGGGCGGTGGCCGACCCGACCGGCGAACGCCCCGCGCCGTCCGCCGCGGACGAGGAAAACCCCCGGCCGAGGCCGCCCCCGGCCGTCCCCGGCGGCGTCTGCCCCTACCGCGGTCTGGCCGCGTACCGCCAGCAGGACGCCGACTGGTTCTTCGGGCGGGAGCGGAGCACGGACGCTCTCGTCGCCCAGCTCCCGCGCGGCGGGGGCACGGGCGGCCTGGTCATGCTCGTAGGCGCCTCCGGGGCGGGCAAGTCCTCCCTGCTGAACGCCGGCCTGGTGCCCCGCCCTGCGGAAGGGGCGCGCTGGGCGGCGGGGACGAAGGGGACGACAGGGGGGCGGAGACGAAGGGTCCGGCCGGCCGAGAGAAGTACTCCAACTCGTACCGGGAGGCGACCCGCTCGGAGAGCTGACCCGACTGATACCCGAACTCGCGCCCGTCGTAGCCCAACCGGACGCTGCGGACGCCCCGGAAACCGCGCGGGCGGCCAGGGACGCCTTCACGGCGTGGGCCCGCGGCAGGGCGGAAGCGGCGGCGGAGGCGGAGGCGGCCTCGCCAGTGGCAGGTCGTCCGGTCGTCATCGTGGACCAGTTCGAGGAGATCTTCACCCTCTGCGCCGACGATGCGGACCGGCGCGTGTTCGTCCAGCTCCTCCAGGCCGCCTGCGCGCCCGGCGGTCCGGGAGACCCGGCGCCCGTGCTCGTGGCCCTCGGCGTACGCGCGGACTTCTACGAGCAGTGCCTGCGCCATCCCGAACTGGCCGACGCGCTGCAGCACCGGCACATGGTGCTGGGGCCGCTGACCACCGCGGAACTGCGCGAGGGCGGTGGGCCGGCCCGGCCCGTGCCGTGGGCATGGAACTCGAACCGGGGCTGGCGGGAGCTGATCATCCGGGAGGTGAGCACCGGCGGCCCGCGCGGGGCGCGCACGACGCGGGCGTGCTGCCGCTCCTCTCCACGCCCTGCTCGCCACCTGGCAGCGGCACCAGGCGGGGCCGGCTGACGCTGGCCGGGTACCGCGCGGCCGGCGGGATCCAGGGAGCGGTGGCGGCGACCGCCGAGCGGGCCTGGTCGGGCCTCGACCCGGCGGCGCGCACGGCCGCACGGCTGCTCCTGCTCAGGCTGGTCCGGGTGAGCGAGGACACCCAGGCCACCCGCAGCGGGGCACCCGGCGCCGGCTGGCGCAGGAGTCGAGGACCCCGGCAAGACGGAGGAGTCGCTCGAAGCGCTGGTGCGCGCCCGGCTGGTGACGCTCGACGCGGAGACCGTGGAGATCACCGCATGAGGCACTGCTCCACGCCTGGCCGCGCCTGCGCGACTGGATCGACGGAGGACCGCACCGGCAACCTGCTGCGCCAGCGGCTGGAGGAGGACGGCCGGGCCTGGGAGGAGTCGGACCGCGACGCTTCCCTCCTTTACCGGGGTTCCCGGCTGGAGCGGGCCCCGCGGCTGGGCGGAGTCGGCCGACGGCACCTTTCGACCCGGAGTGCGGTGGACTTCCTGGCCGCCGCGCGGCCAGGCTGCGCAAGCGCTCCGTCCTGATCAGTCGAGCCGCGGTGTCCGCACTGGTCGTCCTGGCGATCCTGGCGGTCGGTTCGGCGGTGGTCGCCTGGCAGCAGCGCAACGACGCGGTGTTCGAGCAGGTGGTGGCCAGGCGGACCGGGTCCAGTACACGGACCCGTCGCTGTCGGCCCAGCTCGACCTGGCGGCGCACCGCCTGCGGCCGGACGACGAGAACGTGCGGAACCGGCTGATCTCGATCGTGAACGCGCCCTGGCCACACCGCTCCTCGGGCACACGGGCGCCGTCTACCTCACCTCCTTCAGCCCGACGGGCAAGCCCTGGGCGACGGCTGAGCTACGACCGGACGGTGCGGCTGTGGGACGTGTCGGACCCCGCGCGTCCCGAACCGCTGGGCAAGCCGCTCACCGGCCACACGAGCTGGGTCAGCTCCGCCGTGTTCAGCCCGGACGGCCGCACCCTGGCCGGCGCCTCGGACGACGGCACGATCCGGCTCTGGGACATCAGCGACCTCAGCCGCCCGCGCCCGCTCGGCGCCCCCTGACCGGTCACGGGGGCACCGTCTACCTGCTCGCGTTCAGCCCGGACGGCCGCACGCTGGCCTCCGCCCACGACGACCACGCCGTCCGGCTGTGGGACGTGGCCGACCCGCGCCGCCCGAAGGCGCTGGACACCCTGACGGGTCCCGGCGCGGCGGTGCGCTCGGTGGCGTTCAGTCCCGACGGACGCACGCTGGCGGCAGGCGGCGACGACGAGACGGTCCGGCTCTGGAACGTCACCGACCCGGACGCCGCGACGCCGGTCGGCGAACCGCTGGCCGGTCACACCGGACTGGTGCACTCCGTGGCCTTCAGCCCCGACGGCCGCACGCTGGCCAGTGGCAGCGCGGACGACACCGTACTGGCTCTGGGACGTGGCCGATCCACGCGGACGCGGCACGGATCGGCTCGCCGCTGACCGGCCACACCGGCCCCATCTGGTCCGTGGCCTTAGCCCCCGACGGGGACATGCTCGCCGCGAGCAGCGCGGACAGCACGGCGAGCCTCTGGAACGTCAGCGACCCGGCCTACCCTTCCCAGATCGGCATGCCCTCGCGGGAAGCAGCCGGAGAGATGTACGCCCTCGGCTTCAGCCCCGACGGCCGCACGCTCGCCACCGGCAGCGGGGACAGCAAGGTCCGCCTGTGGTCGCTGCCGACGTCGGACATGATCGGCCGCAACGGAGCGTTCCGCCCGGGCGGTCGCGTACTGGCCACCGCGGCGCGCGACGGCCGGGTCCGGCTGTGGAACGTGACGAACCCCGGTCGGCCCGTGTCACTGGGCGAACCCTTCCGCCCGGCGGGAGGGCGACGTGCGCTCCCTCGTGTTCTCCCCGGACGGCGACACCCTCGCGGTGCTGACGGGAAGCAGCGCGGTACAGCTGTGGGACGTCACGGACCCGGCCCGGCCCACCGCCCACGGGCCCCCGTGGTGCTGCGCACCCGCTACGCGGGCCCTGACGCCCTGGCGTTCAGCCCGGACGGCCGCACGCTGGCCACGGCCTACGACGACCGCACCGTCCAGCTGTGGAACGCCGACGACCCGTCCCGCCCCCGCCCGCTGGGCAAGCCGCTCACCGGCCACACGGGATACGTCAACACCCCTCGCCTTCAGCCCGGACGGCCGCACGCTGGCCAGTGGCAGCGCGGACGACACCGTACGGCTCTGGGACGTGCGCGACCCCCGTCACGCCGCCCGGCTCGGCGCACCCCGTACGGGGCACCTCGGCCCCGTCAACGCGCTGGCCTACAGCCGGACGGCCATACGCTGGCCAGCGGCAGCGACGACGGCACGGGTCCGGCTCTGGAACGTCACCGATCCCCGCGAAGCGGCCCCGCCGGACTCGACGCTCGCCGGCCACACCGACTCGGTGGTGTCGCTGACGTTCAGCCGGGACGGCGACACCCTGTCCAGTGGCGCCAACGACAACACGGTCCGGCTCTGGGACGTCCACGCCCCGGCCGGGGCCACCCCCATCGGGGAGTCGATGAGCCCCAACGCCAAGACGGGCGGCTTCCTGTCCTTCAGCCCCGTCAGCCACATGCTCGGGGTGTCCAGCGGCACGGACACCGTACGGCTGTGGAACCTCGATGTGGACGACGCCATCGACCGCATCTGCTCGGCCACCCGGGGCGTGCTGACCGAGGAGAAGTGGCACGAGTACCTGCCGCGCCTCTCGTACGAGCGCCCGTGCGATGAGTGAATGTCTCCCCGCCACGCACCCGGCCTTGTTAGCCTTGGCCAGCCCGACCGCTGGCGCATCCCCGTCGCCAGCGGTCGGGCGTTGATGTAACCGGAGCTACCGGAGATGCCGAAGACACCCAGAGACGCAAAGACCCCCAGCCGCTACCGACTGGGGTCTTCTCGCTGGTGGGGCTAACAGGATTTGAACCTGTGGCCTCATCCTTATCAGGTCGATCACGGGGACGGGTCGACGCCGCTCGACCTGAGCCATGCTGGTAAGGGCGGTACGCAGAGATACCTGGTCAACCGGCTCGGTTCGCCCCTTGTTGGTGTCGAGACACTGATGCTTCACCCAGGGGACAGTCTGACGGGCGTCTGACTCCAGAGACGATCATTCGGGTGCGCGCCACCGGTCCCTGTGCCGCGACGGGTTCCCGTGTCAGTGTGTCTTACGCCGACGAGGGATGAGACCGAGCAGACCCAAAGGCCGGCGAGACCCCAAAGAACCCCAGCCCCCATCGTCATCGTCCTTGTTGTCGTCATCCTGCGCTTGGCTCTGGGTGGCCTGCACGGTGGTTGCCTGGGCCACCACCGGCGTCTGCGCTTCTGCGGTGACCGCGGCGGGTCCCGCAGGAGAGCTGCGGTCAGGAGAGCACCGATAGTCGTGCGACGCATAGTTCCTCCTTGCATGACCCATGGACGGGGTCTTGTACCCATACGGCGTGACGCCGGAGTGTCGTGCAACTCCGATGGGCACAAAAGCACCCTCTCGAAGCGCGGTTGGGCCCCATTTATCGGGCCCGCGTGGCCATTAGGGCCTCTAGGCCGAATGGGTGACTTGATGCGCGCGGATCTGCAGTCCGGTCTCTGGGTGGAACAAACGGAGTCCTCACAGGCCGTGCTCCCGCTCCCCGAGTTCTGCGCCCGTGCCCTGGAAGAGCGCCGGAGCTGCAAGCGCTGGAACGGAAGATCGCCGATAAGCACTGGTCGCAGGAGCCGGACCATGACCTGATCTTCTCCTCCGAGCACGGCGGCAATCGATCGACCCGGTGGGCTTCTCCCGTACCTTCCGATCCGGCTCGTCAAGCGCGCCGGCGTCCGCCGGATCACGGTTCGCCTCGCTCGGCACACCTGCGGGACCCCTGCTGGCCTTCCTGAAAGTCCAGCCCAAGGTCGCTCAGGCGATCCTCCGACACAGCCAGATCAGCATGACCATGGACGTCTATACACGTCGTGGGTGACAGCGAGCGGGAAGCGGTGGGCATGCTCGCCGAACTCCTGGAAGATCCGCTCATCGGCTGACTCGTCCTGGGATCCTGGGTCAGGCGTGCATGATGACGCCATGACCCAGGATTCATCGATGCTCATCGTCGAAGCGGGCTGGCAGGCCGTACGTGACGACGGAAGTGTACCGTAACGATCTGCTGAACGCCGCCTACAGCGAGCCGCGTCTGAGGCAGCTCTTCCCCTGGACAGGAATGGGAGAGCTTCACTTCAGCCGTTGCACCGAGCCGCGGTGGACCTGGGACCTCCCATACATCTCACCCGGGTCTGGAAGGCACCTACTGGGTCCTCGGGCCACTCCGAACGCAGTGGATAGGCCAGGTAGTCATGGCGCAGGAAGCCATAGCCATGGTGGTCGACCGCCTCCCACCGGGCTGTGGGGAGGCCTTCGTGGGCCACACCTGAACAGCTCGCCGCTCACGAAGCCATGAAACCGGATGATCAGGAAGACAGGGATCAGACACCGAGCGGCTGATGTCACCTGTAGATAATAAAGGCCCCCAACCATGATCGGTTGGGGCCTTCTCGCTGGTGGGGCTAACAGGATTTGAACCTGTGGCCTCATCCTTATCAGGGATGCGCTCTAACCAACTGAGCGCTATAGCCCCGCCGCGCTCTGCGGTGTATGTCCCTTGCGCGCTGACTCCTGAAGATTAGCGCACGAGGCGGGCAGTCCCAAAATCGGTTGTCGCGAGACCGGCGAGCGACGATCCTCGTCCTCGGCGAGCGTCAGCTCCACGCCGCCGACGAAGCCGGCGGACAGGTTGTAGATGAACGCGCCGAGCGTGGCCAGCGCCGTCGCGAGGACGACGTCGACGACCGCGATGACCGTCGCGAACAGCAGCACGTTGGGCAGCGACAGGAACGACTGCAGGTCGAAGCCGTTGGACTCGTTCGAGCCGGTCGCCTCGGAGATCGTGCCGCCGACGGTCGAGAAGACGCCCATGGCGTCCATGACCATCCACAGCACGGCGGACGCGACGATCGTGCAGATGCCGAGCGCGATGGAGAGCAGGAAGCTGACCTTCATCACCGAACCACGGGTCGGCCTTCGACACGCGCAGGCGTGCCCTTGCGGACGCGGGGGTGGTACGGGCGCCGGTGCGCGGGCGGCGCACGGCGGCGGCCGCGTTGCCGCCCTGGGTCTGGTAGGCCTGCGGCGGGTGGTACGGCCCGCCGGGCTGCTGGGGCTGCCGTTCTCCCGGCAGCGGCGAGGCCGCCTGCTGTGTCTGCTGGCCTCGGGGTGTCCCGTCACAGTTCCCCCCTGGGATCCATGCGTCTTGGACGAGCTCGCCGAGCGGGAGTCGGTCGCGTCGTCGTCGATCTTGCGCAGTTGAGTCGTGTGCGAATCCGTCGCACGCGCGGCGGAGCCACGGCCGCCCCGTCCGTTTCCGTACCCCCTGGAGGTACCGGCCGACCCGGCGCCCGTGGCTCCGCTCACGATGACTCTCTCCTCGTGCTACTCGGCCGAGGGCGCCTCACCCTCGTCCGTGCCGGTGGTCGCGGCACCTTCGGCGGTCTCGTCGACGACCACATCGCCGTCGACCTCCTCCGCCTCGCGTCCCGCCTCGGCGTTGCGTGCGATGCCGACGACGGCATCGCGCTTGCCCAGATTGATCAGTTGGACGCCCATGGTGTCACGGCCCGTCTCCCCTGACCCCGCTGACTCGCGTACGAATCACACCGCCCGAGAGTGTGATGGCGAGGATCTCGTCGTGCTCCTCGACCACCAGCGCGCCCACGAGCGATCCACGGTCCTCGACGATCTTGGCAGCCTTGATGCCGAGGCCGCCGCGGCCCTGGACGCGGTACTCGTCGACAGAGGTCCGCTTCGCGTAACCGCCGTCAGTGGCAGTGAACACGAACGTTACCGGCTCGAACAACATTCATCGAGCAGCTGGTCCCCTTCGCGGAAACTCATGCCCTTCACGCCCGAGGTGGCACGCCCCATGGGCCGCAGCGTGTCGTCCGAGGCGGTGAACCTGATCGACTGCGCCTTCTTGCTGATCAGCAGCAGATCGTCGTCGGCCGAGACGAGTTCGGCTCCGATCAGCTCGTCGTCGGAACCGTCCGCCTGCTCGCGCAGGTTGATGGCGATCACGCCGCCCGAGCGCGGCGAGTCGTAGTCCTTCAGCGGCGTCTTCTTCACCAGGCCCGCCTTCGTGGCCAGGACCAGGTAGGGCACCGCCTCGTAGTCGCGGATCGCGCGGATCTGGGCGATCGTCTCGTCCGGCTGGAAGGCCAGCAGGTTCGCCACGTGCTGACCGCGCGCGTCCCGGCCGGCGTCGGGCAGCTCGTACGCCTTCGCCCGGTAGACCCGGCCCTTGTTGGTGAAGAACAGCAGCCAGTGGTGGGTGGTGGACACGAAGAAGTGGTTGACGATGTCGTCTTCCTTGAGCTTCGTGCCGCGTACGCCCTTGCCGCCGCGCTTCTGGGCCCGGTAGTCGTCGGTCTTGGTGCGCTTGATGTAGCCGCCCCGCGTGACCGTGACGACGATGTCCTCTTCGGCGATCAGGTCCTCGATGGACATGTCGCCCTCGTACGGGATCAGCTTGGTCTTGCGGTCGTCGCCGTACTTGTCGACGAGCGCGGTCAGCTCCTCGCCGACGATCGAGCGCTGGCGGGCCGGGGAGGAGAGGATCTCGTTGTACTCGGTGATCTTCGCCTGCAGCTCGTCGTGCTCCCGGACGATCTTCTGGCGCTCCAGCGCCGCCAGGCGGCGCAGCCGCATCTCCAGGATCGCGTTGGCCTCGATCTCGTCGATGTCGAGGAGGTCCATCAGGCCGCCGCGCGCGATCTCGACCGTGTCGCTGCGCCGGATCAGCGCGATGACCTCGTCGATGGCGTCCAGTGCCTTGAGCAGGCCGCGCAGGATGTGCGCCCGCTCCTCGGCCTTGCGCAGCCGGAACTTCGTACGCCGGACGATGACCTCGATCTGGTGGTTCACCCAGTGGCGGATGAACGCGTCCAGGGAGAGGGTGCGCGGGACGCCGTCGACCAGGGCCAGCATGTTGGCGCTGAAGTTCGACTGCAGGTCGGTGTGCTTGTACAGGTTGTTCAGCACGACCTTGGCGACCGCGTCCCGCTTCAGCACGATGACCAGGCGCTGACCGGTGCGGGACGACGTCTCGTCACGGACGTCCGCGATGCCGCCGATCTTGCCGTCCTTCACCAGGTCGGCGATCTTCTGCGCGAGGTTGTCGGGGTTGGTCTGGTACGGCAGCTCCGTGACCACCAGGCACTGGCGGTTCTGGATCTCCTCGACCTCGACGACCGCGCGCATGGTGATCGAGCCGCGCCCGGTGCGGTAGGCCTCCTCGATGCCCCTTGCGGCCCACCACCAGCGCACCGGTCAGGGAAGTCGGGGCCCTTGATGCGCTCGATGAGCGCGTCCAGCAACTCCTCGTGCGAGGCCTCGTAGTTCTCCAGGTACCACTGGGCGCCGGCCGCGACCTCGCGCAGGTTGTGCGGCGGGATGTTGGTCGCCATGCCGACCGCGATCCCGGCCGAGCCGTTGATCAGCAGGTTCGGGAAGCGGGCGGGCAGGACGGTCGGCTCCTGGAGCGGCCGTCGTAGTTGTCCGTGAAGTCGACGGTCTCCTCGTCGATGTCACGGACCATCTCCCATGGCCAGCGGCGCCATCTTGCACTCGGTGTACCGCATGGCCGCCGCCGGGTCGTTGCCCGGCGAACCGAAGTTGCCGTTGGAGTCGACGAGCGGCATGCGCATCGACCACGGCTGGGCGAGGCGGACCAGGGCGTCGTAGATGGAGCTGTCGCCGTGCGGGTGGTAGTTGCCCATGACGTCGCCGACGACGCAGGCGCACTTGTAGAAGCCGCGCTCGGGGCGGTAGCCGCCGTCGTACATGGCGTACAGCACGCGGCGGTGCACGGGCTTGAGGCCGTCGCGGACGTCGGGCAGCGCACGCGAGACGATGACGGACATCGCGTAGTCGAGGTAGGAGCGCTGCATCTCCGTCTCGAGCCCGACGGGCTCGACACGCATCGCCAGGGCGTCACCCTCGGGCGTCGTCACAGGAGTGTTCTCGTCGGTCATTGCTGGTGAAGGTCCTTCCTGGTGCGGTCAGCTGGAGACCGACTCAGATGTCGAGGAAGCGGACGTCCTTGGCGTTGCGCTGGATGAACGCGCGCCGGGCCTCGACGTCCTCGCCCATCAGCACCGAGAACAGGTCGTCGGCCTGCGCGGCGTCGTCGAGCGTGACCTGGCCGAGCACGCGGTGCTCCTGGTCCATGGTCGTGATGCGCAGCTCCTCGGCGTTCATCTCGCCGAGACCCTTGAAGCGCTGCACGGAGTCCTCGCGGATGCGCTTGCCGGCGTTGCGGCCCATCTCGATCAGCGCGTCGCGCTCCGCGGTCCGAGTACGCGTACTCGAAGTCGTCCCCGGCCCCACTTGATCTTGTAGAGCGGCGGGCGGGACAGGTACACGTGCCCGGCCTCGACCAGCGGCCGCATGAAGCGGAACAGGAAGGTCAGTAGCAGGGTGTTGATGTGCTGGCCGTCGACGTCGGCGTCCGCCATCAGGATGATCTTGTGATAGCGGAGCTTTTCGATGTCGAAGTCCTCGTGCACACCCGTGCCGAACGCGGAGATCATCGCCTGGATCTCCTGGTTCTGCAGGATCCGGTCGATGCGCGCCTTCTCGACGTTGAGGATCTTGCCGCGGATCGGGAGGATCGCCTGGTACTGCGGGTTCCGGCCGGACTTGGCGGAGCCGCCGGCGGAGTCGCCCTCGACGATGAAGATCTCGCACTTGATCGGGTCGTTCGACTGGCAGTCGGACAGCTTGCCCGGCAGCGACGCCGTCTCCAGCAGGCCCTTACGACGCGTCAGGTCACGGGCCTTGCGGGCCGCCACGCGCGCGGTGGCCGCCTGGATGCCCTTGCGGATGATGTCCGCCGCCTCGTTGGGATTGCGGTCGAGCCAGTCGGCCAGGTGCTCGTAGACCACCCGCTGGACGAAGGTCTTGACCTCCGTGTTGCCCAGCTTGGTCTTGGTCTGGCCCTCGAACTGCGGCTCGCCCAGCTTCACCGAGATGATCGCCGTCAGACCCTCGCGGATGTCGTCACCCGTGAGGTTGTCGTCCTTCTCGCGCAACAGGCGCTTGTCGCGCGCGTACTTGTTGATGAGCGAGGTGAGCGCCGCACGGAAGCCCTCCTCGTGCGTACCGCCCCTCGTGCGTGTGGATGATGTTGGCGAAGGAGTACACGCCCTCCGTGTAGCCGCCGTTCCACTGCATCGCGATCTCGAGGGACAGGCTCTTGTCCTTGTCCTCGGCCTCGAGGTCGATCACGGTGGGGTGCACCAGCTCTCCCTTGCGGGAGTTGAGGTACTTCACGAAGTCGACGATGCCGCCCTCGTAGTGGTACGAGACGGTCTTGACCTCGTGCTTCTCGTCCTCGCCCGCCTCGTCCGCGCCGGCGGTGGCCTTCGCCGACTCCCGCTCGTCGGTGAGGTTGATCCTCAGACCCTTGTTGAGGAAGGCCATCTCCTGGAAGCGCCGGGAGAGCGTCTCGAAGGAGTAGTCGGTGGTCTCGAAGATGTCACCGTCGGCCCAGAAGGTGACCGAGGTGCCGGTCTCCTCGGTGGCCTCGTGCCGGGCCAGCGGCGCCGTGGGGACGCCCAGCTTGTAGTCCTGCAGTCCAGCGGTAGCCGTCGGTCCTGACCTCTACGGCGACCCTCGTGGAGAGGGCGTTGACGACGGAGACACCCACGCCGTGCAGACCGCCGGAGACCGCGTAACCGCCGCCGCCGAACTTGCCGCCCGCGTGCAGCACGGTCAGCACGACCTCGACGGCGGGCTTGCCCTCGGAGGGGACGATGCCCACCGGGATGCCGCGGCCGTTGTCGACGACCCGGACACCGCCGTCGGCGAGGATGGTGACGTCGACGGTGTCCGCGTGGCCGGCCAGCGCCTCGTCGACGGAGTTGTCCACGACCTCCTGCACCAAGTGGTGCAGGCCGCGTTCACCGGTCGAGCCGATGTACATACCGGGTCGCTTGCGGACCGCGTCCAGACCCTCGAGGACGGTGATGGCACTGGCGTCGTACGAGGCGGGCGCCTCGGCGTTCGAGGTGCTCACCGCGTCGTTCACGCCGGTGTCGGTGGACGGGTTGTTCTCGTTGGGGTTGCCGGAATCGGCCACGAAGCGCCCTTTCTGGCACAGCACGAGCCGGGCTCGTCGGCGGGTTGCCGGAGCGGCTGCGGCATGTTGCGTTGGTAAGCCTTGATCAGCGTTGCTCAGCTAGTCCCGGACGGTCCCCACGTTCGGGGCGGGATTGTCTTCCATTCTACCGGTAGCACTGACACTGATGGGGGTTTGCCGGTACCTGAGTCCGCATGTGCCGCCCTGAACGAGGCTCGTCCGACTCCCGATATGGGGATGGGGGGCCCCAAGAGGCTCACAACGGCACTCAGCGCTTCGAGGCGTCAACCCTTGGCTACTTGGGAGTCAGATCGGGATTCGCAACCGCGTGCGGTTGCGTGACGGAGGGCGCGGCGACGGTCCACACCCGCCGTCGCGACCCAATTATGTGAGGTACATCACCCGCCTGTGACGGGGTGCCAGATCGCCCCCGGAACACCCACAGAGCGCCCACAGAGCGCCCGCAGGGCGCCCGCGAGCGACTCCGGAGCGACTCCGGATCGCTCGCCGAACGCCCGCGGCTCACCCGTAGGTGTCGCCCGGCCCCCCGGCTGCCGGGCGGCGCGCAGCGGCCCGTAACGACGACCGGGACCACCTGCACCGCCGGGCCCCAGCACCTTGATCACCCGCACCGACCCGTGCCCGAGGTCCTCGTTCAACCGGGCCACCAGCGTCGGGGCCAGCAACCGCAGATTCGTCGCCCACGCCGTCGAGTCACAGCGGACGACCAGCACCCGTTCGTCCTCGTCGTACCGCTCCGGCACACAGTGCTTCGCCACGTCCGCACCGACGATCTCCGGCCAGCGGCCCATCACCCCGCCCACCGCGGCCGGCGTCTCCCAGCCGCGCTCGGTGATCAGCCGGTTGATCGCCGAACCCAACGCCATCGGGTCGCGCCCGTCGGCACGCGCCCCGGAGCGCAGGCCCCCGCGCCGCGCCTGCTTCTTCTGCTGTGCGGCGTCCCCACGCGCGCGTGCCGCCTCCCGCGCCGCCCTGAGCGCCACCCGCGCGAGATCGACACCCGACGGTTCCGGGCCACCCTTGCCGTCGGTGCCCTCCTCGGTGGGCTTCCCGGGGACCGGCCCGTCCGCGCTCATACGCGCTCCACCGCGCCCTCGGCCACCGTGAACCGCGCGCCCGCCAGCACACCCGGAACATCGTCATCGACCGCGGCGTCGTCACCAGCACCTGCTCACCGGGCGCCACCAGCTCGGCCAGCCGCTCCCGGCGCCGCGCGTCCAGCTCGGCGAAAACGTCGTCCAGGACGAGGACCGGCTCATTGCCCTCCGCCCTGAGAAGATCGAACGACGCCAGCCGCAGCGCCAGGGGCGTAGGACCACGACTCGCCATGGGACGCGTACCCCTTGGCGGGCAGCGAGCCGAGTTTGAGAAGCAGATCGTCCCGGTGCGGCCCCACCAGGGTCACGCCCCGCTCGATCTCCTGCTTGCGGGCCTCGGCGAGCGCGGCCATCAGCTGCTCGAACAGGTCCTCGCGCGTGTGCGCCTCTCCGGGCGCCGACGGCTTGTACTCCAGGGCGACGGGGCCGCCCCCCGGCGCCAGCTGCTCGTACGCCTTGTCCGCCAGCGGCTGCACGGCGGCGATCAGGTCGAGGCGCTGAGCCAGCAGTTCGGCACCCGCGCGCGCGAGGTGCTGGTCCCAGACGTCGAGCGTGGACAGGTCCATCGTGCGGCCGCCGTGCCGACGCGCGAGCCGCCGCCGACTTCAGCAGGGTGTTGCGCTGCTTGAGGACCCGGTCGTAGTCGGAGCGCACCCCGGCCATCCGCGGGGAGCGGGCGGTGATCAGCTCGTCCAGGAAGCGGCGCCGCTCACCGGGGTCGCCCTTCACCAGCGCGAGGTCCTCGGGCGCGAACAGCACGGTGCGCACGATGCCGAGCACGTCACGCGGCTTGACCTGCGTGGATCTGTTGATCCGGGCACGGTTGGCGCGGCCCGGGTTCAGCTCCAGCTCGATCAGCTGCTGCCGCTCGCCCTGCCTGACCTGGGCGCGGATCACGGCGCGCTCGGCGCCCATGCGGACCAGGGGCGCGTCGGAGGAGACCCGGTGGCTGCCGAGCGTGGCGAGATAGCCGACCGCCTCGACGAGGTTCGTCTTGCCCTGCCCGTTCGGCCCGACGAAGGCGGTGACGCCCGGGTCCAGCGGGACCTCGACCCGGGCGTACGAACGGAAGTCGGCCAGCGACAGATGCGTGACGTGCATGGTCGTTTCGCCGACCTCCCCAACCTTCGGGTGCTGACCCTCCGGTGTTGACCTTCGGGTGTTGCTTACTTCTTCTCGACCGCGTGGCCGCCGAACTGATTGCGCAGCGCGGCGATCATCTTCATCTGCGGCGAGTCGTCCTGCCGGGACGCGAACCGCGCGAACAACGACGCCGTGATCGCCGGCAGCGGCACCGCGTTGTCGATCGCGGCCTCCACAGTCCAGCGTCCCCTCACCAGAGTCCTGTGCATAACCTCGCAGGTCGCCCAGGTGCTCGTCCTCGTCGAGCGCGTTGACCGCCAGGTCCAGCAGCCAGGAACGGATCACAGTGCCCTCCTGCCAGGACCGGAAGACCTCGCGGACGTTCTCCACGGAGTCGACCTTCTCCAGCAGCTCCCAGCCCTCGGCATAGGCCTGCATCATCGCGTACTCGATGCCGTTGTGGACCATCTTCGCGAAGTGGCCCGCGCCCACCTTGCCGGCGTGGACGGCCCCGAAGTCGCCCTCCGGCTTGAGGGCGTCGAAGACCGGCTGGACCCGGGCGACGTTGTCCGCGTCGCCGCCGTACATCAGCGCGTAGCCGTTCTCCAGGCCCCACACGCCGCCGGAGACGCCGCAGTCGACGAAGCCTATGCCCTTGGCGGCCAGCTCCTCGGCGTGCTTCTCGTCGTCCGTCCAGCGGGAGTTGCCGCCGTCCACAACCACGTCACCGGGCTCCAGCAGCTCGCCGAGCCGGTCGACGGTGGCCTGGGTGGCCTCGCCGGCCGGGACCATGACCCAGACCACGCGCGGGGCGCTGAGCTTGCCCACAAGCTCTTTGAGGCTGTGGACATCGGCGACGTCGGGATTGCGGTCGTATCCGACGACGGTGTGGCCCGCGCGGCGGATCCGCTCGCGCATGTTGCCGCCCATCTTGCCGAGGCCGACGAGACCGAGCTCCATCAGTTGTGTTCCTTAAGGTGTGCGAGGTGGCGGGACGGCACGTCCTGAACCGCCGGATGCGTGCGCGGCACTTTCGCCTACCCACGTCCGAGCCTAAACCCGCAGGCCCGTGCACAGCTGTGGGCGTACGCGCCTCAGACGTACGCCCTCACCTGCGGGTTTTGTCCCCACCTTGTGGACCACTGCGCCGGGCCCCGGGGCCGACCGCTCAGCCGCTCAGCCGCACCGGCATGATCAGGTACTTGTAGGCCTCGTCGGCCTCGGCGTCCACCGCGGGCTTGCCGCTGAGCAGCGCCGGCTTCGTGGACGTCGTGAAGGACAGCTGCGCCACCGGCGAGTCGATCGCGCTCAGGCCGTCCAGCAGGAACGTCGGGTTGAAGGCGATCGAGATGTCGTCGCCCTCCAGCTGCGCGTCGACCCTTTCCACCGCCTGTGCGTCGTCGCTGGAACCGGCCTCCAGGATGAGCACACCCTGCTGAAGCTGAGCCGCACGGGGTGTTGCGCCTCGGCGACCAGGGCCACGCGCTTGACGGCCTCCACGAAGGGGGCGGTCTCGATCACGGCGACGCTGTTGAACTCCGTCGGGAAGAGCGTCTTGTACTTCGGGAGGTCGCCCTCCAGCAGACGGGTCGTCGTCCGGCGGCCCGCACCCTCGAAACCCGATCAGGCCCTCGCCCGCGCCCGAGCCGGACAGCGCCAGGATGACCTGGTCGCCGCTGGTCAGCGCCTTGGCGGTGTCCTGGAGCGTCTTGGCGGGCACCAGGGCGACCGCGGAGACCTCGGGGTTCTCCGGCTTCCACAGGAACTCGCGGACCGCGAAGCGGTAGCGGTCGGTGGAGGCCAGCGTCACCGAGTCGCCCTCGATCTCGATGCGCACACCGGTGAGGACGGGCAGCGTGTCGTCGCGGCCGGCGGCGATGGCGACCTGCTGCACGGCCGAGGCGAAGACCTCGCCGGGGACCGTGCCGGTCGCCTCCGGCATCTGCGGCAGGGCCGGGTACTCCTCCACCGGCAGGGTGTGGAGGTGAACCGCGAGGAGCCGCAGACCGGCCGTCGCCCGTACACCGTCTGTGGAAATCCTCCACCGGCCGGTTGGGGAGGGCGCGGGGAGATGTCGGCGAGCAGGCGGCCCGAGACGAGGACCGTGCCCTCCTCCTCGATCTCCGCCTCCACCGAGACCCTCGCGGAGACCTCGTAGTCGAAGCTGGACAGGCTCAGCTGCCCCTCCTCGGCCTTCAGCAGCAGGCCCGCGAGGACCGGCGCCGGCGGACGGGCCGGGAGGCCGCGAGCCGCCCAGGCCACTGCCTCCGCGAGTACGTCGCGTTCCACCCGGATCTTCACTGTTGCCGCCTCCTGCTGCTGCCGGCGCTGCTCGCCCTGCCTGGCCTTCGTCGTCTGGGTCGGTGTCGTCGGTCCCTGTGAGGGCAGAACACCGGAGACCAGTCTGACGCACCCCACTGACGAGTAAGGTGCCGTTCGGGGTCAAGTCGCGACGAGGGGCGGTCGGGCTCGAGAGAGCGAGTTGTGCACAGGGCCCGCTTCGAAACGGATTCCGCACTCTCTCTAGTCGCTAGTAGTAGTAGGGCCTGTGGATACCGTGGATAACCTCGTTTGCCCAGGTCAGAGCAGGAATCTTGTCCACCGGGCCTGTGGGCGGAGCCGGTGGACAACCGGGCGTATCTGTGGAGAACAGAAAGTTCTGCACACTCCGTGCACAGGCAGAGGCGACTTCTCCCCAGAGCCGTCCCCAGGTTTACCCACGTTTCCCACAGCCCAACCAGGCACCTTGATGTGACGCCTTTCACTCGACGCGGTGACAGGGCGCGTCGCGTTGCCGAACATGGACAGGCATGTGGAGAAGCTGGGGATCGCTGGGGACAACGAAGCTCAGCCTGTGGGTTGTCCGTGGACAACTCGATGCACAGCCTCTGTGGATCATTTCTTCGTCCACAGGCTGTGGGATCCTTCGTCCACGAATCCACAGGGAGCTGACCTGCCCCGATGATCTCTCAACACTGGCCTGTGGACAGGATCGGGCCGAATTTCCCAGTCCCCAAGGTGTGGACGGAAAAAAGTAGCCGAATCTGTGGAGGACGCCCGTAACCCCGGCAGGTATTCGAACAGCGGGCAGGACGGCAGTGCGGATCCACCGGGCACGCAAAGGGGCGCCCCGGGACATCCCGGGGCGCCCTTTGCGGCCGGTGCTCGGCGGCCGTCAGCCGTTCTTGATGCGGTTGGTCAGCTCGGTCACCTGGTTGTAGATGGAGCGCCGCTCGGCCATCCAGATTGCGGATCTTCCGGTCGGCGTGCATCACCGTGGTGTGGTCCCGGCCGCCGAACAGCGCGCCGATCTTCGGCAGCGAGAGGTCCGTCAGCTCCCGGCACAGGTACATGGCGATCTGCCGGGCCGTCACCGAGCGCGCCCGCGCGAGGTGCCGCACAGGTCCTCGACGGTAAGGCCGAAGTAGTCGGCGGTGGCGCCCATGATGGCCGTGGACGTGATCTCGGGGGCCGAGTCCTCGCCGCCGGGGATCAGGTCCCTGAGGACGATCTCGGTGAGGCCCAGGTCGGCCGGCTGCCGGTTGAGCGACGCGAAGGCCGTCACGCCGATCAGCGCGCCCCTCCAGTTCGCGGATGTTGCGCGAGATCCGGGAGGCGATGAACTCCAGTACCTCGGGCGGGGCGTTGAGCTGCTCCTGCACCGCCTTCTTGCGCAGGATCGCGATGCGGGTCTCCAGCTCGGGCGGCTGGACGTCGGTGATCAGGCCCCACGAAACGGTTCCGCAGCCGGTCCTCCAGTGTGACCAGCTGCTTGGGCGGCCGGTCGGAGGAGAGAACGATCTGCTTGTTGGCGTTGTGGAGCGTGTTGAAGGTGTGGAAGAACTCGCCCCTGCGTCGACTCCTTGTCCGCCAGGAACTGGATGTGTCGTCGACGAGCAGGATCGTCCATCTCCCGGTAGCGCTTGCGGAAGCCTGTCGCCCTTGCCGTCGCGGATGGAGTTGATGAACTCGTTGCTGGTGAACTCCTCGGAGCTCACGTGCCGCACGCGTGCCGGGGTAGAGGCTGCGGGCGTAGTGCCTGATGGCGTGCAGGAGGTGGGTCTTGCCGAGGCCCGACTCCGTAGATGAAGAGGGGTTGTAGGCCTTGGCGGTGCCTCGGCGACGGCGACGGCGGCCGCGGGGGCGAACCGGTTGGAGGCGCCGATGACGAAGGTGTCGAAGCGGTACTTCGGGTTCAGGCCGGGCCGTCGGCTCGCCGGGTCCGGTCGCCGGTGCGGGCTGTGCGGCCAGCGGGCCGGGGGCGCCGGTGGCGGGTCCGGGTCCGACGGCCGCCGGCGGTGGACGTGGCCGGAGCCGGACGGCCTGGCTCGGGCAGGTCCCCGCCGGGGGGCCGCGGCGGGGGGCCGTAGGGCACGCCGCGCGGCTGGTCGTAGTCGTTATGGGACTGCTCGCGGTCATAGCGTTGTAGCGTCGCGCGCTCGTACTCACCGCGTTCGTATGTGCCGCGGGAGTCGTACGGCGGGCAGCGGTCCGGCGACTGCTGACGGTAGTCCTGCTGGTACGAGTCCTTGGGATAGGGGTCCTGGCCGTAGGACTCCTGCGGCGGTGTCGCGTAGGGGTCGCGCTCGGGAAGCCGAGGCGCTGCTGCTGCCAGCCGTAGTCGTCCTGCTGCGCCGGGCGCGGCCAGGAGCCGGGCTCGGGCGCTGGTACTCCTGCGGGTAGGCGGGGCGGGCGGTGGGGAGCTGATCGGCGCGGTGGCGGCCGGTATCCCTCGTACTCGTCGCGGCCGCCGCCCCTGCCCCTGGTGGCCGGGGCAGGAAGCCTCGGGCTCCTCGTAGCGGGGCTGGGGGCGGGCGGCCTGCGCCTGCGCGGGCGGGCGCGGGGTCGCTGGCGGTGTCGTCGACGGTGATCGCGATGCGGATCGGCCGGCCGCCGCATTCGCGGCTCAGGGTCTCGCTGACGAGGGGGCGAGGCGGCCCCTCCAGTACGCCTTTCGCAAATCTCGTTCGGTACGGCGAGCAGAGCGGTGTCGGCGACCAGTGCGAGGGGCTGGACAGCGCCGGATCCAGTGCTCGTCCTTCGACTCGACACCCTGCCCGCGGCCCTCCTCGAGAAGTTGCTCCAGTAGCGTGGCCACTACTGCGGCAAGATCGGCAGGTACGTCAGCCACAGGGGCACGCTCTCTCACGAGTCCTCGAAGGTGTGATTCGGGGATTGGGTCGGGATGAACTTCCGAGTGGGGGCAGGGATAAAGGAACGAATCGGGTCCAGCTACGGTAGTCAGCGTGGCCGGTAGGGATTCAGTTGTTGTCCCCAGCCTGTGGACAGTATCCACCGGTCTACTGGTTTGACCGAATGGCGCAGTCCCACGTACCGTAACCAGGTCGAGTTGTCGATGGCTGCTGCCGCCTGGCCTCCGATGGGCACAGGTCACGTGAAGTGTGATCGAAAAGCGGTGCACTCGGGCGTAACGCGAGCTGTGTGGGCGCACGGTGACAGCCAAGGACGGCACCCCGCCAACCCCGATTCTTTCTGGAGCCCCCGAGTGAGCAAGCGCACCTTCCAGCCGAACAACAAATCGCCGCGCGAAGACCCACGGCTTCCGGCTGCGTATGCGTACCCGTGCCGGCGCGCGATTCTCGCGACTCGCCGTAGCAAGGGTCGCGCCCGTCTGTCCGCCTGATCGGTCAAGGTCGTGACATCGTGCTGCCCACCGAGAATCGGCTGAGGCGGCGCGAGGGGACTTCGCGCGACCGCTGATGCGACGGGGCCGCCGGGCCGGACGCCCGGCCCTCGTCGTCCACCTTCGAAGCGGTTGCCACGGACCCGCAGCGCGCCTGGGAGAGCGCTGCCCCGACACGTGCAGGTTTCGTCGTGAGCAAAGCTTGGGTGGTGCGGTTGGTGCGCAACAAGGTGAAGCGCAGGCTTCCGCCATCTGATGCGCGACCGGATCGACCTGTTTCCCCCGGTAGCCTAGTAGTCGTACGAGGCTACCCGGTGCGGGTGACGCCGACCATGCACAGCTGGCCCAAGACCTGGACGCCGCCCTGGAGCGGCTACTGGGGGAAGGGGGCGCGCGATGAAGTACCCGCTGCTGGCTCTGATCAAGCTGTACCAGTGGACGATCAGTCCGCTGCTGGGGCCGGTGTAAGTACTACCCGTCGTGTTCCCACTACGGCTACACGGCCGTCGACCGGCACCGGTGCTCTCAAGGGCACGGCGCTCACCGCTTGGCGCATTTCCTGCGGTGCAATCCGTGGTCGCTGGGCGGCGTGGACCATGTTCCGCCGCGTAAGCCCCGGTGGCACGAAAATGCTGCGTGACGCCTGGCGTGCACGGCAAGCGGCGGCCCCTCCGCCGCCGAACCGGCCATCGAAGGACAGGCTTCTCCCGCGAGTCCGTCCGGTCCTTCGAGCCCGGCCGCAGAGACCCAGTCCCATGCCCAAGGAGCATGATTAGTGGACACGATTGCCAGCCTCTTCAGCTTCCTCATCACGACACCTGTCTCCTGGGTCATCGTCCAGTTCCACAGCGTGTACGGCGCCATCTTCGGCCCGGACACCGGATGGGCCTGGGGCCTGTCCATCGTGTCCCTGGTGATCCTCATCCGTATCTGCCTGATCCCGCTCTTCGTGAAGCAGATCAAGGCGACGCGCGGATGCAGACGCTCCAGCCGGAGATGAAGAAGATCCAGGAGCGCTACAAGAACGACAAGCAGCGCCAGTCCGAAGAGATGATGAAGCTGTACAAGGAGACGGGTACCAACCCGCTCTCCTCGTGCCTTCCCATCCTGGCGCAGTCCCCGCTTCTTCGCCCTGTACCACGTGCTCAACAGCATCGCGTCCAACGACACCATCGGTGTGATCAACGACTGTTTGCTGAGAGCGCCCAGAAGGCCCACATCTTCGGCGCGCCGCTGGCCTCGAAGTTCACCGACGGCGCTTCCAAGGTGGAGGCCCTCGGGTCCTCGCCGACGGACGTCCGGGTCGTCACCTGATCATGATCGTGCTGATGTCGGCGTCGCAGTTCTTCACCCAGCGCCAGCTGATGACCAAGAACGTCGACACGACGGTGAAGACGCCGTTCATGCAGGCAGAAGATGCTGATGTACGTCTTCCCGGTCATGTTCGCACGTCTTCGGCATCAACTTCCCGTCGGTGTCCTCGTCTACTGGCTCACCACGAACGTGTGGACTATGGGTCAGCAGATGTACGTCATCCGCAACAACCCGACACCGGGTTCCAAGGCCCAGGCGTCCTACCTGGAGCGCCTGCACAAGAGCGTCACCCAGCACGGCAGACGCGTGGCCGTGGTGAGAAGGCCATCGTCAAGGCCATCGTCGCCAAGGGCCGACCGCAACGAGTTCGAGCGGAAGTTCATCAACGGTCTGAACAAGCGGGCCTGGCGGCTCAGCCCGACGGCACCGTGCTGAAGAGCGACACGGCCGTCGCCACCCAGACCGAGGACGGCGAGACCGTGGCCACCCCGGCCACTCCCAAGCGTCAGCAGCCCAAGCGGCAGAGCAAGTCTCAGCGCCAGTCCGTGAAGGCGGCCGGCGAGTCCGAGCCCAAGACCTCGCTGACCAAGTCGGACGAGCCCCCAGGACGGCAAGCAGGACGCCAAGCCTGCCGCCGCCAAGAAGCCGGCGCAGAAGTCCGGCGGCGGTGGCCGCAGCAGGCCCAGTCCGACAGCGCAAGGGCCCGCAGCGGCCCAAGTCCCCGTCGAAGGTGTAAGAAGGAGTCCATCCCGTGACGGAAGGCACCACCTCCGCCGCTGCCGAGGGCGCAGACACCTGACTCGCCTCGAGAACGGGGCGAGATCGCCGCGGACTACCTGGAGGGTCTGCCTGCGACATCGCCGACCTCGACGGCGACATCGACATGGACGTCGAGGCCGACCGTGCCTCTGTCTCGATCATCAGCGATTCGAACAGCCGTGACCTGCAGAAGCTGGTCGGCCGGGACGGTGAGGTGCTGGAGGCTCTGCAGGAGCTCACGCGCCTGGCCGTGCACCGGGAGACCGGCGACCGCAGCCGGCTGATGCTCGACATCGGGGTTACCGGGCCACGAAGCGGGCCGAGCTCTCCGAGCTGGGCGCCAAGGCCGCGGCCGAGGTCAGGAGCAGCGGAGAGTCCGTGCGAATGAAGCCGATGACACCGTTCGAGCGCAAGGTCGCACGACGCGGTCAAGGCGGCGGGGCTGCGCAGGCGAGTCCGAGGGCGAGGAGCCGGAGCGCTTCGTCGTCGTGCTTCCTGCCTGATCGGTCCTCTCGTTCTCCGGCCCCGTCTGTTGGCGCAGGCGGGGCCGAACTTGTCAGCCTGATAGTTCTGGTGGTTCTGATAGCGGCGACTGGTGCGCCGGTGCTGTACTGGAAGGACGGTCCCCGTGACGGAGGCAGCGAGCTTCCCCTGTGCCCGAGCAGGCACGTGACGTGTTCGGCGATCGGTACGCGGACGCGGCCCGCTACGCGGAACTGTCGCCGAGGCAGGGGTGAAGCGCGGTCTGATCGGTCCGCGTGAGGTTCCCCGCCGCGTGGGAGCGGCATCTGCTGAACTGCGCGGTGCTCTCGGAGGTCGTGCCCGAGGGCGTGACGGTGTGCGACGTCGGTTCGGGTGCCGGATTGCCGGGGATCCCACTGGCGCTCGTCCGGGAGGACCTGAAGATCACGCTCCTGGAGCTGCTGCTGCGGCGCACGAACTTCCTGACCGAGGTCGTGGAGCTGCTGGGCCTGGACCATGTCACCGTCGTGCGTGGCCGGGCCGAGGAAGTCATGGGGAAGATGCCGCCAGTGCATGTGGTGACCGCCCGTGCCGTTGCTCCGCTGGACCGCCTCGCCACGTGGGGGGTTCCGCTGCTGCGCCCGTACGGCGAGATGCTCGCTCTCAAGGGCGACACGGCCGAGGAGGAGCTGAAGGCCGCGGCCACGGCGCTGAGCAAGCTGGGTGCGGTGGAGACGTCCATCCTGCATGTCGGCGAGGGGGTCGTGGACCCCGTGTCCACCGTGGTACGGGTCGAGGTCGGGGAGAGCCCGGGTGGCGTGCGTTTCGCTGCCGGGCGGGGCCAAGCGGCCCGGACAGGGCGTGCTCGGAGGCGTCGCGGATAGCCTCATGCGGTTGCTGCGTCACCGACGGCGCTGATGCGTCCTGATGGTGAGCCGTACTCCACACAAGCTGCCAAACCTATGCATGCCGGAGTGTCGCGGCATTTCGGCATCGGCTGCTGTGCATCGTGTTTCACGTGAAACGTCGCTCACTGCTGCACGGCATCATCAGTCGCGGCCGCAGCGCGCGTCGCCGACCCCCGCGATCGAAAGCCTCTCGGGTCGCTCGGAGAGGGCGGGGAGTTGTCCACAGAGGTGGATTTCTCCACAGAAGGCCAGGCCTCACTGGTTCATGACCCCGAAGACATGGGAGGCTCTGTTCACTGCGAGCCTGAAGTCGAGGAGAGTGAATCCTTGCGGTCCGACGCCAATATCGCGGGACCGATGACCGATCCGGTCCCCGGTCCCCGTACCGAGTCGATGGGGGCGGATGTTTCATCGTGAAACACCGCCTCCGATGGACGACACTCCGATCGGTCGTGCTGCCCAACTGGCGGTGGAAGCCTTGACCGCGCCGGCGAGGATTGCCGCGGCCCGAGCAGACCAGGGTCATGGTGGTCGCCAATCAGAAGGGCGGTGTGGGCAAGACGACGACGACCGTCAACCTCGCCGCGTCGCTTGCCCGCACGGTGCCCCGGGTCCTGGTCGTCGACCTCGATCCGCAGGGCAACGCCTCCACTGCGCTGGGCATCGACCACCACGCCGACGTCCCATCCATCTACGACGTGCTGGTCGAGAGCAGGCCGCTCTCGGAGGTGGTCCAGCCGGTCCCCGACGTCGAGGGCCTCTTCTGCGCGCCCGCCACCATCGATCTCGCCGGTGCGGAGATCGGACCTGGGTCTTCTCTGGTGGCACGTGAGAGCCGGCTTCACGCGGGCGATCCAGGCATACGAGCAGCCGCTGGACTACATCCTCATCGACTGCCCGCCCTCCCTCGGCCTGCTGACGGTCAACGCGCTCGTCGCGGGCCAGGAGGTGCTGATCCCGATCCAGTGCGAGTACTACGCGCTGGAGGGGCTGGGACAGTTGCTGCGCAACGTCGACCTGGTTCGCGGGCACCTCAACCCCACCCTGCATGTGTCGACGATCCTGCTCACCATGTACGACGGCCGGACGCGGCTCGCGTCCCAGGTCGCCGACGAGGTGCGCAGCCACTTCGGCGACGAGGTACTGCGGACGAGCATTCCTCGCTCGGTCCGTATCTCCGAGGCCCCGAGCTATGGGCAGACGGTACTGACCTACGATCCAGGATCGAGCGGAGCCCTCTCCTACCTGGAGGCGGCACGCGAGATCGCGCTGTGAAGGGCGTGGGCGTCAGCTACGACGCGACCCATGCGCATATCGGCGCACAGAACGACCCGAGCATGGTGGAGGGATCCAGTGAGTGAGCGACGGAGGGGGCTGGGCCGAGGTCTGGGCGCACTGATCCCCAATGCTCCGACGGAGAAGTCGGTGGCGTCGGCGGCGCTGGGGAATGCGACATCCGCGTCCCCGGGGGCGATGCCCCCTGCTGCCGAACGACCGCGGTGTGGCGCGGCGAAGGTAGCCACGCTGCCGCCTGTTCCACGTGAAACGGAGGAGTCGGCGGCATCCGGTCCGGCATCGAGTGGGGTGGACTCGCTGAAGTCGCCCGTGGGGGCGCACTTCGCAGAGGTCCCGCTCGACTCCATCACGCCGAACCCGAAGCAGCCGCGTAAGGACTTCGACGACGACGCGCTGGCCGAGCTGGTCACTTCCATCAGGGAGGTCGGTCTCCTCCAGCCTGTCGTCGTCCGGCAGACGGGGCCCGGGCGCTACGAGCTCATCATGGGTGAGCGCCGGTTCCGGTGCCGGGAACTGGGAGATGGAGACCATCCCGGCGATCGTGCGGGCCACGGAGGACGAGAAGCTCCTCCTGGACGCGCTGCTGGAGAACCTTCACCGGGCTCAGCTGAACCCGCTGGAAGAGGCCTTCGCCTATGACCAGCTGCTGAAGGACTTCAACTGCACGCACGACCAGCTGGCGGACCGCATCGGCCGCTCCCCGCCCGCAGGTTTCCAACACGCTGCGTCTGCTGAAGCTCTCGCCGAAGGTTCAGAACCGAGTGGCTGCCGGAGTGCTCTCCGCCGGGCACGCTCGTGCGCTGCTCTCCGTGGAGGACCCGGAGGACCAGGACCGGCTGGCCCATCGGATCGTGGCCGAAGGGCTCTCGGTGCGGTCGGTCGAGGAGATCGTGACCCTGATGGGGTCCCGGCCGCAGAAGGCGCAGCGGGCCAAGGGCCCGCGGGCCGGTTCCCTCGTCTCGCCGGCGCTCTCTGATCTGGCGACGCGGCTCTCGGACCGCTTCGAGACGCGCGTGAAGGTCGACCTGGGACAGAAGAAGGGCAAGATCACCGTGGAGTTCGCCTCCATGGAGGATCTTGAGCGGATCCCGGGAGCCTCGCTCCCGGTGAGGGGCCCGGTGCTGCAGAAGGGCCTTCTGGAGGGCGAAGCGGAAGAGTCCGACTCCTGAGACTCGGGCCGGTGGAGCGCTCGTCGGTGCTCCACCGGCCGATGGGGCGGGCCGTGTCCGGTGCGTACCGGACACGGCCCGCCCTCTGCTTTCCGTCGGTGTCGGGGTCGCCGCATCGTGGATACGATGCGATCGGGAAGGCGCAAGCACCTGGCAGCACCTCTGAGAGGAAGGCAGGGGCCATGCGATCGATGAGCCGCACCGGACTGGTGAGCGCGGGCTTGGGGCTGGGCGCGGTCGGTGGGTTCATCGGCAGCCTGCTCAGGGAACGGAGCGCTCTGACAGCCGCCCGCGACGCGGCGGGCAAAGGAAGCGAGGAACAGCCTTCATGGGGCGCCGGCTCGTACCGCTCACGCTGGACAACCTTCAGGACCTTCCCCAGCGCTGTCGCTCGTGTGTCTTCTGGGAGCTGGACCCCGTCAGCGGCGAAGCCGCGGTAAAGGCGGGCACGCCGACCCTGGAGAAGGAGTCCTGGATCTCCGCCGTCCTGCTGGACTGGGGATCATGCGGCCGGGTGGTCTACGTTGACGACGTTCCGGTGGGTTTCGTCCTCTACGCACCTCCCGCATACGTACCGCGCTCGACCGCGTTTCCCACGAGTCCTGTCTCGCCCGACGCTGTGCAGTTGATGACCGCCTTCGTGATGCCGGGCTATCAGGGGCAAGGGCTGGGCCGGGTGATGGTTCAGACGGTCGCCAAGGATTTGCTGCGCCGGGGCTTCAAGGCGATCGAGGCTTTCGGGGGACGCCCGCTGGAAGGAGCCCGCCTGCGTCCTGCCGGCGGACCATCTGCTGGCTGTGGGCTTCAAGACGGTTCGGCCCCACCCCCAGCCATCTGCGCGGCTGCGGCTGGATCTCCGGTCCACGCTTTCCTGGAAGGAAGACGTGGAGATGGCACTGGACCGGCTGCTCGGAGCCGTCCAGAAGGAACCCGCGCTGCGACCGCTGTAGCGGAGTGCAGTGCGGAGGACCGCTGTAAAGCGAATGGGCCGACCCGTCCGGGTCGGCCCATTCGTGTTTCACGTGAAACGTCAGTCAGCGATGAAGTCCTCGAGGTCGCGAACGATCGCGGCCTTCGGCTTGGCGCCGACGATGGTCTTGGCGACCTCGCCACCCTGGTAGACGTTCAGGGTCGGGATGGACATGACGCCGTACTTGGCGGCCGTACCCGGGTTCTCGTCGATGTTGAGCTTGACGATCTCGATCTTGTCACCGTACTCGGCGGCGATGGCCTCGAGGGACGGCGCGATCTGACGGCACGGACCGCACCAGGCGGCCCAGAAGTCCACCAGGACGGGCTTGTCGTTCTTGAGGACGTCCTGCTCGAAGGAGTCGTCGGTCACTTGCTTCAGGGTGCCGGCCACGGCGGGCTCCTTAACTGGTTGATGCGTGGGGCGGATGGGGGTCAGGACAGTGGTCTTCTCGGGCTCGGCCTTGTCCTCGTCGGTGAGCGCGGCGAGGAAGCGCTCGGCGTCGAGGGCGGCGGAGCAGGCCGGTGCCGGCGGCGGTGATCGCCTGGCGGTAGGTGTGGTCGACCACGTCTCCGGCGCCGAAGACGCCGGTCAGGTTGGTGCGGGTCGACGGGGCGTCGACCTTCAGGTAGCCCTCCGGGTCCAGGTCGAGCTGGCCCTTGAAGAGCTCGGTACGCGGGTCGTGGCCGATCGCGATGAACAGGCCGGTCACCGCCAGGTCCGAGAGCTCGCCGGTCTTGACGTTGCGCAGCTTCAGGCCCGACAGCTTCTGGTCGCCCTGGACCTCGGCGACCTCGCTGTCCCAGACGAACGAGATCTTGGGGTCGGCGAAGGCGCGCTTCCTGCATCGCCTTGGACGCGCGCAGCGTGTCACGGCGGTGGACGATCGTCACGGACTTGGCGAAGCGGGAGAGGAACGTGGCCTCCTCCATCGCGGTGTCACCGCCGCCGATCACGGCGATGTCCTGGTCCTTGAAGAAGAAGCCGTCGCAGGTCGCGCACCAGGAGACGCCGCGGCCGGAGAGGGCGTCCTCGTTGGGCAGGCCGAGCTTGCGGTGCTGGGAACCGGTGGTGATGATGACGGCCTTGGCCTGGTGGACGGTACCCGCGGTGTCGGTGACCTTCTTGATCTCGCCGCTCAGGTCGACGGCGACGACATCGTCCGGGATCAGCTCGGCGCCGAAGCGCTCGGCCTGGGCGCGCATGTTGTCCATGAGCTCGGGGCCCATGATGCCGTCCTGGAAGCCCGGGAAGTTCTCCACCTCGGTGGTGTTCATCAGGGCACCACCCGCGGTCACGGCGCCCCTCGAACACCAGCGGCTTCAGCGACGCGCGCGGTGTAGAGCGGCCGCCGTGTAGCCGGCGGGCTCCGGAGCCGATGATGATCACGTTTCGACGTCGCTCACGGCTTCATTCCTCGTCTCTGGACTGCGTCTTCAGGGCCGGGTGGAGCTTCTCTCGGAGCTCTCACCCCACCCAACGGATCCTACGGGGCGCGCATTCCCGCTGTGTCCGGGCACACGGAGTCGAGGGGTCGGGCGTACGCCGAAGAGGGCTAGGCGCGAGCGCTCAGGAACGAGCGTAGGAATGCTTCAAAAGGATCTCGGCCTTGCTGACAGCGGGCTGAGCCACACACGCCGACTCGACGATGTAGGCGGTCACTCGGCTGTCGTTGGAGGCGTCGGGCAGCACCACGAGGAGTGCTTCCTTGCCTTTGTAGACGCCGTCCTTGTGGCCAGCGCCGCGTCGTCGCGTCCGATGCCCTTCCGGACGCATTCGGGAATCGTCGGCTGCTTGAAAACGCGGTTCTCACCACCGGTCTCTGACTCCATGCCGAAGCTGCGCGGTGTACGCGGCCCGTTCTGCGCGCCGCCCTGGTCGTCGGCGATGAGAGCGGCGACCTGCTCCTTCAACTTTCCTTCGGAGAAGGTGTCCGCAAGCGCGGTGTCGTCGGACGGGCTCCCCCGGTGACCGAGGAGACGATCACGGAGCCGAGCCCGATGGCGGCAGCGGCAGCCACGGCGCCGAGTACGGCGATCTGCGCCGCCCGCTTCGCTTGCGGTCCTTGCGGCCCGGCCCGGTGGAGGAAGGACGGGCGTGCCCGGAGGGGCGGTCCGTTGTGGCCGATGTTTCACGTGAAACACGACGCGCGCTGTCGTTCCTGTCGGTTGCGGCGGACGCGGCAGCGGCAGGCGTCGGCTCCGGGGGTTCCGCAACGGTGGCGCTCAGCAGCGCCTCGGCCGCCAGGGCGGCGTCGATACGGCCGGCCACGTCGTCGGGCATCCGCGTCGGCCCAGGCAGCGTGCCGAGCAGCCCTTGGATCTCCTCCAGCGACGCGAGCACGTCCGCGCACAGCTCGCAGGTCTCCAGGTGCTGTCGTACGTCCGCAGTCCGGGACGGCGGGAGCAGGCCTTCGGCGAGGTCGGAGATCTCCGCGACGTCCGGGTGCCCGGTCATGTCTGTCGTCGACGACGTCACGCTCGTCCACCTCCGCCCTTCACTGCGGCTGAATCGCTCGGCCCCGCGTCCGGCGGGCCCGCACGGTGCGGTCCCGCTGCGGGTGGGACGGATGGCCCCTGCGTCCGGTTCCGTTTCGCACCCGGCTTCGTGTCCTCGCCGCTGCCGTCCGGTCGCAGGTGGGTGAGGAGCGGCAGGAGTCTGGCTCTGCCCCGGGCGCACCGGCTCTTGATCGTGCCGGTCGGCACGTCGAGGATCCGGGCGGCCTCCGCGACGGGGTAGCCCTGCATGTCCACCAGGACGAGGGCGGCCCGCTGGTCGGCCGGCAGGGTGCCCAAAGCCTCCAGCAGCTGGCGATGCAGGTCGTTGCGCTCGGCGGGCGCCGAGGCCGACTCGTGCGGCTCCAGGAGCTGCTCCAGGCGCTCGGTGTCGTCGACGGGGAGCGGTCTTCCGGGAGGCGGCCTTGCGGGCGCGGTCCAGGCAGGCGTTGACCGTGATCCGGTGCAGCCACGTCGTCACGGCTGCCTGTCCGCGGAAGGTGTGGGCGGCGCGGTAGGCGGAGACGAGCGCGTCCTGGACGGCGTCAGCGGCCTCCTCCCGATCCCCCAGCGTCCGCAGGGCCACGGCCCAGAGCCGGTCGCGGTGACGGCGCACGAGCTCACCGAAGGCGTGGGGGTCGCCTTCTACGTGGCGGGCGAGGAGGTCCTGATCGCTCACGCCGTCACGACTCGCGCTGCCCGCCATCGCACCCTCCCTACGGCAGATGCTGTCAGCTGGTCACCTTGATGTCTGTCAGGCGGCCGCGCCACTGCCCGTCCGACTGCATCGGCAGATCGGTCAGCCATACCAGGAGGTACCGGCTCTGGAGAGTCTTGCCCGGCTTGAGTTCGACTGTAGTGCCCGAGCCCTCGGCGACCTTGCGGTATTCGTCGAAGGACGTCGGCCCCGCAGTGGCCTCCTTCGACGCGCTCCGTAGTTCGACCGACGTGCTCCCGACGAAGGAGACGGTCACCTTTCCAACCTGCTGGACCTTGCCGAGGTCCACGACGACGCCGACCCCTGACTTCAGGCGGCCGAAGTCGGAACTGAAGTAGTAGTCCGTCTGCCAGTAGGTGGACGTGCTGTTGTCGTAGACGTTCTTTATCTCGGACGGCTTCTCGGACTGATCGCCGAAGGGGTCGAAGTCCCGAGCGTCGACGATGGGCACCGGCTTACCGGCCACCGGGACCTTCGGACTCTTGTCGTTGTCGCCGTCCGTCGTCTGCGTCTGGTTCTGGTCGTCCGCCTTGCCGCCCCGTTCCATGATGGCGTCCGCGGAGCTGCCAGCTGCCCAGGCCGAGCGCGGCGATGAGCAGGGCGGAGACGCTCCACTTCAGTGCCTTGCCGGTACGGCTCTGCAGCGGGGGCGGCGGGGTCGGCACCGGCTGGGTGGCGCCGGGGTGCGGTGCCGGACGGCCGTAGGCGCCCTGCTGGTAGGCGGTGCGCTGGTACGCGGGCGGCGCGGTGTAGGCAGGCTCCGGCGGGCGGATGCGGGGCATCTCGCCGATCGCCTTCACCAGTTCCTCCGGCGTGGTGCACGGAGACTCGTGGCGGGAGGCGGTGGCGCCGTCGTTGGCGAGCGCCCGCATGGCGAGCTCGGACAGGCCGCGGTGGACGCCCGCGCGCACCTGGTCCGGGGGATCAGCCCGATGTCCCCGGGCAGACCGGCCAGGCCGTGGGCGGTCGCTCTCGTACGGCCAGCGCTGGGTGAGCGTGGCGTACAGCAGGGCACCGATCGCCTCGGTGTCGGTGCGCGTGCGGGGTGTCGGAACTGATGCCGCGCAGCGCGGCGTTGACGGCGAGTCCGCGGATCCGCCACTGGCCCGTCGACGTCCGCAGCACCGCCCGGTGGGGCTCAGGCGCAGATGGGCGAGGCCCTCACGGTGGGCGGCCGCCATGGCGCCCGCGACCTGACTCACCATCTGGTAGGCGTCGTACACCTCCAGCGGGCCGGAGGCGAGCAGAGCGGTCAGCTCGGTGGCGTCGGGGGAGCCACTCGTGCACGACGTAGACGATGTCGTTGTCCTCGACGGCGTCGAGGACCTGAACGAAGCGGGGGTCGCCGAGAAGGGCGGAGGAACGTGCGCGGCCAGCACGGAGCGGGCGCGTGAGTGGTCCGCCGGAAGGATGTGGACCCCGACGGCGCGGCGGAGTTTCTCGTCGACGGCCCGCCAACTGCTGAAGCCGTCCAGACGGGTGACGCACTCCTCGAGGCGGTAGCGTCTGGCGAGTTTGTGCCCGCTGTGCAGTTCGGGAGGCGAGGCCTTGCCGGAATCCTCGCTCGTGGGGCTCCCCTGTGCCTCGTCGCTGTCCGTTTCCCGCTCCCGGTTGTTGGCCACCCCGTCGGCCGTGGACTGGTCCGCCTGGGCGGTCAGCGGCTCATCGCCGCTGTTGTCTGCCACGTCGACGGCAGCTGTGCTCCGTTCCGCCACCGTCGTTCCTGCCTCCCCATTCGATGCGCGCCGGCCGACTCCCGATGCGCGCAGTCCGACGCCGAACCCAATTGTGCCCACAGTCCGGCGCTATGCACGACACACGGCGGCGGACGATGGTTGTGCGCCTACCCCGGGTCTCAGCGTCCCAGGCGTCCGCGCACCATGCCGACCAGCGAGTTGACTTCCTCGATACGCATCCGGCGGGCGGCGACGAAGAAGACGCCGAACAGGAGCAGCCCGCCGGCCAGCAGCGCCGCGAACGACCCCAGTACGCCCTGGCCGAGCGCACGGCTGATCGCGTAGCAGGCCGCACCGCTGAGCAGGGCGGCCGGGACGGACGCGATGCACAGCCGGGCGTACGTACGCAGCACCCGGGCGCCGTCCAGGTCCCCGCCGAGCCGCTTGCGCAGCCTGCGCCAGGCGATACCCACGCCGATCACGTAGGCCAGGCCGTAGGAGGCGGCCATGCCTACGACGGCCCAGCGCGCCGGGAGCAGGAAGTAACAGAGCCCCGCGGCGGTGGCGTTGACCGCGGCCACGATGACCGTGTTGTAGAAGGGCGTCCGGGTGTCCTCATAGGCGTAGAAGGCACGCAGGACGACGTACTGCACGGAGTACGGGACGAGACCGAGGCCGAAGGCCATCAGCATGTAGCCCATGTTGGTGGCAGCGCCCGTGCCCGAGGAGCCGAAGATCAGCGTGCACATCGGGATACCGAGGGCGACGAAGCCGAAGGAGACCGGCACGATCGCGACGGCTGTCGTGCGCAGGCCCTGGGAGATGTCGTCGCGGACCGCGCCGCCGTCGTTCTCGGATGCCGAGCGGGAGATGCGGGGCAGCAGCGCGGCCATCAGAGAGACGGTGATGATGGCCTGCGGCAGGCCCCAGATCAGCTGGGCGTTGGCATAGGCACTGAAACCGGTGCCGGGGATGTTGGTGTCCGTGACCGACGCCGTGGCCAGCTGGGTGACGACGAGGGCGCCGGCCTGGTTGGCGAGGACGAACAGGATCGTCCACTTGGCGAGCATCGCGGCCTTGCCCAGGCCGTGACCCTTCCAGTCGAACCGCAGCCGCAGCTTGAATCGGTCTCGCGCAGGTAGGGATCATCGCCAGGGCCTGGACCACGAGGCCGAGGAGTACGCCGACGCCGAGCAGCCGCTCGCCCTCCGGCGGGATGTTCTGGACCGTCATGCCGGAGTCGCCGGCGGTGCCGTAGACCCAGATGAACGTGCCGAGCGTGACGATGATGACGATGTTGTTCAGGACCGGGGTCCACATCATCGCGCCGAACCGGCCGCGGGCGTTGAGGATCTGCCCCATCACCACGTGAACGCCCATGAAGAAGATGGACGGCAGGAAGTACCGGGTGAAGGTGACGGCCGTCTCGTTGGCCGCCGGGTTGGAGGCGACCGGGTTCGAGAGCGCGCGAACCAGCAGCGGTGCCGCGAGCATGGCGAGCGCGGTGAGCACCCCGAGGGCGACCATGACCAGGGTCAGAAGCCGGTTGGCGTAGGCCTCGCCGCCGTCCTTGTCCTCCTTCCATGGCGCGCACGAGCTGCGGGACGAAGACCGAGTTGAGGCCGCCGCCGACGGTCAGGATGTAGATCATCGTCGGCAGCTGGTAGGCGATCTGGAACGACTCGCCCAGCAGCGCGAGTCCCAGCGCCGAGACGATCATCGCGGATCGGATGAACCCGGTGAGCCGCGACACCATCGTGCCCGCCGCCATCACGGCGCTCGACTTCAGCAGGCCCCCCGCCCGCCCGCCCTTCTTGGCGCGGCGGCCGGTGCGGTGGCGAGCTCGGCTCCTGGAGGGGCGCCTCGGCCGCTTCCGGAGTGGGCGCCACCGCGTACTGGCCAGGCGCGGGCGCCGCGTGCTGCTGCCCGGGCGCCGGAGCGGGGCCGCCGTACTGACCGTAGGCCGGTGCGTTCCCGTACGGGTCGGGTCCCTGGGGCGCGCCGTACTGTCCCGGCCCCGGTGTCCCGTCGTACTGCCCCGGCGCCGGTGCGGGGGCGGGCACGGAGGCGTGGTCGTCGTAGGAGGGGTGGCCGCCGCCCTGCTGCTGGTCCCGGAAGAGGTGGGCGAAGGCGTCCGGCTCGTGGCGCTGCTCGCCGGCCTGGGTGACCAGGTCGTCCACGCCGACGTACTGGGTGGTCCGCGGGTCGTCGCCGTACGGCAGGTACTGCGTCGGGCCCTCCGGCTCGGGGGCTGGGGTCTGGGCCCAGACGCGTGGGTCGGGGGGCGTAGGGAGACTGGGAGGGCTGGGAGTACAGCGGCTGCTGCGGCGGATACGTGCCCGGGGGCGGCGGGGGTGCGCGGCGCGGTCGTAGAGCGCCTCGGAGACCGGGTCCTGGGCCGAGAGGTCCTGCGCCCGGTAGGGATCCCTGGTCGTAGGCGTCCTGGAGGTACATGTCCGCGTGGCGGCTGCGGCGGTGCCTGGCCGGGGTCGGGCGGCGGACCCTCGGGGTTACCTGAGCCGTCCACGGTCTGACGGCGGTCACCGTCGTACGGCGCGTTCATGGTTACCCCACCTCATCGTCCCGGGCCCACCGGCCACGACATCCTCAACGGTCCACTCTCTCACCCGTGCCGGACGGGTCGGCGCTTCCGCTGCGGTGTCCGGTGTCGGGTCACTCGGCTGCTCCGGGTCGCCTGCCCGGGGGCGTGCCTCGGACTCTTCCTTGAGACGTTCGTCGGAGGCTTCCGGGTTCTGCGGACCGTTCCCGGAGTTCTCGAGCCCTCCGAGTCATCGGGCTGCTCCGTCTCGCCGGTTTCGCTCTTCTCCCGCGTCGCGGCGGCGGCAGCCGCTTGCGCTGTGTACATCCGGAAGCCGGCGAGGACGAGCAGCAGGACACCGCCGCCGATGACGAGCATCACGGTGGCCGTGATCTCGGTGACCTTCACGTCGAAGGTGACGGGCTCGCCGTACTTGCCGCCCGTCCATCGTGTACAGCTGGGCGATCACCGTCGCACGGCCGTTGGCGTTGGCCGACGTGGTGAACTTCACCGACTGGCTGTGGCCGCCGGAGACCGAGATCGGCTGCTCCTCGTAGGCGGCGCCATCGATCTCGAGCCGCGTCGGGTTGGTCGAGGTGAGCCGCAGGACCAAGGGGCCGACGTCCTGCACCAGGTTGTTCTGCACCGTCACGGGAATCGTGGCGCTGCGACCGGAGAGCTTCGTCTCCGACTTGTCGATCAGTCTGACCCGGCCGGTCAGCCCGTCGAGGTACAACTTCACGTCGTCGCGGAAGGACTCCGCCTCGGCGGCCCGGCCTCGCCACGATGCGGACATCTCCCGGTTCAGTGCGCGCCCGAACGGCGTCACCACCCGGGACGGGTCCGACAGGACGACCTTGAAGTTGCCGAGCGTGTCCTGCGTCCGCGCGATCTGCACGAACGCCGTCCGGGGCAGTTCCTTCTTGCGCAGCGCCGAGGGGTAGGAGGAGGTTCCGGGCACCTTGGTGGTGGCGTCCGGGTCCGGCTTGGCCGTGGCGGCCGCCGCCAGCTTCTGCGACTCGGACCAGGTACCGCCCTGCAGCGCCCGCAGTGCCTCGGCCATCGCGCGTGCCTGGTTCCCGGAGGGCATGCGCTGCGGGGCGATGACGACGCTGCGCTGCTTGCCGGTCTGGAGGCCCATGGCCAGGCTCTGGGCGAGGAACCGCTGCACCGCGAGCGTGGACGCGGAGGCCCTCGTCAGATCGCCCTCGAACGCGGTGGACAGCCGGGCGTCCGCGACGACGGCCGTCGCCGCCGCCGATGGGGCGGGCCGCGGAGGGCGTGTACGGCAGGCCGCTGGTCTCCTGGAGGCTGTCGCTACGGGCGATCACCTTGTCGGCGCCCGCGGAGGTGGCGACCTTGACGATCGACCCGTCGACGGCGCCGTCCACGGGCCAGGCGAAGTCGGTGTTCGGCTTCACGTGGAGGATCGGCTCGACCGTGTTGTCGATGACGTCCGTGGCACTCTTCAGCTGGTTCAGCGATCCGGTGACATCCGTGCCGTTGTGGGCCAGGGACGCCAGGTCCGGGTCGGCGAAGGGAAGGGCGACGACCTCCTTGTCGGCCACCGCGTCCTGCAGCTCGGCGAGCCACTGCTTGGCGACCGCCTGATGGGTGCCGGCGACCGTCTTGTCGCCGTCCCGGACGCGGTAGCTGCCCGTCATCGCGTCGACGGAGGCCAGCAGGTCCGGGTCGACCACCCAGGTGACGTCGAGGTCCTTGCCCAGCGTCACCATCTGGTTCAGCCGGCCCCCGGGGAGATCTCCTTGGCCAGGTCGTCATTGAGGAAGACCGGTGTCTGCTCCTCGTTCGGTCCCGTCTCGGCGGCCATGTGCGTGGTCGACACGAGCGGCCACAGAGCCGTCGTCTTCGTCTTGGGGTCGGCCTCGTCGGGCTGCCAGGGCAGGAAGGTCCGCTGGATGCCGAGGATCTGCTCCCAAGGCTGCGCGGAGGTCTCCCCGGACAGCGAGACGGCGAATTCGTAGACGCCGTCCTCGCCCAGGTCCAGGTCGTCGACCGGCACGGAGATGTTGAAGTGCTCGGCGACGCCGGGGCTGAGCTTGGAGAACTTCTCGGTGTACTTGTCGTCGATCTCCGGGGCGATGGTCCCCTGAAGATCGTTGCTGTCCTTGGCGATCGCGTCGAGGGACGAGCGGGTGTTGACCTCGGGCCCCACGCGCAGGCCCACGTGGGCGTCGGTGACGGCCTGCTTGCCGTGGTTGGTCACGGTGCCCGACACGGTCACCGTGTCCCCGTCCGTGGGCGCGGAGGGAGTGAGTGAGTCGACCGCGACGGCCACCGAGCCCGAATCCGCGTCGGCCTTGGCCGAAGACTGCCCGTCGGCGTGCGCCGATCCGGCGGCCGGCAGCTGCACCAGGCCGGCCAGCAGCGGCGCCCCGGCGATCAGCGCCGTGGTGCGCCGTAGCCACCGGCGGGCAGGTGAGGGACTGGTCCCCTGGAAGTCTGCCGCCTCGGCCACGCGCTCGCCCGTCCCTCGTCGTCGTCAGTGGTCGTCGGAATGTGCGTCCACGAATGGTAACGATGCGCGCCGAGGGGAAGTGCCGCGGAGTAGGCCACAAGATCCGCCACCGAGCGCGGCTGCCCCGTATGTGCGCCTATAAAGGGAGCGCAGTGGAAGTGGGGTTTTCGGTGCGCGATCACCGATCAATGGGGACGTCGGTCTCCGCTCGGGCCACGTACCCTCTTCTGTTGTGCCGAACGCCAACGAAGCCAGCCCCAGTGCCCTCAGCCAGGAGCAGCCCCGCGCCGTGAGCGAACCGCTGCGGGTCGCCCCTGTCGCCGACGACCTCGCCCGCCGCTTTCAGGAGGCCGGGTTCTCTCTTGCCCTGGTCGGTGGCTCGGTCCGGGACGCGTTGCTCGGCCGGCTCGGCAGCGACCTGGACTTCACGACCGACGCCCTCCCGCAGGACGTACTGAAGATCGTGCGGCCCTGGGCGGACGCCGTCTGGGAGGTCGGGATCGCGTTCGGCACTGTCGGGGCGCAGAAAGACGGCTGGCAGATCGAGGTGACCACCTACCGGTCGGAGGCGTACGACCGCACGTCGCGCAAGCCGGAGGTGTCGTACGGCGACTCCATCGAGGAGGACCTCGTCCGGCGTGACTTCACGGTGAACGCGATGGCCGTCGCGCTCCCGGAGAAGAGGTTCATCGATCCGCACGGCGGACTCGACGATCTCGCGGCGCGTGTGCTGCGTACTCCGGGCACCCCCGAGGAGTCCTTCTCCGACGATCCGCTCCGGATGATGCGGGCCGCGCGGTTCGCCGCGCAGCTGGACTTCGAGGTGGCTCCCGAGGTGGTCGCCGCGATGAAGGACATGGCCGGACGCATCGACATCGTCTCGGCCGAGCGGGTCCGGGACGAGCTGAACAAGCTGGTCCTCTCCTCTCACCCGCGCAAGGGGCTGAGCCTGCTGGTGGAGAGCGGTATCGCCGAGCGGGTCCTGCCCGAGCTGCCGGCGCTGCGCCTGGAGCGGGACGAGCACCACCGGCACAAGGACGTCTACGACCACACACTCATCGTCCTGGAGCAGGCGATGGCCCTGGAGAACGAGGGCCCCGACCTGACCCTGCGCCTTGCGGCCCTGCTGCACGACATCGGCAAGCCGCGCACGCGCCGCTTCGAGAAGGACGGCCGGGTCTCGTTCCACCACCACGAAGTGGTCGGGGCCAAGATGACGAAGAAGCGCATGACCGCTCTCAAGTACTCCAACGACCTGGTGAAGGATGTCTCACGCCTGGTCGAGCTGCACCTGCGTTTCCATGGTTACGGCACGGGCGAGTGGACGGACTCCGGCGGTCCGTCGGTATGTCCGGGACGCCGGGCAAGCGCTGCTCGACCGGCTCCACAAGCTGACCCGTTCGGACTGCACGACCCGCAACAAGCGCAAGGCCTCTGCGCTGTCGCGCGCGTATGACGGGCTGGAGGAACGGATCGCGCAGCTCCAGGAGCAGGAGGAACTGGACGCGATCCGCCCGGACCTGGATGGCAACCAGATCATGGAGATCCTCGGCGTCCGTCCCGGACCGGCCGTCGGTCAGGCCTACAGGCACCTGCTGGAGCTCCGCCTGGAGAACGGGCCGATGGAACACGACGCGGCGGTGGCGGCGCTCAAGGAGTGGTGGGCCGAGCAGGAGGCGTGAAGCGTGGACCGGCGTCATGTTTCACGTGAAACACGACGCCGGTGACGAAAAGCGTGAGGCTGGCGGCGAACAAGCTGAAGGGGGCGGTGTTTCACGTGAAACACCGCCCCTCAAGACCGTCCGCGTGAAGCGTCCGAACCTCTGCCCTGCTTCTTTGCCCTACTTCTTGTAGTCCTTCAGGCAGAGCAGGAAGTCGCTGCCGCTGCCGCTCTCGGTGTACGAGTACTGGAAGTCCTTGGCCTCTTCCGAGCACTTGTTCTCGGCGGTGAGAGCGGAGTAGGAACCCTCGACCTTGGCCAGCACCACGTACTGGGCCTTCGAGTCGCCACAGTCGACGATCTCGAGGTCCGGGTTGCTGTCGCTGCTGCTGCCACGGTGCATGCAGTCGCCGACCGCGGCCGAGGTGGCGTCGTCCCGGCTGGCGATGTAGCCGCCGACGGCCACACCGACAACGACCACGGCGATGACGATGTTCTTGATCAGCTTGAACTTGTTGCGGCGCGGCGGCTGCGGCGGCACCGGGGCGCACGGTGCACCCTGCTGAGGGAAACCGGGCTGACCAGGCTGCTGCGGGAAGCCCGGCTGCTGACCCTGGGCGAAGGGATTCTGTCCGTGGGGCTGCTGCGGAGCCTGCGGCTGGCCCTGCGCGAACGGGTTGCCCTGGGGCGGCGGCGGAGTGGTCACTGGGGGTCCCCCTGAAAACATAGGTGCGTGTCGCGGACATGGCGCGAAATAAGACGCACGTAAGCTACCGGGTCCCACTGACATCTCTGTAGTCCGGTGGGGCTCTGTGGCACTGATGTGACACTTACTGGCTCTCAAACCGGGCCATAGCTGTCGCAACCACTCCGTAGACCAGGGCGACCGTCACGACCAGCGGCACCGACCGCCCGTCCGGCGGCAGCATCAACGCGGCCACCCCGGCGGCGCCGACGAAGGCGACGTTGAACAGCACGTCGTACACGGAGAAGATCCGGCCACGGAAGGCATCGTCGACCGAGGACTGCACGACCGTGTCGGTCGCGATCTTCGCCCCCCTGCGTCGTCAGGCCCAGGACGAACGCGGCGGCGAGCAGCGGCACGGTGGCGAACGGCAGACCGAGTGCCGGGACCAGCACCGTGGCGGCCCCCGCGCACACCGCCAGCCAGCGGCCGGGCCCGAGCCGTCCCGCCGCCCAGGGAGTGATCACCGCGGCCGCGAAGAAGCCCGTGCCGGAGACGCCCAGGGCCAGCCCCAGCAGAGCGAGCCCCTCGTCCGTGTCCGAGGTCAGGGCGTACCGGCACAGCATCAGCAGCATCACCAGCAGGGCGCCGTAGCAGAACCGCATCAGCGTCATGCCCGCGAGCGACCAGGCCGCTTCCCCGGCGTGCGGGTGCGGCGAGATGACGTACCCCCGCCACCAGGTCGCGAGCGGTGCCGACGAGAGCCGAGGCCAGCCGAGGCGGGACGAGCGCGGGATCGGGGCCCAGCAGCTCCACGGCGATGCGAAGCGACGCCAGCGCCCCGCACAGGTACAGGGCGGCCCCGAGCAGCACCACGGCGGCATCGGAGTCCGCGACCACGAGGCGTACGACGAAGGCGAGGCCGCCGCCGGCCGTCGCGGCCAGGGTGCCGGCCGTCGGAGAGAGCGAGTTGGCGACCACCAGACGCTCCTCGTCCACCACACGCGGCAGCGCGGCGGACAGGCCTGCGAGAACGAAGCGGTTGACGGCGGTGACGCAGAGGGCCGAGACGTAGAAGAGCCAGTCCGGGACGGAGGCGATCATCAGCACGGCCGTCACCGATGCCAGTACGGCGCGCAGCAGGTTGCCGTACAGAAAGACCTGGCGGCGGCGCCAGCGGTCCAGCAGAACGCCGGCGAAGGGGCCCCACCAGGGAGTACGGGAGCAGCAGAACCGCCATCGCGGAGGCGATCGCGGCGGGCGAGGTCTGCTTCTCCGGGAGAAGACCACATAGGTGGCGAGCGCGACCTGGTAGACGCCGTCGGCGCCCTGGGAGAGCAGGCGTACGGCGAGCAGGCGCCGGAAGCCCTTCAGGCGCAGCAGGAGGCGCAGGTCACGGACGACGGCCATGGGGCACAGCCTCACATACGGGAAGGTCCCCGGGTCAAGCGACCCGGGGACCTCGACGGACCGGAGTCCGCGCTCGTCAGCGCTCGACCTCGCCGGCGATGAACTTCTCGACGTTGGCACGGGCCTCGTCGTCGAAGTACTGGACCGGCGGGGACTTCATGAAGTAGCTCGACGCGGAGAGGATCGGCCCGCCGATGCCGCGGTCCTTGGCGATCTTCGCGGCGCGCAGGGCGTCGATGATGACACCGGCAGAGTTCGGGGAGTCCCAGACCTCGAGCTTGTACTCCAGGTTCAGCGGGACGTCACCGAACGCACGGCCCTCCAGGCGGACGTAGGCCCACTTGCGGTCGTCCAGCCAGGCGACGTAGTCGGACGGGCCGATGTGGACGTTGTCCGCGCCCAGGTCCCGGTCGGGGGATCTGGGAGGTGACGGCCTGCGTCTTGGAGATCTTCTTGGACTCCAGGCGCTCGCGCTCGAGCATGTTCTTGAAGTCCATGTTGCCGCCGACGTTCAGCTGCATCGTGCGGTCCAGGACGACGCCCCGGTCCTCGAACAGCTTTCGCCATGACGCGGTGCGTGATGGTGGCGCCGACCTGCGACTTGATGTCGTCGCCGACGATCGGGACACCCGCCTCGGTGAACTTGTCCGCCCACTCCTTGGTGCCGGCGATGAAGACCGGGAGGGCGTTGACGAAGGCGACCTTGGCGTCGATGGCGCACTGGGCGTAGTACTTCGCCGCGTCCTCGGAACCGACGGGCAGGTAGCAGACGAGAACGTCGACCTGCTGGTCCTGAGGATCTGGACGACGTCGACCGGCGCCTCGGCGGACTCCTCGATGGTCTCGCGGTAGTACTTGCCGAGAACCGTCGTACGTGTGACCGCGCTGGACCTGGACGCCGCTGTTCGGGACGTCGCAGATCTTGATGGTGTTAGTCCTCGGAGGCGCCGATGGCGTCCGCGAGGTCCAGGCCGACCTTCTTGGCGTCCACGTCGAAGGCGGCGACGAACTCGATGTCACTGACGTGGTAGTCGCCGAACTGGACGTGCATCAGGCCGGGGACCTTGGCCGCCGGGTCCGGCGTCCCTTGTAGTACTCGACGCCCTGCACCAGCGATGCGGCGCAGTTGCCCACACCGACGATGGCTACGCGAGCCGAACCCATTCCGGTTGCTCCCTGTGTGTACGAGTAGGCCCTGACTGGGCGCTCACATGGCGGTGTGCCGGGCGTATCCGGCCGGGGGTCGTCCCCCGGCCGGGGCAGGCCGCCCGTCGCTCCAGATGTCCTGTCCTGTTGAGCGGTCCCCTCCGCGGCGGAACCCCGCAGTCCCGCCCCGCCCGCTCGCTCTCGATGAGCTCGTTCAGCCAGCGCACCTCGCGCTCCACGGACTCCATTCCGTGGCGCTGGAGCTCAAGCGTGTAGTCATCGAGCCGCTCCCGGGTACGCGCCAAGGAGGCGCTCATCTTCTCCAGGCGCTCCTCCAGCCGACTGCGACGGCCCTCGAGCACGCGCATGCGCCACGTCACGCGACGTCTGCCCGAAGAACGCGAAGCGAGCGGCGAAGGTCTCGTCCTCGTAGGCGTCCGGGCCGGTCTGGGAGAGGAGCTGCTCGAAGTGTTCCTTACCTTCGGCCGTCAACCGGTAGACGATCTTGGCGCGGCGCCCCGTGAGGGACGCGGCGGCCTCGTCGACGTTCCCCGGTTCCTCGATCAACCAGCCGTTGGCGACCAGCGTCTTGAGGCAGGGGTAGAGCGTCCCGTAGCTGAACGCCCGGAACACACCCAGTGACGTGTTGAGTCGTTTACGCAGCTCATAGCCGTGCATCGGGGATTCGCGGAGCAGGCCGAGTACGGCGAACTCGAGGATGCCGGAACGTCGGCTCATCGTCGCCTCCTCTCGTCCCTATGCCGCGCTGATGTATCGACTCGATACATCAGCACGATAGAACGAGCTTCCGCGTGCGACAAGAGGGGGAACTCGTGAACGGGGTCACATCAGGGATTCATCGAGTGCAAGTTGCCTGATTTGAGGTGAACTTGAGGCTCGGGGGTTTTGACGGTGCGTAGTCTGTGCGCCAAACCACAGGAACCGAGTGACGCGTGGGGGGCGTCCTCGTCCCTGGTGCAGTACGGGTTAATGCGGAAGGGACCGCATCCGTACTTCGGGGGGACCGGAAACCAGCCGCCTTTACCAGGCGCGCAAAGGTGCGCCTGCCCGAGGAGTAGTCGTTCGATGAGCGAGCACCGTCGCAAACCGCCGCAGCCGCAGGGAGGCGGACGTGCGCGGCCGACGCGGCCAGTCCGGCTCGTCCTCCGGTCGCCGTGCGGCACCGCGAGGCGCCACAGGGTCTCCGTCCGGCTCGTACGGTCCGGAGGACGAGGAGCGTCCGTACGGCAGCCGTGCCGAAGCCCGGCGCGCGGCACAGCGGGGCGGAGGCGGTCGCCGTGAGAGCGGCCGAGCCGGGCCGCGGCGGCCGGCGAGCCGATTCTGCCGGGCCGGTCGTGGTCGGCAGAGGGCGCGCGGCCCCGCCCGGCAAGAAGCGGATGATCGACTATCCGCGCGGAGACCGGGATGGGTGGCGTCGCTGGATGCCCTCCTGGAAGCTTGTCTCCGGGCTGTGCATCGGCTTCTTCGGCAGTCGGCGGCCGCCGCAGGCATCGCCTGCGCCATGGTGGGCATCCCTGACGTCGCCAAAGATCGCGGAAGCTCAGAAACAACGTCTACTACTGGGCCGACGGCGCCCAGATGGCCGCCACGGGCGGTGACCGGAACCGCCAGAGCGTCGACCTCTCCCAGGATCCCCAGCGAAATGCGCAACGCGATCATTTCCCAGGAGAACAAGACGTTCCTACCCGACAGCGGCATCGACCCCAAGGGCATCGCCCGCGCCGTGTTCAACATGGCCAGGGCGGTGACACGCAGGGTGGTTCCACCATCCCAGCAGTACGTGAAGAACGCGATGCTGAACGACCAGTCGCAGACGATCTCCCGCAAGGTCAAGGAGATCTTCGTCTCGATCAAGGTCGGTACCGAGGTACCCAAGGACGAGATCTCGAGGGCTACCTGAACTCCGCGTACTACGGCCGTGGCGCCTATGGCATCCAGGCGGCCGCACGCGCGTACTTCAACGTGGACGCCGTCGATCTCAACGCGGGCCAGTGGCCTTCCTGTCCGCGATGCTCAAGGGCGCCACGTACTACGACCCGGGGGCGCGACTCGATCGACCCGGCCGCCACGCAGCAGGCCAACAGCAAGCGTGCCAACGCCCAGATGCAGGACACGCCCGACAAGATGGTGGAGTACGGGCATCTGAGCCGGGGAGGACCGGGCGAGGTTCACGGAACCCCCAAGGTGGAGAATCCGCAGGTCGAACCGCAGCTGGGCGGCGAGACCGGTTACCTCGTCAGGCTTGCCAAGGCTCCCGTGGTCCGGAGCGGCGTCGCTACTGAGCAGAAGCTGGAGAAGGGCGGCTACTCGATCTACACGACCTTGGCCGACAAGAAGAAGGTCCAGGATCTCGAAACCGCGGTCCAGAAGGTCTACAAGAAGAATATCGACCCCGAGAAGCGCCCCGAGACGGACACACGTCCAGTTCGGCGGGGCTTGGTGAACCCGAGACCGGCGCCATCGAGGCCATCTACGGCGGTGAGGACGCCACCAAGACCACCAACAACGCCGACGTCACCGGCGCCCAGGTCGGTTCGACATTCAAGCCGTATGTGCTCGCGGCCGCGATGAAGTGGGGCGTGCGCGATCCCGAACTCGGTGAGACCCAGGCTCAGGACGAACGCACCGTCGTCTCCCCGAAGAGCCTCTACAGCGGCAAGAACAACCTCAAGATCAAGAACTATGACGGCTCGGTCTGGCAGAACGAGAAGGGCGAGCAGTGGCGTCAGGAGAACGACGGCAAGCAAGACGTCGGTGAAGCGCCTGACTACAAGATCGACCTGCGTGAAGGCCATGCGGGAAGTCGGTCAACTCCGCCTTCGTTCAGCTCGGCATGGATGTCGGCCTGGACAAGTTGAGAGGAGGCCGCCGTCGACGCCGGACTCCTGGAGGACAGCCTGGCGGGCTCCTCCTACCCGTCCTTCTCCTCGGTGTCTCGGACCCGAGCGCCATCCGCATGGCGGGCGCGTACGCCACCTTCGCGGACAGTGGCAAGCAGCGCGAGCCCTTCTCCGTCACCAAGGTGTCGAACAAGGGCGGCACGGTCTACACGCACAAGGTGGAGACCAAGCAGGCGTTCACCGCGAAGGTCGCGGACAACGTCACGGACGTCCTGGAAGACCGTCGTCGAGGACGGAACGGGTTCCAACGCCTAGTTGGCCGGCCGAGAGGTGGCCGGCAAGACCGGTACCACGGACGGCAACCAGTCCGCCTGGTTCGTCGGCTAGCACCCCGCAGCTGTCGACCGCGATCAGCATGTTCCGCTACCCGGACGACGAGACCATCAAGAACCGCTCGTTCCTGGAGATGTATCGGAACGGGTGGCGAGAAGAAGATCCACGGTGCGTCCTTCCCGTCCATCATCTGGCAGGACTACATGGAAGACGCGCTGAAGGGCACCAAGGCGGAGAAGTTCCCGAAGCCGGAGCCCATCGGCGAGGTCATCAACGACACCCCGCCGCCCAGCCCGACTCCCTCGCCCTCCCAGACGGAGGAGGAGACGAGTCCGTCACCGACGCCGTCGCCCAGTAAGACCGAGACCAGCCCTTCGCCCTCGCCGAGCAACACCTGCGGCGTCTTCGAGTTCAACTGCGAGGACGGCGACAACAGCGGCAATGAGAACGCCGGCAACGAGAACGGTGGCTCGGAAGGCAGTCCGTCCCCTTCGACGTCGCCCAGTGAGACAGGGGAAGAGGACGACAGCAGAGGCAACCAGAACGGAGGCGGCGGCTTCATCTCCGGCCAGAACGGCTTAGCCGCCGGAATATCCGGCATGGGTGTTTCACGTGAAACACCCGCAAGTTTCACGTGAAACAGGGGCCGCCGCATCCACAGGGGTGCGGCGGCCTCGCCGTATTCCCAGGTGCGTACGGCAGGACGTGCCCTATGCCCAGTGCAGAATCGACGCCAGCCAGCGGCACGAGCCGGACACCGTGCGGCCGACCAGGGAGGACACGGTCGCCGCGCCGGCAGCGAGCTGATCGGCGGCCCTGTCGGCCGCCGGGCCCTGCTCGGGACGTCCTGGTGGACCCCCCGTGCGGGTGATCGGGCTCGTGGCGATCGGCATGTTCGCCCTCGGCCTGGTCCAGAAGGCGCCCTGTTACAACGGTGCCTGGTTCTTCGGTGCCAGCTCCCAGTACACGCACGCGTGCTACCCGACATCCCGCACCTCTACCAGGGGCGCGGGGTTCGTCGACGGCCTGGTGCCGTACTTCGACAAGCTCCCGGGCGACATGGAGTACCTCGAGTACCCGGTGCTGACCGGCGTGTTCATGGAGGCCGCGTCCTGGCTCACACCGGGCAGCGGCACCATTCAGGACCAGGAACAGTGGTACTGATGGTCAACGCCGGGATGCTCATGGTGCGCGGCCGTCACGCCGTCTGCGTGACCCGCACGCACACCCGGCGGCCCTGGGATACCTCTGCTGGTCGCCCCTCGCACCCGCCTTCGCGCTGACTGCCACCGTCAACTGGGATCTACTGGAGGCCGCCCTGACGAACCGCCGCGATCCTCGTGTGGTCGCGGGGCGCCCACTGGCCTTCGGTGTTCTGCTGGGCCTGGCCACGGCCGCCAAGCTCTACCCCCTCCTGATCCTCGGTCCGCTGTCGTACCTCGCTGGCGAGCAGCGCAGATGGCGGGAGTTCGGAAAGGTCTGGGGGGGCGCGGCCGTCGCCTGGCTCGTGGTGAACCTGCCGGTGATGCTCTCCGCCTTCGACGGCTGGTCGAAGTTCTATACCTTCAGCCAGGAACGCGGCGTCGACTTCGAACTCCTTCTAGCTGATCCATGGTCCAGAACACCGACAATCCGCCCAGCACCGAGACTGCCTTCAACACGCTCGCCACCCTGCTGATGTGCTGCTGTGCTGCGGCGCCATCGCGGCGCTCACACTGACCGCCCCCAGGCGTCCGCGATTCGCCCAGCTCGCCTTCCTGATCGTCGCGGCGTTCATCCTCACCAACAAGGTTTACCTCGCCGCAGTACGTGCTGTGGCTGGTTCAGCTGGCTGCGCTGGCCCCGGCCGTGAAGTGGCGCGGACTTCGATCTGCAGGCGTGCGAGGTGGCTACTTCCTGGTATCTCGGATGTACCTCGCGTACACGACCAGCGGCGACGCCCACGCGGCGGTCTCGCCGACGGACGGCTATCACTCGGGCCATCGGCGTGGCACCTGCTGGGGAACGCTTGTTCCTCTGCGTCATGGTCTGCGGGCATCCTCAGTGCCGGACCGGGACCCGGTTCGGAGGAAGGGGGACGACGATCCGTCGGTGGTGTGCTCGACGGCGCGGAGGACGTCTTCGTCCTGGGACCCGCGGCTCTATAACGAGCAGCCTTCGGGCTCATACTGAGCAGTCCGCAGCTCCACTTCGAGGGGCCACGGGTGAGATTGGGGCGGGAGACAGCAGACGGGTGGTTCGGCTCTAGCGAACGGGAGCGCTTCGCGCTACGGAGGCACCGTGTACGGCCTTTTCTACAGCGATCGAGCCGGCGGTCGAGCTAGCGGTCGAGGATCCGGTCGAACTGGTGTGGTGGTGTGCCGCAGATGGGCCACCAGTTCGTCACCGACCTTGGGCTCCGGCGCATCGGAGGGCACGAACAGGATCGAGACCTGCATGTGCGGCGGCTCCGCGAACCAGCGTTGCTTGCCGCCCCCAGACGAACGGCGCGAGATTGCGGTTGACCGTGGCGGGACCGGCCCGGGCGACGCCCTTGGCGCGCGGCATGACGCCGTGCAGCGCCTCGGGGCCTCCAGACCCACGCCGTGCGACGTCCCGCCCGCAACGACCACCAGGAAGCCGTCGGAAGCCGCCTTCTGCTGCCGGTAGCCGAAGCGCTCGCCCTTGGCGACACGCGTGACGTCCAGGGACCGCGCCGCGGTACTCGGTGGCGTCGTGGTCGCCCAGCCACAGCCGGGTGCCGATCCGGGCGCGGAAGCGGGTCTGCGGGAACTGCTGTTGGAGCCGGGCGAGTTCGTCCGCCTTGAGGTGGCTGACGAACATCGTGTGCAGCGGCAGCCGGGCCGCGCGCAGCCGGTCCATCCAGCCGATGACCTCCTCGACGGCGTCCGAGCCGTCGGTACGGTCCAGCGGCAGGTGGATGGCGAAGCCCTCCAGCCGGACGTTCTCTATGGCGGCGTGCAGCTGCGGCAGGTCCTGCTCGCTGATGCCGTGCCGCTTCATCGAGGACATCACCTCGATGACCACACGTGCGCCCACGAGGCCGTACACGCCGTCGATGGACGATACCGAGCGGACGACGCGGTCGGGCAGCGGTACGGGCTCCTCGCCGCGCCGGTACGGCGTCAGGACCAGCAGGTCACCGCCGAAGAAGTCCTTGATCCGGGCGGCCTCGTACGTCGTGCCGACGGCCAGTACGTCCGAGCCCAGCCGTGTGGCCTCCTCCGCCAGCCGCTCGTGCCCGAAGCCGTAGCCGTTGCCTCTTGCAGACCGGGACGAGCCCGGGGAACTGCTCCTGCACGTGCTTGTGATGCGCCCGCCAGCGCGCGGTGTCGACGTAGAGGGTGAGCGCCATGGCCGGACCTGGGACCTTTCTCGTGGCTGTCAGAGGTGCGGGTTGGGGGTGAGCTGTGGGTCAGCGGCGCGACATGTAGATGTCGAGCGCCTTGTGGAGCAGCTTGTTCAGTGGGAAGTCCCACTCGCCGAGGTATTCGGCCGCCTGCCCGCCCGTGCCGACCTTGGAACTGGATCAGGCCGAAGAGGTGGTCGCTCTCGTCCAGGGAGTCGGAGATACCGCGCAGGTCGTAGACGGTGGCGCCCAGGGCGTAGGCGTCGCGGAGCATGGCCCACTGCATCGCGTTCGAGGGCCGGACCTCGCGGCCGATGTTGTCGGAGGCGCCGTAGGAGTACCAGACGTGCCCGCCGACGACCAGCATGGTCGCCGCCGACAGGTTCACCCCGTTGTGCCGGGCGAAGTACAGCCGCATGCGGTTGGGGTCCTCGTTGTTGAGGGCCGCCCACATGCGCTGGAAGTACGACAGCGGGCGCGGCCGGAAGTGGTCGCGCACGGCCGTGATCTCGTACAGGCGCTGCCATTCCTCGAGGTCGTGGTAGCCGCCCTGGACAACCTCGACGCCGGCCTTCTCGGCCTTCTTGATGTTGCGGCGCCACAGCTGGTTGAAGTTCTTGTGGACCTCTTCCAGGGAGCGGTTGGCCAGCGGCACCTGGAAGACGTAGCGGGGCTGTACGTCGCCGAAGCCGGCGCCGCCGTCCTCACCCTGCTGCCAGCCCATACGACGCAGCTTGTCCGGCCACCTCGAAGGCGCGCGGCTCGATGTGGTCGGCCTCTATGTCGCGCAGGCGCTTGACGTCGGGGTCCTGGATGCCCTTCTTGATGGACGTGGCGTCCCAGCGACGGATGATCACGGGCGGGCCCATCTTACCGAGAAGGCGCCCTGCTGCTTGAGGTGCGCCAGCATGGGCTCCATCCAGTCCTGGAGGTTCGGCGCGTACCAGTTGATGACCGGGCCCTCGGGGAGGTAGGCGAGGTACCGCTTGATCTTGGGCAGCTGCCGGTACAGGACGAGCCCCACGCCCACCAGCTCACCGGTCCGGTCGTCGAACCAGCCGAGGTTCTCCGAGCGCCATTCCGCCTTGACGTCTGCCCATGCCGGGACCTGCATGTGACTCGCCGCCGGCAGACTCTGGATGTAGGCCAGATGCTGCTCGCGACTGATGGTCCTCCGTGGTCAGGCTCATTCGGGGGCGCTCCTCGGGCTGGTGTGTCCCCATGGGTACAGGGGCTCCGGCTCTCGCGCGAAGCCTACTGCGCCCTGTGGGCGCCCCGTCCGGCGTACGGGTGGAAGGGGTCTGCGGTGACCGGGCTCAGCCGAAGAACCCACCGTGACTGATGCCGAAGAACAGACCGAGCGCGGAGCCCCCCAGCGCCAGTACCAGGCCGAAGCGCTCGCGCGTCGTCACCGAGATGAGCTGGCCGTATCCGGCGGTCAGGACACCCAGCAGACCTGCCCACGAGGTCAGGGACGTGGAGCCCGCGGAAGCTCGCTGTGGCCAGGGCGAGCACGGCCAGGACCAAGCCCACGGCCAGCAGCGTGTCCTGAAGGGGGTGCGGTCTGCCGTCGGTGGCCAGCAAGCCGGTCCGGGGCTTGGCGGGTCGCATGATCTGTGCCATGGGGAACCTCCTGCCATAGGCAGTGCGTCTTCGCCCTTCACATCCGCTGAGTACCGATTGTGTCCCCTCACAGCCGGATTTCAACCGCAAGCGGGTGGCCGGGTACTCTGTACCTTCTGCACTGGTGTCTGCTGCCAGCCACGGCCGGGCCGCTTCCTCGGAGGAGGCCCGATTGTCAGTGGGTCCTGGTTTACTCCTTGATACCGGTGCCAACGCATCGCAACCCTCCTGCCACGGAACGACCGTGGCCGCTGAGTCCAAAGGAGGTGGGTTCCACATGCGTCACTACGAGGTGATGGTCATCCTCGACCCCGATCTCGAGGAGCGTTCTGTCTCCCCGCTGATCGAGAACTTCCTCTCTGTCGTCCGTGACGGCGGCGGAAAGGTCGAGAAGGTCGACACCTGGGGCCGTCGTCGTCTCTCGTACGAGATCAAGAAGAAGCCCGAGGGCATCTACTCGGTCATCGACCTGCAGGCCGAGCCTGCGGTCGTCAAGGAGCTCGACCGCCAGATGAACCTGAACAGTCGGTCCTCCGGACCAGACGTCCTCCGTCCCGAGATGCACTGAGCCCTTCCGCTCAGCCGATCCCGGGATTCGAGTAGCAGCACAAGCAGCCAGCAGCAAACCCGCCGAGAGGTTCCCCCATGGCAGGCGAGACCGTCATCACGGTCATCGGCAATCTTGTCGATGATCCCGAGCTGCGCTTCACCCCGTCCGGTGCGGCCGTCGCGAAGTTCCGTGTCGCGTCGACCCCCCGCACCTTCGACCGTCAGACGAACGAGTGGAAGGACGGCGAAAGCCTCTTTCTCACCTGCTCGGTCTGGCGTCAGGCGGCGGAGAACGTCGCCGAGTCGCTCCAGCGAGGCATGCGCGTCATCGTGCAGGGCCGGCTGAAGCAGCGGTCCTACGAGGACCGTGAGGGCGTCAAGCGCACGGTCTACGAGCTGGACGTCGACGAGGTCGGCGCCAGCCTGCGCAGTGCCACGGCCAAGGTCACGAAGACCTCGGGCCAGGGCCGCGGAGGCCAGGGCGGTTACGGCGGCGGCGGTGGCGGTGGCGGCCAGGGGTGGCGGCGGCTGGGGCGGCGGCCCCGGCGGTGGCCGGCGGGGCGGCGGCGCTCCGGCCGACGACCCCTGGGCGACCGGGCGCTCCCGCCGGTGGCCAGCAGGGTGGCGGCGGTCAGCAGGGCGGCGGCTGGGGCGGTGGCTCCGGCGGCGGTGGCGGCTACTCGGACGAGCCCCCTTCTAGGCGGGCTCCACTCACACTTCTTGATCACACAGGAGAAACATCATGGCTAAGCCGCCTGTGCGCAAGCCGAAGAAGAAGGTCTGCGCATTCTGCAAGGACAAGGTCACGTACGTGGACTACAAGGACACGAACATGCTGCGGAAGTTCATTTCCGACCGCGGCAAGATCCGTGCCCGCCGCGTGACCGGCAACTGCACTCAGCACCAGCGTGACGTCGCCACGGCCGTGAAGAACAGCCGTGAGATGGCGCTGCTGCCCTACACCTCCACCGCGCGATAAGGGAAGGGTGACCGAATCATGAAGATCATCCTCACCCACGAGGTCTCCGGCCTCGGTGCCGCGGGGCGACGTCGTCGACGTCAAGGACGGTTACGCTCGCAACTACCTGATCCCGCGGAAGTTCGCCATCCGCTGGACCAAGGGTGGCGAGAAGGACGTCGAGCAGATCCGTCGTGCTCGCAAGATCCACGAGATCCAGACCATCGAGCAGGCCAACCAGGTGAAGGGCCAGCTCGAGGGCGTGAAGGTCCGTCTGGCCGTCCGCTCCGGCGACGCCGGTCGTCTCTTCGGCTCCGTCACGCCGGCCGACGTCGCTTCGGCGATCAAGGCCGCCGGTGGTCCCGAGGTCGACAAGCGCCGCATCGAGCTGGGCTCGCCGATCAAGACCCTGGGCGCTCACGAGACGTCCGTGCGTCTGCACCCCGAGGTTGCCGCCAAGGTCAGCATCGAGGTCGTCGCTGCCTGAGCTTTGCTCTCGCTGAAGCGATGAGATGGGGCCGCATCTCCCGGTCGGGAGGTGCGGCCCCATCTTCATGGTCGCGTTTCACGTGAAACAACATGTTTCACGTGAAACCGTAGCGTCGCGCCCGTGACGATCCAGCGACCTGATCAGGTACGCAGCCACAGTGTCACCAGGCGCATCGCCATCATCAGGGTCATGGCCGCCCACAGGCGGCGGGCCCACCGCCGAGCGCAGGGACGAGAAGGGCCACGGAGTGAAGACCGCCAGGGTAAGCAGCATCGCCCAGGCGAGATAAGGGCCGTCGCCGGCCCCCATGAGAACCCCGTCCAGGACGTAGACCACTCCGCAGATCGGCTGCGAGACGGCCACGATCACAAGAGCGGGCAGGGCGGTGTCCTTGACGCCGCGGAGTCGCCGGTGAACAGGGCAGGAACGCTGGGCGTGACAGCACCACGAGCAGGCCGAGCCCGACTCCGACCGCGACACCCCACTCCACCATCCTCCGGCAGGCATCGCGGGCGCCCTGGGTATCACCGGCTCCCAGATAGCGTCCGATGATGGCCTGACCGGCGATGGCGATGGCATCGAGGGCGAAGGCTAGCAGCAGACTCCACAGAGACAGGACGATCTGATGGGCCGCGATGTCGGCGTCACCGAGTCGGGCCGCCACGGCTGTGGCGATCATGAGGATCGCTCGCAGCGAGAGGGTACGTACCAGCAGCGGCGCCCCTGGCCTGGGCCGATGCCCTGATGCCGGCGAGGTCCGGGCGCAGCGAGGCACCGTGCCGACGTGCCCCGCGGACCACCACCCAGAGGTACACCGCGCCATGCCGCACTGGGCGATGACGGTCCCCCAGGCGGAGCCCGCGATGCCGAGGTCGGCGCCGTAGACGAGTACGACATTGAGGACGGCGTTGGCGAGGAAACCGGCGATGGCGACGTAGAGCGGGGTCCGGGTGTTCTGCAGTCCGCGCAGGACGCCGGTCGAGGCCAGTACGACCAGCATGGCGGGGATTCCGAGGGCGGAGATCCGCAGATAGGTGATGGCGTACGGGGCCGCGCGTGTCGGAGGCGCCGAAGAGTTCCACGAGAGAGGGCGCAGTGGGCAGCACGACGGCTGTGACGGCGGCACCGAGCAGCAGCGCCAGCCAGATGCCGTCCATGCCCTGGCGGGATCGCGGATTGCAGGTCGCCCGCGCCGACACGCCGGGAGACGGCCGCCGTGGTGGCGTAGGCGAGGAAGACGAAGACGCTGACGGCTGTGGTGAGCAGGGCCGAGGCGATGCCGAGTCCGGCGAGCTGCGCGGTGCCGAGATGGCCGACGATCGCACTGTCGGCCATGACGAAGAGGGGCTCGGCGACGAGTGCGCCGAAGGCCGGGACGGCCAGCGCGACGATCTCGCGGTCGTGTCGGCGCCGGACGTTCCGGGAGCGCGCGGGGGCCTGTGTCATGAGCACCAATCTAATCGTCCACAGGTAAGAGATGCAAAGGCGTTGCGGCCCTTACGTGCCGTCTCACCGTGGTGTGCTTCTGGGTACGGTTCGAAGCGATCTTGATCCGACTGGGCAAGTTTTCTTCTGCACAGGGCGTGGACGAGGAAAGCCGCAGCTCGGGGTGGTTTCGCGGGTGGGGACGAGGGCTTGTTCACAGGGCTGTCCACCGGGTCGTGCACAGGTTTCGCGGAGTTCTCCACAGCATCTGGCCGCTCGTCCACATGGCCTGTGGATAACCAGATTGGCTGACGGTGCCCGCTGGGCCCCTACGGTGGTCGGCGCCTGCTCCGTCCACCGGCTTGTGAACCATCACAAAACCGACGCGCCAGAACCGGAGTTGGGCGTCTTATTTGTCAGTGCCGTGCCGTAGAAATGAGGGGCACGGCGAGGTCCGCTCGGCGGACGGGAGGAGGTGGCTCGGTGAGCATTTCCGAGCCCTTGGACGACCCGTGGGCCGACAACGGCCCCAGTGATCGTCTGCCCGCTTCCCGTCGTCGCGGTGACGGGGACCGCAGCCGCGACGAGCAGCACGAAGCGCGGTTCGGACAACGCCGCCTGGGACGGCGGCGGGCCGTCGTTCGAGCGGGTGCCGCCGCAGGACCTGGACGCCGAGGCAGTCCGTCCTCGGTGGCATGCTCCTCGATCCAAGGACGCCATCGCCGATGTCGTAGAGATCCTCAAGGGCCACGACTTCACAAGCCGGCCCACGAGACCGGTCTACCAGGCCATCCTCGACGTCTACGCCAAGGGTGAGCCGGCCGACCCCATCACGATCGCCGCCGAGCTCACCAAGCGCGGTGAGATCAACAAGGTCGGCGGGGCCTCTATCTGCACACCCTCGTCCAGACCGTGCCGACGGCCGCGAACGCCGCGTACTACGCGGAGATCGTGCACGAGCGTGCCGTCCTGCGCCGCCTGGTGGAGGCCGGCACCCGGATCACGCAGATGGGTTACGCGGCCGACGACGACGTCGACGAGATCGTCAATCGCGCCCAGGCCGAGATCTACGCCGTCACCGAGCAGCGCACGAGCGAGGACTATCTGCCGCTCGGCGACATCATGGAGGGGCGCGCTCGACGAGATCGAGGCGATCGGGTCGCGCAGCGGAGAGATGACCGGTGTACCCACGGGGTTCACGGACTTCGACTCGCTGACCAACGGCCTGCACCCCGGTCAGATGATCGTCATCGCAGCGCGTCCCGCCATGGGTAAGTCGACGCTCGCACTGGACTTCGCGCGGGCCGCCTCGATCAAGAACAATCTCCCCGAGCGTCATCTTCTCGCTCGAAATGGGGCGCAACGAGATCGCGATGCGTCTGCTGTCCGCCGAGGCCCGCGTCGCGCTGCACCACATGCGGTCCGGCACGATGACGGACGACGACTGGACCCGCCTGGCCCGCCGGATGCCGGATGTTTCGGCCGCCCCGCTCTACATCGACGACTCCCCGAACCTGTCGATGATGGAGATTCGCGCCAAGTGCCGGCGCCTCAAGCAGCGCAATGAGCTCAAGCTGGTCATCATCGACTACCTCCAGCTGATGCAGTCCGGCGGTTCCAAGCGCGCCGAGAGCCGTCAGCAGGAGGTCTCGGACATGTCCCGTAACCTCAAGCTCCTGGCCAAGGAGCTGGAACTCCCGGTCATCGCGCTCTCCCAGCTGAACCGTGGTCCCGAGCAGCGCACCGACAAGAAGCCGATGGTCTCCGACCTGCGTGGAGTCCGGATCGATCAGAGCAGGACGCCGACATGGTCATCCTGCTGCACCGTGAGGACGCCTACGAGAAGGAGTCACCACGCGCGGGCGAAGCCGACCTGATCGTGGCCAAGCACCGCAACGGTCCGACGGCGACGATCACCGTGGCCTTCCAGGGCCACTGTTCGCGTTTCGTGGACATGGCGCAGACCTGATCCTCCGGCGCGGGGGAAATCGGCTCGACGTGCGGTGCCCTGGCTTATGGACTGGGGGCATGACGACACATCAGGAAGAGTTGCTCCCCGCCACCCGCCGGGCGCTGCTGCACCGAATCGCCGTGGCCCAGGCCGAAGGGGGCGCACGCCGTCGCTCGTCGCGGCGGTGGCTCGGGGGTGGACATACCGTGTGGCACGGAGCGCGGACTCTCGGTCGACGGGCATGGCCCGGACGAGAACGTGCAGTACCGGATCGGCTCGATCACCAAGACGTTCACCGCCGTTCTCGTCCTGCGACTGCGGGACGAGGGGCTGCTCGATCTCGGGGACCCGCTGGAGAGGCATCTGCCGGGTACGGGGGCGGGGGAGGCCACGATCGCCGAGCTGCTGGCGCACTCGGCTGGGCTGGCCGCCGAGTCCCCCGCGCCGTGGTGGGAGCGGACGCCGGGCTCGTGCTGCGGCCCGAACTCGCCGATGTGCTGGGCAAGCAGCCGCTCCTGCACCCGGTGGGCCGTCGGCACCACTACTCCAACCCCGGCTACACCCTGCTCGGTGCGCTGGTCGAGAAGTTGCGCGGTGCTCCGTGGGAGGACGTGCTGCGCAGGGAGGTGCTGGAACCGCTGGGTCTGGACCGTACGACCGGGCGACCGCGCGCGCCGCACGCCGGTGGCTGGGCGGTGCATCCGTGGGCCGACGTGATGCTGGCCGAGCCCGCCGAGGACCTCGGTCGGATGGCTCCGGCAGGTCAGCTCTGGTCCACCACCGGAGATCTGGCTCGGTTCGCCGTGTTCCTGGCGAGGGGGGATGACAGGGTGCTGAGCGCGGAGACGGTGCGGGAGATGCGGGCGCCCGCGGCGCGGCCGAGGCCGCTGACGTCCTGGACGGCGCGGCGTACGGCCCTCGGCCTGCAGATCCAGCGCTGGGACGGGCGGCTGCTCGTGGGGGGCACTCCGGCTCCCTGCCGGGCTTCCTGGCCAACCTCACCATCAGCGTCGAGGACGACGTGGCCGCGGTGGTACTGACCAACTGCACCCGGGCCGCTGCCGGCCGGGGTGGGTGCCGATCTCGTGCGTATCGTCGCCGAAGCGGAACCCCGGATCCCCGAACCGTGGCGCCCGCTGCCGGAAGTCGACACCTCTGTGCTGGAGTTGGCCGGACAGTGGTACTGGGGGACACGCTTTCGCCCTACGGCTGACGGCCGACGGGGGAGTCTCGCTGGAGCCGCTGTCGGGCAACGGTCGCCGCTCGCGCTTCCGGGTGAATGCCGACGGTACGTGGACAGGACTTGAGGGCTACTACGCCGGGGAGCCTCTGCGGGCCGTGCGGCGTCCGGACGGGTCCGTGAGCCATCTGGACCTCGGGTCGTTCGTGTTCACGCGCCAGCCGTACGACGAGGGGGCCCCTGTACCGGGAGGGGTGGACCCGGAGGGGTGGCGGGGGATCGGCTAGGCGCCTTGTTACGCCATGAGGTGGGGGGCTGTTTCGTGAAACAGCCCCCACCCCTCATGGCCGTTCGCCGCGCGAGCCCGTGGTCAGAGCTGAAGCTTGAAACCCGTGTGCGAGGCCGAGAAGCCGAGGCGCTCGTAGAAGCGGTGGGCGTCGGTACGGGTCTTGTCGGAGGTGAGCTGCACGAGGTGACATCCCTGTCGACGGGACTCGTCGACCGCCCACTCGATGAGCTGGGTACCCAGGCCACTGCCGGCGTTCGTCGGCGTGGATGCGGACACCTTCGATGATCGACCGGGTGGCGCCGCGCCGGGAGAGGCCGGGGACGATCGTCAGCTGGAGTGTGCCGACGACGCGGTTGTCGCGGACGGCGACGACCAGGTGCTGGTTCGGGTCTGCGCTGAGCCGTTCGAACGCGGCCAGGTAAGGGCTCAGGTCGTGCGGTGACTCGCGCTGGGCGCCCAAGGGGTCGTCGGCGAGCATCGCGACGACCGCTGGGATGTCGTCCTCGGCGGTGGGCCGTATTTCAAGATCTCCCATGACCGCACCCTACGCAGAGGCGGCAGGAGAGGTCACGGTGTGGCACGGCGGCATCCGGCTAAGCGGGTACCGGTGTCTTGAGTGTCTCGACCCGGACCAGCGGGGCCAGATCGGGGTTCCTGGCCGCTTCGTCGAGGGCCTCGCGCAGCGCGGCGTCATTGGTGGGCCGCGCCTCGTCCAGCAGCTTGAGGCCGGCCGCCGTGACGTTGGTGTAGATGCCGCGCCGGTCGGTGGGGCGCAGGTAGCGCTCGAGCAGCCCCCGGTCCTCGAGCCGGGTGACCAGGCGCGTGGTGGCGCTCTGGCTGAGGACGACGGCGTCGGCCACCTGCTTCATCTGCAGATGTCCTCCGTCTCCCTCGTGCTGCCGGCTGAGCACGTCGAGCAGGGAGTACTCGCGCACGCTCAGGTCGTGTCCGGCCTGCAGAGCGCGCTCGATGTGGGCCTCGATCCTCCCGTGCAGCAGGGAGAGGGGCGCACCAGCCCTGGGAGAGGGCGGTGAGCGCGGGGTCCGTCGCTGTCATGTGTTTCCTCCGTCCCGGAGTGGCTGAGACCAGGGTAGACCAGTCGCGCAATTGCCTGCGTTTGCATATAGCCCGCGTCTGCAACTATTGTGAACGCACGCAAAGCGCTCCTGCAATCGTCTGGGAAGGTGTACCCCTCCATGCCTCTCGCGCTTTTGGCCCTCGCGATCGGGGCCTTCGGAATCGGAACGACAGAGTTCGTGATCATGGGCTTGCTGCCCGAGGTCGCGAGCGACTACGGCATCTCCATCCCCACCGCCGGCTTCCTGGTGACCGGATACGCGCTCGGCGTGATGTTCGGCGCTCCGTTGATGACCGTGCTCGGCACCAAGGTCCCGCGCAAGCGAATGCTCATGCTGCTGATGGGGCTGTTCATCGTCGGCAACCTGCTCTCCGCACTCGCCCCGGCCTTCTCCGTCATGCTGGCCGGCCGTGTGGTCGCCTCCTCGCCCACGGCGCCTTCTTCGGCATCGGCTCGGTCGTCGCTGCCGATCTGGTCGCCCCGCACAAGAAGGCGGGCGCGATCGCGATGATGTTCACCGGACTGACCGTCGCCAACGTCGTCGGCGTCCCGCTGGGGACCCTCATCGGACAGTCCGTCGGCTGGCGCGTCACCTTCGCCGTCGTGGCGGTGCTCGGTGTCGTCGGCCTGGCCGGCGTCGCCAAGCTGGTGCCCGACGTGCCCAAGGCCGAGGGAGTGCGGCTGCGACACGAGCTGGCCGCGTTCAAGAACGTCCAGGTCCTGCTCGCGATGGCCATGACCGTCCTCGGCTTCGGCGGCGTCTTCGCGGCCATCACCTACATCGCGCCGATGATGACCCACGTCGCGGGCTTCGCCGACGGTTCGGTCACCTGGCTGCTGGTCCTCTTCGGCCTCGGCATGGTCGGCGGCAACCTCGTCGGCGGCAGGTTCGCGGACCGCGCCCTGATGCCGATGCTGTACGTCTCCCTGGGCGCCCTGGCCGTCGTACTCGCCCTCTTCACGCTCACCGCGGACAACAAGGTCGCGTCGGCCGTGACCATCTTCCTGATCGGCGCCCTGGGCTTCGCGACCGTCCCGCCGCTGCAGAAGCGCGTCCTGGACCATGCGCACGGCGCCCCGACGCTGGCCTCGGCCGTGAACATCGGCGCCTTCAACCTCGGCAACGCGCTCTCCGCCTGGCTCGGGGGCGTCGTGATCGCCGCCGGCTTCGGCTACACCGCCCCGAACTGGGTCGGCGCCGTGCTCGCCGCCGCGGCGCTGGTCCTCGCCTTCGTCTCGGCCGCTCTCGAACGGCGCGACGGCGCCCCGGCGAGGCCGTCGCTGGTTCCGCACCCGCCGAGCAGCCGGCCGCCGTCGCACACCACTGAACGGCCCCGGACGCGGGGTGCGGGGCCAGGGCCGTCCCCGTACCCCGCGGTCCCCCGACTCGGAGACCACCGAGGCACCGCACCCCTCAGCAGCAACCAAGGAGAAAGCCCCATGAGCACCACCGCTGTCGCCCCGCTCACCATCCAGGACGCCGAAGTTCTCGTCGCCGCGGCCCACCGCGCCGCTGAGGCCGCCGGGGCCACCGTCAGCGTCACCGTCCTCGACGCAGGCGGGCACCTTCTCACCTTCCGGCGCGACGACCGAGCCGTGCTGATCTCCGGGGAGACCAGCACCCGCAAGGCCTACACGGCGCTCCAGCTGAACGCCCCCACCGCAGACCTCGTGGAGGCCGTCCAGCCCGGAGGTCCCTTCCACACCCCTGCCCACCGCGCTCGACCGGCCGCTTCTGTTCATCGCGGGTGGTGTGCCCGTGCACCGCGACGGCCGGCTGATCGGCGCGATCGGGGTCGGCGGTGGCGCGCCCGAGCAGGACCACGCCTTCGCCGAGGCCGCCGTGGAGGCCCCTCGCCTGACGGTGGCCGCCGTCCTGCCGCGAGGGCGGGTCCACCGGGCGGGTCAGCCCGCGGCCACCGTCAGCGGAGCGAACCGCCGGTTCCAGTCGCCTGGCAGTTCCGTGATCCCGTACGTCATGACCGCGTTGGGCGCGATGGAGGCGAGGCCGTGCGCCTTTGCCCAGGCCAGCAGTTCCTCGTGCCGTACGTCGATGTCCGTGCGCAGCGGCCGGTCCGTGCGGGCGGCGGAGGAGTTGATCAGCGCCTGGGCCGTCTCGGTGTCGCGGGCGATCAGGGGGCCCACGACATGGGTATCCATGTTGGGCCGGGCGCGGCGTACCCGATGAGACGACCGTCCTCCTCGGCGACGCGCAGCTGGTCGGCGAAGGCAGGCAGTCGCGTGATGATGGGGGTGCGGTCGGTGCCGAACACCTCCTCGTCGAGCCGGAGGATCGCGGCGAGGTCGTCGGCAGTGGCCGCGCGCGTCGTGGTCCTCGGCTCGGGCCCGCCCGAGTGAAGTGCCCGCGCACCATCTCCGCCCGGCCGGTGGTCTTGAAGCCGAGCTCCTCGTAGAGCGGCCGGCCGTACGGGGTCGCGTGCAGGGTCAGCGGAGTGGTGCCCAGAGCGGCGACGACGTGACGCATCAGTCGGCGTCCGACTCCTGACGAGCGTGCCGTTCGGCGACCAGCACCATGCCGATGGCCGCGAGGGAGGGGCGATCGGGCGGCCCGTACTCGGTGACGGTGCAGGCGCTGACGAGGCCGCCACCGGGATCGTCGATGCCGTAGCCCTTCCCGGCGGTCAGGAGGAACCCCACTTGTGCTCCTCGCGCGGCCACCCCCGATCCTCGGAAAGGTCGGCGCAGGCGTTGAGATCGCGGGGAGCGTCAGCCGGCGGATCGGCAGAGGCGAGGGAAGGTGTCGGCACGCAGGTCAGGCTGTACGACGAGTGGCCGTCCGCGTCCACCACTTTCCGACGGAACACGCGAGCTTTTGGCCATGTGGTGGCCGAGTGCACAGGGGCCCGTCATCCGCTGGACGCCGTACGGGACGGCAGGCCGGCCGCCGCCGGTGTCAGCCGAGGTCGAAGCGATGCAAGGCACGCACACCCTCGATGTTGCCGTCCAGATAGTGCCGCAGCGACAACGGGACGAGGTGGACGGAGGCGATCCCGACCCGCGTGAACGGCACCCGGACGATCTCGTACTCACCGGCTGGGCTCGTCGACCTCGGGGCCGTGCCGCAGGGCCGATCCATGGACTCCAGGCGGCAGACGAAGAAGTGCTGCACCTTCACTCCGGTGGTTCCGGCGTCCTCCTGCCGATGTGCTCCACCGTGTCCACGAAGCACGGGACCACATCGGTGATCTTGGCGCCGAGTTCCTCGTACACCTCGCGGTGCAGGGCATCCACGACGGTGGTGTCGTCCGGCTCGACCCCGCCTCCGGGAGTGACCCAGTAGGGGTCCACACGGGCTTGGTGCGCTTGATCAGGATCAAGCTGGTCGCCGTCCAGGAGGACGGCGCGTGCGGTGCGCTTGACCACGGGTCGGACGGTCATGGAAGGAATGTGGCCCGGCTGGTTCCACGTGAAACATAGCGGCTGCCCCGCTCGCGGGATCGTCGGGCTCAGATCCAGTCGGCGGCCGCACGCAGCAGCCACTCATGGGCGCGGGCAATGTGCGGCATCGCCAATGTGCCGGTCCGCACCACCAGGAAGTACGTCCGTAGCGGCGGCACCGCCGGTTCATGCAGGGCGACCACGTCACCGCGCTCCAGTGGCTCGGCGCACAGATAGCGGGGGCAGTACGGCGAGCCCGGCGCCCGCGACCGTACAGGCGAGGACAGCACGCAGGTCGGGGGCTATGACCGTGCCCGGGGCGGCCGGGCGGGTGTCGAAGACGGATGCCCAGTAACGGCCCACGAAGGGCAGCGACTCGTGCACCTCGACCACTGGGATGTGTTCCAGAGCGGATGCGGCGGAGCGGCCGAGCTTTTCGGTGCCGGTCCGCTCCGCCCAGTGAGGCGCGGTGACCAGGACGTGTTCCTCGTCGCAGAGCAGGGTGGCCGTGAGCGGCGCGCCGCGCGGCCGGGCCGTGCCGATGGCCAGATCGTGGTGTCCGGCGGCGAGACCCTCCAGGGTCTCCTCGGCGTTTCCGAACGAGGCGCGCAGCGCGAAGCCCTGTCCGTCCTCGCCGGTGAGTTCCGTGAGCACGGGAAGCGCCCGCTCGGCGGTGAACTCGGGTGGTCCGGCGAGATGGAGGGTCCTGAACGTGGAGTCGTCGTCCGCCCCCGTTTCGGCGATCTCGACCAGGGCGTCGAGATGCGGTGCCGCCTTGTGGGCGAGTTCGTCACCGATCGTCGTCGGGGTGACGCCGCGGGCCTGCCGCAGGAACAGGGGACGTCCGAGCTGCCGTTCCAGCGTGCGGATCTGTGAGGTGACGGCCGGCTGGGAGAGGCCGAGCTAGGGCCGCGGCACGGGTGAAGGAGCCGGCACGGTGCACAGTCACGAAGGTGCGCAGCAAGGCCAGATCCATGACGAATCCTCCCCCTCTTCTGTTCTCCCCCAGCCCTCCGGCCGCGCCCAACTATAAAATATGTCGATAGGTCGCTGTCGCTACTGTGATTGGACACTGACACTCGGAGTCAACTAGCCTTAATCGCGCGGGTTCTTCGCCCGCGGAACCGGAGGACGGTCCGAGCCACGAGGGGGAGGCTCGGATCGTCCGTCGTACCTGGCCGGAAACAGCACGGTGGCTGCGCGACGGCGCTCAGTCCGCCGATTCCTCCAGCGCACGCAGCGCAGGTCGGCCACCAGGTCCGCGGGATCCTCCCGCACCGACCGAGAGGCGCACGAAGCCCTCGGGCACCGCGTCGCCGCCCCAGCGCCCACGCCGCTCGGCCGTGGACCGCACCCTAGCCGAAGCTCGTCGCTCCCCTCCACCAGTCGCAGCGCGTCGAGAAAACGATCGGCACGCGCGCGCGTGGGCAGCGTGAAGGAGACGACGCACCCGTAGCGCAGCATCTGCTGCGAGGCGATCTTGTGGGACGGGTCGTCGGGCAGCCCCGGGTACCGCAGCCCGGTGACCTCGGGCCGCGCACGGAGGGCTTCGGCCACCTTCAGCGCGGTGGCGTTCTGCCGGTCCACACGCAGTTGGAGGGTGGCGATCGAACGATGTTGCGAGCCAGGCCTCCATGGGCCCGGGAATCGCACCGACGATCTTGCGCCAGCGCCGTACGGCGGTCATCGCCCCGGCATCGCGGCCGGCCACGTAGCCCAGCAGGACGTCGCCGTGGCCGGTGAGCTGCTTGGTGCCGCTGGCCACCGAGAAGTCGGCGCCGAGCGCCAGCGGGCGCTGACCCAGCGGCGTGGCGAGCGTGTTGTCCACGGCGACCAGGGCGCCACGCGCGTGGGCCGCCTCGGCGAGTCGCCGGACGTCGCACACGTCGAGCCCCGGGTTGGACGGCGTCTCGATCCACAGCAGCTTCGCCCCGTCCAGGACGTCGAGCTGGGCGTCCCCGCCGGTCGGCGCGGTGCGCACCTCGATGCCGTACGCCTCCAACTGATCGCGGACCAGCGGCAGCGCCTGATAGCCGTCGTCGGGCAGGACGGCTACGTCACCGGCGCGCAGTTGGGAGAAGAGCACCGAGGAGATCGCGCGGCCATGCCGGAGGCGAACACCAGCGTCTCGACGTCGTCCTGCCCGGGCGCCTCCAGCTCACGGATGGCGCGCTCGAGGTGGGTCCAGGTCGGGTTCTCGTCGCGGCCGTAGGTGTACGGGCCGGTCGGCTCCCCGGCAGATGGAAGTGGGCGGCGAACACGGGGCCGGGCAGTGTCGGCTCGTGCTTGACCGGCTCCGGGCAGCCCCGCCCGCACCGCGCGCGTGCCGTCACCGGCGCCGTGAGGGGAGCCCTCCACGCCCGTGCCGGCCCCGTAGTTCGTAGCGGAATCACTCATGCCGCCCGTCCTTCCACTTGCTCGCGTACCGCGGCGAGCAGTCCGGTGCTCGCCGCCTCCACCATCTCAAGGCATTCCTCGAAGCCGTCCGCGCCCCCCGTAGTAAGGGGTCCGGTACGTCGAGGTCGGCGCGGTCGGCGGCGGGGTCGTAGGACCGCAGCAGCCGGCCTACCTTGGCCGCGTCCTGCTCCGTGGGCGCGAGGCGGCGCAGTGCCCGCAGGTGGCCGGCGTCGAGGGCGACGACCAGGTCGAGGCGGGAGAACCAGGACGGCTGGAACCGGCGGGCCGTGTGGTCGAGGCCGTAGCCGTTCTCCGCCAGGACGGCCATGGTGCGCGGGTCGGCGCCCTCGCCCCTCGTGCCAGCCGCCGGTGCCGGCGCTGTCGGCCTCGACCAGGCCGTCAGGCCCGGCGTCTTCCACGCGCGCGTGGAAGACGGCCTCGGCCATCGGGGAACGGCAGATGTTGCCCGTGCACACGAAGCAGACGCGGTAGGTCATCGGGATCCGGTCCTTGTCGGGCAGGAACGCGTTGAGGGCCCAGGAGACGACCGAGATGATCAAGGCCGCCCAGGACAGCGGTCCAGAACCCGTCGACGTGGAAGCTCAGGTCGAGCGTGTCGGCCAGCCACGACGTGGAGCAACAGCATCAGCGCGTTGACCACCAGCGTGAACAGGCCGAGAGTCAGGATGAACAGGGGGAAGGTCAGCACCTGCACAATCGGCTTGACCAGCATGTTCACGATGCCGAACACCAGGGCGACCACGATCAGCGTGACAGCCTTCTCGCCGGTGCTGCCGCCGGTCAGGGTGATCTTGTCGAGCAGCCACACGGCGACCGCGAGGGCGCCCGCGTTGGCGATCGTCTTGACTTAGAAAATTCTTCGTGTGTCTGATCGTGGCAGACGCGATCGGGAAAACGAACGGTGAGGCAGGGGCGGACGAGGCGATGAAGGCATTCCGGCTGGACGAACTGGAGGCGGAGCGCGCCGCCAATGACGGTGCCTACCTGCAGTTCTTGCGCGAGCGGGAACATGTCGGTCGGTCTGTACGCCCTCGACGCGGGTACGGCAGACCCGCAGAAGCCGCACGCGCAGGACGAGGTGTACTTCGTGGTGAGCGGGCGGGCCCGCGATCACCGTGGGCATGGAGACCACCAGGTCGCCCGCGGCAGCGTGGTGGCCACGTGCCGGCCGGGGTCGCCCACAAGTTCCATCACATCAGCGAGGATCTGCGGGTTCTGGTGGTGTTCTCTCCGCCCGAGAGCTGAGCCGCGACCCCGGGATTCCCTAGGGGACCGGTCAGGGGGGAGAACAAGGGGGTGCGAGGGCCCCTGTCCGGGCCCTCGCGGCCCCTAGCATCGGGTGCAAGGACATCAGATGACCCCAGAGGGACCCCGGGCCGTCGAAGGCCCCGGCACTCGAACGGGCGGAAAGGTAGAGGACGAGGGCGATGCGAGAGATCTTCACGGGACTGCCGTGGTGGGTGAAGTGGATCGCGGTGCCGGTCATCGCCCTGGTCGTGTTCGGCGGGCTGATCGCCAGCGTGGTCGGCTTCGTGATCGGACTGCTGTTCAAGCTGCTGGTCTTCGTCGCGCTCGTCGGCGGACTGATCTACGTCGTACGCAAGTTCATGTCGAGTTCAGTCGTCGCGCAGCTACTGGTGAGAGCCGTGGGACACCGGTGGCGGTAACAGGAATCACCGGTTCCCTCGCGCGAGGGGAAGTTTCCGGGACGGGCCGTCGGCGGGCGGTGACCGGCGAATAGATTCCGGAACTCCACGCGGGGGCGACCCCGCGAGTGGCGCACACCCCCACCCGTGTCCCCCGCACGGGCTGCCCCTCGCGTTCCGGGAGTGACTCCTGGCCACGGCTGACACCGGGTTCGTTCCGCTGCACGCACTGCCCGTGCAGCCCCATTCGACGTCTCGGACACCTGCGGCTCCTCCAGCGGGTCCTCCGTCCGCGACCCTCATCAGCTCCGTGCAGCGGGTGATGCGCCTTCTGGAGTGTGTCGCCGAGCACGCGTACGGGCCCCCCGCCAAAAAACTGGCCCGTGAGAGCGCGGCTGGCGTTCCCCACGGCGTACCACCTGCTGCGCACTCTGGTGCACGAGGGACATCTGCGCCGCGAAGGAAGGCCTGTTCTTCCTCGGCGAGGCAGCCGAGAGGCTCAGCAGCAGCGGAGCCGAGTAGAAACGGCGTCAGCACCGTGGTCGACGCGCTGGCCCGCTGGCGCGATGCGATCGGTGTGCCCGTGTACTACGCCATGTACCGCGACGGCGAGATCGAGATCATGTGCGTCTCCGACACCCCGGGCAATCCGGCGGTCGAGGAGTGGGCGGACTTTCGCGAGACCGGGGCACGCACGCGATCGGCCAGTGCCTGCTGTCCCAGCCGGACGAGGACGCCCGCCGCGACCACCTCGACCGTTACCCGGTGCAGCCCGTCACGCCGTACACGGTGCGTGATGGCAATGCCCTGCTGAAGCGTCTGGAACGCATGCGGCGGATGACGTTGGTGACCGAGCGCCAGAGTACGCCCTGGGGACGGTCTGCGCGGCGATCCCGATCACCGTGGGCACCACGGCCGCGACGATGGCCATCTCCCTGCCCCTCCACCAGGCCGACCGGCTGCTGCCCGCGGCGGAGCGGTTGCAGGACGAGGTGGGCCGGCTTCTGGGGTCGCTCGCGATCTCTATCAGTATCTGAAAACTCACTCCTTGTGATCTGGTGTCGTACGTTAAGCAAGATGCCACCAGTGTTAGAGGTTTGATTCCCGGCCAGTCGACGGCGAATGACGGGGTAGGCAATAGGTGAGTCCGTACAGGCAGAGGTCATGATGAGCTTTCTCGTGTCCGAGGAGCTCCTTTCCGCATTCCGGTGGAGCTGCGCTACGAGACCTGTGATCCCTATGCCGTGCGACTGACCTTCCATCTGCCCGGGGATGCGCCGGTCACCTGGGCTTTCGGCCGGGAGTTGCTGGTCGACGGGGTGGGCCGGCCGCGTGATGACGTAGCGCATCGCCCCCGTCGATCCAGAGCCGCTGGCGGAAGTGCTGATCCGGCTTCAGGTCGGCAGCGACCTCCAGGCGCTGTTCAGTTCGTCGGCGGCGCCGCTGGTGGCGTTCCTCGACCGGACCGACAAGCTGGTGCCGCTGGGGGCAGGAGGGGCGCTCGCCGACTTCGACGCCCACCTCGACGATGCCCTGGACCGCATCCTGGCGGAAGAGCAGAGCGCGGGCTGAACCGTTACGGCAGCTCTACGACGGTGGCGTAACGCTTCGCCGCGATCGGCTGCCGATGGGTCAGCGCTTACGCCGACGGCCCCGCCCGCGTACGGGAGCCGCACCGGCGCCCGGCGTCATCCCGGCGGCCGGTGCCGCCGGTGCGCCGGCCGGTCGGTCGGCCGATACGACGAGGGCCGCGAGCGCCGTGGTGACCGGAACGGATGCCACCAGGCCGATCGAGCCGACCAGCGTGCGCACGATCTCCTCCGCCACCAACTCGCTGTTGGCGACCGTCCCCACCCCGCTCTGCGCGATCGAGAACAGCAGCAGCAGGGGCAGCGCGGCGCCCGCGTAGGCGAGGACGAGCGTGTTGACGACCGAGGCGATGTGGTCGCGGCCGATCCGGATGCCCGCCCGGTACAACCCCCGCCAGCCCATCGTGGGGTTGGCCTCGTGCAGTTCCCAGACCGCCGACGTCTGGGTGACCGTCACGTCGTCGAGCACACCGAGCGAACCGATGATGACTCCGGCGAGCAGCAGGCCGCTCATGTCGATCGTCGGATACAGGCCGTGGATGAGGCCGGTGTTGTCGTCCGTGTTGCCGGTGAGCGCGGCCCAGTCGATGAACAGCGATCCGAGCACACCGATCAGCAACAGCGAGATCAGGGTGCCGAGCACCGCGACGGACGTACGGGCCGACAGGCCGTGGCACAGATACAGCGCGATCAGCATGATGGCGCTGGCCCCGGACCACCGCCACGCCAGCGGGTTCGACCCCTGCAGGATCGCGGGCAGGATGAAGAAGTTTAGCAGCAGGAAGCTGATGGCCAGCGAGACCAGAGCCATGAGGCCCCGCAGCCTTCCGACGACCACGACGGCGAGCGCGAAGATACCGGCGAGCAGGGCCAGCGGCGGCCTCGCGGTTGATGTCGGTCACCGAGTACTGCAGATCCTTTCGGTGCGGAGGGCTCGTAGGCGACCACCACCTTCTGGCCCTCGTGCAACTGCCGCGACTCGGTCCGGCTGCACGATCTCGGTGAACGTGAGGCCCTTGTCCTTGCCGCTGTCGACGCGGATCGTCGCCCGCTTGCAGTCGCCCTGGCCTGCTGCACCGCGGAGGAGCCCTCGGCGGTGGAGGTGTCGCCGGTCGGAGGGACGCCCGAGGGCGTTGACGGACTGGCAGCTCAGCTCGACCACCTTGGTGACGGTGGCGTCCTGCGTCTGCCGGTCGAAGCCGACCCCGGTGCGTTCGTGCGGCGGCGCACCGCCAGGCCAGCAACGCGAGCCCGACCAGCACCGCCGCGGCGAACGGGGATGAGGACCGCGGCGATGACCTTCCGCAGATGCCGGGAGACGGGCGCCGCCGGTCCGTGACTGTGGGAGTGCCGTGCCCACCCGGACCGCCCTGCCGCCGGAATCGCCGCGGCCGCCGTGCCCGCCGGAATCGCCGTGGCCGCCCCCGCGCCGTGGCCGCCGCCGTGTCGTGTCTGCCGCCGCCCGCGCCGGCAGAGCGCTCGGAAGGTGCGGGGCCGGCTCCGTGGCCGCTGCCGTCCTCGGGGCCCGGTCCGCGGCGCGGGGCTCGCTGCGTGGCGAAACGGTGGATGCTGTGTGGTCACCGACCGATCATCACCAAGAACGAGGGGGCCCTCTGTTCACCGCGCCCGAATTGACGCTAGCGTGGGGGCACCTTTGTACACGCGGGAGCTCGGAGCACCGGGTGAGAGGGCGCTGACCTCCGTCCCAGCGATGTTTCACGGGGAACCGTCACTCGAATCGAGTGATGTATCCCACAAGCGATCGACAGACGGAAGCCGCGCGTCGACCGCCGCCATTCTGTTACCGGGTAATGCCGGCGTAGGGAGTAGGTCTCATGACCATCAAGGACGCACGCACGCCTGCCTCCGCGCAGAACTCCGCCCAGGAGGGCAGCGGAGGCCGGGGGAAGTCCCCATCGGCTGGCACAGGCGTGCGCCGAGGTTCGCGCCCCGACCTGCGCGCGTGCCGGTTCGGTAGGTGCACCCTCACCAACGGGCAGTCGGTCACGCTGTACGACACTTCGGGGCCCGGACACCGATCCGCTCGTCGACACCGATGTCCGCAGGGGCTTGCCGCTGCGGGAGGACTAGATCATCGCCCGAGGAGACACCGAGGAGTACGCGGGCCGTCCCTGCCGTCCGTCCCGAGGACGACGGAATCAAGCACACCTCTCCGCGAGGCGGCGCCGCGCGCAACCTCGACGCCGTCTTCCCCGGACGCGCCGCGCCAGCCGCGCCGGGGGGGGACGGCAACGCGGTCACACGGCGCTCGCGTACGCGCACGCCGGGGCGAGATCACGCCGAGATGGGTACATGGCCGTCCGGGAGAACGTCTCGCCGGAAGTGGTCCGGGAGGGAAGTCGCGGCGGGCCGTGCCGTGCTGCCCGGCCAACGTCCAACTACACCCGGAGATCGAGCCGATGATCATCGGCAAGCGCTTCCTGGTGAGGTCAACGCCAACATCGGCAACTCGCGGTCACGTCCTCCATCGAGGAGGAGGTCGACAAGGAATGACCTGGGCGACCCGGTGGGGTGCCGACACGGTCATGGACCTGTCCACCGGTCGCAACATCCACACCCACCCGCGCAGTGTGGAGTTGCGCAACTCCCGTCCCCCATCGAGCTACCGTGCCGCTCTACCGGAGGCCCTGGAGAAGGTCGACGGCCGCGCCGAGGAGCTGACCTGGGAGATCTGCAAGGCCACCTGCATCGAGCAGGTTTTGAGCAGGGCGTGGACTACATGACGGTCCACGCGGGCGTGCGCCTGGCGTGTACGTACCGCTGACCGCGAACCGTAAGACGGGCATCGTTCCTGCGCGGCGGCTCGATCAGGCGGCGTGGTGCTCCGGCGCACTCGCGGAGTCACCTCTACGACAACTCGAGGAGCTCTGGCGAGATCCTCGCCGCCTACGACGTCACGTACTCCTCGGCGAGCCGCCTGCGGCCCGGGTTTGATCGCGGACGCCAACGACGAGGTGCGCAGCTCGCGGAGTTGCGCACGCTCGGGGACTCAACTCGATCGCCGCCGTTTCAACGTACAGACCATGATCGAGGGCCCGGGCCATGTCCCGATGCACAAGATCAAGGAGAACATCGACCTTCAGCAGGAGATCTGCGATGAAGTCCGTTCTATACGCTCGGCCGCTGACGACGGACGTCGCGCCGGCGTATCGAACCACATCACCTCCGGTATCGGTGCCGCGATGATCGCCTCGTGGAGTACACGGCCATGTTCTGCGTACGTCACGTTTAGCGAGCACCTGGGCCTGCCCAAACGTGACGACGTCCAAGACCGGCGTCATCGCCTACAAGATCGCCGCCCATGCCGCCGACCTCGCCAAGGGTACTGGGTGCGCAGGAGTGGGACGACGCGCTGTCCGGACGCCCGTTTCGAGTTCGCCCCGGGTGGGAGACCAGTTCAACCTGGCCCTCGACCCGGACACGGCACGGGAGTTCCACGACGAGACACTGTGCGGGCCGAAGAGCCCGCCAAGACGGCCCACTTCTGCTCGATGTGCGGTCCCGAGTTCTGTTCCATAAGATTTCGCGGACAATCCGACGTGAACACGGAGGCAGCAAGGCCGAAGATCGAGGAGGGCGTGGCCCAGAAGTCGGAAGGAAGTCAGGCACAGGGAAACAGGGTCCGGCCTGCCGTTGGCCACGACTGAGTCCCTGCTCCCGGCCTCACGCGCGCCGGGTCTGCCCTCTCTCCCCGCCGGGGGTCGCGTCTCGGCAGACTGGGCGCATGACAGCCACCTCCTGAGCAAGGGTGTCATCTCGCCGTCGACTCCCGGGTGCCGGTGCATCGAACTCGTCTGGTCCGCCGGGCCGGGGGTGCCTATCGAAGGTCGACGCCTCCCGCGCGCTGCTCACTCGACCGACGCGATGCGGGACGACGGCGACTTCGTCTTCTACAACCAGCCCCGCCACGCGTCCGACGCGGTGAGGCACCTGCGGCAAGCAGGGCGGCTCCGGTGTCACGAAGCGCGGGTGTCGCCGACCGACGCTGTCGCAGGTGGACCTGCGCTCGGTGGAAGCGGCCGTCGACTGCATCGTCCTATGATGCCTCGGCGGACGGCGGGACGTTCGGCCAGGTCCCGGGGCTGTCACGCCGGCTGCTGGACACCCGGGACCGGCACCGAACTGGCCCGGTTCGACATGGTGGCCGAGGTGAGACCGCCCTGGTCGGCGGCGAGCTGTACCGGCGTCAGGGGAAGTGGAAGTTCCGCGCGGTCGGCAGGGGTTACGTCTCCGGTCTCGCGGGGGTGGCCACGGACTTCGGGATCACCGTGGACGACGCTCCCTCCGGCGGCCGCGCCCGCCGCCCCGGCGACCCGGCCGACCCCGCCGACACCGCAGGCGCCTAATGCCACCGGCCCCGGCTCCGCCGGCAGCAGAGCCGCCGCCCGTAGCGCCGACCGCGCCGCCGGCGCCCACCGGTGCGGGACCCGCCTCAAATTGGGAGGAACACCTCCCCGTCGACATGCGCACGCGACTGTCCCTGCGCAAGGAACAGGTCGCGGCCAGCCTGAGCAAGCACGGGGCGGGCCGGGGATACTGCGCGCGTCATCCGGTCCTGGACGCCTCCGGGTCCATGTCCTCCTCTACCCAAGGGCGTGGTCACGGACGTCGTGGGAGCGGATGGCCGCCGTCGCCGCGCAACGGACGACGACGGTGAGATGCAGGCATGGACCTTCGCTTCGACCCCGGCCCGGCTGCCCGACCTCCGCCTCGGCGAACTCCCCGAGTGGCTGCGGCTGCACGTACGCGTGGGGAGATCAGCCTCTTCCGCCGCGGCAGGAAGAAGGGGCCTGCATCCCGAGCAGGTCGACATGCGGGCGGTCGGCATCCAGAACGAGGAACAGAAGGTGATCGCCGAGGGTCCGGGCCTACGTCCGGGACAACCCGGCGTCGGCTCCCCACCCTGGTGCTGTTCTTCTCCGACGGAGGCGTCTACCGCAACGCCGAGATCGAGCGGGAGCTGCGGGAGGCGGTGGAGGAGCCCGTCCTCTGGCAGTTCGTGGGGCTCGGGCGGGCCAACTACGGCGTGCTCGAGCGCTTCGACACCCCTGCCGGGCCGCCGCGTCGACAATGTCGGCTTCTTCGCCGTGGACGACATCAGCACCGTCCCGGACCCGGAGCTGTACGACCGGCTGCTGTCCGAGTTCCCCGTCCTGGATCACTGCCGCCGGCCGGGCGGGCATCCTCCTGATCCGCTGCCCGCCCGGGGACCGGTGGCTACTCGGGCCGGTGTTCCGGGCCGCCGAAGTCCGGGCTGCTGTAGTCCGGACTCGAGTAACGCGGACGCGGACCCGCCTCGGGGACCGCCGTCCGGGCTGGTGAACCCGGGACGGCCGTAACCGAGGTGCGGCATACGGCTGGTCGGTGCCGCCGGTGCCGCCGGTGCCGTACGGTGCAGTGCCGTGGCGCCCGGCTCGGCGAGTGCCTCCCGGAGGAAGGGGGCAGGATGCCGCGCTCGAGCAGGGCTTCGTGCCAGGCGTCCCTGGCCCGGACTACTTCCTCGTCGAGTTCGCCGTAGACGCCGGACTCGGCGGAGGGGCGGTTGCGCAGCGCGGTGAGCAGCAGCCCCACCCCGGCGACGAGGATCGCCACCGCGGTGAACGCGCCGAACACCCACCCGGTGGTGAGCATGGTCTGCGCGAAGGTCTGCCCCGGATCGAGCATCTTCAGGATGTAGCCGACGAGCAGGAAGATCGCCGCGGCGGTGCCGGCCAGGACGGGTGCCAGGACGGCGACTACGGCGACGGCGCCGCGCGCCGGTCGCCTCGGCGACCTCGCCCACGGTGGCGGCGAGTCCCGCCGCGCCCGTGCCCGGCTCGTCGGAGCCGGACTCCGCGCGTGGACGGCACCTGGGCGGGCGGCGCCGGGTGGCGCAGTTCCTCGCGGACCTTCACGTAGTGCTGGTACCGGTCGTGGCCGCCGCGGTGATGAGGGCGGTGGCGTTGAGTGCCATGGTGCGCAGTTGTTCGGAGCTTGAGCCGCTGTCCGACAGCGGCCAGTTCCGGGCGGTGTGGTGCGGAGCGCAGCGCCTCTTCGAGGACCCGCTCGTACTCTTGGCGGTCCTCGTTCGACAGGTGCTGCGGAACGCTGTTCATGTGCATCCCCCGATGCTCCGTAGGGCGCAGGGCGTCACATGCCAACGAGCCGTCGGGCAGAAACGGAGGGGAGCCTGCTACGGATAAGCCGATGGTAGAGCGCGGTGACGGTGGGTGGTGACAGGGGTTTCAGAAATTGGGTGCCGGGCTGTACGGACGCCGCCGCGTGTAAACCCGTCCGGCGAACCGTCAGGCGTCCAGCGGAAGTTGCTGGACCAGCAGCTTTCCGGCCATGGTCACGCCGCCGTCCATCGCGATGGCCAGCCCGTCCGCGTAGACGTGAGGCCCTCGACCGCGGTACGCGTGTCGTCCTCGCCGTCCTCGGAGCCGACCTCGCCCAGCAGGTAGGGGATGGGGCTGTGGCCGTGCACGATCCGGGTGCCGCCGTACGTGTCCAGCAGCGAGCGCACGGCGTCCGGCACCGCCTTCGTCGCGGAAGGAGAAGCGCGTGAACTTGCGGAACAGGTCCCACACCTCTTCCGCGTCATTGCGCGTGAGCGCCTCGCGGACGGTGTCGTTGACCTCCTCGATGGAGCCGCCGTAGTCGAGGTAGGTGGTGGGCGTCCGAGTGGACCAGGGGGGTGGCCGTCGACCTCTTCCATGGCGTCGAGGCGGGCCATCCACTGCAGGTGGTGGTCCTGCAGTCGGTCCATGTCGGTCTTCTGGCCGCCGTTCAGCAGCCAGGCCGCCTGGAAGGTGAGCGGTGCCCGCGCCGGAGTCGACGGGCGTGTCGCCGAACCGCTTGGCACCGAGCAGCAGCAGCTCGTGGTTGCCCATCAGCGCCTTGCGGTAGCCGCCGCCGCGGCGGCCTGGCGGACAGCCGCATCACCAGGTCGATGACGCCGATGCCGTCCGGGCCCCGGTCCGTGAAGTCGCCGAGGAACCACAGGCGGGAGGTACCCGCGCACCACTGTCCGGCGGCGTCGATAGAGGCCCTTCTCCTGAAGGGCGGCCAGCAGTTCGTCGAGGTAGCCGTGCACGTCGCCGACGACGAACAGCGGCCCCCTGGCCCGTGGCGGGCTGCTGCACCTCGATCGGTTCGGGGTCGACGGCCACCTGGACCGTGTCACCCCGACGGATGACGGGCAGATCCCGCTGAGTGGGCGTGTACCCCTCCGGGAGGTTCTCCTCGTACTCCTCCTCGGAGGGCGGCGCGCCTCGCCCGCGTGCGTGCCGGTGGCGGCGTACGGAGCGGTCTCGTGGACGTACGCGGGCACCCGGAAGTCGCGTACCGTCGCCGTCCGCTCCACCTCGGGTCCCTGACCGGCCCCCTGAGTCATCGACCCCTCCACCATCGCGCCGCATCTGCACGCTTCCGGACTGCCTGGTCGCAGCGGCCCACGGTGTGTGGGCCCATCATAGGAATGCGGATCGCGCTGTGTGATGACCCAGGGGTGGTGAATCAGAACAGGACTCCGCTTCACCGCGGCTTTCGCCCCGATTGGGCCGGCTTGACCGATCCGCAATGCGGTAGTGATCATGCCCCGGACGTGCCGGATGCCGTCTCCGCCGCCCTCGCCGCCACTCCCGTGCCGGTGGCGCCGCACCGCTGGGCCGCCGGCGCACCCGAGCGGGCGCGTCGGCCGGGCCCCGCCTTCCCGCTTCCGGAGACGGTGGCCCTACTTGCCCTCGGGTGACGCGGCGGGCTGACCGTCGTCCGTGGCGGGCGCCGCTGCGAAGACGTGCGCACGATCAGTTCGGTCGGTATCACCTGCTCGACCGGCTGATCCGAGTCGAGCCCCTCGATGGCGTCGATGAGGACCTGGATCACCGCCGTGCCGATGCGGCGGGGCTTCAGCGACAGGGTGGTGATGGGCGGTTCGGTGCTGGCGTACACGGTGGACTCGCTGCAGCAGACCAGCAGCAGGTCTTCCGGGACGCGCAGCCCGTAGCGGCGGGCGGCGGCGAGCAGGTCGGTGCCGTTCGGGTCGAACAGGCCGTAGACGGCGTCGGGCCGGTCGGGGCGGGCGAGCAGCCGGTCGGCGGCGACGGCGCCGGCGCACGGGTCGTGTGCCGGATAGGCCTCGTAGACCGGGTCCTGGCCGACGCGCTCGCACCAGCGCAGGTAGGCGGTGGTCGACAGATGGGTGTACGTGTCGGTCGTGGTGCCGGTGAGCAGGCCGATCCTGCGGGCACCGGCGTCGGCCAGGTGGTCGAGGATGCCGAGTACGGCGGCCTCGTGGTCGTTGTCGACCCAGGCGGTCACGGGGAGCGAGCCGGCCGGGCGGCCGTCGGAGACGACCGGTAAACCCTGGCGTACCAGTTCGCTGACGACCGGGTCGTGGTCCGAGGGGTCGATGACGACCGTGCCGTCGAGCGCGACGTTCGACCACACGTCGTGACGGGAGGTCGCCGGGAGGATGACGAGGGCGTATCCGCGGGCCAGCGCGGCGGACGTGGCGGCCCGCGCCATCTCGGCGAAGTACGCGAACTCGGTGAAGGTGAAAGGTTCATCCCCGTATGTCGTCACGGTCAGGCCGATGAGTCCGGACTTGCCGGTGCGGAGCGTGCGGGCGGCGGCCGAGGGCCGGTAGCCCAGTCGGTCGGCGACCTCGCGCACATGGCGCCGGGTGGCATCCGGGAGTCGGCCCTTGCCGTTGAGGGCATCGGAGACGGTAGTGATGGATACTCCGGCGGCGGCGGCCACGTCCCTGATGCCCGCCCGGCCCGGCCGGCTGCCTCGACGTGAGGTTTCCGCGCGGCTCACCTGGTGCTTCCCTGCTGCTGTCATGGCGAGCCGATAGTAGGGCTCATGGGGTGGGGTGGGGCGGACGCATATGCACGCGTTGACAGTCACGTTTCTGCATGATCATTAAGCTGCAACAGCCTTCGAAAGCAAGCCAGTTGGGTGACTGCATCCCATTACCTGGCGTGTCGACCAGTGAGGGCCTGCCAAGTGGCAGATGTTGCGAAGAGGTCTCAACTCACCTGCACGAGGGATGCGCGCCACGGCGCGAGCCACCGGCGCGTAGATATATGTGCGGCGCGCCCCCGAATCGTGCGCCTTCGTGCGCTGATGCCCCTGATGCCGGTGTGCCGGATGAGGTCTGGCCTCACCTATACGCAGCGGCGCTGAATCCTCATAAGGTGAGAAGTATTCGATGCCGGTGGTGGTCACGAGGAGGACTGCGGTGAGCGAGACGAGCCCGAAGCTGCGCGCCGAGCTGGGAGGGAATTCCCACCTACAAGCCGGGCAGGCCCGCCGCGGCCGACGGTCCGGTGGCCTACAAGCTGTCCTCCAACGAGAACCCCTATCCGCCCCTGCCGGGCGTGATGGAGACGGTGACGGCCACGGCCTCGTCGTTCAACCGGTACCCGGACATGGCCTGTACGGCCCTGATGAGCGAGCTGTCGGACCGGTTCGGCGTGCCCCTCTCCCACCTGGCCACCGGCACCGGCTCGGTCGGTGTGGCCCAGCAGCTCATCCAGGCGACCTCGGGCCCGGGCGACGAGGTCATCTACGCCTGGCGCTCCTTCGAGGCGTACCCGATCATCACGCAGATCAGCGGCGCGACGTCCGTGAAGGTGCCGCTGACACCGGGTGACGTGCACGACCTGGACGCGATGGCGGCCGCGATCACGGACCGGACCCGGCTGATCTTCGTCTGCAACCCCAACAACCCGACGGGCACGGTGGTGCGGCGGGCCGAGCTGGAGCGGTTCCTCGATCAGGTGCCGAGCGACGTGCTGGTGGTCCTCGACGAGGCCTACCGCGAGTTCATCCGGGACCCCGAGGTGCCGGACGGCGTCGAGATCTACCGTGAGCGGCCCAACGTCTGCGTCCTGCGTACCTTTTCCAAGGCGTACGGCCTCGCCGGCCTGCGGGTCGGGTTCGCGATCGCCCACGAGCCGGTGGCGGCGGCGCTGCGCGCAAGACGGCGGTGCCCTTCGGGGTCAGCCAGATCGCGCAGGGAGGCGGCGATCGCCTCGCTGCGCGCCGAGGACGAGTTGATCGGCCGGGTCGGTTCGCTGGTGTGCGAGCGCACGCGCGTGGTCGACGCGCTGCGCGCCTGGGGCTGGATGGTGCCCGAGACCCAGGCCAACTTCGTGTGGCTGCGGCTGGGGGAGCGCACGGTCGCCTTCGCCGACGCCTGTGAGCAGGCAGGCGTGGTCATTCGACCGTTCCCGGGCGAGGGTGTGCGGGTGACGGTCGGCGAGAGCGAGGCGAACGACATCTTCCTCAAGGTGTCGGAGGAGTTCCGCAACCAGCTGTAGGCCGCTGTAGAACTTCGCGAGACCGCTGTGGTGGTCGGCGACCGCTGTAGTGGTGGTCGGCCGCTGTAGTGGTTCTACGCGTCGACGCGTTCGACGCGTATCGGGTCGCCGTCGCGCACCGTCGCCAGCAGGCGCGGATCGCCGTCGAGACGGCCCAGGACATTGCGGGGACTCGCGAGGCGGCATTCGTCGCCTCGCGAGATCGGCGTGAGCCCGTACGGCAGCGCCAGAGCGTCGCCGTCGGTCCAGAAGGCGACCGTGCCCGGCTCCACGACCTCCCCGGGCGTCCGTTTCACGTGAAACCGACATACCCGTGTCGAAGTACACCTCCTCGCCCCATGTGTGGGCGGAGGCAGTGAACAGCAGGGCCTTGAGCAGCGCCTGCGTGGTCGGGGTGTCGTCGAGCGCTGCGGTGAGGGTGACCCGCGGGCCATGAGATCCGAATCTTCATGCGGCGAATTCAACAAGTTGTTGAAGCTCTTGCCAAGGGGTTGACGTCACACGGGACCCCACTTCCGGTGTCGAAAAGCTGTACGTCATAATTGCTTGTGAATGTGAACGCGTTCATAAGCGTGTCCCGTTGCGCCCGAGATAGGTGTGACATACACGCTCAAAAGCACCGCCGGCCGTGGCGATGTGGCGATGTAAGGAGACTGACGACGTGGACATGGCTCTGGCGCCGGAGACGCTGGCGCGATGGCAGTTCGGCATCACGACCGTCTACCACTTCCTGTTCGTCCCGCTGACGATCTCGCTGGCCGCCCTCACGGCCGGACTGCAGACCGCCTGGGTCCGTACCGAGAAGGAGAAGTACCTCAGAGCGACCAAGTTCTGGGGCAAGCTCTTCCTGATCAACATCGCCATGGGTGTCGTCACCGGCATCGTGCAGGAGTTCCAGTTCGGCATGAACTGGTCCGACTACTCCCGCTTCGTGGGTGATGTCTTCGGTGCCCCGCTCGCCTTCGAGGCGCTGATCGCCTTCTTCTTCGAGTCCACCTTCATCGGTCTGTGGATCTTCGGCTGGGACAAGCTGCCCAGAAGATCCACCTGGCCTACATCTGGATGGTCTCGATCGGCACCCTGCTGTCGGCGTACTTCATCCTCGCGGCCAACTCCTGGATGCAGCACCCCGTCGGCTACCGCATCATGACGGGGAGAAGGGCCGCGCCGAGCTGACCGACTTCTGGGCCGTCCCTGACCCAGAACACCACGCTCAACCAGGTCTTCCACAGCTTCTCGGCGGCTTTCCTGACGGGTGGCGCCTTCATGGTCGGCATCGCCGCCTTCCACCCTGATGCGCAAGAAGCACATCCCGGTGATGCGGACGTCGCTCCGGCTCGGCCTGGTCACTCTGGCGGTCGGCGGCATGCTCACCGCGATCAGCGGCGACACCCTCGGCAAGGTCATGTACGAGCAGCAGCCGATGAAGATGGCCGCCGCCGAGGGCCCAGCGGGACGGCGAGGAGCCGGCGCCGTTCTCCGTCTTCGCCTACGGAGACGTCGACAAGAACCACAACAAGGGTCGCCCTGGAGATCCCCGGACTGCTGTCCTTCCTCGCCCACAGCGACTTCGACTCGTACGTGCCCGGGATCAACGACACCAACAAGGCGCTGCAGGAGAAGTACGGCCCCGGTGACTACAAGCCCATCGTCCCCGTCGCCTACTGGGGCTTCCGGTGGATGATCGGCTTCGGAATGGCGTCCTTCTCCCTCGGCCTGCTGGGCCTGTGGCTGACGCGGAAGAGGTTCCTGCTGCCGGCCGCGCTGCGGACCGGGGAGGACGAGGTGCCGCACCTGGTGCTGCTGCGCAAGCCGCTCGGCGCCAGACTCACCCGCCTGTACTGGCTCCTGGCCCTCTGGACGATGGCCTTCCCGCTGATCGCCAACCCTGGGGCTGGATCTTCACCGAGATGGGCCGGCAGCCCTGGGTCGTCTACGGCGTGATGCAGACCCGCGACGCGGTCTCCCCCGGTGTCTCCCAGGCGGAGGTCATCATCTCGATGGTCGTCTTCACCACGCTCTACGCCATTCTCGCCGTCATCGAGGTCAGGCTGCTCGCCAAGTACGTCAAGGCGGGCCCGCCCGAGCTCACCGAGGCCGACCTCAACCCGCCCACGAAGATCGGCGGCGACCTCCGTGACGCCGACAAGCCGATGGCCTTCTCGTACTAGGCCGAGGGAGCTGCACAGTCATGGAACTGCACGACGTCTGGTTCGTTCTGATCGCCGTCCTGTGGACGGGCTACTTCTTCCTGGAGGGCTTCGACTTCGGGGTCGGCGTGCTCACCAAGCTGCTCGCCCGGAACCGGGCCGAGAAGCGGGTCCTGATCAACACCATCGGGCCCGTGTGGGACGGCAACGAGGTATGGCTGCTCACGGCCGGCGGTGCGACCTTCGCCGCCTTCCCCGAGTGGTACGCCACTCTCTTCTCCGGCTTCTACCTTCCTCTGCTCGTCATCCTGGTCTGCCTGATCGTCCGTGGAGTCGCCTTCGAGTACCGCGTGAAGCGGCCGGAGGAACGCTGGCAGCGCAACTGGGAGACCGCGATCTTCTGGACCTCACTGCTCCCGGCGTTCCTGTGGGGCGTGGCCTTCGGCAACATCGTGCACGGCGTGAAGATCGACCGGGACCTGGAGTACGTCGGATCCGTCTGGGACCTGCTCAATCCGTACGCCCTCCTGGGCGGCCTGGTCACGCTGACGCTGTTCACATTCCACGGGACGGTGTTCACGGCGCTCAAGACCGTCGGTGAGATCCGCGAAAGGGCACGGACCCTCGCGCTGCGCGTGGGCCTTGTCACGGCCGCGCTGGCTCTGGCCTTCCTGGTCTGGACGCAGTGTCGACAGCGGGGACGGCAAGAGCCTGGTCGCCCTCCTGGTGGCCGTCGCCGCCCTGGTCGTCGCCCTGGTGGCCAACCAGGTCGGCCGCGAGGGCTGGTCGTTCGCGCTGTCCGGCGTCACCATCGTGGCCGCCGTGGCGATGCTCTTCCTGACGCTCTTCCCGAACGTCATGCCGTCCACGCTCAACGCGGACTGGAGCCTCACTGTCACCAACGCTTCGTCCAGCCCTTACACCCTGAAGATCATGACTTGGCTGGCCGCGGTCGCCACGCCGGTCGTCCTGCTCTACCAGGGCTGGACGTACTGGGTGTTCCGCAAGCGGATCGGCACCCAGCACATCGCCGAACCCGCGCACTGAGTCCGGCAGGGTGTGTCTCACGTGAGCTCGTTTCACGTGAAACACACCCTCTGGACGGAGGCATGTTTCACGTGAAACCCATCGATCCACGTCTTCCGCGGTACGCCCGCGCCACCCGGTTCTTTCTGACGGCGGTCGTCGTCCTGGGTGCCGTCGGGGCCGGGTTGCTCGTCGCACAGGCGATGCTCATCGCCGAGGTGGTGGTGGGCGCCTTCCAGCACGGCATGGCAGCCGGCGAACTCCGTTCTCCCCTGCTGCTTTTGGTGGCTGTCGCCTGCGGCCGTGCGCTGGTCGGCTGGCTCACCGAGCTGGCCGCGCACCGGGCGAGCGCGGCAGTCAAGTCGGAGCTGCGGAGCCGGCTGCTGGAGCGGGCCACCATGCTCGGTCCCGGTTGGCTGAGCGGGCAGCGGACCGGGTCGCTGGTGGCGCTGGCCACCCGTGGAGTCGACGCCCTCGACGACTATTTCTCGCGCTATCTTGCCCCAGTTGGGGCCTCGCGGTAATCGTACCCGTGGCGGTGCTGGCCCGCATCGTCACCGAGGACTGGGTCTCCGGCGGCCATCATCGTCGGCAACCTGCCCCTCATCCCGATCTAGGAGCTGATTCGGCTGGCCCACGGTCCCGGATGGACCGCCAGTGGCGGCTCCTGTCCCGGCTCTCCGCACTTCCTGACGTGGTCGCCGGGCTGCCGACGCTGAAGGTCTTCGGGCGGGCCGGGCGCGCAGGCCGAATCGATCAAACGCATCACCGGTATACCGGCAGCGACCCGCGACGCTGCGGATCGCCTTCCTGTCGTCCTTCGCGCTGAACTGCTCGCCACGCTCTCCGTGGCACTCGTCGCCGTCACCATCGGCATGCGGCTCGTCCACGGCGACATGGCCCTGTACGACGGCCTGGTGGTACTCGTGCTAGCGCCCGAGGCCCATCTGCCGCTGCGGCAGGTGGGGGCGCAGTACCACGCGGCGGCGGAGGGGCTTGCCGCCGCCGAGGAGATCTTCGAGGTGCTGGAGCGGCCCGTGCCGGCCTCGGGGACCGGTCCGCTGCCGGCCGGCGACGCGCTGTCCGTCGAGGGGGTGACCATCCGCTATCCCGGACGCGCCGCGTAGCCGTGACGGACGTGAGCCTCACCGTCAGCCCGGGGAGACGGTCGCGCTCGTCGGTCCGGGTGGGGCGGGCAAGTCGACGCTCCTCAACGCCCTCCTCGGATTCGTACAGCCGGCCGATGGACGAGTCCGCATCGGGGGAGCCGATCTCACCTCCCTCGACCTGGCGCAGTGGCACGCCCGCGTCGCCTGGGTGCCTCAGCACCCGCACCTGTACGCCGGCACCATCGCCGAGAACGTACGCCTGGCCCGACCCGACGCCGACGACACCGCCGTACAGCGGGCGCTGCGGGACGCGGGCGCCGCTTGAGTTCGTGGACGCGCTGCCCGAGGGGGACGGGGACCGTGCTCGGGGAGGACGGCGCCGGGCTGTCCGCCGGGCAGCGGCAACGGCTGGCGCTGGCCCGGGCGTTCCTCGCGGACCGGCTGGTACTGCTGCTCGACGAGCCGACGGCCGCCCTGGACGGGGCGACCGAGGCCGAGGTCGTGGCCGCCGTGCGAAGGCTGGCGGAGGGGCGGACGGTACTGCTGGTGGTGCACCGCCCGGCGCTGCTGGAGGTGGCCGACCGGGTGGTGCGGCTGGAGGACCGACGCCCGTCGCCGTGGGCGACGGTACTTCGTGGCGCCCGCTGCCCGCCCCCGTCGAGGTAGCTGGAGACCACTGCTCCGGCTCCCCCGGCGGACGCGGCCCTCGACGCCCGCCGGAGGAGGCGTCCTCGCCCGGGTGCGGGCGATGTCCGGCGCCCGGCGCGGACGGCTCGTTCCTCGCGCTGCTGCTCAGCAGCCTGGCGCTCGGCAGCGCCCGTCGGTCTGATGGCCACGTCCGGGTACCTCATCTCGCGGGCCTCCGAGCAGCGCCGCCGGTGCTGTATCTGATGATGGCCGTGACGGCGACGCGCGCCTTCGGGATCGGGCGGGCCGTGTTCCGCTACGCCGAGCGGCTCGTGTCGCACGACGCCGTGCTGCGGATGCTGGCCGACACCCGGGTCGCCGTGTACCGGCGCCTCGAGCGGCTGGCACCCGCGGGCCATGCCGCAGCCGCAGAAACGACCTGCCGTCCCCGCTCGCGCCGATGTCGATGCCCTGCAGGACTACTGGTTGCGGTGGTTGCTGCCCGCCGCGTCCGGCAGCCGCCGCCCCGCCGCGTCAGGTCGGCTTCACGGCCTGGCTGCTGCCGGAGGCTGGCGTCGTCTCGCGGTCGGTCTGCTGGCGGCCGGAGTCGGGGTTCCGCTCGTCACCGGCGCGGTGGCACGGCGGGCCGAGCGCAGGCTCGCCCCCGCCCGAGGCGTGCTCGCCACCAGGGTGACCGATCTGCTCACCGGTACCGCCGGAGCTGACCGTAGCCGGTGCTCTGCCCGCGCGGGCCGCCGAGGCGCGCCGGGCCGACGGCACGCTCACCGTGATCGCCTCGCGTGCCGCCACCGCCACCGCGCTGGGTGACGGACTCACCGCGCTGATCTCCGGCCCTGACCGTCGCCGGGGCCGCCCTCGTCGGGATCCAGGCGGTCGCCGACGGCCGGCTCGCCGGCGTGGCCATGGCCGTCGTCGTACTCACCCCGTTGGCCGCCTTCGAGGCCGTACTCGGGCCGCCGCTCGCCGTGCAGTACCGGCAGCGCGTGCACAGGAGCGGGGAGCGGGTGTACGAGGTGCTCGACGCCCCCGAGCCCGTACGGGAGCCGGAGACGCCCCGGCAGGCGCCCGCGTCGCCGTTCCCCGTCGTCCCCCAGGGGCTGGCCGCGCGCCACGCCGGGCAGGACCGGGACGGCCCTGGCGGGGCTGGACCTGACTCTGGCGGAGGGCCGCCGTGTCGCCGTGGTCGGTCCCTCCGGGTCCGGCAAGACGACGCTGGCCCAGGTGCTGCTGCGGTTCCTCGACGCGGACGCGGGTTTCTACACGCTGGCCGGCGTGGACGCCTACGCCCTGGCCGGCGACGACGTACGGCGCCTGGTCGGGGCTGTGCGCGCAGGCCGCGCACCTCTTCGACAGCTCGGTGCGCGAGAACCTGCTCCTGGCCAGGAAGGACGCCACCGAGGACGAACTGCGCGACGCGCTGGGCCGGGCCCGGCTGCTGGAGTGGGGCGGACAGCCTGCCCGACGGCCTGGACACGCTGGTCGGTGAGCACGGGGCCCGGCTGTGCCGGCGGGCAAGCGGCAGCGGCTGGCACTCGCCCGGGCGCTGCTCGCCGACTTCCCCGTCCTCGTACTCGACGAGCCGCGGAGCACCTCGACCTGCCGACCGCCGACGCGCTCACCGGCGATCTGCTGGCCGCCACCGAGGGGCCGTACCACCCTGCTGATCACGCACAGGCTGGCGGGTCTGGAGGCCGTGGACGGGTGATCGTCCTGGGTGAGGGCCGGGCCGCGCAGCGTGGGGACGTACGCGGAGTTGGCGGCGCCGGTGCCGGGGCCGCTGCGGGCGATGGCTGGAGCGGGGAGGCCGCTGGCGGGAGCTGCTGGTGGGGAGCCCACTGACCGGCGGCCCCGGACCGAGGCCCGACGAAATTCTCAGTGAACTCCGACTTTCCTGAACAAAAGGTCTCATTAGGCTCGGGTCATGCCCCCAGCACCGCCTCCCGGCCCCCCGCCGCACCGCGAGGGTATCGGCCGAGCTCCTGGCACGGGTACCGAGACTGCTGGATGCGATGGGTCCGTCGGCAGCGGACTGGAGCTGCACTCCACGCTGAACCGGATCTGCGAGACGGCGGCCGACCTGGCAACGCCCGGTACGCGGCCATCGGCGTCGTGGCCGAGGACGGTGACGGCCTCGCCGACTTCGTGCACCACGGCCGTCGACGAGGCGACCGCCCGATTGCATCGGCCACCTGCCCGACGGCCGCAAAGGGCCTGCTGGGCGCCCTCATCCGCGACCCGGAGCCGGTCCGGCTCACGGACCTGAGCGAGGACCCGCGCTCGTGCGGTTTCCCGAGCACCACCCGCCGATGCACACCTTCCTCGGCGTCCCCATCCGTGTGCAGGGGAGATCTTCGGCAACCTCTACCTGACGGACAAGCACGCGGATGAGCCGTTCAACGACTACGACCTCGCCATGGTCCGCGTCCTGGCCACGGAGGCCGGCATCGCCATCGGCAACGCGCGTCTGTACGAGGCCGCCCGGCAGCGGGAGCGCTGGATCGACGGGTCGGTCGCCGTGACCACCGCGCTGCTGTCCGGCGGCGACATCGACGACGCCCCTCCAGGTCGTCGCCGAACAGGCGCGCCGGCTCTCCGGAGCGGCCGCCGGAATCGTGCTGCTGCCGGCCGACGGGGGCGGGCTGGAGATCGCGGCCGTGGCAGCGGAGCATCCCACGAACGACCTGGGCAGGGTCATCCCGCCGGACAACGGCATCGTCGCCGAACTACTCGCGGGGCGTGCCCTGTTCGTGAACGACGCCGCCACCGACCGGCGCCTGGGGCCGGGCCGGTGCACGCCTACGGTCCGGTCATGCTGTTGCCCCTGTGCCGGGACGGGCGGGTCCTCGGGAGCCCTCGTCATGCCCCCGCGCCCGGGGGGATCGCCCGTTCACCCGGGCGGAACGCGCACTGGGCGACCGGTTCGCCTCGCAGGCCGCGCTGGCGCTGATGATGGCCGACGCCCAGCGCGACCGGGAGCGGCTCGCGGTGTACGAGGACCGCGACCGCATCGCCCGGGACCTGCACGACCTCGTCATCCAGCGGCTGCCCGCCACGGGGATGATGCTGGAGAGCGCCCAGCGCAGGTCGGTCGTCCCCGAGGTGCGCGACAGGGTGGGCGGGGCCGTCGACGAACTCGACGTCACCATCCAGGAGATCCGCTCGGCGATCTTCGCGCTGCGGCAGCCGGCCGAGGCGCCCGTGGGGGCTGCGCACCCGCGTGCTGCGCGAGATCACCATGGCCGCGGTCCCGCTCGGGTTCACGCCCCTCGCACCACTTCGTCGGCCCGGTGGACGTCGCCGTCGGCGAACTGACCGGCAAGAATCTGATCGCGGCGCTGCGCGAGACCCCTGTCCAACGCCTTCCGGCACGCCCACGCCACCCGGATCGAAGTGGTCGTCGACGCGACGGCGACTCTGGCGGACGGCCGGCGGGGCGTGCGGTTGACCGTCGCGGACGACGGCGTCGGCATCCCCGAGGGCGGTCGGCGCAGCGGCCTGCACAACCTCGAGCGCCGAGCCGAGACCGTCGGCGGCTCCAGTCGGCTCCGGGCCGGGCATCGGTGCGGACGGCGCCGGCACGACGGTGCTGTGGGAGGCACCCGTACTGAGGGCTGCCGACGCGGTGTTGCCCCATGTGCAGCAGCCGCACTGAGCCGAGTGCAGCAATCGGTCCCCCGCTCGTACGACCTGAACAAGACCATGCGCCCCCGTTCGGTCCACGATCGCTGACATGCGCTCACCTCGCCGCCATCCGCTGCTCGTACCGGTGTTGCTGTGCCGCGCTCGCCGTGCTCGCGGCCCGCCCCACCGACGCCAGGGACGAGGGCGGCGACCCGGCCCTCCTCGGCGCCTCAGGTAGCGCGGCTGTACGAAGAAGCGGGCAAGGCCACCCAGCAGGCACGAGGGAGGGGCGGCGCAGGGCCGAGGCGCAGCGGTCGAAGGCCCTCGAGTACGAGAAACGGCTCGACCGGCAGCGGCAGAAGATCGACGCCATGCACGAAGACCTGGGCCGGATCGCCCGCGCCCAGTGACCGGCAGCGGCGGTGGGCTCCCGCTCACCGCGCAGATGATCCTCGCGGAGGACCACGACGAACTGATGCGAGGTCAGCGCGCGCTCTCCCGCGCGGATCTGGCTGTCAACAACGCCATCGGCAAGAGCCTGCGGGCCGAGGCCCGCCTCGCCGCCGACGAGGCCAAGGCGCAGGCGGCCTGGCAGGCGTTGGAGGAGCGCAACGCCGGTCTGGCGGAGCTGAAGAAGAAGATCGAGGGCAAGCTGGAGGCGGCGCGGTCGCGGCTGGAGGGGCAGGCGGACGCCCCGTCGCGGCCGGTTCGTGTCCCGGCGCGGTCCGCCTCGACCAGCCGGGCGGGCGCTCCAGCCGGTCCTGGGTGGCCCCCGGTGGAGACGCCGAGCTGTCGGCGTCCTTCGGCAGCGGTGGGAGCCGGTGGGCGACCCGGCACACCGGCCAGGACTTCGCGGTTGCCGGTCGGCACACCGGTGCGTTCGGTCGGCGCGGGCCGGGTGGTGAAGGTGTCGTGCGGTGGCGCCTTCGGCATCCAGGTCGTAGTGCAGCACGCGGGCGGCTACTACACGCAGTACGCCCACCTCGCCGCTGTCGCCGTCGACCAGGGCGACCGGGTCCGCCCCGGCCAGTGGGTCGGGCAGTCGGGCAGCACCGGCAACTCCACCGGACCGCACCTGCACTTCAGGTACGGGTCACCCCGGAGATGGGCTCGGGGCTGGACCCGTTGCCGTGGCTGTCACAACGTGGTGTGCCGCTCTGACGGGGCCGGCCGCTAGGACAGGTCCGTCAGCATCCGCTCGATCACGACCGCCACCCCGTCGTCGTTGTTGGCCACCGTCCGCCCCGACGCGGCGGCGATCACGTCCGGGTGCGCGTTGCCCATGGCGTACGACCGGCCCGCCCAGGTGAGCATCTCCACGTCGTTCGGCATGTCACCGAAGGCGACGACCTCCTAGTGCGAGATGCCGCGCTCGGCGCAGCACAGGGGCGAGCGTGCTGGCCTTGGGAGACCTCCGGCCCGCTGATCTCCAGCAGGGCTGCGGGCTGGACCGGGTGACGTTGGCACGGTCACCGATGGCGAGGCAGGCCAGCGTGAGGAAACCGTCGGGGTCCAGCTCGGATGGAAGGCGAGGATCTTGAGGACCGGCTCGGCGGCGGCGCGACCGCCCGGCGCCAGGATCTCCTCGGCGGGCAGGAGGTCGTCGGGGACCTCCATGTGCAGCTTCGATACGCAGGCTCCTGATGGAAGCCGTACGTCTGCTCGACCGCGTACACACCGTGCCGGGCGCCGCCCGCGCAGCAGTCGTCGCGCATCCAGCGCGTTGTCCCGGCCAGCTACCCCCCCCCCCCCCCCCCCCCCCCCCCCCCCCCCCCCCCCCCCCCCCCCCCCCCCCCCCCCCCCCCCCCCCCCCCCCCCCCCCCCCCCCCCCCCCCCCCCCCCCCCCCCCCCCCGGACCCTCACGAACCGGTGAGCGCCGGGGGCCGCCGTGCAGGTCGACCACAGCGGCGCCGTTGCCGCAGATGGCGAGGCCGTGACCGTGGACGTGGGCACTGACGACGTCCATCCAGCGGGCGGGGCGGCCGGTGACGAAGAAGACCTCGATGCCCGCCTTCTCGGCGGCGGCCAGCGCGGCGACCGTGCGCGGTGAGACCGACTTGTCGTCGCGCAGCAGGGTGCCGTCGAGGTCGGTGGCGATGAGCCGCGGGCGGGTGGCGGCGGCCGGGGGCTCGGGCTGTCGGGTCGCTGAGGTCACCGGCTCATTGTCACGCATATGCCTGCACGACCGTGCGCGAGTCCGCACATCTGTGAGCTACGGCTCTCATACCTTCAGCTGCGCCGGCGCCTCCATGGCGATCCGCTCGAAGATCTTTTCGTCTCGCCGTGAAGTCCGAGTCGGGGATCGGCCAGTGGACGACGAGCTCGGTGAAGCCCAGATCGCGGTGCCGGCCCGCGAAGTCCACGAACGCGTTCACGGACTCCAGCGGCCGGCTGCGGTCGGGTGTGAAGCCGGTGAGCAGGACCCTGTCCAGCTCACTCACCTCGCGGCCGATCGCGGCGCAGGCGTCGGCCAGCTTGTCGCTCTGCTCCCGCAGCGCCCGGTCCGACTGCTCAGGGTGCCGTTCTCGTACAGCTTCGGGTCGCCGGTGGTCACCCATGCCTGTCCCGTACCGCGCGGCGAGCCGCAGCCCGCGCGGGCCGGTCGCGGCCACCGCGAACGGCAGCCGGGGTCGCTGCACGCATCCCGGGATGTTGCGCGCCTCGTGCGCCGAGTAGTAGTCGCCCTCGTACGACACGGCGTCCTCGGTCAGCAGCCGGTCGAGCAGCGGGAGGAACTCGGCGAGCCGGTCGGCCCGCTCACGGGGAGTCCACGGCTCCTGGCCGAGCGCGGTGGCGTCGAAGCCCGTGCCGCCCGCTCCTATGCCGAGCGTGACCCGGCCGCCGGAGATGTCGTCGAGGGAGATCAGCTCCTTGGCGAGCGTCACCGGGTGCCGGAAGTTCGGCGAGGTCACCAGGGTGCCCAGGCGAAGCCGCTCGGTGACGGCCGCGGCAGCGGTGAGCGTCGGCACGGCACCGAACCACGGGCCGTCCCGGAAGCTCCGCCAGGACAGATGGTCGTAGGTGTACGCGGTGTGGAAACCGAGCTGCTCGGCACGCGTCCAGGTCGAACGGCCGCCTTCGTGCCAGCGGCGATACGGGAGGATGACGGTGCTCAGACGCAGACTCATGCTTCCGAGCCTATGCGGCCGGCCCCCGTTTCACGTGAAACAACCATCGGCGTCACCGTACGCGACGCCCACATACCGCGGTGGCACGCTCTTCGTCAGCCAGACCCCGTTGGCGCTGACGTGGAAGACATGGCCGTCGCGGTGCATGGCGGCGGCGTCCACCGACAGCACGATCGGCCGGCCACGGCGGGCACCGACCCAGGTCGCGGTCTCTCGGTCCGGCGAGAGGTGCACGTCGTGCCGGTTCATCGGCCTCAGCCCCTCGGCGCGGATCGCGTCCAGGTTCCGGGCCACGGTCCCGTGGTAGAGGAACGAGGCGGGGGTCGCCGCGGGCAGGGCGAGGTCCACGTCGATGGTGTGGCCCTGGCTGGCACGGATACGGGTGCCCTCGATCGCGAAGCGCCGCTTGTCGTTGGTGGCGACCACGTGGTCGAGTTCCTCGCGGGTGAAAGCGGAAGCCGTGCGCCGCGGCTGCGGCGATCAGCGTGTCGATCTCCACCCAGCCGGCCTCGTCGAGCGCGAGCCCGATTCTCTCCGGCTGGTGGCGCAGATGCTTCGACAGATACTTGGACACCTTCACGGTGCGCCTGTCGTCCACGTGTTCCTGTTGCATGGAATCAGCGTGCCGAGAGAGGCGCGCGTCACGCGATCGATTTTGCAACCGAGGTTTGATCCACAGCCAAGTGCGGTTATCCACAGGCTGGTTGAGGCAGTCTGTGGAAACTACAGTGGCGGCTTCACACGCGCGAGGCGCCTCAACGCTCCTGGAACGAACCGGGACAGGAGATGGGCGCCACGCGCCTCCGGCGTCACCGGGACCACGGCCCTGTTGCGCACGACCGCCTCCAGGACGGCGTCGGCCACCTTCTCCGGCGGGTAGTTGCGCAGCCCGTACCACCGCGCCGTGCGCCGCTGCCGTCGCTTCTCCTCGTCGGCGTCGACGCCCGCGAAGTGCGCCGTGGAGGTGATGTTGGTGTTGACGAGGCCGGGGCACACCGCCGTGACGCCGATATCCCGCCCGGCCAGCTCGGCGCGGAGGCACTCGCTCAACATCAGCACCGCCGCCTTGGAGGTGCTGTAGGCGGGCAGTGCCCTGGAGGGCTGGAAGGCCGCCGCCGACGCGGTGTTGACGATGTGGCCGCCCTGCCCGCGCTCGGCCATCTGCCTGCCGAAGAGGCGGCAGCCGTGGATCACGCCCCAGAGATTGACGTCGAGGACCTTCTTCCAGTCCTCCGGCGTGGTGTCGAAGAAGGAGCCCGACATGCCGATCCCGGCGTTGTTCACCAGGACGTCCACCACGCCGTACTCGGCGGCGACCTTGTCCGCCAGCTTCTCCATCGCCTGCTCGTCGGAGACGTCGACGGTCTCCCGCCCAGGCCGCGGGCGCACCGATCAGCCGGCACAGCTCCGCGGTACGGGCGGCGGCCTCGGCGTCCCGGTCGACGGCCACCACGCGTGCGCCGGCCTCGGCGAAAGCGAACGCCGTCGCCCGCCCGATGCCGTTGCCCGCGCCGGTGACCAGCACCAGCTGCCCGCCGAAGCGGTCGGCGTACTTACCGCTCGCCGCGGCCTCGGGCCGGCCGCCGTCGACGGCGGTGACGAACTCCGTGATCCAGTCCGGCGAGCCGGTCCGGGCGGGTGCGCGGCACCCAGTGCTTGGCAGGCAGCGTGCGGCGGGTCAGCCGCGGTGCCCACAGCTCCAGGTCGTCGTAGAGCCGCTCCGACAGGAACGCGTCACCGAGGGGCGTGATGAGCTGCACGGGCGCGTGCGCGTAGGCGCGTCGTCGCGCGGGCGGCGCAGCCGAGGCCGGACGTTGTCCCGGTACAGCCACGCCCCGTGCGCCGCGTCCGACGGCAGGGACGGGGTCGGGTAGTCGCCGCCGGGCACCTTCTCGACGCGTCGCAGGATGCCCGGCCAGCGCTTCCCCAGGGGGCCGCGCCAGGCCAGTTCGGGCAGTACGGGCGTGTGCAGCAGGTAGACGTACCAGGACTTGGCGCCCTGGCCGAGGAGCTGGCCGACCCGGCGCGGGGGTGGGGCGCCTCAGACGCCTGTTGATCCAGTGGCCGAAGTGGTCGAGGGACGGACCGGACATCGAGGTGAAGGAGGCGATGCGGCCCTCGGTGCGCTTGACCGTGACGAATTCCCAGGACTGCACCGAGCCCCAGTCGTGGCCCACCAGGTGCACGGGCCGGCCGGGACTGACGGCGTCCGCCACGGCCAGGAAGTCGTCCGTCAGCTTCTCCAGCGTGAACCCGCCGCGCAGCGGGCTCGGCGCGGTGGACCGACCGTGGCCCCGGACGTCGTAGAGGACCACGTGGAAGCGGTCGGCGAGGCGGGTGGCGACCTCGGACCAGACCTCCTTGCTGTCCGGGTAGCCGTGCACCAGGACGACCGTGGGCTGGTGCGGGTCGCCCAGTTCGGCCACGCACAGCTCGACCCCGCCCGTGCGCACCCAGCGCTCCCGCGCACCGTCCAGCACCGTCATTTCTCCTCCGCCCAGCGCCGCACGTGCGGCAGATCGTCGTCCAGCCAGAAGGCGCTCTGCTCGGGGTCCGCGGAGTCGGTGACGACGAGGATCTCCTCGAACTTCGCGCCGGTGCCCCGGAAACCGAGGTGGGCTCGACCGCCCACAGCCCCGGCCGGGGCGGGTGGTCGGAGAAGCGGTACGGCGACCACAGCGGGGACCAGCCCTCGCGGTGGCCGTGCAACGCGTCGCTCGCCAGGCCCTTGAGCGCCTGTGTGCCGAAGCCGAACAGGCGTGGGGACAGGCGCCGTTCCCGCACCCGGTCGACCTTGTGGGCGATCACGCCGAAGGGGTAGGCGCGGTGCCGGTTGGCGTAGCCCTGGCGGACCATGAGCCGGTCCACGTCCTCGTAGATCTCCCGCAGCGGGCGGCGTTCGCGCACCTCGCGCAGGATCAGCTCGCGGTGCGCCTCCAGGTCGGCCATCAGCCGCCGCTGCACGGGATTGGGGCCGAGCGAGCCGGAATAGCCGATGTCGGCGGTGAAACCCCCGTACACCGGGGCCATGTCCAGGATGAACGGCATGCCCGGCTCCAGCCGCCGCCCAGTGGGGAAGAACTGCAGCGGAACGCGGAAGTCCGTGAAGGCCGTGCGGTCGCCGAACCAGGCGAAGGGCAGGTGGAACCAGTCCCGCACGCCCCGCTCCCGCAGCCACTCGCGCTGCATGCGGGCCGCTTCCCGCTCGGTCACCCCCGGTTCCAGCCGGGCCGCCACGGCCTCGGCGCACTCGTAGGCGAGACGCTGCACCTGCCGGAATCCGCTCAGCTCCGTGCGGAATTCCGCGCCCGGTTCCGCTGTCACTGCCGTCGTCATGCCACCCCGTCCCACCCGTCGGTCCGTCCACCCGCCCACGAGCCGGACGCGGTCCGTGCCGACCGAGCTACTCGCGCGTAACGTGACGTCGCCGAATCTCCCAGTTGTTAGACCTCGCGTCAATAGTGCGGGGCGGAGGGCGGGGCACACGGCCCCGGCAGACCGCTCCGTAGCTCTCAGGCACGGCATCCCCTACGGGCCCGTACTACTCGAGTCTGACTCCAAGACGGCTCTCCGGTCTGACGACCTCAGTGGCGCGCGTCACTACTGTCGTGGATGTGACTGTGATCGCGACCGAAAGCCTGAGCAAGCGGTACCCACGGGTGACCGCGCTCGACCGGCTCTCCGTGGACGTCGGACCCGGTGTGACCGGACTCGTCGGTGCCAACGGCGCCGGCAAGTCCACCCTGATCAAGATCCTGCTGGGTCTGTCTCCCGCCACCGAGGGCCGGGCCGAAGTGCTCGGACTCGATGTCGCGACCAAGGGCGCCGACATCCGCGAGCGAGTCGGCTACATGCCGGAACACGACTGCCTGCCGCCCGACGTCTCGGCCACCGAGTTCGTCGTCCACATGGCACGCATGTCCGGCCTGCCACCCACCGCCGCCCGCGAACGCACGGCCGACACCCTGCGCCACGTCGGCCTGTACGAGGAGCGCTACCGGCCCATAGGCGGCTACTCGACCGGCATGAAGCAGCGCGTGAAGCTCGCGCAGGCCCTCGTCCACGACCCCCAGCTGGTCTTCCTCGACGAGCCCACCAACGGTCTCGACCCGGTCGGCCGCGACGAGATGCTCGGCCTCATCCGCCGGATCCACACCGACTTCGGCATCTCCGTCCTGGTCACCTCGCACCTGCTGGGTGAACTGGAACGCACCTGCGACCACGTCGTCGTCGTGGACGGCGGCAAGCTGCTGCGCTCCAGCTCCACCACGGACTTCACCCAGACCACGACGACCCTCGCGATCGAAGTCACCGACACCGACGAGCACCCCGACGGCACCCGCGCGGTGCGCGACGCGCTCGACGCGCGCGGGGTGACCGTCCAGGACGGCAGCGGCCTGCCCGGCGCCGGCCATGTCCTGCTGCTCACCGCGCGGCGGGCGAGGAGACCTACGACCTGGTCAGAGACGTCATCGCCGACCTCGGCCTCGGCCTGGTGCGCATGGAGCAGCGCCGGCACCACATCTCGGAGGTCTTCCAGGACAGCGACGCAGAACGGAAGGAGGCGGTCGGCCATGGCAGCTGAACAGCCCACAGCCACGGTGACGGGTGACCAGACCCGCATCCACAACATCGGCTACCGCAGCTACGACGGCCCTCGCCTCGGCCGCGCCTACGCCCGCCGCTCGCTGTACTCGCAGTCCCTGCGCGGCGCCTACGGCCTCGGCCGCTCGGCGAAGTCCAAGGTGCTGCCGATGCTGCTCTTCGTGGTGATGTGCCTGCCCGCGCCATCATGGTCGCCGTCGCCGTCGCCACCAAGGCGAACGACCTGCCCCTGGACTACACGCGCTACGCGATCGTCCTCCAGGCCGTCATCAGCCTCTACGTCGCCTCGCAGGCACCCCAGTCCGTCTCGCGCGACCTGCGCTTCAAGACCGTGCCGCTGTACTTCCGCGGCCGATCGAGACCGCCGACTACGTCCGGGCCAAGTACGCGTCGCTGGCCTCGGCCCTGTTCATCCTCACCGCCGCCCCCTGCTGGTGCTCTATGTGGGCGCGCTGCTCGCCAAACTCGACTTCGCGGACCAGACCAAGGGGTTCGCACAGGGACTCGTCTCCGTGGCACTGCTCTCGCTGCTCTTCGCCGGCCTCGGCCTGGTGGTCGCGTCGGTCACCCCGCGCCGCGGCTTCGGTATCGCGGCCGTCATCGCCGTCCTGACCATCACCTACGGCGCGGTCTCCACGCTCCAGGCCATCGCGGACGTCCAGGGCAGCTCCGGGTCCGTCGCCTGGATCGGCCTGTTCTCGCCGATCACCCTCATCGACGGCGTGCAGTCCGCCTTCCTGGGCGCCACCTCGGCCTTCCCCGGCGGGGTCGGCCCGAGCAACGGCGAGGGCGCGGTCTACGTCCTCGTCACCCTGGGCCTGATCGCCGGCGCCTACGGCCTGCTGATGCGCCGCTACCAGAAGGTGGGACTGTGACCACGCTGAACATCGACCACGTCTCCCGCTGGTTCGGCAACGTGGTCGCCGTCAACGACATCACCATGACGATCGGCCCCGGCGTCACCGGCCTGCTCGGCCCCAACGGCGCGGGAAAGTCCACCCTCATCAACATGATGGGCGGCTTCCTCGCCCCCTCCACCGGCAGCGTCACCCTCGACGGGCAGCCAACCTGGCGCAACGAGGCCATCTACAAGCACATCGGCATCGTCCCCGAGCGGGAGGCGATGTGACGACTTCCTCACCGGCCGCGAGTTGTCCTCGCCAACGCCGAACTGCACGGCCTCGGCGCCAAGGCGGCCCACGAAGCGCTCGCCACGGTCCAGATGGAGTACGCGCAGGACCGGAAGATCGCCACGTACTCCAAGGGCATGCGGCAGCGCGTGAAGATGGCGAGCGCCCTCGTCCACAACCCCTCGCTGCTCCTGCTGGACGAGCCCTTCAACGGCATGGACCCGCGCCAGCGCATGCAGCTGATGGACCTGCTGCGCCGCATGGGCGACGAGGGCCGCACGGTGCTGTTCTCCTCGCACATCCTCGAAGAGGTCGAGCAACTCGCCTGGCACATCGAGGTCATCGTCGCCGGACGGCACGCGGCCAGCGGTGACTTCCGTAAGATCCGCCGCCTGATGACCGACCGGCCGCACCGCTACCTGGTGCGTTCCAGCGACGACCGGGCTCTCGCGGCGGCGCTGATCGCCGACCCGTCGACGTCCGGCATCGAGGTCGACCTCGCCGAGGGCGCGCTCCGCGTCCAGGCCGTCGACTTCGGCCGGTTCACGGCCCTGCTGCCGAAGGTCGCCCGCGACCACGGCATCCGGCTGCTCACGGTCTCGCCGTCCGACGAGTCCCTCGAGTCCGTCTTCTCGTATCTCGTCGCGGCGTAGGAGGCCGAAGAATGTACGACCCCACAGTCGCCAGGCTCACCTACCGAGCCCTGCTCGGCCGCCGCCGAGCCCTCATCCTGGGCGTACTGCCCCTGCTGCTGCTCGTCATCGCCGTGGCGGTGCGCGCACTCGCCGGAGCCGACGACCAGACCGCAGCCGACGTACTGGGCGGGTTCGCCCTCGCCACCATGGTGCCGATCATCGGTGTCATCGCCGGCACCGGAGCCATCGGCCCGGAGATCGACGACGGCTCTGTGGTGTACCTGCTGTCCAAGCCGATCAAACGGCCGACGATCATCTTCACCAAGCTGATCGTCGCCATCGCCGTGACGATGGTCTTCTCCGCCGTGCCCACCCTGCTCGCCGGCCTGATCCTCAACGGCAACGGCCAGCAGGTCGCCGTCGCCTACACCATCGCCGCGCTGGTCGCCTCCATCGCCTACGCCGCGCTGTTCCTGCTGCTGGGCACGGTGTCCCGGCACGCGGTGGTCTTCGGACTCGTCTACGCCCTCGTCTGGGAGGCCCTGTTCGGCTCCCTGGTGCCCGGCGCCCGGACCCTGAGCGTCCAGCAGTGGTCGCTGGCGGTGGCCCAGAAGGTCGCCGACGGGAACCTGGTGACCTCCGACGTCGGCCTGCCGACCGCGACGGTTCTGCTGGCCGGGGTCACCGTGCTCGCGACCTGGTACGCGGGCCAGAAGCTGCGGACGCTGAAGCTCGCCGGGGAGGAGTGACCGTGCCCCGGTCCTGACGGGGCCTTCACCCCGGCCCGGTCACACTGGGCCGAGGAACGCACGGGGGAGACACGGGGGACGCAGGGCTGGGAGGAACCGGGATGGCGGGTCACACACTCAGCAGGACGGCCGCGGACAGCCGGAGGACGGCGCCGGTAGCGCCGCCGAGCACGGGGCCACGGACGGCGCCGGTACCGCCGCCGAGCACGGCATCACGGACGGCGCCGGTGACGACACCTGGGACGGGCTCGTCCTGGACGAGGAGTTCGTACGCGACGCCGGTACCTCCGAGCCGTCGGCCCGCGCCCGGATGTTCGCCGCCCGCTGGCGCGGTGAGAAGCCGGAGCCGCAGCCGTGGCGCCCCGACGAGCCGCCCGCCGGATGGTTCTTCAGCAAGGGCCGCCGTCGCAGGTGGCGCCGACGATAAGGCGTCGTACGTCCGCTTTTAATCGGTGGCGCCCGGCTTTCCTTACCGGCACTGTGGTGCATGCACGAGGCCGGACGGCGCCGGCGAATCGGGCGGCCGCTTCGAGCACGCGAGACGCCTCGCGTGGGCCGACCGACGGGGACGCCGGCGCCGTCCGGACCGTGCGGCAGGAGCCCCTGGTCTCAGAGACCTGGTCTGAGAGACCTCGGGTTCTCGGGGCCGGGGTCAGGCCCCGAGCCGCTCCAGCACCACCGCGATACCGTCCTCGTCGTTCGAGGACGTCACCTCGTCGGCCACCGCCTTCAGCTCCTCGTGGGCGTTGGCCATCGCCACACCCCGGGCGGCCCAGCCGAACATCGGGACGTCGTTGGGCATGTCGCCGAACGCGATCGTGTCCGCGGCCTTCAGCCCCAGCCGGCGCGCCGCCAGCGACAGCCCGGTGGCCTTGGACAGGCCGAGGGGAGCAGCAGCTCGACGACGCCCGCGCCCGCCATGGTCACCGTGACGAAGCCGCCCGCGGTGCGCCGGGCGGCCTCGGCCAGCTTCGTCGTCCGACAGTGTCGGATGCTGGATGTAGATCTTGTTCAGCGGCGCCGACCACAGGTCCGAGGCGTCGGTGAACGGCACGGCGGGCAGGTCGCCCCCGACCGCGTAGCCCGGGCCGACCAGGACGTCGCCGTCCAGGCCGTCACGGCTCGCGGCCAGGTACAGCGGGCCGGTCTCCGCCTCGATCTTGGCCAGTGCCACCCCGGCCAGCTGACGGTCCAGCGTGACCGAGGTCAGCAGCCGGTGCTCCCCGGCGTGGTAGACCTGACCGCCCTGACCGCAGACGGCCAGTCCGTCGTACCCGAGGTCGTCGAGGATGTGCCGGGTCCACGGGACCGCGCGGCCGGTGACCACGATGTGGGCCGCGCCCGCCGCGGTGGCGCGGTGAGCGCCTCGCGGGTACGCGGCGAGATCGTGTCGTCGCCGCGCAGCAGCGTGCCGTCGAGATCGGTCGCGATCAGCCGGTACAGGAAACCCGCGGCCGAACCGGTTCCGGGACCCGTGGCGGAGCCGGTGTCAGTCACTTGGCCACCGGCTCCAGGACCTCCCGGCCGCCCAGGTACGGGCGCAGCACCTCGGGCACGTGCACCGAACCGTCGGCCTGCTGGTGGTTCTCCAGGATCGCCACGATCGTGCGCGGTACGGCGCACAGCGTGCCGTTGAGCGTAGCCAGCGGGCGCACCTTCTTGTCCTCACGCACCCGGATCGACAGCCGGCGCGACTGGAACTCGGTGCAGTCCGAGGTCGAGGTCAGTTCGCGGTACTTGCCCTGGGTCGGGATCCACGCCTCGCAGTCGTACTTGCGCGCGGCCGAGGAACCCAGGTCCGCCGAGGCGACGTCGATGACCCGGAACGGCAGCTCCAGCGACGTCAGCCACTGCTTCTCCCACTCCAGCAGGCGCTCGTGCTCGGCCTGCGAGTCCTCGGGGGAGGACGTAGGAGAACATCTCGACCTTGTCGAACTGGTGCACCCGGAAGATGCCCCGGGTGTCCTTGCCGTGCGAGCCCGCCTCGCGGCGGAAGCAGGGCGAGAAGCCGGCGTAGCGCAGCGGCAGGCGGTCGGCGTCGAGGATCTCGTCCATGTGGTACGCGGCGAGCGGCACCTCGGACGTGCCGACCAGGTACAGGTCGTCCTTGTCGAGGTGGTAGACGTCCTGGGCGGCCTGGCCCAGGAAGCCGGTGCCGGCCATGGACTGCGGGCGCACCAGCGCCGGGGGTCAGCATCGGCGTGAAGCCGGCCGCCGTGGCCTGGGCGATCGCTGCGTTGACCAGGGCCAGCTCCAGGAGCGCGCCGACGCCGGTCAGGAAGTAGAAACGCGAGCCGGAGACCTTGGCGCCGCGCTCGACGTCGATGGCGCCGAGCAGCTGGCCCAGCTCCAGGTGGTCCCGGGGCTCGAAGCCCTCGGCCGCGAAGTCGCGGTGCGTGCCGTGCGTCTCCAGCGTGACGAAGTCCTCCTCGCCGCCGACGGGCACGTCGGGGTGGACGAGGTTGCTGAGCCGCTGGAGCAGCTCCTGGGTCTCGGCGTCGGCGGCGTCGCGTTGGCGTCGGCCGCCTTGACGTCGGCGGCGAGTCCGCTCGCCCGCTTCAACAGTTCGGCCTTCTCGTCTCCGGAGGCCTTGCCGATGAGCTTGCCGAGGCCCTTCTGCTCGGCGCGCAGCTCGTCGAAGCGGACGCCGGACGACCTGCGCCGTTCGTCGGCGGACAGGAGGGAGTCGACGAGCGCGACATCCTCTCCACGGGCGCGCTGCGACGCGCGCACACGGTCGGGGTCCTCACGGAGCAGGCGAAGGTCAATCACGCGGTCAAGGCTACCGGTGTGCGGTCACGGGTCTCGACTCACTATTGCCGAACGCGGGCCGCACGCTCCGCTATGCGGGAATTGCGGCATATGTGGTCCTTGTAAGCGCGTGGTTCGCGCGGGTCAATGAAAAGCGCTCCATTCCCCGGAACGAAGCGGTCGACGAGCGGCTGGTTGACCGGATTTCCTTGTGGAGAACGGGACTTGAGGCCTCCCGCGCGCTCGTCTGTCCACAGGAATCCTCGGCCCGGAAAAGTTATCCACAGGCTGTGCGAAAGATCTGTGGACTCGCGGAGGTGATCATTCCCAATTCCTGAGATGAGCCGCCCAAACCCTTCACGCCCCCACTTTCGAGTGGAAACGGGACACCCGGTGTCACTCCGGAGGATGGCGGGCGAGAAACAGGTGGACGAGGGGTGACCTGGGCGCCTGTGGACGAAGTGAGGGGCTGTAGGAGGATTTGTCGACTGAGTCCCACTTCGTTGTCGACTTGTCCCCAGGTCGAGAAGCGGACCTGTGGATAACTCGGAGTGCTCCTGTGGACAACGAAAATCAGCAGGTAGGACTGGCCGGTTCCGGCCGTCAGAAACGGCCGTCCTGGCAGCGCGCCACCCAGTCCGCCGCCGCCACGAAGTCCTCGTCGGAGGTGCCCCGCCGCAGCGCGTCCACGTCCGCCGGCTCGACCTCCGCCCGCGGGTACGACCCGAGGTAGCGCACCTGGAGACAGGTCCGCTTCAGGCCCATGAGGGCATCGGCCACCCGGCGGTCGGAGATGTGGCCCTCGGCGTCGATGCAGAAGCAGTAGTTGCCGATGCCGGCACCGGTGGGCCGGGACTGCAGCAGCATCAGGTTGACGCCCCGGGTGGCGAACTCGCTCAGCAGGTCGCGCAGGCCGCCGGGGTGGTCGTCGCGCTGCCAGAGTACGACGGACGTCTTGTCCGCGCCGGTCGGTGCCGCGGGCCTGGCGGGCCGGCCGACCAGCACGAAGCGCGTCTGGGCGTTCTCCGCGTCGTGGATGTCGGCCTCCAGGACCTCCAGGCCGTAGCGGGCGCGGCGAACTCGCCGGCGAATGCCGCGTCGTAACGGCCCTCCTGCACCAGGCGGGCGCCGTCGGCGTTGGAGGCGGCCGACTCCCAGGCGACCTCCGGGAGGTGCGCCTTGATCCAGTTGCGTACCTGGGGCTGAGCCGCCGGGTGGGCGGTGACCGTCTTGATGTCCGACAGCTTGGTGCCGGGGCGGACCAGCAGCGCGAAGGTGATGGACAGCAGCACCTCGCGGTAGATCATCAGCGGCTGGCCGGCGACCAACTCGTCGAGGGTGGTGGTGATGCCGCCTTCCACGGAGTTCTCGATCGGCACGAACGCGGCCTCGGCCTCGCCGGTGCGGACCGCGTCGAGCGCGGACTGGACGGAGACGTAGGGGACCAGCTCCCGGGTCGCCGTCTCCGGAAGTGTGCGCAGAGCGACTTCGGTGAAGGTGCCTTCGGGGCCGAGATACGCATAACTGGCTGGCATGACCTCACCCTAATAGGCCCCGGGAGACCGGGCTCACGCGTCTCGCGCAACCCGCTCTTCGGGGTGGCTCCCGGCCGGTTTCACCCCTCCAGCAGCCGCTGTCCCACGTACTCTCCCTCCGCCGCCCCGCCCGGCACCGCGAACAGACCGCTCGCCTCGTGCCGGATGAACCGCGAAAGCGCGTCGCCCCGGTCCAGCTTGCGCTGCACCGGCACGAAGCCGCGCAGCGGATCGGCCTGCCAGCAGATGAAGAGCAGTCCCGCGTCGGGGACCCCGTCCGCGTCGAAGCCGTCGTGGTACGAGAAGGGGCGGCGGATCATGGCCGCGCCGCCGTTCTGGTCGGGGCGGGTGATGCGGGCGTGGGCGTTGACAGGGACGATCAGGTTCCCGGCCTGGTCCGTCTTCTCCAGGTCCATCTCGGTCGTCTCGCTGCCCCCGGACAGCGGGGCCCCGTCGGACTTGCGGCGCCCGATGACGTCCTCCTGGGCCTTGACCGAGAGCTTCTCCCAGTCGTCGAGGAGCATGCGGATGCGGCGTACGACGGCGTAGGAGCCGTTCGCCATCCATGCCTGCTCGTTCTTCTCGTTCTTCTCGGGGACGAAGATCCGCTGGTCGAAGTCGGCGTCGGCGGGCTTCGGGTTGCGAGTGCCGTCGACCTGGCCCATGAGGTTGCGGGCCGTCATCGGGTGGGCGGTGGCGCCCGGTGAGCGGTTGAAGCCGTTCATCTGCCAGCGGACGCGGGCGGCGGACCCGGCGTCCTGTTGGATCGCGCGCAGGGCGTGGAAGGCGACCAGGGCGTCGTCGGCGCCGATCTGCACCCACAGGTCGCCGTTGCTGCGGTTCTTGTCGAGGTGGTCGGAGGAGAAGTCGGGCAGCGGGTCGAGAGCTACCGGGCGGTGCTCGTCCAGGCCGGTCCGGCCGAAGAAACTGTGCCCGAATCCGAAGGTGGCGGTGAGCGAGGAGGGCCCCGCGTCCCGGGCCACGTCCGTGTCACGGCTACCGGCGGGCTCCCCGCCATCAGCCGCCGGGCGGTCTCGGACCAGCGGCGCAGCAGCGCGGCGGCCTCCCTGCGGCCGGCGCCCGCCGCCAGGTCGAACGCGACGAGATGCCCGCAGGCCTGCATCGGGGTGGTGATGCCGGGCTGATGTTTCCCGTGAAACATCACCTCCTCGTCGCCCAGCGAGGTGAGCGGCGTGGCCGCGGAGGGCGCGGCGGCGTAACCCGCGGCGCCGCCGGCCGCGCCGAGTACGAGCCCGGTGGCGCCTGCGGTGCCGAGCAGCCGCCGCCGCGAGACGCCTTGGCGCGGGGTGGTGTTCTCGGAGTCGAGCGGCCCGGAACCGCCGGGCGCCCCGCGGGTCGCCTCGGGGGTACGGGCCTCCGGGATGGACTGGTCAGCCATGGTGCGGTTCAGCCGATCTGCGCGTTCTTCGAGACGGTCACCTGGTCGATGTCGGAGGTCCGGACGGTCACGGCGACCTCCCAGTCCCCGGCGATCGGGATCTGCACCCCCGCTCGCCGACCAGTGTCCGGTGGTGATGTGGTCGGGGACGACGGGGAGTGGCCCGATGTCCTTGGCCTCCTGGGTGAAGGCGACCTTCACCTCGGGGATGTCGAAGGCCTTGCCGTCCGGGCGTTCGACGTAGAGGTGCATGTCGTTGGCGCCCACCCGGGCGGGGTCGAGTTCGACCCGTACGACTCCCTTGCCGTTCTGGCCGCCGGTGTCGAAGGGCATGTCCAGGGTGACCGCACCGGAGGAGGGTCCGGTCGTGGCGGCGGACGACGGATTGGCGGCCTTGGCCTCCTCCTCGGTCCGGCCGGGCTCGGTCTGGGTCAGGACGGTGGTGACGGCGAGCAGGACGACGGCGATGCCCGCCTCGGCGAGCACGGAGCGGCGAAGGCCGAAGCGGTGGGGGTCGGCGTCTCGTTGCCGTTTCTGCCGGGCGGCGTCCACGGCCGCGCGCTGCCGGGCGAGCTGGGCGTCGCGCTGGGAGGTACCGGTGCCCTTCGCGGCCCCCGCCCCCGGAGCCCTGTCCGGCCCCCTTCGCTGCCCCCGGGCACCTTCTCGGCGGCCTTCGCCTTCTCCGCGGATCTCGCCTTCTCCGCGGACCTCGCCTTCGCGGTCTTACGGCCGTCGGACGCCCCGACCTGCTCCTTCTCCCGCTGACGGGCGATGGCCGGCACCGCCTCCGCCAGCTGTGCCGTCCACCGGCGCGAGAGGTAGGCGATGCCGACCAGCACCGCCACGAGCCCGATCTTGACGAGGAGCAGCTGCCCGTACCGGGTGTCGGTGAAGGCCGTCCAGGAACCGAGCTGGCGCCAGGACTGGTAGGTGCCGGTCACCACCAGCGCGATCACGCTGCCGAAGGCGAGGCGGAGAACCGCCGTACGGCGGAGGCCGCGACGGGCGTGTCCGCGGGCGCCCGGTACAGGGCGACGAGCAGGGCGGTGAGCCCGCCGAGCCAGGTGGCGACGGCGAGCAGGTGGACGATGTCGACGGGCATGGCGATACCGGCCTGGAGGCCGACCGAGGCGTGCTCGGACATCGCCCAGGTCGCCGCGAGCCCGGCCGCCACCACGGCTCCGCCGACCGCGAGCCCGAAGGTCAGGTCCCGTTTCTCCTCGTCCTCCCGCTTGTCGTAGGCGCCGAAGAGTACGGCGACGAACAGCGCGGCCGCCGCGGAGCAGCAGCCGGGAGACCAGCGCGGCGCCGGTCTTGGTCTGCAGCGCCTCGCCGAGCAGGTTCAGGTCGAAGACGTCGCCGAGCTTCCCGGAACCGGTGTAGGAGCCGCGCAGCAGGAGCAGTACGAGGGTGGCGGAGGTCAGCGCGAGCCATCCGGAGACCACGAGCCGCTGCACGGCCCGGACGCCGGAGCCGCGCGGCCAGCAGGCGAGGACGAAGGCGGCGCCGCCCACCAGCACGGTGAACCCGGCGTACGACACGTACCGTCCGAGGCCGTACAGCCAGCCGACGGCCCCGCCGCCCGCCTCCGGGCCGTAGACGGAGACGGAGGTCTCGGACGGGGCGCCGATGGAGAAGGTGTAGGCGCCGGCGACGGGATGGCTGTCGGCGGAGACGACCTGGTAGGTCACCGTGTACGTGCCGTCCGGGCAGCCCCGCGTGCAGTTTCACGGTGTACTTCGTGCCGCCCGTGCCGGACGGCCTGCCGTCGTCGACGCGCTCGCCCTTGGGGTCGAGGACGCGCAGCGAGTCGTCGTCCATGGAGACCGACTCGGAGAAGGTGAGCGACACCTGGGCCGGAGCCTTGTCGACCACCGTCCCCTGCCCGGGGTCGCTGCCGGTCAGCGCGGCGTGCGCGGAGGCCGGCCCGGCGCCGGCGAGCAGCGCGCAGGCCGCGGCCAGGAGCAGCAGCACCAGGGTCCGGACGCGCGGGGCGATGGTCTGCGTCAAGGTGGTCCCTCCCTCAGTGTCCGGAGGTCCGGTGGTGGGCTGGTAAGTGGCCGCCTTCACGGGCAGCTTGACCGTGACGGGGCCGGAGTGGGCGAAGTGCAGTTCGACGGAGACCGTCTGTCCCTGCTTGAGCTGCTGCTTCAGCTTCTCGAACATCAGGTGGTTGCCACCGCTCTTGAACACGAGTCGGCCGTGGGCGGGGATGGGGAGGCGGTCGACCTCCTTCATCGTCCCGTCGACGGTCTCGTGGACGGTGACGTCACCGGCCTCGCTGGTGACGGAGGTCAGCTCGTCCTCGGCGTCGCCCTTGTTGGTGATGGTGAGGAAGCCCGCCGCCATCGAGTCGGACACCGGCTGCGGTATGGTGGCGGCGCCGACGGAGAGTTCGGCACCGGCGGCCGAGGAGTCCGAGCCGGAGCCCGAGTCGCCGCAGCCCGCGAGGACCAGGGCGCCGATCATCGTCACGGCGGCGAGGGTGGGACGGCCTGTCACGGGTTCTCCCCCTTGACGAGCTTGGGGAGGTCCTTGGTGTAGTCCTCGACGGTGGCGTCCTCGCCGTAGAGGACGTAGCCGGCGTCGGATTTCGGGGGAGAAGGCGACGACCTGGGTGCCGTGCGTCGAGACGACCTTGCCGTCCTTGTCCTTGGTCGGCGGGTCGATGGAGATGCCCAGGGTGCGGGCGCCGGCCTGGATGGTGTCGAACTCGCCGGTCAGACCGACGATCTGCGGGTCGATGCCCTTGAGCCACTTGCCGAGCGCGGCCGGGGTGTCGCGCTCCGGGTCGGTGGTGACGAACACGATCTGAAGCTTGTCCCGCTCGGCCTGGGACAGCTGCTTCTTGGCCACGGCGACGTTGTTCATGGTCAGGGGGCAGACGTCGGGGCAGTGGGTGTAGCCGAAGTAGATCAGGGTGGGCTTGCCGGCGGTCCGCTCGCGGAGGTCGTACTCCTTGCCCTGCGTGTCGGTGAGGACCAGGTCGGGCTTCTCGAACGGCTTGTCGAGGACGGTGGCGGCCTGCTGGCCGGTGTCCTCGGAGACCACGGTGACGGGCGCGTCGCTGTCGGCGCCGCGCCGCAGGCGGTCAGGGTCAGGGAGGCGGCGGCGAGCAGGCGCGGCCGCGGCGAACGTCTTCTTGCGCATAGAAAAATGTCCCAGATGTGGAGGTGCTCCGGTGCGCGCCGGGGTCCGTCGGACCGACGGAGGGAACCCGGCGCACACCGGACGAGAGGATGCGGCGGCGTCGCTACGCCGCCGCACCGGCACGGGCGTTGCTACGCCGACGCGCCGGAGTCGCGCCGGCGTCCGGCCTAACACGCCGTACGCGACGCCCGCGGCGCCGACGACGATGCCGACGATGCCGAGGACTCGGGCGGTGGTGTCGCTGCCGTCACCGGAGTCGGAGGAGGCGGCGGTGTCGGCGGCGGTGTTCTTCGCGGCCGCTTCGGTGTCGTCCTCGGCCTTCGCGCCCGACGATCCGTGGGCGTCGTCCCCGGCGGCGGCCAGCTTCCAGCACGGGCGCCGGGTAGTCGGGCTCCTCCTGGCCCTCCTGCGGCACCTCGATCCAGCGCACGACCTCCTTGTTGTCGTAGGTCTGGATCGCCTTGAACACCAGCTCGTCGGCGTCCTCGGGCAGAGCGCCGACGGAGACCGGGAACTCTGGAAGTAGCCGGGGCTCGATCCCCTTGCCGTCGGCGGTCCAGGTGACCTTGCTGACGACCTCGGTGATCTGCTTCCCGTGCGACTCCAGCGGCTTGGCCGGCTTGGTCTTGGTGACCACTGCCTTCCAGCCGGGGACCGGCTGCGGCATCACGGACGCCAGCGGGTGGTCGGTGGGGAAGTTGACCTCCAGCTTGGTGGTGGAGGCGTTGTCGCGTTCGTTGGGGACCTTGAAGCCGACGACCGCGTAGCCGCCCTTGGCGGCGGTGCCCTCCGGCTGCACGCTGACGTGCGCGAAGGCGGGCGCGGACAGGGCGAGGACGGCGATGCCGGAGACGGCGCCGACGGCGGCGATACGAGAGACCTTCATGGACGGATCACTCCGCTTCGAGTGGGCCACCGGTACTGGGCCGGTGACGGGTGACGGGAGGGATGCGCGCACGCGCGCGTGCCGCACGACGGCGGCCCCTCCGCACGGCGGCCGATGAGGCCGGAGCGGGGTGGTGGTCGCGTCGTGTCAGGGCGGCGAGGGCCAACGCGTCGCTCGGCGGGCCGCGCCTGATCACCGTGTGCTGGAGTGCGGTGGTGCGGGGCCGGGGCGGCGCCAACCGGGCGGTGTGCGGCAGGCGCGGGCCCGTTCCGGGGACGCCGGCGAGCCCGGCGTGCAGGGCGTGGACCAGGGAGAGCGCCGCGCGCAGGGCGCGTACGAGCGCGGCCTCGGCCACCGAGTGGGCCGAGTGTGCCGACAGTTCGACGAGCCGGGCCAGGGCCAGGTCGCCGCGCCGCAGCAGCCAGCCGGCGGCCAGGGCCGCGAGGACGTGACCGAGCAGCATCGGCAGGGACGGCAGCAGCGAGGCCGAGGAACCGGCGGTGGACAGGGCGTCGGCGGGGTGGTGCCTCGCGCCGGCGCGGACGTCCGGGGCGATCCGCGCGTCGGTGAGGATGCGCTGGGCCTGGGCCGGGCTTAGCGCCGCCGCTGGTGGTCCCGCACACCAGCCGTGCGGCCTGCTGGACCAGTGACGCGTCGGACAGCGCGCCCGGCCCGCCGGTGGACGCGGCGGTCGTACCGGATGCCGTGACCGGCGGTGGCACCGTGCTGGCCGAGACCGAACAGGGTGTGCAGCGCGGTCTGTCCGACGGTGAGCAGCACCGCGATGCCGGGCAGCGAGCGTTCGCGTCCGGCGAGGGGCGCGGCGACCACGACCGCCCCGAGGAATCCCGCGCCCAGCGACCACAGCGGAACACTGGCGCAGGAGGCGAGGGTGTGCCCCGCCGCGGGCCAGCACGACGCAGACCGCGGCGAACACCGCGGCCCGCAGGATCCGGAGATCGTTTCCGGAGCGCGCCGTTGGCGGATGGGGGCAGTCATGGCGGCCTCATCATCGCACTGGCGCCCCCGCGCCGTACGGCAGGTCCACAAGATGCCGTACGACCGGAAGAGCGCCGGAAGATCACTCTCTGGTGCGAGCCGCCCCACATACACCGATCGGCGGCATGCACACATCCGCCATATGGGCGGTCTCAACGCGGACACCGCGCTTACGCCCGGCCACGGGGGCAATACGTAACGGTATGCGAGCCGCGGCCGGGAGGCTGGAGCATGAGCATCTGGTGGTCACTCCATTTGCGGCGCGAGGCTGCGAGCGTGCCCCTGGCCCGCCGCCTGCTGATCGGCACCATGGAGACCAGCGGGCGTCGACCCCGACATCTCCTTCGACCTCTCCGTCGCGCTGAGCGAGGCCTGCGCGAAACGCCGTGGAGCACGGTGGGGACGACGCACCCGACGGCTCCTCGGAGGCGTACCGCGTCACGGCCTATCTCGACGGCGAACTGTGCCGCATCGAGGTCGCCGACACGGGCCCGGGATTCCCCGCGTCCGCTCCGGGCCGCCCGGCGGCAGCGGCCCGCCCGGCGTCCGACGACGCCGAGGACGGCCGCGGCCCGTGTCTCATCCGGGAACTCGCCGACCACGTCCACATCGGCAGCACGCCGGGCCGGTCCGGGGCCGTGGTGAGCTTCGACAAGATCCTCAAGTGGCGTGAGGGCACTCCGCTGGTGGCGGCTCTGACGGCAGGCACGTCGATGGCCGGGTACCTCGTGCGGTACCCGGCCATCGAACTGTGGATCAGCCCTTCAGGGCCGCCATCCACTCCTCGACCTCGTCCGACCGGCGCGGCAGCCCGGCGGACAGGTTCCGGTTGCCGTCCGCGGTGACGAGGATGTCGTCCTCGATACGGACGCCGATGCCCCGGTACTCCTCGGGCACGGTCAGGTCGTCGGCCTGGCGAGTACAGGCCCGGCTCGACGGTGAGCACCATGCCGGGCTCCAGCGTGCCGTCGACGTAGGACTCGACGCGCGCGGCGGCGCAGTCGTGGACGTCCATGCCGAGCATGTGGCCGGTGCCGTGCAGCGTCCAGCGGCGCTGCAGGCCCAGCTCCAGCACCCGCTCGACGGGGCCCTCGACCAGGCCCCACTCGACGAGCCGCTCGGCCAGCACACGCTGGGACGCGTCGTGGAAGTCGCGGTACTTGGCGCCCGGCTTCACCGCCGCGATGCCGGCCTCTGGGCGTCGTGTACACGGCGTCGTAGATCTTCTTCTGCAGCTCGCTGTAGCGGCCGTTGATCGGCAGCGTGCGGGTGACGTCCGCGGTGTAGTAGGTGTGCGTCTCCACGCCCGCGTCGAGCAGCAGCAGGTCGCCGGAGCGGACCGGGCCGTCGTTGCGCACCCAGTGCAGGGTGCAGGCGTGCGGGCCGGCGGCGCAGATCGAGCCGTAGCCGACGTCGTTGCCCTCCACGCGCGCGCGGAGGAAGAAGGTGCCCTCGATGTAGCGCTCGCTGGTCGCCTCGGCCTTGTCGAGGACCTTCACGACGTCCTCGAAGCCGCGCACGGTGGAGTCGACGGCCTTCTGCAGCTCGCCGACCTCGAACTCGTCCTTGACCAGGCGGGCCTCGGAGAGGAAGACGCGCAGTTCCTCGTCGCGCTCGGCGGTGACCTTGTCGGTCAGGGGCCGCCTCGACGCCGGCGTCGAAGCCGCGCACGACGCGCACCGGGCCGGTGGCCTCGCGCAGGCTGTCGGCCAGCTCGCGCACGTCGGAGGCGGGGATGCCGTAGCGCTTCTCCGCCTCGGTGAGGGAGTGGCGGCGGCCGACCCACAGCTCGCCCTGGCCGTCGAGCCAGAACTCGCCGTTCTCGCGGTCGGAGCGCGGCAGGAGGTAGATCGTCGCGGTGTGGCCGTCGCCCTTGGGCTCCATGACCAGGACGCCGTCCTCGGTCTGGTTGCCGGTGAGGTAGGCGTACTCGACCGAGGCGCGGAAGGAGTACTCCGTGTCGTTCGAGCGGGTCTTCAGGTTGCCCGCGGGGATCACTCAGGCGCTCGCCGGGGAAGCGGGCGGACAGCGCGGCGCGGCGGGCGGCGGTCTCGGCGGCCTGGGCGATGGGCTCCAGGTCGCGCAGCTCCGTGTCGGCCCAGCCGGACTTCATGTTCTCGGCCAGCTCGTCGGACACGCCCGGGTACAGGCCGTTCTTGCGCCGCTCGATCGGCTCCTCGGCCTCGTTCTCCGGGGTCTCCGGGTTCTCCGGGGTGAGCTCCTCCGACACGGTCATCCTCCTTGATACGGCACTGGACCACCCCCCATCGTACGGTCGTACGGAAGGGGGCCCAGGGCCGTAGGGCCTGTTACATGGAGGCACTACCGTCCGTTATGTGTGACGGTGCGGGGGGTCGGTGCCCCGTCATTCGAACCGGACGGCGAGCAGGACGACGTGCCTCCTCCGAGTCCGCGTCGGCCTTCCCGTCCGGCAGCACCGTGCGCAGGACGTGCTCGGCGACGGCGTCCGGGTCGTGGCGCTCGGCCCGGGGACGGCGGCCGCCGCCGCGTGCAGCCGGGCGAAGGCTCGGTCGGCCGGGTCGCCGGTGCGGTGCAGCAGTCCGTCGGTGTACAGCAGAACCGTCTCTCCGGGTTCGGCCTGGAACTCGACGCTCGGAGCCTCCCAGCAGGCGAGCATGCCGAGCGGCGCGGAGACGGAGGTCTCGACGAACCTCGGTGCGCCGCTCCCCGATCAGCAGCGGCGGGCTGTGCCCGGCGCCGGCCAGCGTGATCCTGCGCAGCGCGGGCTCGCAGTAGCCGAACAGCGCGGTGGCCGAGCGGGCGGGCTCGGTGAGGCGCAGCAGCAGCTCCAGGTCGGACAGTACGGCGACGGGGTCCTCGCCCTCCATCACGGCGTACGCCCGCAGGGAGGCGCGCAGCCGGCCCATCGCGGCGACCGCGCTGGGTCCGGACCCGGTGACGGACCCGACGGCGAGACCGAGCGCGGCGTCCGGCAGCGGCAGGGCGTCGTACCAGTCGCCGCCCCCACGCGGACCGGTGCGGTGCCGGGCGGCGAGCTGCACGCCGGGCACCCGCGGCAGGCGGGAGGGCAGCAGTTCCTCGGCCATCGTCGCCATGCACGCGCGCGTGCGCTCGACTTCCAGCAGGCGGGCCAGGTGCTGGGCGGCGTACCGGGCGTAGAGGCCGGCGAGATGGCGTTGCCGCTCACCGGGTTCGGCGGGCTCGTCGTACAGCCATACGGCGGCGCCGAGGCGGCGGCCGGTGGTCCCTGTGGTCGTCTCGGTGGCCCCCGTGGTCCCGATTGTCCCGGTGTCCTCGGCGGACAGGGGAAGCGCGTAGCTGGCGGCGTAGCCGAGGCGGGGCGGCGACCTCGCGGTGGCGGGGGTCGAGGTTCTTCCCGGCGAACAGGTCGGGCTCGGTGATCCCGTCCCGCGCCGACCGGCAGCCCGTCCAGAATCCGCCCGTAGGACAGGGCACTTCGGGGGACGGTCTCGATATGGCCGAGGTCGGCGCGGGCCAGTCCGAGGCCGACGGTGGTGTCCGGGCCGAGTCCGTCGGCCGGTTCCAGGACGACGAGACCGCGCCGGGCGCCCACCCAGGGCGGCTCCGGCGCGCAGTACTTCCTGGAGACCTTCGGAGAGGGAGTCCGTACGGACCAGGCGCTCGGTCAGCTCGTGCAGGGTCGTCAGGTCCGACACCCAGCCGGCCAGCCGGTCCTGGAGCAGGGCGCCGGGGGCGCAGGGGGCTCCCGCCGCCTCCGTGACCTCTGCGGCGTCCGTGGCGTTCGGCGCGGTGGCCGGGGAGGCGCCCCGGGGTTGCGGGCGCGACAGTGTGTGCGGGGGACGGAACCGTTGAATCGATTCCGGCCACTTTCGCGGGGTGCGGGGCGTTCATGGCGTCCGGCCTTCCGACCAGCGCTTACTGCTCAAAAGCATCGCAAACCCCCATGTCATTCTGCGCCGCTAGCAGTGTCTCCACATGTACACGCACTCGTAAGGAGATGTCCAGCATTGTCCTGCCGGTATTCCTGGTGTCCGTGAGGTGCGAGTGACCTCCTCCCCGACCTCTTGCGGAAATACGAAATTGGCTTGAAACTTCCCCAGGGGACGCCTTGTTGCGGTCGACTGGGGGGTGCTTACGGAGCGTCACAGCGGTCGTGATGGGTACGTACTCGGAGAAGGCCAGGGGTGGTTGGGGGCCACCGGAACCTGGCGGCGGACCCGGGCGTCCTATCCACCGACGACCGTGCCCCATCCTCCCGTGGCGGAGGCGGAGAGAAATACGCGGGACGGTAAACGCCAGACTTCGCCACCCCCGCGCCAGGCCCATGCTTTTGATAGACGCAGTGTGGACGGAACCGCCGCGGACGCAGTCAGTGCTCGACCCACAGGGGTTTCCCTTGCCCTGCGATGTCCTTCTTGGCAGGGGTGTGATGCACCACCAGCTACGCACAGCGAAGAGATCGACACATGGTGTGATGTGACCACAGTGTTGCCAGGCGTGCAACGGAAAGGAACGAGCGCTCATGCGCGAGATCCTCGGAAGGCGACGCAGGCTCTTGTCCCAGCACGACGACGGACAGCCTGAGCTGATCGGCGCGGCCCTGACCTACGCGACGCAATGGCAGTGGCCCGTACTCCCGGGCGTGGCGGCGGACCCGCGGGCGCGGTCGCGCTGCGGCTGCCCGGACCCGGAGTGCACGGTGCCCGGCGCGCACCCCTTCGACCCCGGCCTCCTCGCCGCCACCACCGACGGGCGCATGGTGCGCTGGTGGTGGACCAACCGCCCCACCGCGCCGATCGTCCTGGCCACCGGGGGCGTCGCCCCGTGCGCCGTCTCCCTGCCCGCCCTGCCGGCCGCCCACGCCCTTGCCGCGCTCGACCGCGCCGGCCTGCGGCTCGGCCCGGTCGTGGCCTCGCCCACCCGCTGGTCGCTGCTGGTCAAGCCGTACTCGATGGAGCAGCTGGGCGAGCTGCTCTACGCCAAGGACTTCGTCCCCGGCTCACTGCGCTTCCACGGCGAGGGCGGCTATCTCGCGCTGCCCCGTCGGAGACCGGTGGCGGCACCGTCCGCTGGGAGCGGGCGCCGCTGCCCGGGTCCGCCTCGCCCTGGGTGCCCGACGTGGAGGCCGTGGTGGACGCCGTGGTCGACGCCCTCACTCGTACGGGTGTGAGCGCGCCCGAGTTGTAGGGGTGTCCGGCGTGCGCGGAAGTCCGCGCACGCCTGTGGTCGTTATCGTCCGCCCCATGCCGCTTCATGCTGGGGAGCACCGCGCCGCCGGGTCGCACCGTGCCGCCAGGACGCACCGCGCCGTCGGCCCGGACCGTGCAGGGCCACGCCGCGGGGGGGCCGGACCGTCGGCGGGTCCGTCTGTACGGGCTCGCCGGTGTCGTGGTGTGCGCGGTCGTGCTGCCGTTCGCCGTGGCGTCCGCGGGCCCCCCGGGCGGCGCGGAGCAGGAGAACCCTCCGGCCGTACGTCTCCTCTCGCAGGGTGGGGACGGGGACGGAAAGGCACCCGAAGGAGCCGACCGTGCCCCGGCCGCGGCCGCCCGGTCCCCGCTGCCCCCCGGCCCGGCCACCGCCGTGCGCTGTGGTCCCGAACTCACCTCGCCCGAGGGTGTCGAGGCGCAGACCTGCGTCGTGACGCAGGGGACGGAGACCTGGGCACGCACCTACTACCGCAACGCGACCGGTCACCCGCTCTGAATCCGTGCTGAGCCTCATGGGGCCCGACGGACGCAGCGTGCGGACGCGCTGCGCGGTGGGTGCCGAGGACGCTCCGGGTACCTGCGAGACGCCCAGGGAACGCATCCGGGGCGGGCCGACGGCGTACACCGCGGTCGCGGAGTTCGCGGCACGGGCCGGGTACGGGCCGCTGCTGCTTCGTACCGGCAGCAACCGTGGCGACGGAGGCGACGAGAGCGGCGGCAGTGGCGGCAGTGGCGGGAGCCGCGGCGGCAACGGAGGCGCCGGGAGTGGTGGAGGCGCTGGGCACAGCGGTGACGGGACGAGCAAACTCCACCTGCGGGAACGGGGAGTTGACGGACGACTGCGGTGCGTGTGCGACCGGGCGCATGGAAAGACCCGGTTGCTGGCGACGGGGATGCACCAGCAACCGGGCTACTCGAACGGTAACAAGAGATCGGCGGTTAGCAAATCTCGATCTCTTGTTTTCCGGTCACTGACTGGCCTGTCTTCACCGGGAGTTGTGACCGGAGTCACGCCTTCCCCGACTGGAGCCCCGGCTGACCGGTAGGTCAGCCGGGCCGGCCTCCGCGGCTGTGCGTCAGCTGAGCGTCACCTGTCGGTTGGTCAGGCCCCCGCGGGCCCGGCGCTCGTCGGGGGTGAGCGGGGCGTCGGTGGCCAGGGCCTCGGCGAGGCGCTCGGCGAACTCGGCCGCCGGCTTCTCCATGTCCTGCGCGCCGGTCTCGCTCGGCAGGTCCCACACCGGGACGGTGAGCCCGTGAGCGCGGAAGGAGCCGACCAGGCGGGTGCCCTCGCCGAGAGACGACCGGCCTGCGGCGTGCAGCCGGGCAAGAGCGTCCAGAAGCCGCTCCTCCTCGTGCGGCATGACCCAGCGCAGGTGGTTCTTCTCCGGCGTCTCGCACCAGTAGGCGGCGTCCACGCCCTGGAGCCGGACGGTCGGGATGGCGGCGGCGTTGGCCCGCTCCAGGGAGGCGGACACCTCCGGCGTGGCGTTCTCCGGGTCCGGGACCCAGAACCTCGAAGCCCTCGTGCACGTCCGGCTCGAACGCCCCTCGGGCGCGAGCAGGTCCTGCAGCCGCGGGCCGTCGGCCGGCGCACGGCGGCCCTGCACCGGAGTACCCGGTGCGGCGGTCAGCGCCCGCTGGAGGGTGTCGGCGAGGTCGCGGCTGATGTCGCCCGACGCCGTGTCGTTCTGCAGGCCGAGCAGGACCGAGCCGTCGTCGCGGCGCAGGGCCGGCCAGGCCATCGGCAGCACCGTGGCCAGCGTGACGGAGGGGACTCCGTCGGGCAGGCCGTCCTTCAGGGTCAGCCCGACCGTGGCCGCCGGCACCAGCTCGCGCAGAGCCACCCAGTCGCACTCGCCGGGCAGCCCCTCGAACGGGCGCTGTACGAGCTCGGTCGTGGCCTGTGCGGCGGCCCGGCCGTGGGCAGGCCTTGTAGCGGCGGCTGCTGCCGCAGGGGCAGGGCTCGCGGGCGCCGACGACCGGGAAGTTCCCGTCAGCGCCGGTGGGCTGCGGGCGCTTGGCCTTCGTCTGGGGTCGCTTCTTGGCCATCGTGGGTGTCTCCCGGTTGCGGCTCATCTCGTACGGCGCGAGCCTAGCCGTTCACAACCTGGCCGACGTGATCCTGTGGACAACGGGCTTCCGGTGGACAACTTCGTCCCGGGGTCTCGCTACGGCTTCCCTCCGCCGCCCTTCGGCTTCCCCGCGCGCCCACTTGCCGGTTCGGCGCGCCCACTTGCCGGTTCGACGCGCTCACTCGCCGGGTCGGCGCGCCCACTTGCCGGTTCGGCGCGCCCACTTGCCGGTTCGGCGCGCCCACTCGCCGGGTCGACGCGCCCACCCGCCGGGTCGGCGCGCGCCCACCCGCCGGGCCCGGTCAGCCCAGGTCCTCGAAGGCCTCCGCGAAGTCCAGGCCGGGGATCTCCGACACCGCCGGTGCCGTGATCCGGGTGGCGAAGTCGTCGCGCCGGTGCCCGGCGTCCGGGTCGTGCACGTCGTCGTGGACGACGACCCACACCGTGACCTCACCGCGCGCGTCGTCCCGTACGCCCCAGTCGTCGGCGAGCGCGGTGATGATGTTCAGCCCGCGGCCGCCGTGTGCGGTGACCGAAGGGGTCGCCGGGGCCGGGCGGGTCGGTCCGCCGCCGTCCGTGACCTCCACGACGAGCCGGCCGCCCGCGTCCACCTGCCACGCGGCGCGCACGTCGCCGTCACCGGCCAGGGCGTCGCCCAGCGGACGGCCGTGTTTGCACGCGTTGCTCAAGAGTTCGGAAAGGACCAGTACGGCGTCGTCGATGACCGATTCCGCGACACCGCCGCTGCGCAACTGCTCCCGCATCCGGTGCCTTGCTTTCCCCACGCCCGCAGGGCCATGGGGAACGGCCATGCTCGACGACGTGGGCACCTCCTGTGCCACCACCAACGCCACCCCCGAGACCTCCTTCGCCCCACGCCACGGTGTGGATGCCCCTCTGGCCTGAACCGGAAACCGGCCGGTCCCCGCCCAGTGACGCATTCGACACGGTCGAACACGTACCGAACGCGCCGGAGCACTCCCCGTAACCGCGTGGCTGGATTTCGTCGGTGTGGCCGAGACCGGAGAATGCGGGAGACAGGCCGCCGGGTCAAGACTTCCGGACGAATCACGGGACGAATCGCGGGACGACGGCGGGACGAAGCGCTGGCGAATCAGCGGTCCGGGTGGTCCAAGTGGTCCAGTACCGCGCGTGGCCGGTTGGTGATGATGGCGTCGACGCCCAGGTCGGCGCAGAGATCCACGTCGGAGGTCTCGTTCACGGTCCACACGTGCACCTGGTGGCCGGCCCGCTTCAGGCGTTCGATGTAGGAGGGATGGTTCCGCACGATCCGGATCGAGGGGCCCGCGATCCGGACACCCGCGGCGAGCAGCCGCCCGTCCCGCAGCCGGGGCGAGACGAACTGCATCAGATAGACGGTCGGCAGGGTCGGCGACGCGGCCCGCACCCGGTGCAGCGAGCGGGCCGAGAAACTCATCACACGCACCGGGGACTCGTTGGCCGAGGCCGGGGCGTCGAGTCCGAACCGCTTCAGGAGCACCAGCAGCCGCTCCTCCACCTGCCCCGCCCAGCGCGTGGGGTGCTTGGTCTCGATGGCCAGCTCCACCCGCCGCCCCGCGTCGGACACCAACTGGAGCAGTCGCTCCAGGGTCAGGACGGAGGTCTCCTCGCGGTCCTCGGGCCGGTGCTCCCAGTCGGGCTGCTCGTCGCGCGTCCGCCAGAACTCCCGGGTCCTGCGGGCGCCGAAGTCCAACTCGGCCAGATCGGCCAACTCCAGCGCCGACACCGCGCCGCGACCGTTGGACGTACGGTTGACGCGCCAGTCGTGAACGCAGACGAGATGACCGTCGGCGGTCAGGCGCACATCGCACTCGAGGGCGTCCGCCCCGTCCTCGATCGCCTTCCGGTACGCGGCCAGGGTGTGCTCGGGTGCCTCCTCGGAGGCTCCTCGGTGGGCGACGACCTGGATCCGGTGCTGTCGTGCGTGGGTCACCGCGTCATGGTGCCACCGCGGGCGGGTAGACGATGCCACCGGAGTCATCGACCGCACGTCCGTTTAGTCTTTGATGACCCATATAAAGGTCGGTCGGGAACCCACAGCAACCGCTTATGGTGCTCTGACGGCCCGTGGGAAAAGCTGATGGCATACGAAAACACTGCACATCTGCGTCGCGCCGGACCGTGGAGCGCCGCGTGAGCGTCGCTGAGCGCGACCAGTGTGACCAGTGCGACCGACAAACAGCCGTGGAACGAGGAGAGAAGCTGTGAGCACCGAGAACGAGGGCACCGCCGGTACCCCCGGCCCCGTCCGCGCCTCCCGTACCGGTGGAATCTCCGCAGCCTCCGCGCAGCCGGCCGTGCCGCGCCCGGAACAGCCGCCCTCCCACCAGCCCGGCGGGAGCGCAACCGCACGACGGCTTCGGGCAGGCCGCCGCTCCCACCGACGCCCCGCACCAGGCCGCCCCACAGGACCCCGGCGCCTCCCACGGTTCGCATGCCGCCAACGGCCCGGCCGCGTCCCAGGCGTACTCCGCCCCGACGCCTCCTGGCCGCCGCCCCCGCCGCCGGGCACCCCGTCGTACGGCGGCGGAGGCGGTGACGGCTCCGGCGGCGGCTGGGGCGCCTCGTACCAGCCGCCCGCGCCGAAGTCGGGCCGCGGCCGTGGTGGCGTGGTCGCCGCGCTCCTGGTCGCCGCGCTGGTCGCGGGCGGTCTGGGCGGCGGCCTCGGCTACACCCTGGCCAAGAACAACGACGAGTCCGGTTCCACGACGGTCTCCGCCTCCGACACCGGCGGCTCCGTCAAGCGCGACGCGGGCACGGTCGCCGGCGTGGCCGCCGAGGCGCCTGCCCAGCACGGTCACCATCCAGGCGGAGGGCAGTAACGGCGAGGGCGGCACCGGCACCGGGTTCGTCTTCGACAAGCAGGGCCACATCGTCACCAACAACCACGTGGTGGCGGAGGCGGTCGACGGCGGCAAGCTCAGCGCGACCTTCCCCAGCGGCAAGAAGTACGCAGCGGAGGTGGTCGGCCACGCCCAGGGCTACGACGTGGCGGTCATCAAGCTGGAGAACGCCCCCTCGGACCTGAAGCCGCTGCCCCTCGGCGACTCCGACAAGGTCGCCGTCGGCGACTCCACGATCGCCATCGGCGCCCCCTTCGGGCTGTCCGACACGGTGACCACGGGCATCATCAGCGCCAAGAACCGCCCCGTGGCCTCCAGCGACGGCAGCGCCAGCAGCAAGGCGTCCTACATGAGCGCCCTGCAGACCGACGCGTCGATCAACCCGGGCAACTCCGGCGGCCCGCTGCTGGACGCGCAGGGCAACGTCATCGGGATCAACTCCGCGATCCAGTCCACGAGCAACGGCGGCTTCGGTACCGGCCAGGGCCGGTTCGATCGGCCTGGGCTTCGCCATTCCCATCAACCAGGCCGAGTTCGTCGCCAAGCAGCTGATCAAGACCGGCAAGCCGGTGTACGCGAAGATCGGCGCCTCCGTCTCCCTGGAGGAGACGACGAACGGCGCCAAGCTCACCGAGCAGGGCGTGGGCGGTTCCGAGCCGGTCGAGCCGGGCGGCCCCGCCGCCGACGCGGGCCTCAAGCCCGGCGACGTCATCACCCAGCTCGACGACCGCGTGATCGACAGCGGCCCGACCCTGATCGGCGAGATCTGGACCCACAAGCCCGGCGACAAGGTCACGGTCACCTACGAGCGCGGCGGCAAGGGGCGCACGACCGAGCTCACCCTGGGCTCCAAGATCGGCGACGACTGACCCACGCACCCTCGCGCCGACCCGCTACCCTGGTCCCGCGCCGTCGATCACGAACGGCGCGGGGTCGGGTACCCGAGCGGCCTGGGGAACGGTCTTGAAAACCGTCGTGGCGCAAGTCACCGTGGGTTCAAATCCACACCCACCGCAGTGATACGGCCCCTGACCAGGAATGACGGTCGGGGGCCGTCGCCGTCCACGCTGCCCGCCGGACACCGCCGTTCCCCGCGATTTCCCGGCCGATCGGGCACGGAAGGGGCACGCGCGTTGAGGTCTCAAGACCCGCTGCGAGGAGTGCGTGCCAGGAGGCCGGTGCCAGAGAACGGGATATCTGCCGTGAGGGACAGTGGACTGATGCCGAGTTCGGCGGCGATCTCCGGCGCCATGTACATGAGCTTCCATGGCCCACTCGTCCTCGTCCTCCTCTCTCTCGGTTGCTGCATCCCAAGTCGTGGCCAGCCCAAGGGCCTCTCGGCAGGAGCGTTCATAGGGCAGCGGTTCACCGAGTGTCAGATAGTGATCCTCGCCTTCGCCGGTCTCGCAGTAACGGCGCACGACCGTCCCTTGCTCCGCGATCAGCCACGCCGACCCGTCACCCTGCGCGCCGTAGTAGTAAGCCTGCGCTCGTCCGTAGCGAGCGCTCAGTGCCTCGCACAGGCGCAGCACATCATCCGAGCGTTCGGTGTCGCAGGGATCGCACCACCGTCCGATAACCAGGGTCCACCCGTCGAGTGCCGGGCTCACGTACACCCGGCCAGTCCTCTCGGTTCCGGAATGGCTGTCCTCGTCGACAGCCTCTTCCGCGTCGCCGAAAGAGACGGGTACCGGGTCCGTCAGCCCCAGTAGGGACATCGACTCCGCGCTGATCCTGGTCGGTACCGCAATCCAACAGGAGCCAGCACGTCCAGAAATGGCCTGGGCAGCAGATCAGGAGCCGATGTAGTCACGGTGGCACGCTTGCACACGCTTCCGACAAGCTGAAGCCTCGACGTGGAGAACCAAGCCCGTCAGCGGCTGATCGGAATCTCGTACACGATCTCGCAGTGCAGCGGCCGGCGCCACGATGTCCGCCGTCTCGACCGGCCGCCCCTGGTCGCTGTAGTACGTCCGCCGGATGTGCGTGACGAGCGCGACCTTCTGAATCCCGGAGCAGCGTCGCCTCCTCGGCAGTTGCCTGCCTGGGCTCGGGCTGCTCCACGGCATGGCTGACGGTGATCCCGATGGCGGCCATCCGGTTCACGACGCCTGCCCCGGCGTGCGGTCCTCCTTCGGGGAGGACGACGAGAGTGCCGGCAGTGAGGTCGTACGGCTCCCAACTGGTCGAGAGCTGCACGGGCCTGCCGTCGGCCAGGAACTCGTAAGCGGTCCGGACGCACAGCTCGCCCTCGGCGATACCGGAGTCGGGGCGGCGATCTCCGCCGGGGCCGGCACCTTGGCGTCCGTCCTGCTCTCCCAGTCGCCCTGCCTGCCGACGGCCTTCATGTCCGCCCGGAATGGCGACCCTGCGGGCTGCCTCACGCGCCGACGACCGCACCACACGTACGCGCTGCCGGGGCTCGGGCGACGTAGGTGCCCGAACCGGCTCGACCTTCCAGCACGCCTTGGGAGATCAGCAGCTCCTGGAGCCCTGCGGACGACGTTTTCGCCTACGCCGCACTCCTGGCCGATCTGCGCGCGGGAGGAAGCCGGTCCCCGGTTCCCACACATGCTCCGCGATCCGCTGCCGTAGCTCGTCGGCGATGCGGAGATAGGGCGGCTGCTCAGGCATATGGAAAATCTAGTCCACTAGCCCTGATCTAGTTAACTAGCTTTACTCATAGTGATCGCCGAGTGACGGAGGCTTCCTGTGCCCGCTTCGCGAGTGAGCGCGGAGGCCATAGTGCGGCCGTTCAAGCTGGTAGCGTGAAGCCCGAATCGATTGACCTCCGCCAGCACTTCCAGACCTCCCGCCATGACTCGGCGGAGAGCGATTCCGGTACCTCCGCCTCAACCGACGTGCACCGGTCGCGCTCTCCACCCTTTGGGCGGTCGTACGCAAAGCGGCCCCACGACCGGGCGATGTCGGGGGACCGAGCTATCAGCGATAGGAGCTGAGCAGCGTGCTCAACCGTATCCGCCGTGCCGTCTCGCTCGCCAGAGCGCGGTACTTCCCCAAGGGCAGGCATCGCCGAGCCGCAACGCCGTCCCGTGCGGCTGTGGCGACGCCTCCCGCGCTCGCTGTGGAACCGCCGGCCGACCCGGATTGGCTGCCGGACACTGCTGACCGCTGTCACCTGCTCCTGGGCGAGGACAACGTGCTCGTCCGTCCGTACGTGCTGGCCTGGGAGCGGCAGCGTGCACGCCAGCGCTCGGTGGTCGTGGCGCCGCGACTGTCGGCTGAGGCGTTCTCGGCTCTGGCAGGTGTTCGCTGATGCCTCCTCGTCAACGCCTCCACGTTTCGGAAACCGCGGCTGAGGCCTACCTGTCGACCGCATGCCGGGTCGGCACTCACACGGCCTGTGCGGAAGGGTTGCCATCTCCTGCGCCGGTCGACGTGCCGGTGATCTACAGACGTGCGCCTGCCCCTGCCACTCTGCGCCGGACCACTTCACGCGACCGGCGGTGAAGCGGTGAGCAACTGGGCACCCGGGGGTGCGCTGGTAGCCAACGTCGAGATCACGGCCGCCACCGTCCTGCGCGGCGACATCATCCAAATCGCGGCGGTCGGGCATGCCGGGTGAGCGACCTCTTCCAGCTTCCCCAGGGCGCGAAGCAACTCCTGTTCGAGTCGGGAGAGCTGCTGACCATAAACGGGCGGACCCGGCTCGTCGCCGTGCGGATGACGAAGGCGGTGACGCAGTCCATGACGTCTCGCCGCCTCGTCGTCGCTGACGACCTGAGACGCCAGATCGACCGGTCGAATCGGACCCGGTGAACGGCTCCCGTCTGAGTCTGCCCTGGCCGACCGGTACAAGGTCAGCACGGCGACACTGCGAAGCGCCCTCGCCGTACTCCAGGAGAAGGCCTCGTCGAAAGATCCACGGCAAGGGCAACTTCGTCCGCCGCCCGCTGCGCAAGGTCACGTACGTCGGTGGATGGGGCCCGCTGGATCCTCGGACTGCCGCAGACGTGGGCCTGCGCGTGATAGTCCGCACAACGACACTGCCCGCGCGGGGGCACCCTGACAGCGCTGCTGAAGGTGGACGACGGAAACCCACTGACCGAATTCCTCCGCCTCAGATACGAGGAGAGTCCCCGCACAGCCTGGCCCGCGTTTACGTACCGCGAGACCTGGCACCGACCAAGGTGCTCGGCGACCGGTCCTCAGAGGGCTTGGGCAGGAGCCAGTTTCTCTGTGCCGGACCCGCCGCCGGCCGAGGTCCACGAGGGTGTCCGCCCGACTCCCAACGTCGGATGAGGCGTCGACCCTGCGGATCAGCGCAGCGTTGGCCATCCTCGCGATCACTCGCGTTGCGGCAGAACAACACCGGGCGAGTCGTTGAAGCGGCTCTGCTCGTGTTCCCTGGGGACCGCGTCGACGCCGTCTTCAACACCCACCACGTGATCGAAGAAAGGGCGGCGCACGGATGACGCCGCAGAACGAACTGCGACTCCTCCCGTGGTCGGGCCCGGACGGCAAGCCTGCTACCTGAGCACTGATGACAGCGGCGGCTGCATGTCCCGCCTGGCGGACAACATTGAGGCGGTACAGCTCGGGATGGCGGCTGACCTCGTAGAGCAGGTTTCGGCAGCACTCAGCGACCTGGAAGCTGACTCGGAAGACCTGCGCGGCATGCTGACCGAGACGACCGGGGCTTTTGCGCGACGTGCTACGCGTCGCAGTCAGCGCGATCACCTTCTGGCCGTGAGCGAATGCCACTCGTAGATGGCGCCGGGTCACGGACGCTCCTCCGGGTGACGCTCCCGTTGGCACTCGGAAGCCCGGTCTGCTGATCCACCCTTTCCCAGACCAGCGGGCCTGACGAAGCCCACGGCTCTGATCAGTTAGATGCCGTGGGCTTCTGCCGTTACTCGGTCGACGATGAGCGGCCTTCGCACTGCCAGGGGCGGCCCCCAGTTCGCCCCAACCCACGACCCAGGCGGTCGGCCGGGTAGCCAGCCGTTGAGCCGATCACACCGCTCATGCCTCCGGCTCCTCTTCGTCCTCTGCCCACAAAACGTCTACATCGGTGTGGTGAGCCGACTGCTCGGCCCATCTGTAATCCCAAGTCATGCGGCTACGGACTGTGGTGACGCTACCGTCGAGTAGCTCGCCTTTGGCGACTTCCATAGCGGCGCTCACGGCGGCCTCATAAGCAGCCTTGATCCTCGCCGCATGAATCTTTCGGTCCCCCATTCGAACTCAAGCGTCACGGTCAAGACCTTGGGCGTACTCATAGTTGCTCCCCTCCCGCAGATGCATGACGTGCCATGTGCTCCCTGATCAAAGCACGTGACCTTCATTGCCGCAGGCGTTCAACGCACGTCACATGGCCTCCGACCGAGCGTCAGCCGAGTACGATGCGATGACCTTCATGCCGACGCCCGGGGTGGGACGATTCGTGGCGAAGTTTTTCAGAATCCGAGAAGATCGAGACGGGGGACAGGCAACCGTCTGGCGAGCGAAGTACCTTGAACGGGATCGTCTTGTCGCGATGAAATTCCCGCTCGAATCCACGGATCTATCTCCAAACGAAGAAAATAGGGCTCGCTTCGTGCGGGAGGTGCGGTGTCAAAGTGCGTTGCGGCATCCGGGTGTTATGCCGATCATTGCAATGAATCTCAATGCGGCCAGCCCTTTCTATGTCATGCCGCTCGCTAGCTTTTCGTTGCAGGATCTCCTGCAATCGCGCAGTGTTGAGTGGGACGAAATGCTCGTCATGGTTATGGACGTGCTGAATGCTTTGGCTTACGCCCATGCCGAGGGGCATTATACATAGGGACTTGAAGCCTGAAAATATCCTCTACCTTGATGGCCGCTGGGTAGTGTCCGACTTCGGCTCTGCAAAGATGTTAACTCAAATAGTTTGACGATGACCCGTCAGGAAACCTTGTTTGGTTCTCTGCCTTATATGGCCCCGGAGCAGTACGATGATCCCCATAATGTTGGCGTAACAGCGGACATTTTCGCGATGGGGCAGATACTTTACTATTGCGTGGTAGGGAGGTCCCATATCCGCGAGCTGAGGAGGCGAAGATCCCTTCCGACTTCCGCTATGTGATCACTAAGTGTGTGGCGGAAGAGCCGCAAGGACCGCTTCCAGTCGGTAGCTGACCTCCGGCGAGCGTTGGAACTGGCTACTGCGCCGACTGATGAGCTGGCTGCGCCGACGGGCGGGCGCAAGCTCTGCGTGAAAAAGGCGGTCGAAAAAGGCAGGTGACGCGGTTCCCAAATTGCTGCGTTTTTTGGCGGAGAGATCTGACGATGAAGTTTTCTTTCCAGGAGTTCCTGCCTAGTCTTCCAGATGAAGTAATAGAAGCCATGGCGGAAAGAGGATGCCTCGGTATTTGCTCACGTAGTCCGAGTTTTTGATGGGTACGCTGACGGTAGTCATCCATTCAGCTACACTGATGAGCTCGCGAACTTTTTCCGTAATGTACTGTGGGCTAGTGATGATGTATTGCTTCGGCAAATGGCAATACGGAGAATCTTTCGATTGGGAGTCGATCATAATCGCTTCTATATTGGTGATGTGTTCGCATCTGCGGTCCGTAGGCTGAGTTCGCCGCATGAGGGTTCAGTTCGTCGCAGATCTATTGCGCGAGGATGTGCAGGGCGCCAGATTTATGGCTACTACCTCAAAAGGTTTGCTATGCCCGATGCTATTCGGAGAGAGTTGCCGGACGTGTAAATCGGGCGCTCGGCCGTTGGGCAGTATCGAAAGGTCGGTGTAGCGGCTTTGGGCTGGAGCTGCTTTGGGGCGAGTGATCTTGGCCCCGTAAGCTGATGCGCAGTCGGGCAGTCTGGGGACCTGCCGCCTCCGCCTGCCCGGGCAACGGTCAGCCTTCTGGCCGACGCCATCCATGCTGCTGCGACGCACTCCTACACGTCCGTCTCCTTGCCGGCCGCGGGGGACCAGCCGGCCCGGTCCTTCTGCTGGGGCACACAGCTCGACGTGCGCCCGGTGAACGCCTTCGGTGACGGCTCCGACATCACTGAACAGGCCGTCGCCTCCTACGTCGCCAGTACTCGACCAAAGCTGCCGAGACCACGGGCACGCTTGACCGCCGTATTGGCGAACTCGCGGAACTCGACCGCCACCAGGTCCCGGACCACACTCGCCGACTCATCACCGCATGCCGAAACCTGGACCGCCTCTACCCGGACCGGTGGCTGTGGGCCTGGGCTCACATGCTCGGCTTCGCGGCCACTTCTCCTCCAATTCTCCTCCAAATCCCGCCGCTACTCGACCACCCTCCGAGCCCTCCGCCAGACACGCGCCGACTACCGAGCCGCCCAGGAACATGCCGCCCTCGCCCTGGACGACCGCGACCCGGACACCGTCCTCGTCCTCACCGACTGGCAGTACGCCGGACACGGTCACAGCCCTGGTGAATCCGTCCTCGTCGACACCATCGCGCGCGGGATCCAGACCAATCGTGAAACTGCCCGCGACGCGTTGGCCGGACTGGCCGCAGACGAGGGGAGTGGTGACTGTGGACCGGCTTCTCACCGTGGACCAGGTCGCCGAAGGCCTTGGCACGGGGGTCCGATTTCCTCGGCCCCTCATCGAGGAGCGCCGTATCACCTTCGTGAAGGTCGGCCGGCACGTCCGTATCCCTGAAACCGCCGTAGAGGCGTACGTGAGCGCCAATACCGTGGAACCGATCCTCCTGCGGCCCACGAGACTCAGGAGCGCTGCCTGATGGCTGGCAAGCGCAAGTCCCGCCGGGGCTTCGGCCGTGTCCGCAAGCTGCCGTCCGGCCGGTTCCAAGCTCGCTATCCGAGGCCTGACGGTGTGCTGCGTCCTGCGGACCGGACGTTCGCCACGACCACGGACGCGGACCGCTGGCTCATGCGGAAGCGCATCGATATCGAGGAAGGGCGCTGGCTCGACCCGGCTGAGGGGCAGACGACCGTTCGCGACTGGGCGGCTCGCTGGCTCGCGGCCGTGTCACCTCAGCTCAAGCACAAGACTCAGGCGTCGTACCGGTCTCTGATCAACTCGCTGATCAATCCGGCACTTGGCGATCGTGAATTATCCAGCCTTCGGCCCATCACGATCACCGAGTGGGTGGGTGCGATGCGGACCAAGGGGCTCAGCGCCTCGCGCATCCGGCAGGCGTACCGGGTGCTGTCGCAGATCATGCGCTCTGCCGTCGACAACGACATGATCCCGCAGACACCGTGCAGGGGTGTGAGGCTGCCTCGGATGCCGCAGACCGAGCCGCACATCCTCACACCGCTGGAAGCGTCGCGGATCGTCAAGGGCGCGACCAAGCCGCATGACCTGCTGATCGCCCTTCTTGCCTACGCAGGCCTTCGGGTCGGCGAGGCGTTCGCCCTGCGGCGCGTGGACATCTACGTGTCCAAAGGCTTCGTCCTGGTCGACGAGAACCTGGCCGAGGCGAACGGCACGCTGGTCTTCGACACTCCCAAGTCGCATCAGAAGCGACTGCTCCGCGTGGGCCCGTCCCTCGCCAAGCGGCTCGGCCGGCACCTGGAGACTCTGCCCGGCGGGGATGACGCGCTCCTCTTCACGACCCCGGGCGGCAAGCCCCTGCGTTACAACCAGTGGCGCAAGGCGTTTTTCGATCCCGCCGTCTCGGCTGCTGGCCTGACCGATGTCACGCCGCATGACCTGCGTGCCTCGCACGGCACCTGGGTCGCTGACCGGTACGGCGTGATGACCGCTGCCCACCGTCTCGGCCACTCGAACGCGAGCGTCACCACTCGGCACTACGCCCGTCCTGTCGCCGCTCGAGACGATCAGGTTGCCGAGGCGGCTGACACGTGGCTCGGAGGACAAGAAAGAGGATGGGCCGGACAAGGTGCACAAGCCACTGCGAAGCCCTGTAACTTGCTGGCGCCCCTGGCCGAGAACATGGCCAAGGGCGCCGCGCTGTGCGGCATCCGAGAGTCGCTCTCTACTGCCGGGCGGTGCGGGTCTCACCGCCAATCTCGTAAATCCGCCCCTGAAGCTGTTCACCGGCCCAGTCCAGCTCGACGCCCAGGTCAAACCAGTGCCGATCCTTGCGAACTCCGGGCGGCAAGAGGTTGACCGCCACCCAGGAGAACACCCGAGCAGGACGGAACGCCCGTGCTGCGCCGTACGCACGGACAACGCAAACGGTGCGGCGAGTGCCGCCCGGGCAACCAATATGACCTGGTCGTTCTCGGAAGGCTGACGCCCGGCCGTCAGAAACCGGGGCGTTTCAAGGATCTTGACCCACTCGACCACCGCGTCAGCCACCTGGGCCCGCAAGGACTCTTCGATACCCTTCCGGACAGCGGCCGCTGGGTCATCGCCTAGCCAGCCAAGCCAGTGATCAGGCTCGGTGAGCTTGCTGAAGTCGTCTTGTGGCGCTCCGTGGCGGGGGTTCTTTTGGTACTCCCCTGTCCAGTTTTCCGCTGCCGTCCACCAACCAAGCGCCGCGGATTGCCTCCGGAGGTACGTAGCCGTTCGGGTCGTCGATATACGCCGGATCGATCTCGGCGACGCTGCCACCCGGGGTGCTCAGCAGCCGCAGCGAGTAGTGCTGGTTCGTTCGGTATGCCTTTACGCTGGCTGCGCCAGCCAAAACGCCCCACGTCCCCACCCCTGTCATTGGCCGTCCAGTTGTCCGCGATTCTGCCCTCACCAGTCAGGACAGGCTGAGGGGCGTTTGCGACGGTGACAGGGGCCCTCCCTGGGGGCACGTAGCGGGCACGGCAAGCGCGGCGGAGGCTGCTGCGAGACGGTTTCCTACGCCTGACCTGCACAGGAGCTGGTACGCCACCTGACCCCCGAAAGGACTTGAAAACCGTCGTGGCGCAAGTCACCGTGGGTTCAAATCCCACACCCACCGCAGAGATTGACGGCCCCTGACCGGGCGTTACGGTCGGGGGCCGTCGTCGTGTGCGCTGCCCGCAGAACACCACCGTGGCTCAGCCGCTTACGGGCTCGGTTCACTGGGTGCCGTGTCCTCCCGGGCGGGCCGATCGGGCGGGCCGCGCCCGGGTGGCCGACGTGGGCGGTCTCGCGTACTCGGGTCGAGATGAGTACTAGTGCTCTGGTCGGCGCCACGGGCGCGACTGAACGCTTGGGGCATGGAACAACGACAGCCCAAGCCCGTCCCTCCAGCTGGTGTGCGGTCTCGTACTGGCCGGTGTGACGTCGGCGTTGTGGGGCCGCCTGGCTCGGGTGGGACCAGCAGCGTGATGTGCACGCCGACGGTTCGACGACCGGTCCGTACGAGGCATGGCAGGTGATCGGGCTCAGTGCTGACTCTGCTGGTGCCGGTGTACTGGGCGGCGTCCCGGCGCTACGCCGCAGGCGCCGTGGTCGGCGTCACCGTCGGGCTGACCGCTTCCGCCTACTACGACTGGTCGGACGACTCCAGTGGCCTCTTCGTGGTGGGTGTCGGGATGGTCATGGCGGGAGCCTCGCGGTGACCGCCGCGCTCGCCGCCGTGATCACCTCCGTGAAGTCGTAGCGGGGTCGGTTGGAGCGGCCGTGCAGGTGGGTCAGGGGTGGTGGCCCGTCATGCGGGCCGCTGACGCGATCGTCGCTCGGGCCTCGCGTTCGCCCAGGCCGGTGTCGAGGGCCGCCTCGATCAGGGGCTCCACGAGGGCGGGGCCGATGCCGTCCTCGTAGGCGCGGCAGGCGGCCCAGAACAGGCGGGTGTTGCGCTGGCCCTCGTGGGCGGCGAGGACGAACTGGACGAGTCCCTGACCGTGCGCTTCCGACGCGGAGAGGCCGGCTGGTGTGCGCGCGGCGGTGGGAGCAGGAGGCGCAGGAGCGCGGGCGGGCAGGCCGCGGGGCGAGGTGGGCCGTGCCGGGGGCGGCGGCGTACGCGCCGTGCCGGGTGCGTGAGCCGGGGCCGACCAGGTAGCCGCCGGCGCGCGGATGTCGATGCCGGGGGCGAGGCGGCCGGCCGAGTTGGGGACGACGCGGTCGGGCGGGCCGCTCAGCCAGAGGTGGCGTCCTCCGCTGGGGGTCAAGTACGACGACGGTGGGCGGGATCGTGAACAGGTGGCGCAGGGCGAGTTCGCGCAGGGCGGCCGAGGAGTCCGTCTCCGACTTCGTGTCCAGGTCGACGCCGATCGGGTGGTGCGGCGGCGAGGCCGCAGGCGATGCCGTAGCCCGTCGCCCAGGGCGCGGCGGCGAAGAGTTCGCGGATGCGGGCGGGGTCGGTGGAGGCGTCGTAGACCCCGTGGCCGAGCGGCCGCACTCGCCGTGGCAGGGGGCCGGTGCCGGGTCGTCGCGGTGGGGGAGCGCAGGGCCGGGAGCTTCGTCCGGGACAGGGGGATGACGGCCAGTCCGCGCTCGGCGGCTGACAGGGCGTGTGCGACGGCCAGCGTCGTGGCCTGCCGGTCGGTGGTGGCCATGGCTCTATGTTCGTACGTATGTTCGAGAAAGGGAAGAGCGGGTGCGCGCGACGCGCCGGGGAGGGGCGCCGGGCGGAGAAAGTGCCGGAACGCTTCACCTCTTGCGGCGCTTGGGGAGGAGCTGTCCGCGCTGCTCCCGAGATTGGGACGGAAGGCCAGCAAAGGGGTTTATCGACTTGTCATCACGCTTGAGGGCGAATCAGGGCTTCCGGGTGGTTCGCCGGGGATTCGGTGGGCAACTCTGATCACGCGACGTCGTGCACAGCGTCGAGGCGGTCGGCCAACTGCCTTGGCGAAAGCTCCACTTCGGACCCACTTCGGATCCACTACAGCTCTACTGCCGCTCTACTTCACGTACTTCACGCGCTGTCGGCCACAAGCCGGTGCGCACTTGTTCTGGAGGAACACATGGCAAGCATCCGTACCGCCCGCGTCGTCGCCGCTGTCGCCGCCCTTCCGCTCGCCGCCGCCCTCTTCAGCGGCATGGCGACGGCGGACAACGGAGCCATCGCCGGACGACGGATCGAACGCGACCGCTTCGGAGGCCTTCGCGGGCATCCTCGGCAGCGGCGTCGGCGGGGGACAACAACGGCAACTCGTCCACCACGCAGCAGCAGGCGGTCGGCTCGGGGGCCTCGAACCAGAGCAACACCGCGCAGGTCGACGGCTCCGCGTTCACGGCGATCAACCAGGGCAACGAGAACGTGGCCGTCAGCTTCACCCCGCTGTGGTGGTAGGCTGAGGGACCGGCGCGGGTGCGCTCCCGCGCCGGCCCTCAGTCTCTGTGCGGGTGTGCTTCATGGGGTCGCAAGGCGCCTGGGCGGCGGTACTCCGGTATCGCCGCCCAGGCGTTTTCGTGCGCGGACGTCGTGCCCACGGCGCCCGCGTGCGACGTCCGCCTGACGCGCGTACGGCGTGCCCTCGACGCGCGTACGTCGTGCGGGCCTGCCTCCCGGAGAGCCCCCAGGGGGAACCCGCAGTACCCCTCCTCCCTCGTCCACCTACAGGAGGTGCAGCCGACACCACCCCTACAACCGCAGGGGCGGACTCTGCTTCGGGACCTGCGGCCGATCCGCCGGACACCACCTCGCTCATAGCGTTGAGCCATGACCACACCCGTCTGCACCAGCGCTGAACGCCGCCACGGCCCCCGGCCCCGGCCAAGGCCCCGGTCAAGGCCACAGCCATGGCCACAGCCATGGCCGCCGCCAAGCCGCAGACCTTCCCGTACCCGTCGTTCTCGTCGTACGTGAGGGCCCGCCAGCCGGTTCTGCTGCGCACCGCCCGGTCGCTGACCGCGAACCCGAGCGACGCGGAGGACTCTAGCGCAGACCGCGCTCACCAAGACGTACGTGGCCTGGGGAGCGCATCGAGGACCATCGCGCGCTGGACGGATACGTGCGCCGGGCCTACTGGAACACCCGGACGTCGCAGTGGCGCAAGCGCAAGGTCGACGAGTTCGCCTGCGACGAGTTGCCGGAGCCGGGCCGTCCTCGCCGGCGACGACCCGGCGGAGCGACAGGCCCTGCACGACGCGATGTGCGGGCGATCATGAAGCTGCCCCGCCCGGCAGCGGGCGATGGTCGTTCTCCAGGTACTACGAGGACCTCAGCGAGGCCCAGACGGCCGAGGTGCTCCGGAGTTTCCGTGGGCACGGTGAAGTCGGCGGTGTCGCGGGCGCTCGGCAAGCTCCGTGAGGACCCTGAGCTGGGGATTGTTCGGTGACGAACCGCTCTCTCGGCCGTCGGTGAGTGTCCCTGTCGGACACCTGCCGGGCAACGGGCACTGATCGATCACCCGGGAGTAGTGACATACCGCGCGGTATGTGCGCAGAATCAGCGCAAACCTTACCGCCGCGTAGGCAATGTCGCCCGGGAGGACACCATGCTGAGCACGATGCAGGACGTACCGCTGCTGATATCGAGGATCCTGACCCACGGGTCGACGATCCACGGCAGCTCCCAGGTGACCACCTGGACCGGTGAGGAAGAGCCGCACCGCCGCTCCTTCGCCGAGATCGGCGCCCGTGCTACCCGGCTGGCGCACCGCACTGCGCGCAGGACCTCCGAATCCAGGACGACGAACGTGTGGCGACCCTCGCCTGGAACAACGCGGAGCACGTCGAGGCCTACTTCGCGATCCCCTCCATGGGCGCGGTCCTCCACACCCTCAATCTTCGCCTCCCGCCCGAGCAGCTGGCCTGGATCGTGAACCACGCGGCCGACCGCGTCGTGATCGCCAACGGTTCCCCTGCTTCCCCTGCTCGCCCCGCTGCTGCCGCACCTCAAGACGGTCGAGCACGTCGCGTCGTACCGGCCCCGGCGACCGCTCCCTGCTGGCCGGGGCGTCGGCCCAGGTGCACGAGTACGAGGACCTGATCGCGGGGAAGCCGACCGCTACGACTGGCCCGGCGAGCTGGACCCGAGCGGGCCGCCGCCGCCATGTGCTACACCTCCCGCTGGCACCACCCGGCGATCCCAAGGGCGTGGTCTACAGCCACGCGCTCCAGTTCACCTGCACTCCATGCAGGTCCGGGTCAGCCCGAGTCGATGGGGCTGACCGACGAGGACACCTCGCTGGTCGTGATCCCGCAGTTCCACGTCAACGCCTGGGGACTGCCGCACCGCCACCTTCACGACCGGCGTAAACATGTTGATGCCGGACCGCCCTCGCAGCCCGTGCCGCTCGCCGAGATGATCGAGAGCGAGAAGCCGACGCACGCCGCCGCCGTCCCCACCATCTAGCAGGGCCTCCTCGCCGAGCTGACCGCCAAGCCCCGCGATCGTCTCCTCCCCTCACCCAGGTCACCATCGGCGGCTCCGCCTGCCCCCTCGTCCCTGATGGAGGCCTTCGACGCGCTCGGCATGCGGGTCTGCCACGCCTGGGGCATGACGGAGCCCTCGCTCCCGGCACGGTCGTGCCCGGCCGCCGGCCCGGCCGCGCGGTGGGCACGCCGGGGGAGTTCGCGTACCGCCTCACCCAGGGCCGCTTCCCGGCCGGTGTCGAGGCCCCCCCACCGGTCCCGGCGGCGAGCGCCTCCCCTGGGACGGCAGAGTCCGCCGGTGAGCCTGGAGGTCCGCGGCAACTGGATCGCCGGCGCCTACTACAACGGTCCGGGCACCGAGCCCGCTGCGCCCCGCCGACCAAGTTCAGCGAGGAGCTGGCTGGCTGAAGACCGGCGACGTCGGCGCACCATCGCCCGACGGCTTCCCCTCACCCTCACCGACCGCGCCAAGGACGTCATCAAGTCCGGCGGCGGAGTGGATCTCCTCCGTCGAGCTGGAGAACGCCCTGATGTCCCACCCGGACGTCGCCGGGGCCGCCGTGGTCGCCGTGCCCGACGACAAGTGGGGCGGGCGCCGCTGGCCACCGTCGTCCTCAAGGACGGCGCGAGCGTCGGCTTCAGGACCTGCGCGCCTTCTCGCGCCGAGGACGGCAAGATCGCCAAGCTGGCAGCTCCCGGAGCGTTGGACCCGGTCATCGAGGCGGTGCCGAGACGAGCGTCGGCAAGTTCGACAAGGAAGGTGCACTGCGCAGGCGGGGAGTACGCCGACGGGGGACTCGACGTCACCCGGCTCGACGGACGTTCCGGCACCCTCACCTTCCGACGCGCTCACGCCCGGCGGGCGCCCAGCCCTCGCGCGCTCACGCCGGGCGGGCACCCTGCACCCGGCGTAGAGCGCTCCCGGGCGTCCGTGCGCACCGCGTCCCTACGGCCGTCGCCGCCCGTGCTCACCGCGCCCTGTAGCCGGCCGCAGTCGCCGCCCATCCGCGGCGGACGCCGCCGTCCCCGCCACCGCGCAGACCCGCCCCTAGCCCCAGTGGCCTTAGACTGCGGGCCCCGCGAGGGCCGAGGCCAGGGCGCCGCCCGCGAAGCCGGAGACGACGTACGCGGTGTTGGCGGTGGCCGGGGCGGGAGGTGGTGGTCAGGGCGACGTGAGGCGACCAGGGCCGCGCGCACCAGGACCGCCGCCGCGCACAGGGCCGCCATCGCCTGCCCGCCCAGGCCAGAACAAAGGAACCGACACGGCGGGCGAGGTATATGCCGCGGGACCGTATGACCTGTCGTGGCGCCGGAACTGGTCGACCAGGCCGCCCGCGAGCGCGCGCACACACGCTCGCCGCGAGCCCGAACAGGCCGAACAGCCCGGCCGCGCGGTGGTCATGCCGTAACCCCGCCCCCGGCCAGGAGAGAGCAGCGAGGTTCACAGTGGCGCTCCAGGCGCTGTATATCCTCGCCTGGCGCACACGCAGGCGCGCCAGAGGTCCGGCGCGGAGCGGCGCACCACGCCGGAACTGCGGCGAGCCCGGCGAACAGCGAGCCCTCACGCCGACGAGCTGCGCGGGCAGGGATGTACGTGGTCGCCAGCCCAGTACGGCGGTCAGGACGGCCGCGCCCACTAACACCACGCGCCAGCCGTAGGTCGCAGCCTGATCCAGCCTGCCGAGCACGCGGGCCGCCACGATGCCGGTGAACAGGCCGGTGATGACGGCCGCGACGTGCCGGGCCCGGCGGTCGGCGGCGCGTCAAGTAATCAGCGGGACCAGGGAGCTGCGGGACGACGGTCGCGGGCCGAGGCGACCAGGACGGCCCCCGCGAGCGCGCGCCGGTCCCGGGAAGGAGGCGGCGCCGACGACCAGGCCGCCGCGGCGACCAGCGCGAGGACGGCGACCAGGCGGCGCCGGTTCACGCTGTCGCCGAGCGCTGAAGAAGAGCAGGCCGGCCGCGTAACCGAACTGCGCGACCGAGGCGAGCCAGGCCACCGCCGAGGGCGGAGCCGAAGTCGTGGGCGATGAGGGGGAGCAGCGGCGCCGCGAGGTGATGTTGGCGGCCGCGGACAGCGGTGCAGACGGCTATCAAGGGGAGGAAGAGACGGGAGGAGACGGACGGCCTCTTCCTGCGCGCCGCGGACCTCGCCCTCCGGCGTGGTCCGGCTGGTGGCTGCTGACGGTGACGACATGAGCGGAGCGACTCCTTCGGAGCGCACACACTAACAACTAACTGGTTGGTTGGGAGCAACTCCCGGAGTCTGATCCGCATCCTGCGCCCTGTCAACCAAATAGTTGGTTACCGCGCCCGCCCCGCTACCCTCCCAGGCCCGCGGGGAGGCGGGACCCCGAGGCCACCAAGGCCCGGATCTTCGAGGCCGCGTCGCCGGCCCCGCCCGCTACGGCATCGCCGGCGCCCGCATCGACCGCATCGCGCCGAGGCCAAGGCCAACAAGCAGCTGGATCTACGCCTGCGCTACGGCAACAAGAGCGAGCTGTTCGCCTCCGCCTCGAGAAGAAGATGCTCGACCTCGCGATCTTCCGTCCCCCGTCCGACCCGGACGACGTCGAGGGCTGGGTCGACCACCTCGCTGGACTACCACGCCGCCCACCCCGAGCTGCTCCTGCCCTCCTCTTCTGGGAGGGCATGGGTACGGCACCGCCAGCTGCCCCACGAGGCCGAACGCCAGGGACCACTACGCCCCGCAAGGTCGCCGCCGTGCGGGACGGGCAGGCGCGCGGCGTGGTCACCGACGCGATTCCGGCGCCCGACCTGCTCTTCCTGCTGGTCGCGATGACCAACTGGGCGTCCGTCGTGCCGCAGATCAAGCGCATCCTGGTCGGTGGCGAGGACACGGACGCCGACCGCCTGCGCGCCTCGATCAAGGAGGCGGCGCGCAGGATCGTCTCCGGTCAGGTCCGCTGAGCCCGGACCGGCGTCAGTTGGTCCCGATCCGGGAGAGCAGCTCGACGATCCGGGACTGCACCTCGCCGCTCGTCGAACGCTCCGCCAGGAACAGCACCGTCTCGCCCGAGGCCAGCCGCGGCAGGTCGGCCTGGTCGACGGCGGCGGTGTAGACGACGAGCGGGTGCGGTTGAGCTGCCCGTTCGCGCGCAGCCAGTCGATGATCCCGGCGTACCCGGCCTGCCCGCGCTGCACCTGCATCAGGTCCATCACGACCAGGTTCGGCCGGAACTGCCCGGCCAGCGTCACCGCGTCGGCGTCGCTCGCCGCCCGCGCCACCTGCATCCCGCGCCGCTCCAGCGTCGCGGTCAGCGCCAGCGCGATCTCCGCGTGCTCCTCGATCAGCAGCACGCGCGGCGGGTGCTGCTCGCTGTCCCGGGGCGCGAGCGCCTTCAGCAGTACGGCCGGGTCGGCGCCGTAGGCGGCATCGCGCGAGGCCTGTCCGAGCCCGGGCCGTGACCAGCACGGGCACCTCGGCCGCCACGGCGGCCTGGCGCAGCGACTGGAGCGCCGTACGTGTGATCGGCCCGGTCAGCGGGTCCACGAACAGCGCGGCGGGGAACGCCGCGATCTGCGCGTCGACCTCCTCGCGCGAGTGCACGATGACCGGCCGGTAGCCGCGGTCGCTGAGCGCCTGCTGCGTGGAGACGTCCGGCGCGGGCCACACCAGCAGCCGGCGCGGGTTGTCCAGCGGCTCCGGCGGCAGCTCGTCGTCCATCGGCTGCGGACGCGGCGGGTCCGCCACCTCCACGGCCCCGCCGGGCCCGTCCAGCGGCTCGGGCCCCTCGGCGGCGTTCTTGTCCGGCGCTCCTATGGCGTACGACCGTCCGGCGCCCTCGGTGACCGGCGCGCGCCGGGGCTGACCGCCGGCCGGCGACGGCTGCTCCTGCCCCCTGCGTCCGGCCCTGGGGCTGCTGCTGGGCCTTCTGGCTGCGCCGCGGCGGGCGGCTGTTCGGCCGACGGATGCGGGCGTGCCGACGGTTCCGGGCGCGCGGCGGCCGGGTCGGGCGGCGTACCCAGCTTGCGGCGCCGCCCCCGAGCCGCCCGGCTGATGCGGGGCGGGGGTGGCCGACGGCTGCTGCACCTGAACCGCCTGCCGGTTGAACGGCACGCCCTGGCCCAGCGTCCGCACGCTGATCGACCGCCCCTGCGTCGAACCCGGGTCGACGGGCGCGGACGCCTCGGCGGGCAGGGGCTGCGCCACGCGCGGAGCGGGAGCGTTCTCCGGCGGCAGCGGGGTCCCCCGCTCGGCGTGGAGGCGGGGACGCCCTGCGGGGGCGTCGAGGCGGGGGGCGCGGCGGGGGCGGGGCCGGTCGCGCCGCCCGGGGGTCCGGGGGTGCCCGCGCCCGGGGGCACGGGGGTCCCGGCGCCCGTGGCATCGGCTGCGGCGGGCCACGGCTGCGGGGCCGGCTGACCGGCGGCGGGCTGCGCGGTGTCGGCGGTGGGCTCGACGGGGTGGGGCGACTCGGGGTGGGCGGTAGGCGCGGGCGCGGGTGCGGACTCGGGCGCCGGTGCGGCCTGGGCGGGCATGCCCTGACCGGCCGTGTTCTGTGCGGCGGTGTTCTGTGCGGCCTGTGCGGCGGTGTTCTGCGGAGGAACGGGGGCTCCATGCACAGGCGCTCCGTGCACGGGGGCTCCATGCACGGCGGCCTCCCGCGCGGGGCCGCCCTGCGCAGGACGGCCACCTTCCGCCGGACGGCCACCTTGCGCCGCCACCGGCACCGCTTCTTCGGGCTGCTGGGCGGCGGCACCGGCCCGGCGGCGCCGTCCCGTGGGTGCCTCGGCCGGGTGCGGCTGCGGCGGGGTGTGGTCGTCGGACTGGTCGTGCGGTACGGCGTCGTGCCGGCCGTCGTCGAGCAGGGCGTCCCCGGAAGCGGCCGGGCCGGGCACCTGGACCTGCCCCGTGGGAGCCGCCACGGGCGCTGCGGCGCCGGCCGCCCCGTGCGGCTCCGCCGTCCCGTCGGACGGCCGGTCCACGTCGGCGGGCGGCAGGGCGAACACCTGACGCGGCGCCGCCTCCTGCGCGGCGGCACGCTCGTTCGCGGACGCCAGGGCACGGCGCCGGCGCCCGGTCGGCCGGGACTCGTCTTCCGGGTCCGACTCGCCGGCCTGCGCGGGCAGGGGCCGGCGGCAGCGCCTGCTGCTCACCACCGTCCCGCCGGGCGCGCCGGCCGCCGGGCGCGGGCACGCCCTGCGGCGGTACGGTCCCGCCGAGACCGGTGTTGGAGGCCGCGGACCCCCGCCGTGCTCGCCCGCCATGACGACGGCGCCCTCGGCGGGCAGGCCCTGGGGCAGCCCCTCGACGGAGGCACCGACGGCCTCGGCGGGCCGCCCGCGCCGGCGCCCGGTACCGCCGGACCCCTCGCCCGGCGCCGCCTGCGCGGGAACCGGAAGCGGTACGGAGACCTGGCCCTGCTCCTGCGGCCCCCGTCCCTGCTCCTGTGACCCCGGGCCCTGCTCCAGCGACCCCTGTCCCTGCCCCTGTTCATGAGCCTGCGCCGCACGCCGCCTGCGCCGTCCGGTCGGTGCGGTACCCGAGCCTTCGGGTCCGGCGACGGCCCCTTCGTCGTCCTCGCCCGCCGTGCCCGCGACCTCGCTCTCCAGGAACGCGTCGACGGACGCCCGCCGAGCCCGCCGCCGCCCGCCACCGGAGGCAGCCTCCTGAACGGCCAGGGGCGTTGCCCGCACCCGCGGCACCCTCGACGTCGGCAACCTGCGCCTGTGCCTGCCCGTGGGCCGGGCCCGGAGCCTGGGCCTCAACGGCCCCCGCCCCACCACCGATCGGCACCTCCAGCACGTACGCGTTGCCGCTCATGCCCGGCACCTCGTGCGTCTGCAGCACGCCACCGTGTGCCCGCACGATTCCCCGTACGATCGGCTGGTGCACCGGGTCGCCCCCGGTGTACGGGCCGCGCACCTCGATGCGTACGACCTCGCCGCGCTGCGCCGCCGCGACCACGACGGTGTTGTCCAGGTAGCCGCCCGTCGCCGACACGGGCGAGTTGCCGGTGGCGTCGACGCCCGCGACGTCCGCGACGAGGTGCGCGAGCGCGGTGGCCAGCAGCCGGACGTCGACCTCGGCCTCGATGGGCGGCGCGTGCACGGCGAACTGCACCCGTCCCGGCCCGATCAGTTCCACGGCCCCGTCGACACCGGCGGCGACGACGGCGTCGAGCATCACCTTCGAACGGGAGACGCTCTCGTTGCCGACGTCGAGGCGCTGATAGCCGAGGACGTTGTCGATGAGGGTGGTGATGCGCGAGTAACCGGCCGAGAGGTGGTGCAGCACCTGGTTGGCCTCGGGCCACAGCTGCCCGGCGTCGTCCGCGGCGAGTGCGGCGAGTTCCTGCCGCAGTTCGTCCAGGGGCCCGCGCAGGGAGCCGCCGAGGAGGGTGAGCAGCTGCTCGTGCCGGGCGGCGATCGCCTCGTAGCGGTCCTTCTCCCGCTCACCGAGCGCGGCGTAGCGGTCGGCGTCCGCGGCGACCTCCTCCGCGTGCTTCTCCCGCAGCTCCTCCAGCTCACTCACGTGCTGCTGACGCAGCGCGGTCAGCTCGAGGCGTGTTCCTCGGCGAGCCGCTCCAGTTCCTCGGCGTGCCGCTGCTCCGCTTCCTCGTGCTCCTTGACGAGCGCGTCGTAGGGGCGCCGGTCGGTGAAGGTCATCACGGCGCCGACGAGCTGGTCGCCGTCGCGGACGGGCGCGGTCGTCAGGTCGACCGGCAGCTGGTCGCCGCTCTTGGCGAACACCACCTGTCCGCGCACCCGGTGCTTGCGACCCGAGCGCAGGGTGTCGGCGAGCGGGGACTCGTCGTACGGGAAGGGCGAGCCGTCGGCCCGCGAGTGCAGGACGAGGGTGTGCAGCTCACGGCCACCGAGGTCGCTGGCCCGGTAACCCAGTATCTGGGCGGCGGCCGGGTTGACGAGGACGATCCGGCCGTCGGTGTCGGTCCCGACGACGCCCTCGGACGCGGCCCGCAGGATCATCTCGGTCTGCCGCTGCGAACGGGCCAGCTCGGCCTCGGTGTCGACGGTGCCGGAGAGGTCGCGGACGACGAGCATCAGCAGTTCGTCGCCGGTGTAGCCGTAGTTGTCGTAGGCCTGCTGGCCGGTCTCCAGGTTGGCGCTGGTGACCTCGACCGGGAACTCGGTCCCGTCGGTGCGCCGGGCGACCATCCGGGTGGGCTTCGTACGCGCCCGCGGATCGATGTGGTCCGGCCGCCGCATGGACCCGGGGATCAGCCGCGAGTCGAACTGCGGCAGCAGATCCAGCAGCCCGCGCCCGACCAGCGCGGTGCCCGGAGTCTCGAAGGCCTCCAGCGCGATGGTGTTGGCGTTGACGACGGTGCCGTTGGCGTTGACCAGTACCAACGCGTCCGGCAGAGCGTCCAGTATGGCTGCGAGGCGAGCAGTGCCTCGGGATGGCCTGCTGCTCACGAGACGCTTCCCTCCTGTTACCGCACTTGCCGACCGCCTGGGCCATCTTGCCAATCGGCCCACAGCGTGTCACGCGAGGGGAGTCTAAGGGTTGGGGCCGGGCGGGAGGCGTGGGATGGCAGGGAGGACGCACGAGGAAGTGACGCAGAACGTGTGACCGAGTGCCCGCGCACCACCCTCCCGGCGCCGTACCGGACGGTCTTCCGGCGCTGCCCGGACCACCTTCCTGATGCCGTACCGGAGCGCCTACGACCGTCCCCGCGCCTGCGGCCCCACCTCGGGCAGCAGCGGCACCATGCGGTCCCAGCGGGAGATCTCGCAACCGTCGCGGCGGTCGTACGTCACGTCGACGGGGCGTCCGGCCCAGGTCCCCGTGACGTGTGCGGTGGCGGGGCCGCCGTACTGCATGGTGCAGACGCTGCCCTCCGGGACGGGGGCGAAGGTGTTCTCCCCCACCGCGTGTCGCGCTCGACGACGGCACAGGCGCCGTCCGGGTCGGGGTGGCTGCCGCCGCCTGGGGGTGGCAGTACAGCTCGTGTACGTGCCGTCCGCGCCCGCGCCGGCGTCCCGGACGGTGACCGTCAGGTGATCGACGCTCGGCGCCTCGCCAGTGGCGGCGGCGACCGGGTGCGCGGCGGACAGGGAGGCGAGGGAGGCGACGGAGAGGGCGGCGGCGCCGAGGAGACGGGCGGCGGCGGGGAGGCGGGTGACCTGGAACATGACCTGACTAACGCGCCGACCTGCCGGACGTTGCGCGACCGGGCGGCAAGGGCTTTGCCCTGCGGCCTGCCCGCCTAGTACCGTAGGGGTCGATTGGTGACAGCGCGCTCAACTGTGTCATCATCGGCACGCGCCACTCGCGCTCGCACGCGAGAGGTGATGTTGTCTGGAGGCGTCGCCTAGTCCGGTCTATGGCGCCGCACTGCTAATGCGGTTTGGGTCTTAAAGCCCATCGAGGGTTCAAATCCCCTCCGCCTCCGCACGGATCATCGGCCCCGGCCCACTCGGCCGGGGCTTCGGTGTGTCCGGGCATCTCTGGCCCTCGATAGCTCGTTTCCGCAGGTCACAAGCGGTGTGGCCAATGGATTTCACATGGCGGCGGCAGTCATGTAATGTTCTTCCTGTCGCCGCGAGCGGGCCGAAGGGCCGGAAGCGGCGGTAAAACTGAACAAGACAAGCACTCGTAGCTTAACGGATAGGAGCATCTGACTACGGATCAGAAGGTTGCAGGTTCGAATCCTGCCGAGTGCACAGCAGAGCAGAGGCCCCGTCGAGGTGATCGACGGGGCCTCTGGCGTTCCACCGCCGGGGTGATCGCCGTTCGCGACTGTGTCTAGGGTGTGCCCATGTTGCGAGGACGCGTCTTCATATCAAACCGGATATCCCTCCGGCCGAGCCTCGACGGAGGACGCCGGTGAACAAGCCGCTGAGGGCCGTGGCGATCTTCTGCGGGCTGCTGGTGCTCGGCCTGCTGATCCGCGCGAACTGGCTGCAGTACGTCCGGGCCCCGGAGCTCGCCTCCGACACGAAGAACCGGCGGGTGCAGATCGAGCAGTTCGCCACCGCGCGCGGGGGACATCATCGTGGGTGGCCGGGCGATCACCGGCTCCACCGAGACCGAGGGCACCGACCTCAGGTACAAGCGCACCTACGTCGACGGGCCGATGTACGCGCCGGTGACGGGGTACGCGTCGCAGGCCCAGGGCATGACGCTGCTGGAGAAGACCTACGACGGCATTCTGACCGGCAAGGACGACCGGCTGGCCTTCCAGCGGTTCGCCGACGTCGTCAGCGGTGAGGGCCGGCGGGCCGGGTCGGTGGTCACCACCATCGACCCGAAGGCGCAGAAGGCCGCCTGGAAGGGGCTGACCGATCTGAAGGGCGCGCGGGGCGCCGTGGTCGCGCTGGATCCGGCGACGGGGAAGGTGCTGGCCATGGTGTCGGCGCCCTCCTACGACCCGTCGGTGTTCGCGGGCAGTACCTTCAAGGAGTCCGACCGCTTCGTGGCGCTCGACAAGAAGAAGAACAAGCCGCTGGCCAACGCGCGCGCTGCGGGAGACCTACCCGCCGGGCTCCACCTTCAAGATCCTCACCGCGGCCGCCGCGCTGGAGCACGGGGTCGTCACCGATGTCGACGCCCGTACCGACGCCGTCTCCCCGTATCCCCCTGCCGCAGTCCAGCAACAAGATCGGCAGCGAGGCCGGCGACGCGGTCTGCAACAAGGCCTCGATGAAGACCGCGATGCAGTACTCCTGCAACAACGTCTTCCTCGACGCCGCGGCCGAGCTGGGGCAGGACAAGATGCGCGAGACGGCCGAGAAGTTCGGTTTCAACGAGAACGTCTACTCCGACGACTTCGGCGACCTGCTCGCCACGAAGAGCCTCTACCCGGAGGAGCTCGACCTGCCGGGCACCGCCCTCACCGGCATGGGACAGGGCAGTCTCACCAGTACGCCCATGCAGATGGCCATGGTCACCGCCGGGCTGGCCAACGACGGCAAGGTGATGCAGCCGTACATCGTCGACGAGGTCAAGGGCCCGGACCTCGGCACGCTGGAGAAGACCGAGCCCGCGGTGATGAGCGCGAGGCCGTCTCCGCCGAGACCGCGCAGAAGGTCCAGCAGATGATGGAGTTCACCGCCAAGGAGGGCAGCGCCCGCCGCGCCCAGATCGAGGGCATCACGGTCGGCGGCAAGACCGGCACCGCGCAGCGCGGTGTCAACGTGGACGACGAGGTGCCGTACGGCTGGTTCGTCTCCTACGGCAAGAAGGACGACGGGTCGTCCGTCGCCGTGGCCGTCTTCATCGACCCGACCGACATGGACATCTCCCGTGAGGACATCTCCGGTGGCGGTCTGGGTGCGCCCATCGCCAAGAGCGTCGTGGAGGCGGTCCTCAAGCAGTGACGTCGGAGGCGGTGGCGGTCAGGCTCCCGCGGCAGTCGTACGCCTCGCGGGCCCGCTCGACCGCCGCCATCCGCCGCCTCCGTCCACAGCGCCAGATCCCTGACCTGCTCGGCGGCCTCGCGGCCGAGGCCGGTCAGGGAGTAGTCGACGCGGGGCGGGATCACCGGCTTGGCGTCCCGGTGGACCAGGCCGTCGCGCTCCAGGGTGCGCAGGGTCTGGGCCAGCATCTTCTCGCTGACCCTGCCGATCTCACGGCGCAGCTCGCTGAAGCGGTACGGGCGCTCCAGCAGCGCGATCAGGGCCAGGGTGCCCCCACCGGCTGGTGACGTGCTCCATGACCAGCCGCTCGGGGCACATCGGCTCACTCTCTGCCATGCCCATACGGTACTTCCGCCGTTGTCAGTGGCTGCCTCTAGTCTCGACGGCGATGGCACAGGCATGGAAGTGCGCGGGGCTTCGCTGGACGGGCGAAGGTCCCGTGCTGACGTGGGTCGGGGGCCGCGGCAGTGCGCTGTCCCGGGGAAGCGGGTGGCCTTCGGGGTCACCGAGGGGGGTGTGCGGACATGCGTGGGAGCGCGGGGGCACGCGTGTCCGGTGCGGGCCAGCCGTGCCGGGGCGGAGTACGGGAGCGCGGTGCGAGGAGTGTGCGCGCCTGGACCGGGCGCACTCCGTGGCCGCCGACACGATCGCGGGACGATCCGGCGGCCGTACCGCGTCTATCTGGCGTGGTTCGGGCCGGGCCTCGTCAAGGTGGGGATCACCGCGTACGAGCGGGGAGCCGCCCGGCTGCTGGAGCAGGGGGCCGTCTGCTTCAGCTGGCTGGGCCGCGGGCCCCTGATGTCCGCGCGCAGGACCGAGGAGCTGCTGCGGGCCGCGCTGGGCGTGCCCGACCGGATTCCGTACGCCCACAAGCGGGCGGTGCGGGCCGGGTTGCCGGGGACGGAGGCGGAGCGGGCGGCCGAGATCGCGGAGTTGCACGCGCGGGCGGTGGCGCTCGGCGGCTGGCCGGGTCGCTGACGCCGGAGCCGTTCCGGGGCGTGGACCACGCGGGCGTCTTCGGGATCGAGGGGGACGGCCGTGGGCCGCGCCGCCGTGGGGGAGGTTGCCGAGCTGGTGGCGGGCGGGGCGATCGGTGGCGAGCTGGTGGCGGCCGCCGGGCCGGACCTGCAGCTGGCGACGGAGCGCGGGGTCGTCGTGCTGGACACGCGGCTGATGACGGGGTGGGAGCTGGTGTCCGCCGAGGGCGAGCCGTGCGCCGTGCCCGTGCGAGAGCTCAGACGAGTGGCCGGAGTACAGGACGGGCTGTTCTGACCTCGTCCCCGGCCCCCTCTTGTCCGCGGGCGCGCGGACGCGATCGTGGGCCCATGAGTGATCAGGAGGCCGGACAGGTCCGCCGGTTCTGGGAGGAGCTGGGGCTGCCCGGACTGGTCGACGTGCACACGCACTTCATGCCCGAGCGGGTGCTGCGCAAGGTCTGGGGCTACTTCGACGCCCTCGGCCCGCTGACCGGCGGCGTGGAGTGGCCGATCACCTATCGACAGGAGGAGGGCGAACGCGCGGCACTGCTGAGGAAGTTCGGGGTGCGCGCCTTCACCGCCATGCTGTATCCGCACAAGGCGGGCATGGCCCGGTGGCTGAACGGCTGGGCGGTGGACTTCGCCGGCCGGACCCCCGACTGCCTGCACACCTCCACCCTCTTCCCGGAGCCGGGCGTCGAGACGGCACGTCCGCGAGGCCGTCGAGGCGGGGCGCGGGTCTTCAAGGCACACGTGCAGGTGGGGGCGTACGACCCGGCCGACGAGCTGCTCGACGCGGCCTGGGGCGTGCTCGCCGAGGCGGGCGTGCCGGTCGTCATCCACTGCGGGTCCGGGCCCGCACCCGGCAAGCACACCGGGCCCGAGCCCATCGCGCGGGTGCTGGCGCGGCATCCCCGGCTGCGGCTGGTCGTCGCGCACCTCGGGATGCCCGAGTACGAGGACTTCCTGGACCTCGCCGAGCGGTACGGCGAGGTACGGCTGGACACGACGATGGCGTTCACCGACTTCAGCGAGCGCCTCGCCCCCTTCCCCCGGCGGGCACTGCCCCGGCTGGCCGGCCTCGGCGACCGCATTCTGCTCGGGTCGGACTTCCCAACATCCCGTACCCCTACCTGCACCAGCTGCGCGCGCTGGAGCGGCTGGAACTGGGCGACGCGTGGCTGCGTGGCGTGTGCCACGACAACGCGGCCCGGCTGTTCGGGCTGCCGGGGCACTGAAGGACCTGAAGTGGAGTACCTGAGAGCGCCCTGTGGGTTTCTCAGAGAAATCACAGCTTCCGGCAGGGTGCTCTCAGAGCGCCCCGACATCGTGTCCGCTATGACCACGACCTCGCCCCAGGGGCGCACCGAACTGCTGAGGCCGGACGGGAGCCCCGTCCGAGTGCTCGTGGTGGACGACGAGCTGTCCATCACCGAGCTGCTGTCCATGGCCCTGCGCTACGAGGGCTGGCAGATCCGCAGTGCCGGGGACGGACACGGTGCCGTCCAGGCCGCGCGCGAGTTCCGGCCCGACGCCGTCGTGCTGGACATGATGCTGCCCGACATGGACGGGCTGAGCGTGCTGGGGCGGCTGCGCCGCGACCTGCCGGACGTGCCGGTGCTCTTCCTGACCGCCAAGGACGCGGTCGAGGACCGCATCGCCGGGCTGACCGCCGGCGGGGACGACTACGTCACCAAGCCGTTCAGTCTGGAGGAGGTCGTCGCCCGGCTCCGCGGGCTGATCCGGCGCACCGGCGCCGCCGACCGGCGCTCCGAGTCCGTGCTCGTCGTCGGCGACCTCACCCTCGACGAGGACAGCCACGAGGTCACCCGGGGCGGCGACGGCATCCACCTCACCGCCACCGAGTTCGAGCTGCTGCGGTTCCTGATGCGCAATCCGCGGCGCGTGCTGAGCAAGGCGCAGATCCTGGACCGCGTGTGGTCGTACGACTTCGGCGGACAGGCCAACGTCGTCGAGCTGTACATCTCCTACCTGCGCCGGAAGATCGACGCCGGTCGCGAGCCGATGATCCACACCCGGCGCGGTGCCGGCTACCTGATCAAGCCCGCGCGGCGTGAGCGGACGGCGACGCCATGCGGCGCGGACCCTGCGGACGCGGCTCGTCGTCGCGTCGGTGGCGCTGATCGCGGTGGTGTGCGCGGTGATCGGGACGGTGACCACGGTGGCTTTGCGGTCGCATCTTTACGAGCAGCTGGACGGGCAGGTGCGGGAGGTGGCCGGGCGGGTGTCCGGGTTCGGGCCGCCCGGTGTCCCCGAGGCCGGCGGCGGGGACAAGGGGCCGCAGCGGATGGACCTCGACCAGTTCGTCACCCGCCGGACCGCGGCCGCGCGGCACGATCGTCGCCGAGGTACGGGACGGTGTCGTCGTCGAGGCCGCGTACGGAAAGAAGGACGAGGGGAGCACCGACTCCAGCGGCATGACGGCGGTCCCCTCAGCGAGGGCGGAGCGGGCCGCGCTGGCCACCGTGGAGCGGGACGGCAGGACGCACACCGTCGACATCCCCGGCCTCGGTGGAGTACCGCGTGGAGTACCGCGACGGCGGCTACTACGCCGCCGTACCGACCTCCGGAGTCACCGGCACCATCAACACCCTGATCCTCGTGGAGGCCAGCGTCACCGCCGCCGGTCTCATCGCCGCCTCCCTCGCCGGTACCGTCATCGTCGGCGTGGCCACCCGCCCCCTGCGCAGGGTCGCCGCCACCGCCACCCGCGTCTCCGAACTCCCCCTGCACGCGGGCGAGGTAAACCTGGACGAACGCGTCCCGGACTCGCGAGTGCGACCCGCACACCGAGGTCGGAAGGGTGGGCGCCGCGCTCAACCGGATGCTGAACCACGTGCACGGCGCGCTGCAGCGCACGGCAGGCGAGCGAGACGCGGGTCCGGCAGTTCGTCGCGGACGCCAGCCGCCCAGCTGCGTACGCCCCTCGCCTCCATCCGCGGGTACGCCGAACTCACCCGCAGGGGACGGGAACAGGTCGGCCCCGACACCCGGCACGCGCTGGGCCGCATCGAGTCCGAGGCCGGGCGCATGACCCTGCTGGTGGAGGATCTGCTGCTGCTGGCCCGCCTGGACGCCGGACGGCCGTTGCAGTTCGAGCAGACCGACCTCGTACCGCTCGTCGTGGACACCGTCAGCGACGCCCGCGCGGCCGGGCTCGACCACAACTGGCGGCTCGACCTGCCCGAGGAACCGGCACTGGTGTCGGCGGACGCCGCCCGGCTCCAGCAGGTGCTGGTCAACCTGCTGGGCAACGCCCGCAACCACACCCGCCCGGTACGACCGTCACCGCGCGCGTGCGGACCGGCGAAGCGTGGCTGTGCGTCGACGTCGAGGACAACGGGCAGGGCATCCCGGCCGAGTTGCTGCCGCGCGTCTTCGAACGGTTCGCGCGCGGCGACTCCGCGCGGTCGCGGGCGACCGGCTCGACGGGGCTGGGACTCGCCATCGTGCAGGCCGTGGCGTCCGCGCACGGCGGTGCCGTGACGGTCGACAGTGTGCCGGGGCGGACGGTCTTCACCGTGCACCTGCCGGCGCTCCCGGTCGGCGAGACGCAGTGGGCGCCGCACTCACAGGCACGGCACAGCGTCACCACACGGGCACGACAGGGGACTTGAGAAGAGTCGGTCCCATGCGAACCGACTCTTCTCCCGGCTCCCTGCCGGCGCGGGAGCATCTCCCGGCCGCAGGGAGCCGGTACGCCTGTCCTGGACGTAGTGATCCCCGTCTACAACGAGGAGAAGGACCTCCGGCCGTGCGTCCTGAGACTGCACGATCACCTGACGCGGACGTTCCCGTACGCCTTCCGCATCACGGTCGCCGACAACGCGTCCACGGACGCCACCCCGCACGTCGCGGCGCGGCTGGCGGCGGAGCTCGCCGAGGTCACGACCTTTCGGCTGGAGCAGAAGGGGCGCGGCCGGGCCCTGCGGACCGTCTGGTCGGCCTCCGACGCCCCGGTCCTCGCCTACATGGACGTCGACCTGTCCACCGACCTGAACGCGCTGCTGCCGCTGGTGGCCCCGCTGATATCCGGTCACTCCGGACCTCGCGATCGGCTCCCGGCTCGCCCGCAGCTCCCCGGGTGGTGCGCGGCGCCAAGCGGGAGTTCATCTCCCGCTCCTACAACCTCATCCTGCGCGGCTCCCTCCAGGCCCGCTTCTCCGACGCCCAGTGCGGCTTCAAGGCGATCCGCCGGGACGTGGCCCAGGTGCTGATGCCGCTGGTGGAGGACACCGGCTGGTTCTTCGACACCGAGATGCTGGTGCTCGCCGAACGCGCCGGGTGCCGGATCCACGAGGTGCCGGTCGACTGGGTCGACGACCCGGACTCGACCGTGCACATCGTGAAGACGGCGACCGAGGACCTCAAGGGCGTGTGGCGGGTCGGCAAGGCCCTGGCCACCGGCTCGCTGCCGCTGGACCGGCTGGCCCGGCCCTTCGGTGACGACCCGCGCGACCGCGACCTGACGGACGTACCGCAGGGGCTGGCCCGCCAACTCGTCGGCTTCTGCGTCGTCGGTGTCCTGTCCACCCTCTTCTACCTGCTGCTCTACAGCGGCTTCCGCCACTTCGGCGGCCCGCAGTTCGCCAACGCGCTCGCCCTGCTGGTCTCGGCGGTCGCCAACACCGCCGCCAACCGGCGGCTGACCTTCGGGGTGCGGGGCCGCGGCGGCGCCGTCCGGCACCAGGCGCAGGGGGCTGGTCGTCTTCGGTATCGGTCTCGCCCTGACCGCCGGTTCGCTCGCCGCCCTGAACGCGGCGACGGCCGACCCGGACCACTCCACCGAGCTGGCGGTGCTGATCGCCGCCAACCTCGCGGCCACCGTGCTGCGCTTCCTGCTCTTCCGCGCCTGGGTGTTCCCGGACGCGCCGCCCGCGGGTGGACGCGCCGCTGATCGCGCACCGGTCGGACGAGCGGCTTCCGGAGCCGTACCGCACCTGGAGCGACGCCACCGTGCGCCTGCAGCCGGTGCCCCCCGCCGACACCGACCCGAGGGACGGACGATGACGACGCACTACGAGCCGGACGACCCGCGCGGGGGACGCGCGACCCCGGACGGCCAGGACGGGGCACCACCCCCGGCGCCGCCCGCCCCGTCGCCGCGCCCGCTACCGCGCCGCCGCCACGCGGAGCCACGGCGGCCCCGCCTCCGCGGACTGTGGCGGGGCCGCCCCCGAGGACCCCCGCTGGGTGCGCCCGGCCTTCCTCGGCCTGCTGCTGGCCACCGCCCTGCTCTACCTCTACGACCTGAGCGCCTCGGGCTACGCCAACTCCTTCTACTCGGCCGCCGTGCAGGCGGGCGGCCAGTCCTGGAAGGCGTTCTTCTTCGGCTCGCTCGACGCCGCGAACGCCATCACCGTCGACAAGCCCCCGGCCGCGCTGTGGCCGATGGCGCTGGCGGTGCGGATCTTCGGGCTGAGCTCTGTGGTCGATCCTGGTCCCCGAGGTGCTGATGGGCGTCGCGACGGTCGCCGTCGTGTACGCGGCGGTGCGCCGCCGGTTCAGTCCCGCGGCCGGGCTGATCGCCGGTGCCGTACTGGCGCTGACGCCCGTCGCGGCGCTGATGTTCCGGTTCAACAACCCGGACGCGCTGCTGGCGCTGCTGATGTCCGTCACCTGCTACCTCGTCGTCCGCGCGCTGGAGGACGGCCGGACCGAGTGGCTGGTGTGGGCCGGCGTCGCGATCGGCTTCGCCTTCCTCGCGAAGACCCTCCAGGCCTTTCTCATCCTGCCCGCGCTCGCCCCTCGTCTACGGCGTCTGCGCGCCGGTGCGGCTGAGGAAGCGGCTGGGACAGCTGGCCCCTGGCGACCGTCGCGATCGTCGTCTCCGGGGGCTGGTGGGTCGCGGTCGTCGAGCTGTGGCCGGCCTCGTCACGCCCGTACGTCGGCGGCTCGCAGAACAACAGCTTCCTGGAGCTGACCTTCGGCTACAACGGCCTCGGCCGGCTCAACGGCGAGGAGACCGGCAGCGTCGGGGGCGGCGGTACCGGGCGGCGCCGGCGGCGGGCAGTGGGGCGAGACCGGCTGGGACCGGATGTTCAACGCCGAGATCGGCGGCCAGATCTCCCTGGCTGCTCCCGGCCGCCCTCGTCCTGCTCGTCGCGGGCCTGATCGCCACGCGGCGCGGCGGCCGTCCCGACCCGGCTCGCGCGTCCTTCCTGGTCTGGGGCGGCTCGCTGCTGATGACCACGGCCGTCTTCAGCTACATGGCGGGCATCTTCCACCAGTACTACACGGTGGCCCTCGCGCCCTACCTGGCGGCCGTGGTCGGCATGGGCGCGGCGGCGCTGTGGGAGCGGCGCGCGCGGAGCTGGGCGTCCTCACCCTCGCCGCGACCGTCACGGCGACCCGCGGCCTGGGGTATGTCCTGCTCAACCGCACGCCCGGCTACCTGCCCTGGCTGAAGTGGCTGGTCCTCGTCGGCGGTCTGGTCGCCGCGCTCGGGCTGGTCTTCGCCGGACGGCTGGGGCGGCGGCTCGCTCCGGCGGTGGCGGGACTGGGCCTCGTGGTGTCGCTGGCGGCACCCACCGCGTACACGCTGAGCACCGTGCAGGAGGGGCACAGCGGCTCCATCGTCACGGCCGGCCCGGCAGGCGCGAGCATGATGGGCGGCCCGGGCGGTGGCGGCGGTGGTGGCCGTGGTGGTGATCCCGGGGGCGGCGGCTTCCCCGGCGGCGGAAACGCGCCCGGCGGGCAGGCACAGGGCCAGGGCGCTCCCGGCAACGGCGGCTTCCCCGGAGGCGCACCGGGCCAGAACGGCCGGACGGCTCCCGACGGCCAGACGGCTCCGAACGGCCGGACAGCCCCGAGGCGGCCAGACGGGCCGGACCGGCGAGCGCGGTGGCAGCATGGCCGGAAGGCGCCGGCATGGGCGGTCTGCTCAACGGCGCCCAGGTCGACGCCGAGGCCAGAAGCTGCTGGAGACCGACGCCGACCGGTACACCTGGGTCGCCGCCGCGATCGGCTCCCAGAACGCCGCGAGCTACCAGCTCGGCACCGGCGACCCGGTGATGGCGATCGGCGGCTTCAACGGCACGGACCCGTCGCCGACGTTGGCCCAGTTCGAGAAGTACGTGGCGGACGGAAGGATCCACTACTTCATCGGAGGCGGCGGCGCGGGCGGCGGCGGCACGGTCGGCGACTCCGGCACCTCGTCGCAGATCACGGCGTGGGTCGAGGCCAACTTCGAGGAGGTCACGGTCAGCTCGGCCACCTTCCACGACCTCACGCAGCCGACGAACTGAGCCGGGAAAGCCCTGCTGTACAGCGTATAGTGCTCCCTATACGCTGTATGGCATGACGACGTCCTCCCAGGAACGGGAAACCGTGCCGCGGTCCAGGGCCACCCGCGGCGTTGGCTGATCCTCGGTGTCATCAGCCTCGCCCAGCTGACCGTGGTGCTGGACAACACCGTGCTCAACGTGGCCATCCCCTCGCTCACCGACGAGCTCGGCGCGGCCACCTCGGACATCCAGTGGATGATCAACGCCTACTCGCTGGTCAGTCCGGCCTGCTGCTCACCGCCGGGCAGCGCGGCCGACCGCTACGGCCGCAAGAAGATGCTGGCCGCGGGGCCTCGCCCTGTTCGGCCTGGGCTCGCTGGCGGCGGGACTCGCGGACACCACCGGCCAGTTGATCGCGGCGCGGGCCGGGATGGGCGTCGGCGGCGCGTTGCTGCTGACCACCACGCTCGCCGTGGTCATACAGACTATTCGCGCCGCGCGGAGCACGCGAAGGCGATCGGTATCTGGAGCGCGGTCAGCGCCCTCGGCTTCGCGTGCGGACCGCTGATCGGCGGTTTCATGCTGGACCACTTCTGGTCGGGCGCGATCTTCCTGATCAATCTGCCGGTCGTGGCGCTCGGCCTGGTCGCGGTGGTGACCCTGGTCCCGGAGTCGAAGAACCGGCAGGGCGACCGCCCGACCTGCTCGGCGCCGTACTCTCCACGATCTGGCATGACCGCACTGGTCTACGCGATCATCTCCGGCCCCGAGCACGGCTGGACGTCGGGCCCGGTGCTCGCCACGGCGGCCGTCGCGGTCGGGTGCTCGCGCTCTTCGGGTACTGGGAGCCCCGCATCCCGTATCCCATGCTCGACCTGGCCTTCTTCCGCAACCAGCGGTTCACGGGCGCGGTGGCCGGGCTGGTGCTGATCACCTTCGGCATGGGCGGCGCGCTCTTCCTGCTCACCCAGCACCTGCAGTTCGTGCTCGGGTACGGCCCGCTGGAGGCGGGGCTGGCCACCGCGCCGCTGGCGCTGACCGTGGTGCTGCTGAACTTCTCCGGGGTGGCGGCGAAGTGGCTGGCCAGGCTGGGCACACCGGTGGCGGTGCTGCTCAGCATGGTGCTGATGTCGACGGGCCTGGTGGCCATCGCCACGCTCACCGGCGAGGGGCTACGGCGGCACGCTGCTGGGGCTGCTGCTGATCGGCGTGGGCTGCGCGCTCGGCAACCCGGCCATGGCGCACGCGATCATGAGCTCGATTCCGCCGGCCAAGGCGGGGTCGGCGCGGGCATCAACGGTACGTTGGCGGAGTTCGGCAACGGGCTGGGCGTGGCGGTGCTGGGCGCGGTGCTCAACTCGCGGTTCGCGGCGCTGGTGCCGGTGGCGGCGGCGTCGTTGCCGGCGGCGTTGGCCTCGGCGCGGGGGGAGGCGGAACGGGGGCGGGTGATCGACGCGTTCTCCTCCGGACTGGAGCGCAGTCAGTTGGTGGGGGCGGTGGCGGTGCTGCTCGGCGGGGTGGTGGCGGCGGTGTTGTTGCGCAGGGCGGAGCGGGCAGACTGGGAGACTGCGGACGACTAGGAGCTCGGGGCGTCGGTGATCTCGCGCGGCTGCGGGCCGTTCGTGGTTGATCGCGCCCACGCGGCGGAGCCGCACATCGATGCGGCCCCGCGCCCCTTTCAGGGGCGCTCAGCGTGACCGGCGTTCGATGTGTCGAGGAGAATGCACGCATGGCGAAGGCAGGCCAGGGGCCGCGGGCCAGTGTCTGGCTGGCGGACGAGGGCCGGCGTGGCGGGCGGCGCGGCGGGCAGCCGTCCGGGCTGGACCGGGAGCGGATCACCGAGGTCACCGTCCGGCTGCTGGACGCCGAGGGCCTGGCCAGTTCTCCATGCGCCGCCTGGCCGCCGAGCTGGACGTCACCGCGATGTCCGTCTACTGGTACGTCGACACCAAGGACGAGCTGCTCGAACTCGCCCTCGACGCCGTCTACGGCGAGCTGCGCCACCCCGGCCCGGAGGCCGGCGAGGACTGGCGCGCGCAGCTGCGCACGCTGGCCCGGGAGAACCGCAGGCTGCTGGTGCGCCACCCTGGATGTCCCGGCTGACCGGCACCTACCTCAACATCGGGCCCCACTCGCTGGCCTTCTCCCGCCAGGTGCAGGGCGTCATGCGTCGCAGCGGTCTGCCCGCGCACCGGCTGACCGGCGCCATCTCCGCCGTCTTCCAGTTCGCCTACGGCTACGGCACGATCGAGGGCCACCTCCTCGCCCGGGCCGCGGACACCGGTATGAGCCCGGACGACTACTTCCAGGACTCCATGAACGCGGTGGCCGAGTCGCCGGACAACGCGGACGTCATCGAGGAGTCCCGGGCGATCATGTCGGCCAGCGGCGGCGACACGATCGCCGAGATGCTGGACCGGGACTTCGAGTTCGCGCTGGACCTGCTCGTGGCGGGCATCGAGGCGATGGTCGAACGAGGGTGAGTCAGCCGTCCGCCGCGAGCCGCGCCGGGAAGCCGCCCGTCGCCACCGGCCCCCACTTCTCCGGTGTCACCCGAATGATCGACTTTCCCTGCTCGACCATGGCCTGCCGGTACTCGTCCCAGTCGGGGTGCTCGCCCGCGATGTTGCGGTAGTACTCCACGAGCGGCTCCACGGAGTCGGGCGTGTCGATGACCTCCGCCGTGCCGTCGATCTGGACCCAGGGGCCGTTCCACTCGTCGCTGAGCACGATGAGGCTGACCCGCGGGTCGCGGTGCGCGCTGCGGGTCTTGGCCCGCTCCGGGTAGGTGGAGACCACGATCCGGCCGGAGTCGTCGACCCCGCAGGTCAGCGGCGATCCCTGCGGGCTGCCGTCGGCCCGCCGGGTCAGCAGGACCGCCCGGTGCCGGGGGCGTACGAAGTCCAGCAGCTCGGCCAGGGAGACACGGGTGTTCGTCGCGATGTTCGGTGCCATGCCGCCAGCCTGAGCGCGGCCCCGCGCGCCCGGCCCGCCGCCCGGCCGCTGTCCGGGACGCCCTCCGGGGCTCCCTCCGGACGCAGCGCCTCCGCCAGGTTGTCGTACACCGGCACGTCACGGCGCAGCCCGGACAGTTCCAGGACGCGGCTCGGCACGCCCTTCGGGGCGGCCACCACCCGCAGCCGGGTGTGCCGGTGGGTGCGGCGGCGTACCTCGGCGAGGAGGCGGACGCCCTGGGAGTCCATGAAGCGGGTCGCGGTCAGGTCCAGGACGAGGACGCGCAGGCCGTCGGAGTGGTGGTCCACCGCGGTCATGATCAGGGGCAGCAGGCCCGTGGCGTTGCAGAAGTCGATCTCGGTGGGCAGCGCGAGTACGGCGTAGCCGGGCGGATCACACGGCTCGCAGGGTTGTGGGAGGAAGGTCACCGTCACTCACCTGACAGACGTCAGCCGGCTTCCGGTCGAGGCCGCTTCCTGACCCGGCCCCCATTCCATCACGCCGTCGACGGGGCGGGGGAGGTGCCCGCCGCTCCTTCGGTCGGGCGTCACCGGCAGGCAACCAAGCAGCTAAAGTGCTGTTCGTCCTGTGCTCGCAGTCGGGAATGTGCTGCGGAGCTCTCCTGCGCACGGCCATTTGGCCGCGCACTGCCGAAGAGGTTCGTGGTGGCTGCGTCCGAATTTACTGATTTGCCGCGTTTTCCGGTGGGCTTCGAGCTGGCCGAGGCCCTGACGTCGGCGGCTCAGCGGCTGCACGCCACGGGCACCCCGGACGACACCCTGAACGCCGCCGGTCGAGCTGGCGGTGCGCCTGCTGCTCCGGGCGCGGAGCACGCGGGCATCTCGGAGATCCAGCGCGGCAGCCGACTGCGCACCCTCGCCTGGACCGACGAGTCCGTACGGTTCGCGGCCGAGCCCCGGCACGGCGGCGGCCGTGAGCCGCATCCGGACTGGGAGCGGCTGTGGACCACGCCCGTGGTCCGGACGGACGACAGCGAGGCCGACGGCGGCGGCAACGCCCTCTCCGGCCTGGGCCTGCGTTCCGCGCTGTCCCTGCGGCTGCGCGCCGACCGGCGCCGTCTGACCGTGCTGACGGCGTACGCCCCGCAAGCCGCAGGCCTTCGGCGAGGACGCCACCCGCATCGGGCCGGCTGTTCACCGCGCACGTCTCCATCGCCCTGGACTCGGCGACCGTGCGCGAGCAGCTCACCGAGGCCATGCGCACCCGGGACCTGATCGGCCAGGCCACCGGCATTCTCATGGAGCGGATGGACATCGACGCGGCCGGCGCCTTCGACTCCCTGGTGAAGGCATCGCAGCGGGAGAACGTGAAACTGCGCGACCTCGCCCGCCGCATCGTCGACGCGAACACGGGCGCGGGGGACGAGGCGTGGGCGAGCGGTGACGGGATATCCGTACGGGCATGACCTCGGAGATCCGCGACACGCTGGACCACGCGATAGCGCGCAGCCAGGGTCTCGACACCCTGCTGCGTGACCTGACCGACCGCGCGGTCGGTCAGGTGCCCGGCGCCGTCGCCTGCTCGGTGACAGTGCGCCGTGCCGACCGGCTGATGACCCTGGCGGGCAGCTCCGGTCTGCCCAGCGGGCTGGACCTGCGGCAGTACGAGAACGGCTCGGGCCCCTGTGTGGACGCGGCCGAGACGGAGAGCCCCCGGTACGCCCCGGACCTGGCCACCGAGACCCGCTGGCCCGCGTACACGGAGTACGCGCTGGCCACCGGCGTGCGCTGCGTACTGGCGCTGCCGCTGGCCGTCGAGGGCGAGACGGGCGCCGCGCTCAACTTCTACGGCCTGGAACCCGACTCGCTGGCCGAGGGGCGTGAAGCCGCCCGCACCTTCGCGGAGCGGGCCGCGGACGCCGTGAACGAGGCCCTGCGTCTGGAGCGGCGGCAGGCGTCGGCCGCCGATGTGCGCACCGCCCTGCTCTCCCGCAGCGTCATCGACCAGGCGGTCGGCATGCTCATGGCCCGGAGCGGATCGACGCCCACCGGGCACTGGAGCGGCTGCGCCGGGCCTCGCAGCACCGGAACGTCAAGCTCCGGGACCTGTGCGGCGAGCTGGTGGCCCGGGCGTCCGGCGGCGCCTCACACGGCCGGCAGTGACTCCCCCTGGACCGCCTGGATGTCCAGCTCGACCCTGAGCGTCGTACCGATGGCGGCGATGCCGGCCTGGGAGAACCTGGTTGTAGTTCATGGCGAAGTCCTCGCGGCGCAGTTCCGTCGTCGCGCGGAACGCCGCCCGGGTGCCGCCCCACGGGTCGGCGCCGGTGCCGAGGTAGGCCAGGTCCAGGTCGACCGGGCGGCTCACGCCGTGCAGGCCCAGCTCGCCGTGGACGGTCCAGCGGTCCGGGCCTCGCCTGGGACACCCCGGTGGAGCCGGTAGGTGATCTCCGGGAACCGCTCGGTGTCCAGGAAGTCGGCGGAGCGCAGGTGGGTGTCGCGCATGCCGTTGCCGGTGTCGATGGAGGCCGCCCGGATCACCGCCTCCACCCGGGACTTGGTGACGTCGTCCGGCGCGATCTCGACGGTGCCGGAGAACTCCGTGAACCGGCCGTGCACGCTGGAGATGCCCAGGTGCTGGGCGACGGCGGCCACGCTGGAGTGCGCAGGGTCGACGGTCCACGGCCCCGGCGGCGGCAGCTCGGTGCCGCCCTGGCGGGCCAGCGTCACGGCGCCGACCTCGGCCCGGCCGCTCGCGGTGACGATCGCGCTGGACGCGGCGGGCGCGTAGCCGACGGCCGTGACGATGACGGTGTACGGCCCCGGCGCCAGCGGGGTGCTGTCCCGCACGGCGCCCTCGGCGTCCGCCTCGGCGCGCAGCACCTGGGTGCCGGTCATGTCGGTCACCGTGACGACCGCGTGCGACACGGCCCATCCGTCCCGCGTTCGGATCCTCGCGGTCAGTCCCATCCCGTTTTCTCCCTGCGAAAGCTCAGAAAGTGGTCGTAAAGAAGGTCGTACAGAAGGTCGTACAGACGTGGTGAAGAGGGTCGAGAGGAAACCGGCCCGTGGTGGGCGGGGCGCACCTCCGCTCAGAGCGCGCTCGCCACCACGGGCCGGGGTCTGACTACTCGCCGGGGTGGGCGAGCTCGATGTCGTGGCCGTCGGCACCCTGGCCGGCGACCGTCAGAGCCGTCGCCACCGGCGGGTAGCCGGTCGCGATGACGGTGTACTCACCGGCGTCCAGGTCGGTGAAGGCGTACGCCCCGTCCGCACCGGTGGTGGCCGTGCCGACCACGTTGCCCGCCGCGTCGACGAGCGTGACGCGGGCGTCGGCCAGCGGACCGTGCGGCGCCCGCACGACGCCCTGGACCTGCGCTCCGGCCTGGAGGTCGACCTCGACGCGGGTGACGCCGGTGCCACCGACCTCCAGCGGCAGGGCGCGCGGCCGGTAGCCGGCGGCGTTGACCGCGACGGTCACCGTGCCCGGCACCAGCTCGGTGAAGGAGAACTCGCCCGCCTCACCGGTGGCGGCGGAGGCCAGCAGGTCCCCGCGCACATCGGTCACGATCACCATCGCGTCCTTGACCGGCAGCCCGCTCTCCACGGCCCGGACCAGGCCGTTCAGCCCGCTGGTGCCGCTGAGCAGGATGTCGTAGGCGACCGGCTCGTCGTTCACGACGATCGTCGACGCCTGCGGCTGGAAACCGTCGGCGGAGGCGATCAGGACGTACGATCCCGCGCTCGGCGCGTCGAGGACGTAGGAGCCGTCGGCCTGGGCGACCGAGCGGCCCAGCTGCCGGCCGCCCAGCGAGATCAGCGTGACCGCGGCCTGTGGGACCGGGGCGGATTCGGCACCGCGGACGAAGGCGCGGACCGCGATGCCACCGGAGACGTGCGCCCCCGGCTCACCGGATCCGGTCGCCGTCGCGACGGCGGCGAGCCGCTGCGTGGCCTCGGGCCGGAGACCCGGCTCGGCGACCGAGGTGGCCGAGGTGGCCGACGTGGCCGAGGGAGCCGCCGACGCGGCAGCCATCGCACCGGCCGGAACCGGCTCGGGGGTGACCCGGGTGGCCTCGGCCGGAGCCAGGGCCGCGGGGGAAGGGCGGTCTCGGCGGAGGCCTCCGCCGCCTGGGCCAGGGCGCCCGGAGGTGCGCAGCGGGACCTCCTTGATGAACAGCGTCACCAGGAAGCCGAGCAGCGCGATCGGCGCGACGTGCAGGAAGATGTCGGCGATGCCGTGCCCGTAGGCGCTCTCCAGCCATTCGCGGATGCCGTGGGGCAGCAGGCTCATGTCGGGGATCGCGCCGCCGCCGGAGGCCTCGGCGGCCGCGCCTGCTCCTGCGGGCTGAGCTGCCCGATGGTGTCGGAGGCGTAGTGGCTGATCCGGGACGACATCACGGAGCCGAGCACCGAGACGCCCACCGCGCCGCCGAGGGACCGGAAGAAGGTCACGACGGAGGAGGCCGCGCCCAGGTCGCTCGGGGCCACCTGGTTCTGCGTGCACAGGACCAGGTTCTGCATCATCATGCCGACGCCGAGGCCCATCAGCGCCATGAAGATCGCGATGTGCCAGTACGCGGTGTCGTAGCGCATGGTGCTCAGCAGGCCCAGGCCCGCCGTGAGCAGCACGCCGCCGGCCAGCAGCCAGCCCTTCCACCTGCCGGTCCTGGTGATGATCTGACCGGAGACGGTGGACGATATTGAACAGGCCGCCGATCATCGGGATGGTCATGACGCCGGACATGGTCGGGGACTCACCGCGTGCCAGCTGGAAGTACTGGCTGAAGTAGACGGTGCCCGCGAACATGGCGATACCGACGAACAGCGAGGCCAGCGAGGCCAGGGTGATGGTGCGGTTCTTGAACAGGCGCAGCGGGATGATCGGCTCGCTGGCCTTCGACTCGACGAAGAGGAAGATCAGCGTCAGCACGATCGCGCCGCCGACCATGGCACCGGTCTGCCAGGACATCCAGGAGTACTTGTCGTCGGCGAAGGTCACCCAGACGAGCAGCAGGCAGACGGCCGCGGTGACGAAGAAGGCGCCGGCCCAGTCGACCTTGACCTTCCGCTTGACCACGGGCAGGTTCAGCGTCTTCTGCAGCACGATCAGCGCGATGATCGCGAAGGGCACGCCGACGTAGAGGCACCAGCGCCAGCCGAGCCAGCTGGTGTCGGTGATGACACCGCCGAGCAGCGGATCGCCGACGGTCGCGACGGCGAAGGTCGCGCCCAGGTAGCCGGAGTAACGCCCGCGCTCACGCGGGGAGATCATCGCGGCCATGATGATCTGGGCCAGCGCGGACAGACCGCCGGCGCCCAGGCCCTGGATGCCTCGCGCGGTGATCAGCATCCCGGGGTTCTGCGCCAGACCGGCCACGACGGAGCCGATGACGAAGACGATCAGGGCTATCTGGACCAGGGCCTTCTTGCTGACCAGGTCCGCGAGCTTGCCCCACAGGGGGTGGAGGCGGTCATCGTCAGCAGCGAGGCGGTGACGACCCAGGTGTAGGCGCTCTGGCCGCCACCGAGGTCGCCGATGATCTCGGGCAGGGCGTTGGTGACGATGGTCGAGGACAGGATGGCGCAGAACATGCCGAGCAGCAGCCCGGACAGCGCTTCCATGATCTGCCGGTGCGTCATCGGAGCGTCTCCGGTGGAGCCTCCCCCGTGCTTGGCATGAGCCCGCACACCGGCTGGTGTGGTCGTTGCCATGGACTTCCTTTACTTACGTGGTGATCGCGGGTGTACGGGTGGACTGTTCGTCCCCGGACGGTGCGGGTGGCCGGGCGCGCGGGGCCCGGCGGTCGTCGAAGCTGGCCCTGAGCCGGGCCGCCACAGGCCGGGTGAGCTGGCCGACCTCGTCGTCGGACCAGTCGCTCAGCCGGTGGGCGAGCATCTGGCTGGTCCGGTCGGCGATCTCGTCGAGCCGGCCCTGGCCCGCGGGCGTCAGGCGCAGGATGCGCGAGCGCTTGTCCGCGGGGTCGGGGGACCGCTCGATCCAGCCCCGCTCGGCGACGTGGGCGACGTGGCGGCTGGTCACCGACATGTCCACGGCGAGCAGCTCCGCGAGCTTGCTCATGCGCATGTCCCCGTGGCGGCCGAGGAGCGTCAGTACGGCGGCGGACCCGCCGGGGCAGTCGACCGGCAGCAGCCGTCCCATCTCCCGCTTCACGGCGCCGAAGGCGCTGAACTGGCGGATCAGCTCCTCGTACTGAGCCTTCTCGGCCATGCGCACCTCCCGTTTTCGTTGCTTGGGGCAACCATAGGTTCGGTTGGTTGCTACAGGCAAATAAAAACGGGCCATCCCGCCATAAAAAGTTGGCAAAGCCAAGTATTGCGATAGTAAACGTGCAGGTGACGAAGTAGTGGGCGGGGGCAAGGGGGCTGGGGAGCCCCGCACTTGGGCCGCATCCACGGATTCGCTAGTGTCTCGGCCCCGGCTAACAACCAGGGCCCCCAGGGCAACAACGACCCCGCAGGCAGCACCCAGATGTTCCGCGCGTTCGTCGACGAAGGCCCCCAGTCCCGGCAGGCGGCCCCGCCGCCTCCTCCGGGCCCCGCATCGGCCTGATCGTCGGCATCGTGGCCGCCGTGGTGATCGTCGCGGCCGTGGCCTGGCTGGCGCTCAAGTAGAACCGGCGCCGGAGCGGAACCGGCACCGCGCGGACGCAGACGACGGCGACCGCCGCGGCACCCCCGAGGTGCGCGGCGGTCGCCGGCCTGTCGTGGCCCTTGAGGGCCTGTCGCGGTCGAGGCCTCGCGCGCTAGTCGGAGATGAGGCCCTCGCGCAGCTGCGAGAGGGTCCGGGTCAGCAGCCGGGAGACGTGCATCTGCGAGATGCCGACCTCCTCGCCGATCTGCGACTGGGTCATGTTGGCGAAGAAGCGCAGCATGATGATCCGCCGCTCCCGGGGTGGCAGTTTGGCCAGCAGCGGCTGAGGGACTCGCGGTACTCCACGCCCTCCAGCGCCGTGTCCTCGTAGCCCAGACGGTCCGCGAGCGAGCCCTCGCCGCCGTCGTCCTCCGGGGCCGGGGAGTCCAGCGAGGAGGCGGTGTAGGCGTTGCCGACCGCGAGGCCGTCGACGACGTCCTCCTCGGAGACGCCCAGCACGGCGGCCAGCTCGCCGACCGTCGGGGGAGCGGTCCAGCTTCTGGGAGAGCTCGTCACTGGCCTTCGTCAGGGCCAGGCGCAGCTCCTGGAGGCGGCGCGGCACGCGCACCGACCAGGAGGTGTCGCGGAAGAACCGCTTGATCTCCCCGACCACCGTCGGCATCGCGAACGTCGGGAACTCCACGCCCCGTTCGCAGTCGAAGCGGTCGATCGCCTTGATCAGGCCGATGGTGCCGACCTGGACGATGTCTTCCATCGGCTCGTTGCGGGAGCGGAAGCGCGCGGCGGCGTAACGCACCAGCGGGAGATTGAGCTCGATCAGGGTGTCCCGGACGTAGGCACGCTCCGGGCTGTCCTCGTCGAGGGCGGCGAGCCCGCAGGAACAGGGAGCGGGACGGGGTGCGGGTGTCGATGGCCTCCGTGGCCGGAAGGGTCTGGGCCGGCACGGCGTCGAGGGGTCGGTACGGCTTCGATGGCCTGGACGTCATCGACGGGGCCGAGCGCCTCGATCGTGTCGGGCGCGGTCTCGCTCTCCGCGAGCGCGAGCACCTTCGAGCTGCCCTGGTCTGCGGACATGCCACCCCCTTTGGGTCGCGGGACGGTCACGGCGAACGCTCCCATGCCGGGAACGCAGCCTCCACCTGAATACCGGAGCCGAAGGCCCGGCAAACGCGTCTCCGGCAGAATGTCACATGTCGGCAACGCGCTGTAGTGACATGTCGACATCCGAGACGCGAATTCCCCCCTGGAAAAAGGCGGTCTGACGGTCTATCGGCCCGATTCCGCCCGCAATGGCCCTGGTGAGCGATTCGCGCTCGCCCCGGTGACTCCTGGCACGCGCTTTCGATATGCGAGGGAGGCCGTGTGGCGAGACTACGCGTCGATCCGGTTCGAGGACCTCAATCGCTGGAAACTACGCGCCAGTAGCCGCGAGACGTGCATCTGGGAGACGCCGAGTTCGGCGCTGATCTGCGACTGGGTGAGGTTGCTGTAGTAGCGCAGCAGCAGGATGCGCTGTTCCCGTTCCGGGAGCTGGACGAGCAGGTGCCGGACCAGGTCACGGTGCTCGACGCCGTCGAGGCGGGGTCCTCGTAGCCGAGCCGGTCGAGCAGTCCGGGCAGCCCGTCGCCTTCCTGCGCGGCCTCCAGCGAGGTGGCGTGGTACGACCGTCCCGCCTCGATGCAGGACAGCACCTCCTCCTCGGTGATGCGCAGCCGCTCGGCGATCTCGGCGGTCGTCGGGGAGCGCCCGAAGGCGGTCGTCGGGTCCTCGGTCGCGCTGTTGACCTGCACCCACAACTCGTGCAGCCTGCGCGGTACGTGGACCGTGCGGACGTTGTCGCGGAAGTACCGCTTGATCTCGCCGACGACGGTCGGCATCGCGACCGTCGGGAACTGCACGCCGCGCTCCGGGTCGAACCGGTCGATGGCGTTGATGAGCCCGATGGTGCCGACCTGGACGACGTCCTCCATCGGCTCGTTGCGGGAGCGGAAGCGCGCGGCGGCGTAGCGCACCAGCGGGAGGTTGGCCTCGATGAGCGCCGCGCGCACCCGGTCGTGCTCCGGTGTGCCCGGCGTGAGCCCCTTCCAGTTCGCCGAAGAGCACCTGGGTCAGGGCCCGGGTGTCGGCACCCCGGCTGCGCGGCGGCGCCGGCTCTCGCGCGGTCGGCTCCTGGGCCTGCGCGGACGGCTCTTGGCCCTGCACGGACGGCGCCGGTCCCTGTGCGGGCGGCTCCTGGGCCTGTACCGGTGGCTCCTGGGCCTGTGCGGGCGGCGCGGGCTGTGCGGGCGGTGCTTGAGGCGCAGTACTGGCCCGGCACGGTCAACTCCACCTCGTGATCCGTCAACTCTTCCGTAACTCATCCGTCAAAAGCGGTCATAGCATCACAAGACATGTGCACTGTGTGCAAGCACCGCATAACGTCGTGGTGAGTGAACGCGGACGTGAACGCGGGAGGCCCCGCACCGTACGGTGCGGGGGCCGAAGCGGTGGGGCCGGGCTGAGAACTCGTAGTCGGCGATCACCCAGGTGGCGAATTCCCGCCACAACGCGACGCCCGCCTGGTGCGCCGGGTGCTCCACGTAGCGGCGGAGGGCGTCGGTGTCCTCCACGGCCGAGTTGATGGCGAAGTCGTAGGCGATGGGCCGGTCGCTGATGTTCCAGGCGCACTCCCAGAAGCGCAGCTCCTCGATGAGGCCCGCCGAGCGCTCGGAAGGCCTCGACGCCCTCCACGACGCGCGGGTCGTCGCGCCGCACGCCCTCGTTCAACTTGAACAGCACCAGGTGGCGGATCATCACTTTCCTCCGTTGGCGGCCCAGGTCATGAAGTCGCCGACGGCGCTCGCCGCGTCGGAGATGCCCTGGAAACCTATCTGGACGTAGTCGGCGGCCTTCGCCGGATCCGTGATGATCACATAGAGCGCGAAGACCACGAGCACGTAGACGGCGATCTTCTTCGCATTCACCGCCACTGCGGCCTCCCCTGTCCCTTCGACGCACGCCTTCGATCGGTCATGATCGCACGAAGGACCCCGTCTTTCGACGGGGCCCTTCAAGAGCGGTAGCGGAGGGATTTGAACCCTCGGTGACTTGCGCCACACTCGCTTTCGAGGCGAGCTCCTTCGGCCGCTCGGACACGCTACCGAGAGAGACCTTACAGCACAGTGCGGCATGGTTTGAAATCGGTATCCGGAGGCCGCAGGGCCCCGGCCGACGGCGGTCAGCGGTCGCGGAAGAAGTCCGTGAGCAGGCGGGCGCAGTCGTCCGCGAGCACGCCCTCGATCACTTCGGGGCGGTGGTTGAGGCGCCGGTCGCGCACGACGTCCCACAGGGGAGCCGGCCGCGCCCGCCTTGTCGTCGCGGGCGCCGTAGACGACCCGGTCCACGCGGGACTGCACGAGCGCGCCCGCGCACATCGTGCACGGCTCCAGGGTGACGACGAGCGTGCAGCCGGCCAGCCGCCACTCGCCGGTCTCCGCGGCGGCCCGCCGGATCGCGAGGACCTCGGCGTAGGCCGTCGGGTCACCGGTGGCCTCGCGTTCGTTGTGCCCGGCCGCCAGCACGGTCCGCCCGTCCGGCGCCAGAACGACGGCGCCGACGGGCACGTCCCCGCCCCCGCGCCGCCCGCCCGGCCTCGGCCAGGGCGAGCCGCATCGCGGCCCGCCACGGGTCGCGCACCGGGTCCGGTACCAGGTCGCGCACCGGGTCGGGCGGGCCGTGCGGGGGCGGAGTGGTCCGCCGGTTCTCCTTCTCGGTCCTGTTCGGTCGGCACGGTCAGCGGACGGTCTCCAGCACCTCGGAGGCGCCCAGGGCCTCGGCGATCTCGCCGACCGCGTCCCCGGACATCGAGCGCAGTTCCTTCTCGCTCACGCCCAGGTCGTCGAGGACCTCGGCGTCACCGACCGGGCCGTGCGGCACGGCCTCACCCGTACCGGCGGCCGTGTCGCCGCCGTCACCGCCCTCCTCGTCGTCCTCGTCGTCGGATTCACCGTCCTCCGTGCCGTCGAGGTCGAGGGCGTCGAGGTCGTCGCCGTCGTCACCGGGGTCCCCGGCCGAGCAGCTCGTCGGTGAGCAGGATCTCGCCGTAGCTGCTGCGGGCGGCGGCGGCGGCGTCCGAGACATAGATGCGCGGATCCTCCTCGCCGTCCACCCGGACGACTCGGAACCACGCGTCCTCCTGCTCGATCAGCACGAGCACCGTGTCCTCGTCGGGAGAGGCTTCCCGGGCCAGGTCGGCCAGATCCGACAGGGTCTCCACATCGTCGAGCTCTGTATCGCTCGCTTCCCACCCGTCTTCGGTGCGCGCGAGCAGTGCGGCGAAGTACACCGTGACTCTCCCACTGGTCATAGGCGTGCCGGTTGGGAATCCCCCGGCGGAGGCTGCGGGCGGGGGAGCGGTGCTCCGAGCCCCACCCACTCGGAATCGTGGCAGAAACAAGGCCTTCAGGGGACGTCTTCGGCGCCCTGTGTCCGGCGGTTTCGTGTTCAGCGGTGTCGGCCAGGGTCCCGGGAGTACCTACCCGGGCAGCCACCCGTCAGCGCACTTGTCGCAGCCACGTGCGGATCGTACGCGGATTCTCGCGGCGCCCGCGTACGCCCGTCGTCGTAATGTCGGCGCGGCGCGCGATCTTCCCCGGGCCGTTCGGGAAGTCACCAGCGGAAGGTGCGCATGCGCATCGCGTGGCGCAGCCGGGCGGCCTTGGCGCGGCGCGGCTGGACGCGGTCCCGCAGTTCCCCTGGCCTCCGCCAGGTCGCGCAGGAACTGGGCCCGGCGCCGACGGCGCTCGGCCTCCCTGTCCGGCTCCGTGCTCCGCCTCGCCCCGCGCCCGGTCCCCGGCTCCTTGCCGGGGGACGGCGTGTCGTAGAAGTCCCGGTCAGGCACAGTCTCACCACCCAGCGTCCGTCCCTCCCACCTTCCCCCCCGGTCGGGCGGTTTGACGCCGGTGAACGGGTGGCGCCGTGGCCGGGGCCTTGCCCGCCCGGGGGACGCCGGCCCCACAGGGCCCGGTTACTGTGGAGGACATGCGTCTCCACGTCGTCGACCACCCCCTGGTCGCCCACAAGCTCACCACGCTGCGCGACCGGCGCACCGACTCCGCGACCTTCCGCCGTCTCGCCGACGAGCTGGTCACCCTGCTCGCCTACGAGGCCACGCGCGACGTGCGCACCGAACAGGTCGACATCCACACGCCGGTCTGCCCGACCACCGGCGTCAAGCTCTCCCACCCGCGCCCGCTGGTGGTGCCGATCCTGCGGGCCGGCCTCGGCATGCTCGACGGCATGGTCCGGCTGCTGCCGACCGCCGAGGTGGGCTTCCTCGGCATGATCCGCAACGAGGAGACGCTGCAGGCCTCCACGTACGCGACCCGCATGCCGGAGGACCTCTCCGGGCGTCAGGTGTACGTCCTGGACCCGATGCTGGCCACCGGCGGCGCCCTGGTCGCGTCGATCCGGGAGCTGATCAAGCGCGGTGCCGACGACGTGACGGCCGTGGTGCTGCTCGCCGCCCCCGAGGGCGTCGAACTCATGGAGCGCGAGCTGGCCGGCACCCCGGTGACGGTCGTGACGGCCTCGGTCGACGAGCGTCTCAACGAGCAGGGCTACATCGTGCCGGGCCTCGGCGACGCGGGCGACCGGATGTGCCGGGGCCGCCGAGTAGCGCACGCTCACGCTCCGGGGCTGTCCCGCCCCGGTACTGCTCTGCTCAGCAGCTCTTCTTCTCCGCGGCGGACGCCGGCTGCGGCGCCGCTAGCTCGGCCAGCGCCGCGTCGGCGTCCGCCCGCTTCGCGAGGCCCTTGAAGCCGTTGCCGATGATCAGGTCGACGGCGGTGCCCTTGCGGGCCGCGTCGGTACGGCGTTCGGCGGCGGGGAGCTGGGTGCCGAGCACGGGGAGCGAGGTCTTCGGGGAGGCGGCCGGGCCGAGCAGGGAGGCCGGTGCCCTTCACCTTCTTGTCGTACTTCTTGGGCGCGTTGCTCACGTCGCCGACGCGGAAGCCGCGCTTCTTCAGTTCGTCGGCGGTCTTCTGCGCGAGGCCGCTGCGGGTCGTCGCGTTGAGCACGTTGACCGGTGACCTGGGCCGGCTTCGGCAGGGCCACGGCGGCGGGCGAGGCGCTCGCCTCGCGGCCGTGGTCACGCAGTCCGTCCCGGCACCGGCCGCGGAGGCCTTGTCGCCGCCGGTGAAGACGTCGATGAGCTGGGCGTGCCCCAGCCGAGCACCCCGAGCACGGTGACGCAGGCGACGGCGACGACCGCGAGCCGGCCGCGTCGGCGGGGCCGGTCGCATCCGCGGGTACTTGTCCCCCGTGATCTTGTACTGGCCGCCCATGCCAGGGGGAGTGAGCATGCTCATGGGCGCAGCGTAGTGCGCTCGGGCTGCGATGCCTATTAGATGATCAGTCGGTGTTCCGCGGTTCGGCGCAATGCAACCCGAAAGGGTCAAGCCGAAGCGTCGAAGGGGCCGTCGCGGGTGGATGCGAGGGGCGCGAGGGGGGCGCGAGAGGGTCGCGGTTCCCGGTCAGTCGAGTTCGAGGACCCGCGCGTGCAGCACCTGGCGCTGCTGGAGCGCCGCGCGCACCGCGCGGTGCAGACCGGTCCTCCAGGTACAGGTCGCCCTGCCACTTCACGACGATGCGCGAAGAGGTCGCCGTAGAAGGTGGAGTCCTCGGCGAGGAGCGTCTCCAGGTCGACTTGGCCCCTGGTCGTCACGAGCTGATCGAGGCGGACCGGGCGCGGCGGCGACGTCCGCCCACTGCCGGGTGCTCTCCCGGCCGTGGTCGGGTACGGCCGGCCGTTTCCGATGCGCTTGAAGATCACACGGAAAGCCTACCGGCCAAGACGTTGCGGGCGCAGCCATGGCGCCGGGTGCGGCGCTGGAAATGACGCCGTAAACGGGGGCAAACGGGAACGGTGGCCCGGGACGGGCGACCGTGAGCGCGCCGCGCCGGAGGCGGGAGGCGTGTCCGGACCCGCCTCCGCCGCTCGGGCGGCCGCGTCAGTCACGCCTCCCTCTTCCCGCACGGGCGGCCGGGGCTCGCTCAGCCTGCGGCCTGCCGGTGTCGGGCTTGGGGTGCGGCGGCGCCCTCGGCGCGCGGGAGGGCGCGCAGGACGGCGTAGGGGGTCGTTGAGCATGGCGAATTCCTCGTTCCTCGTTCCGTGTTCCGGGGGCGTCTGCGTTCGCGTTCTTGCGGAGGGCCGGCGGTCGGTGCCGGTCCGGTCCTGTCAGCAGCGCAGGACCACGGAGCGCGGGGCGCGCGGGGAGGGCGGTGGCCCGGTCGGAACGGGTGGTGCGAGGGTCGGGGGCTGTGGGGACGTGGCGGCCGGGCGCCGGGGGCGGCGGGACGGAAAGGGCCACGACGGTGCGCCGGCCGCCGCGGGCCGGGGTGCGCAGGGCGGTGTCGAGGTGGTCGTAGCCACCGGCGGTGCCGCCCGGGGCGCCACCGCCCGGTCCGCTGCCACCGGCTCCGCCGCCGACGACGCCTGCGCTCCCGCCGGCCACCAGGGCGGTCGGTGCCGCCTGGGCCGTCGCGTGCGTGCAGGGCACGATCAGGACGAGCAGCAGGACAAGGGCCCGCAGGCAGGCGCGGCGGCGTCCGATGCGCGCCGCTCGCCCCAGTACGCCCGTACGCGCCGCACGCGCCGTATGTCCGGCGGCGCGTGGCGCGGGCGTCGGCAGCGGCGTGCGGTGCGGGGCTCACGTCAGGTCGTGTCCCCGCCGGGCGTACGCCGCCCACCGTGCCGGGGCGAGAACCGCTCGCTCGGCGTAGGGGCGGTTCACAGGCGCGCGGGACCTGGTGGGCGCGCCCACGCAGGCGTACGGACGTGACGATCTCGACCACGCCGACGGCTACCAGCCACCAGCCGCCGAACAGCATGAGGACGGCCGCCGACTCCACCGGCGAGTCGATCAGCACGATGCCGGCGACGACGGTGACGGCGCCGAGGAAGATGTGCCAGCCGCGCGCGGGCATCGCCGGGTCGTGGACGGCGGCCAGGATCTGCGTGACGCCGCGGAAGAGCCAGCCGATGCCGATCCACAGCGCGAGCAGCAGTACCGACCGCAGAGGGCCGCGGAAGCAGAACAGGCCCAGCAGGATCGACACCGCGCCGCTGATGAAGGCGAGGACCCGCAGCGAGGTCGTCCGGTGCGTGCGCGAAGGCGGCGGCCAGTTGGAGGGACGCCGCTGATGACGAGGTAGAGGCCGAAGAGCACACCGGCGGCGCGCAGTGACGCGCCCGGCCAGACCAGGACCAGCACGCCCAGGACGAGTGAGGCGATCCCGGTGAGCAGCACGGTTCGCCATGCGGCGCGGGACAGCGAGTGCAGCGGCCCCTGGAAGGCGGGTTCGTCCGGGCCCGGGTTCGTGCCCGGGTTCGCGCCGTCCCGGCTGTCGGAGGGTGCGTGCCGTGGCCCGTGCGGGCGTGGATCCCAGCGGTCGTCGTTGCCGGCTGCCCTCCGGGGGTGCCGCTGGGTGGCTCGGTCATGCCCCATGCTGGGAGCGGGGGTGGTGGGGGCGCCAGTTGGGGCGGGCCAGTGGGCTGACGTGGGGGGTGCCTCTATGTCGTTCGTCAAGCGAGGCGTGGGGTTCTGGGTTCGTAGAAGGTTCCGTCGCGGAGCATCGCGAACAGCACGTTGATCCGCTGGCGGGCGAGGCGGAGAAGTGCCTGCGGTGGGTCTTCCCGCGGTTCGGCAGCGGTCGTAGTAGGTCCGGGGAGGCGGGATCATGCAGGGCGGCGAACGCGGACAGGAACATCGCCCGTTTGAGCTGGCGGTTGCCGCCTCTGGGGGCGTGTTCGCCGTGGATCGAGGTTCCGGACTGCCGGGTTGCCGGGGCGAGGCCGGCGTATGAGGCCAGGTGGGCGGCGGTGGGAAAGGAGCTGCCGTCGCCGACGGTGGACAGAGGACTGCGGCGGTCCTGACGCCGATGCCGGGCATCGAGGTCAGGACCTGGGAAAGAGGGGTGGGCCTCCAGCAGGGCCTCGATTCTGGCCTCCAGGGCCCGGCGTTGTTCGTGGACGGCGGCCAGAGACTTCGCCAGCGACGGCATCGATCACGTCGAGGGTGCCGGTGCCGGGGACGACGACGGTCTGCTCGTCGAGCGCGGTGAAGATGTCGTCGACCAGCCGCCTCGGCCATGCGCGCCAGTTGCCCTCGGGCGGATGACCTCGACGAGCCCGCTGCGGCGGCCTTGCCTTGCGGAGTGCCTGCGGGGATCCGTATCGCTCGAGGAGCCAGGTGATACTGCGTGGTCCAGGCGCGGGCCCAGGACGCTCAGGCTGGGGTGGAACTGCGGAGTGAAGGCCGGCGGATGCGGTTGGAGGTGCGGTTAGCCTCGCCGGCGAGGTCCCTGGTCGAGCCGACGAGGCATGGTCAGCTCGGCGGTGACCTCGTCGGTCAGGTCGAGCGTGCGCAGGGTGTGGGGCATGGTGCGGGCGGCATCCGCGACCAAACGGCGGCGTCCTTCGCGTCGGTCTTGGCTTCGCCCGGGTAGAGGTCGGCGATCCTGCGCATCGCCAGGCCTGGCAGGTAGGCGACCTGACAGTCGGCGTCCGGGCGACGGACAGCGGCAGGGCGCCGATGGAGGCGGGCTGGTCCACGACCACCAGGACGGTGCCGAACTTGGCCTTCAGCTTGTCGAAGACCGCCCGCAGCTTCGGTTCGCTGTTCGGCAGCGGCTTATCGAAGACCGTCTTCCCGGCCGGAGTCAGTCCGTGTCCGTGATGGGTCTGCTTGCCGACGTCCAAGCCCAGGAAGACGCCCACCCCGTCGATGCTGATCACCGTGCCCCCACATGTCGACGTGTGCTTCGGCCCCGAGGTCGGGAGCCGTTCTCGCGCAACCACGTTATGCAGACCTGCCGCCCGCGAGCAGCCGGGCATTGCGCCCGGCCAGGCGGTGGTCAGACCTCTGATCAGCGTCTCTGACGGCACCTCGGGCCCGGTGACACCACCCCCAGGTCATCCCTTCGACAGGGGGCAACAGTCATGCCGGGCCGGGAGGCCAGCGGCCCTCTTGCAGGACCGCGAAGAAGATAACGGGGCAAGTGGCGCCCGGCGTTGGTGTGGGCCGGGGTGGGTGTCGCGGGCCGGCGCCGGCCGGGTGCCGCTGCGCCCACCCGTGCCGCCCCAGCGGCACGACCGCCCGCAGCGGGGGGCCGGGGGGTGGGTGTCGCGGCGGGCGCCGGCCGGATGGTGCTGCGCCCACCCGTGCCGCCCCAGCGGCACGACTGCCCGCACTGGGGCGGCACGACCGCCCGTAGCGGGGGGCTACCTGCTACTTGTCGGAGGTCTTCGCCGCCTTTGCCGCCGCCTTCATTTCCTGCTTGTGGGCGCGGACCTTCGTCAGGGACTCCGGGCCGGTGATGTCGGCGACGGGCGGAAGGCGCCGGGTTCGCCGTAGGCGCCGGCGGCCTAGCGCCAGCCCTCCGGCTGGACGCCGAGCTGCTTGCCGAGCAGGGCGAGGAAGATCTGGGCCTTCTGCTTGCCGAAGCCGGGCAGGTTCCTGGAGCCGCTTCAGCAGCTCCTTGCCGGTGGAGACGCCCCGCCAGACGGCCTCCGCCTCACCGTCGTGAGGTCTCGACGAGGTACCGGCACAGCGCTGCTGGACGCGGCCCGCCATCGAGCCGGGGTAGCGGTGCACGGCCGGCTTGTCGGAGAGCAGGGCGGCGAAGGCCTCGGGGTCGTAGGCGGCGATGTCGTGGGCGTCCAGGTCCTCCGCGCCCATGCGCCGGGCGATGGTCGACGGCCTTGAACGCCCACTCCACGGGGACTTGCTGGTCGAGCAGCATGCCGACCAGCGCGGCGAGCGGGCTGCGGCCGAGGAGCTCGTCGGCCTCGGGTCCTGGGCGAGGTGAAGTGTGACGTCCATGCCCACGATGATCGCGCGTGCGGGCGCAGGTCGCGCGCCAGTACCCCAGCGCGCTCACCCGCTGCTTGGGCAGCCCAGCTCCTTGCGGGTTACGAGGCCAGCGACCGGGTCGTCGCCGTGGCGCAGGCGATCCAGACGAACGGCTCGGGAGTCGAGCGCAGCAGCTCCGGCAGTGCCTCCTTCACCTGCGCGACCAGGTGGGCGCCCGCGTCGCGGCGCGGGACCGTGCGGACCTCGTGGCGGTCGGGGTCGGTGCGGAAGGGCAGGCCGTCCGTGCCGGAGCCGCCGTCCTCGAACCAGACCGTCGCGGGGACCGGTCCCAGCGCGTCGAGGAGGAGTTGAGGGCGGGCAGGGACGCCGGTCCGCGACCGCGAAGACGCGGGAGGGGACCGGCTCGATCCTCGAAGCCGGTGCCCTCGACCGTCGCCTCGATGGTGTCGCAGGCTTCCGCCGCCCTGGCCCAGTCGCTCGCGCACCCCTCGTGCAGGGCGAACTCCATGCCGAAGGTGCCGGCCGCCGGGTCCGGGTCGACCAGCGTGTACGCCCGCTGGTGCGGCTTGCCCGCGTTGTCGAACCACAGCCGCACCCACATCGTGGGTGGACGCCGGTCGCCGCCAGCATGCCGCCGTCGCACTCAGCCGCAGCCTCCGGAAGTCCGGCGTCACGTCCTCCGCGTCCGTCACGGTGAACTCCGAAGTCCTTCGCACGCATCAGCTTGAGGACCGCGCCCTCCCAACCCCGCCCTGCCCCATTGTTTCTTCACCCCTTCACGTACTATTCGGCCACGACGTAAGACTTAGGTGAGCCTAACCTAAAAGGAAAGTAGGGGCACAGGGGTGAGCGCCGAGACATACCGCGACGCCGCAGGGGATCCCGCACCTGCGCGCGGACAACGCGGACGAACTCGCCCGCGCCCAGGGCCGGGTGACCGCCCGTGACCGTGCTTGGCAGCTGGAGGTCGAGCGGCACCGCGCGCAGGGCACCTCCGCGTCCTTCCTCGGGCCCGGATCCCTGTCCTGGGACCGGCTCGCCCGGCGAGCCCGGCTCGCGGACACCGCCCGCCGCTGCTTCACCGCCCTGGAGGAGAAGGACCCGGAGACGGACGCATGGGTGCGGGCCTACGTCGACGGGGTGAACGAGGGGCTGGCCGAAAGGCGGCGCCGCCCCGGGTTCGCACGCGCCGGTCTCGCCCCCGGCCGCTGGGAGCTGGACCCCGCTCGGCGTCTGGCTCGCCACGCACATCCTCTTCGCGGGCTTCCCCGCCAAGCTCTGGCGCGAGCACATCACCGCGCACCTCGGCCCGGACGCGGTCGCCCTCTTCGCCGCCGACGGACCCGGCACAGCCGGCAGCAACGGCTGGCTGGTGAGCGGCGAGCGGACCACCACCGGGCACGCGATCATCGCCGGGGTGACCCGCACCGTGTCATCGAGGACCCCGGCGTCTACCAGCAGATCCACCTGTCCTGCCCGGAGTTCGACGTCGTCGGCCTCGCCGTGCCCGGCGTCCCCCGGCATCGCCCACTTCGGCCACACCGGCACGGTCGCCTGGGCCATCACCAACGCCATGGCCGACTACCAGGACCTGTACCGCGAGCGCCTGCGCCGCACCGGCGCCGGCGTCGAGGCCCTCGGCCCCGACGGCACCTGGCACCGCGCCGCCCGGCACACGGAGACCATTCGGGTCGCGGGCGGGGGAGGAGGGGCAGGAGGGGGAGGGAGATCGTCGAGGTCATCGAGACCGACCGGGGTCCGGTGATCGCCGGCGGACCCGAGGGACTCGACGACGGCACCCCCACCGCCCTCAGCCTGCGTTACCCGCCCCGCGTCACCGCCGACCTCGGCTTCGGCGCCCTGCTGCCGCTGCTGCGGGCCCGCCGGGTCGCCGACGTGGACCGCGCCCTGGACGCGTGGGCCGAGCCGGTCAACGTCGTGCAGGCCGCCGACACCAAGGGCGGGCTGCTGCACCGGGTGGCGGGGCGGGTGCCGCTGCGGTCCGCCGCCAACGGCTTGCGTCCGGTGCCCGCCTGGGAACCCGGCCACGAGTGGGAGGGCCGGCACACCCCGCCCCGCGCCGGGCTCGCCGACGGCGTCGCCGTGATGGCCAACCAGCGCGGCCCGGCCAGCCCGCTCGGCGTCGAGTTCGCCCCCACCGCACCGCGCCGACCGCATCGCCGCCCTGCTCGCCGGGAAGGAACGCTGGTCGCCGCCGACATGCCCGCGATCCACATGGACACCCTCCTCGCCTCGGCCGGCCCCCTCCTGGACCGTCTGACGGCCCTGGACGACCTGACCCCGGGGGCCGCCGCCCTCCGCGACCGGCTCCTGTCCTGGGACCGGCGCATGGACGCCGGCAGCACCGGACGGCGGCGTACGCGGCCTACGCGGGGCGGTCGTGCGGCGGTTGGCGGCGCACCCGGTCCTCGCCCCGCGTCCGTGCCGCCCGCGTACCCCGAGGTGCTGCTGCCGTGGCTCGCGCTCGTGCCGCGCGTCGGCTACGCCCTCGAACACCTGCTGCGCGCCGAGGACCTGTACGGCATCGACCGGGCCGGGGCCGTCCGCGCGGCGCTGGAGGAAGTGGCCGCCGATCCGCCGGCCGGCACCTGGGGCGACACCCACCGCCTCGCCGCCTGGCAGGCGCTGCCGGACCCCTCCGGCGCCGACGGGCCCCCGCTCTCCGGAGACCACGACTGCGTGCTGTGCACCTCCGCCGTCCCCCGGCCTCACCGGACCGTGCGCGCACGCGGCCCCGCCGCCCGGTACGTCTGGGACCCTGGCCGACCGGCAGGACAGCCGCTGGGTGGTGCCCCTCGGCGCGTCCGGCGTCCCCGGCTCGCCGCACCACCGGGACCAGCGGGCCCTGCGGCTCGACGGTGAACTCGCCCCGGTGATAACCGACTTCGACCGACTCGCCAAGGAAACCGATGTCTGAGCAGCACATGTCCCCGTACGCCTCTCGCGCCGCCGTCCACGAGCAGGAACTCGACGGCTTCGGCGCCGTGCGCGTGCTCCCGCTCGACGCCGCCAGGGACGCCGGCGTGATCCACCGCTGGGTGAGCGAGGAGCGGGCCGCCTTCTGGGGCACGAACGGCCTGACGCGGGACCAGGTCGCCGGCGTCTACGCCCACATGGACACGCTCGACACCCACCACGCCTTCCTGGTGGTCAAGGACGGCGAGCCGGTCGCGCTGCTCCAGACCTACGACCCCGGGAGCCGACCGGGTGAGCGGAGTGCTACGACGTCGAACCCGGCGACATCGGCGTACACCTGCTGCTGGCGCCTGCCGGGAACGACGGCGCGCAGCCGGGCTGGACCGCCGCGCTGGCGGCGGCCCCTCACGGCGTACGTCCTGCTGGGCCTGGACCGGAAGCGGATCGTGGTCGACCCGGACGTCGGCAACGAGAAGGCGATCGCCCGCTTCCTCAAGCAGGGCTTCACCGCCGGACCGGCGGTCGTACTGCCGGAGATCGACCTGCCGGACGTGTACCTGCCGGAGAAGAAGGCGCAACTCGCGTTCCTCCGCAGGGAGGTAGCGTTCGGCGGGTGACTTCCCGCCGACCGCCGAGGACCTGATCGCGCACTACGGGCTGGAGCCCATTCCCCGTGAGGGCGGTCTGTTCCGGCGCACCTGGGCCGGGCCCGAGCGCCCGGACGGACGCCCGGCGGGCTCGGCCATCGTCGCCCTGCTGACCGCCCGACCGGGTGACTTCTCCGCCCTGCACCGCCTGCCCACCGACGAGGTCTGGCACTTCTACCTCGGCGATCCGCTGGAGCTGCTGCTCCTCGACCCCGGACGGCGGCGTGCGTACGGCCGTGCTGGGACCGGACGTGCTGGGCGGGCAGCACGTGCAGTTCACCGTCCCCGCCGGGACCTGGATGGGCGGCCGGGTGGCGGCGGGCGGCGCGTGGTCGTTCTTCGGGTGCACGATGGCGCCCGGGTTCACCTACGGGGACTACGAGCACGGCGACGCGGCCGGCCTCACGGCGCGCTATCCGGCGGCGGCCGGGCGGATCGTGGAACCGTGCCGCCCATGAACCTGCTCGACGGTCAGGTGGCGCTCGTGACGGCGCGGGCGGCGGCATCGGACGGGGCGTCGCGCTGCGGTTCGCCGAGGAGGGCGCCGCGGTCGCGGTGCACTGCCGGTACGGCGGTCGAGGCGGCTCGGGACGTGGCCGCGTGGATCAGGGAGCGCGGCGGCCGGGCGGTGGTACTGCAGGCCGACCCTCACCGACGAGGACGCCCGCGGCGCCGGGTGGAGGAGGCCGCCGACTGGGGCGGGGGACGGCTGACGGCGCTGGTCAACAACGCGGGCGTGCAGCCGCTGCGGGAGCTGGCCGGCATGACGGCCGCCGAGTGGCGGGCGGTGGTGGACACCAACCTCACTAGTGTCTTCGCGTGCACGCAGACCGCCGCCGGGATCATGCGCACCCAGGACGACGGCGGCACGAGTCACCCACATCGCCTCCATCGAGGCGAACGCCCCCGCACCCGCCCACGCGCACTACAGCGCCTCCAGGGCGGCGGTCGGAGCACGCCCGTTCCGCCGCCTGGAGTACGGCCCGTGGGGAGTCAGGTCAACACCGTCTCGCCCGGCCCTCGTCGACCGGGACGGTCTCGCGGCGGCCTCGGCCGGACGGCGTACGGCGGTGGCGGGAGGCGGCGCCCACGGGACGGCTGGGCGGCCGGAGGCACGTGGGTGACGCGGTGCGTGTTCTCCGCGTCACGGCTGGCGTCCTGGGTCACCGGCCACGACCTCGTGGTGGACGGCGGGTGACGGCACGTCCGTCGTGGTGAGCGCCCCGCCCGTCATCCGGTGAGTCTTCGGTGAGCGGGCGGCGCCCGCGTCCGTACGTATCCCCGAGGCAGTGGGTCCCGACGACGGAGATGCGACGTGAGGGTGGTGGCGGTACGCGCGCTGGAGCCCGGGGTGGCCGGAGACTTCGGGACCGGTGCTGCTGGGCACCCTGCTGGTCCTGCTCGTCCTCGGCGGCGCGGGACCGGCGTCCGCCCACGCCGCCCTCCGCGCCACCGACCCCGAGGACGGCAGCGTCCTGCAGCGCGCCCCCCGCCACGTCACCCTGACCTTCACCGAGTCCGTCGGCCTGCGCGACGACCCCTTCCGCGTCCTCGACCCCGGCGGGCGCACCGGCGTGCACGCGGGGAGGCCGGGCGCGCGGACGGCCGTGCCGACACGGCGCGCGTGGCGCTGACGGGCCGGCTCGGCGAGGGCACGTGCACGTGGCCTGGCGGGGTGGTGTCGGCCGACAGCCACCCCGTCTCCGGCGCCTTCACCTCTCGGTCGGCAAGCCCTCCGCGACGACCGCGTCCGTGGACCCCGCCCCACCGAGGACCCGCTGACCGCCGCCCTCCACAAGATCGCCCGCTATCTCGCCCACCTCGCCGCGCCCTGCTCATCGGCACGGCCGCCTTCGTCGCCCTGTGCCGCCCGGCGGACCCGGCCCCGGCGCCCGGCCACTGGTGGCGGAGGCTGGTGAACTTCACCCGGCGGCTCGACCGTCGCCCTGCTGGTGCTGCGCGCCCCGTACGAGGCGGGTACGGGGCCGGCGGCGGCCCTCGACGCCGACGCGCTCGGCGGCACCCTCACGACCCGCCCCCGGCGCGCTGCTGCTGGTCAGGCTGGCGCTGCTCATGCCGACCGGGCTCTTCCTCGTCCGCATGGCCGCGGCGGGCCGGTACCGGCACCGGGAGCGCGCCCCGCTCGCCGCCGCGGTGGGCGCCGCGCTGGCCGTCGGCCTGCCCCGACCTGGGCCGCCGCCGAGCACGCCGCCGCGGGATCCAGGTGCCGGTGGCGGTGACGTCGTCCGTGCTGCACCTGCTCGCCACGGCGGTCTGGCTCGGCGGCCTCGTCGCCCTGCTCGCCATCCTGCGCTCGTCCGCGGACGCCGCGACGGTCGCCCGCTTCTCCGGACCGCCTTCGCCTCCGCGACCGTCCTGGTCGTCACCGGCGTCTACCAGTCCTGGCGCGGCCTCGGCTCCTGGCCGGCGCTCACGGAGACGACGTACGGCAGGCTGCTGCTCGCCAAACTGGCGGGGTGGCCGTGCTGCTGGCCCGCGGCTGGCGGTCTCCACGGCGGTGGACGGGGCGGGGCTGTCGGTGGGGGCGGCCGGTTGCCGGTGCCGTCGGTACAACCGGCACAACCGGGGCAACCGGGGCAACCGGGGCGGTGGGTGCTGCCGGGGCCATCGGGGCCACCGGGGCGACCGGGGCGGTGGTGTGGCGGGCTCGTGGAGCGCGGTGGACGCGGAGACGGCCGTGCCGCGAGCGCGTACGTGAGCGGGTGCCGGAGCCGGTGGGCGGACCTCCGTCACGGGCGTCGGAGCGGTCCAGAGCCGATGGCGCCCGAGCGTGGGTCGTCCGAGCCGGAGTCGTCGGATCCTGGTCGATCCGAGCCGGGGGGCACCGGATCCTGGGTCGTCCGAGCCGGGGGCACCGGATCCTGGGTCGTCCGAGCCGGGGGCACCGGATCCTGGGTCGTCCGAGCCGGGGACGTCCGAGCGGGAGCCGTCGGAGCGTGGGTCGTCCGAGCGGGAGCCGTCGGAGCGGGGGCCGTCCGAGTCGGAGCCGTCCGCCGTCGGGGACGCCCGGCGTCGCGGGCTGCGCCGGTCCGTTCTGGTCGAGGCCGTCGTCGCGGCCGTCGTCCTGTGGTCACGACCGTGCTCACCAGCACGGTGCCAGGCCGGGCGGCGGACGAGGCGGCACGGGCCGTACCGGCGGGCGGGGTGCTGCCCGCGTCCGTCACCACGATCCCTTCGACGTCGGCCCCTCCGGCCGGGGCACCGTCCAGATCACCCTGGACCCCGGTCGCACCGGCGACAACGCGGTGCAGGCCGTCGTCTTCGGCCCCGACGGCAGCCTGGCCGCCATACCCGAACTGCGCCTCTCCTTCACCCTCCCCGACCAGGGGCGTCGGCCCGATCGACGCGGAACTCGGTCGACCGAGGCGGCTACTGGAGCGCCAACTCCCTCACCTCCCCTCCCGGCACCTGGACGATGAAGACGACGGTCCGCGTGTCGGAGATCGACCAGGTAGAGCGAGGCGAGGCGGATTCGGGTCGAGCGGTGACGGTCAGGCGAAGAACAGACGATGCCGGAGGAGCACGACGCCCCCGCGCCGTACTCCCGTCCCCCCCGTAACACGGGCCCGCACCCCCGCCCTGCCTCGGACGCAGTACCCGTACTCCCGGTTCGCGCGGGCCGGCTGCCTAGGACCGGCCGCCCCCGACCGTCCACGCCCCCGCATCCGGCGCACCCCCAGCGCACAGACGCCGCAGACCGCGCCCCATACTCCGTTGACGAGGAACATCGGCAGGATGGTCTCCCGGTCGCGCGAGGGGCCTCCGCAACTCGCCCGTGAGGACGGGGCGACAGGACCCGCTGAGGACCATGGCGGCCAGCGCGTACGCCACCCCGGCGGCCACCGGCGTCAACAACGGCTCGCGCACTCCCGGCTTGGAGCCCGACGGCCAGAATCCAGGCCAGGCTGATGCCGCTCGGGTGGTGAGCAGCAGCGGCGCGGAGCGGCCCAGCGGAGGGCGTCGGTCAGCCTGGTGACCGAGAACAGCGGCCGGATGAGGACGCGACGGCGGTCAGTCAGCGCCCCATGCGCCGGTCCAGCGCGGCGCAGGCCTCTACCAGAGCGGGAGGCCGGGGCGGGCCGGTCTCACGCACCCCAGCGTCGGCGTCCACCACGCGGGGGCGTCGCCGGGGCGGAGCACTTTACGTACCCCGGGGTTGCGGCGCGGGGCGCCGGCTTGCGCCTGCGGGGTGCCGGCCCCGGTGGCCGGCGCCTGCCGTACCCCGGCGGTTGTGGCGCCCGGCGCCCGCCGCTACGCCCGTAGTTGCGGGTGGGCGCCGGGCGGTTCCGCCGCGTGGGGGACGGCGCACGGCGCGGGGTGGCCTGCCTACGCTGGCGGCATGGTTCTCCGCGCCCCCTGGACGTCCGGGTGAGCACCGGCGGGCGACCGGCGACCGCTGCCCGCCGAGGTGGACCTGGTCGCGCGTACCGCATCGTCCAGAGTCGCGTCCAACGTCACCCGTCACGCCCACGCCACCGCGTCGACGTCCGCACCGAGCAGGGGCCGCGCACGTCACGGTCGAGGTCACCGGACAACGGGCGCGGGCCCGCCCCCGTGGGCGCCGGGTCCGGCAGCGGCATCGCGGGGATGCGCGAACGGGCCTGGGCCGCCACGCCTGGTGGCTCCCGGCCCCGCTCGCCAAACGGCTGCCGAGGGTGACGCTGGAGGCCACCCGGGCCACGGAAGTGACCGGGGGACCGGGTGCTCAGGTGGTGGCGGTGTCCGGCGGCCGCGGGCTGCCGTGGAAGACGTTGGCGGCGTGCCAAGGCCCGATGGCCGGCGGCGATGGGCCGGACGGCCCGAAGCTGGGGCCCGGTCAAAGGCCGGCCCGGCGAGCGCGGTGGCGTGGTCGCGCGGGCGGCGGCGCTGTGTCCGACGAAGCGCTGCGAGACGAGCACCGGCTGCTCGTCCCCGACGCCGAGGACGCCCTTGTCGAAGAGCTTGTGGTGCAGCGAGCACAGGCACAGACCGTTGTCGACGTCGTCCGGACCGTCGAACGCCCACCAGCGCACGTGCGCGGCCTCCAACGCGGCCGGCACCGCCCCGGATCCGGCCGTCGTAGCCGCAGAACGCGCACCGCCAGTACTCGTACGCCGTCAGCACCAGTTCGCATCCGCCGGTCCCGTTGCCGGCGCATCGGCGACGACGGCGGCGACCGAGCCGCCTCCGTCGCGGAACCACCCGCCTGCAACTCGTCGTGGAGCGAGGGCGGGAAATGCTGGTCGAGCAGCACCCCTCGCCATCCGTCCGAGGAGAGCGACGGCGAGCGCCGCAACGGCGAGACCCGCAGCTCGGCGCCAGCCGCCCGGCGGCCTCGACGCCCACAACTCACCCACGCGACTGCCGGGATGCTCCCCGGCCCGCGATCGGTGCGCACCGCCCACACCCCGTCACCGACCAGGTGGTGGAAGGGATATGCGGGCGTCGTGCCGTGCGGCGGACCGGGCCTCGGTCAGCAGTCGCGCCAGGTCCTCCTCCACCGCGCTGTAAAGCAGCTCCGCGCCGGCGTCCTGCTGGTACCGTGCAGAGCGCGACAGGAGGAGGGAGCGGCTTGCGCGGGGACGTGTCCCGCCCCGCTCCACTGCCCTCAACCGGCGCGCTCCAGTGAGTCCATGACGGGCGATCTAGCGCGCCTTACCGCCGAAACGCCGCGCGGGTGGAGGCGTCGGGGGGGGCGGCCCGATGCCGGCTACGAAGGACGCGGCCATGCACGCGGCCGGCGCGCGAGCGCGCGTCAGTGCGTGCCGTCCGGCGCGCTGTCTTCTCCCGCCACTCCCGGTCGATCGAGCGCATCAGGGCCGGGTACACGCCGAGGTACCGGAAGGGTTTGATGGCGAGCATGCTGCGGGAGCCGGAGGCGGCCGTTGGGCTTTCACCTAGGGACGGCCAGCTGGGCGCGCGTAGCCGCCGCTCCCCGTCGGGACTGAGCCGATGTGCATCACCCCGTGCATGGTCTTGTTGGCGTACTCGTGGCCCACTCGTCGTGGGTTGGAAGACCGACGTGAAGGGCGCCGAGGCCGGGTGCGGATCCCCTGGGCCCCTCGCGGGCAGGTCGTCCGGCAGCCGGTCGCGCAACGTCGCCCACGCCCGGCCGCCGACGCCCTTCGAGTCCACGGCTTGTCCCAGCCGGCAGGCGCGCCACTTCCAGCGCACCGCGAAAAGGAAGCGGCCCACGGGTTAAGCCGCCGTCCGGGCCGTCCTTGCCGTCCGCCATGCCGCCGGACCAGATGGCGGCGTAGGTCGATCCGGGCCGCCCGGCGTCGGCAGCATCCACAGGTCCTCGAGCGAAGTCGCCGGCAGATGCTCGTGGATCCGCCAGGGCCGGGACGATGTGGTCGATCGAGGGGCGCAGATCACTCTGGCCCCGCGGCTCCCTGTCCACGCGGACGGCCGTACTAGAGCGGTCGCGCCGCACCCGTCTATACGGCCCTGCATATTGGCCGGCCGGCTGCGGGAGATGTGAGGAGAGACACGGCGATGGGCGCGATCCGTACGCCGCGGACAAGTGGATCGAGGAAGGGCTCCGGCTGCTCGCCGCCGGCGGGCCCCGAAGCCTCCGGGTCGAGGTCCCTCGCCCAGGCGCTTCGGCGTCAGCAAGGGCGGCTTCTACGGCTACCTGCAACCGCGCGCGGCCCTGCTGGAGGAGATGCTCGACACCTGGGAGGGCGGCGTCACCGAAGGGGTAATCGGGCGGATCGAGCGCGACGGGGGCGACGCCCGCGGCGGCTCGGGGTCTCTTCGGCTTCTGGGCTCGGGCGGGGAGCCGGTGACCGGCGCCGGGGTCGAACTCGCGATCCGCGAGCTTGGGGCCGGCGCGACGAAGCCGTCGCGCGCCGCCTCCGCCGGGCGGATAACCGCTGCGCTGGACTACCGCGCACCGAGCTGTACGGGGGCCTTCGCCCCGACGAGGACGACGTCGAGGCCCGTTGCCTGATCACCTTCTCGCCTGCCATCGGCGACCACCCTCTCATCGCGCCGACAACGGCCCGCGCAGCCGTGGAAGTCGCCTTGATTCAGGACGGTTAGACACGGGCATGCCGGGCCAGGCGCGCGTGCCCGCACACACCCGAGCCCTCCACCGACCAGAGGGGCCCCGCTGCCGTAGAAGGGTTCATCCTACGCCGAGGGCCCCGCCCGCAAGCGGTGGGGCCGCTGACTTTGTGCTCGGTGAGGCACTGGCTGGAGATACGAATTCGAACTCGTTGGGGGTTGCCCCCAACACGCTTTCCAAGCGTGCGCTCCTAGGCCTCCTAGGCGAATCCTCCGCAGAGAGCATTACATGATCGCCGGAGAGTGCTTTGGAGCTTCCGTTCTTGGGCCCCACATCCGGGTACCGTGCGGCCCAGCCCTCAATGCGGCGCTATCTGACTGAACTCTCCCCCAGGGCCGAAGGCAGCAAGGGTAGGTCGGCTCTGGCGGGTGCGTGGGGGGCGCCTGCGTTCACGGGGCGGGTCCGGTTTCCCGGGGCGGGCCGGTTGTCGGTGGGCGCCTATAACCTCGTATGTGTCGTCGTCCTCGGCGGCTCTACCGGGGCCGTTACCGCCCGGAGTCCTTCGCCGAGGTCATCGGGCAGGGGCATGTCACCGACCTTGGCCACAGCAGGCGCTGCGGAACAGCCGGGTCAATCACGCGTACCTGTTCAGCGGTCCGCGCGGCTGCGCTCTTCAAGACGACCAGCGCCCGGATCCTGGCCCGCTGCCTGAACTGCGAGCAGGGCCACGCCGACCCCGTGCGGCGAGGTGCTGATCGTGCCGCGACCTGGCGCGCAACGGTCCGGGTTCCATCGACGTCATCGAGATCGACGCCGCCTCCCACGAGGCGTGGACGACGCCCGTGACCTGCGCGAGAAGGCGTTCTTCGGGCCCGCCTCCAGCCGGTACAAGATCTACATCATCGACGAGGCCCACATGGTCTCCCGCAGGGCTCAACGCCCTGCTGAAGGTCGTCGAGGAACCCCGGAGCATCTGAAGTTCATCTTCGCAGACCACCGAGCCCGAGAAGGTCATCGGGACCATCCGGTCGCGGACCCATCACCACCCCTTCCGCCTCGTGCCGCCCGGCACCCTGCGCGACTACCTCGGCGAGGTGTGCGGCAAGGAGGAGATCCCGGTCGAGGACGGCGTGCTGCCGCTGGTGGTGCGGGCAGGCGCGGGATCCGTCCGGGACTCCATGTCGGTCATGGACCAGCTGCTCGCGGGCGCCGGCCGCCGACGGTGTGACGTACGACATGACGACCGCCCTGCTCGGCTACACGGACGGCTCGCTGCTCGACTCCGTCGTCGAGGCGTTCGTCACGGGGGACGGCTCGGCCGCCTTCGAGGTCGTGGACCCGGGTGATCGAGGGCGGCAACGACCCGCGGCGCTTCGTCACCGATCTGCTGGAGCGCCTCGCGACCCTGGTGATCCTCGCCGCCGTGCCCGACGCGGGGGAGAAGGGCTGATCGACGCCCCGGCCGACGTCGTCGAGCGGATGCAGGCCCAGGCGCGGTCCTTCAGGTTGCCGCCGAGCTGAGCCGTGCCGCCGACATCGTCAACGAGGGACTCACCGAGATGCGCTGGGGCCCACGCGCCCCGCCTCCCAGCTGGAGCTGATCTGCGCGCGCGTGCTCCCACGCCGCGTACGGCGACGAGCGTTCGGTGATGGCGCGGCTGGACCGGATCGAACGCGGCGTGCAGTTCTCCGCAGGGCGCGGGCGCAGGGTCGCCCGCCATGGGGTACGTGCCCGGGCCGCGAGGCGCATGCCGCTGCCGGCGGTACCGGTACCGGCACCGGTGGTGTCGCGGCCGCCGCCGCTCCGGTTCCGCCGGGCGGCGGGCCCGCCGCTGCCCGGGCGGCGGTCCGGGCACCCGGACCCGGTGGTGGTGGCGGTGCCCCGGCGGAGCCGTCTCCACGGGCGGATCGCGCCTGACCGGCCGACGGCTGCCGGTGCCGGTACGGGTCCCGCTCCCGACGAAGGCGGCGCCTCCGCCGGAGCGGAACAGTCCCAGGCCGCCCCCGTACCTCCTGCCGCCCCCACCGCCCCCGCCGAGACACCTCCCTCCGCACCCCGCACCCCGGTGCCTGGCCGACCGCGGCTCCGCGTGGTGGCGGTCGGCGCCCCGGGGGTGGCCCACGGCGGCACCGGCGGGCGGCGGCCAGTCCCGGCCTCCGGCCGCCCCGCTTCCGGTCCCGCCCCGACTCCGGCCCCGGCCCCGGCACCCGTGCCGACCGCCGTCGCCCCCGGGCCTGCGCCTCTCCGCCGCCGGGTGCGGGAGTCGACCCGCTTGCACGATCTGGCCCAACATCCTGGAGGCGGTCAAGAACCGCCGCCGGTTCACCTGGATCCTGCTCAGCCAGAACGCCCAGGTGACCGGCCTGAGCGGCACGTCCTCCAGATCGGCTTCGTCAACGCCGGTGCTCGCGACAACTTCATGAGCAGCGGCAGCGAGGACGGTGCTGCGGCAGGCCCCTGGCCGAGCAGTTCAACGTGCAGTGGAAGATCGAGGCGGTCGTCGACCCCGTCCGGCGGCTCGGCGTCTCCGCCCCCGCCGGTCCCCTCCGGTGGCCCACGGCGGATCCGGTGCCGGTGGGTCCGGTCCCGGTGGATCCGGTGGTGCCGGTGGATCCGGTGGTGGTTGGTTACGGCGGTGGTGGCGGCTACGGAGGCGGTGCGCCCGCACAGCGCCCGTCGGCACCCCTCGCCCGCGGCCCGGGCCCCGCGCCGTCCGCGCCCGCCGCGCCGGGACCGGCGTCCGACTCGGCGTCCGCCCCAGCGCCCCGACCCCCGGCCCCCGAGCGCGCGCCCGGTCTCCCCCGAGGACGACATCCCCGAGGACGACGACCCCGACCTCGACGAGTCGGCCCCTCCCTCGGCAAGGAACTGCTGGTACGGGAGCTGGGGGCGTCGGTGGTCGAGGAGATTCCCGCACGGTAGTTCCAGTTCCGCTGGTTCCACGAGCAGGCGGGGTGCCGGGCCGCGCGTTCCGGGCCCCGCACTGGAGGAACCCACAAGCCTCCCCGCCCCCGCCCTTCGGAAGCCCGCACAAACCGCACCCGGCCCGTTCCCATTAGGCTTCACCCCGTGAAGGTCCTTGTCATCGGCGGCGGCGCCCGCGAACACGCCCTGTGCCGTTCCCTGTCCCTCGACCCCGACGTCACCCGCGCTGCACTGCGCACCCGGCAACGCCGGTATCGCCGAGGTCGCCGAACTGCACCAGGTCGACGCCCTCGACGGCGCGGGCCGTCACCGCGCTTGGCCACCCGGCTCGGTGCCGAACTGGTCGTGGTCGGGCCGGGAGGCGCCCCTCGTCGCCGGGGTCGCCGACGCCGTACGCGAGGCGGGCATCCCGGTCTTCGGCCCCTCCGGGCAGGCCGCGCAGCTGGAGGGCGCCAAGGCATTCGCCAAGGACGTCATGGCCGGCGCCGGCGTCCCCACGGCCGCGCCTACGTCTGTTGAACCCGGCCGAGGTCGACGCGGCCCTGGACGCCTTCGGCGCGCCCTACGTCGTCAAGGACGACGGGCTGGCCGCAGGCGAGGGCGTCGTCGTCACCGACGACATCGAGGCGGCCCGCGTGCACGCGAACGCGTGCGACCGCGTCGTCATCGAGGAGTTCCTGGACGGCCCGGAGGTCTCCTCTTCGCGGTCACCGACGGCGAGAACGTACGCCCGCTCCAGCCCGCCCAGGACTTCAAGCGCGCGCTCGACGGCGACGCGGGCCCGAACACCGGCGGCATGGGCGCGTACTGCCGCTGCCCTGGGCCGACCCCAAGCTGGTCGATGAGGTCGTGCAGAGCGTGCTCCAGCCGACCGTCGACGAGCTGCGCCGCCGCGCACCCCGTTCTCCGGACTGCTGTACGCCGGTCTCGCGATCACCTCGCGCGGCGTCCGCGTGATCGAGTTCAACGCCCGCTTCGGCGACCCCGAGACCCAGGTCGTGCTGGCCCGCCTCCAGACCCGCTCGCCGGTCTGCTGATGGCCGCCGCCACCGGCAACCTCGCCGACCTCGAGCCCTGCGCTAGAGCGACGACGCGGCCGTCACCGTGGTCGTCGCCCCCCACAACTACCCCGGCACCCCGCGCACCGGCGACCCGATCACCGGCCTCGACGAGGTGGTCGCCGAGGACGCCCCGCACGCCTACGTCCTGCACGCCGGCACCCGCGCCGAGGGCGAGCGCCGTCGTCAGCGCGGGCGGCCGCGTCCTGTCCGTCACGGCCACCGGCACGGACCTCACCGGGCCCGCGACCGCGCCCTACCGAGGCCGTCGCCCGCATCGGCCTCGACGGGTCCCAGCACCGCACCGACATCGCGGCGAAGGCGGACGCGGGCGCCTGACCCCAGCCCTGCGGAACACTCCCGCGCACCCAGCCCGACAGGCCCCGGCTCCGTCTCAGAAGCCGGGGCCTATCCTTGCTGTCCGTCATCCACCTTTCCCCCAAAGCCATTCCATCGAGTGACCGATGCGCCATACGCTGACGGGCACGAAGCCCCAACCATGGTGCCGCGCAGGCATTCCGGCACTTGGCCCACCGGCATACGATGTCAGTGGCGGGTGCCACAGTGGGGGAGTGAGCAAGAGCCGAGAGCGGCAGGAAAGTCCAGGACAGCAAGGAGGGGTGAGGTCCGGCCATGACCGGTATCGGTGGTGTGGAGATGGGCGCGCAGGCAGCGCGCTCCCGGGCGCTGGCCGTGCTGCGCATTCCGCAGCAGGGCGCTGGCCGTCGCCCTGTTGCCCGCTGCGGCCGCCGTGATCCTGCTCGTGGGCGGCTCCACCGGGCACCTCGCGGGCGGGGGCTGGGACACGGCCCGCTGGGCGGTGTCGGCGCTCGCGCTTCTCGTACTGGCGGCCGCCGCCGGAGTCGCCCTCGTCGTCGCCCGCTCCCGGCCCGCCGTGACCCCGACGGTCACGATCGCCGAGGAGTCGGCGCCGGACCTCTACCGGATGGTGCGCGACCTGGCCGACCGGCTCGACGTCCCCGCCCCCTCCGCGTGGCCAGCGCTCACGCCGGACTGCGACAGCTGGCTGGAGGACCGCACCCACCTCGGCCCACGGCCCGCCGCCCGTGGAGGAACACGACGACGTGGCCGGCGTCGGCGGACCAGCCCACCGCCGGACCGCCGCCGCGCCCGTGCTCGTCATCGGCTCGCCCTTCCTGTGGTGGATGCGCGTGGGCGAACTGCGTGCCGTCCTCGCCCCGGTCGTCGCCGGTGCGGGCCCTCGGCGCACCCGGACATAGCCGCGGCCCGCCGCTTCATGCAGGGGCCTGGACGCCGCGGTGGCGGTGGCCTCGTCGAACAGGCGCGGTCCGCTGTCCCGGGCGGCGTGCGCGGGGCTCGGCTGGGTGGCCGAGGCTCCTGTTGCGCAGCTGCCGCGTCCACGCGGCACAGATGGAGCGCGGGGTCGCGACCGCGGCCGCCGAGCGTGCACAGGCTGTGGACTACGGTCTGCGGATCGTCGCGCAGGAGCAGGTCGGGCTCGCCTACGCGGGCTGGGACCGGCTGCTGACCCGGGTGGCGCTGCCCGCCTGGCGGATGGGCCGCTGGCCCTCCCGGCTGGACGTGGGTGTGGTCGCCGCGCTCACGGAGCTGTCCCGCCGCGACCGCCTGGCCGAGGCTACGCCTCCCCGCCTGGGCGAACGTCCGGCCTGCGACCTGCTGGAGGAGCCAGGGGTGATGGACGAGGCGGTCTCCCTCCTCGCAGCGCGCCTCTTCCACGGCGGGCCCGCCGGAGACCGGCCCGGACTGGGCGCCGGTGGCCTGGGACGAGTATCCCGAGGAGGTCGTCGACCGGACCTGGCGCACGGACGCGGCCCGCCTCCACCGCGTCCTGGACACCCTGGGCGTCCGCACGCGCGGGCGACGCGACACCGGGCACGGACGGCCGACCCTGGCCCGCGTCCTGGACCACCTCTAGACAACCCCCCGCCCCGGCCGCCGACGGCCCCTCCCCGCCGCCCGGAGACACGACAGCCGCGAGCGACACGGGGCGGAACCCGTCACCGACACTGAAACCGGAGCGACGACCGAGCCCGTCACCGACACTGAAACCGGAGCGACGACCGGCCCGGTACCGGCGCCCCGGCACGGTGGCCCAGCCCGGTACCGGCCCCGGCATCGGTGGCCCAGCCCGGTACCGGCCCCGGCACGGGTGGCCCGGCCCGCCACCGGACCCGTACCAGTGACCGCGCCCGGCACCGACGCCGCCACGCATCCGCCGTACGCCGAGCACGGCGCCCACGCCGGGCGACGCCCACGCCGAGCACGGCGCCCACGCCGGGCACGACGCCCACGCCGGGCACGACGCCCACGCCGAGCACGGCGCCCACGCCGGGCACGACGCCCACGCCGAGCACGGCGCCCACGCCGGGCACGACGCCCACGCCGAGCACGGCGCCCGCGCCGAGCACGACGCCCACGCCGGGCACGACGCCCACGCCGAGCACGGCGCCCACGCTGGGCACGACGCCCACGACGCGCAGGCCGCCCACGAAACGCCCGCCGCCCCCGCCGCCCACCTAGGCACCCACGACGACGCGGACACTCCCGGCGGCCCCCACCCGGACTACCGGGCCGCCCCTCCTCCGCCTCCGCCCCTTCCTCCGCCGCCCCCGACGACACCGCCACCGCCGACGACGACGACCCGGCCGGCACCACGGCCCGCGGAGCCGCCCTCGCGGCAGGGCTCAGTGCCCAGCTGGCCCGCGAGGAGGCGGAGGCACAGCCGGCCGGGGTCCAGGCCCCCGCCCAGGGAGCCGCGGCGCCGGTCGGCCCCGACGCCGCCCTCTGGGACGATCGCGCGCTGCCTCTCCTCCCCTGCAGCCCCCGCGCACCGGCCGCGAGATCCTCACCGCCCACGTCACGGCGATGGTGCTGCGCGGCGATGGACACCGCCGGCGCGACCCCCGGCCTCGACTGGCTCGACGGGCCGTCCCTCCTGGTCGACGGCGCCCGCGCCGTGGACCTGGGCCCCCACGTCCGCAGCCTCGTCGAGACGGGCGACCCGGGCCCCCTGCGCGTCTGGATGACCGAGCTCGGCATACGCCCGGAGAAGCCGGTGCGCCTGGTCTGACCCGCCCACCGGCTGCCGTGCCGGAACGCGAATCGGACTCCCCGATTCCACTTTGGGCCACTTCGCAACGAACAGTGACAGCACGCGCGCGAAATGTGATGTGCTGGGACCGATCGCGCACATGGCAAAGGCGTTCGTCATACGCACGACCACGGGGGCACGAGGGAGGGGACTGTCCCATGGGGTCCGAGCAGATCCGCCGCTGGGAGTCGGGAGCACTCGCGCATGCCGTGACGGATCCTCGGACAGGGGCCCGTCCCCTGGTTACGCGGCGGCGAGACGTACTTCGGCGACACCGGCCAGGTCGTCGCCTGGTACGCGGACCAGGACGCCGTACCGGACCCGGACCCGGACGGCAGGACCGGCACGAAGACCCGAGGGCGGCGCACCGACGGCGGCGGCCCGCGCGGCGCCGACGACGTCCGCCGCCAGATCAAGGGCTTCACCGCCACCCGGAGCCGCCGCCCCCGGCGAGGCCATCGACTTCCACATCACCGTCGACCCACCCAGGAGTTCAGCGTCGACGTCTACCGGATCGGCCACTACGGCGGTGACGGCGCCGCCAAGATCACCACCAGCCCCCGCCTGTCCGGCATCGTCCAGCCCCCGCCGCTCACCGCCGACCGCACGGTCTCCTACCATCACTGGTGGCTGTCCTGGCGGCTCCAGATCCGTCGTACTGGAACATCGGCGCGTACGTGGCCGTCCTCACCACTGCCGACGGCTACCGCTCCCACGTGCCCTTCACGGTCCGCGACAGCCACCCGGCCGACCTGCTCCTCCTCCTGCCGGACATCACCTGGCAGGCGTACAACCTCTACCCGGAGGACGGCCGCACCGGCGCCAGCCTCTACCACGCCTGGGACGACGACGGCCGGCTCCTCGGCGAGGCGGACGCCGCGACGACCGTCTCCTTCGACCGCCCGTACGCGGGTGCCGGCCTGCCCCTCCACGTCGGCCACGCCTACGACTTCATCCGCTTCGCCGAGCGCTACGGCTACGACCTCGCCTACGCCGACGCCCGCGACCTGCACTCCGGCCGCGTCGACCCGACCCGCTACCGGGGCCTGGTCTTCCCCCGGGCACGACGAGTACTGGTCCGCCGCCATGCGCCGCACCACGGAACTCGCCCGCGAGCACGGCACGTCCCTGGTCTTCCTCTCCGCCAACACCATGTACTGGCAGGTGGAGCTGGCCCCCTCCCCGTCCGGCACCCCCGACCGCCTGCTGACCTGCCGCAAGCGCCGGGGTCCGGGCCGGCCGGTGCTGTGGCGGGAGGTCGACCGCGCCGAACAGCAACTGCTCGGCATCCAGTACGCCGGCCGCGTCCCCGAACCGCACCCGATGATCGTCCGCAACGCCGGGCACTGGCTCTGGGAGGCCACCGGAGCGCACGAGGGCGACGAGATCGAGGACCTGGTCGCGGGCGAGGCCGACCGCTACTTCCGCGCACCGCGCTCCCCGAGCACGACGAACGGGTCCTGCTCGCGCACAGCCCGTACACCGACGTCGAGGGCGCCCGGCGCCACCAGGAGACGTCCCTGTACCGGGCGCCGTCGGGCGCCTGGGTCTTCGCGTCCGGGACGTTCGCCTGGTCGCCGGCGCTGGACCGACCCGGCCACGTCGACCCCCGGGTCCAGCGGGCCACCGCCAACCTCCTGGACCGCATCTGCAAACGGGACTGACCCGCACCCGGACCGACCCGCCGTCCCCGATCACCCGGCCGTACGGGAGAATCGGAACCACTTGGACAGAACCACGGGGAGGAACCGTGTCCGGATTCGTCGAAAAGCCCGAGCCGATCCAGGTTCCGGGTCTGGTGCATCTGCACACCGGCAAGGTGCGCGAGCTGTACCAGAACGAGGCGGGCGACCTCGTGATGGTCGCCAGCGACCGCATCTCCGCCTACGACTGGGTGCTGCCGACCGAGATCCCCGACAAGGGCCGGGTCCCCACCCAGCTCTCCCTGTGGTGGTTCGACCAGCTCGCCGACCTGGTCCCGAACCACGTCCTGAGCACCGAGCTGCCCCCCGGCGCCCCCGCCGACTGGGAGGGCCGCGCGCTGGTCTGCAAGTCCCTGCGGATGGTCCCCGTGGAGTGCGTGGCCCGCGGCTACCCTCACCGGCTCGGGGCTGGCCGAGTACAACGAGACCCGTACCGTCTGCGGCCTCGCGCTCCCCGAGGGCCTCGTCGACGGCTCGGAACTGCCCGCCCCGATCTTCACCCCGGCCACCAAGGCCGAGGTCGGCGAGCACGACGAGAACGTCTCCTACGAGGAGGTCGCCCGCCAGGTCGGCGCGGACACCGCGGCCGCCCTGCGCCAGGCCACCCTCGCCGTCTACTCCCGCGCCCGGGACATCGCCCGCGACCGCGGCGTCATCCTGGCGGACACCAAGTTCGAGTTCGGCTTCGCGGGCGGAGCGGCGACGACCTCGTCCTCGGCGACGAGGTACTCACCCCGGACTCCTCCGCTTCTGGCCGGCCGACCAGTGGCAGCCGGGCCGCGCGCAGCGCCGTCGTACGACAAGCAGTTCGTCCGGGACTGGCTGACCTCGGCGGAGTCCGGCTGGGACCGGAAGAGCGAGCAGCCCCCGCCGCCGCTGCCGCAGCGGGTCGTGGACGCGACCCGGGCCAAGTACGTGGAGGCCTACGAGCGCCTGACCGGCCTGACCTGGTCGTAGCCGCAGTAGCCGCAGTAGCCGCGGCACCGCGACACGAGAAAGCCCCGGCCGGAACCGGGGGCTTCCTCACACTGAGCGAACGACGAGGTTCGAACTCGCGACCTCAACCTTGGCAAGGTTGCGCTCTACCAACTGAGCTACGTTCGCACTGCGCCGTGGCGCGACAGCCACTATACCCAACCCCGCTCCCGCGCGAGCCGCACCGCCGCGTGCCGGTTCTCGGCGCCGAGCTTGTTCGCGGCCGACGACAGGTAGTTCCGTGCGGTCCCCTCCGCGAGCGCGGCGCGCTCGGCGATCTCCGCGACGGGCGCCCCGTCGGCGGCGTGCTCCAGCACCTCGGCCTCGCGCGCGGTCAGCGGCGAGTCCCCGGCGGAGATCGCGTCGGCGGCCAACTCCGGGTCGACGTAGCGGTTTCCGGCGTGCACCGCGCGGATCAGCTCGGCGAGCCGCTGGGCGCTGACCGTCTTGGGGACGAACCCGCGCACCCCCGCCGCGAGCGCCCGCTTCAGATGGCCGGGCCGCCCGTGACTGGTCACGATCAGCACCCGGCAGGCGGGCAGCTCGGACCGCAGGGATGTGGCGACCTTCACACCGTCCGCGCCGGGCATCTGCAGATCCAGTACGGCGACGTCGGGCGCGTGCGCCCGTGCCATCGCCAGTGCCTCCGGGCCGGTGGCCGCCTCGGCGACCACGACGAGGTCGTCCTCCAGGGACAGCAGGGCCGCGAGCGCCCGCGGATGAGGTGCTCGTCGTCGGCGAGCAGCACCCGTACGGGGGTCGTCACGACGCGGCCTCCAGCACCGCGGAACCGGCCGTCGGCAGCGGCACCCGGGCCGTGAGCCGGAACACGCCGTTGCCGGCCCGACCGGCGTCCAGCGTGCCGTCCACGGCGGACAGCCGCTCCCGCAGCCCCTGCGAGCCCGGACCCGCCCGAGGGCTCTTCCTCGGCCGTCTCCGCCACGCCGTCGTTCTCCACCGTGAGCACTACCCGCCCCTCCGAAATCCGCACCGTCACGGCGCACTTCTCCGCGTTGCCGTGCCGCAGCACGTTCGTCGTCGCCTCCCGCACCACCCAGCCGAGCGCCGACTGGACCTCGGCGGGCAGTCCGGCCGTCTCGCCGGTGACCTCCGAGTCGATGCCGGCCGCCGAGAGCACGCCCCTGGCGCCGGCCAGTTCGACCTCCAGGGCGACCTCCCGGTAGCCGCGCACGACGTCCCGGACCTCCCGCTGCGACTCCTGGGCGATGCGCTGCACCTCGATCATCTGCTCCACCGCCTCCGGGCCGGCCGCGCCGGGACAGCTGGACGGCCAGTTCGCTCTTGAGCGCGATCACCGCCAGGTTCCGGCCCATCACGTCGTGCAGGTCCCGCCCGAACCGCAGCCGTTCCTCGGCGACGGCGAGCCGGGTCCGGGTCTCCCGCGCCTGGTCCAGTTCGTGGACGGCGTTGAGCAGCCATACGGAGAAGACACAGGCGAAGGCGACGAAGCCGCCGCCCACCAGCACGACGCCCGCGGTGAAGAGGGCGGCGGGGGCCGGCACGTCCAGCAGGAGCGAGAGCGTCGCGGCGCCGACCGAGAAACCGAGGACGAGGCGCGATCGCGTGCCGTCGGCTGCGCAGGCCGAGCGCGATGATGCCGGACCCGATGGTCACGACACCCCCGAAGGCCGCGCCCGCCGCCGCGGCGACGTCCCCACCGTACGACCCGCCCTTGGCGACGCCGAGTGAGGCGAACGCGATCACCACGGTGAGGACGGCGAGCGTCCACAGCAGCCGTGCGGGCTTCGCCCGCAGGCCGAGTTCCCAGTCCAGCGTCCGGGACGCGACCAGCATGAGGACGGTGGCGTGCACGCCGACCATCAGGAAGAGCACGGTCGCGAGCCGGGCGTCGACCCGTCCGAAGGCCGACAGCCCCATGGCGACGATCTCCACGACCCCGAAGAAGTGGAACGACCACCGCGTGTGCACGTCTCCACCTTCTCCGGCGTGCTCTTCCGCCCCCACCATCCGCCCGGCCTGCGCATCCGACCCACTGCTCCCACTCGCCCCGTACCTCAGTGCCGCGGCTCCACGCGGAACCACCGCCGTACAGCAAACACCGCGACCACGGTCCAGGCCACCGCCGTCGCCACGGCACCCAGCGCCTCGTAGGCCGACAGGTCGCCGGTCCAGCCACCGCGCACCAGGGTGATGACGGGTGTCAGCGGCAGCAGCTCGCAGAAGGAGGCCAGCCGGTCGGGGGAGCACCTCCAGCGGGACGAACATGCCGGAGCCGAGCATCGAGACGAACATGAACGGCAGCGGCGGACCTGCGCGCTCTCACCGGTCCGGGTGAAGCTCGCGGTGACGGCCGCGAGCGCGGCGCACATGACCAGGCCGAGCAGCAGGCCGAGGACGGCCAGGTGGGGCGCGGACGGCGCGGACAGGTCGAGCAGCACGAAGCAGCCCGCCGCCAGGGAGCAAGCTCTGCACGAGGCCGCTGAGGACGGCCGGCATCGCGGACCCGCTCAGATCTCGACGTCCCGCAGCTCGCCGGTGCGCAGCCGCTTGAGGACGAGTTCCTCGCGCCGGACGACGAAGACGCCGACGAGGGCCGAGTAGACGGCGAACAGCAGGGAGAAGCCGATCGCGGCGGGCAGGACGAGCGTGCCGGTGGTCAGTCCGGCCTCGGCGAGGTCCATCTCCTTGGACGCCTGCTGCACGCTGAACGGCAGCACCAGCGGCACGAACAGCGCGGCGAGAGGGTGCCCTTGTTCCGTCCGAGCAGGGTCATCTCGGCGCGGGCGAGGGCGGTCATGCGCCCCATCGGTGTGGTGACCGCGGCGTTCGTGGCGCGCGCCGCGGAGTGCTCGGTGGTCGTGGCGCTCATGCCGCGTACTCCTTCGCCGTCGTGCCCTCGGTCGTCCCCGCGGACGCCTCCTTCAGCGATCCCCAGGAACGCCTCCTCCAGGGACGCCGACCGCACGTCCAGGCGGCGCAGTTCCACTCCGGCCTGCCCGGCCCAGACCAGCAGTCCGGTGGCGGCGCGCTGGAGTTCATGGGTGCGCAGCCGGACCATCCGGCCGTCGACCTCGTGTCCGCCGACGCCCAGTTCGTCGAGCGGCGGCAGGTCGCCCACGAAGTAGCCCGTGGGCAGCTCGAAGGAGATCCGGGACGGCTGCGCGGCGGTCACCTCGGCCGGGGTTCCGGTGGCGGCGATCCGGCCCTCGTGCATGATCGCGAGCCGGTCGGCGAGGTTCTCGGCCTCCTCCAGGTAGTGCGTGGTCAGCAGCACCGTCGTACCGCCGTCGCGCAGCGCGCTCACCAACCCCCAGGTGTCCCGGCGGCCTTCGGCGTCCAGTCCGGTGCTGGGCTCGTCGAGGAAGAGCACCTCGGGGTCGCCGAGCAGCGCGAGCGCCAGGTCCAGGCGGCGCCGCTGGCCCCCGGACAGCTGCTTCACACGGGTGTCGGCCTTGTTCTCCAGGCCGACCATCGCCAGCACCTCCGCCGGCGGGCGGGCCCCACTCACACAGCCCGCCCCACATCCGCGCGGTCTCCGCGACGGTCAGCTCGGACGGGAAGCCGCCCTCCTGGAGCATCACCCCGGTGGGGGGGCGTACGGCGGCCCGCTCGGTGTACGGGTAGTGTCCGAGGACCCGCACCCGCCCGCCGGCCGGAGCGGCGAGGCCCCTCCAGCAGTTCCACCGTCGATGTCTTGCCGGCGCCGTTGGTGCCGAGGAGGGCGAAGACCTCGCCGCGCGCACGGAGAAGTCGATTCCGCGCACGGCCTCCAACCCGCCCCCCCGTACACACGTCGCAGGTCGGTGACCTCAATCACGTGTTCGTGTCCGTTTGATTGCATGCCTCAAGCATTACGGCGTTCCGGACCGGGGGACAGTGCGAGCCGTCATCACCGGGCATGACAAATGTCAGAGGGGCGGCGACCATCGCGCCGGAGGCACGAAAAGACCCCGGTCCTTGGAGGACCGGGGGTCTGATTCCCGAGCGGACGACGAGGCTCGAACTCGCGACCTCAACCTTGGCAAGGTTGCGCTCTACCAACTGAGCTACGTCCGCATTGCCCCCGACCGGCCTTCACCGATCGGTGCGAGCACCAGCCTACCTGATCAAATCGAGTGATCGGTACGGCGATGCAGAGCGGGTGACAGGAATTGCACACTGCGCCTTCCCCCTGGAAGGGGATGTTCTACTACTGAACTACACCCGCGTGTTCCGTGAGCTGGGCCTTTCGGCCTCGCCCCTCGGCGTGCTCCAGACTTTAGCTGATCACCCGGGGTGCTGCGCAAGTCGGTTGCCGCGAGGGGCGGCTGAGCGGCCGTCGGCCGCTCCCGCCGGACGCGGCTCTCATCACGTACGGCTCACGGCGCACGCCTCACCGCGTACGGCTCACTGTGCCGCGGCGAACGCCTCGTACACCTTCTTCGGGATCCGGCCCCGCGCGGGCACGTCCATCTTGTTCGCCTGCGCCCAGGCCCGGACCGCCGCCGGGTCGGGGGCGACCTCCGTCTGCCGGTACGCCTTGCCGGACCGTGACCGCTTGCGGCCGGCCGACACGAACGGCTCGAGAGCCTTGCGCAGCTTTCGGGCATTGGCTTCGTTCAGGTCGATCTCGTACATCCGGCCGTCGACACCGAAGGCGATCGTCTCCGCCGCTTCCGGAGCCGTCGATGTCGTCAAAGAGAGTGACCACGACACGCTGCGCCACGAATATCGGTCCCTTCGTGCGGCATCTCCGCGATGACGTGCCAGGACACCGCGATGATGCCGACTGTTCGCCTGTAATTGGGCAAAGTATCGGCTAATGACATTTCATTTGTACAGTGCCCGGCATTGCAATGGGAAGCCCGACTAAATCTCTCCGCGTGTCCGTCACGCAATAGGCGTCCATGCCGGATCCGGGATCTTTCCCGAAGCTTTTCGTGAGCACCTCCTCCCGATGCCGAATCGTGACAGGGGGTCACGTAGTTTCCTCCGAGGCTACGCGCGTAGAAATTTTGTACGGGTAGTCTGAAGGAACCTGCTCAGCACCACACACCGGGAGTGCCAGTGGCACGCGTCGTAGTCGACGTCATGCTCAAGCCGGAGATCCTCGACCCCCAGGGCCAGGCGGTGCAGCGCGGCACTGCCGCGGCTGGGTTTCGAGGGGATCTCGGACGTACGTCAGGGAAAGCGATTCGAACTGGAAGTGGACGGGCCGGTCGACGACGCCGCCCTCGCCCGCATCCATGATCTTGCGGAATCCTTCCTCGCCAACACCGTGATCGAGGACTTCACCGTCAAGGTCGAGTCCGACGACGTAGTCGCGGGGGCAGTGAAGTGACCGCTCGTATTGGCGTCGTCACTTTCCCCGGCAGTCTCGACGACCGGGACACGCAGCGCGCGATCCGCGTCGCCGGCGCCAACCCGTGTCTCTCTGGCACAAGGACAAGGACCTCAAGCAGGTCGACGCCGTGGTGCTCTGCGGTGGTTTCTCTTACGGCGACTATCTGCGCGCCGGCGCCATCGCGCGCTTCTCGCCGGTGATGGACACGGTCATCGACCAGGCCAAGGCCGGCCTCCCGGTGCTCGGCATCTGCAACGGCTTCCAGATCCTCACCGAGGCGCACCTGCTGCCCGGCGGCATGCTGGGCAACGACCACCTGCACTTCATCTGCCGCGACCAGAAGCTGCGGGTGGAGAACGCGGACACGTCCTGGACCAGCGACTACGCCGACGGCCAGGGAGATCCACATCCCGCTGAAGAACATGGACGGCCGCTACGTCGCCGACCGGCGCACGCTGGACGAGCTGGAGGCCGAGGGCCGGGTCGCCTTCGGTACCTGGACATGAACCCGAACGGCTCGCTCAACGACATCGCCGGCATCACCAACGCCGCCGGGAACGTCGTCGGCCTCATGCCGCACCCCGAGCACGCCGTCGAGCCGCTGATCGGCACCGGCCGCACCGACGGCCTCCCGTTCTTCACCTCGATCCTCAAGAAGCTGGTCAACGCATGAGCCGGACGCCTCTGGACACGGTCGAGCACGCGACCGCGACCCCCGACGTCGAGCTGCCCTGGGCCGAGCTGGGCCTGAAGAAGGACGAGTACGAGCGGGTGGTGGAGATCCTCGGCCGCCGCCCGACCGGCGCGGAACTCGCCATGTACTCCGTCATGTGGTCCGAGCACTGCTCGTACAAGAGCAGCAAGGTCCACCTGCGCCAGTTCGGCGAGAAGGCCCCCGAGTCCGACGCGATGCTCGTCGGCATCGGCGAGAACGCCGGTGTCGTCGACGTCGGCCAGGGCTACGCGGTCACCTTCAAGGTCGAGTCGCACAACCACCCGTCGTACGTCGAGCCCTACCAGGGCGCGGCCACGGGTGTCGGCGGCATCGTCCGCGACATCATCGCGATGGGCGCCCGCCCGGTCGCCGTCGTGGACCCGCGCCTCGGCGCCGCCGACCACCCCGACACCAAGCGCGTCCTGCCCGGCGTCGTCGCCGGCATCGGCGGCTACGGCAACTGCCTGGGCCTGCCCAACATCGGCGGCGAGGTCGTCTTCGACGCCTGCTACCAGGGCAACCCGCTGGTCAACGCCGGTGCCATCGGTGTCATGCGGCACGAGGACATCCATCTCGCCAAGGCGTCCGGCGCGGGCAACAAGGTCATCCTGTACGGCGCCCGCACGGGCGGCGACGGCATCGGCGGCGCGTCGATCCTGGCGAAGTGAGACCTTCGACGACGCCAAGCCCTCCAAGCGCCCCGCCGTCCAGGTCGGCGACCCCTTCCAGGAGAAGCTCCTCATCGAGTGCACCCTGGAGGCGTTCAAGGAGAAGCTGGTCGTCGGCATCCAGGACCTGGGAGCCGCGGGCCTGTCCTGCGCCACGTCGAGCTGGCGTCCAACGGCTCCGGCGGCATGCGCGTCACCCTGGACGACGTCCCCCTGCGCGACTCGACCCTCTCGCCCGAGGAAATCCTCATGAGCGAGTCGCAGGAGCGCATGTGCGCGGTCGTGGAGCCGGAGAAGGTCGACCGCTTCCTGGAGATCTGCGACAAGTGGGACGTCATCGCCACCGTCATCGGTGAGGTCACCGACGGCGACCGCCTGGAGATCTACTGGCACGGCGGCAAGATCGTCGACGTCGACCCGCACACGGTCGCCCACGAGGCCCGGTTACGCCCCTACGCCCCCCCGGGTGGCGGCGCCCTCCAGGCCGACGACGCGAACAAGCTGCCCCGGCCGGAGACGAGCGAGCAGCTCAGGACCAGGTCCTGAAGCTGGTCGGGTCGCCCAACCAGGCGTCCAAGCAGTGGATCACCCAGCAGTACGACCACTTCGTGCAGGGCAACACCGTTCTCGCCCAGCCCGAGGACTCCGGCATGATCCGCGTGGACGAGGAGTCCGGCCTCGGCGTCGCCATCGCGACCGACGGCAACGGCCGGTACGCCAAGCTCGACCCGTACACGGGCGCGCAGCTGGCCCTCGCGGAGGCCTACCGCAACGTGGCGACGACCGGCGCCAAGCCGCTCGCCGTCTCCGACTGCCTGAACTTCGGCTCGCCCGAGGACCCGGCGGTCATGTGGCAGTTCGCGGAGGCCGTGCGCGGTCTGGCGGATGGCTGCCTTCAGCTGGGCACCCCGGTGACCGGCGGCAACGTCTCGCTCTACAACCAGACGGGCGAGGCGGCCATCCACCCCACCCCCGTGGTGGCCGTGTTGGGCGTCATCGACGACGTGGCCCAGCTGCACGCCGGTCGCCTTCCAGGAGGAGGGCCAGGTTGCTCTACCTCCTCGGCGACACCCGTGAGGAGTTCGGCGGCTCGGCCTGGTCCCCAGGTGATCCACGACCACCTCGGCGGCCTGCCCCGAAGGTCGACCTGGAGCGCGAGCGCCTGCTGGGCGAGATCCTGATCTCCGCCTCCCGTGACGGCATGATCGACTCCGCGCACGACCTGTCCGACGGTGGTCTGGTCCAGACGGTCGTCGAGTCGGCGCTGCTCGGGAGGAGGGCGCGCGTCTGGTCGTACCGGACGGGCTCGACGCCTTCACCTTCCTGTTCTCGGAGTCGGCGGGCCGCACGGTCGTCGCCGTCCCGCGCTCGGAGGAGCTGCGCTTCAACGACATGTGCGGTGCGCGCGGCCTGCCGGCGACCCGCATCGGTGTCGTGGACGGCGACGCGGTCGAGGTCCAGGGCGAGTTCACCCTCCCCTGACCGACCTGCGCGAGGCCCACGAGGGCACGATCCCGGCGCTGCTCGCGTAGAGGCCTGTAGCGGTCGAGGTCCCGTCAGTTGTTCCGGGCGGGACCTCGCCGTTTCAACGTACGTAGCTCTTGAGGATCTCCGTGTCGAGTTCGATGCCGACCGGGTCGGGGAGGACCAACGTCTCGCCGAACTTCGTGACGCGGGCGTCCCGGTAGCCGCCTACCCGCCGGTCCGGACTGCTGTGCACCGTGACTGTGCAGCTGTCACGGTCGATCAGCAGGTACAGGGGGATTCCGGCCTGTCCGTACGCGGCTGGCTTCTCGTGCCGGTCCCGTCGGTCGGTGTCCGAGTCGTACGAGGTGACCTCGACGACCATGAGTGCTCCGGCTGGGTCGGCCCATTCGCCGTGTCCCGCGAAATGAGCCTCGGGCGCGATCACGGCGTCCGGCCGCGCTCTGCTCTGCCGGTACGCGTCGACGCGGAGGCCTCGTGCGTGGTAAAGGTCCAGGTCCGGGCGGGCCTGAATACAGCGCTTGGCCAGCCAGGACACGATGGTGTCGTGATCCCCGTCGGTCACTCTTTTGACCCCGATCCGTCCGTCAATGAACTCCAACGTGACGGTCTCGGGGGCGGTGGACGCGATCGTTTCGAACTCGTCCACCGACATCTGAGACGTGTGCTCGGCCATAACCGTCATGTTGCACCTCCTTCCAGGCGCGGACCAGTGTTTCCGGGCGGCGGCGCTCCTGGGCCGTCTTTTCGCAGTCAGACGCGCGTACGAGTGACTCTTGCACGATATTACGTATCTACGTAATGTCGAAGACGTGGAGCAACTGGAACAACGCGTAGCCGACCTCGAACGGCGCCTCGCCGCGCTGGAAGCCGCCGACCGGCCCGCTCCCCACCTCGGTGAGGGCGAGTTCTGGGCCCTTGAGGGGCTGAAGGAGCGGCTCGCCGAGATGCGGGCCGCCGACGGGGGGTCCTGTTCACCGGCGCGGTCCGCCTGCCGACCGGTGAGCGGTACGAATGGCAGCACGGCGCCCTGACCGAGGGCCTGCTGGACGTCGACTGGGCCGAGACCGCCGAGGCGTTCGCGGCACTCGGGCACCCCGTCCGGCTGCGGCTGCTGCGCGAGATCCTCGGCGGCCGGCGCACCGCCGCGAGCTGGCCGAGCTGGCCGAGGTGGGCACGACCGGCCAGATCTACCACCACCTCCGCCAACTCACCGGCGCCGGCTGGCTGCACACCACCGGCCGGGGCCGCCACGAGGTGCCGCCGGGGCGGGTCGTACCGCTGCTGGTGGCGCTGTCGGCGGCGCGCGGCTGACCGGTAACGGCGCGACCGCTGATCGAAGGGGGACCCATGTCCGCACGCAAACTAGCCATGACCACATTCCGGGCGCTGCAACTGGGCTTCATAGCCCTGGTGACCGCCCACATCATCTTCGGCTTCGGGTATCCGTGGTGGTGGAACTTCCTGCCCCTCGCCCTTGCCTACGTCCTCATCGCCGTGGTCAACCGGTGGGGCGGCGGTGCCCCGGACGCCCCGCGCGTCGCCCGTGGAACCGTCGAGGTCGACCCGCCGGTAACCGGCCGCTGGTCCGCGCTGAACAGCCCCGCCGACCGCACCCCGAGCCACGGCACCCACGCCTACGGGCAGACCTTCGCCGTGGACCTCGTCGCCGAGCCGGAGCCCGGCGCCCGCCCCGGCTTCCGCGCCCTGTGGCCGATCGCACGCCGCAGCCGTGACTTCCCGGCGTTCGGAGCGCCGCTGCTCGCGGTCGCCGACGGCACGGTCGTCCGGACCGACGACACCCAGCGCGACCACCTGAGCCGCAACTCGCTGCCCGCGCTGCTGTACCTGATGCTCGTGGAGGGCTCGGTCCGTGAGATGGGCGGCGTCCGCCGCATCGTCGGCAACCATCTGGTGCTGGATCTCGGCGACGGCACGTACGCGATGTACGCCCACGTGCGGCGCGGTTCCTTCGCCGTGCGCGAGGGCGACCGGGTGCACGCCGGCGAGTTGCTGGCCCGGTGCGGCAACTCCGGCAACTCCTCCGAGCCGCACGTCCACTTCCAGCTGATGGACGGCCCCGACCCGGACACCGCCCGGGGCGTCCCCTTCACCTGGCGCGGGGTCGGCGTCCCGCGCAATGGCGAGGTCTTCGACGTACCCGAACCGGCGGACCGCGCCGCCCACCGCGGCTGTTAGCTTCGTCGGGCGGTCGCGGAGCCGGTGGAGCCGCCGGGAGCCGCGGAACGGGGAAACGGGGAGCAATGCGGGTGCCGGACGGTGTGCGCAAGTCCGTGAACGTCCTGCTGTGTCTGGCCGCCCTCGTGGCGATCGGCCGGAGCGGCCGCGAGATATGGCAGGTGTGGGACGGCCGGCGGCAGATCGACGCGGCCTGCGCGGGACTCGTCCCGGCCGGGCGGGTGCTGGCGCTCTCCCCGGCCGGCGGCCGGATCACGCACCGCGAAGCCGACGAGGGTGTGATCGAGATCGACCGCGGCCTCGGCGCCGGGTCGGCCCAGGACTGCGAGATCTTCAGCACCGAGGCCGGCGAGAAGGACGGCGAGGAGACGGGCGGGCGGTGGTTCTTCACGGGCGCGGTGGGCGTGCTGCCGGCGAACCGCCCCCTGATCGCCGACGGCCCGCTGGAGGACCTCGTCGACAGCTTCGGCGGCCCCACCCACCCCGACCAGCCGCTCGGCGGAGACATCGCGGGCTGGGTCACGGAATCCGACGTCGTCGTCCAGTTGCCGTGCGCCGAGGGCAGGGTGAACGGACGGGAGGTGACCGCCCTGTGGGCGCGGGCCTCGCTGCAGAACCCCGGGCGGCGGTTCACCGTCGGCGGTCAGCTCAGCGCGGACGACCGCGACATCCTCGCCGAGACGGCCGTGATCACCGCCAACAACCTCGCCGGCCGGCTGGGCTGCACCGACCGGCTGCCCGACCCGCCGGACAACGTCCCCGCGCTGCCCGAGGGACCGGTCCCGGCGGCGCGCGCCGAGGGCACCTGCGCCTGGTACGGCAAGACCGGCCTCGCCCGCCGGTCCGGGTTCCCGGACCAGGTCGTCGAGAGCCGCACCGACGACCGGCTGTGGGACCAGCGGTGCGGCCTCGTGCTGAGCGAAGCCGGGCGAGCGCCCTCTACCTGGCCGAGGGGAGCGAGCGCCGCGTCAGCCGCCCGGAGCGCCCCGGACGGTGGTTCGTCTCCCTGCACACCTACGCCGGGGAGGAGGCGAAGACCCTTCTGCTCACCAGCACCGACCTTCGTGAGGAGCCCGAGCCCGCGACACCCGGCCGGGCCGGACGCAGCACCGAGGACCCGATCTGGTGGGCGTCCTCCGTCTGCGACGGGAAGCCGCAGATCCACACCATGACCGTCTCCCTGGGCTACCACAGCATCATGACCCCGCGGATGGAGCAGGTCTTCCGCGCCTACGTCGACGACGTGAAGAACCGCCGGCACTGCACGGACCTGGTATTTCCCGAGAGCCCACCTTCGACACCCCTAAGCTCGCCGCCATGCCGCCAGCCAGGAAACGCCCCCGCGCCTACGACCCCGCCAGGACCCGCACCGCCGTGCTGGCCCAGTTCGGCAACGTACGGGCGGCCGTCCCACCCTCACCCCCGAGCAGCTCGACCTGCCGACCCGGCTCGGCGACTGGACCGTGCGGGGAGCTGGTGGCGCACGTCGGGATGGCGCTGACGGCCGTGGACCGGCTGCTCGGGGAGCCCGAGCCCGCGCGGCAGGACGGGCACCTGCTCGACTGGCCGTTCGCGATCGCCGCCGACGCGGACGCCATCGCCGGCACCGCCCGGCGCCTCGCGGCCGAGCACCCCGACCCCGACGCCCACCTCGCCGAGGTGGAGCGGCGCCACCGACCGCCTCGACGCCCACCCCGGCAGCCGGCTGCTGCCCACCAACGCGGGCGGGCTGCCGCTGGCCGACTACGTCGTCACCCGCACCGTCGAGCTGGTCGTCCACACCGACGACCTGAACGCCGCCGTGCCCGGCCTGGACGTGCCGTACGACCGGCAGGCCCTGGCCGCCGCGACCCGGCTGCTGGCCGACGCGCTCGCCGCCAGGGCACCCGGCGGCTCGACGGAGGTGCGGATCCCGCCGGACGCCGTCGTGCAGTGCGTCGAGGGTCCCCGGCACACCGCGGCACCCCGCCCAACGTCGTCGAGACCGACCCGCTGACCTGGGTGCGGCTGGCCACCGGGCGGCTGGCCTGGGATGACGCCGTGGCCGGGGCGAAGGTGAGCGCGAGCGGGGAGCGGGCCGCCCTCGGGGGATTGCTGCCGCTGCTCAGGTGACGCAGGTGACGCAGTGACGCAGGTGACGCAGGGGACGACGAAGGTGAACGGAAAGAGGGGAACCAGTTCCTCCGCACCTCCGTCGAATGGGCATGTACAGGCAGAAGAAGCAGCAGCGCAGCATGACCCTGACCGTGGCGGCAGCCGTCGCGCTCGTGCCGCTCGCGGCGACCTGCGGCAGCGAGAAGGCCGACGGCGGCAGCGGCTCCGTCGGCGCGGGCAAGCCCCTCACCGGCGTCCAGTGGAGCATCGACAGCGTCACCGTGGACGGCACCACCCACCGGGCACCGGAGGCGGCGCGGGTCCGGATCGACGACAGCGGCGAGGCGGCGGGGCAGCACCGGCTGCAACACCTTCAGCGCCCGCGCCGACATCGACGGTGAGCGCGTCCGGCTCAGCGACGCCATGTTCACCGAGAAGGCCTGCGAGAAGACGCCCATCGACTTCGAGAAGTCCCTCGGCCGCGCCCTCACCACCGGCCCGCTCACCACGAAGACCGAGGGCGAGCGGCTGACCCTCACCACCTCCGACGGCGACACCGTCCGGCTCAGCAAGCAGCCGGACGCACCCCTCTACGGCACGAAGTGGACCGTCACGACCCCGGGCCAGAAGGACGCGGACCAGGAGGAAACAGGCCAGGAGGAAACGGGCCAGGAGGAAGCAGGCCAGAGGGACGCCGACCAGAAGGGCAGCGCGCGCCTCACCTTCGACCGCGACGCGAAGACCGTCTCCGGCCGCCTCCCCTGCAACCGCGTCAACGCCGAGGCCACCGTCAGCGACGGACATATCACCCTCGGCGCTCCGTCCACCACCCGAATGGTGTGCGAAGGCTCACTCATGGACGCCGAGAAGCGGATACTGCGCCTCTTCGACGGCCGGGTCGACTATCGGATCGATCAAGGAACCCTGACGCTGACCAGCGAAGACGGCACCACCGTCCGAGCGGTCGCCGAGCGGTGACCCACACGTGAGCCCATGTCGCAATTCCGGACCAGTGGTCGATCTCGCCTACACTCGAAGACGTGCCACGTGGTGACGGTCGACTCAATCACGATCTGCTTCCCGGCGAGAAGGGCCCCCAGGACGCTTGCGGCGTCTTCGGTGTCTGGGCCCCGGGTGAAGAGGTCGCAAAGCTCACGTACTTCGGGCTCTACGCCCTCCAGCATCGAGGCCAGGAATCCGCTGGGAATCGCGGTCAGCAACGGCTCCCAGATCCTCGTCTTCAAGGACATGGGCCTGGTTTCCCAGGTCTTCGACGAGACCTCTCTCGGTTCGCTCCAGGGTCACATCGCGGTCGGTCACGCCCGCTACTCGACCCACCGGTACCTCCGTGTGGGAGAACGCCCAGCCGACGTTCCGTGCCACCGCGCAGGGCTCCATCGCGCTCGGGCACAACGGCAACCTCGTCAACACCGCCCAGCTCGCCGAGCTGGTCGCCGACCTGCCCAAGCAGGACGGCCGCTCGACGCGGGTCGCGGCGACCAACGACACCGACCTGGTCACCGCCCTGCTCGCGGGCCAGGTGGACGACGACGGCAAGCCGCTGACCATCGAGGAGGCGGCCGGCAAGGTGCTGCCCGAGGTGCGCGGCGCCTTCAGCCTCGTCTTCATGGACGAGCACACCCTCTACGCCGCCCGTGACCCGCAGGGCATCCGCCCGCTGGTCCTCGGCCGGCTGGAGCGCGGCTGGGTGGTCGCCTCGAGTCCGCCGCCCTCGACATCTGCGGCGCCTCCTACGTCCGCGAGATCGAGCCGGGCGAGTTCGTCGCCATCGACGAGAACGGCCTGCGCACTTCCCGATTCGCGGAAGCGAAGCCCAAGGGCTGTGTCTTCGAGTACGTGTACCTGGCCCGCCCGGACACCGACATCGCCGGCCGCAACGTCTACCTCTCGCGTGTCGAGATGGGCCGCAGGCTGGCGAAGGAGGCCCCGCCGAGGCGGACCTGGTCATAGCGACCCCGGAGTCCGGCACCCCCGCCGCGATCGGCTACGCCGAGGCCTCCGGCATCCCGTTCGGCGCCGGTCTGGTGAAGAACGCCTACGTCGGCCGCACCTTCATCCAGCCCTCGCAGACCATCCGCCAGCTCGGCATCCGCCTGAAGCTGAACCCCTTGAAGGAAGTCATCAAGGGCAAGCGGCTGGTCGTCGTCGACGACTCCATCGTCCGCGGCAACACCCAGCGGGCCCTGGTCCGCATGCTCCGCGAGGCCGGCGCCGCCGAGATCCACATCCGGATCTCCTCCCCGCCGGTGAAGTGGCCCTGCTTCTTCGGCATCGACTTCGCCACCCGCGCCGAGCTCATCGCCAACGGCATGAGCGTCGAGGAGATCGGCACCTCCATGGGCGCCGACTCCCTGGCGTACATCTCCATCGACGGCATGATCGAGGCGACCACCATCGCCAAGCCGAACCTGTGCCGCGCCTGCTTCGACGGCGAGTACCCGATGGAGCTCCCCCGACCCCGAGCTGCTCGGCAAGCAGCTCCTGGAGACCGAGCTGGCCGCCGGGCCCGCCGGTACGGCCGCCACCGACGCCATCCGTCGCCCGTAGCCGTCCGCCTCCCCTGGCCTGCCTTCCTGCCGTACGACACAAGGTTCTCATCGTCATGCCTGACACAACTGGTGCCAGCTACGCAGCCGCCGGCGTCGACATCGAGGCGGGCGACCGCGCCGTCGAGCTGATGAAGGAGTGGGTGAAGAAGACCCAGCGCCCCGAGGTCCTCGGCGGCCTCGGCGGCTTCGCCGGTCTCTTCGACGCCTCCGCCCTCAAGCGCTACGAGCGCCCCTGCTCGCCTCCGCCACGGACGGCGTCGGCACCAAGGTCGACATCGCCCGGCAGCTGGGCGTCTACGACACCATCGGCCACGACCTGGTCGCCATGGTCATGGACGACATCGTGGTGTGCGGCGCCGAACCGCTCTTCATGACCGACTACATCTGCGTCGGCAAGGTCCACCCCCGAGCGCGTCGCCGCGATCGTCAAGGGCATCGCCGAGGGCTGTGTGCTCGCCGGGTGCGCTCTGGTGGGCGGCGAGACGGCCGAGCACCCGGGCCTGCTGGGCGAGGACGACTTCGACGTCGCGGGCGCCGGTACGGGCGTCGTGGAGGCCGACCGGCTGCTGGGCGCGGATCGCATCCGTAAGGGTGACGCGGTGATCGCCATGGCGTCCTCCGGGCTTCACTCGAACGGGTACTCGCTCGTCCGCCACGTCCTGCTGAACGAGGGCGGCCTGTCCCTGGACGCGCACCTCGACGGCCTCGGCCGCACCCTCGGCGAAGAGCTGCTGGAGCCGACCAAGATCTACTCCCTGGACTGCCTGGCCCTCATGCGCACCACCGAGGTCCACGCCTTCAGTCACGTCACCGGTGGCGGTCTCGCCGCCAACCTGGCCCGCGTGGTCCCCGACGGCCTGCACGCCGTCGTCGACCGCTCCACCTGGGCCCCGGGCGCGATCTTCGACCTCGTCGGCACGACGGGCCGGGTGGAGCGCCTGGAGCTGGAGAAGACCCTCAACATGGGCGTGGGCATGATCGCCATCGTCCCCGAGGAGTCCACGGACGTGGCACTGACGACCCTGGCCGACCGCGGCGTGGACGCCTGGGTGGCCGGCGAGATCACCGACCGCGACGACCACGAGACGGGCGCGGCGCTGGTGGGCGACTACGCCGTCTGAGACGCCGCGGGTAGCACAGAACCCGGTCGGTGACGGAAGTCACCGACCGGGAAGGTGTTCAGTGCAAGGTCAAGCGCCGCGTCGCTGATGAGACGGGGACTGGCCGTCCTCGTCCTCGTCGTCGTCCTCATAGAGGTCGGCGTACTTCGCGTACACGTCATCGTCTTGCTCATCGTCCTCGAATTGCTCGCCGTTAGGCGGTTGCGGATTCGACGGCGATGCGCCCAGCTCCTCGGCCAGGCGGGAGAGATCAGTCCCACCGCTGTTGTACTTCAGCTGGCGGGCGACCTTCGTCTGCTTGGCCTTGGCCCGGCCGCGCCCCATGGCTCGACCCCTCAACGACGGGGGCTCGACGGCCCCAGAGTCTTGACACGCGTTCATGGTCCGGAACGGGCTCTCCGTGGAGAGACCGGTCCGTAGGGCTTCCACGGTACCTGAGCCCACGCCCATACGGTACGTCGCCCGCACCACGTGGCCATGCCCAGGACCTTCGAGGCGCCCCGTCCTCGCTGGTCAACGGCGATTTTAACCACCTTTCGACGGTCGACCCGCCGGGATAAGTGAGAGTTCTCTCCAACTGCCCCCCGACGGGTACCGGTCAAACCTGCGAAGACCCCGCCCGACCTGCGCGCGATCACCGCCGGATCACCGCGCGATCACCGTCGGGTACGTGCCTCCGCCATCCGCTGCTCGGCGATCCGGTCGGCCGCCGCGCCGGCGGAATACCGTCGTCCTTCGCACGTGCGAATATGGCCAGCGTGGTGTCGTAGATCCGCGCCGCCTTCGCCTTGCACCGGTCGAAGTCGAAGCCGTGCAGCTCGTCGGCGACCTGGATGACGCCGCCGGCGTTCACCACGTAGTCCGGCGCGTAGAGGATCCCGCGGTCGGCGAGGTCCTTCTCCACACCCGGGTGGGCGAGCTGGTTGTTGGCCGCGCCGCACACCACCTTGGCGGTCAGCACCGGCACGGTGTCGTCGTTCAGCGCGCCGCCCAGCGCGCAGGGGGCGTAGATGTCCAGGCCGTCGACGCGGATGAGTTCCTCGGTGTCCCGGACGGCCAGCACGTCACGGTGGCGCTCGGTGACGCGCCGTACGGCGTCCTCGCGCACGTCCGTCACGAAGACCTCGGCACCCTCCGCCACGAGGTGGTCGACCAGGTGGTGGCCGACCTTGCCGATGCCGGCGATGCCGACGCGCTTGGCGCGCAGCGTCGGGTCGCCCCACAGGTGCTGGGCGGAGGCGCGCATGCCCTGGTAGACGCCGAAGGCGGTGAGCACGGAGGAGTCGCCGGCGCCGCCGTTCTCGGGGAGCGACCGGTCGTCCAGCGGCACTCGCGTGCCACGACGTCCATGTCGGCGACGTACGTGCCGACGTCGCACGCGGTGACGTACCGGCCGCCGAGCGAGGCGACGCACCGGCCGTAGGCGAGGAGCAGCTCCTCCGGACTTGATCTGCGCCGGGTCGCCGATGATCACGGCCTTGCCGCCGCCGTGCTCGAGGCCGGCCATGGCGTTCTTGTACGACATCCCACGCGCGAGGTTCAGCGCGTCGGCGACGGCGTCCGCCTCGCTCGCGTACGGATAGAAGCGCGTACCGCCGAGCGCGGGGCCCAGGGCGGTGGAGTGGATGGCGATGACGGCCTTGAGGCCGCTGGCACGGTCCTGGCAGAGCACGACTTGCTCATGACCCCCCTGCTCCGAGTGGAACAGGGTGTGCAGTACATCAGCAGGTGCGCCGGTTACGTCGGTCACGGTGGTGACTCCTGTGTAGGTGCGGCGGGTGGAGACGGTCCCCGTGCGGGTGGCGGGGACTTTGGCATGAGATTAGAGCCTGCCGGTGCCCGCCCGCCGCACAGTGCTCAGGATCACCTCCGCACGGAGTACGGGCGTGCGACGATTTGCAGAGATTCCCGCGCGTTTGTGATCGGTTCCCGCAGGTTTTCGCGGCGGTGCGCGGGGGAGGGGCAGGCGTGCCCAAGGTGTCCTCGGTGATCGTCCCCTACGCCGCGTATCTGCGCGTGTACGAGCCGCTGGCCGCCTTCCCGGAGGAGGAGCGCGGCCACTGGTCCCGTTATGCCCGCCGCACGGACCTGCCCTCCTACCAGGACGAGCTGCGCCGCTCCCTGGCCGACCTGCTGCCCACCCCGCCCGTGGCGGTGCCGGTGCACGAGAGCGCGGACGCCTTCGTGACCGAGGTCGACGGCGTGGTCTGCGTCTGCCCCTGGCGGACCCGGCTGCGCGGCTGGCAGGCCCTGGGGGAGCTGGCCGAGGACTTCCCGGAACCGGTGCTGGACGCCCTGCTCCCGCCGGTCGTACGCCGCGAGAGTGCCCAGGACTACGAGCGCTGGCTGGAGCGCAACCCGGACGCCCGCCCCTGGATCCGCACCGCACCTGGCAGGTGCCGATCAACTGGTTCGTGCTGGTCTCCGACGCGGAGCGGGAGTACGACAAGGGCGGCGACGGCGAAGGGGCGGCGGCGCCGGTGCTGCGCTACCGGACGCCGATGGTGCAGGCCCGCCGGCGGGTGGCCCGGGGCCTGCGGGCCCTGAAGGAGGCCATGGACGAGGGGCCGCTCATCGACGGCCTGGTGGGACGTGGGGCGCTGGCTGGAGGAGTTCCACCCGCGGTCACTGGTCGAGCTGGACTACGGCGGGCTCGTGCACGCCCTGCCGGCCGGTGAGTTGGAGAACGACCACTCCGCGGCGGACGTGGCCGAGGGCATCGAGGCGCTCGCCACGGCGACGGGGCCACGGCGGGGGCCGCGTACGGGCGGCTGGTGGAGCGCTGGCGGGCGGTCCGGGACCGGCGGTCGGCGAACTGACGTTTGACGTACCGCCCGATGTGGGGTTTCGTCTTCCGATCCGACACTTGCCCGGTGTGGGCTGATGTTCTGTCAACAAGGGACGTAGGTCCCGATCCGGGCGTATGCGTCAAGCGTGACGGACCGCACGTACATCACTCTTGCGCCGCTTCCCCTCCTCATGCCAAAATAGGACAAGGAGTCCGGGGAGGGCTCCTTCCGTCCTGCCGTGATGCACTGTGGGCGGAATCTCCGCATTGCACGCTTTGGGGGGTCTGATGGCAGGTCTGGTGACCCCTGATCGCTCTGTGACTGATCGTCACAGTGGCGTGACTGTCCGCTATGGCATGGTCCATCGGCTTCCGTCGCTGATGAACACCTGGGAGGGCAATTCCATCGGTTTGGCCGACGCGGCTGGACGGATGGTGTAGTTGTAGTGCCGAGGACAAGCCGTTCGTCCTATAACCGACTCGACCCGTGTCCGCCATTTCGGGCAACGCGGGTCAAGGTGCAGAATTTAAAGGAAAGAACCGAGAAGGTTCGGTTCTCCCGAGGAGGCCGCTCATGACCGCTCGCACCCCTGATGCCGAGCCGCTGCTGACCCCGGCTGAGGTCGCCACCATGTTCCGCGTCGACCCGAAGACGGTCACGCGCTGGGCGAAGGCCGGCAAGCTCACGTCGATCCGCACGCTCGGCGGGCATCGCCGCTACCGCGAAGCCGAGGTCCGCGCTCTGCTCGCGGGCATTCCGCAGCAGCGCAGCGAGGCCTGAACAACTGAATAACCGGGCAAAACGGCAGGTCCCCCAACCCGCCGAGGCGCTCGGAACCACAGCTCCAAACGACGTCGTTCCTGCCCCAACAGGGGTGCGTCGTGGATCGCGCTGGACTCCGCCGGGTCCAGCGCGATCTTTTGTGTCCGGTCCTGTGCCTGGTGAGGGCCTGTCGGCCGGCTCTGTGGGCGGGCTTGTCGGAGTCTGGGGAGGGGTGTCGGACCAGCTGTGTGCGCGCCCTGGAAGGCAGTGCAATTGCACATATTAAATTGACCACTTGTAGGGGGAGCCGTAAGTGCCACGGTTTCAAAACTCATGCGGTGACACCCGTCACACGGCGCGATGCTTGTTGGCTCTGGCATATGTGCGCTAGAGGAGGCGTGGGCTCCAGTAGGTCTGCGTGGCAAGGGTGTTGGGGCCGGCGGGGATCACGCGGTGGACGCGCTCCCATCCTCGACGCCCTCTTGACGGCCCGTCGGGGACTGCGGGGCGGGCGAGTCCAACGCCAGCCGCAGCAGCCGGTGGCAGATCGGACAGTGGCGCGTCAGATGGCGGTACGACGTAGCGGCCGACAGATGCGCCCGGAGCAGGGCCCGCGTCTCGTGCCTGACCGATGCCGCCATACGCCACCCCTCCAGGGGTCGCACGGAGAACGTGCCCTGTCTTTGGAGTACCGAGCGAATGTGACGCCGTCAAGGCCGCGAGAGGGGCACTCAGGGCCTTCTGGGGGCGAGGGTGGAGCGGGGCGAGTGTGGGCACGTGAAGAGGGCCCGCGCCGAGCAAGGGGGCGGGGACGGGCCCGGACATGCGAGAGGGCCCGCACCGATCGGTGCGGGCCTCTCTACTCGCGGTCCTGACGGGATTTGCTGTACCCGATGGCGGCTGCGCCGCGGGCGCGGCCTCCACCTTGACAGGGGTGGTGCGCCAGGAGGCGGGGATGGGTAGGGCAGGTGAGAGGCCCGCACCGATTGATGCGGGCCCTCTACTGCGGTCCTGACGGGATTTGAACCCGCGCCTCCACCCTTGACAGGGTGGCGAGCACTCCAAACTGCTCCACAGGACCAGGTTTTGCTGCGCTTTTCGCCCTTGCGCTGCGAGAAGAGACTCTACAGGGAGGGCGAGCCCTCGCGGCGAACTCACCCTCCGTGCGCACCCCGTCACGGGTTCGGCTACGGTGCGAGCGCGTCGATCGCCTTCACGATCCGCTTGTCGGAGACGGGACGCCGTGCCCAGCGCGTGCGCGAAATAGCCGACCCGCAGCTCCTCGATCATCCAGCGGACGTCCAGGACCTGCTGCGGAACCGGCCGCCCCTGCGGCATCTGCTCCAGCAGCCACGCGTACTCGTCGCGCATCTCGTGGACCTTCTCCATCCGGGACGTGTCCCGCTGGACGCCGGTCGGCATCTGCTGCAGCCGCCGGTCCGCGGCGACCAGGTAGCGCATCAGGTCCGGCAGCCGCTTGATCCCCGCCTCCGTGACGAAGCCGGGCTTCACCAGGGCGTCCAGCTGCCCCCGCACGTCCTGGAGGTTCGCCAGCAGCGCGGGACTGCGTACGGCCTTCAGACGGCGCTCACAGGCCTGCCAGGCGGCCAGCACCTGCTGCACCTGCCCCACCGTACGGACGGTCGCGTCGACGATCTCCGCGCGGACCTTGTCGTAGAGCTTGCGGTACGACTCCTCGTCCCACGCCGGCCCGCCGAAGTCCGCGATCAGCTTGTCCGCCGCCGCCGTCGCGAGTCGTCGAACAGGGCCTGGATCGAACCGTGCGGATTCGCGGACAGGTTCAGCTTCTGCTGGTTGGTCAGCTTCTCGGACGTGAACTTGGCGGGGCTGACCGGGATGTTGCGCAGGATCAGCCGGCGCGTGCCCTTCCACATCGCCTGCGCCTGCTCGGCCTCGGTGTCGAAGAGACGTACGGAGACGGTGTTCGCCGTCGGTCCGTCGTCGACCAGCGCCGGATACGCCCGCACCGGCTGACCCGCCCGGCGCGTCTCGGAAGACACGGGAGAGCGTGCCGATCGTCCTAGTCCGTCAGCCCGGTGCGCTCCAGGGACTCGCCGCCACTGCGCTCGGCGGTGGCCGCCGCGGCCTGGGAGAGGGCCTTGCGCGCCTCGGCTTCAGCCGGAGCTTCAGTGCCTCCAGATCCTTGTCCTCGGCCAGCTTGCGGCGCCGCTCGTCGGACGATCCGGAAAAGTGATCTTCAGGTGGTCGGGGACCCTCGACCAGTCGAAGTCCTCCGCGTCGAACGGCACCCCCACCATGCGCTTCAGTTCCCGCGCCATGGTCACCGTCAGCGGCTCCTGGAGCGGCACGGCCCGGTCGAGGAACGCCTGCGCGTAGTTCGGCGCCGGGACGTAGTTGCGGCGGATCGGCTTGGGCAGCGATCGGATCAGTTCGTGACGACCTGCTCCCGCAGGCCCGGGATCTGCCAGTCGAAGCCCTCGTCCGTGACCTGGTTGAGCACCTGGAGCGGAACGTGGACGGTCACGCCGTCGGCGTCCGCGCCTCGGCTCGAACTGGTACGTCACCCGGAACTTCAGCGGCCCCTGCCGCCAGGAGTCCGGATAGTCGTCCTTGGTGACCGCCCCCGCCTTCTCGTTGATGAGCATCTCGCGCTCGAAGTCGAGGAAGTCGGGCTGCTTCGTGCCGCTTGTGCTTCCACCACGAGTCGAAGTGCGCACCCGACACGGCGTGTTCGGGCACCCGCTGGTCGTAGAAGTCGAACAGCGTCTCGTCGTCGACCAGGATGTCCCGGCGCCGGGCGCGGTGCTCCAGCTCCTCGACCTCGGTCAGCAGCTTGCGGTTGTCCGCGAAGAACTTGTAGGTGCGTACGCCAGTCGCCCTCGACCAGGGCGTTGCGGATGAACAGCTCGCGGCTGACCTCCGGATCGATCCGCCCGTAGTTCACCTTGCGCTGCGCCACGATCGGCACGCCGTACAGCGTGACCTTCTCGTACGCCATGACGGCCGCCTGGTCCTTCTCCCAGTGCGGCTCGCTGTAGGTGCGCTTGAGGAGGTGCCCGGCGAGCGGCTCCACCCACTCGGGCTCGATCTTCGCGTTGACGCGGGCCCAGAGCCGGGAGGTCTCCACCAGCTCGGCGGACATCACGAAACGCGGGGCTTCTTGAAGAGCGCCGAGCCCGGGAAGATCGCGAACCCGCGCTGCGCGCGCCCAGGTATTCGTTCTTCGCGCCCTCCTTCACGTCCTTCACGCCGACGTGGGAGAGGAGCCCGGCCAGCAGCGAGACGTGGACGCGGTCGTCGGGAGCGGCGTTGTCCTCGTCGTTGAGATGGAGGCCCATCTGCTTGGCGACCGTACGCAGCTGCTGTGTAGATGTCCTGCCACTCGCGGATGCGCAGGAAGTTGAGGTACTCCTGCTTGCACATCCGGCGGAAGGACGACGAGCCCCGCTCCTTCTGCTGCTCGCGGATGTACCGCCAGAGGTTGAGGAAAGCCAGGAAGTCGCTGGTCTCGTCCTTGAAGCGGGCGTGCTGCTGGTCGGCCTGGGCCTGTTTCTCCGCCGGCGCTCCCAGTGGTCCTGGATGGAGAGCGCCGCCGCTATGACCATGACCTCGCGGACACAGCCGTTCTTGTCGGCCTCCAGGACCATCCGCGGCCAGCCGCGGTCCACGGGCAGCTGGGCCAGCTTGTGGCCGGTGTCGGTCAGCCGCTTGCGTACGTCCTTCTGCCCGGGGTCGAGTGCGCCCCAGCTCCTGGAGGAGCTGTACACCGTCGCGGATGTTGCGGTGGTCCGGCGGATCGATGAAGGGAACTTCTCGATGTCGCCGAGGCCGGCCGCGGTCATCTGCAGGATGACGGAGGCGAGGTTCGTACGGAGGATCTCCGCGTCCGTGAACTCCGGCCGGGCGACGAAGTCGTCCTCGCTGTAGAGCCGGATGCAGATGCCGTCACTGGTGCGTCCGCAGCGGCCCTTGCGCTGGTTGGCGCTGGCCTGCGAGATCGGCTCGATCGGCAGCCGCTGGACCTTGGTGCGGTGGCTGTACCGGGAGATCCGGGCGAATCCGGGGTCGATGACGTACTTGATGCCCGGGACGGTCAGCGAGGTCTCGGCGACGTTGGTCGCCAGAACGATCCTGCGCCCGGTGTGCTGCTGGAAGACGCGGTGCTGCTCGGCGTGCGAGAGCCGGGCGTACAACGGCAGCACCTCAGTGAATCTGTACTTCTTCTTCTCGAGCGCGTCGGCCGTGTCCCGGATCTCCCGCTCACCGGAGAGGAAGACGAGGATGTCGCCCTTGCCCTCGCCCATCAGCTCCTCGACGGCGTCGGTGATCGCGGTGATCTGGTCGCGGTCGGCGTCATCGCCCTCTTCTTCGAGAAGCGGCCGGTACCGCACCTCCACCGGATACGTCCGCCCGCTGACCTCGATGATCGGGGCGTCGCCGAAGTGCCGGGAGAAGCGCTCGGGGTCGATGGTCGCCGAGGTGATGACGACCTTGAGGTCCGGCCGCTTCGGCAGCAGCTGGGCGAGGTAGCCCAGCAGGAAGTCGATGTTGAGGGACCGCTCGTGCGCCTCGTCGATGATGATCGTGTCGTAGGCGCGCAGCTCGCGGTCGGTCTGGATCTCGGCGAGCAGGATGCCGTCCGTCATCAGCTTGATGAAGGTGGCGTCCGGGTTCACCTGGTCGGTGAACCGCACCTTCCAGCCGACGGCCTCACCGAGCGGGGTGTCCAGCTCGTCCGCCACCCGCTCGGCGACGGTGCGGGCGGCGATCCGCCGCGGCTGGGTGTGCCCGATCATGCCGCGGACGCCGCGGCCCAGCTCGACGCAGATCTTCGGGATCTGGGTGGTCTTCCCGGACCCCGTCTCACCGGCGACGATGACGACCTGGTGATCACGGATGGCCTCCGCGATCACGTCCTTCTTCTGGCTGACGGGCAGCTGCTCGGGGTAGCTGACGGCGGGCACGCGGGCTCGGCGCTCACCGATGCGCAGCTCGGCCTTGGCCACCTCCGCCTCGATCTCGGCGAGAACGGTGGCGCGGGCCTCCGGCTTACGGATCTTCCGCGCACCCTCGAGCCTGCGGCCGAGCCGGTGCGCGTCGCGCAGGGACAGCTCGGTCAGCCGGGGGGCGAGGGTGCCGAGGGCGGGGGCGGGGTGCGTAGACATACGGGTCCCAGGATCTCATCCCCGCGAATTTCGTGGCGAACGATTTCGTCCGGCCGCGCCGACCGTACCCCGCGCAACACAAAACCCCGACGATGATCTCGACGGGGGTTGAATGTGGCTGGGGCCGGGGTCGAACCGGCGACCTATCGCTTTTTCAGGCGATCGCTCGTGCCCAACTGAGCTACCCAGCCGCGAGGTTTCACGTGAAACCTCAGCGGTCCTGACGGGATTTGAACCCGCGGCCTCCACCTTGACAGGGTGGCGAGCACTCCAAACTGCTCCACAGGACCAAGCTCGTGTACGACAGTGTCGCACACCGTACTGCGTGCCCCCAACGGGATTCGAACCCGTGCTACCGCCTTGAAAGGGCGGCGTCCTAGGCCGCTAGACGATGAGGGCTATCGGCCCGCCTGGGCGCTTCTCAGCGCGTCGGGGACGTGAGAAGCATATGGGATGGCGGGAGGTATCGCCAAAACGGTTTACGGAGGGCTGGGGGTCGGGCCGGTCGGGGACGGCCCCGTGCCGGTGGGGGTGGGGCTCGTGCCGGTGGGGGACGGGGTCGCGCCCGGCTGGTTCTCCTTGGGGAGATGGCGGCTGACCTCGGCCGTCGTCAGGCCCAGGCCGCCCAGCTTGATCTCGTCCCAGGCCTGGAGGCGCCGGTTGTCCCGGTCGAAGTAGAGGATCGACGCCTGGATCGGGTCGGGGTGCTTGCCCTCGACCGCGCGCAGGCCGCTGCCGCCGGTGGAGCCCTCGATACGCAGGCGGGTGCCGTACTTCATGAGCTCCATGTCCTCGCGGTGGACGTGCCCGGCGAGGACCAGTGGCACCGCGCCGTCGACCTCCCGGGCCGCCGACGGCTCGTGGGCGACGGCGACGTCCACGGGGGTGCCGGCCGCGCTCTGGTCGCGCAGGGCGGAGGCCAGGCGCGCGCCGGCCAGTTCCTGGGAGGCCTCCGCGCCGTCCGGCTTGGAGCGGTCGGGGGTGAACTGCGGGTCGCCGATGCCGGCGAAGCGCAGGCCCGCGACGGTCCGGGCCCGGCCGTCGTCCAGGACTGCACGTTCTTGAGGCGCTTCAGATACTCCTGGGTGACGCGGGAGTCGTGGTTGCCGCGGACCCAGACGTAGGGGGCGCCGAGGTCCTCGATGGGGTCCAGGAAGCCGTTCTCCGCGGCCGTGCCGTGGTCCATCGTGTCGCCGGAGTCGACGATCACGTTCACCTTGTACTGCTCCACCAGCGAGGCGATGATCTTCCAGCTCGCCGGGTTCAGGTGGATGTCCGACACGTGCAGGACGCGGATCGTGGTCGGGTCCGGCTGGTAGGCGGGGAGCGTGGAGGTGACGTCGTAGAGCTTGGTCACATTCGTCACCAGGCGGGCCAGCTCCTTCTGGTAGACGTCGAACTCGGTGACGATGCTGCGCGCGTTGCCGACGAGGGAGGGCGCGGAGGAGAGCAGCCCGGAGAACCTCGGCTCCAGGACCGAGTCGGGGTTCCAGGTGGCGTACGCGGTGCCGCCGGAGGCGACCAGGAGGGTGAGGGGCGGGGCCGCCGGCCGCGAGGGCGCGCCGGGGGCGCCGGTAGACGGCGAGGCCGAGGGCGGTGGCGCCGGTGACGACGGCGACGCAGGAACGGACGGCGAGGTCGAGGGTGCCGTGTTCGACGTCCCGGGCGACCTCGTCCTGGAGACCGGAGAGGCGTTCGGGGTGGTCGACGAGTGCCTGGGCGCGGTCGGGGTCGAGCTGGTCGACGTTGACGTCGAGGCGGACCGGGGCGATGTGGCTGTCGAGCTGGAGGGCGCCCAGCGGTGAAACGTTGATCTTCGTGCCGCCGGTGACGGACGGGCGCAGGGTCATCGTCGTGTTCATGGGGCCGACGGGGGACGCGGACGTCACCCACGACGAGCAGGCCCAGCCAGGCGCCGAGCAGGACGACGGCGACGAGGCCGACGGCACGGGTCCAGGGGCGCGACCGGGGGCGAGTTCGACCGCCGGGGACGCCCGGCGGGCGTGGTGGCGGCGGATGAGGGCGCGCGGGGCGTTGCGGATGGGGTTCATCACCTCGGCCAGGACGTGCGTGACTGCAGGCTCCGGACGCGGGCCATTGGTCCCGTATGCCCATGGCCCGGGGCGGGTATGCGGGGACGACTGTGTCGACGCGCGGCGCCGGCGGCTGTGTCGTATGCCACGGTCGTACCCGACAATGGGCCTGTGCTGGAGATGACGCGCGAGGAGTTCGAGGAACTGGTCGCCGAGGCCCTGGACCGGATCCCGCCGGAGCTGACGCGGCTGATGGACAACGTGGCGGTGTTCGTCGAGGACGAACCGCCGACGGACGATCCCGAGCTGCTCGGGCTGTACGAGGGGACGCCGCTGACCGAACGCGGGGAGTGGTACGCGGGGGTGCTGCCGGACCGGATCACCATCTACCGGGGGCCGACACTGCGGTTCTGCGAGACGCGCGAGGACGTGGTCGCGGAGACCGAGGTGACGGTGGTGCACGAGATCGCGCACCACTTCGGGATCGACGACGCGCGGCTGCACGCCCTCGGGTACGGGTGACGCGCTCGGGTCAAGGTCCGCCGCTCGTGGCGCGTGTCCTCTTGTGGGTGACGGGAGTTGGGCACGGCGACTCCTTGACCCCCGGAGGTGGCCGCCCGTGCGCCCCTTGTACGTTCCCGTCCGTCTGGCCGCCACGGTCGTGGCCGCCGCCGCCGCCACCGGCTGCATGAGCGTCGGCGACGACGCGCCCGGCGGGGGCGCCAGGCCGTCGCACTCCGCCGGGGAGCGGGGTGGCGGGGCACCCGACGGCGGCCCCGCGGCGACGGGCGGGGAACGCCGGGTACGATCGCGGCGGCCGCCGACAAGGACCGGGGCGCGGCAAGGGGAAGAAGGGCAAGGACGACGGCGGGGGCAAGGGCGAGGGCGAGAAGGAGGGCGGCGAGGGAAGGGACGCCACCCCTTCGGCCCCGCTGCCCGACCGTCCGACCGGGGCACCGCCGCCGGCCAAGGGCGGGGACGACGGCCGGCGCCCACCCGTACGCCGCCCGCGGAGCCCAGCCGGACGGTCGAGCCGCAGCCGACGCGAGCCCCCGGAGCCGCCCGCCTCACCGACGCCGGAGCCGACGGTGGCGGAGCCGTCCTCGTCGGCGCACGAGCCGCCGGGGACGCAGCTGGCGCAGCGGGAGCCGGCTCCCGAGGCCGGGGCCCCGGTGAGGGCAGCGCCTGCGCGATGGCTTCGGCGCGGGGCGATAGCCCGGCTGAGCTGGGCATGTGCTACTCGGTTTGCCTTCAGGGGCGAGGGGTGCGTATGGTGGTAGATCGTTTGATCCCATTTGCTCGGCGCCACCGCAGAGCGCGCCGTGCGCGCGTACTCTCTCCTGTGCCGTGGTGGACCGCATTGAGGCGGTCGTATTGCGAATCGCGATTCACGGAGTTGACGGGCGCGTGCCGACTGAGAGACTCCGGAAGGTTTCGCATTCTGCATGTCCATCATCAGTACTGATCACGTCGTCGTGCCCGAGAACGCCGACACCCCGACATCACCGAGACGGTCGAGGAGACCGGGACCGAGGCCGTCGAGGCTGCTCCCGAGGTCACCTTCGCCGAGCTGGTCTGCCCGAGGGCGTCGTGCGCAAGCTCGCGCAGAACGGCGTGACCACCCCTTCCCGATCCAGGCCGCGACCATTCCGGACGCCCTGGCCGGCAAGGACATCCTCGGCCGTGGCCGCACGGCTCCGGCAAGACCTCTTCCTTCGGTCTGCCGACCCTGGCCACGCCGTCCGGCGGCCGCACCGAGAAGCACAGGCCGCGCGCCGTCATCCCGACGCCGACCCGCGAGCTGGCCATGGCAGGTGGCCGACGCGCTCCAGCCGTACGGCGACGTCCTCGGCCTGGAAGATGAAGGTCGTCTGCGGCGGTGGACTCATGGGCAACCAGATCTACGCCCTGGAGCGCGGCGTGGACGTCCTGGTCGCCACGCCGGGCCGACTGCGCGACATCATCAAGCGCGGCGCCTGCTCCCTGGAGAACGTGCAGATCGCCGTCCTCGACGAGGCCGACCAGATGTCCGACCTGGGCTTCATGCCCGAGGTCACCGAGCTGCTCGACCAGGTGCCCGCGGCGGTCTGCGGATGCTGTTCTCCGCGACCATGGAGAACGAGATCAAGACCCTCGTCGACCGGTGCCCGAACAACCCGGTCAGCCACGAGGTCGACGCCGCCCAGGGCGCCGTGACGACCATGTCGCACCACATCCTGGTCGTGAAGCCCAAGGACAAGGCGCCGGTCACCGCGCCATCGCCTTCCCGCAAGGGCCGCACCATCATCTTCGTCCGCACCCAGCTGGGCGCCGACCGCGTCGCCGAGCAGCTGTGCGACTCGGGCGTGAAGGCCGACGCGCTGCACGGCGGCATGACCCAGGGCGCGCGTACCCGCACCCTGGCCGACTTCAAGGACGGCTACGTCAACGTCCTGGTCGCCACCGACGTCGCCGCGCGCGGCATCCACGTCGACGGCATCGATCTGTCCTGAACGTCGACCCGGCCGGTGACCACAAGGACTACCTGCACCGCGCCGGCTGTACGGCGCGCGGGTCGCAGCACCGGCACCGTCGTCTCCCTCCCCCTGCCGCACCAGCGGCGCCAGATCTTCCGGCTGATGGAGGACGCGGCGTCGACGCCACGCGCCACATCATCCAGGCGGCGCGGCCTTCGAGCCGGAGGTCGCCGAGATCACTGGGCCCGGTCGATGACCGAGGTCCAGGCCGAGTCCGCGGGCAACGCGGCGCAGCAGGCCGAGCGCGAGGTCGCCCAGCTCAACAAGGAGTTGGAGCGCGCCCAGCGGCGTGCGACCGAGCTGCGCGAGGAGGCCGACCGGCTGGTCGCGCGGGTCGCGCGGGAGCGCGGCGAGGACCCGGAGGCGGTGCTGGCTGAGGTGGCCGCCGCCGCGTCCGACGCGCAGGCCGAGGTCTCGCTGCCTCGAGCAGCCGGGCGCGCGGGACGTGGAGAAGGTCGAGAAGACCGAGCGGAGCGGCGGCAACGGCCGGGACCGCTTGCCGACCGCGGCGACCGTTCGTACGACCGCACGACCGCGGGTGGCGACCGTGGTGGCCGTTCCTTCGACCGTCGTGACGACCGCGGTGGTGACCGTGGCGGCTTCCGCCGTGACGACCGCAATGACCGTGGTGGCGACCGTGGTGGGCGTTCGTTCGACCGCGGCGGCGACCGTGGTGGCCGTTCCTTCGACTGTCGTGACGACCGCGGTGGCGACCGTGGTGGCCTTCCGCCGTGACGACCGCAATCGACCGTGGTGGCGACCGTGGTGGGCGTTCCTTCGACCGCCGGACGACCGTGGTGGCTGTTCCTTCGACTGTCGTGACGACCGGGCGTGGCGACCGTGGCGGCTTCCGCCGTGACGACCGCAACGACCGTGGTGGCGACCGTGGTGGGCGTTCCTTCGACCGTCGTGACGACTGGCGGTAGGACCGTGGCGGCTTCCGCCGGCGACGACCGCGGCGGAGCGCGGTGGACACCGTGGCAGCGACCGTCCGTTCAACCGTGATCGCCTGGTGGCGACCGTCCCGGCAGCGACCGTCCGTTCAACCGCGACCGTCAGGGCGACCGTCCCGGCAGCGACCGTCCGTTCAACTCGCGACCGTCAGGGCGACTGCCCCGGCTTCTGCTCCGGCGGGTCACGACCGTCCGTTCGGCCGCCGGACGACCACCGAGGTTCGTCCTTCGGCCGCCAGGACGACAAGCCGCGCTGGAAGCGCAACAGCTGACGTCTGAACGTCTGAGGTCGCGCGTGGCCTCCGCCCTGCCGGGTGGAGGCCACGGCGCTTTGTTCAGGCGCTTTGTTCAGGCCACTGAGTGACGCATGTCACGCCCGCCACAGGGGAATTGCTGGGGCATGACAGATGACGCTAAGGCGAGTGGGCTGTCGGACGAGGAACGGCTGGCCCAGCTCGGCTACACCCAGGTTCTGGCCCGCCGCATGTCGGCGTTCTCCAACTACGCGGTCTCCTTCACCATCATCTCGGTCCTCTCGGGTTGCCTGACCCTCTATCTCTTCGGCATGAACACGGGCGGCCCCGCCGTCATCACGTGGGGCTGGGTCGCCGTCGGCCTGATGACCCTCTTCGTCGGCCTGGCGATGGCCGAGATCTGCTCGGCGTACCCGACCTCGGCGGGCCTGTACTTCTGGGCGCACCGCCTCGCACCGCCCCGCACGGCGGCCGCCTGGGCGTGGTTCACGGGCTGGTTCAACGTGCTGGGCCAGGTCGCGGTGACCGCCGGCATCGACTTCGGCGCCGCGTCCTTCCTGGGCGCCTACCTGAACCTCCAGTTCGACTTCGAGGTCACGCCGGGCCGCACGATCCTCCCTCTTCGCCGCGATCCTCGTCCTCCACGGCCTCCTGGAACACCTTCGGCGTCCGCATCGTCGGCCTCTCAACAGCATCAGCGTCTGGTGGCACGTCGCCGGCGTCGCGGTCATCGTCGGCGCGCTGACCTTCGCCCCCGACCAACACCAGTCGGCGTCCTTCGTCTTCGGCGAGTTCGTCAACAACACCGGCTGGGGCAGCGGCGTCTACGTCGTCCTCATCGGCCTCCTCATGGCCCAGTACACCTTCACCGGCTACGACGCCTCCGCCCACATGACCGAGGAGACGCACGACGCGGTCCACGGCCGGCCCGAAGGGCATCGTCCGCGCCATCTGGACGTCCTGGATCGCCGGCTTCGTCCTCCTCCTCGGCTTCACCTTCGCCATCCAGTCTTACGAGGTGCGCCCTGACGTCCCCACGGGGCGCCGCCCGCCCAGATCCTGCTCGACGCCCTCGGCGCGACCGCCGGAAGCTGCTCCTCCTCGTCGTCATCGGGGCGCAGCCTCTGCGGTATGGCGTCGGTGACGGCCAACAGCCGCATGATCTACGCCTTCCCGCGACGGCGCGCTGCCCTATTCCCACGTCTGGCACACGGTCAACCCGCGCACCCGCACGCTGGTCGCGGCGGTCTGGTTGGCGGCACCGGCCGCGCTGGTCCTCGGCCTGCCCTACCTGATCAACGTCACGGCGTACGCGGCGGTGACGTCGATCGCCGTCATCGGCCTCTACATCGCGTACGTCATCCCGACCCCTGCTGCGCGTCCGCAAGGGCGCCGCCTTCGAACGCGGACCCTGGCACCTGCCGCTGGTCGCAGGCGGTGGGCGTGGTGGCGGTGGCGTGGGTCGGCGTCATCACGGTCCTGTTCATGCTGCCGCAGGTCTCCCCGGTCACCCGGGAGACCTTCAACTACGCGCCGATCGCCGTCCTGGTCGTCCTCGGCTTCGCCGCGACCTGGTGGCTGGCCTCGGCCTCGCCACTGGTTCCTCAACCCCGACCACGAACGCACCTGCCCGCGTGCCGCCCGCGCGAACGCTCCCGGAGCCGGTGGATCCGTAACCACCGCGTCCCACGACACCGGCGCGACGCGGCCGGGACGCCGATACCCGATCGGCGTCCCGGCCGCGTCGGCCATGCTCGGCGTGGCAACATCACGCAACACGCCCCGGGCCCTTAGCTCAATCTGGCAGAGCAGTGGACTTTTAATCCATTGGTTGTGGGTTCGAGTCCCACAGGGCCTACGGTTTTGCAGGCGGGCGCACGCCCTCTGACTCTGCACGGCGGCGCCCGGGTCGGCTTCGGCCGACCCGGGCGCCGACTCGTTCCCGGGCTCGTGCGTGAGCGAAAGCTTCTCTTACCGGCGGCGCAGGGCCTTGATCATCCAGGGCTGGAAGGGAAGGTGCGCGGGAACCACCCGCCAGTCGCTGACGATCCAGACCAGGCGCCAGTAGCGCTCGACGAGCGGGTCGTGTCCCGCCTCGAATTGCCGGGCCATCCACTCCCGCAGCTCCGTGCCGTCAGGGCGGCCGAGGGCGGCGGCGAAGTGCCCCACGACGGCGTCGACTAACGGGACGGCATCGTCACCGTCCGGGTCGATGCCCGCGCCCTCGGCGGCGGCGACAGTCCGTCTGACGATGGGGATGAGCCCTGCCACTGCATCGGGAGCTGCACCCGGCAGGGCGTCCGCGTCGGCGGCGGGACTGCCGCATGCGCCATGCGCGCGCGGAAGCCGTCGTCGGCGATGAGTGCCGGCGATCTCCATCCACGCGGCGAGCTGGGCGTCGGAAGGAACGTCGGGGAGCTCGGGCAAGGCGGGTGCGCGCGGCGCGGCAGTACTGCGGTGTGAGGGTGTCGGTGCCGAGGTCGGCGATGAAGTCGGTCACCATGCGCCGTCGTTCGTCGGAGGTGAGGCGGGTGAGGCGGTGCATGAGAACTGTCTCCTCGGGGCTCGAGCCGCGCTGGGCAATGAGACGCAGCATGCTGTGCCGCATGTGCAGCACGCGGATCCGGAGGGTGGCGTCGGTGCGCGCGGCGGCGACGTCGGCGACGGGGGAGGTCGCCGTCCAGGACGCGGCGGACGGTGGCGAGGTCGACGTCCAGCTCCTGCAGGACGCAGATGAGGTGGAGTCGGGCCCAGGGCCGCGTCGCTGCAACGGCGGTAGCCGGCCGGGGGTGCGGTGAGTGGGTGGGCAGCAGGCCGGTGTCCGAGTAGAACCGGATCGTCCGTACCGGGCACGCCGGTGCGGGCGGACAGGGTCACCGATCGAGTACGGGGCGTCGCGCCGTTCATGACGCACACTCTCCGGTCTCCAGTCACTCGGAGAGTCAAGCGGCACGGGAGACTCGCGCATTGACGCTCACCCGGCGACGCACACATATAGCCTGACGGACTGTCAGTTGGCGGTCCCGTCCTCGTTGTCGGGGACTCGCGCACGAAGGTTCCCCTTGACGGGGACGGTGATGAGCAGCCCTTGTTCTCGCAGTTCTCGGACGGCTCGGCGGATGGTGCTGACGGCCACGCCGTACTCCTCCGAGAGATCAGGCGCCCGCCGGGCAGGCGCGCGCGCCCACAGGAAGTCGCCCCGTCCGAATCTGCTCTGGTGATGCGGTGCGCGACCTGTAGATACACGTACACGTGACTTCGCCGGGTCGTGGCCGCCATTGACGGTCATCAGCTACGCCTGAACGCTAAAGCGCTGGGTAACAGGTGCCAATGGGTGCAACCGTCCGCTACCTATTGCTGCCGGACGCTCCCTAGTGCACTGTGTTCTGACAGTAACGCAGAGACCCGGCGGCATTCGGCAGGGCCCACTCGGGGCACGGCCAACGCTTACCAGAGCGTCGACATGCACGACCTTATCCATCGCATCGCCCATTGGCTGGGCCTCTCCTCGGCCCCGGCACTGGGATTCCACCGCGCAGGGGCCCTCGGACACCGCGCCCCGCGCCCTCTCCGCAACACCGCCCCCGCACCCTCTCCTCCACCACTCCCCCTACTGCCGTCACCTCCCTCGACGGCACCGCATCCCGCCCTCGTCCGCCCCTACCTCACCGCCTACGAGCAGTAACAGGAGCAGGGACCGCAGCGGCATCGCCGTCTTCGCTCCTCGTGCTCGCCGCCGATTCTCGGCATCGACCTCGACCAGACATCGTCGGTGCGCGGAAGGCGGCCGCCCGATGGAGGGGTTCACCGCGCTACGGCTCCCGCCCTGGCTGTCGCCGGGAGGGCACCCCGCTTTCTCGCCCCTGGCGACGGCGGCGTGGATCGTGTCCTTGGCCTCGCCGACGAGACGGAGGCCCGGCAGCCCGCCGATGGACTGGACGTGCTCCGTCCGCCCGCCGGGGTGCTGGACGACCCAGGTCCCCGAACGCCGAGGGTCCGCTCACCGCGAATCCGGGCCTGACCGGAGTGTCCGGGCTGACGCGCTGAGGGGTCGCGGAGTCGCGCGGGCGACGCCTGCCCGCTGTCGACGGAGGTTAGGGCGTTCTCATAGCGTTGTTCCGCCTGCCCGCCCCGCTCGACTGTTCGGAGCCCGCCGATGTCCCTCCCGTCAGTCCTCCTTCTCCGCCGCCTTGTTCCTTGACGGCTACCTGGACGACACCGGCCCCGACCCGGCTCCTGCTCTCCTCGCCGGGTCGACTCTCGACCGCGTCGACGAGGTGCGGGCGTCCGTCGACTCGATCCTCGTCGGCGCCGGCACCGATCCGGGCCGACAATCTGCGGCCGTTGGTGAACTCGCCGAGCGGCGGGCCGGGCGGGTCGCGCGGCGGGGCGGGCGGAGTATCCGCTCAAGGAGAGCTGGTCAGCGCCACCGGCGAGCTGGAATTCCGGCGGCGCGCGTTCTGGGCACACGGGAGGCGAGAAGGTGTCTCTGACCACGGGACGACGGGGCCCGGCGGGCCCGCGCGCTGGGGATCGGCGCCGACGTCGTGCCGCTCGGCCCCGCACCTCGACTGGCACGCGGGCCTGGAGGTACCTGCACGACCGGCGAGGCGTCCGGCGGCCATGGGCGGTCGAGGGCGGCGGGACCGTGCACAGCCAGCTGCTGCGGCAGGAACTCTCGCCGACGAACTCCAGCCTCGTCCTCGCGCCGCTGCCTTCGGGCGGATCCGGACGCGCCCCTGCCTCTTCGGGCCCGGTGCCTACCAGGGCGGGCGGCTGCGGCTGGTGGAGTCGCGGCGCATCGAGGACGTGGTGCTGAACCGGTACCTGCCCACCGCGCCCGGCACCGGCGACTAGCCGGGTCACCGCCGCCGACCGGCACTGGCTGGCGCTCGCCTGCGAGCTTGCCGAGCTGTGCCCTCGCCGTCCGGGACGGCGTTCAGCGTGGGGGCGGTCGTGGTCGCCGCCGACGGGAGCGAGCTGGCGCGGGGGGCACCTCGCGCGAGGGGGGACGACCCCGTCGTGCACGCCGAGGAGGCGGCGCTCGCGAAGGGCGACCCCGCCGACCGGCGGCTCGCGACCGCCACCGTCTACAGCAGCCTGGAGCCGTGTGCCCGCCGCGCCTCCCGGCCCGCGCCCTGTGCGCGGCTGATCCTCGACGCCGGGGTACGCCGCGTGGGGTCACGGCCTGGCGGGAGCCGGACACCTTCGTGCCGGGGGCGGACGGCAGCGGAGGCTCGCCGCCGGGGGGCGCCGCCGTCGTCCACTGCCGGAGTACGAGCAGCGGGCGAAGGCGCCGAACCGCCCACCTCCGAGGGGTAGGGAGATACGGATGTGCATTCCACCCCCGGGATGACGTACAGTAGAGACACAACGGCGCGGGGTGGAGCAGCTGGGTAGCTCGCTGGGCTCATAACCAAGGCGTCGCAGGTTCAAATCCTGTCCCCGCTAATTGAGGCCGAAGGCGGAATCATGAGGATTCCGGCCGTCGGTGCGTTTGCCCCTCGTACGTGCTCCGCGACGTCACCCGATCGGCCTCTCCACGGCTCGCCCCGCCCCCGCTCCGGGAAACCTGGAGGACCGGGACGGCAAGCGGCGTGACGCGCGGCGGGAGACGAGTGGTGCGGCCAGGTGGAGCTGGAGGACGAGGAGCGTATGCCCGGGCCGGCATTGCCCCCGGCGATCCCGTGCCTGACCTCAGGCCTCGCCGGCGACGGCCCGAACGCGTGCCGCCGCACGCGGCCGCCGCGGCGGACTCCGTACGGGCGGGGCTCTCGTGCGCCTGCCCCCATCCTGCTGATCGTCGCCGTCCTTGCATGACATCTTCACCCCGAGGTACTTCACCGCGGCCCTTTTACACGGCCGCGCCCGGTCGCCGCGCCGATCTACTCACGGCGCGGCACGGCGCTCACCGGTGTCGCCGTCGTCGCCGCCGTCATCGGGCTGCAACTGGAGCAAGGGCGTCATCCACTACGCCGACTCCCTCACCGAGCCAGATCATTACTGCGACGGTCGCCGTGCTCGCCGTACTCGTCAACGGCTTCCGTCCGCCGCACCGCGAGCGCCTCGTCTCCGTCCGCGATCGCCGAGGCTGCCCAGCGCGCCAGGTTGTTCGAGCCCGCCGAGTGGATCGGCGGTTCGGAGATCGCCGCCTGTTACGAGGTGCCGCGCAGGCCGACGCCTTCATCGGCGGTGATCTGTACGCGGTGCGCAGGACAGTGCGCGCGGCATCCGGCTCATCGTCGGGGACGTGCGCGGCAAGGGCATGGGCGCGGGTGGCCGCTGCCGCCGTGGTGATCGGCGCGTTCCGGGAGGCCGCCGAGCAGGAGGTGACACTGGAGGCGGTGGCGCAGCGGCTGGAGCGGGCGCTGGCGCGCGAGGGCACCCGGCGCGACGGACTGGACGCCTTCGAAGGGTTCACCACTATCGGCCGTACTCGCCGAACTCCCGCACGGCGACGGGATCGTCCGCATCGTCAACCGCGGCCATCCGCCGCCCCTCGCCGCTGTACGCCGACGGCACCCCTGCGCCCGCTGCCCGCCTGGGAGTCGGCGCTGCCGCCTCGGCATGGGCGAGCTGGGCGTGTGGGCCCGACCGCGCTGGAGGAGGCCGACTTCCCGGTGGGGCCACGCTGCTGCTGTACACCGACGGACTGTCTGGAAGCGCGGGACGCCCGGGGCGAGTTCTACGATCCGCACGTGCGGCTGGCCGGCCGCGTGTTCCGGGCATCCGACGGAGCTTGCTCGACACCCCGCCGAGGACGTACGCCGGCACTCCGGGGCGGCATGGCCGACGACATGTGGCACTGCTCGCCGTACGACGGCCCTGATCGGATCTTGATCAACATCACCGGACGTGACTGGACTGACCCCCTCCGCATAACAACTGACGAACTGTCAGGAACTCGGAGCGGGAAAGGGAACACTCAGGCCCGGTCAACTCGCCCGGTTTTCACCGATCGTGAGGCGTACGGTCCGGGCCGGATCCGTTAATGATCAAGAGGAACGGCTTGGAATCCGAGCCCCGCGTCTATTAACGTTCGATAACGCAGCGGTCGTCCCAGCCGTCACAGAAGGCGGTCCTGTGTGCACGCGCCGAATCCCGCAAGGGAACCGGGGAACCACCACATTGGGGTGAATCGGCGTATGACGCCGTGTGAAGCGGCGCACGAAAAACGCGAAAGCGTTTCACGATAAATGCGGAAAACAAGGTTACACAAACCCTGGACAAGGGTTAAACACCCAAATTCGAGAAATTGAACGGGCGGCTACC
>JAKFGP010000068.1 GCA_021502835.1 Streptomyces thinghirensis
CCGCATGGGAGTGGCGCGGCAGTTCGACGACGGTCAGGCCCTGGTAGCCGGTGGCGGCGAGGGCGTCGAGGACGGGCGGGAAGTCGATCTCGCCGTCACCGAAGGGGAGGTGTTCGTGCACAGCCGCGGCGCATGTCCTCGATCTGTACGTGGCGCAGCCAGGGGGCGGCGGCGCGCACGCAGTCGGCGGGCGTGAGGGGTTCGAGGCACTGGCAGTGGCCGATGTCCAGGGTGAGGCCGAGGTGCTCCCGGTCGCCGAGGGTGCCGCGCAGTCGGTGGAAGTCGGCGAGGGTGGCGAGGAGGTGGCCCGGTTCGGGTTCGACGGCCAGGGGGACGCCCTCGGTGGCGGCGGCGTCCAGGACCGGGGAGAGCGACTCGGCCAGCCGCTTCCACGCCGTGTCCTCGTCCGTACCGGCCGGGGTGATGCCGCTGAAGCAGTGCACGGCGTGGGCACCCAGGTCGGCGGCGACCCGGACGGCGCGGACGAGGAGGTCGGCGCGGCGGGCCCGGTCGTCCGGGTCCGGGTCGAGGAGGGAGGGGCCGTGCTTGCGACGCGGGTCGAGCACATAGCGGGCGCCCGTCTCCACGGTGACGCCCAGCCCGAGCGCGTCCAGCCGGTGCGCGACCCGGCGGGTGCGGGCGGCCAGGTCGTCGGCGAGCGGGTCGAGGTGCATGTGGTCGAGGGTCAGGCCGACGCCGTCGTAGCCGAGGTCGGCGAGGAGGGCGAGGGCGTCGTCGAGACGGAGGTCGGTGAGGCCGTTGGTGCCGTAGCCGAAGCGGAGAGGGAGTGGTGCGGCAGCGTCGCGGTTCGGCCGCGGGCGTCCGGTCACGTCCGCGCGGCCGTGCGTGTCGCCGTCCGTGTGGTCGTCCGCGCGGCCCGTGTGGCCGTCCGCGCCCGCGTTCAGCTCCTGGTGCGGGTTCCGGCTCATGTGATGCTCACCTTCCTCATGGCCGCCCTTCTCGCGAACATCCGGCCGGCCGGCGCCAGGGCCGCGACCAGCAGGGACGTGGCGGTCGCGCCGGAACGGGGCGGCGAGCGCGGCCTGGAGCGGGATCGTGGCCCGGATGCCGCCGCCCACGGCGCGCTGGGTGAGCGGGGGTGAGGGGTTGAGCGTGGCGTGGAGGTAGGGACGGGCGGCCGTGGCGGCGTAGGCGGCGCCCAGGGCGGTGACAAGAGCGCCGCCCGTGCCCCGGGACGGGCCCCTCGGCGGGGCTGGAGCCCGGCGGGCCGGGGGCGGCTGCTGCCCGCCGGCCTGCCGGGAGTCGGGTGCGGCGGTGGGCGACCGACCAGGTCAGCGCCCCCGTCGTCGCGAGGGCCGCCAGCGGGGCCAGGGGCGAGCCGCCGGTGGTCTCCCGGCGGGAGACGGCCGTGACCGCCAGGGTGTGGCTGCCGAGCAGTGCGGCGGAGGGCAGTGCGGCCCGGGTGTCGCCGCCGGTGGCGGCCGCGCCCAGGAGCAGGTCCAGTCCGCGGGCGGCGGCCATGGCCGCGGGACCGGCCGGCGTGTGCTTCAGCGCCAGGTCGTAGGCTCAGACGGTCGCCGCCAGCGGCGCGGCCACCGCGAGGGCGGGCCGGCCGGCGCGGGCGGCGAGCAGCAGGCCGGCGCCGGTGAGGCCGCAGGCCGCCCGGTGAGGGCGGCGGCCGGACGGACGCGGCCGGACGGAAGCGGGCGGTGCGGGCGTTCCACGGCGTCCTCGGCGCGGTCCGCCCAGTCGTTCAGGGCCATGCCGGCCTCATACAGGCACAGGGAGGATGCGATGGCGAGCAGGGTGCGGGGCCCCGGGCGCGCGCCGGCCGCCGCGGCGCCGGCCAGGGCGTCGCCGGGGACGGTGAACAGCGCGGGCAGGCGCAGCAGTTCGGCCCACGCGCCCGCGCGGCCGGAGCCGGTCGGGCGGGGCTCGCCGGGCGTGCCGCCACCGGGGGCCGGGGCATCGTCCGTGCCGTCCGGGCCGCCCCTCGTGGCGTCGGCCGGCCCGGACGGCACGGACGCATCCGCGGCACGGTGACCGCGCGGCTCACCGTTGCGTCCCGGGGGCGTCGGCGCCGTCCCGCAGCCGCTCCGCGAAGCCCACCAGCTCCGCGTACTGCTCGGCCAGGGACGACGGGCCGTCGCCCACCGGGTCCTTGAAGTAGAAGCCCAGTTCGCCCAGCGGGCCGGACAGGCCCTTTCCCCGGGCGCGGGCGACCAGCCGCGCCAAGTCGAGGACGAGCGGCGCGGCGAGCGCCGAGTCGCAGCCCTGCCAGGTGGTCTGGAGGACCATGCGGGGCGCCGAGGAAGCCGTCGAAGGCGATGTGGTCCCAGGCGGTCTTCCAGTCGCCGAGCGCGGGCACGTCGTCGATGTGGACCTCGCCCTCGGGCGCGGCGCCGAGGGTGTCGGCGAGGACGCGTTCCTTGCCCGCGTTCTTGGCGGCGGCCGCGCGCGGGTCGGCGAGCGCCGCGCCATCGCCACCGCCCAGGAGGTTGGTGCCGGACCAGGCGCGCACCGCGAGCGCGTTGCAGGTGAACATCCGGGCCGAGTACCGATCGCAGCAGGGTCTGCCCGGTCTTGCCGTCACGGCCCGCGTAGGGCAGGCCCGAGGAGTCGGCGAGCGGGGCCAGCGCCGGGTGGTGCAGACCCGTGGAGGGTGAAGTTGACGTAGGGGCAGCCGGCGCGCAGGGCGGCGGCCGCGTAGAGGAGCTGGGCGGCAGCGTGCCGTCGGTGGGGGCGGGTTCGGTGGAGGCGACGTTGACCACGACGGCGCCCGCGAGGCCCTGGCGCCGCACGAAGTCGCGGATGTCGGCCGCGAACACGTCGATCCACTGGTCCTGGGTGCGCTCCGGGCCGCCGTCCGTGTCCCCGGGGAGGGGGCCGCCGGGCCTGATCTCCTGGTCGGCGGCGACGAGTTCGGCGTGTACGCGGACGGCAGGCCGTGCGGCAGGACGCCACCGGCGGCGAGGTGCTCGGCCCGCTTGGGCAGCGGGCAGTCGACGGTGTCGTGACCGCCGAAGACGAGCGACGACAACGATGGCAGACCGCACGAGGCGAAGGGAGCGGTCTCGGTGACCATCCCGGTCGGCGGATGGAGCCCGGCGGCGACGGCCGCGCAGCCCGCGACGGCGGTGGTGGCCACGGAACCGCGCGCACCGATGAGCCAGACACCGATGCGGGGGGCCGAGGAGGGGGTGGACAGGGACGGTTCGGCGGACATGGGCAGCCTCCTTGTCGTGTGCGAACCGGGTGCGATGCCGGAAGCGGGGCCCGGGCGGTGCCCGGGGGGACGGCGGGCGGAGGTCCGGCGTCCTCCGCCCGCCGCCGTTCTAGTCGCCCTTGGCGGGCAGTTCCTTCAGCTGGATGTCGCGGAAGGAGACCTGGTCGGCGGCTCCGTGGTTCTGGAGTCCGATGTAGCCGTCGGTCAGGCTCCGCTCGGGGTCCTTGTTGGTGAAGTCGTTGATCTTGACTCCGTTGAGGAACACCTGGAGGCGTTCGCCCTGGACCTTGATCTCGTAGGAGTTCCACTGGCCGGGCGGCCGCAGGACCTGGTCACGGGCCTTGATGTTCGCCGACTTGAAGGAGTAGACGGAGCCCGTGGTGCGGTCGGGCGCGTCCGTGGCGTCGATCTGGATCTCGTAACCCTTGTTCACCGCGGACCAGGGGTCGTCGGAGGCCGGGAAGCCCACGAAGATCCCGGAGTTGTCGTCGCCTCGCATCTTCCAGTCCAGCTTGAGGGAGTACGACTTCAGCTCCTTGGCCTCGTACCAGAGCAGGCCCATGCCGCCGTTGGACTCCAGCGTGCCGTCCTTGACGTCGAAGGAGCCGGGGCCGGCCTGCTTCCAGCCGTCCCGGGTCTGGCCGTTGAAGATGTCCCGGTAGCCCTTGTCCGGCTTGCAGTCCGCCTTGACCTGGCCGGTGGCGTACTGCATGCCGCCGAGCAGGTGGGTCCGGAAGGCCTCGTCCGCGTAGGACTCCTTGGTGTGGCCGCCGCCGGTGTAGAAGGAGCGGCCGCCGCCGTAGCTCTGGCACCAGGCGATCGGGTGGTCGCCCTTCATGTTGCCGCCGTCGTAGGTGGTCTCGTCGAGGGTGGCGAGGACCTTGGCCTGCTCCCGCGGGTTGGTGCGGTAGTTGTACCACTCGTCGGTGCGCTCCCACGCGTCGTCCAGGTGCGCGGTCGACGGGTGGTCGTGGTCCTCGACGCGCACGGTGGCCTTCTGGATGGCCGGGTGCGAGTCGAAGTGGGCGCCGACGAGGCCGCCGTAGAACTCCCAGTCGTACTCGGTGTCGGCGGCGGCGTGGATGCCCATGTAGCCGCCGCCGTTCTTGACGTAGTTCTCGAACGCCTTCTGCTGGTCGGCGTTGAGTACGTCACCGGTGGTGGACATGAAGGCCACCGCGTCGTACTTGGCGAGGTTGGCCGTGGTGAACTGTCCGGCCTCCTCGGTCGCCGTGACCGAGATACCGGCGGGAGTGCCCAGCTCCTTCAGCGCGGCGACACCCTCCGGGATGGAGTCGTGGCGGAAGCCGGCCGTCTTGGAGAAGACCAGGACCTTCTTGCCCCTTCTTGAACGGCTCCTTGGAGAACTCGAAGTCGTCCACGTCGAACAGCGCGCCGTCGCCGCCCCGGAAGACCAGGTAGATCTCCGTGGTGCGCTTCGGCAGCGACCGCAGCGGCACGTCGACGTTCTGGAACGTCTCCCCAGCCACCGGTCGGCGGGATGTACGCCGAGCCGTGCAGCTTGCCGGTGGGCGAGCCGGTGCGCAGCTCGACGAAGCCGCCGGCGCCGCCGGAGGAGGCCCGGACGGTCAGCTTCTTCTGCCCGTCGAACTTGTACGGGCTGAAGGAGATCCAGTCGCCGTCGTTGATGTCACCGACGGTCTTGCCGCCGTTGGCGCCGGTCTTGTCGATGACCGCCACACCCTGCTGGGTGGTGAAGTGCTCGGCCTGGCGGTGCGGGGGCTGGATCACGGTGCGCGCGGTGCCGGTCAGGGCCTCCTGGCCGTTGGCCCCGCCGTCGGTGTAGCTGGCGCCGACGACGCCGTAGATGTTGGCGTTGGGGTCGTGGCCGCCGTCGCCGGGCGGCGGGTTGAGGGTGCCCTCGCAGCCCATCTCGCTGGTCAGCTCGTGGGCGTGGGAGTCATGGCCGAGGCTGTAGGCGACCTTGACCTTGGAGCAGTCGATCGTCTCCTCGGGGTCGGTGACCTTCACCTTGAAGGGGATGGGCTCCCCCATCGGCAGCAGGGTGCCGTTGCCCGGCGTCTCGATGGTCACCTTGGGCTCGGTGTTGCCGACCACGATCCGGAGACTGGCGTTGCCGGTGTTGCCCTCGGGGTCCTTCGCGGTGAAGGTCGCGGTGTAGGTGCCGACCTTCTTGTACTTGTGGGTGGGCGTGAGGCCCTCGCCCTTGGTGCCGTCGCCGAAGTCCCAGCTGTAGGTGAGGTCCGGGGAGTCGGCGTCCTTGACGGAGGCGGTGAACTTGACCTTCAGGCCGGCCGCACCCGACGTCTTGTCGGCGCTCACCTCGGCGATCGGGGAGAAGCCGTCGTCGGCGTTCTCGATCCGGTAGAGCGCGGAGTCCTTGTCACCCTGGAACCAGGAGAGGCCGTAGTCCAGGACGTAGAGCGCGCCGTCCGGGCCGAATGCCATGTCCATGACCTGGGTGCCGGTCCACGGGAAGTCATTGATCTTCGCGACCGCACCGTCCTCGGTCTGCTCGATCCGCTTGATCCAGCGGCGGCCGAACTCGCCGGCGAAGAAGTCGCCGTCGTACTCCTCGGGGAACTTCACGGAGGAGTCGAGGTCCGGGTCGTAGCGGTAGACCGGGCCACCCATGGGGACTCGGAGCCGCTGCCGAACTCGGGCACGGAGTCACCGTCGTACGGGATCCAGGCGGCCTGCGCGGGCGGCAGGTCGACGAGGCCCGTGTTGTGCGGCGAGGTGTTCTTCGGGGCGGCGCAGTCGAACTTCCCGCCGGAGGTCTTGGTGGCGAAGTCGTAGTCGACGTAGGCGTCGTTGTCGCCGGTGCAGAAGGGCCAGCCGAAGTTGGCGGGCTTGGTCACCTTGGCGTACTCGACCTGTCCCGCCGGGCCCCGGTTCGGGTCGGCGGCGCCGGCGTCGGGGCCGTAGTCACCGACGTAGATGGTGCCGGTCTTCTTGTCGATGTTCATCCGGAAGGGGTTGCGGAAGCCCATCGCGTAGATCTCGGGGCGGGTCTTCTCGGTGCCCGGGGCGAAGAGGTTGCCCTCCGGGACGGTGTACGAGCCGTCCTCGGCGACCTTGATGCGCAGGATCTTGCCGCGCAGGTCGTTGGTGTTGCCGGAGCTGCGGCGGGCGTCGAAGGCCGGGTTGCGGTCCGGTCGCTCGTCGATCGGCGTGTAGCCGTCGGAGGCGAACGGGTTGGTGTCGTCGCCGGTGGACAGGTAGAGGTTGCCCTCGGCGTCGAAGTCGATGTCGCCGCCGACGTGGCAGCAGGTGCGCGGGAGGCCGCGACGTCCAGGACCTTCTTCTCGCTGGCCATGTCCAGCGTGCCGTTGGCGTTGAGGACGAAGCGGGAGAGGCGGTTGACGCCGTCGAACTTCTTGAAGTCCTCGGCGGTGCCGGTCTCGGGGGCGTCGCCCGCGGGGGTGTCGAGCGGCGGGGGCGTAGTAGAGGTAGATCGCCCGGTTGTTCTCGAAGTCCGGGTCGATGCCGACGCCCTGCAGCCCCTCCTCGTCGTGGCTGTAGACGTCGAGCTTGCCGGCGACCTTGGTGACGCCGCCCTGGTCGGTGAGGCGCAGCGTGCCGTCGCGCGAGGTGTGCAGGACGCTGCGGTCCGGGAGCACGGCGAGCGACATCGGCTCGCCCATCTCAGGTTCGCCCTTGGCGAGCGGTACCTGCTGGAACTGTCCCTCGGCGGCTGCCGGTCCCGTCGTGTTCCGGGTGGCCGGGGTGGGCGCCGGCGACGGTCGCCGGGGTGCCCACGGCCAGCATCAGGCCGGTGAACAGGGCGAGGGTGGTGCGAAGCCTCGTGGGTTTGGACTTTCCGGTTCTGCTTCTGTGCACGAAGTCCCTCCGGGAACGGGATGGGCCGTACGGGTGGGTGCGAAGACGTGCCGTGCGAGCGCCGGGGTGCGCCGTCACCCCGGAGGTGTGGGTGTCCTGAACACTTCAGGGACGGTAACCGCGTTCTTCCTGGGCCGACACCCCTTGGGCCAGGACTGGTTCAACTTTTCCCAATACAGGACAAAGTGGGATTCGGGCAGGTCGGACCGGGGACCGGCGGATGATCCGGCCCCCGTCCCCGACCTGCCGTCGGGCGCCTGGAGCAGCTGGTGACGCGCCGCGGCTCAGCTGTTGAACGCGGCGTCGAAGGACGCGCTGGGCGGCTCGAAGTCGAAGGCCTTGAGTCGGGTGAGAGCCTCGGGGGCCCCCTGGAGACAGTCCATGCCGGCGTCCTCCCACTCGACGGACACGGGGCCCTGGTAGTCGATGGAGCGCAGCATCCGGAAGACGTCCTCCCAGGGCACGTCGCCGTGGCCGGCCGGCACGAAGTCCCAGCCGCGGCGCGGTCGCCCCACGGCAGGTGGGAGCCGAGCCGCCCGTTGCGGCCGTCGAGGCGCTTGCGGGCCTCCTTGCAGTCGACGTGGTAGATCCGGTCGCGGAAGTCCCACAGGAAGCCGACGGGGTCGAGGTCCTGCCACACGAAGTGGGACGGGTCGAAGTTGAGGCCGAAGGCGGGCCGGTGGTCGACCGCCTCCAGGGCCCGCGCTGGGTGGTCCAGTAGTCGTAGGCGATCTCGCTGGGGTGGACCTCGTGCGCGAACCGCACGCCCTCGGTGTCGAAGACGTCGAGGATCGGGTTCCAGCGGTCGGCGAAGTCCTGGTAGCCGCGCTCGATCATCGACTCGGGGGCGGGCGGGAACATGGCGACCAGGTGCCAGATGGCGGACCCGGTGAAGCCGATGACGGTGTCGACGCCGAGGCGCGCCGCGGCCGCGCGGTGTCCTTGATCTCGGCGGCGGCGCGCTGCACCACCCCTCGGCGTCGCCGTCGCCCCAGATGCGGTCGGGCAGGATGGCCCGGTGGCGTTCGTCGATGATGGCGTCGCAGAACTAACGCAGCCGACGAGGTGGTTGGAGATCGCCCAGCACTTCAGCCCGTACTTGTCGAGCAGCTGGTGGCGGGAGTCCACGTAGGAGGGGTCCGCGAGGGCCTTGTCGACCTCGAAGTGGTCGCCCCAGCAGGCGAGTTCCCAGCCCTCGTAGCCGAAGTCGCGGGCGAGGCGGCAGACCTCCTCCAGAGGCAGGTCCGCCCACTGGCCGGTGAAGAGAGTGAAGTTGCGCGGCATGTCGCTGCCAGCCTCCTCAGAGGGCGATCGGGGTGTAGACGGAATTCTTCTCGGCGCTCTCCTCCACCACCCGCGAGCACGCGCTGCACCTGCAGCCCGTCGGCGAAGGACGGCTCGGGCCGGCGGCCTTCCGCGACGGCGTGGACGAGATCGCGCGCCTGGTGGACGAAGGTGCTCGTAGCCGAGCCCCTGGCCCGGCGGCCACCAGGCGTCCAGGTAGGGATGCTCGGGTTCGGTGACGAGGATGCGGCGGAATCCGGCGTGCTCCCCGGCTCCGTACCGTCGTGGTACGACAGCTCGTTGAGCCGCTCCAGGTCGAAGGCGAGCGAGCCACGCTCGCCGTTGAGCTCGATGCGCAGGGCGTTCTTGCGACCGGTGGCGTACCGGGTGGCCTCGAAGGAGACGAGGCGCCGGAGGTGAGGCGGCCGGTGAAGACGGCGGCGTCGTCGACCGTGACCTCGCCGGTGACGCCGTCCGCCGACCCGCCGACAGTCCCCGGCGGCGCCCTCGGGCGGCGGACGTTCCCGTACGAGAGGTCTCGGTGAGGGCGGAGACGCCCGCGATCCGCTCCCCGTCGGGTACTGCGCGAGGTCGACGATGTGCGCGCCGAGGTCGCCGAGGGCTCCCGAACCGGCCAGCTCCTTGCGCAGCCGCCAGGTCAGCGGCGCCTTCGGGTCCACCAGCCAGTCCTGGAGGTACGTCACCCGTACGTGCCGCAGCCGGCCGACGCGGCCCTCGGCCAGCATCCGCCGGGCCAGCGCGGTGGCCGGCACCCGGCGGTAGTTGAACCCGACCATCGCCAGCTGGCCCCGGGCGTGCGCCTCGTCGGCGGCCCGGGTCATCGCCTCCGCCTCGGCGACGGTGTTGGCCAGCGGCTTCTCGCACAGGACGTGCTTTCCGGCGGCGAGCGCGGCCAGCGCAATCTCGGCGTGGTTGTCGCCGGGGGTGCAGATGTCCACGAGGTCGATGTCGTCCCGTTCCAGCAGGGTCCGCCAGTCCGTCTCGGTGCTCGCCCAGCCGTGCCGGTCAGGCGCGCGGTGCGGACGGCGTCGGCGTCCCGGCCGCAGATCGCGGCCAGTACCGGGTCGAGCGGCAGGTCGAGGACCCGGCCGGCGGTGCGCCAGCCCTGGGAGTGTGCGGCACCCATGAAGGCGTAGCCGACCATGCCGACGCGCAGCGCCGGTCCGGTCGCGGATGCCCCCGTCGCCCCTGGTCCCGGTCCCGCTGTCGGTCCCGGTTCCGGCGGCTGATGCCTCCGCCCCGGCCCCCTCGGGCTGCTGCGGCTGTCCCATGCGGATGTCCTCCTCGTCGTGATGGCGCGGTGGGGGCGGGCCCCGCCCGACGGCCGGCTGGTCAGGCCGGCCGTGGGGCTGGCAGCCCTCGCGAAGCCCGTGGACATGTACTGGTCGACGTTCTCCTTGTCGACCACGGCCGAGTAGCAGGTGACGGTCGAGGGATCTCGAACTCGGCGAGGCCGCTGACGCCCTTGCCCTGGCCGAGGGCGCGGGCCAGGTCGATCGCGGAGGCGGCCATGGTCGGCGGGTAGAGCACGGTCGCCTTCAGTACGCCGCTGTCCGCCTTGATGGCCTGGAAGGCGGAGAGCGCCCCCGCGCCGCCGACCATCAGGAAGTCGTCGCGTCCGGCCTGCTCGATGGCGCGCAGGGCGCCCACGCCCCTGGTCGTCGTCGTGGTTCCACAGGGCGTCGAAGTTCGACTGGGCCTGGAGCAGCTGGGCCATCTTGGCCTGGCCGGACTCGACGGTGAACTCGGCGGCCTGGCGGGCCACCTTCTTGATGTTCGGGTAGTTCTTCAGGCCGTCGTCGAAGCCCTGGGTGCGCTGCTGGGTCAGTTCCAGGTTGTCGATGCCGGCCAGCTCGATGACCCGTGCGTCCGGCTTGTCCTTGAGCTTCTCGCCGATGTAGTGGGCGGCGTTGAGGCCCATGCCGTAGTTGTCGCCGCCGACCCAGCAGCGGTAGGCCTGGGGGCTGTTGAAGATCCAGTCGAGGTTGATGACCGGGATGCCGGCCCGCATCGCCTTCAGGCCGACCTGGGTGAGCGCCTTGCCGTCGGCGGGCAGCACCACCAGGACGTCGACCTTCTTGTTGATGAGGGTCTCGATCTGACCGATCTGCTGCGCGGTGTCGTTGGAGCCCTCGGTGACCTCCAGGGTGACTTCCGAGTACTTCTCCGCGCGCTTCTGAGCCTGGTCGTTGACGGCGTTGAGCCAGCCGTGGTCGGCCTGCGGGCCGGCGTAGCCGATGGTGACCGGCTTGCCCGGCTTGTCGTCGGCGGCCGGCTGCGTGTCCAGCGGCCTTGTCCTCGCCGTCGTCGGGGTCGTTGCTGGTGCACCCCGTGGGGCGGCACGCGGCGGACACGGCGGCGGCTCCGAAGAGCAGCCCTCTGCGGCTCGTGAGGTTCGTCATGACGGTGGACCCTTTCCTCAATGCGTGCTTGCGGTACGGCGCTGGACCAGCACGGCGGCGACGATGATCGCGCCCTTGGCGATCTGCTGCACGTCGGTCTGCAGGTTGTTCAGGGCGAAGATGTTGGTGATGGTGGTGAAGATCAGGACACCGGCACGAGCCCAGGATGTGGCCCGGCCGCCGGTCAGGGCGTTCCGCCGATGATCGCGGCGGCGATGGCGTCGAGTTCGTAGAGGTTGCCGTTGGTGTTCTGGCCGGAGCCGGCCAGGACGATCAGGAGGAAGGCGGCGATGCCGCAGCACAGCCCGGACGGAGGTAGAGGTAGAGCCGCTGGCGACGGACGTCGATGCCGGCGAGGCGGGCGGCCTCCGCGTTGCCGCCGACGGCGACCGTGCGGCGGCCGAAGGTGGTCCGGTTGAGCACCAGCCAGCCGATGACGGTGACCGCCGCGAACACCAGGACCAGGGGCGGGATGCCGAGGATGTAGGCGTCGCGCTCGCCGAGGTCCAGGACGCTGGGGACCGTGACGACCTGGGTGCGGCCGTCGGTGATCTGGAGCGCCAGGCCGCGCGCCGAGGCCAGCATGGCGAGGGTGGCGATGAACAGCACCATCTGGCCGAACGCGATGAGCACCCCGTTGACCAGTCCGCAGCCCACGCCGACCACGACCGCCGTGAAGAGGATGCCGACGAAGCCGTACTCCTGGGTGGCGACCGTGGTCGCCCACCGAGGCCAGGGCGACGATGGCGCCGACCGGCAGGTCGATGCCGCCGGAGACGATGACGAAGGTCATGCCGACGGTGACGACGCCGATCACGGACGCCTGGTGAGCACCAGCTGGAGGTTGCGGGTGTCGAGGAACGCGTCGGGCTAGTGATGCCGCCGATCAGACCAGGGCGGCGAGCACCGCCGAGCAGGGTGAGGTGCGGACGTCGGCGCGGCCCAACTGGACCCGCCAGGCGGGCGGACCGTCCACCGGTGCCGTCTTGCCGGTGCCGTCCCGGGGGCGGGGACACGTGCTGCATCGTGACGCCGGGCTTCCTTCCATCACGAGGTCGAGTACGCGGTGTTCGTCGAGTTCACGGGCGGGGGCCTCGTGCACGACAACGGCCCTCGCGCAGCACCAGCGCGCGGTCGGCGAGGCCACAGCACCTCGGGCACCTCGCTGGAGACCGGCAGGACGGCGAGGCCCTCGTCGGCGAGGCGGCGGACGACCGCATAGAGCTCGGCGCGGGCGCCTACGTCGACGCAGCGGGTAGGTTCGTCGAGCAGCAGGACCTTGCAGCCGCGCGAGCGGCCCAGCGGGCGAGGACCGCCTTCTGCTGGTTGCCGCCGGAGCAGGGTGCGCACGGGCGCGGAGGGTTGTCGGGCCGCAGGGACAGCCTCGCGGGTCGCCGCGCGCCGGCCGCTGTTCGGCGCCGCGGTCGATCCAGCCGCCGCGTGAAGCGGGACATGGCGGAGACCGACGCGTTGCGGGTGACGGACTCCAGCATCAGCAGGGCCTGCGCCTTGCGTTCCTCGGGGGCGAGCCCGAGCCCGGCGCGCACGCGGCGCGCACGCTGCCCGGGCGCAGCGGGACCCTGTCGACGAGGACCTGGCCGGCACTCGCCTTGCGGGCCCCGTAGACCGTCTCAAGGATCTCGGAGCGGCCGGAGCCGACGAGTCCGGCGAGGCCGACGATCTCTCCGGGTCGGATCTCCAGGTCGAGGGGCGAACTCGCCCTCCGGGCCAGGCCCCGCACGCTCCGCACGGGGTCGCCCTCAGGGGCCCGGCCGGCCGCTCCGGGAAGACGTACTCGACGTTGCGCCCGGTCATCAACGCCACCACCTCGCGGGTCGGCGTCGACTCGGCGGGCAGCCCGCCGGCGACGGCCCGGCCGTCCTTGAGGACGGTGACCCGGTCGCCGATACGGCGGATCTCCTCAGGCGGTGAGAAATGTAGACGACGGCGACGCCCTCGGCGGTGAGGTCGGCGACGATACCGAGGTTGTCGACCTCGTCCGGGTCGAGCGCGGCGGACCAGCTCGTCCATCACGATCAGCCGTACGTCGTGCGAGAGCGCCCGCGCCATGGACACGATCTACTACTGCGCCGCCGAGGTTCGCCGACCAGCCGGCCGGGATCGACCTCCGGGTGGCCGAGTCGCTTGAGGAGCTGGCCGTTGACGCCTTCGCCGCTCTGCCCCCCACGACGAAGCCTCCGGCGGTCGGCTCTGGCCGAGGTGGACGTTCTCGGCGACCGAGGTCCTCCATTTAGTCGAGTTCCTGGTAGATGGTGGCGATGCCGAGCCGCATGGCCGCGATGGGCGAGCGCAGGGTGACGTCCTCGCCCCGCCAGATGGTGCCGGTGTCGGGCTGGTGGGCGCCGGCCGCACCGATGAGGTGGACTTCCCGGCGCCGTTCTGGCCGAGCAGGCGGTGCACCTCCCCGGCCTGGACGTCGGGGTCGACGCCGTCCAGGGCCCGGACTCCGGGGAACGACTTGGTGATGCCGGACATGCTGAGCAGCGGTGGTTCTAGTGCCATGTGAGGTCTCCTCGGCGGGCATGCGGGCCGGTGTTCGAGGGCAGAGCGGAGCAGGGCGGACTAGGACAGGGAAGGACAAGGCGGAGCAGGGGCAAGGCAGGACAGGGCGCTGTGCTGATGGAGCTCAGGAACCGAACGGTGCCTGCGCGGATGAAGGCGGTGCTACGCGAGTGACGGGTGGTGCCTACGCGGATGACAGGTGGTGCCACCGCGGATGACGGGTGGTGCCTACGCGGATGACGGGTGGTGCCTACGCGGGTGGAACAGGTGGTCGCTGATCAGCCGCTGGCCAGCGCCGATGAAGCTCGGCGGTGAGTACTCCCCAGCACGATGGGCAGGTTGCCGGTCGCCAGCGGCATCTGGCGGTAGACCTGGGTGCGGATCGCGGCGAAGCAGGTTGTGGCCGAGGCCGGTCACCCCGCCGCCGATCAACCAGACCCGGGTTGAAGAGCTGACCAGGCCGGCGATGACCTGGCCGGTGCTGCGGCCGTCACTCCCGGATCAGGTCGAGCGCGGTGGTCGCCCGCGGCGGCCGCGGCGGCGACGTCGGCGGCGCTGAGGCCCCCGCTCGCCTTCCGACGGCTTTCGCGAGTTCGGCCGACAGGCCTGCTAGCAGCCTCGTGGCGTCGCGGGCAGTGCCGCGCCGCTGAAGTGGGCCTCAGAACCCCGGTTGCCGCAGGCGCACGGGCGCCCCTTCGGGCACGGCTGGATGTGCCCGATGTCGCCCGCGCTGCGCCGTCGTCGCGATGTACCTACCGCCGACGACGATGCCACAGCCGATGCCGGTACCGATCTTGACGACGAGGAGTCGTGCACGGTGCGGGCGACGCCCGAGTGCTGCCCCAGCGCCATCAGGTTCACGTCGTTGTCGACCACGGCACTGCGCCGAGTTCCTGGCTGAGCGCCTCCCGCACGGGGAAGCCGTCCCAGCCCGGCATGATCGGCGGGAGCCACCGGCACACCCTCGGGGAAGCGGACCGGCCGGGACACCGATACCGGCGCCGTCGAAGCCCTCCGCGAGCCCCGAGGCCCGCAACTTGGCGGCCATGGCGTCTTTCTCGAAGACCGCGACCGGCCCCTCGCGTGACGTCCATGGGCTGGTTAATGTGCCCGAGGATCTCCAGTTCGGCGTTGGTGACGGCGACGTCGACCGAGGTCGCGCCGATGTCGACGCCGAGGAAGCGCAGCTCGGGGTTGAGACGGATGTTGTGGCTGCGCGGCCCGCCGCGCGGGCGGCGAGCCCGTCGGCCACGACCAGTTCCCGTCTCCAGCGGCCAATCCCTCGACGGCCAGCTTCGACCAGGAGAGGTCGAACTGGTCGCCGAGCTGGGCACGGGAGTTGGACTCCTCCGTCCGCAACAACTGGAGCAGTCGCGCTTCGTGCGTCGCGGGTCGGTGCCGTCATGCGTCTCATGAGCCCCCCCGCTCAATCGGCCTTGAGTGTGCCGGTTCCCGGCCACGTCCGTGGCTTGCTTTTCGGAGGAACGTAGCAGGGCGCCGGGCGTGGAAGAAGTCACGCACGAATTACTGCGAACTTTCTCCACTGAGTGGACAAAGAAGTGCGGAGTGCTCGGCTCCGCGACCTACGGCAGGGCCGCCCGGACATCCCGACGGGCGGCCTGCGAGCAACCTCTGACCTTACGATTCCTCGCGCGTGGTACGAGCGCCGCGTATGTTCGGGTGCTCGTGCATCAGCCGCGTCGCCGCCTGCTCGTCCCGGCCGGTGATGGCGGCGGATCAGGCGCGCGTGCTCGATCCAGGACTGCCGGCCGCGCTGCCGGGCGATCGGCGTGTAACCTAGCGGACCCGGCGGTCGACCTGTGCGGCGAGTTCGGCGGGTCGGCGTTGCCGGCCAGCTCCATGATCTTCGCGTGGAAACGGGCGTTGAAGGCGACGGCGGCGTCCACGTCGTCGGCGGCGAGCGACCGCCCCCCTCCTCGCACAGCTCCTCCAGGGCGGCCACGCCCGCGTTGCCCGCGTTGGCCGCGTGCGAGCCGGGCCGCCTCGCCTCCAGCAGCGTACGGACCGTCAGGAGCTGGTCGGCCTCCTCCTCGGTCGAGCTCGTGCAGGACGCGCCCTGCGCCGGGACCGATCGACCCAGCCCTCGGTGTTGAGCCGCTGCAGGGCCCTCCCGCGACCTGGCCCTCGACACCCCAGAGTGACTCGGCGAGCCTGCTCGACGAGGTGCTGACCGGGCTGGAGGGCCCGGGTGGTGATCAGTTCGAGCAGCGCCTCGTAGACGCGGTCACGCAGCGGGCCGGGCCGTTCCAGCTTGGGCACCGCGCCCTGCGGCAGTCCTGCGGACAACATCGGTCCCCCTCGAAGCGGCCAGAAGACAGCGGCACGAAGAAAGCGGCACGATGACGAGCGATACGGCCGGTACGCCGAGTATCGGGTGGCTTTCGTCTACAGTCTACGGCGCCCGGCCCGCCAGGAGTGCTCAAGGGACAGTGGGTGCTCAGGGACAGCGGACGACCTGTCCGGCGTAGGAGAGGTTTCCGCCGAAGCCGAAGAGCAGCACCGGGTCCCCGGTGGTGATCTCGCCGCGCTCCACCAGCTTGGAGAACGCGAGCGGGATGCTCGCCGCCGAGGGTGTTGCCGGACTCGACGACATCACGGGCGACGACGGCGTTGACGGCGCCGATCTTCGCGGCAGAGGGTTCGATGATGCGCAGGTTCGCCTGGTGCAGGACGACGCGGCGAGGTCGGCCGGATCCAGCCCGGACCGCTCGCGGGCCTGGCGGGCGATGGCGGGCAGCCGGTGGTCGCCCAGCGGTAGACGCTCTGCCCCTCCTGCGCGAAGCGGGTGGCGTGCCTCGATACGGACCGCGTCCCCCATCTCGGGCACCGACCCCCCAGCACGGGCCGATCCCCGCCTCCTTCGCCGGGCGCGCAGGCCTCCACGACGGCGGCCCCCGCCCCGTCACCGACGAGTACCGCGGGTGGTGCGGTCGGTCCAGTCGGCCACCTCGGACATCTTGTCCGCGCCGTGACCAGGGCCTGCTCGACGAGCCGGCCCGCACGGCGTGGTCGGCGGTGGCCAGGGCGTGGGTGAAGCCGGCGCACACGACGTTGAGGTCCAGCGCGGCGGGCCCGGGGATGCCGAGGCGGGCCGCGACGCGCGCGGCGGTGTTCGGGGGCGGTCGATCGCGGTGGAGGTGGCGACCACGACCATGTCCACGTCCGCGGGCGTCAGCCCGGCCGACGCTGAGCGCCTTGGCGGCGGCGTGCCCGGCCAGCTCGTCGACCGGCTCGTCGGGCCCGGCGATACGTCGGGGTCGGGACACCGACCCGGCTCCTGATCCACTCGTCGCTGGTGTCGACCATGACCGCCAGATCCTCGTTGGTGAGAACCCGGGCGGGCTGGTAATGGCCGAGGGCGCTGATGCGGGAGCCGTGCATGGGTGGTGTTCTCGATGCCTCGGGTACGGGATCCACCAGTGTGATCAGTGACCGACGGGTAGGACGGCGGGTGATACGACAGGAAACGGGCGCCCGGCTTGTCGGCTTCGGTCAGCATCCCGGGCGCCCCCGCCCGCGTCCTGCCCTCACCCGGTGAACAGCTGGGTCGCCTTCGGACGAGTTCGTACAGCCCGTAGGCGAGCAGGCGCTCCACCCAGAGCCAGGTGAAGGCGATCAGCGGGCGCCGGTCGGGCAGGTCAGGCGGACTCTGGCTGCTGTCGTCGGACATCGGTGCCCTCCTTCGGTGCCGGGGCGGTAGAGACGTGGTGGCGGGCGTGGACCGGACGGACGAGTTCGTTGGCGACGAAGCCGACGACCAGCAGCCCGATCATGATGACGAAGGACGTCCCGGCCCGGGGCGGAGCCATGCCGTCCGGCCTCCTCCTGCCGGTCGGCGATCCAGTTTACGATCAGCGGCCCGAGGACGCCGGCCGTCGACCAGGCGGTGAGCAGCCGCCCGTGGATCGCACCGACCTGGTAGGTGCCGAAGAGGTCCTTGAGATAGGCGGGGATCGTGGCGAAGCCTACGCCGTAGAAGGACAGGACCACCAGGGCGCACAGGACGAACAGCGGCTTGGAGGAGTCGCCGAACAGGGCGATCAGCGCGTACATCAGCGCGCCGACGCCGAAGGTAGACGCGGTAGATGTTCTTGCGCCCGATCAGGTCGGAGGTCGAGGACCAGCCGATCCGGCCCGCCATGTTGGCCGCCGAGAGCAGGGCGACGAATCCCGCGGCAGCGTTACCGACACCGGCGTGGAGGTGTCGGCGAAGAAGTCCGTGATCATCGGCGCGGCCTTCTCCAGGATGCCGATGCCGGCCGTGACGTTCATGCAGAGCACGACCCAGGAGCAGCCAGAACTCGGGGGTGCGCATGGACCGCGCGCCGAGACCTGGACACCGTCGAGCGCGACCGGCCCGCCGTCCGCCCGTTCCTTCGGGCGCGGCACCCGGACCAGCAGGACGCCCAGCAGCATGAAGACGGCGTACGTCACTCCGTGCACGAGGAAGGCCAGGGCGATGCCCGAGCTGTCGGTGCCGAAGGACTCCAGCATCTGCGCCGACCAGGGCGAGGCGATGAGCGCGCCGCCGCCGAAGCCCATGATGGCGATGCCGGTGGCCATGCCGGGCCGGTCCGGGAACCACTTGATCAGCGTGGAGACCGGCGAGATGTAGCCGATGCCGAGGCCGATCCCGCCGACGAAGCCGTAGCCGAGGACGGATCAGGCCAGTACTGCTCCACGGCCGCGCCGAGCGCGGAGAGCAGGAAGCCGGACGAGAAGCAGACCAGGGCGACGGTCATCGCCCAGCAGCGCGGTCCGTGGCGCTCCACGAGCGTGCCGCCGAACGCGGCGGAGAGCCCGGCATGACGATGCCGAGCTGGAGGGGAGCGCGCTCTGCGTGCCGGTGAGGCCGAGCGCGGACTCCAGGGGTGGCTTGAACACGGACTAGGCGTACGCCTGGCCGATGGAGAGGTGGACCGCGAGGGCGGCGGGGGAACGAGCCAGCGGCTCCAGCCCGGGGGCGCGACGGGGGGACCTGGTGAGTCCCCAACCGTAGGCAGAGCGAAAGCGCTTGAGAAGACAGTTGAGCAGACAACCACCGTCCTTGCACAAAGCCTTGCCTCTGCACAAAGCCTCGCTAGGCCAAGCTCCATACTGTACAATATTTCGTCGACATCTCGTTCGGCAGTTCCGCGGCATCCTCGACCGAACGCGAGCTCCCTCGCCATGAAAGTCGCAGTCCTCGGCGCCGGGGCGATCGGCGCCTACGTCGGCGCCGCGCTCCACCGTGCGGGCGCCGACGTGCATCTCATCGCCCGTGGACCGCATCTGGCGGCCATGAGGCAGTACGGCGTACGGTGCGCAGCCCGCGCGGCGACTTCACCGCGCACCCCCGTGCCACCGACGACCCGGCCGAAGTCGGCCCGGTCGACTACGTGTTCCTGGGCCTGAAGGCCAACTCGGTACGCGGCGTGCGGGCCGCTGATCGAGCCGCTGCTGCACGACACCACGGCGGTCGTGGCCGCCCAGAACGGCATTCCCTGGTGGTACTTCCACCGGACGGCGGCCCGTACGACGGACGCCGCCTTCAGAGCGTGGACCCGTCCGGCGCGGTCAGTGCGGTGCTCGCGCCCGAACGGGCCGTCGGCTGCGTCGTCTACGCGGCCACCGAACTCGAGCAGCCGGTGTCCGGCACCTGGAAGGCACCCGGCTCTCGATCGGCGAGCCCGGCCGCGATGTCTTCGGCCCGGTGCCTGGCGCTCAGCGAGGCGATGCGCACGGGCGGCCTGAAGTGCCCGGTCGAACCGGACCTGCGCAACGACGTCTGGCTGAAGCTGCTGGGCAACATCTCCTTCAACCCGATCAGCGCCCTGGCGCGGGCCACCATGCGACAGATGTGCGCGCACGGCGGCACACGTCAGGTGATCGGAACCATGATGGCCGAGACCCTGGCGGTCGCCGAGGCCCTCGGCTGCGAGGTCGGCGTCTCCATCGAACGCCGCCTCGCGGGCGCCGAGAAGGTCGGCGAGCACCGCACCTCCACACCCAGGACCTGGAGCGCGGAAAGCCGCTCGAACTCGACGTGCTCCTCGCGGCCGTCGTCGAACTGGCGGAGATCACCGGCGTGGAGGTGCCCACCCCAGCACCGTGCACGCCATCTCGGACCTGCTCGCGCTGAGGAGCGCCGCATGAGGAACATGAGGAAACGGCAGCCGAAGACCTCCACCCGGCTCACCCATCCGCTGGTGCGCGACTCCGCGACGCGCCCTTCCGCCGGGCGACCTGGGACGAGGCCCTGGACCGGACCGCCCGGGGCCTGACGCGGCGCGCGGCGCCTTCGGGATGTTCTCCTGGCGCCCGGGCGACCAACGAGATGAACTACGTGGCCCAGAAGTTCGCCCGGTCGTCACGGGCACCCACAACGTCGACTCCTGCAACCGCACGCTGCCGCGCCGAGCGTCGCGGGCCTGTCGGCCGCCTTCGGCTCGGGCGGCGGGACCTCCTCGTACGAGGAGATCGAGCACACCGACGTGATCGTGATGTGGGGCTCAACGCCCGCTTCGCCCACCTCGATCTTCTTCCAGCACGTGCTGAAGGGCATCCGGGGCGGCGCCCGCATGTACGCCGTCGACCCGCGCCGCACCCCCACCGCCGAGTGCGGAGAGCTGGCTCGGCCCGAACGTCGGCACGGACATCCCGCTGGCGCACGCGATCGGGCGCGAGATCATCCACGCCGGGCTCGTCAACGAGGCGTTCGTCGGGCGCGCGACCACCGGCTACGAGGAGTACCGGACACTGGTCGAACCAAAAAAAAAAAAAAAAAAAAAAAAAAAAAAAAAAAAAAAAAAAAAAAAAAAAAAAAAAAAAAAAAAAAAAAAAAAAAAAAAAAAAAAAAAAAAAAAAAAAAAAAAAAAAAAAAAAAAAAAAAAAAAAAAAAAAAAAAAAAAAAAAAGTGGACGCCTCCTCGCGGAGAAGGTGACCGGGCGTACCGGCCGCCGCGATCCGCGACCTCGCGCACGCCTACGCCCGCGCCGAGCGCGCCCAGCTGTGCTGGACCCTCGGCATCACCGAGCACCACAACGGCACCGACAACGTCCGCGCGCTGATCAACCTCTCCCTGCTCACCGGCCACGTCGGCCGCTACGGCTCCGGGCTCCAGCCCCTCGCGCGGCCAGAACAACGTGCAGGGCGGCGGTGACATGGGGCGATCCCCAACCGGCTGCCCGGCTTCCAGGACGTGCTCGACCCTGGGGTCCGGCTCAAGTTCGAGACGGCCTGGGACACGGTCGTCCAGCCGCACCACGGCCTCACCCCTGACCGAGATGTTCGAGGCCATGGACGACGGCTCGCTGCGCGCCGTCTACTGCATCGGCGAGAACCCCGCGCAGTCGGAGGCCGACGGCGAACAGGCCGTACGACGCCTGCGGGCGCTGGACTTCCTCGTCGTGCAGGACATCTTCCTGACGAAGACCGCCGAGCTGGCCGACGTGGTCCTCCCGGCGACCGCCGGCTGGGCCGAGACCGACGGCACCACCACCAACAGCGAGCGGCGCGTCCAGCGCGTCCGCAGGGCCGTGACCCCGCCCGGGGAGGCCCGGGAGGACGTCGACATCCTCTGCGACCCTGGCGGCCCGCCTCGGCCACGACTGGAAGTACGCCGACGCCGAGGCCGTCTGGAACGAGCTGCGGTCCCTGTCCCCGGACCACCACGGGATGACGTACGCCCGCCTGGAGGAGCACCAGGGCATCCAGTGGCCGTGCCCGAGCACCGAGGAGCTGGAACCGACCTATCTGCACGGCAGGTTGTGGCGGACGGACCCGGCCCGGCGTGGCCCGCGCGCGCCTTCGGCATCGTCCGGCACGACCCGCCCGTGGACCTCACCGACGAGGAGTACCCGATCAGGCTGACCACCGGCAGGCGGCTCGACTCCTACAACACCGGTGTAGAGCGGGAGTTACTAGTCCCCTGCGCCGCGGCGAGTCCGTCGAGCTGTGCCCGGAGGACGCCGAGCGCTACGGAGTGGTGGTCGGCGAGAGGTGCGGGTGGCCTCGCGGCGCGGGTCGGTGGTCGCGCCCGTGTGGATCGACACCGCGCTCCGTCCCCGGCTCGGCCGGTTTTGAGCTTCCACTTTCCCGACGAGGTGGACACCAACCAGCTGACCATCGAGGCCAACTGTCCGATCGCCGGGACGGCGGAGTTCAAGGCCTCGGCGATCCGGATCGAGAAGGTGAGCACCGGTGGACCTGCGCTTCGGTGACAGCGAGCCGACGGACGAGGAACGCGCGGCCGTCGACTCCCTGCCGGCCCGCCCGAGGCGCCTGGGCGTGCACCGCCACGGGGACGGACCCCGCCGACCTGCGGTGGGCAGGCGGTGGACGGAGGCCCGGGACCGCCGCGACCTGCTGCTGCCAGGGCTCCACGCGGTCAACGACCGGGTCAGGCTGGATCAGCGGGGGCGCCCTGGACTACCTGTGCCGGCGCCTGACGGTGCCCCCGGCGGAGGCGTACGGGGTCGCCACCTTCTACGCGATGTTCTCGGTCCGCCCCGCCCGGCGACGGTGCTCCACCTCTGCACCGACCTGGCGTGCGCGGCGGCCGGGGCCGGCGACCTGTGCGCCGCCGTGGAGAGGCGGCTGGGACCGGGCAGCGGGGTGCGGGTCGAGCGCGGCCCGTGCCTGGGCCTGTGCGAACGGGCACCGGCAGCTCTGGCGGTGCGCGCGGGCCGATCGGAGCTGCGGGCCACCGCCGTATGCGCCCCCGCCACCCCCGACACCGCCGTCCACGCCGCCACCGCCCCCGAATCCGCGCCCGCCGAACCCCCACCGGCGGCAGCGGTCCCCCAGACCGGCGAGCCCACCCTCACCCTCCTCGGACGCAATCGGCACCGCCGACCCCACCTCCCTCGACGACTACCGCGCCCACGGCGGCTACACGGCGCTGCGCCGCGCCTTCGAGCTGGGCCCGGCCGGCGTCATCCGCGAGGTCACCGACGCGGGCCCGGTCGGCCGCGGCGGCGCCGCCTTCCCACCGGACGCAAGTGGCGGGCGACGGCCGCCCGGCCCGACCATCCGCACTACTCGTCTGCAACGCCGACGAGTCCGAGCCCAACACCTTCAGGTCCGCATGCTCATGGAGGGCGACCCGTACGCGCTCGTCGAGGCGATGACGATCGCCGCGTACGCCACCGGCGCGCACAAGGCTACTCTACCTCCGCGGCGAGTACCCGCGCGCCCTGCCCGCCTCACCCACGCCATCACGCAGGCCCGCACCCGCGCCTGCTCGGCGACGACGTCCTCGGCCAGGGCTACGCCTTCGACATCGAGATCCGGCGGGGCGCGGGCGGACATCTGCGGTGAGGAGACGGCCTGTTCAACTCCATCGAGGGCTACCGGGCGAGCCCCGCCCAAAGCCGCCGTTCCCCGTGGAGAAGGAGGCTGTTCGGCAAGCCGACGGTGGAGAACAACGTCGAGACACTGGTCAACGTGCTGCCGATCCTGACCATGGCGCCCCGGCGTACGCGGCGATCGGCACGCGGACGTCCACCGGCCCCAGCCGTACTGCGTGTCGGGGAAGCGTGGACCGCCCCGGCGTCTACGAGCTCCTGTTCGGCGCCGCACTGGGCGAGCTGCTCATGCTCGCCGGGGTGCAAAGGGCTGCGGGCGGTGCTGTCGGCGGCGCGGCGGGCGGCTTCGTACGCCCCGACGAACTCGACATCCCCCTCACCTTCGAGGGCACCCGGAGGCCGGCACGACGCTCGGCTCCGGTAGTCGTCATGGCCTTCGACGACACCGTCCCGCTTCCTCGGCTGCTGCTAGGCGTCGCGGAGTTCTTCCGCGACGAGTCGTGCGAGGTGCAGTGCCGTGCCGGGTCGGGACCGTGCGCCAGGAGGAGGCGCGCGCCGGATCGTGGAGCGCACGGGTCCCGCCGCGGCCGACGACATCGCCCTGCTGCGCGAGGTCGGCCGTGCGATGCGGACGCCCGATCTGCGGTCTCGGGCAGACCGCGTGGAACGCCGCGGAATCCGCCATCGACCGCCTGGGGGCCTGCAGATGACCGCGATACCGCTCGAGTGCCGCGCCGGCTGGTGGAGTTCACCCTCGACGGTCAGGACGCCCGGGTCCCTCGAGGGGTCGACGATCCTCGACGCCTGCCAGGGCCGCCGGAAAGGACGTCCCGACCCCTGTGCGAGGCGACACCCTCACCCCGAAGAACGCCTGCCGGGTCTGCGTGGTGGAGGTCGAGGGCGCCCGACCTCGCGCCCGCCTGCTCACGCAGGGCCGAGCCGGGCATGGTGGCGCACGGACACCGAGCGCGCCGGCACAGCCGCAAGGTCGTCCTCGAACTGCTACTGCCGTCGGTCGACCTCCACGACCCCCGCGGTCGCGCGGTGGATCAAGGAGGCCGAGGCGAAGCCTCGACCGCTCGGCCCGGACGCCGCCGCGTCGACGAGGAGCCCAGGATCGACAACGACCTGTACGTACGCGACTACGGTAAGTGCATCCTCTGCTACAAGTGCGTGGCTCCTGCGGCGAGCAGTGGCAGAACACGTTGGCGATCTCCGTCTCCGGCCGCGGCTTCGACGCCCGGATCTCGGTCGAGCAGGACGCCCCGCTGACCGACTCGGCGTGTGTCTACTGCGGCAACTGCATCGAGGTCTGTCCCACGGGGGCCCTGTCGTTCAGGTCGGAGTTCGACATGCGCGCGGCGGGCACCTGGGACCAGGCGCGGCAGACGGAGACGACCACGGTGTGCGCGTACTGCGGTGTGGGCTGCAACCTCACCCTCCACGTGCAGGACAATGAGATCGTGAAGGTCACCTCGCCGCACGACAACCCGGTGACCCACGGCAACCTCTGCATCAAGGGCCGCTTGGCTACCAGCACGTACAGAACCGGGACTGACCGGCACAAGGGGCACGGACATGGGACGAGTCACGGAACGACGCAAAGGTGATCCGCATACGGGACGGCGCGGTCTCCACCCGCCCGGACACGCTCGTCGCCGAGGAACCGCTGGAGATCCGGCTGAACGGCAAGCCCCTCGCGATCACGATGCGCACTCCGGGCGACGACTTCGCGCTCGCGGCCGGGTTCCTGGTGAGCGAGGGGTGCTCGCCGAGCGGGGCGACCTCCAGAACATCGTGTACTGCGCGGGCGCGACGGCGGACGGAGCCAACACGCACAACGTCGTCGACGTGCGGACGACCCCGGACGTGCCGATCCCGGACATCACGCTGGAGCGGAACGTCTACATGACCTCGTCCTGCGGCCTGTGCGGCAAGGCCAGTCTGGACGCGGTGCGTACGACGGCCCGCTGGCCCATCGCCGACACTCCCCCGGTCCGCGTCACCCCGGAACTGCTGGCGGACCTGCCCGACCGGCTGCGCGCCGCCCAGCGGGTCTTCGACCGGACCGGCGGCCTGCACGCGGCGGCCCTGTTCACCGAGGACGGCGAGCTGGTGGACGTACGGGAGGGACGTGGGCCGGCACAACGCCGTCGACAAGCTGGTCGGCCGCGCCCCTCCAGAACGGAGACCTGCCGCTGTCCCGGTCGGTCCTGCTGGTGTCGGGCCGGGCCTCCTTCGAGCTGGCGCAGAAGGCCGTGATGGCGGGCATCCCGGTGCTCGCCGCGGTGTCGGCGCCGTCCTCGCTCGCGGTGGACCTGGCCGCCGAGACGGGGCTGACACTGGTGGGCTTCCTGCGCGGCAGCTCCATGAACGTGTACGCGGGTGAGAACCGCGTCGCCCTGCGGGCGCGGCCGCCCAGGGCTGACCCGGTTCCCGCGGCACGGCGGCGGGGCCCCGACCGGCGGGGGAGCGCCCCTGCGCCGCAGGGCCCCGTCTCGATCCTCCTTTACCCGGCCTCTTCTGAGGCGCCGTCGGCCGACACGCGCGCGGATCACACAGGGCGTATCGGGCGGGGAACGTCCTGATGTACTGATGTCCTGACGACCGGCTCCCGACCAGCCGCCTGAAGGGCAGACCGTTCCATGCCGTCGGCCTCCCCGCACGCTTCCGCGTTCCCCCCTGCTCGGCCTCGCCTCCTCTTCGCCCTGGCCGCCGCCACGCTCCCCGCCCACGCCGAGGCCGGGAGCCGGGCGCCGGAGTTCGAGCAGCAGGTCCTCTTCAGGGCGGACCAGGACCCGGGCGGCTACCCTGCTTCCGCATCCCGGCGATCGTGCGGACGACGGACGACACCCTGCTGGCCTTCGCCGAGGGCCGCGTCCTCGACTGCGGGGACGCCGGTGACATCGACATCGTCGTCAAGCGCTCCACCGACGGCGGACGCACCTGGGGACCGCTCCGGGTCGTCAACGACGGCGGCGGCGATACCCACGGCAACCCTCGCCCCGGTCGTGGACCGCACCACCGGCCGGATCCTGCTGGTCGAGACGTACAACGCCGGCCGTACGGACGCCGCCGGCTGCGCGGTGCCCTGTGCCCGCGCTCCCCACCTCCAGTACAGCGACGACGGCCGCACCTGGTCCACGCCCCGCGACCTGAGCGCCGACATCCTGCCGCCCGACTGGAACTCCTGGTACGCGACCGGTCCCGTGCACGGCATCCAGCTCACCGGCGGCAGCCACCCCGGACGGCTCGTCGTCGGCGTCAACGCCGAGACCTGGGACGGCGAGCGAAGCGAGATGGGGTCCCCCGGCCGAAGGGCTGGAGGGTCACCGCCAACCACGCGGCGCTCGCGGTCACGACGACGGGGGAGCACCTGGAAGGTCGGCGCCACCGACACCTGGCCCGTCGCCGCCACCGCACGTTCCGGCAGAAGTCCGAGGTCACCCTCACCGAACGCGCCGACGGGTCGCTCCTGGTCAGCGGCCGGGAGGAGAACGGCACCGACCTCGGCCACCCGCACCCTGGCCGTCAGCCGCGACGGCGGCGACGGTTTCGCCGCGCCCTTCCGCCACCCTCCGGACCTGTACACCCCGCAGGTGCAGGGTGCCGTACTCGCCTCGGCGACCGGATGCTGCTGTCCGCCCCCGCCGACCCCGACCGCCGCCGGACGATGACGGTCGCTCCTCCTACGACGGCGGCGCGACCTGGGATAGTGTGACCTGGCGGGGTCGTCACGCGGGACTGGTCCAACTCGGACATGGCGGCCGTCGACGACGAAACGGTGGGCCTGCCGTGTACGAGGCCGGGGCGGTGACGCACGCGACGAGATTCGCTCGCGCGCTTCACCGAGGACTGGCTCAGCGCGCCGAAGGCCGACCCGATCACGCCCCGACCTCGCCGCGCGGCGCCCGCGCCGTGCTCCCCGGCGGCGCCGGTACGACGGACGGCGCGGCGGCGGCGCGGGGGGTGCTCGCCCCGACGGTGCCGACGACGCCGTACGGCTGCCGTACGACGAGCGGCTTCCCGCTCGGGGCCGGGGACTTCACGGCGTCGCTGTGGTCCGGTCTCGGCGACGACGGGAGCGCGCTCCTGTGGATATGGGGTCGGCACCACGCAGCTCCCAGGTGGTTGCGCGGCAGGCGCCAGCAACGGCCGCGTCCAGGGACTGATCACCACGCGCGAGGGCGGGGCGGCACCGCGCTCGGCGTGGGGTGCGCACCGACCGCGCCCACAACGACGGCCGCTGGCACCACCTCGCGCTGCGGCTGACGGCGCCGGCTCACGCTGTTCGTCGACGGCACGACGGCCGACGCGGCGGACGTGCCGGGCTCGGTCGCCGGAACTCAAGCCAGTTCGGCGTGCACGGCTTCGGGGAGCGCGTGGACGGCCGGGCCCGCTTCACCGGCGCGATCGACGAGGTGCACGTCTGGAACCGGGCACTGACCGACGAGAGATCGCCGCCGGGAACCCGCCGTCGGCCATCGGGAACACCGTGCTGCACCTGCCCATGGACAGCGTGGCGGCGGGCGGCTGAGGGGTCCTCGCCGACTCAGCGGCGTCCCGGTGCCGACCCTGGCGTGCGCTCGGGCCGCGGATTTCTCGGACCGTCTCGGGCTCTCCGGCCTGCTCGGCCGGCGACCGCCTGGTCGCGCGACCGGCGCTTGGCGATGACCGCGCACACCATCAACTGCATCTGGTGGAAGAGCATCAGCGGCAGCACGGCCAGTGAGGCCTGGGCGCCGAACAGGACGCTCGCCATCGGCAGCCCGGCGGCCAGGGACTTCTCCGACCCGGCGAACTGGATGGCGATCCGTCCTCCCGGCCGAAGCCCAGCGCCTTCGCCCCGTACCAGGTCAGCGGCAGCATCACGGCGAGCAGCACGGCCTCCACGGCCAGCAGCCCGGCCAGCCGGACCGGGCTGACCTGATGCCAGACGCCCTGGACCATGCCCTCGCTGAACGCCGTGTAGACGACGAGGAGGATCGAGCCGGCGGTCGACGAGCCCGAGGACCTTCTGGTGCCGGGCGACGAAGCCCTCGATCCAACGGCGCAGCACCTGACCGGCGACGAACGGCACCAGCAGTTGCAGCACGATCTTGACGACCGAGTCGGCGGAGAACCCGCCCCGCCGCTGCCCAGCAGGGACGGCGGCGAGCAGCGGCGTGACGACGATGCCCACCAGCGAGGAGAAGGAACTCGCGCAGATCGGCGGGCACGTTGCCGCGGGCGATGGAGGTGAAGGCGATCGACGACTGGATGGTCGACGGGACCAGGGTGAGGAAGAGCAGCCCTGGTAGAGGGGTCGGTCAGGAAGACCGGGACGAGTACGCGGGAGGCGAGGCCGAGCAGCGGGAAGACGACGAAGGTGCAGGCGAGCACGGTGACGTGGAGCCGCCAGTGCCGCAGGCCGTCCACCGCCTCACGGGTGGAGAGCCGGGCGCCGTAGAGGAAGAAGAGGAAGGCGATCGCGGCGGTGGAGGCACCGGAGGCGACATCCGCGCCCGTGCCGTGGGCCGGCAGCAGCGCCGCGAGGCCCACCGTCCCGAGCAGCAGCAGGATGTACGGGTCGATCGGCATCCAACGCGGCCATCGCAGGCGTTTCACGGTGCTCCACTTGCTCGTTCACTGTCGTCCGAGGGTCGGGGGACGCGGTCACGGGTCCCCGCTCCATCGTGCTCTCTCACCACGCGATCGGGAATCCGGTATACCGCTCTGACTGTCATCACGTCCGGCGATAGGCTGGAGGAGTGTACGACCCTTCCCACCTGCGTACCCTTCCTGTCCGTGGCCCAGACGCTGAGCTTCACGCAGGCCGCCCGGCGGCTCGGCTGCGCCAGTCGACCGTGAGCCAGCACGTGCGGCGGCTGGAGGACGCCACCGGCCGGCAGCTGTTCGACCGGGACACTCCACTCCGTGGAACTGACGGAGGACGGGAGGCGATGCTCGGGCTCGCGCGCCGGATCATGGAGGTGCACGAGCAGGCGACGGCCTTCTTCACCGGCACCCGGCTGCGCGGGCGGCTGCGCTTCAGGGCGTCCGAGGACTTCGTGCTGACCCGGCTGCCGGAGATCCTGGAGGGCTTCCGGCACGACCACCCCGAGGTCGACCTGGAGCTGACGGTGGAGCTGTCCGGCACGCTGCACGAGCAGCTGGCCGCCGGGAAGCTCGACCTGGTGCTGGCCAAGCGGCTGCCGCAGGACCCGCGGGGCGAGCCGGTCTGGCGCGACCGGCTGGTGTGGATCGGCGCGGAGCGGCTGCGCGTCGACCCGGACCGTCCGGTGCCGCTCATCGTCTATCCGCCGCCGGGCATCACCCGCGCGCTCGCGCTGGAGGCCCTGCGGCGGCAGGGCCGCCAGTGGCGCATCGCGTGCACCAGCGGCAGCCTCAACGGCCTGATCGCGGCGGCCCGCGCGGGCCTCGGCGTGATGGCGCACTCGCGCGGGCTCGTCCCGCCCGGCCTGGTGCGGGTGCCGGAGCGGGCCGGACTGCCCGAACTGGGCCGTGTCGACTTCGTGCTGGTGCACGGCCGGCGCCACCCCTCGGCGCGGGGCGCGGCCGACGCCCTCGCGTCGGCGATCCGGGCGGGGCGGCGACCGGCTGCACCGGCCTCGAGTACGGGCCTCGGATGACCCGGACAGCCGTCGGAGCCACCCACCGTACCGACGGTAAGCGGGTCGTACAGATTCCGTGGAGATTACGGCACCGAAACTTACTCAACGGTCAGGAATGTGTCCGACCCTTCCCCATGTGAGCGCATTTTCCCTTGCTGACCAGCGCGAACATGAGCCCTGTTCGAATTTGACACCCCTCCCGCCCCCCGCCCCGGGTTGGGTAGCTTTCACCGCGCGCTGTGCGGGGGCGTCACCAGAAGCGGGGAGCGGGGCTTGCGCGAGTTCACTGAGTCCCTCCGTCGACGTCGGCACCACCGGTGGGCGGTCTGGGCCGACGTCGTCTTCCAGCATCCCAGGAGGATCCACGGCACGTCGCGCTCGGCCGCAAGGACGACGCCGGGCAGTGGCGGACGTGACCGCCGGCGCGTTCCGCGACGAGGTGCTGGCCCTCGCCAAGGGGCTGCTCGCCCAGGGCATCCGCTTCGGCGACCGGGTCGCCATCATGTCCCGCACCCGCTACGAGTGGACCCTTCGACTTCGCCCTGTGGACGATCGGTGCCCAGGTCGTGCCCGTCTACCCGACCTCGTCGGCCGAGCAGTGCGTGTGGATGCTGTACGACGCCGAGGTGACCGCCGCGGTCGTCGAGCACGAGGACCACGCGATGACGATCGCCACCGTCATCGACCGGCTGCCGCACCTGCGCGGCCTGTGGCAGCTCGACTCCGGCGCCGTCCAGGAGCTGTACGACGCGGGCGCCCACCTGGACGACGAGGTGGTGCACCGGCACCGGCAGGCGGTCACGCCCGACACGCCCGCCACCGTCATCTACACCTCGGCACCACCGGCCGCCCCAAGGGCTGCGTCATCTCGCACGGCAACTTCATGTACGAGGCGGACACCGTCATCGAGCGCTGGGAGCCGGTGTTCCACTCCAGGAAGGGCGACGAGGCGGCCACCCTGCTCTTCCTGCCGCTCGCCCACGTCTTCGGCCGGATGGTGGAGGTCGCGGCGATCCGGGGCCGGGTCCGCTTCGGCCACCAGCCGCAGCTGAACGCCGCCGTCCTGCTGCCCGACCTGGCGGCCTTCAGACCGACCTTCATCCTGGCCGTGCCGTACATCTTCGAGAAGGTGTTCAACGCGGCCCGGCGCAAGGCCGAGAAGGAGGAGGAAGGCCGGCCCCTTCGAGAAGGCCGTCGACGTGGCCGTGAAGTACGCGGAGGCGGTGGAGGCGAAGGCCTGGAGGACGGCCCCGGGCCCGTCGGCGGGGCTGCGCATGCAGCACCAGCTCTTCGACAAGCTCGTCTACACCAAGGTGCGGGCCGCGATGGGCGGGCGCATCCGCAACGCCATGTCGGGCGGCTCGGCGATGGACCGGCGACTGGGACTGTTCTTCGCGGGCGCGGGCGTGCAGATCTACGAGGGCTACGGCCTGACCGAGTCCACGGCCGCCGCCACCGCCAACCCGCCCGAACGCACCCGCTTCGGCACCGTCGGGGTGCCCGTCCTGGCGTCACCGTGCACATCGCGGACGACGGCGAGATCTGGCTGAACGGCGACAACGTCTTCCAGGGCTACCTGAACAACCCCAAGGCCACCGACGAGACCCTCCAGGACGGCTGGCCGGCCACCGGTGACCTGGGCGCCCTGGACGAGGACGGCTACCTCACCATCACCGGTCGTAAGAAGGAGATCCTGGTGACCTCCGGCGGCAAGAGCGTCTCCCCGGTCTGCTGGAGGAGCGCGTCCGGGACCATCCGCTGGTCAACCAGTGCATCGTCGTCGGCAACGACCGGCCCCTACGTCGCCGCGCTCATCACCCTCGACCAGGAGGCGGTCGAGCACTGGCTGACGATGCGCAACAAGCCGCAGATGACCCCGACCGAGCTGGTGCACGACGCGGACCTGGAGACAGAGGTGCGGCGCGCGGTCGTCGCCGCCAACACGCTGGTGTCGCAGGCCGAGTCGATCCGCACGTTCCGGCATCCTCGCCCAGCCGTTCACCGAGGAGCACGGGCTGCTGACGCCCTCGCTGAAACTGAAGCGCAAGGCCATCGAGAAGGCCTACGACAGCGAGGTCGAGGCGCTGTACACGGCGTGACTTCGCCGGTCAGGAATGCGTCGGCGGCCGTGATCAGTTGACGATATGAGTACCCACCTGACCACAACCGAAGGATCAAGAGCTCGTGAGCAGCAAGGTCTCCCCGATCATCCTGAACAACGGCGTCGAGATGCCCCCAGCTGGGTTCGGCGTCTGGCAGGTGCCGGACGACGAGGCCCAAACACGGCCGTCGCCTAGGCGCTGGAGGCCGGGTACCGCAGCATCGACACAGCGGCGATCTACGGCAATGAAGAGGGCACCGGCAAGGCGATCGCCGCCTTCCGGGTGCTCGCCTTCGCGAGGACTCTTCGTCACCACCAAGCTCTGGAACAAGGACCAGGGCACGGACTCCACCCCTGCGCGCCTTCGACACATCGCTGGCGAAGCTGGGTTGGAGTACGTCGACCTGTACCTGATCCACTGGCCCATGCCGGCCAAGGAGCGGTACGTCGACACGTACAGGGCGTTCGAGAAGCTGCACGCCGACGGCCGGATCCGCGCCATCGGCGTTCCAACTTCTACCCGGGAGCACCTGGAGCGGCTGATCGGCGAGACGTCGGTCATCCCGGCCGTCAACCGAGATCGAGCTGCACCCGGCACCTCCAGCAGCACGCCGCCCGCGAGTACTACGGGAGCAGGGCATTGCCACCGAGGCCTGGTCCCCGCTCGGCCAGGGCAAGGGATTGCTGGAGGTCCCGGCGATCGTGGCGATCGCCCGGAAGCACGGCCGCACCCCGGCTCAGGTCACAGTTGCGCTGGCACTCTCCAGATCGGCAACGTGGTGATCCCGAAGTCGAGACGCCGTCCCAGATCGAGCGAGAACATCGACGGTCGGCTTCGCCCTGGACACCGAGGACCTCGCGGCGATCAGCGCGCTGAACGAGGACCGGCGCCTTCGGCTTCGACCCCGCGGAGTTCAACGGGGAATGAGACGTCACCCAGGTGAAGGGGGCCCGGTCGGTGCGACCGGGCCCTTCGGTTCAGGAAGGCTGGGCCGTGTAGACGTGTGCGCCACCAGTATGAACACGTCCGCGCCGGTGCACGCTCGCCTCGTCCCCGGGGTCGAGCAGCTGGTCGAGCGTGGCCCGGTCGACGGCGTCGAGGCTGTCCCCGACCCGGTCGCGCAGCCGGGACAGGAGGTGGTGACGTACGCGCGGGCCCGTCCGTGAGCGGCGCGGGCAGGTCCAGGAGCTGCGGGTGCCGGTGTGCTTCAGGCTGGCCGAGGTCAGCATCGCGGGCCAGCCTCGTCTCGGCCACGGTGCCGGACAGGCTCGCGCGCATCTCGGCGAACGAGTCCTCCTCCACGGCGTGCATCCTGGCCTGCAGCCCGGGCGCCTGATGCCGATGTCGCGGGGCAGGAACCGGGCGGGCAGTCCGCTCCTCCAGGATCGCCAGCGTGCCGCCGGGCGCGAGGTGTTCGCCGAGCGCGGGCGAGGGATGCGCGTCGCCGAGGTGGTGCGCAGGCTCTCGCCGGGCTCCATCAGTCGGCCGGGTAGTCCAGCTCGCCCAGTACGCCGGGGCAGGTCACCGGTGAGGGTGCCGAAGCGGTCGCCGACACCGAGCCGGTCGGCACGGTCGCGGGCCCGTCCAGCGCGGTCCGGCCGCCGGCGGCGACGACGCGCGCGTCGGGGAAGGCGTCGGCGAACAGGCAGGAGACGATGCCGGGGCCGCTGCCGACGTCGACGACCAGGCCGGGCTCGGGCGGCCTCGTCAACCAGGCCATGGCCTGCCGGCCAGCGGCGGCCAGCTCCGCCTGCGCCTCCAGCAGCGGGGCCATGTCGGCCCAGCTCGACGTCGGCGTGGTTTCGTGGCCGTGCCCGGGGTCCGGGGTGGTTGCGTGCTGGTGGTGGTGGTCGTGTCATGATGGTCAGGCCTCCTGGTTCGCGATGCCGCCAGCGCATCGACGACTCTACCGCGTCGGGGCAAATTATGTTGTGCAGGTCGCAAAGACTGGAGTACACCGGGGCCTGGCCCGAAGGCCGGACTCGACGGCGTCACCTACGCCGGAGCCCGTCAGGACAGCGGCGGGTAGGCGTTCTTCATCAGCTCCTGGAACTGCGCGGAGAACCAGTGCCCGGACACCGGGGCGTCGCCCAGGCGCCCGACGGGTTTGCTGCCGCTGCGCGCGTCGCCCTCGTACGGGGGGTCGCACATCCGGTCGAGTTCTCGCCTGTCGTTCGGGATCTTCGCTCGCGCCGTCGGACTCGCCTCGGGGGCTTCATCCAGACGTACGCGTCGATCCCGGCGGCGGGAGAGGCCTGCGGGCGCTCGCCGAGGCCGGCGCCGGACTGGTTGCACCAGTTGCCGAGGTGGATGGCGGTCGTAGCGCCCACCGTCCACGTAGTGCTCATTGCCGGTCGTCGCGCCTGGTCCGCAGGGCCGGTCGGCGCCGCCCCAGCCGTTGCGGAGGTGTCGATCAGCATGCCGAGGTTCTGGTCGAAGCCGATCGAGACCAGCTTGTCGCGCATGGCCTGGGCGTAGGATAGCTCGGTGTACTGGTTCCAGTCCACCCAGTCGACTGGCGCACGAAATCTATTCACCGAGTCCGGATCTTGAAGTTTCCTCCTTCAGGGCGCTGTAGTTGAAGCGGTGTTGACGATGAAGCCGTGCACGTCGTTGACGGTCGCGCTCGGTGGTGGCGGCGGTCTTGAACATGTCGGCGGAGGGACCGAAGTTGCTGCCCTTGTCGAGCCGAAGTGGTGGCCGCCGGCGTCCACGTAGTTGTAGACGTTGCCGATGCCGCCGGCCGGTTCAGGCGTGTTCGACGCCCTTCTTGGTAGTTGCCGTTGGCCTTCATCACGTCGCAGTTCGGCGTGGCGGTCGGCCGCCCGCTGACGTTGGTGACCAGGTTGCGGCAGCGAGTCGATCTCCACCGTAGTACATCGACCAGGTCGTGCCCGGGTCGGCGAGGATCGTCGCGGCGATCGTCGATGTACTCGGTCTTGTACTCGTCGATCTCCGTCGGGCCCAGCTCGCCGTTGGAGCAGGGCCGCAGTCACGGCTGCAGCGATGACGAGCTGGACGTGGCGAGTTCGCCGAGCCCTTCTGCGTCAGGGCCTGTCGAGGTGGTCGCGCAGATACCCATGCCGCCGTTCACGCCCTCGATGGCGGCGATTCCGGTCGAGCCAGACGCCGGTGGCCGGTCGGCGCGGCCGCCGCCGGGCTCGGCGGCGGCCTTCTCGGACCACTCGGGGTTCACGTAGACCTTGGCACCGTCGTAGGGTTGTCCACCTGGTCGGAGGGGTCAGTCCGGCGGGTCGGTCGGGTCCGGGTCGGTCGGGTCCGGGTCCGGGTCGGTCGAACTGCCGTCGTCGACGTTGCAGGCTGCGCCGTTGAGGGTGAAGGTGGCCGGGATCGCGTTGCTGCCGTAGGTGCCCTGGAAGCCGAAGCTCGCCGAACTGCCCGTGGACAGGGTCCTGTTGTAGGACCTCGCCGAGTCAGCGGTGACGGCGGCACCGCTCTGACTGACCTTCGCGTTCCAGCCGTTGGTGACCTTGACTCGCCGGCGTACGTCCACCCCAGCGACCAGCTGGAGGTGGCGGCGCCGTTGTTGGTGACGGTCACGGCGGCGGTGAAGCCGCTGCCCCAGTCGTTCTGTAATCACCGTAGTCGACGGTGCAGGGGACGGCCGCCGCGCCGGTGTTCGGTGGACTGGGCGGCGAAGGTTGCCGTGGGAGGCCCCGGCGACCAGCGCCAGGGCGGCGAGAATCGCGGTTCTGCTACGGGTCATGAGTGCGGGTTCCTTCTTTCGTGGGGTGCGGGTGTTGTCGTCCGGGGCCGCGTGCGTGCCGGGCGCGGCTCGCCTGCTGCCGGACGGCATGGGGGTGCCGTCGCGTTCGGAGGTCAGGAACGGCCCGGGGGCACGGTGGAACCGCCCGGGGATGTGCGAGCGCGGTATCGCCGACCGATGACGCGTGGAACGAGTCGCGCCAGCCGCGCGCTGGGTGTCCTGAACGCGGGAGGTGGAGCGGGGGTGTCGCATGAGCGACCTTCTGCAGTCCGGGCGCTGCGCCGTGACGGACGCGTCGACCGATGGAACCCGCTCCCACTGGTGCCAGCGAAGGTAGCGCCAAGTGACGGCAAAGAACAGGGGAGTAACCGACTTTCTTCAACGGCGCCTGTCGAATCTTTTCGACTCGCCACACATCTTGACCGCTCCGACCGTCTCATCACTATGGGAGCGCTCCCACTGGTTCAAGGCTTGTTGCTCCTCCCCCACCCTCCCCGAGCCGCAAGGAGGAACCAGCACCATGCCACCCCGGACACAGACGCGACCCCGCACCGCGCGGCGGCCGTGACGGCCGCGCTGGCGGCCCTCGCGTTACCCCTCACGATGCTGAGTACGGGCTCGACACCTGCTCAGGCAGCGGCACTTCAGTGCAGCGTGGACTACCGGACCAACGACTGGGGCCCGGCTTCACCGCGGAGTTGACGCTCACCAACCGGGCGCAGCGACGCCATCGACGGCTGGAGGCTGACGTACGACTACGCGGGCGACCAGAAGCTGGCCAACGGCTGAACGGCATCTGGTCCCAGTCGGGCCGGACCGTCACCGTGAAGAACGCCTCGTACAACGCACGGATCGCTGCCGGGGCCGCCGTCTCCACCGGCGGACAGTTCACCTACAGCGGCACCAACACCACGCCGACGAGCTTCGCGGTCAACGGCACCGCCTGCGCCGGCGCGCACCAGCCGCCGATCACCGTGCTGACCAGCCCGAGGCGGGCGCGTGTGCTCGCAGGGCGAGGCGGTCCCGCTGGCGGCCACGGCGGCCGCGCCGACGGCGCCACCATCAGCAAGGTGGAGTTCTACGACGACACCAGGCTGCTGGCCACCGACACCAGCTCGCCCTTCACGCACCCGCCACTGGCTTGGGCCGTGGGCAAGTCATCTACTGGTGGCCAGGGCCTACGACAGCATGGGCGCCTCCGCGGATTCCACGCCGGTCGGCATCACGGTCGCCTCGGGACCGACCGTGGTGGCTACGCCCGCCCAACTGGGCGTCCAGCAGGGTGAGTCGGGGACGTACGAGGTCAAGCCTCGAGCAGCCGACCGCGAACGTCGCGGTGACGACGCCCGCGCGAGCGGCAACACCGGCCTCACCGTCTCCGGTGGGGCGAGCCCTCACCTTCACCCCGTCGAACTGGAACACCGCCCAGCAGGTGACCATCGCGGCCGACGCCTCCGGCACCGGCTCGGCGGTCTTCGAGTCGACGGCCCCCGGCCACGGCAAGGCCACGGTCAACGTGACCCAGCTGGCCGCGGCGAAGGACTACGACGCCCGCTTCCTGGAGCTGTACGGGAAGATCACCGACCCGGCGAACGGCTACTTCTCGCCGGAGGGCATCCCGTACCACTCGGTGGAGACGCTGATCGTCGAGGCGCCGGACCACGGGCACGAGACCACCTCCGAGGCGTACAGCTACCTGCTGTGGCTCCAGGCCATGTACGGCAAGGTCACCGGCGACTGGACGCGGTTCAACAACGCCTGGGAGATCATGGAGACGTACATGATCCCCACGCACGCCGACCAGCCGACCAACTCGGCCTACAACGCCTCGAAGCCGGCGACGTACGCGCCCGAGCTGGACACGCCGGAGGAGTACCCGGCACCCCTGGACGGCGCGGTCTCCGTCGGCCCCGACCCGATCGCCGCCGAGCTGGAAGTCGGCGTACGGCACGGACGACGTCTACGGCATGCACTGGCTCCAGGACGTCGACAACACCTACGGCTACGGCAACTCGCCCGGCAAGTGCGAGGCCGGCCCCACGGACACCGGCCCCTCCTACATCAACACCTTCCAGCGCGGCGCAGGAGTCGGTGTGGGAGACGGTGCCGCGGCCGACCTGCGACGCCTTCAGCACGGCGGTCCGAAGGTACCTGGACCTGTTCACCGGTGACGCGTCCTACGCCAAGCAGTGGAAGTTCACCAACGCCCCGGACGCCGACGCGCGGGCCGTGCAGGCCGCGTACTGGGCCGACATTCTGGGGCCGAGGCAGGTGCAAGGGCGAGGAGATCGCCGGGACCCCGGACAAGGCCGCCAAGATGGGCGACTACCTGCGCTACGCCATGTTCGACAAGTACTTCAAGAAGGTCGGCGACTGCGTGGTCCGACGAGTCGCCCGGCCGGCACCGGCAAGGACTCCCGCACTACCTGCTGTCCTGGTACTACGCCTGGGGCGGCGCTGGACACCCCGGCGGCTCGGCCTGGCGCATCGGCTCCAGCCACACCCACGGCGGCTACCAGAACCCGCTGGCGGCGTACGCGCTGAGCACCTACGACGACCTGAAGCCTAAGTCGGGCCACCGGCGTCTCGACTGGGCCAAGTCCCTCGACCGGCAGGTGAGTTCTACCGCTGGCTGCAGTCCGACGAGGTGGCTATCGCGGGCGGCGCGACCAACAGCTGGGCGGGCCGGTACGCGACACCGCCGGCCGGTACGCCGACCTTCTACGGCATGTACTACGACGAGAGCTGTGTACCACGACCCGCCGTCCAACCAGTGGTTCGGCTTCCAGGCGTGGTCCATGGAGCGGGTCGCCGAGTACTACCAGCAGAGCGGTGACGCCGACGCGAAGGAGGTCCTGGACAAGTGGGTCGATTGGCATGCTGTCGGAGACGACGCGGTCAACCCGGACGGCACCTTCCGCATCCCGGTCGACGATGCGGTGGTCGGGGCAGCCCGACACCTGGAACGCCTCCTCGCCGGGTGACAACAGCGAACTGCACGTCACCGTCTCGACTACACCCCAACGACGTTCGGCGTGGCGGCGGCGTACGCCAAGACCTCTGACGTACTACAGCCGACTGCTCGGGCGACACGGAGGTGGCCGCGACCGGCCAAGGCGCTGCTCGACGGGCATGTGGGAGAACAACCAGGACGTGCGCTTCGGCATCGCCGTCCTCGAGACCCCGCGCCGACTACAACCGCTTCGACGACCTCGGGTGCACGCCGAACGGCTGGACCGGGACCATGCCGAACGGCGACAACGATCGACGCGTCGTCGACCTTCTCCTCGATCCGCTCCTTCTACCAGGACGACCCGGCCTGGTCGAAGATCGAGAGCTATCTCTGCGCGGCGGTGCCGGCGTCCACGTTCACGTACCACCGGTTCTGGGCCCAGGCGGACATAGCCCTCGCCATGGGCTCGTACGCGGAGCTCGAATAGCCCCGGCGGTGCGCTCCGCGCGGTGGGCGGGTCTTTTCGGCTGTGGCCAAGTGCGTGGCCGGTCGCGCAGTTCCCGCGCCCCGCGGAGCGCTTGACGGCTCCGTAATTCACGGTCCCTGTCACCGGACGACGAGATTAATTTGCCGGGCGGCTCCCCGTCCACGCCGAGGGCCGCCCGGTGCTCGCATGTGTTCTGTTCCTTGACGAAGGCCGATTGCCCCATCGTGCGAAGAACCAGGGGATCCCGACCGGCCTGCTGGTCCTGGCGGCCGGCCTCTTGCGGCGTGGCCCCGCCCGCCGCCCTGGCCGGCGGTGGCCACCTGATGCAAGTCGGCCGTGACCGCCGACACCTACGCCCGGAAGAAGCGCGCATCGACGGCGGCGGCTTCGTCCCCGGCATCGTCTTCAACCGCAATTCGAGAAGGACCGGGCCGCCGCCCGTACGGGACATCGGCGGTGCCTACCGCTGGGAGGAGGGGACGAAGACCTGGACGCCCCTGCTCGACCGCCGCCTGCTGGGACGATGAGCCTACACGGGCGTGGTCAGCGCGGCGCTCTACCTCCGTCGACCTGACCGGGTGTACGCGGCGAGTCGGCACCGCCACCAACGACTGGGACCTGGGCAACGGCGCGCGTGCTGCCGCATCCCGCCGACCGGGGCGAAGCTGGGAGAGGGCCGACCTGCCGTTCAAGCTGCGGCAACATGCCGGGCCGCGGCATGGGTGAGCGTCTATGGTCGACCCGCAACGACAACGACGTGCTGTACCTGGGCGCGCCCAGCGGCAACGGCCTGTGGCGGTCGGCCGAATGCGCGGGCGCGACCTGGTCCGAGGCAGGACGGCCTTCCCGAACCTCGGGAACTACGCCCAGGATCCGAGCGACTACGGCTACGCCTCCGACAACCAGGGCATCGTCCGGTGACCTCCTCGACGAGTCGGCTGCGGCCGTGGTGCGGCTACCGAAGATCTGGTCTACGTCGGGGTCGCCGACAAGGAGAACGCCGTCTACCTGCTCGACCTACGCGGCGCGACATTCGGCAGCGGATCGCCGGACAGCCCACTGGCCACCTGGCGTACAAGGAGTGCTGGACGCGGAGAACGGTTACCTCTATCTCGGTACAGCGACATGGGCGGCCTGTACGACGGCGGCAAGGGCCGCCGTGGCCGGTACGCGACGGCGACTGGCACCTGGACGGACATCAGCCCGGGTCGCGGAGGCGGAGCACCCACTTCGGTTTCCAGCGGCCTGTCCGTCGACCGGCAGAATTCTCGGCACGGTGATGGCGACCGTGCGTTGGGCTCGGTGGCCGGACGCAGATCTTCCGCTCGACGGACAGCGGCGGCACCTGGACCCAGGCGTGGAGCTGGCCACCGGCCGTACCCCACCCGAGAACCGCTGCCAACGATGGACGTCTCCTCGTCCCCGTGGCTGACCTGGGGCGCGAACCCGTCCCCTGCCCGAGCAGGACGCGAAGCTGGGCTGGATGACGAGGCGCTGGAGATCGACCCGTTCGACTTCGACCGATGATGTACGGGACGGCGCGACGATCTTCGGCACGGAGAACCCCACGGCCTGGGACGAGGCGCGAAGTTCGCCATCGAACCCATGGTGCGCGGCCTGGAGGAGACCGCGGTGAACGACCTGGTCTCTCCCTGCCGGCGCCCCGCTGCTCAGCGCGCTGGGCGACATCGGCGGCTTCCGGCACACGAGCCTGACCGAGGTGCCGTCGATGATGTACACCTCCCCGAACTTCACCTCCACCACGAGCTCGACTTCGCGGAGGGCGAACGACACGGTCGTGCGGGCCGGCAACCTCGACTCGGGCCCGCACATCGCGTTCTCCACGGACAACGGCGCCAACTGGCTCAGCGGCACGGACCCGGCCGGGGTGAGCGGCGGTGGCACGGCCGCGGCGGGTGCTGGGGACGGCAGCGGTTTGCATGGAGCCTCGAGGGCACCGGCGTGCGAAATCTACACGACGGCCGCACGTCCTGGCAGGCGTCGACCGGCATCCCGGCCGGGGCGGTCGCCGAGTCCGACCGGGTCGACCCGGAGACCTTCTACGGCTTCAAGTCCGGCACCTGCCGTCAGCACGGACGGCGGCGCCACCTTCACCGCGTCGGCGGCGGACGGTCGCTCCGGCCAGGTGACAGCGTCCGCTTCAAGGCACTGCCGGGCGGGAAGGGCGACATCTGGTTGGCCGGCGGGGCGGCGGACGGCCCGTACTACCTGTGGCACTCGACGGACGGCGGCGCGAGCTTCACCAAGCTCCCCAACGTCGACGAGGCCGACACGATCGGGCTTCGGCAAAGCGGCACCGGACGCCTCCTACCAGACCCCTTACACCCAGCGCCGAGATCGGCGGCGTGCGGGGCATCTTCCGGCTCCACCGACCAGGGCGCTACCCGGACCCGCGTCAACGGACGACGCCCACCAGTGGGGCTGGACGGGCGCGGCCATCACCGGCGACCCGCGGGTGTACGGGCGGGTGTACGTGGCGACGAACGGTCGCGGGGTCGTCTACGGCGACACGGCCGGCGGCTATTTCGGCGGCACCGACTCCGGGCCGGGGCTCCCACCCGACGCCCACGGGCGCCCGCGCGGTGACGTACACGATCACGAACCAGTGGTCGGCTTCCAGGCGGACGTCCGGCTCACCAACACCGGCACCTCGCCCTGGAACGGCTGGGCCCTCACGCGGCCCTTCACCAACGGCCAGCGCGGTACCAGCGCCTGGAACGCCGAGCACACCCAGTCGGGCACGACGGTGACGGCGAGGAACATCGGCTGGAACGCCGACGTGGAGGCCGGGCGCGTCGGTGAGCTTCGGCTTTACGGGCAGCTGGTCGGGGACGAACTCAGCGCCGACGTCCTTCGGGCTGGGCGACGAGGTCTGCGAGGCATGACCCTCCGGGAGGGGCGCGGGCCGACGGCGCGTCCTCCCGCCATCTCAGTGAACAGTGCGCCTGTTCACGCCCTGTGGCCCTGCTGCACTCTTCGACCGTTGTGTCGGTGGTGGGAGTGTGGCGAGGACAGGGGCGCGCGCGGCGCGAACGTGGAGGGCGTGAATGGGGCGGCTGCCGCCCGTACTGGCGGTGCTGCTGCATCGGACGGTCACGGGTCAGGTCGCGAAGCGGAGACTCCAGCACCGGGCGGACGCCGTCCTGCGCGCCGCGTACCGGCGCGGCGCCCTCTCCCGTGGAGGTGATCGCCTCCCCGGACGCGGCTGATGCGGAGACGGGTCAGGACGGTGGTCGCTGGCGGGAAGTCCCCGCCGGTGGACGGGGCCGCCTGAAGGGCCGCAGGGGTTCAGGGCGTGTACACCGTCGGCCGGGGCGTCATGTCGGCATACCGTCGAGCCGATGAGGAAGCCCGGGTGCGTGGGTCGGTTGTACGCGCCGGCCGGTCAGGACGACCGCCGGGACATCACTCCGGGGCTCCACGAGTCGCTGATCGACCCGACGCTTCGATCCCGGCGGAAAGTGCTGCATCGAGACGCAGGAGCGCCGAATGCCCGTGGGCGGCGAGGAGTATCGCCCGGTAGCCGCTCGGCTTCGCTCGAAGGCCGTCCCGCACGGCAGCGCCCGTCGCGTAGCTGCAGGCGCCGTCGCGGGTGCGGCAGCCCAGAGCGTGCCCCGGCGGCCACTGGGTTGGATCGGGAGGAGACAGGGCCGCTTTTCCAGGTGTACGCCGGGTCAGCAGGATGCGCGCGCCGGGTGCTGTCCCGGTCGCCGTGTCACTCCGAAACGGCGATAGTCAGGCATATTTCGCAAAGGTGTGAATGATGTGAATCGGACGTGAATCGTCCCCGATCCTCACAAGAACGGAGCCACCCAATGATCGTCAAGAAGATGCACGACATAGGCGTCAAGAGCGAGCACGCCTACCTGGCCGCCTTCGCCTCCATCGGCCTCACTGTCGCCGCCTGGGCCGCCAGCCTTAAGGTCGAGCCCGGCGTCAACACGACCGCGCCGACCGATGGGGTTCTTCGTCGGTGAACGGGCTCCACCTCTTCGGTCTCGGTCTCGCCCTCTCCCACTACGAGCAGCAGGACGGCACCCTCACCGACGGCGGCGGTCACGTCCACGAAGTTCGACGAGCCGGCCCGGCCACCAGCGCCGCGGCAGCACGCGATGAAGGCGGCGCGCTGATGCGGCGACCGCAACCGGACTGCTCGCAGTCGCCGCACCTGCCGCAGGCAGCGGCGTTTCAGCGGGCCGTATTTCCACGGCGTGTACACGGTCGGCCGGGGCGCCGTCGACATCCCGGCGCCGATGAAGAAGCTCGGGTGCGGAAGCTGGTTGTAGGCGGTGTTCTGCCAGGCCAGGCCGTGCGGTACTGGGTGTCATGGAGAAGGGTCGTGATCCTCCGGTCCGTGCCGTGCGGGTGGAGTAGACGCAGGGCTCTGTTGTCGCTCGTGCGCCAGACGACCTCCCCCTCTCGCCAGTCGCCGAGGATGTCGCCGGCGAGGACCGGGGTGGCCTTGGTGCTGCTGTTGGAGGCGACGCCTGAGCCGGTGAGGAGGGCGGTGTCGCCGAGGTGCCGTACTTGTCGACGCGGGTGCTGTCGAGGAGTTCGCGGACGGGGTCGCCGTCCCACCAGGACAGGAAGTTGGCGCTGGAGGGCTTCCGGCTGTTCACGACCGTGCCCGGGTTGCGGATGCTGCTCTCGGCGGACGACCAGACTACGCCTGCGCTGCCGGACCAGATGTCTGCGGAGACGCCACGCCCGTTGTCGCTGCTCGCGCCGGTGGACCAGATGATCTGGCCCGTGCGCGCGGTCCGCCATCCACGACGACGGCTTCGAGCTGTCCTCGCCGACCAACCTCCAGGCCTGCTCGGGACGGGTCGAGGTCGCCGACGTGCATGGCGTCTCCGTGGCCGTTCCTGGTGGTCCACAGGCCGTGGCCGTTGTCGTCGACGGCCATAGCGCCGTAGACGATCTCGTCTCGCCGTCGCCGGGTGCCGACGTCGGCGACGGACAGCTGGTGGTTGCCCTGGCCGTCGTAGCCCTTGCCGGCGTTGGTGGAGGAGTTGGTGTCGAAGGTCCAGCGGCGGGTGAACTGTCCGTCGCGCCAGTCCCAGGCGGCGATCACCGAGCGCGCGTGTAGTAGCCGCGCGCCATGATCAGGCGGCGGAGCCGTCCAGGTACGCTGTGCCCGCCAGGAAGCGGTCGACGCGGTTGCCGTAGGAGTCGCCCAGGAGAGACGTTGCCCCGGGCGGGGACGTAGTCGACGGTGCTCATCGCCCTGCCGGTAAGCCCGTCGAACATGGTGAGGTACTCGGCCGGACAGGATGTAGCCGGACGAGTTGCGGTGGTCCGCCGAGGAGCTGCCGATGACCGCGCCGGTGCCGTCCCGCGTGCTGTCGGCGGTCTTCATGGCGACCTCGGCCTTGCCGTCGCCGTCGTAGTCGTAGACCTGGAACTGCGTGTAGTGGGCGCCGGAGCGGATGTTGCGGCCCAGGTCGACGCGCTACAGCTGCCGGGTGCTGTCGAGCTTGACGCCGTCGACGATCGTGTTGCCCGTGTAACCGGACTGGGAGTTGTCCTTGGCGTTGGTCGGCTGCCACTTGAGGACGATGTCCGGCGCGCCGTCGCCGTCGAGGTCGCCGACGGAGGCGTCGTTGGCCTCGTAGGCAGTGGAGACGCCGTCGGGGGTGTGCCGCCGGCGGGCGGGGAGATCGGCACGTCCCGTAGCCGGCCCGGAACTGGATGGCGTGGACCGAGTCGCCCTGCTCCTCGGTGCCGCCCACGACCGCGCGGATGTGAAGTCGGCGAGAGGGGGCGCCGGAGTGGAAGAAGGTGGTGGAGCCGGTGACCGGCGCGGGTTGACCTTCGTGCCGGCCCGGTACACGTTGAACGCGATGTTGTCCGGGTCGGTGCCCAGCCAGCGCCAGCTGACCAGGTTGCCGTCTCCGGTGTGGACGCTGACGACGCCCTGGTCGAGGCCTTGACCCGCCGGGCGGTGCGGCTTCGGCGGTGTCGGGGGTTAGGGCCGCCCGTGGTTGGTGCCGGTCAGAACCGCCACTGGCGGCGAGGGCCGGCAGGACGACGCGGTGTCTGCGGTGGGTGGCGGGGGTTTCATGTAGTGCCTCCTGAGAGGGCGGGGGAATCTCCGCCCTCAGTCGCCCCCGGTGGCACGGAGGTTGCCGCCCCGTGGCCGCCTGATTTCACGGCTTGCTGAACGCCCCCTCAGCGTGAACACCGGGTCGGGGGGCGCGCCGCCGGTCCTGGTCGGGGGAGGGACGCGAGCCTGGTGAGCGAAATGATCGGCACGCGGGTCGCCCCGGCGGCAGCGTGACGAACTGCGCCGCGCCGCAGGTCGGCGACGCCGTGCGGCGGGGGTTGCGGCCCCTGGCCGTGGCCGGTGGTACCGGCCCTGCCCCGCCGGGGCCAGGCCGTGCGCGCGCGGGCGGTACGACTCGACGAGGCCAGGCGGCGTCGTGCGCGGTGCTCGGCGGGCGGGGAGGCGAGCACCGTGTCGATGTCGCTGCCCACGTTGTGCGAGGCGCCCTTGTCTACCGTGGTCACGTACACCCCGCCGGGTCGCGGGACGCGCGCGCACTCGCCGACGATCGCCCGCACGTTGTCGTCACCGCCGGCTGCCAGGTGCAGCAGCCACACGCTGCAGACCGCGTCGAACTCCCCGTCCCGGAACGGCAGTCGGCGGCTGTCGGCCAGCACGACCGCGCCGGGCAGCCGGGCGGCGGCGTAGCGGGTCATGGCGGGGGCGAGGTCGGCGCCGGTCACGGCATGCCCTCCCGGCCGGCGGCGAGGCGCCGGGTGACGATGCCGGTGCCGCAGGCGACGTCGAGCAGGCTGCGCGCCTGCGCGGTACGAGGCTCAGTACGGCCTGCGCGGCGGCGCGCGCGCGCGGCTCGCCACCGCGGGAGGCGTCGTACCGTTCCGCTTCCTTGTCGTAGTCGAGACGTCCGTCAGTGTGCCCCATGGCCGGCGGCCAGGTCCTCCACCCTGCGGGCGAGCTCGACGTCCTTCTCGGTGACGGCGCCGCCCGCGCTGTGGGTGTGCACGGCCAGGGAGACCGTGTTGTAGCCGAGGGCCAGGTCGGAGTGGTGGTCGAGTTCCTCCTGCACCTGGGCGATGTGGACGATCATGGCGGTCGCCGCGAAGTGCGAGGCGAGCCGGTAGGAACGGGTGAGGCGGCCGTCGTCGAGGGACCAGCCCGGCAACTCGGCCAGCCGCTCCTCGATCTCCTTCTGCGACAGCGGTTCGACGGGCATGGGCTGCGCTCCTGTTCCTCGGCGGCGGTTGCCTCTTCAGCCTGCCACAACGCGGCCGTCGGGGCCCTGGTCAGGAGCGCCGACCGGCCCCGGCGCGACGGCCGTCGGCTACCGTTCGGAGTATGACCGCACTCATGTCCGGCACCGCCCCCGCCGCCCAGGGCGTGGGCCCGCTGCTGCGGGCCTGGCGGAGCGGCGGCGGGTCAGCCAGCTGGAGCTGGCGCTGCGCGCCGACTCCTCCGCCGCGGCACGTCAGCTTCATCGAGACGGGTCGCTCCCGGCCGAGCGAGGAGATGGTGCTGCGGCTCGCCGAGCACCTGGACGTGCCCGTGCGGGAGCGCAACGCGCTGCTGCTCGCGGCCGGTTACGCCCCCACTATCCGGAGACGCCGTTGGACGACCCGGCGCTGGACGCCCTGCGCGAGGGCATGGAGCGGCTGATCCGGGGTTACGAGCCGTACCCGGCGCTGGTCGTGGACGCGACGTACCAGGTGCTTGCCGCCAACCGGGGCATCCTGATGCTGATGGACGGCGTGCCGGAGCATCTGCTCGAGCCGCCGCTGAACGCGATGCGGCTGACCCTGCACCCGGAGGGCCTGGCGCCGCGCATCCGCAATCTGCGCGAGTGGCGCGGGCACCTGCTGGAGCAGATGGAGCGGCAGATCGCCCTGCACCGCTCGGAGCCGCTGCGGGCGCTGTACGAGGAGGTGGCGGCGTATCCGGTGCCGGACACCGCGCCGGGCGAGGAGCCGGCGGAGCCGGTTCCGTATTTCGCGCTGCCGATGCAGATCGAGCACGAGGGCCGGACTCTGTCCTTCATCTCGTCCATCTCCACCTTCAACACGCCGATGGACGTGACCGTCGCCGAGCTGGCCATCGAGACACTGCTCCCGGCCGACCCGGCGACGGTCAAGGTACCTTCACGCTGCTGTCCTGACGCCGCTCCGGGCCCCCGGCGCCGACGGTCACCCGTGCCGCGCGCCTCGGACAGGACCCGGTTCGCCGCACCTCGTTCAGCCGAAGTCGCGCAGGCGCGCGGAGAGGTGGACAGCGGCGCCGTCCATCAGGGTGTCGGCGATCGCCTCCACCGTGCGGGAGCGCCACGGGTGCAGCTCGGTGTCCGCGACCACCTGGTTGAAGGCGCCCATCGCGGGACCGCAGTGCACCAGGTAGTCCACCCGGGAACGCTGGTCACCGCTCACGGCGAGGCGGAACCCGCGTATGGGGTAGCCGCAGAACACAGCCGCCAGCTGCTGCTCGGGTGTGCTGCCCCGCCGCGGCGGGCGCGGAGCCTCGCCGCCCAGGTACCGGTCGAGGACCTGGCTCCTGGTCTCGTCGTCCAGCTCGGCGAGCGAGGCCGTGCCGGCGCCACAGCTCGTACAGCCGGGACGCCCGGGCCGGGAAGAACAGACCCCGCTTGAGGTAACGGGCCTGGACGCCGAGGTCGAACAGCTCGGCCCAGGGCGCGGTGTCCACGTCGTACTCGCGGGCCTCCTGAAGGATGTCCTTCACCTCCCGCGCTGAGTGGCGGCCTCCACGGAGCACTGGTTGACCGAGCCGGTCAGGACGAAGTCGGCGCCGAGCAGGAACGCGGCCCCGGCGGCCTCCGGGCGTGCCGATGCCGCCCGCGCACCCGATGCGCGGTGGCCGCCGTCGCCGTCGTGTCGCGCAGCCGCAGCACGGCGGGCAGCAGGGGGTGAGCAGATCGGCCGTGCCGCTCAGCCAGCCGCCGTCGGCCTCCACGCACAGGTCGTCCGCCATCGGCCGGCCGGCCGCCGCGCGGGCCTCCTCCGCGGTGACCTCGCCCGCCTCCAGCAGCCGGGCGACCAGCCGCTCCGGCGGCGGGGCCAGGAACTCGGCGGCCACGTCCGTGCGGGACACCTTGGCGATGATCCGGCCGCCCTTGAGGCGGAAGCGGACCAGCGCCGGGGTGATCAGCGGGAAGCCGGACGCCTCGACCAGAGTCGACACCGTGCCGCAGGAGCAGGTCCACCAGGCCGACTCCTCCTCGGGCGCTCCGTGCCGGTACAGCAGGTTGACGCCGAAGGAGCCGCCCGGGCCCAGTTCCCCGGCCAGGTCGCGCAGCCGGCCGTCCACCTCGTCAGGGGCAGGCCGCCGGTCCCCAGGAAGCCGAGCAGCCCCGCCTGGCCGCCGCACCAGCATCTCGCTGGCCGGAGATGCCGCCGTACAGCGCGCCCAGCAGGTACGCGCGCCGCAGGCCGATACCGCTCGCGGAAGGTAGCGGCTCCGAGGGTGTCGGCCGTCGGGGCGGCGAAGGACACGGGCCGTACGAGGACGGCGGTTGGACGGCGGGCAGTGGCTCGTCGGGCCGTTCCTCCACTTCTGGCGCGGGCAGCGGCTCCGCGTTCTTCCTGATCTTGGCGACCAGATTGGTCCAGGACCCGGCCCGGGCCCAGTTCCACGAACTCGAAGTCGCCGTGGCCCATCAGCCGACGCACCGTGTCGGTCCAGCGGACCGGGAGGCGATCTGCGCGGTCAGGGTCGCCTTGACGGCGCCGGGGGCGTACGGCCGCGCGTCCACGTTGGCCAGCTACCGGGACAGCCGGGTCGCGCAGGGTGAAGCCGTCCAGGAAGCAGGCGAACTCCTCGGCCGTGTCGCGCATGTGGCGGGAGTGGAAGGGTGCGCTGACGTTGAGCCGGACGGCGCGGACACCGGCCGACTCGAAGGCGGCGCGGGCGGCGTCGACGCGCTCGGTCCGGACCGGACAGCACGAACTGGTCGGGCGCGTTGTAGTTGGCAAGGTCCAGCTCGTCGATACCGGAGTCGGCGAGGACCCGCAGCACGGTCGCCTCGTCGCAGCCGACCACGCGGCCATCCCGCCACCACCGGCCTCCGCCATCAGGGCGCGCGCCGCTGCACCAGCCGCAGTAGCCCGGTCTCGAAGTCGAAGACCCCGGCGGCGAACAGGGCGGCGTACTCGCCGAGGCTGTGGCCGATCAGGTAGTCGGCCGGCTCGGCGTCCTCCGGCGGAGCCGGTCGAGGTGGGTGCGGACGCTGACGACGTAGAGCGCCGGCTGTGTGTACCGGTACGGCCCAGGCGGCGCTCCGGGTCGTCGACGCAGAGTTCCTCGATCGAGGTAGCCGAGCACGCGGTCGGCGATTTCGGTCTCCGCGGGTACCTGGCGAACAGTTCCTTGCCCAGCCCCCGCTGCTGGGACCCCTGACCTGGGAAACCGTAGACCTTCGTGCGGTGTGCCTTCCTTGCCGTCTTCGCTGTCACCGGAAGCGGACGAGTCGGACGAGGTCGTCTGAGCCGTCAGAGTCGTCTGAGCCGTCTGAGCCGTCTGAGCCGTCTGTGAATGTGTGATCGCGGGGGTGGAGGGGGCGAGGCGCGAGGCCGGCGCGAGCGTCGGGCCTGTTCCAGGGAGCCTGGGTCGTGGCCGAACGGGCTGAGCAGCGGCAGCGAACGGGAGCGGCCACCCAGCGGAGGTTGCCCCGGACGAAGTTCGTGCACGAGGTGTTTGAGGGGCCCAGGTCGAGGTAGAGGAAGTCGCCGCGGGCCCGCATCGCGGCCATGGCCCGCTCGAACTCGATGGGCCGGCGGGGCGACCCGCCAGAAATGCTCGGCATCGGGCCGCTCGACGAGCCGTCCGTCCACGCACGACGCAGGGGATGCGCGGCGGGGCGAAGGCCACCCCGTCGAAGGCGGCCCGGCACTCGGCGAGGACTCCGTCCATCAGGCTGGAGTGGTAGGCGTACTCGACCGGCACCCGCTGGTGCAGCACGTCGGCCGCGCGCAGGACGGCCTCGGCCCGGTCCAGGTCCGCGTCAAGCGCCCGCGACCGCGGTGTGTGACCGGGGTAGTTGCGGGCGGCGACCTCGCGGCCGGGCAGCGCGGGGGGCCGGTCGCGGCCGTCCGGGCGGGTGATGACCGCGAGCATCCCGCCGCGCGGGCCCACGTGCAGGCCCTCCGCCTCGCCGGACGAGCAGCCGCAGCGCCGTCTCGGCGTCCGATACTGCCGGGAGACGACCGCGGCCGCGTACTCGCCGAGGCTGGAGCCGAGCAGGTGGATCCGGCTCGACACCCTTCGCGCAGGGTCTCGGCCAGGGCGAGTTCGATCATGACGATCGCCGGGTGGGTGAGCCGTGTGTCGACGAAAGGGGCTCGTTCATGCGCCGGCCCGGGTCGAAGATCCTGGCCAGGACCCGACTCAGCCCAGCAGCCCGGCGAAGACGGCGTCGTACCGCCGCAGGGCCGTGCGGAACACCTCGTCGGACTCGTGGAGTTCCCTGGCCCATGCGGTAGTACTCAGAGCCCTGCCCGGAGAACATGAAGACCACGGGCAGGGCTCGGTGGGCGTCTCGATCACCGGGGGCGTCCCGTTGGCGCGGTCATCGGTACGTGTCCCAGAACAGGTCGGCCGCCGCCGGCCGGGCGGTGCGATAAGCGGGCGCCTCGGAGGCGGTGCCCCGGATGACGACCGTGCGCTCGGACGGGGGCTGCGGCAGCGGCGTCCGGGCGGCGCGGTGGTCCGCCGGGGCCGGGGCGAGCAGCAGGTGCGCGTTGGTGCCGCCGTCGGCGAAGCAGTTGAGCGCGGCCCGGTCCGCGCCCGCAACCCACGGGCGGGGCTCTCTCGGGAAGTACATCGCGGAGGCGTCCCATGTCGAAGTGCGGGGGGCTGCTGTCCGGAACGGAACGGGACCTGCTGTCGGTGGTGCAGCATCAGGGCGACCTTGATGAAGGCGGCGATGCCCTCCGCGGCCAGCGGATGACCGATGTTCGGCTTCACCGATCCGAGCGCGAGCCGCGTGGCCCGGTCCTGCCCGGCGCCGTAGACAGCCTCGATCGCCTTCAGTTCGAGCAGGTCGGTGACGGTCGAGCCGGACGCGTTGGTCTCCACCCAGCCGACGTCCCGCGGCGCGCGGCCGCTGAGCGCCAGCGCCTCGGCCATCACGTCCTTCTGCGCCATCAGGTTGGGGGTGGCGGGTCCGGCGGTACGGCCGTCGTTGTTGACGGCGATGCCCTCCAGTACGGCGAGCACCCGGTCGCCGTCCGCCTGGGCCCAGGCCAGCGGCTTGAGGACGACGACGCCGACGCCCTCACCGAGCACCAGGCCGGCCGCCCGGCCGTCGAACGCGTGGAACTCCGGGCCGGGGTTGAGCAGCCCGCGCTGCCCGAACACCTCGGTGCGCCCGGTCGTCCGCCAGCAGGCTCACACCGGCGACGACGGCCGACTCGACGGTACCCGCGCGCAGTGCCTGGACAGCCATGTCCATCGCCACCAGGGCGGAGGAGCAGGCGGTGTCCACCACCAGGCTCGGCCCCCGGAAGTCGAAGAACTGGGGAGATGTTGGCCGCGAGGTAGTTCTGGCCGGTGACCACGACCGGGTTCTTGGCCAGCTCCAGGGATGCCGGGTCGGGGGTGTGGGTGGCCCGGCCGCCGACGTACACGCCGACCCTGCGGCCCTTGAGGTCCGCCGGGTGGTAACCGGCGTGGTGCACGGCTCGGTCGACCTCCTCCAGGAGGAGCAGCGCCTGTGGGTCCATCGCCTTGACGTCCGCCTCGGACAGCAGGAACCGCTCGGGCGCGAACCGCAGCACCTCCGGCAGCAGCCCGGCGTGGTAGCCGAGGGAGCGGCCGAAGCGGGAGTCCGGGAGGGGCCGCAGCGCGCTGCGGCCGGCCCGCAGCAGCTCCCAGTAGGCGTCGGCGGAGTCGGCGTCGGGGAAGCGGCAGGACAGGCCGACCACGGCCACGGCGTCGGCTCGCGGGACGGAGGCGGGGGGCGTGGGAGGCGGGGGGCTTGCTGGGGGCTGGTGGCGGGCGGGGTGGAGGGCGCGTCGAAGGCCCAGACGGGTGCCGGGGTCGCGGTCACCGGCGGTACCTCAACCCCTGTCTGCGCCTCGGGTGCCGTGCCGCCGAACTCCGCGAGCAGCTCCGTCCGGTGCTCCTCGCCGAGATACGCCGCGAAGCCGTCCACCGTCGGGTGTTCCAGCAGGGCCGACGGGTCGACCGTGACGTCAAGGCGCTGGGCAACGGTCTGGACGAGCTGGGAGACCATGATCGAGTCCATGCCGTGTCATGGACCGGGACGTCCCCGGCCAGCTTGGCGCGGTCGAAGCGCAGTTCCGCCGCGAGCTGGTCGAGCAGCCAGGCGGCGACCGCCTCGACAGCGGCGCGCACGTCCGCGCCTGCGCCGGCCACCGGCCGAGGCGCGGTGGCGGGTGCCGGGGCCGGTGCGGCGGGCGGGGCCTCCAGGCGCCGCGCCGTCAGGCGCTCGGCGCTGAACTCGGCGTCGGGACGCGGCAGTACGGGCATCACGACCCGGGCGCCGCTCTCCAGCGCGCGGTCGAGCAGGGCCAGTCCCTGCGCGTCGGTGAGCGAGGCGAGGCCGGAGGCCTGGTAGGCGGCGCTGCGGGCCTCCCCCATGCCGGTGTCCTTCCAGCTCGGCCACTGCACGCTGACCAGGGGCAGACCGTACGGGCGTGCCTCGGCCACCGCGTCCAGGTAGGCGTTGGCCATGGCGTAGTCGCTCTGGCCGACCGCGAGGGCGGGCACGGCGGCGGCGACCGACGAGTACAGCACGAACAGACCGAGCGGCTCGTCCCGGAAGCACTCCAGCAGGGCGTCCAGGCCGAACACCTTGGGTGCTAGGACCCGGGCGACGCCCGTCTGCGGCTTGCGGACGAACGCCGGGTTCTCGAAGTCGGTGAATCCCGCGCTGTGGATCACTCCGCCGACCGGGCCGAGCCGCAGCCTGACGTCGGCGAGAACCTTGGCGAGCGCCTCCTTCTCGTCCAGCGGAACGGCGACGGCTTCGAGTTCGACTCCCTGGGCGGCCAGTTCGGCCAGCGGGCGCAGCTTGCGGCCCAGCGGGCCGTCCTCGGCGATGTGCGCGGCCCACCCGCACGCGGCGGCAACTCCTCGCGGCCGGTGAGGACCAGCTGCGCACGCCGTGCCGGGCGACGAAGTGGCGTGCCGTGAGCAGCCCGAGGCCGCGCGTGCCACCGGTCACCCACAGCACGTGGTCCGCCGGAAAGGCGAGACCGGCGCGCTGTGCCGGCGGGCCCCGGCGAGCGTCGCCAGGTGGCGCGCTCCCCCGCGGTAGGCGACCTCGGCGGGCTCGCCGTCGGCGGACAGCTCCTCGGTGACCCAGCGGCACAGCTGCTCGTCGGTCGCGGCGCGTTCGATCTCCACGTGCCGGGGAGCGGACGTGGCGGTACTCGCTCTGCAGCATCCGGTACAGGCCCACCCGGGCCGCTCCGCCGAGGGCGGGGCGCCGCGCGAGACGAGCAGGGCGCGCAGGTCGCGGCGGCCGAGGTCGACCAGGTGCTGGAGCCAGCGCAGCCAGGGAGGGCAGTGCCGCGTGCGGCGGCGGCAGCGCGGGTCCGGTGCAGCCGGCCAGGTCGACGACGGCGTCGAAGCGGTCCCAGCGGGTGCCGGGGTCGGTGAGTTCGGCGTCGATCCGGTCGGCGGTGAGCACCTCGGTGGCCGGCAGCGATGCCGCGAGCCGGGCGGCCAGCTCCTCGGTACCGGGTGCGGCGAGTACGGCGGTCAGGGCGGGCGGCGCCGAGCGGGGGCACGGGCGGGGCGGGGCTCCACTGCCGGGTCAACAGCAGCCCCCGGGGTCGCGTCGGGCGCCGGGAGCGCTGTGGCTCGCCTCGGACTCGTCGTGCTCGTCGCCGTGCGCACTCCGTCCGCCGCCGAAGGCGTCGCGTCCGGCACCGTGCGCGTCGCGTCCGGCACCGAGGGCCGCCAGTTCGGCGTCGGCCGCGGCCAGCCACACCCGGTCGCCGTCGAAGGGGTAACCGGCAGCGCCGCCCGGGCGGGGCGGCCGCCGGGGTGCAGGGCGGGCCAGTCGACCTGCTGTCCACCGGTCCAGGCGGTGGCGTACGCGGTGGGGTCGGCGGGGAGCGGTTCGCCCGCGACGGGCCGGCGCGGGTCGACCACGCCGGTCCAGCTGCCGGCCGGGGTGCCGCCCGCCGCGAACTCGTCCAGGCGGGCACACAGTTCGGGCAGGTCGTGGAAGAGCACGGCCAGCCGGTGGGCCATCGCCTCCCGGCCCGTCTGCAAGGTCCAGGCGACCTGCGCGGGAATCGCGGCGGTGTCGTCCCCGGCGCGCAGGTGGTCGGCGAGCCGCCGGGCCTGCGCGGCGAGCCGGCCGGCGTCCCGCGCGGAGAGCACCGCCAGCTGGGGGACCGGCCGGGGCGTCGGCGACGGCACCGGCGCCGTCGCCGACGCCGACGTACTCCTCCAGGATGATGTGGGCGTTCGTGCCGCCCGCGCCGAAGGAGCTCACGCCCGCCGTCCTCGGCCGGACCCTGCCGTCCGCCAGGACGCGGCGGGGCCAGGGCGCCCGCTCGCGCTGGACCTCGAACGGTCGCCGTGAAGTCGATGTTCGGATTGAGGCGGTCCGCGTGCAGGGACGGCACCAGCTCGCCGTGCCGCATCTGGAGCAGCACCCTTGCGATCGCGGCGATGCCGGCGGCCGACTCGGCGTGCCCGATGTTGGACTTGACCGAGCCGATGGCAGCCGCTCGGGCGGCTCCTCGCCGAAGGCCCGCAGCATGCCGGTGATCTCCACCGGGTCGCCGAGCGCCGTGCCGGTGCCGTGCGCCTCGAGGTAGTCGAGGTCGGCGGGCACGAGCCCGGCCCGGTCCAGTGCCGTGCGCACCAGCTCGCCCTGGGCCTTGGGGTTGGGGACGCTGTAACCGGCGCCCGCGCCACCGTGGTTGACGGCGGACGCCTTGACCACGGCGAGGATCCGGTCGCCGTCGGCGAGGGCCGCGTCCAGGCGCTTGAGCAGGACGGCGCCCGAGCCCTCGGCGGGCACGTACCCGGTGCCGCCCTCCTCGAAGCTGCGGCAGCGCCCGTCCTCGGCGAGGAAGCGCCGCGCTGGGCGAGCTGGAGCAACTTCACCGGTGGCTGGAGATGTTGACCCCGCCGGCCACGGCGACGTCGCAGTCGCCGTTGCGGATGGCGAGGCAGGCCTGGTGGATGGTGACCAGCGACGAGGAGCACATGGTGTCCAGGCCGACGCTGGGACCGGTGAAGTCGAAGAAGTACGACACCCTGTTGGCCACCGAGGCGTCCGACGAGGAGGTCGCGAAGCCCTCGCCGCGCTGTGCCTCCTGGACGCCGTACAGCTGGTAGTGGCCGTACATCATGCCGACGAACACGCCGGTTGCGGGCCGCCGCGCAGTTGCTCACGGGTGTACCCGGCGTCCTCCATCAGGTGCCAGACGGTCTCCAGGAACACCCGCTCCTTGCGGGTCGGTGTGCTCCCGCCTCGATCTGCGACATCCGGAAGAACAGCGGGTCCGAAGCGGTCGGCGCCGGGCACGAAGCCTCCCCGACTCGCCGTACCTCTTTGCCTGTGGCGGACTTGATCCGGGTCGTAGAACAGGCCGTGGTCCCAGCGGTCGGCGGGGACCTCCTGGACACTAACCCGGCCGGCGCGCAGGTTGCGCCAGTACTCGGTGACGTCACCGGCCTGGGGGGTAGCGTCCGCGACGCCGATGATGGCGATGGCGGCGTCCTGCGGGCGGGCGCGACCGGCTCGGCCGGCGCCGCCGGAGCACGGCCGCCGCGGGGACGGTGGTCTCGAAGGCGGCGGGTTCGGGGGCGGCGGGTTCGGGGGCGGCGGCCGGGAAAGCTCCGGGGGTGGGCCCCGGCCAGGTGGCCGGCGAGGTCGCGGACGGTCACGTACTCGAAGAGCAGGGTCTTCGACAGCGGGCCGACGTGTTCCTCCAGGCGGCGGATGAGACTCATGGTGATGAGCGAGTCCACGCCGTACCGGTCGAAGGTTCGGCGACGGTGATGTCCGCCTCGGGCAGCTTCAGCTCTTCGGCGAGCAGCCGCAGGACCAGTTCCTCGGCACGCTCGTGCGATCCGGGCCGGCGACGGACTCGTCCTCGTGCGGCTCGGCGCCTTCGAGGGCCTGGGGGATGCGGTCAGGGTCGCCGGCGGCCAGAGCGAAGGCGCGGCGCGGTGTGGGTGAGGGCCCGCCCAGGGCAAGCAGGGCGGGGGCGGTGCGCAACAGGCGCATGCCGAGTGCCCGCTCCATGTAGGCCTCGGCGTCGGCGTCGACGCGCATCCCGCCCTCGGCCCACACGGGCCAGGCGGCCGCGAGGAGTCCTGCCGTGCCGGGCGCCTTCGCGGCGACGCCGCTCGCGTTCCTCGGCGAAGTGGTAAGGGAAGGCGTTGGCGAAGACGTAGTCGCTCTGGCCGGCGTTGCCGGCGCGGCCGCCGAGGAGAACGCGACGAAGTAGTCCAGCGGTTCGTCCGCCGTCGCCTCGTCGAGCAGCACGGTGCCGTGCACCTTGGCGGCGAGGACGGCGTCGCATCCGCTCGCTGCTTGGTGCGTACAGGTCCGTCCCGCAGGACGCCGGCCGCGTGCACGACGCCGCTGACCGAGCCGTGCGTCCGGCGGGCCTCGGCCACCAGGTCGCGTACGGCGGCCGGGTCGGTGACGTCGGCGAGCACCACCCCGGGCGCCGAGGGCGTCGGCGCGGGCCAGGGTGTCGGGGCCGGGGGCGGTGCGCGCGGCGAGTACGATGCCGCCCCCGGTGACACCGGCGGCCCGCCGTGCGGCGGCGATGTGCTCGGCGACGAGGAGGCCCAGGGCGCCGGTGCCGCCGGTGACGATGTGCGCGCCGGCACCGGTAGAACGCGGACCCCGCGCGCGGGCGGGGGGCTCACCCCCGCCAGGCGGGACGGACCCGGCCCTCCCCTCCTCCTGCGCACCTGGGGGCCGCCGTCCGTGCCGAGTTCGGCGACGACGGCCTCGGCGAGCGGGCGGCCCGGAGCGACGGCCAGCACGCCGGGGGCGACCGACGGCTGCTCCAGGCGCACCGTGCGGGCGAAGGCGGCCATCGCCGGCTGGGCGGGCGACGGGGCCGGCTCGGGGTGGACGTACAGGTAGCGCAGCGCGTCTCGACGCTCACGCTGCCAGGCCCGCAGGAAGGCCAGGGCCGCGTGGAAGCCGTGCTCCACGGAGTCGTGGGCGGTGCGGTCGCCTCCGGCCAGGTGGACGACGTGGGCGGATCCGGCTCCGGCAGCGCGCACGGCGGCCTGCGTCAGAAGCCGCCGCCGAGCGCGACACGGCGGACATCGGCGCCGGTCGCCGTGAGGGCGACGGCCACGTCGGTGGCGTCGGCGGACCCGGGGTCGAGCAGCAGGACCCGGGCGACCGACGGGGAGTTGGCGTGGGCCGCAGGACGCGGCCGCCCCGGACGAGCTCGGGAGGCGTGGGCGGCGTCGGCGGCGGGCACGGTCAAAACCACGAGCGCCGATGCGCCGCCGCTCATGGCGTCGGCGGACGGCTTTTCCGATGAAGACTCGGCGCACGGCGACCGACGTTCTGCCGTGGTGGGCGACATCGAAACGAGGAGGCCCGCCGGGAGCGGGGCGCCGGGCCCGGAGTGGCGTACGCGTAACGCTCCGGGCGGAGGGCGTACAGCCGGACCGAGGCCCAGGGAGGAACGGCAGGTACGGTGCGGGCCCCTGTCGGTTCCCCGGCGCCGAGGACAGGCCGGCCCGCGGTCTGCGGGGCGGCGTCCAGCAGCGAGGGTGGAAGGCGCCTGCACCGGCGTCCGCCCCACTGCAGCCGGCGCGAGCGCGCCAGCGCCTCGCCGGGTCCTGGCGACGGGCCTCTCCTCCGATCCTTGGAAGGCAGGCCCGTACGCGAAGCCGGGCCGTACGAAGGCCGTCGTAGCAGTCGGTTCCCGCCTCGACGCGGGTGCAGCGGGCCGCGTACGTCCGCCGGGGCGACGGGGGCGGGCCGGGGGCCGGGGTCGTCGAACCGCAGGGTGCCGCCGGCGTGCACCGGCGCGCGTCCTCGGCGGTGCCGCGCACCTCGAGGCGGCGCGGGAGCGGTCGCCGGTGACGCGGACGGCGGGTTGCCCAGGTGTGTGCCCGGGGCGAGCCGGACCGGCGCCACCGCCCGCACGAGGTCGTCGACGCCGCGCCTGCCGGGGAGCCCCCAGCGGCGGAGTTCGCCCGGACAGCCGGCCCATCTCCAGGTAGGCGCGCCAGGCGGCACCAGGTCGCCGCCGACGACGTGGTCGCGCGGAGGCACTCCTCGCCCGTCAGCGTCTTGGTGAACCGCCACTCGCCGAGGTGGGGACGTTGGCGACCAGGGGTGGGTGGGCGCAGGGGCCGGGCTCAGCGGGGCTCGCCGGGGCGACCCCAGTGCAGGCCGGCAGACGAGGTAGGCGAACTTAGTGGACGCGGCGCCGGACGGTGCCCCCTCGTGCGAAAGTCCGCCAGTCGACGTCGGCGCCGATGCAATGAGCGGCAGCCAGAGCGTCGAGGTCGTGCGGTCCGGGGTCACGGGGTCGCCCGCCGGCGGTGTCGCCACCTGGGCGGTCGCCTGGCGGAGGGCGCGCCCGGCCGGAAGTACGCGGTGAGTTCGGCGCGCAGGGCGCGGGCCCGTCGGCGAGCGACCGGCCCGGACCGGTGCGGCGGCTCCACCCGTCTGCCGCGGGTGTGGGCGAGGTCCGCGGCCGGGACGTCTGGCGCCCGGGGTGGCGGTCGGCGGGCGGGCGGCCGAGGCGCCGGGCCGCGTCGCCGTCACGGGCCGAGAGACGCGAGACCTGCTGGGCCGCGGGCTCGTCGCGGTTATCCGGCATTCTGAGGTTCCCTCCAAGACGATGTGCGCCCGCTCCGCCGGCTGAAGGCTGACGCCGCCCCGGCGTGGCAGTTCGGCTCCGTGCGTCCCGGGGGCGCGGCCAGGGCCGGGGCGGTGCCGGCGACCTCGAAGGGGCCGCCGTCGAGTTCCAGATAAGAGAGTTCTGCTCGCGGAGGTGCAGGCTGGCCGGGATGGTGCCGTGCCGCATCGACAGGACCGCCTTGAAAGTCCGGCGATACCGCGGCGGCCTCCAGATGGCCGATGTTCGTCTTGACCAGGCCGATGAGGCTGGGGTGGACTCGCCGGGCGCGTCCTCCCTGGCCCCTGCCGCCGGAACGCGGTGCTCAGGCCAGTGGTCTCGATCGGGTCGCCCAGGGCGGTGCCGGTGCCGTACTCCGCGCACGCCTATGGCGGGACGGTGTCCGGGTGGACGCCGGCCGCGCGGTAGGCCTCGACCAGCAGGTCGGCCTGGGCGTCGGGGTCGGGGGCGGTGAGTGAGGTGGTCCGGCCGCCGTGGTTGAGGGCGGCCGCCTTGATCACGGCGTGTACGGCGTCACCGTCGCGCTCGGCCCGCTCGTGCGGCAGGCAGGACGACGCCCGCGCCCTCGCCGCGCACATAGCCGTCGGCGCGGCTGTCGAAGGCCTTGCAGCGGCCGTCGGGGCTGAGCATCTCGCCCTGGCTGAGCGCCTCGTAGAACGCAGGGCCAGGATGAGGCTGACGCCGCCCGCGATGGCCAGGTCGCAGGTGCCGTCGCGCGGGCGCAGCGCAGGCCTGGTGGACGGCGGTGAGGGAGCCGGGGCGGGCGGTCGGCGCGGCGATGCTGGGACCGCGCAGGTCGAGCAGGTACGACACCCGGTTCGGGACGATCGACAGGGACGGCGCCGGTGAGGGTGTGGCCCTCAGTGGCAGCGTCCGGCGGCCCGCTGCACCTCGTGGTAGTCGGAGTTGGTGACGGCGACGGAACACGCCGACCCGCTTGCCGGCCAGCTCGGAGGGGCGGTATCCGGCGTCCTCGACGGCCTGCCAGACGGTTTCGAGCAGCAACCGCTGCTGCGGGTCCATCAGTTCGGCCTCCTCGGGGGATGCCGAAGAACGCGGCGTCGAACCGGTCCACGTCCGGGGCGAAGCCGCCCCAGCGGGAGAGGGAGCGCGGGTGGTCGCGCCAGTCCCAGCGGTCGGCGGGGATCTCGCCGACCAGGTCGTCGCCGGCGGCGAGGTGGTCCCAGAACTCCCCGAGGTCCATGGATCCGGGCAGCCGCCCGGCCATGCCGATGACGGCGACCTCACGACCGGCGAGGGCCACCCGGTGCCCCGGTCCCGGCAGGGGCTCCGGACGTCCACGATCGGGTGGGGTCCGCCGGCGCCCCGGTCCCGGCCGGAGCCCGGTCTGCTCGGTGGCGGGCGTCTACGGGGCCGCCCCGAAGTCGCCTTCGTCAACGCGGGCGCGTGGTGCTCCCACAGGTGGGCGGCGAGCGCGTGCAGGGTGCCGCCAGGTAGAAGAGGGTGGGGTACTCGGCGATCCCGTACGCCTTGCGCAGCTCGGCGCTGAGCGCGGTGAAGCCGACGGAGTTCATGCCGGTCTTCGCCGAGCCCGGCGTGTGCGCGCCGATGTCCTCGGGGCGGACCTCCGCCTAGGCCGCGACCATGCGCGCCAGCTCGCGACGAGGACCTCCGTGCGGCCGCCCGCGGCACCTGCCGGGGCGCCGGAGCGGACCGCGGGCGAGGATCCGGCGCCGAAGCGGGCGCGCAGGTCGGCCAGAGGGCAGCGCGGCCAGTGCCGTACGGTCGGTCTTCCCGTTCAGGGGTGCGCGGGAAGCCGGTCACCCGGACCAGGGCGTCGGGCACCATGTGGTCCGGCAGCCAGGCCGCCAGCCGCTCGCGGTCCGGCTCGGCCGCGTCGTCCTCCAGGACGTAGCAGGCGAGGCAGGGTGTGCGAGCCCGCGGTCCGTCCACGGGCCACGCGACGGCCTCCGGATGCCGTCGAGCCGCGCAGGGTCGCCTGATCTCCTCCAGCTCGACCCGGTAGCGCGCGCACCTGGACCTGGGAGTCGAGCCGGCCGAGGTACTCAGATCGTGCCGTCGGCGAGCCGTCGACTGAGTCGCCCGTGCGGTACATGCGGGCTCGGCGCGGCACGCCGCCGAACGGGTCGGACAGGAAGCGTTCCGGCGGTCAGGTCGGGGCGGCCAGAGGTAGCCGCCGGCGAGAACGCCGTCGCCGCCGATGTACAACTCCTGGCGACCGGAGGTGGGAACGGGCCTGCCCGCACTGTCGAGGACGTGGAGCGCCCGTATTGGCGATCGGGGCGCCCAGGGAGATGCGGCCGCCCGGGGTGAGGCGGCTCGCCGCCGACCAAATGGTGGGTCTCGGTGGGGGCCGTAGAGGTTCCACACACCTGCCCGTTGCCCGCGAGAAGGCGCCTCGGCCAGGTCGGCGGGCAGCGCCTCGCCGCCGCACAGCACCTTCAGCGCGGGGTCGCCCCTGCCAGCCGGCGGCCAGCAGCATGCTCCAAGTGGCCGGAGTGGCCTGCCACGACGGTGGGGCGGGTCCGTTCGAGGGCCTCAGCGCAGCCGCAGCCCGTCCCGGGCGTCCTCGGCGACGAGCACCTCCACCGTGCCGCCGGTGACCAGCGGCAGGTACAGCTCCAGGCCGGAGATGTCGAAGCAGACGGTGGTGAGGGCCAGCAGGGGTGTCCGCCGGGTCCGGAAGCCGGGTTTCGCGGGCCATCGACCACCAGGAAGTTGGTCAAGGCAAGCGGTGCGGCACGCGGACGCCCTTGGGTCGGCCGCGGTGGAGCCGGAGGTGTGAGATTGACGTACGCGGCGTCGGACCCGGGCCTGCCGGGCCGGGGCGAGGGCAGGCCGGCTGCTGCCGGAGTGCATCGACGACCACGGGGGCACGACTGCGAGGGCGACGCCGGAGCCGGAGTGGGTGAGCAGCAGGTGCAGACCGGCGTCCTCGGCCATGTAGGCGAGCCGGTCCTGCGGATGGGCGGGGTCGAGCGGTACGTATGCGGCGCCGGAGGCCTGGACGGCGAGGAGCGCCACCGGCAGGTCCTGGTCGCGCGGGGCAGCAATTCCCGGTACGGCGCGGCGGCGCCCGCTCCGGCGGCGGTGATGGCCGGGCGGCGAGGGCGGCCCACGCGCCGGACGAGTGCACTTAGGTCAGTTCGGTGCCGGCGTGCCGGACGGCGACCGCGTCGGGCCGGGCGTCGGCCTGCCGCCGCACCAGTTCCCAGATTGAGGTGTCGGCCGGGTAGTCGGCGGGGGCGGGCGGGAGAGCCGGGCCCGCTCGTTCGGTGAGCAGTTCCAGGTCGGCCACCGGGGTGCGGGGGGCCTCGACGGCGGCGGCGAGAGGGTGGTGAAGTCGGGCGCCGAGACGGGCCACGCAATCTCCTCGTCGAAGCAGGCCGGGGTCGTACTTGAGCGATGTAGCGGCGGCCCTGTTCCTGCTCGACGACCTCCAGGGTCCAGGTCGAACTCGCCCTCTGGTGCACTCCTTCGACCGGGCCGAGCACCACACGGCGTCGCCAGCCGCGTCGCGGCGGGCGGTGCGGGTCCAGTTCTGGAAGTAGAGAGAGGAAGGCGACGTTGAAGGGGGCGCCGGCCTCGGGGTCCCGCGCGGGCGGAGGTCGTCGGCCAGGGTGATCAGCGGGTACGCGCTGTGCTCCAGGGCGTCCAGCACGGTGCGGTGGACGCGGCGGAGGAGGAGCCGGCGGAACTCCTCGGCGCTGTCGACGTGTTCGGCCAGCACCACCATGTTCATGAAGTAAAAACCGAGCGTGTCGTCGTAGCCGCTCGCCGGGCGTCCCGGCCGTCGGCGTGCCCACGGCGATGTCGGCCTGGATCGCTGCTAGCGGTGCAGCAGCGTGAACCAGGCGGCGAGGACGACCCCGAACAGGGACGTCTGCTCGGCGCCGGCGAGGGCGCCGGGCCGGTCGGCGACCTCGGCGGGATGTGCCCGGTCCAGGCCAGCGCCCCGGAAGGCGGGGCACGGTCGGGCGGGGCCGGTCCACGGCAGCGCCACCGTGGTCCTGCGCCCGCGCAGCCGTTCCGGTCCCAGTACGCGCGCAGCCGCCGGCCCTCGGCGCCGTCAGGCAGCTCGCGCTGCCAGGCGGTGAAGTCGGCGTAGCCGCGGGCGGGGCGCGCTCGGCGGGCAGGGCCCGGCCCGCCAGGAGCGCGCGGTAGCCGCTTTCAGCTCGCGCAGGAGCAGGGCGATGGAGACGCCGTCGAGACCATGTGGTGGAAGGTCAGCAGCAGCGCGTTGCGGCCGTCACCCAGGGTGTAGAGGGGTGGCGCGGACGAGGGGCCGGCGGCGAGCTCGAAGGGGCGGCGCAGGTCGGCGCGCATCCGGTCACGCAGCCCGCGTCGCTCCTGGCGGTCAGGAAGACCTGCTGGAAGGGAGTTCGGGCTCGGTCGCGATCCGGGCGTACGGCTCCTCGTCACCGGCGTGGACGGTGGCCCGCAGCTCGGCGTGCCGGTCGACCAGGTCCTGGAGTACGGCCCGCAGGGCGAGCACGTCGAGGTCGCGGTCGAGCCAGAGGGCGAGGGCAGGTTGTAGGCGTAGGTGCCGGGCGCGATCTGTTCGATCACCCAGAGGGCGCGCTGGCCCTCGGACAGGGGTGGCAGGTCTCCTCGGCGTCCGGTGCGGGCGCAGAACGCGGCCGCGGCCTCGGTGGCCGGGGAGACGGCGGGCGGGGCGGCGGGGACGGTGGCCGGGACCGCTGCGGTGGGCGCAGGGGCGGTGTGCCGGGCGCTTCGGACAGGGCGGCGGCCCGGTCGCGGCCCCGGCGAGCCAGTTGGCGGACAGGTGGGCGGTCAGCTCGCGCAGGGTCGGCTGTTCGAAGAAGTCGCCGAGCGGTACGGCGACACCGAACTCCTCGTCCACGGCGGCGACGATCTTCATGCCGCTGAGCGAGTCGAAGCCGTAGTCGGCCAGCGGGCGGGCGGGGTCGATGTGCTCGTTCAGCTTGAGCACCCGCTCGACGAGGTCGCGCAGGCGCTCGGTGAGGAGATCGGCGGAGGCGGTCGCGCCCGACGGAACGGAGGCGGGGCGCGGAGGTGGTGGCCGGGCCCGCCGTGGGCGCGGGCGCGTCAGCAGGACCCCGTCGCTCTCCGCCACCAGGACGGTCTGGCCCCAGCGCCGGGTCGCCGGCGCCCAGCGCGTGGACCGGGGCGTATCCCTCCTCGAGCAGGAGCCGGGTCCAGCCCTGCGGCGAGGCGAGCGGGGAGTCGGCCATGCGCAGGTGGCCGTCCTCGAAGGCCCACCAGCCCTCCAGGACACCGCCGCCGATGGTCAGCAGCGGCCGTACGGAGGTGAGTTCGTTGAGGGACCAGCCAGCCGCCGGGCCGCAGCAGCGCCTTGGCCCTGCGCAGGGTGGGCGCGTAGGTCGCTGGTGGCGTGCACGACGTTGGTGGCGACGACGAGGTCGGCACGGGCCGGCTCGAACCCCTGCTCCGCCAGACCGCGTTCGAGGTTGAGCACCTGGAAGCGGGCGGAAGTCGTAGCGTTCGGCGAAGCGCTCCCGGCCGTGCGTTCCAGGAAACGCGGCGAGATGTCGGTGAAGGTGTAGTCCGACGCGTCCCGGAGTGCAAGCGGCCAGCGCGGGCAGCACCCGTTCGCTGGTGGCGCCGGTGCCGGCGCCCAGCTCCACGACCTCGATCGTGCGGCCCCGCGGCAACTGCGGCAGGCGCAGGTCCAGGAAGTGGCGGACCGTGTCCCGGACCAGGAGGTTGAAGGGAGTCGGTGAGCGGGTTGCCCCTGTAGAAGTTCTGCACCAGCTTCATCCAGGAGCCGGAGAACATGCTCTCGGTGGCGCCCACCTCGCCGCGCAGGATGCGCGGGTACGCCCTCTGGAGGAACAGGCCGGTTGAGGGTGACCGTCGGCTCGGATGTCGGGTAGGGCCGCCGCGATCCGGTCGAACTCCGCCGCCTCCCCAGCGGCCCGAGTGCTCGTCCGCGTCGATGCGTCGACCGCCGGGGTGGTGCCGACCCGGTCGCCGTCGCGGGTCAGGTATCCGGCGTCGGCCAGGATGTTGAGCAGTGCCTCGTGCAGCCGCCGGAAGCGGTCGAGGATCCCGAGGCGGCCGCGCAGTTCCTCGGCGCCGTGCCGTTCGCCGGAGCGCCGGAAGGCTCCCATGCGCTGGTAGACGCCGAGCAGCATGGGCGCGGAGACGGCCTCCAGCGCCCTCGTACCCGGTGAGCACGCGGCGGGCGGCCGTACCGGCGGCCGTACCGGCGCCGAGGTGTCCGGCCAGCGGCGGCCAGGGCGGCCGGATGGCCGCCGCCGAGGACCTCGCCGTCCAGGGCCGGGTCGTGGCCCATGGCCTCCAGGGCCCGGCGCCCGGCGCGGATCGGCATGACCTGCGGCAGTCCGCTGCCGAGAGGATGCGGTGGACGGCGGCGATGCCCGTGGCGGGGTTGAAGCCGTTGATGCCGAGCCCGGCGAAGATGTCGGCGAGTCCGGGCTGGGCGCCGGAGCCGACCATGCCCCAGTAGCCCTGGCTGACGACGGTCACCGGGTGACGCAGCCGGTCGCGCAGGAACAGCGCGTAGGCGTCCTCGGTGGCGGAGGCGCAGATGTAGGCGCCGTTTCCGGCGAAGCTGCCGAAGGAGCCGGCGGAGGAGAAGTAGACCAGGAAGTCGAGGTCCTGGCCGTCGACGGCGGCGGCGCGAGCGCGGCGGCGCCCTCGGTCTTGACGCGGGTCGCGGCGGTGAAGGTCTCCTCGTCGAGGTCGGTCAGGGCGTGGCTAGTCGAACACCATCGCGGCGTGCACGACACTGTGCAGGGCGCGAAGCGGCGGTGCGCCTCGGCGACGGCGGCCGCGAGGTCGGCGGTGGCGCAGGCGCGTCGCCAGCGGACGTGGGCGACGTCACCGCCGAGGGCGCGGATCTCCTCTGCGGTGGCGCGCTGTTCGAGCCGAGGTCGCCGCTGAACCACACCAGCCGGGCCCGGTGGCGCTCGGGAGAGGTGGCGGCTGAGCTCCTGGGCGATGGCCGCCGGTGCCGCCGATGAGCAGGTAGACGCCGCCGTCCCGGAAGACTGGGCCGGGCGTGGGCAGGGCGACGCGGCCGAGGCGGCGGACGCGGCGGGCGCCGCCGCGCAGGGCGACGGTGCGGCCGGTGGCGTCGCTGGCGTGGCGAGGATCGCGTCGGCCAGGGCGGCGGTCGCGTCCTCGCCCGTGAGATCGGCCGAGGCGAAGTCGACAGCGGCGACGCGGAGTTCGGGTACCCTTGGCCACCACCTGAGCAGGCCAGGCATGCCCGCGGCGAAGGGGCTGGTGATGGTTGCCCGCGACGGGGTGCATCGCCGTTGGTGACCACGACGATGCGCGCGGCGCTGGTCGAGCGAACCAGGTGGAACAGGGAGAGGGAGCCGGTGCGCTGCTCGGCGGCCCGGTCGGTGCCCAGGCCCCGGTGATGGGCGGTGCCGACGCCGCCGAGGTGGAGCACGAGGTCGGCGCCGTCGGTTCGCACCAGCCAGGCGGGACGGGGAGTTCGTCGATGCGGACCTGCTCCGGGCTCCCGGGAACGCGGGCCGAGATCGCCTTCGGCGAGCCGGGCGGAGGCCTCGGTCACCAGAACGACGACGCGGCCCACGCGGGGCGGGTCCGGGCGCGGGCGCGTCCTCGCGTACCCACAGGGGGCCGGTAGAAGTCCGGGAGCGGCTCCACGGAGTCGTCGACGGAGGCGTCGGGACCGCCTGCGGTGCGGGGGGCGAGCCCGGGCCGGGGGCTCGGGGATCCAGTAGCGCTTGCGGGCGAAGGGGTACGTCGGCAGCTCGGTCCGGCGGCTGGCGGCGGGGGGTGACCCGGGGACCAGTCGACGTCGGCGCCGCGGGCGCCAGTGCTCGGCCACCGCCACCAGGTCCCGCCGGACCAGGCGGTCTCCAGGGCGTCGGCCTCGGCGCCGGTGAGGACGACCTGTGCCCGGTGTCTGGCCGGTGCCGACCCGGGCGTCATCCAGGTTCCTCGGCGTACGCCTCCAGCGCGCGGTCGCCCGGGCCAGTCACCGAGCCGACGGGCGGAGGGCCAGCCGGAACTCGTGCGGGGTGCGGCCGGGATTGCAGGGTGTGGGCGATGTCGGCGAGGGGGCGGACGGGGCTCCTGCAGGCCGGGCGCGCGGCTGCCCGGGCACCGGCACCGGTCCGGGTATCGGCCGCGCCCGTCGCGTCCGGAGCCGGTGAGGCGGGGCCGGCCGGTCCGTCGGCGCTCGCGGTCCCGGTGACCGCCTGCGCCATATCGCGCCCAGTGTCCGCGGTGGTCACCGCCGCGTGGCAGGGTGCCGTCCAGCGCCGCCGTCAGCGACGCTCCAGGCGGGCACGCCCGGGGACGCCGAAGCCGCAGTCGGCGAGGTCGGTGCCGAGATTGAGGCGGCCTCCGGCGGCCACGCCTACGGTTTCGGGCGGCCAGGCGCAGGCACAGCCGCTGGCGTCGCCCAGGGCGTCCCGCCCGGCGCTCGCCGGTCTTACCCGCGTGCCGCGCAGGAACGCGGCGAGTCCGGTGGCGTACGCGCGCAGCCGGTCCTCGCTCTTGGCGGACAGGGACGAGTGCTGGTCGGTGTCCGGGGCGACGGGCTCGGCCGGTGGTGTGCGGTGCTCCTCCACGACCAGGCAGGCGTTGGCGCCGCCCTGCCGAAGGAGCTGACGACCGCGCGCAACGGCAGGTCGCCCGTCGTCACCCGCGGGCCCCAGGGCCGGAGGGTCTGCTGCACCTCGAAGGGCGTGGTGGTGAAGTCGATGGCGGGATTGCTCCGGGCGGAGTTCAGCGAGGGGACCAGCGTGCGGTGGCGCAGCTGGAACAGCACCTTGGTCAGGCCCGCGACACCGGCCGCCGACTCCAGATGGCCGATGTTGACTTGATGAGCGGCACGAAAACGCGAAAGCGTTTCACGATAAATGCGAAAACAAGGTTACACAAAACTCCTGGACAAGGGTTAAACACCCAAATCTGA
>JAKFGP010000069.1 GCA_021502835.1 Streptomyces thinghirensis
TACTTCGTTCAGTATCGAATTTGGGTGTTTAACCCTTGTCCAGGAGTTTGTGTAACCTTGTTTTCGCATTTATCATTGAAACGCTTTCGCGTTTTTCGTGCGCCGCTTCACCAGGCGATGAGATCCTCGCGCCCGGAGATCACGGTCATGTGCATCTCCGTCACGCCCCAGGCCTCGCGGGCCCATCGCTCGGCCGCCGCGATGATCGTCTTGCCCAGGCCCTCGCCCTGGAGCGCCGGGCTCACGGCGAACATCCCGAAGTAGGCGTGCGCCCCGCGGTGCTCCAGCTGGCAGCAGGCCACGATCCGGCCGTCCCGCTCGACCGTCAGCAGCCGGCTGTCCGGCGACTTGACGACCTCCAGCACGCCCTCGGGTCCGTGCGCCGGCCCTGGAGGATGTCCGCCTCGGTGGTCCACCCGGCGCGGCTGGAATCCTCGGTACGCGGACTCTATGAGGCGCGACGATGTCGTCCACGTCGGCGGGGGTGGCGTCGCGGTAGGTCCAGTGGGCTGGCGGCGGTGTCCATGTGGGAGCGTCTCCGGTTCGTTCTCGACGGTCGTCAGCGGGCGCGGGTTCGTTCTCGGGCGCGGATTCGTTCTCGGGCGCGGCGGGGGCACCGATGAGAGGTAACGCCGCCAGTATGTCTCGGGACGCATGGTGCATGTACTCAGCAGCCGAATCCTGCTCCACCCGCGCCGACCCCGACCGCTCCCGCGCGCTTCTACGGCGAATTGTAGCTCGGCCTCGCCGTGCACCGGGAGTTCGGCACCGGATCCGAGCGGGGCACCGTCTACTTCCACTCGGCGGCGGCTTCCTGGAGGTCTCCGGCCGTTCGAGACGCCCCTCTCACCCGCGCTGAAGCTGTGGCTCCAGGTCGAGGACGCTGCCGCGACCCACGGCGAGCTGCGCGCGAAGGGGTGTCGAGATTCGTCCGGCCGCCGGTCCAGGAGCCGTGGAGGCTGGTGGAGATGTGGATCGAGGATCCGGACGGCACGCGGATCGTACTGGTGGAGGTGCCCGCGGACCATCCGCTGCGCTACCGGCCCGGGATCTGAGCCATCGGGCGGTACGTGCCGGATGGCGCCCGGTCCTGGCCCGGCCTTAGCGTGCTGGAGGGGGACGGACGGTCTGCGGCTCTGCGGAAGGACGCCCCACGCGATGAAGCTCCACGAACCGGTGACCGGCGGGCCCCTGCTGGGCCGAACTGGGGACCAGCGATCTGGCAGCGGCCAAGCGGTTCTACACGAAGCTGTTCGGCTGGCGTCCCGAGACGGACTCCCGGCAGCAGGCGAGGGCGGCTATACGATCGCGCGCCTCGGCGACGCGGCGGTCGCCGCCCTGACCCCAGCGCAGCCGGCGCAGCCGGTCGCCTGGAACGTGTCGTTCGCCGTACGCGACGCGGACGACGTACGGCAGGTGACGGCGGCCGGCAGGGCGCGGTCCCGCAGAGGCCCCACGGACGTCTTCGACTCAGGCCGGTTCGTGGTGGCCGCCGATCCGACCGGGGCGGTGTTCCAGCTGTGGGAGCACGCTCCTTCCCGGGGGGCCAGGCTGTTCAACGCGCCCGGCTCGCTGGGCTGAGTGGAGCTGCTGACCCGGGAGCCCGACGGGCCGCCGACTACACCACGGTGTTCGGCTGGACCGTCACCACCTCGGACCGCTTACCGCAGTGGGGGATCGGCGGGGCGGACTTCGGCGGCATGGTGACGATGGACGAGAAGTTCCCGCACGGGTGCCGGCGCACTGGCTGCCGTACTTCGCGGTGGCGGACGTGAACTCCACCCGCGGTCGACACGACCGACAGCGGCGGCACCGTGCTCATGGAACCCACCTCGCCCCCGACGGACCACGCATCGCGGTCCTGCGCGACCCGCAGGGGCGCGATGTTCGGCGTGTACCGAGGCGGGCGACGAGCCTTGTACTGAGACGGTTTCCGTCCCTGAGCCGCGGTGCCGCCGGGCCGGCCCGAGCGTCAGACCCGCAGCGCGCCCAGGCGGCCCTCCAGCTGGCCCCAGCAGAGCGCCGAGGAGCGCCGCCAGTTCGCCTTGCTCCGGGCCGTCGACGCCGGAGAGGACGGCGGACTCGTAGGCGAGTTGTTCCGGGCAGGATGCCGTCGACGAGGTCGCGTTCGGTGTCGTGAGGCGGACGTGGGCGACACCCGGCGGTCGCAGGTGTCGCCGCACGTCGCTCCACCAGGCCGCGCTCGGTGAGCTGCTTGAGGCGTTTGGTGACGGCGGCGCCGGAGGAGAAGGTCTCGCGGGCCAGGTCGCCGGGGGTCAGCTCGTGCCCGGTGCGGCGCAGCGCCGAGCAGGTCGAACTCGGCGCGGCTGAGGCCCGCCCGGCCGCTGGGCGTCCTCGGCCTGCTGGAGGAGGGCGGCGCAGCGGTTGATGCGGCCGATGATCTCCACCATCGGGCCGGTGTCGAGGTCGGGATGGACGGCCCGCCACTGCCGTACGACGCGGCGACGGTGTCGCCGCCCGGTCCCTCTCTCGTCGCCCCCGGTCGCCGAGCCCCCGTCGGTTGCGGTCATGGCCGTACGTCCTCCGTTACCGATGCCCGTTTCACGGTTCGGACGCGCTGCCTGGTCGGACCGTTGCGGCGAGCGTACGGTGTCGGACTGCTCGGCGAGCACGACCCTCTCCTCCTGGGGCGGGGCACACCCCACGGAATTCGCCGGCAGCGGCGTCGGCGGTGGCCCGCAGGTCGGTCAGCGCGGCGGCCAGCCGCGGCGAGGCCTCCAGGGCGCCGGGGTGCGGGTGGGGCTCAACCAGGAAGGCGGGCGGCGCGTTCGCGGGCGCACCGGTCGGCGGCGGTCACCGCCTGTGCGACGCGGCCGCCGGCGCGCCGGTTGGTGACGGCGACGGCGGCCAGGAAGCCGACCAGGGCGCCGACGAGGGTGTCCACCACTCGCTCGGTGATCAGCTCACCGAGGCGCCTGGTAGTCGGCGAACTCCGTGATGAGCAGCGCCATCGGGGTCACGCAGACACTGCCGAGCCAGTAGTTGCGGGTGATCAGCGCCTCGGCACCGAAGGGGTTGAGGGCGAGGCAGAGGGACGACCAGGAGGGCCTGCCCGAGGTGGGCGAGCGGTGCGATGGCCGCGAACAGCAGCACCCCGGCGATGTTGCCGACCACACGCTGCACGGCGCGGCTCCAGGTCAGGGTCATGTTGGCCTGGTAGAGCGCGGCGGCGGTGACCAGGGCCCAGTAGGGGCGGCCGATGCCGAGGGCGGGGGGGGTAGCCGGCCAGGGCGCAGCCGAGGGCGGTGCGGGCGGCGATCGGGTCAGCGGGCCGAGCCGCTGCCACGGGGGTGCGGGGGGGGTGGCCGTTCGGCGTCCACACCTGCCGAAGTTCGGCCGTGGCGCCCGGGGTGTCGCCGGTGCGGGGGGATCAAGCCGGTGCCGCCGCAGGGCGCGGGCCCAGCGCGCAACCGCTCGAGGTCCGTGTCGGCGGGCGCGGCGAGGGGGCGACCTCGGCGCGGACGACGATGTTCAAGAGGCGTGCCGGGTGGTGGCGCGGGTGCCGTCGCCGGGAGGACAGCGGCGTCTGCCAGGCGGTCTGCACGGCGGCGTACCCGGCGGCGCGGGCGGTGACGTGGCCGTCACCGGGCCGCCGGTTTTCGGCGGCCGCAGGCGGCGGCGTTCAGGGCGCGGCGGTCGCCGGCGCTCGGGGCCGTGCGGGCGGACCCGGGCGGGTGCCATGCCGACAGGCAGGCGCCCGCGGCGGCGCGGCCAGCGCCAGACGACCGGGGATCTGGCCGAAGGAGTCTGCAGGACGAACAGGGGCGGCGGACCTGATGAAGGTCAGGACCACGTTGCCCGGCGGGCCGACTCGAGGTGACGTCACTGGGGCCTTCTGCACGGCCGCCAGCAGGGCTCCGACGGTGACGAGGACGACGGCGTCGCGCGTGAGCGAGGCGGTGACCAGGGCGACGGCGACGCCGCCGAGCATGCCGCGAGCACCACCCAGGCCAGGGTGCGGGGCCCGGGCGGCGTAGGGGCGGTTGTGGGCGTAGAAACGCGCACAGCGACCCGGCCATGGTGTACATCGCCAGGTCGAGCCGGCCGGAGGCCCAGCAGGTACCAGGTTGGGCGGGGCGACGGCGGCGACCGAGCTCAGGGCGGGCTTGAACCAGATCTCCGGAGGGCCGACGCAGACGCAGACACCTGTCAGGGACAGACGTCGGCCGGGAGTGAGGTACTTGCCGGAGGTGGGGGTCGCACTGCTCATGCAGTTGGAGCTTAACTGGAGTGTTTACCTGTAAATGATTGGTCTCGAGTGTGACATCGATCCCTCCCTCACCTGCGGAGATGGGCCGCGCTCCCCGAATACCCTGACGCACCCTTGCGCTCGCGTGCGCCTCTTGTCCGGGCAGTTCTTGTCTGTCGGGCAACGACGTCGAGCGTCGAGCGGGGAGGCACCTGTGCACGGACCGGCGTCGTCCGGCTGGCTGCTGGTCGCGCTTTCTGCGCGGCGACCGGCGCCTACTGCCTGCTGCGGATGCGCAGCAGCGATCGGCGGCTGGCGCGCGCCGCGGCGAAGCCCTCATGAAGGGTTCGGCATGGCCGCCATGGCCGTGCCGCGGCGGTGTTCACGCCGCCGGAATGGGCCTGGCGGCGCGGTGTTCGGTGCGCGGGGCTGCGCGCCTGTGGGCGGCCCGGTCCAGGCGTCGCCGTCTGCACCATCTGGTCGGGGCGCGGCCATGGTCTACATGGCGGTGGTGATGGCCGGCTCCCCCGCCCACGCCCACAGCACCTCGGGATACCCCGTGCTGACCGGGGCGCTGCTGCTCTACTTCACCGGATACGTCCTGCTGACCGGCGTACGTCTGATGCCGGTCGTCGCCGTGGCCGGGGCGGTCCGGCGGCGGATGGGGCTTCGGCCGGAGCTGGCGCGAGCCTGCCGGCTCTCCATGGGGATCGCGATGGTGGCCATGCTGCTGACCATGTGACACCCGACCCCTGGCCGCCGCGCACCGCATGCCGGCATACCTCGTACGCAATCGTTGCCTGCGTCACTTCGCTCGGCGGGCCGCACCGCCGACGGCGCGACGCTCATAGGCTGCCCCCATGACTCTCCCGCGGCACTGTTGCTGCTCGGCGCCCTGACCGCCGTGCTCGCCCCCAGGCTGCTCGCCCGGGCCGAGCTGGCCGGACCGGGAACCGGTGGTCGCGCTGTGGGTCTGGCAGTGCGTGGTGGCGGCCGTGCTCGTGTGCTGCGCGCTGTCGATGACGTTCAGCGCGGCGCGGCCTGGCACGCGGTGGGCGAGGCACGTGTTCGCGGTGGCGCTCGAGGCCCGGTGGTCGCGAGGCCTACGCGCTCGGCACCTCCGGCCTCTGGGCGGACACGACCGCCGTCCGCGCTTGAAGCCTGCGGCGGGCTGTGGAAGCGCCGCGATGCTGACCCGGGAGGTCGTACGAGGCCCGTACCCGGCGTCGGCGGCGGCGAGGCCGAACTCCTGCTGCGCCGCTCCGGTGTGTGCCCGGCGAGGGTGCCCGGTGCCGACCCGCTCGTCGTTCTGGAGGGGTGAGCGGCCCGACGCCTGGTGGCTGCCCGGCACTCCCCCGCAACTGGTCGTCACCACCGCCGCGCTGCGCCGCCTCCAGGGCCCGGCAGCTGGACGCGGTCCTGGCCCACGAGAAGGGGCACGCGCAGGCGCGGCACGACTGGCTGCTGCACTGCTCGTCCGCGTTGGCGGACGGATTCCGCGGGTTCCGGTGTTCGCGGCGTTCCGCGACGAGATGCACCGCCTGGTCGAAACTGGCCGCCGACGACGTGGCCTCGCGCCGCTTCGGCCGGCTGGCGGCCACCCCTGGCGCTGGTCGAACTCAACGCGAGGACCGTGGCGTGTTCGGCCCGTGCCCGACCGCCCAGGCCCATGTCCGCAGCGTGTGCACCGGTTGCTCACGCCGCCGGGCCGGCTGTCGGCGGCCCGGCGGCTGCGGTGGCGGCGGCGGCCGCCCTGGTGCCGGTGGTGCCGGTACCTGGTGGCTTTCGTGCCGGGACTTCGGGCGCTGGGGTAGTCCTCGCCACGCTCCCGCCCCGGAAATTGGCCCCGGGCCCCCGCGTCGGCGGTAGTATCGCGGCATGCAAAGACGCCGCCCGTCGACTCCCCGCCCAGTCCACCGCAGCTCCGCACCGCCCTCGCGCGTCACCTGGGTGCTGGCCGTGTGCTCCGCGCTGCTGCTGCACCCTGTTGGCCGGGTGGAATGGCGCCCGTTTTGATCCGGTCTGGACGACGACATCGCCGGCACGACGCACCGCTGGGCGGTCGACGAGCCGGGCATCACTACGCCATGCGGATCACCTCACCAGGCCTGGGTGTGTGGGACACGTGGACGATGCGACTGCTGGTGCGCGGTGGTGGTGTTGTGGCTTGTGGTTCCGGCGCGGGGACCGGTGGACGGCCGTGTGGCTCGGGATGACATGTCTGCTGGGCAGCCTGTTTGCAGCAGGCTCTGAAGGCGGCGGTGAACCGTTCCCGCCCGGTCTGGCCTCGACCCCGTGGACTCCGCGCACTACTACGCGGCCTTCCCCTCGGGCCACGCCGTGACGGGGCGCCACGTTAGGTGAGCGCGGCCTGCTGGTGCTGGCTCCTCCACCACTACGGCGCCGCCCACTCGCTGCGCCTGGCCGCCCTGGCCGTGGCGGTGTTCTCCGTGGCTGGAACTCGGCGCTGACGCGGGTGTGCGCTTTCGGCGTCCACTGGGCCATGGACGTCGTCGGCGGCCTGGGCTCCTGGAGCGCCCTGGTCGTGGCCGTCGCGGTACTGATCCACCGGCGCTGGCACTTGCGTGACCACCCCGCGCGCGGCCGCCGCGCACGCCTACCGCCGCGGTGCCGAGCACGCCCGAGCATGAGCGGCCGTCCGGCCCGGCGCCGGTGGGCGCGATCCGCTCGCCCGCCGATGTCGACGCCTGGGTGACGGAGCGGGGGCCCGGCCGAGGGGCCTGCTGGCCGGTTTCACCTGCAGTCGTCCGGCCGCGGCAGGTGCTGCCGCGACTGGTTCCGCACCGCGGCAGAGCACGTGGCGTGCGCGGGCGGCCAGGTCGCGCTGGGCGTGGGCGAGATCACCGTCGGCGACATCACCATCGGCGACGCATCACCTCGTAGGATCCGGCCATGGCTGCCGTCCTGTTCGACTTCTTTCCGGGACCCTTTTTCGCGTCGAGTCCACCGACGCCTGGCTCGCGCGGCACTCCAGCCGACACCGGGATGACGCTTACCCGCGCAGCAGGTTGGCGGGACAGCTCGAGAGCACTTGGAGGCGCGTCGGGCGCGCTGCCCGGCGGCGCGCCCACCCGCTGCGGGTGCCGGAGGGAACTCGCCGATGCCTGGGAGGCCCGGGACCTGGGTTCCCGAGCAGCACCTGTCCGCGTACGCCCAAGGCTCCGCCCGGCGGGTGCCGCTGCCGGACCAGGGGCTGCACGAGGAGCGCTGTACGGGGCACATGAAGCGCCGGGGGCATGGCGCCCGTACCCGACGCCGCCAGGTGCTGGGCGCGCTGCGCGGGGAGGGAGATCGCCGTGGGCGTGCCGGTCCAGCAACATCGGCTGGGACCCGCGATCCGGTCGCTTCCACGCGCACGGCCTGGACCGGTACGTGAACACGTACGTCCTGTCGGCTACGAGCACGGCGTCCGCAAACCCGACCCTCGGCTGTTCCGCCGCCGCCGCCTGCGCGGCGCTCGGGGGCCGGACCGGGGCGGACGCTGATGGTCGGAACGCCCAGCCAGCCGGCGGACGGCGGTGGCGGCAGCCCTGGGGTGCGGGGTGTACTTCGTGGACCATCTCCCGGTAGGCCGAGCGGCCGTCGATGGCTGCTGCCCCGTGCTCGATCTGGTGCGCCGACCGGGCCTGCACGCGGTGAACGCCCCACTTCCGGCCGGGCTCGTAGCCCGGGGCAACAGCCGGGCGCCGCCCGCCTCGGACGATCCCCCGTGTCGCCCGAGGCGAAGACGGTAGCCGGGCCTGGCACCGCGGGGGCCTGCCCGTCCTGCGCTGAGTATAGTTGGCTGTCAGCCAGTCAACGCAGGAGTACAGCAGTGTCCCCGCGCAGCGCCTCGGTCAATGAAGAGTTGCGGAGGCGTGCCGGAAGGAGCGGCTCCCGCAGGGCGCGGTGGAGCTGGTGGGTGAGCACGGGTACGACACGACCACGCTGGGCGACATCGCCGACCGGGCAGACTCGGGCGCGCGGCCTGATCTCGTACTACTTCCCCGGCAAGCGCCAGCTGGTGCAGTCGCGGTGCACCGCCTGATGCACCGCACCTGGAGGAGGCGCTGGGCAGGGGAACCGCGCACCGCCGAGGGGCCGGGCGGATGGCGCGGGCCATCGACGCGATCCTGGGCCTGGCGGGACCGGCCGGTGCTCATGCGCCAGCACATGGCGGGCCTGCTCCAGGCCGGGTGGGTTTCATGCCCTGTCCGGAGCAGCGGCGGCTGGCGGAGTTGCCGCGCGACACCGTGGCCCGGCACGGCTCACCGGACGTCGACCGCGACACCGATGCTGCGCGCGCTGCTGATGGGCGCCGTCTTCGCCGCCCTGGTGCCGGGGGTGCCGATGCCCCGTGCCGGTGCTCCGCGCCGAGTTGTTCAAGCGCTACCGGCTGGAGTGGGAGATGGGTGTCCGCCGGACGCCAGGCGCCCGACGGGACGACGTGCGACACGGATCTGTCGCGGTTCTTCTCGACCGGAGTGCCCGGTCGGCCGACCGGGACCGACCGGACCGACCGTTCTGACCGGACGACTCAGTCGAAGTAGTCCGGCTGGGTCTCGCGTGTTGAGCTCGCGCAGATGGACCCGGCCTTGGTCGGGTGCGCCGGTCGCTGAGCTTCAGGACGTCGAAGCCCTTGGCGATGTCGTTCGGTAGATGTAGCCGTTGTAGTAGTACGCGGACCAGGAACCGCCGGTAGGTGTGCCGTCCGTGGTCAGCGGGCCACGCTCGAAGTAGGCGATCTCCTTCGGACGCTTGGAGTCGGTGAACCCCAGACGGAGACGCCACCCTGGTACCAGGCCTGGACCATGATGTCGCGGCCCTTGACCGGGATCAGCGAGCCGTTGTGGGCCACGCAGTTCTCGGTGTCCGCCTGGTGGCGGGGGATCTTGAAGTAGCTGCGGAAGACCAGCTCGCGGTGGTCGCCCCTGCCGACGATGTCGTAGATGCCGTCGGCGCGGCGGTTCGGGCCGATCTCCGCATTGCAGGTGGCAGCTCCACCGCCGCCCAACTCGTCGGTGAACACGACCTTGTTCGCCTTCTGGTTGAAGGTCGCCGAGTGCCAGAAGGCGAAGTTGACGTTGTCCTGGACCCGGTCGATGACCTTCGGGCGCTCGGGGTCCTCGATGGAGAACAGGATGCCGTCGCCCATGCAGGCGCCCGCCGCGAGGTCCTTCGAGGGCAGGACGGTGATGTCGTGGCAGCCGGTGGTCTTGGAGACACCCGGGTTGGTGGGCCCGCCCGGGTTGCCGCCGCCGTCGGGGCCCTCACCGGGGAACATTACCCGGGGAGTCCACGACCGCCGCCCGCTCGGGCGCCTTGCGCGGCACCTTGATGACGGAGATCCCGTCGTGCGGCGGCCGGCAGTCGGGATAGGCGGCGTTCGGCGAGTACGAGGAGACGGCGGTGACGTAGACGTTCTTGCGCTCAGGCACCGGCGTGTGGGTGTGCGAGCCGCAGGCGGTCTCGACGGCGGCGACGTACTTCGGGTTCCGCTTGTCGCTGATGTCCGAAGACCTTCATGCCCCCCACCCAGGAGGACTTCTCGGTCGCGGGCTGCGTGGTGCTGTTGCAACTGCTGTCGCTGCGCGAGGAGTCGATTCGACAGGAACAGCAGGTCGCCGGAGACGGAGATGTCGTTCTGCGAGCCGGGACACAGCACCTGGGCCACGGTCTTCGGCTTCTTCGGGTTCTTGATGTCGAAGATGCGGAAGCCGTCGTAGTTGCCGGCGAAGGCGTATTGCCGGCCCTGGAAGGCCAGGTCCGGGTGGTGCCGGACAGCGCGTCCTTGGGGATGTTGGCCAGGTGCTCGATGTTGTCCGAGTGGACTATCTCGTCCTGGCCGGGTATCTCGCCGCTCTCGATGGCGTCGCGCACCTCGGCGCGCGCGCTCTTGGACACCTCCGTCGACGCGTCCGGGCCGTCCCCGGGGTCGGGGGTCGCCACGGCGCCGGCGGTGAGCAGCGCGGATAAGAGTCCGGCGGCGGCGGCCGCGACTCCCAAGGCGTCTGCGCCGCGTTCGCGGGTCGTTGAACAGGGTCACTGTTTCCCCCTACGTCCGTTCCCTTCGGAACGGTTCACGCACCCCCGCAGTATCGTCTTCACCATGCACATATCAACAGGGGGGCAACAGACTCGCGATGAAGTTTTTGATCAGTGACGCGCGGAAGCGTGCTAGGACGGTCATCGCACCCACAAGGTGCCCCGCATCCCGCCTGCCACAGGAGGTCGTTGTGCCCTCTCGTCCCACCTTGTCCCGAGCGTCGCTCGTCACGGCCTCGCTGACCCTCACTGGCCGTGCTCGGGCTCCGGGGCCTGCGACTCCGGTTCGGACACCGGGTCGGCGGCGCGCGCGGGCCTTTCGGTGATCGCTCCGGGCGAGCCGGGCGAGGAGCAACCGCACGCTGTCCGCCGAAGAGGCCGAGAAGCAGCGCGCCGACGACGACTCCCAACTCGGCGGACGTCTCCTACGCGCGATGATGATCCAGCACCACGCCCAGGCACTGGAGATGACCGAGCTAGATGCCGGAGCAGGCCGAGGTCCGGCCAGGGTCGAGAAGCTAGCCGAACGGATCTCCGCCCGCAGGGACCGGAGATCATGGCGATGAAGGGCTGAATGAAGAACCAGTGGCGAGAGGAGTCCGGCGGCGGGCACGACCACGCCTCGATGCCGGGGATGGCGACCGAGGCCCGGTTGGAGAAGTTGCGCGCGGCGAAGGGCAAGGCGTTCGACGGCTCTTCCCGCAATGAAGCTGATGATCACTCACCACGAGGGTGCGATCACCATGGCCACGGACGTGAGAGTGCGCAGGGCAACAGCGATGCAGGTCGAGGAGATGGCCGACGACGTGGTCGCCCAGCGAGACGAGCGAGATCTCCCGGATGCGCGGGATGCTGTGACGAGGCCGTCGGCGGCGCTTCAGCACCGTGCGCGTGCGCGGGGCCGAAAGCCCCTCGTCGCGCGCCTGGCCGATCAGCCTGAGTGACTTACGCCGGCTGTACCCGGTCGCGCGCATCACCGCGAGGACCGGGTCGCCGCCCAGATCCCCGGGCCGCCCGGTATTCCTGTGCGGCGAGCCGGCACCCCCTCCCTGCCGCGCGGCCACGCGAGCGGCCAGGCCCGCCAGGGCGCGGCCGGTGCGGGGCCGGCGGAGGCGCCGGCACCACGGGCCTCGAGGCGGGTTCTCCAGCCACTCCTGGCGAAGCGACACGGCCGTAGGTCGTCGAGGGACAGCGGCGGCTCGGCCCGTACGCGTCCTCGACCCGCACGCCCTGACCGGACGGCACGGCGGTGCGCGCTCGCCGGGGCGCGGTAGGGAACGTCGGCGGACGTCGAACCACGAGGTGACGGTGGCACCCTCGCGCGCACCACCCAGGTGTGCCGCACGGACATCACCGTCGCCCGGACGGCGGTGGAAGCTGAAGAGAACGATCAGCGAAGGATGCCTCAAGCACACACGCAACGTAACCGCATGATCACATTCCATACAGACGGAACACGCACGAACATACGCCGTTCACCGGGCGCAGCACCCTGTCAGCGGGCGGAAGCGGTGGGATGGCGAAGCACCAGCGACCCCCTCCGACTTCCGGTCCATCCGCCTCCGGACAAGGAGTTCCGCCGTGCTGCGTGTCGCCGTCGTCGGCTCGGGACCGAGCGGGTGCTACACCGCGCAGAGTACAAAGGCGTCCAGCTCGGCCGCCGGTGCACGTGGACGTCCTGGACCGTCGCCGTGCCCGTACGGACTGGTGCGGTACGGCGTGGCGCCGGACCACGGAAAGATCAAGTCGCTGCAGAACACCCTGCGCACGGTCCTGGAGCACGAGCGGGTGCGGTTCCTCGGCGGCGTCCCGGTCGGCCCCGGGGGCGTGCCGACCGCGCGACTGCGCGGGCTGGCACCACGCGGTGGTGTACTGCGTGGGCGCCGCCACCGACCGGCGCCTCGGCATCCCCGGCGAGGAGCTGCCGGGGCCCGGCTGGTCGGCGACCGAGTTCGTGTCCTGGTACAGCGCCCATCCGGACGCCGTGGACGACGGCTTCCTGCGCGGTGTGCGGTCGGCGGTCGTGATCGGGGTGGGCAACGTCGCCGTCGACGTGGCGCGGATGCTGGTACGCGGCACCTCGCCGAGCGCTTTGGGTGGCACCAGGCATGCCGCAGGCGGCGCTCGACACCCTCGCCGCCGGGCGAGGTGGACGGCGGTGCACATGGTGGGCCGGCCGGGGCCATCGCAGGGCCGCTTCACCGCAGAGGCTGCGTGAGCTGGGCGCCCTTCCGGACACGGCCGTCCTGGTGGACCCGGCGGAGCTTCGCGCTGGACCCGGCGTACCGGGACCCCTCCGGACTGCCGGTCCGCAGCGCCGCAACGATGGAGGTGCTGCGCGGCTGGGCCGGGCGGCCCGCCAACGCCGCGCGCCGGATCCGGCCGCGCTTCTTCCTACGCCCGGTAGAACTGACGGCGGACGGCGGCGATCACGTCCGCGCCGTGCGCTTCGAGCGGACGGCACCGGACGGGCGCGGTGGCGTGACGGGCACCGGGCGGTACGAGGAGATCGCGGCCCAGCTGGTGCTGCGGTCGGTGGGCTATCGCGGAGTGCCGCTGGAGGGGCTGCCGTTCGACGCGGCGAGCGGCACGGTGCCGCATCGGGCAGGGGCGTGTCCTGCGGGAGGGCGCGGTCGCCCCGGGGAGTACGTGGCCGGCTGGATCAAACGGGGCCCCACCGGTGTCATCGGCAGCCAACCGCCCGTGCGCGAAGGAGACGGTGACGTCCCTGCTGGCGGACGCCGCCGCGCTCGCGGGGCGGGACCTTCCGCGGACCCTCTCACGCTCCCTGCGCGCCGAGGATCGAGCCGGTCGAGTGGGCCGGGTGGCGGGCCATCGAGCGGGCCGGGGCGGAACTCGGCGCCTCGCTGGGGCGGCACGTGGTCAAGCTGCCCGACTGGGAGTCGCTGTTGACGGCGGCACGGACGACCGCGGCCCGGGAGCGCGGACGGCGACGGCCTCAGTAGCGCGCCCCTGCCGCTGATCGGTCGGTGCCGAGGCAGGCGGCCTGGCGGGCGCGGCGGCACAGGAGGGCGTCGAGCAGCCCGGGAAGAGGGCGTCCAGGTCGCCCCTGCGCAGGCCGTTCAGCTTGGCCGTCCCCGGTAGGTCTGGCGGACCAGCCCGCCTCGCGCAGCACCCGGAAGTGATGCGTGGTGGTGGACTTGGTGACCGGCAGGTCGAAGTGCGAGCAGGAGGAAGCTCGTCGCTGTCTGCGGCGAGTTCCGCATCGATGCGCAGCTGCACCGGGTCGGAGAGCGCGTGCAGCACCGACTCCAGCCGGATCTCCTCGCGCGCCGGGTGCGGCAGGTCGCGGGTGCCGGCGGCGGTGGCGGCGGGGGCACGGCGGCTCCAGTTGGTCCGGGAGGGTCCCATCATCGAGGAGGGGCCCTCATTGCCGCGAGGGAACACCGTGGTTTGACACGTGCCGTACTACGAGGACTATCGTACGAGCCATTCCTCCTGCCCCTCCTGACGCGACCAGGGAGTACCCGCCCATGAGCGCCCTCTTCCAGACCCTCCAGCTGCGTGACACCACGATCCCGAACCGGGATCCGGATGCCGCCGATGTGCCAGTACTCCGCAGCACCGCAGGCCCGCTTGCGGGCGTCCCCGGCGACTGGCACTCGCGCACTACGGCGCACGCGCCGTGGGCGGCACCGGCCTGATCGTCGTCGAGGCCACCGGCGTGTCCCCGGAGGGCCGCATCTCCCCCGCGGGACCTCGGCCTGTGGAACGACACCAGGTCGAGGCGTTCCGCCGGATCACGGGCTTCCTGCGGTCCCAGGGCACGGTCCGGCGATCCAGTTGGCCCACGCGGGCCGCAAGGCGTCGACCGCGCAGCCCTGGAAGGGCGGGGGCACCGGTGGGCCCGGACGCGCACGGCTGGCAGCCGATGGCCCCGAGCGCGCTCGCGTTCGACGAGCGGCACCCGGTGCCGACCGAGCTGACGACCGCGCGGATCCAGGAGATCGTCCTGGCCAGTTCGCGGACGCCGCGCGCCGGGCCCTCGCGGCCGGTTTCGGGATCGTCGAGATCCACGGCGCCCGGCTACCTGATCCACGAGTTCCTGTCGCCCCATCAATCACCGCACCGACGCCTACGGCGGCTCGTACCAGAACCGCGCACCGGTTCGCCCGGAGGTCATCGACGCCGTGCGTGAGGTGTGGCCGGAACGACGGCGCCGCTGTTCTTCCGCGTCTCCGCGACCGACTGGCTGGAGGAGGGGCGGCTGGACTTGCCGGACGACACCGGTCGCTTCGCCCACGACCTCGGGCGCACGGCATCGACCTCCTCGACGTCTCCACCGGCGGCAACGTCCAGCGCGTCCGGATCCCGACCGGGCCCGGCTACCAGGTCCCCTTCGCCAGCGCCTGAAGGCGGACGCCCGCTGCGGGTCGCCGCCGTGGGCCTGATCACCGATGTCGAGCAGGCCGAGAAGATCCTGGCCAACGGCGAGGCCGACGCGGTGCTGCTGGGACGCGAGCGCTGCGCGACCCGTCCTGGGCCCAGCACGCGGCGCGCGAGCTGGGCGAGGACGTCCGCATGCCGGACCAGTACGGCTGGGGCATGTGGGGCGGCCCATCCGCGCGCGAAGCGTTGACTGAAAGCGCTTGCCTTCTACCGTCCGTTCATCAGCATGACCGTCGCGAACGCGCGAGGCTGCCAAGGCCCCACCCTTTGCGCCCTCCGTGTTCGCGGCGACTTCAGCCTGACGCACATCGTTCACGTACATGTCCCGTTCCACCCCCACCCCTTACGGAAGGGACCAGAACATGACTGCTGCGACACGGCCCCGCGGCGACGCGCCGCGACCGGCACGCTGGCCGCATTCGGGCTTTCGGTTGGCATGCTCATGACCTCCGGGCCTCCCCGGCGCAGGCCGCCACCTGGCCGACCCCGAACGGCAGCGAGGGAGTCTCGTCGACCATCCGGTCTCCGGCACCAAGGACTACGGGATGAAGCGCCTCTACGGCACCCGGCGACCTCGGTTCCGGCGGCCAGGACGAGGACCAGGGCCCGATCCTGGAACTGGCCCCCGGCGCCGTACTCAAGAACGTGATCATCGGAGCCCCCGCGCGCGGACGGCATCCCTGCAAGGGCAGTTGCACGCTGCAGAACGTCTGGTGGGAGGACGTCGGCGAGGACGCGGCCACCTTCCGGGGCTCCTCGTCGTCGAACGTCTACACCGTCTCGGGCGGCGGCAAGGAAGCCAGCGACAAGGTGTTCCAGTTCAACGGCGCCGGATTGCTGAACGTGTCGAACTTCGCGGTCAAGAACCTCGGCACCTTCATCCGCTCCTGCGGCAACTGCTCGACGCAGTACAAGCGGACGATCAGCCTCAACACCATCGAGGTGAGCTGGAAGGGCAGCCGGATCGCCGGCATCAACACCAACTACGGCGACAGCGCGACCCTGCGCAACATCACGATCGTCGGGGACACGGCAAGAAGATCGTCCCGTGCCAAGTACATCGGCAACAACGACGGCGACGAGCCGGACTCGAACAGTTCGAGGCCCCGACGGCACGCACTGCAAGTACTCGTCGTCCGACATCACCTACAGGTGACGCGGCGAACGAGGGTGGTTGATCCCGCCGCTTCAGGTCCGGGTGTTCCGCACCCGGACCCGTCCGGCCTGCTCCCGCTGGTAGTCCGTGTAGGCGTCGCGCAGGGCCGTGCCCGGCCAGTGCGCCGGGAGGAGCTCCGGGGGCAGGACCGGGTCGGCCAGCAGATGGCGCACGACGGCCGCGAAGGCGGTGAGCCGGTCGGCCGGCCGCCGGGCCCGGTCGACCTGGGGCGAGCAGCGCCCGGGCCGTGGCGGACCAGGCGTCCAGCGGCCACAGACCCGCGGCCAGTTCGGAGGCCGGACGGCGGACGCGAGACCCAGCGCTCGGCCACCGGGTCGAGTCCGGGGGCGGGCGGTGGGCGGCGCAGGTTGGCGGGGCGCAGCCGGACGCCCTCGCGGAGTACGGCGAGGCGCAGGGCGGTCAGCCGGGCGCGCAGGTCGGCGCGTTCGGCGGGAGCGCGTCCCGTCGCGGTGATCAGGACCATCTCCCAGTCGCCCTCCCACGCGCGCGTGTGCGGGCAGACGGCCTCGTCCTGGCGCCGTTGGCGCTCCAGCAGCCGCTCGCTGAAGGCGGTAGCCGGTGTCCGTGCGCCGCAGGTCACCGGCTGCGACCATCCGGCCAGCGCCGCGCGCACGGGCGGACCCGCCGACGTCGAAGCCCTCGACGAGCCGCACCAGCTCCCGCACCGGCAGTTCGGGACGATGGGTGCCGAGCAGCAGAGCTCAGGACGACCGACCGCGCGGACAGCGGGCGCAGCGTGAGCTCGCCGGGGGGCACGAAGTCGTTCATCCGCGCGGGCACGCGTCGTCCATCCACATGAGCACGTACTGTACGTGCGCCTTGCGTGTTGCACTATTGCTGCGGCCGCAGGAGGTGGTGCAACATCCCTGTCATGACGACACTCGCGCAGGAGCCGTACGACGAGTCCGCCGGGCCATCACGAGGGTACGCCACGCACGAGGTCACCAATCAGCCCTCTCCCCTGGCCCCTTACGACGCCTCCGACGACACGGCCTGCTGGAGGGGTTGCGGCGGGGAGGACGCCGGGTGGGCCGAGGAGGACGTGCGGCGGCTCGGCAGGCGGGCGGGGAGCGGGAGGCGCAGGAGTGGGGCGACCTGGCCAACCGCCACGAGCCGGTGCTGCGCACGCGACCGTTACGGCAACCGGGTCGGCGAGGTCGAGTACCACCCGAGCTGGCACCACCTGATGCGCGTGGCGGTCGGCGAGGGGCTGGCGGGCGCGCCCTGGGCCGACGACCGGCCGGGCGCCCATGTCGCGCGGACCGCCGGCGGGCTGGTGTGGGGGCACACCGAGGCCGGCCACGGGTGTCCGACCTCGATGACCTACGCGGCCGTCCCCGCGCTACGTGCGCAGCCCGAGCTGGCGAAGGTCTACGAGCCGCTGCTGACCGGCCGGGAGTACGAGCCGGGGCTGCGCACACCACGGAGAAGCGGGGCCTGCTGGCCGGCATGGGGATGACCGAGAAGCAGGGCGGCTCCGACGTCCGTACGAACACCACGGCGGCCACCCCGACCGCCGAGCCCGGCGTCTACACGCTGCGCGGGCACAAATGGTTCACGTCGGCGCCGATGTGCGACGTGTTCCTGGTGCTAGCGCAGGCTCCGGAGGGCCTGTCCTGCTTCCTGGTGCCGCGCGTGCTGCCCGACGGCAGCCGCAACACCTTCCGCGTCCAGCGCCTGAAGGACAAGCTCGGCAACCGGTCCAACGCCTCGTCCGAGCCCGAGTTCGACGGCACGGTCGCCTGGCTGGTCGGGCCCGAGGGACAGGGCGTCAAGACGATCATCGAGATGGTCAACTGCACGCGGCTGGACTGTGTGATGGGCTCGGCGACGCTGATGCGCAAGACGCTCGTCGAGGCCGGGCACCACGTACGGCACCGCAGCGCGTTAGGCGCCCGGCTGGTCGACCAGCCGCTGATGCGCAACGTCCTGGCCGACCTGGCGCTGGAGTCGGAGGCCGCGACGACGCTCACCCTGCGGCTGGCGGGGCGGCGGACCGGGCGGTGCGCGGGGACGCCGGGGAGGCCGCGTTCCGGCGGATCGCCACCGCCGTCGGCAAGTACTGGGTGACCAAGCGGGGCCCGGCGTTCACCGCGGAGGCCCTGGGTGCCTGGGCGGCAACGGCTACGTGGAGGAGTCGGGCATGCCCCGGCACTACCGCGAGCACCGCTGCTGTCGATCTGGGAGGGCTCGGGAACGTCAACGCCCTCGACGTGCTGCGGGCGCTCGGCCGCTCCCCGCCGCCGCGCGCCCTCTTCGGCGAACTCGCCCTCGCGCGCGGGGCGGACGCCCGGCTGGACGCCGCCGTGGCCCGGCTGGAGTCGGGGCTGACGGAGGCGTCCGAGACCGGCGCCCGTCGCCTGGTGGAGCCGATGGCCCTCACCCTCCAGGCCTCTCTCCTGGTCCGGCGCCCCCCCGCCCGCCGTCGCGGACGCGTTCTGCGCGAGTCGGCTCGGCGGCGACTGGGGCACGCCTTCGGCACGCTGCCGGCCGGGGCCGACCTGGGCGGCATCCTGGCGCGGGCGCTGCCCGGCGAGGGCTGACCGGCTGGCGCGGGGCGCTCTCGCCGGACCCGACGCCACCGCTCTGACCTGCGGCGACAACCTTTCCAGAGGTGACTGTCAGTGCCGGGGTGCAGACTGGCCCGTGTCCGAGACAAAGGCGTCGAAGACGACGCCGCGGAGGTGATCGGCATGACCGAGGTACTGCTCGCCGTGGGCACCCGCAAAGGCCTGTTCATCGGGCGCCGGCGGGGTGGCACCTGGGAGTTCGACGAGAGTCCCTACTTCAACGCACAGGCCGTCTACTCGGTCGCCCTCGACACCGGCGGCGACACCCCGCGGCTGCTGGCCGGCGGGGACAGCGCACACTGGGGTCCGTCGGTGTTCCACTCCGACGACCTGGGCCGGACCTGGACGGAACCGGCGCAGCCGGCCGTCAAGTTCCCCAAGGAGACCGGCGCTTCGCTGGAGCGGGTGTGGCAGCTGCATCCGGCCGCCACGCGGAACCGGACGTGGTCTACGCGGGCACGGAACCGGCCGCGCTGTACCGCTCGGAGGACCGCGGCGAGAGCTTCGAGCTGGTCCGGCCCTGTGGGAGCACCCCACGCGGTCCCAGTGGGTGCCGGGGCGGCGGCGGCGAGGGGTTGCACACCGTGCTCACCGACCAGCGGGACCCGAAGTCGGTGATCGTGGCCGTCTCGACCGCCGGCGTGTTCCGCACCGCGGACGGCGGCGCGAGCTGGGCGCCGTCCAACTCCGGTGTCTCTCGCGGTCTTCCTGCCGGACCCGGACCCGGAGTTCGGCCAGTGCGTGCACAAGGTCGCCCGGGACGCGGCGGCCCCGGACCGGCTGTATCTGCAGAACCACTGGGGCGTGTACCGCAGCGACGACGCCGGCGCGCACTCGACCGGACATCGGCGAGGGGCTGCCCTCCACGTTCGGTTTCGCCGTGGCGGCCCATCCGCACCGCGCGACGACGGCGTACGTCTTCCCGATCAACGCCGACGCGGACCGGGTACCGGCGGACCACCGCTGCCGGGTCTTCCGGACGGCGGACGCGGGCGAGCTGGGAACCGCTCACGGCCGGCCTGCCCCAGGAGGACCACTACGGCACGGTGCTGCGCGACGCGCTGTGCACCGACGACGAGGAACAGGCGGGCGTGTACTTCGGGCAACCGCAACGGCGAGGTGTTCGCGTCGGCCGACGACGGCGACAGCTGGCGGCAGTTGGCCTCGCACCTGCCGGACGTGCTCTGCGTGCGGGCCGCGGTCGTCGGATGAACCCGACCGGGGGACGGGCCTTGGCCACCGGTTGATCGGCGTCACCCGTACGGCAGTAGGGTGACGCCCGTGGCACCACGACCCTTGTATGAAATCGTCGAAGCGGGCTGGGCGCAGGCCCCAGAACCCGTCGCCGGGCGGATCACCTCGATGGGTGAGTTCCTGCGCGCGGAGATCGCCGCCGGACGCACCTATCTCCCGTCCGGACCGAATGTCCTACGGGCCTTCCAGCAGCCCTTCGACGACGTCCGGGTCCTGATCGTCGGACAGGACCCGTATCCGGCCGGGCACGCGGTGGGGCTGTCGTACTCGGTCGCGCCCGAGGTGCGTCCGCCGCCCGGCAGCCTCGTCAACATCTTCCGGGAGCTGAACACCGACCTCGGTCTGCCGCAGCCCTCCAACGGGGACCTGACCCCGTGGACCAGGCAGGGGTGCTGCTGCTCAACAGGGCGCTCACCACGGCCCCGCGCAAGCCCGCCGCCCACCGCGGCAAGGGTTGGGAGGAGGTCACCGAGCAGGCGATCCGCGCCCTGGCGGCGCGCGGCAAGCCAATGGTGTCCATCCTGTGGGGCCGCGACGCCCGCAATCTGAGACCGCTGCTCGGCGACCTGCCGTCCGTGGAGTCCGCGCACCCGTCCCCGATGTCCGCCGACCGGGGTTTCTTCGGCTCCCGTCCGTTCAGCCGGGCCAACGACCAGCTGGTCCGACTCGGAGGTCAGCCGGTCGACTGGCGCCTGCCGTGAGCGGCAGGCTTCCTGGCCGTGGACTCCGGCGGCTCGGGTCTGCGTGTCGTCGTCGGCACGGCCGGGGACGGCGCGGGGGTGACGGAGGCAGGTCCGGTCGGGCTCGGGCGGCGTGCGTCGCGGGGCCGTCGCACCGGTGCGCGCGGCATCGACCCCGGGCATCTGATGGCGCAACTCGTCCCCATGGCCAGGGCGCTGACCGCCGAGACCGGTGTGTCCGGGCTCGGCACCGGTCGCCGGGGCCGCCGGCTTGGCCACCCTGGGCGACGCCCTGCGCGCCGAGCCTGCCGGGCGCGCTGGCCCGGGAGCTGGGTGCGCGGACGGTCGCGCTGGTCGCCGACGCCGTCACCGCGTACGTCGGCGCCATCGGCCCCCGGGCCGGGCGGTGGTCGCCGCCGGCACCGGCCTGATCGCCACCGGCACGGACCTGACCCGCTGGCGCCGGGCGGACGGCTGGGGCCATCTGCTGGGCGACTGCGGAGGCGGCGCCTGGATCGGGCGGGCAGGGCTGGAGGCCGCGCTGCGCGCCCACGACGGGCGCGAGGGCGGCTCCGCGCCGCTTTTGGCCCGGGCCGAGGAACGGTTCGGGCCGGTGGCGGGGCTGCCCGGTCAGCTGTACCCGCGTACGGACCGTCCCGCCGTCCTCGCTGCCAGGCTTCGCGCCCGACGTCAAGCCGCCTGCGCCGCCGACCCCGTGGCCGCGAAACATCCTCCGGGCCGCCGCCCGGCACCTGGCCGACTCGGCCCGCCGCGGTCTGCCCGTCCGGAGGCGAGCCCCGCGTCGCGGTCACCGGTGGCCTGCTGAAGATGGGCGACGCCCTCGTCGGCATACGGCTGGAGGAGGAGCTGGCGAAGCGGTTGCCGCATGCGCGGCGGACCGCCGCCGAGGGTGATCGCTGCAGGTTCGGCGCGGATCGCGGCCGCCCTGGCGACCGGGTCCACTCACCCTCCCGAGTGACGACAGGATGCTGTGGGTGACGACTGCGCCGGACGGCCGAGTAATCGGTGCGCCGGTGAGGTGAATCATGCCGATGTCGGCCGATCCGTACATCACTCATCAGACAAAACCGGACGGATACCGCTCACCTGCACCCTCCCGAACAGGGGAAACCCAGGAAACCAGTAACATGCGGCGCCATGAGCTCCCCCACTGGGCCCGCGTCCGGCCTGCCAGTACGAATGCCGACGCCCGCCAGCCCGGGACGGCACCGCCGTCCCAACCCTGAGCTGTAGCTCCCGAGGGCGCGCCGCCGGCGCTCGTCCTCGCGGTGCCGGGGACGCCCAGCAGCGCCACCCGAGGCCTCGCCGACGAGGTCATCAGCATCGCCCGCTCCGAGCTGCCCGGCCTCGACGCCCGGATCCCGGCCACCCTCGATCGGGGACGACGAGGAGTTCCTCTCCTGTCGACCGTCCTCGGCCGCGTGCCGCCGAGGAGCCGCACCGCCCGCTATGAGCAGGCGCGCGCCGCCCATGGAGGTGAAGGAGCCCGACGGCCCCGTAGTCGTCGTCGTGCCGCTGCTCGCCGGCCCGGACAGACGCTGCTGCGCCGGATCCGGCAGGCCGTCATGGACAGCCGGGATCGCGGCCGAGCTGACCGACGTGTTCGGCCCGCACCCGCTGCTGGCCGAGGCGCTGCACGTGCGGCTCTCCGGGGCCGGTCTGGCCCGCGCCGACCGTGCCCGTTCTGTTCACCGTGGCCACCGCCAGGGACGGCATCTCCTGGCCTCCGTGGCGCGGTGAGGCCGTCCAGGCGGCCGGGATCACCGGGATGCTGCTCGCCGCGCGCCTCGCCGTGCCGGTGATGGCGGCGGCCTGGACGAGGAGGACTCTGATCACCTCCGTGGCCGCGCAGCTGCGTTCCTCGGGTTCGCAGCAGCTGAGCGCTCGCGCCGTACCTGATCGGCCCGGAGACTTGAGGCGTCCCTGCCCCTGGAGGGGGCGGCCGAGGAGGTGGGCTGCTCCACCGCCGAGCCGCTTTCCGGCCCCTACCCCGCGATCGGCAAGCTGGCGCTGGCCAAGAGTACACGACGGCGCTGGGCATCTCACCGCAGCAGCCGCAGGGCACGCCCGGTCCGCTGACGCTTCCGCGTGACGCGGACGCGCGGCGGCCGCGGCCAGCACGTACGACTGAAGGGCCCGCTCCGGTGGAGGAGCGGGCCCCTTCGTCATGTTTTCGCCCTGCGCTCGGGCTGCGCGCTCGTCCGGCGCTCGTCTGCGCGCTCGTCCGGTGCTCGTCTGCACTCGTCCCCGGTGCGGCACGTGCGCGGGCCGCCGCCGGGTCAGCCGAAGACGACGCAGGACGCCGCCGGTACCGCGAGCGAGCCGGTGCGCCGTGGCACGCCGGTCTCCGCGTCCGAGGGCGAACCAGGTCACGTCTCCGGAGCGCTCGTTGGCCGCGTACAGGAAGCCCGCCCGACTCGGCGATCTCCGCCCGGCCAGTGCCCGCCGCAGGGCAGCGGTGCCGAACAGCCGGAGCCTCGTCCGGCTCCACGGCGAACACGGACAGGGACGTCCTCGCCGCCCGGTCGCGGTCCACACGAAGCGGCCGTCCGGGCGAGACCACGATGCCGACGGGGAGAGGCGTCTGCCGGACGGCGCCCCGGCCAGCACCCATCTGGTGAGGGCTGCAGCACGCCGTCGGCGGCGTCCCACGGCAGACGGGTGACGGTGGGCGCCAGATTCGTTGACCACGTAGGCGCGGGGTGCCGTCCCGGGTGGAAGGCCAGGTGGCGCGGGCCGGAGCCGGGGCGCAGCGCGATCTCCCGGTGCACGGCGAGGGCGCCGTCCGTCAAGGTGCAGACCCGCACCGAGGTCGTCCGCCGAACCACGCTGACGGCCCACCGCCCGCTCAGGTCGGCCGCACCTGGTGGGCGTGCGGTCCCTGCTGGCGTTGGGCGTGCGGGCCCGAGCCGGTGTGCTGGAGGACGCCGGACGCGGCCCGGGCGAGGGCGGCGCTCCGGGACGGACCGGCACGGCGGTGACGCTGCCGGAGCCGTAGTTGGCGGTCAGGACGTGCCCGTCGTACAGGCTGAGGTAGGTGGGTCCGTCACCTCCCACCGGTACCGGCCGCCCGGCGGGCTCGGGCTTGTCCCCGGCCACGCGGTAGGCGGCCACCGCGCCCTCGGCCGTCTCACTGACGGCGTAGAGCGTGGCCGTCCCCGTCGGGTGCCAGGGCCAGGTAGGAGGGGTCGGGCACGTCGGTGGGTCTCCACAGGACCGTGAGCGCGCCACTGTCGGGGGCGACGGCTGCCGTCAGGATGCCGGGGCCGCCGGCCGCCGTGAACGACCCGATGTATGCTCCTCGCCGCTGCCGCCTGTCAACGTCCGCCACCGTTGCTCCCTCTCGTCCCGCGTCGTCCCGTGTCGTCCGGCGTCGTCCCGCGCTCCTCGGCGAGTGCCGACTGATCGTCTGCCCCGGGGCGACGGTGAGCGAATCGATCACCTGCGGTCTAACCAAACGGGTGGCGCGGCGCCGGGACGGCTCAGGCGCCGACGAGCGGCGAGCCGGGAGGGGCCTGCAGGGGTGCGGCGAAGTTCGGCCAGGGCGCGTTCCAGGCCGTGGAGGTGGGCCAACCGGGCTCGGTGGCGCGCGGGCCGTCCGCGTGGGCGGGGAAACGGCCCGCCCGCCGGTGAGCGCCTCGACCGCGGTCTCGACACGCCGCAGGCGGCGGCCAGCGGGCGTCGTGCGAGGCCTCGGGGTCGGCGGCGACGGCGACCAGGCCGCGGATCTCCTGGGCGCAGTCGTCGAGCAGGGCGAGTACGCGGCGGGCGCGCCGCTTGCGGCCGTACATCGGGTTCAGCGGGTGCACGAGCGGGGCGACCGACATCCGTACCCGGCCGAGCAGCTGCTCCAGTTCGGCCACGCGCGGCGCCGGGTCGGCGCCCCCCCTCGGTGCCGGCGCGAGCCGGGCGGCGGCCTCGGCGGTGCAGGCGTGGACGCAGCGCAGGGCGCGCTGGATCCAGGCGTCGGTGACGGCGTGCGTGGTGACGGGCAGGACGAGGAGCACCGCGAGGACTGGCGCCGAGCGCGCCCACGCCGGTTCGACGAGCCGCAGAACGGGCGAGCAGGCCCGGGCTGGAGGAAGTCCAGGAGGCCGTAGAGCAGCTCGGCGAGTTGGGGTCACGCAGAGCATCATCCAGGTGTAGAGACCGCGGCGGTGTAGAAGATGCCGAAGACGCAGGCGGCGACGAGCACGGCCGTGGGCACCGCGTAAATCCGGCCAGCGGGACGGCGACCAGGAAGCCGAGGCCGATGCCGACGACGGTGCCGAGGACTCGGCGGAAGCCGCGGACCGGGTCTCGCCGCGCGAAGTGGTGTTGACGAACACCCACCAGGTGGAGCCGACGGCCCAGTACCAGCGCTCGTCGGACACCAGCTGGCCCACGATCAGGGCGAAGCCGGCGACCCACGGTGGCCTGGACGGCCTGGCGGGTGGTGATCCGGGCGGAGTCCGGTGCCGGCCGGCGGTGCGGCGGGGACCGCGGCGGGGGCGAGCGGCGCTCGGATCAACCTGCAGGCCGAAGCGCACCGCCGCCGCGGCGGCCATGGACAGCAGGACGGCGGCGAACATCTCGGGCAGCCGATCCGTGGTCGCGTGCAGGAACTGGGCGATGAAGAAGGTCATGAAAGGCGACACGCCGAGGGCTGTGCCCGCGCGGGGCTCCCAGCGCCGGGGCGCTACACGCCCGCGCCGACGACGGCGAGGAAGGTGAGGTCCCTGGCCACCGGGAGGTCGTGCAGGGCGGCGGCGGTCAGCACAGGCAGGCCGACGACCGGCAGCAGCACGGTGGTGACCGCCTGCCCGCGCACGGTGGCGTCGGTGACGGTGAACAGCGCGAGCAGTGCGGCGAGCCCGCCGATGACGGCGCCCACCAGAGAGGTACCGGCCAGGCCGCAGACGACGACGGCCAGCCCGATGCCGAGGACGGCCCGCGCGGCGAACCGCAGCCGGGACCGTCCCGGGTCCGGGGCTCACGAACACCCTCTTCAGCACTGATTACCGCCCCCTCGCACACTGGCGCACACTGACCCGAAGTCACCGGCAGGTCGCCGACGTGTCACGGGTCATGTCACTGGCATGAAAAAGGCGCCGCGGATCCCGCAGCGCCATCGACCCTCTATAGGAGCATCTCTGCCACCACTGGCTCAACAGGCTGCTGCTGGAGTGGCCCATTGGTACAGTGATCACGGCATTTCCACGGCCACCGAAGAGCCAATGGCCGACGAGGGGACCCGGGCGCATGGCCGTCGACGAACTCGACACCCGCATCCTGCGGCTGCTGCTGGAGCAGCCGCGCACCAGCGTGCGCGAGTACGCCCGTCTTCTCGGCGTCGCCCGCGGCACGCTCCAGGCGCGGCTCGACCGCCTGGAGCGGGACGGCGTGATCACCGGCACGGCACCGTCCCTCTCCCCCGCCGCACTGGGCGACCCGGTGCTCGCCTTCGTGCACATCGAGGTGACCCAGGGCCACCTGGACGAGGTGGGCGAGGCACTGGCGGCCGTCCCGGAGATCGTCGAGGCCTTCTCCATCACGGGCGGCGGGGACCTGCTGACCCGGGTCGTGGCCCGTGACAACGCGCACTTGGAAGACGTGGTCCAGAAGCTGATCAGCCTGCCGGGGGTGGTCCGCACCCGCAGCGAGGTAGCGCTGCGCGAGCGCGTCCCGCACCGGCTGCTGCCCCTGGTGGAGTCGATCGGGCGCACGGCGCGAAAGTGATCGCGGGGGCCTTGGCATCCTGGACCCCATGAGCACCTCGGCGGCATCTCGGTCATCTTCGATCTCGACGGCACGCTCGTGGACAGCGAGCCGAACTACTACGAGGCGGGTCGGCAGACCTCGCCGAGTACGGCGTACCGGACTTCACCTGGACGGACCACGAGGGGTACGTGGGCATCAGCACCCAGGAGACGGTCGCCGACTGGAAGCGACGGTACGGGCTGCGCGCCCCGGTGGAGGAACTGCTCGCCGCCAAGAACCGCCACTATCTGGAGCTGGCCCGCACCCTCCGCCCGCGCGTACCCGGAGATGCGGAAGTTCGTCGAACTGCTGGCGGGCGAGGGCGTGCCGCTGGCGGTCGCGTCGGGGTTCCTCCCCCGAGGCCATCGAGGCGATCCTGACCCGCACCGGCCTGGACGCGCACCTGCCCACCGTCGTCTCGGCCGACGAGGTCGCGCGGGGCAAGCCCGCACCCGACGTCTTCCTGGAGGCGGGCGCGCCGGCTCGGGGCGGACCCGGCCGACTGCGTGGTGCTGGAGGACGCCGCCCCCGGGGCTGCCGCCGCGGCGCACGCGGCCGGGATGCGCTGCATCGCGATCCCGTACGTCGCGGCGCAGGCCGACGCCCCGGAGTTCGCCACCGCCGGGCTGCTGCTGCGCGGCGGGCAGGGCGAGTTCACCGCGCGGGCGGCGTACACCTGGCTTGCGTGCGCACGGTGCGGCCCGCCCAGCCGGACGCCCGTGACCATACTCGCCGGTAACGTTGACGCTCCCCGCCCGCTGCTCATCTTCTGGACGATCTTCCGAACGCCGTTCGATATATCGAATAGAATCGAGGAGCACATGGCAGCGCCCCTCTCCCGGCGGACCCTTCCTGCTGGCCACGGCGATCGCCGCGGGCACGCCCGCGCTCCCGTACGCGGCGAGCGCGGCGAGCGGTCGGCCCGGCGCCGCCCCCGGGCACCGGCCGCGCTCGCGGCCCTCGCCGCACCGGCGGCCTGGTCCGTACGACCGTTCGGGCTGGAGGAGGTGACGCTCGGCCGGGGCGTCTTCGCCGACAAGCGGCGGCTGATGCTGGACCACGCCCGCGGCTACGACGTGAACCGGCAGCTCCAGGTCTTCCGCGCCAACGCCGGCCTGTCCACCCTCGGCGCCGTCGCTCCCGGCGGCTGGGAGGGCCTGGACGGCGAGGCCAACGGCAACCTGCGCGGTCACTACACCGGCCACTTCCTGACCATGCTGTCCCAGGCGTACCGCGGCACCGGGGAACGCATCTTCGCCGAGCGGATCGGCACCATGGTCGGCGCGCTGACCGAGGTGCGCGAGGCCCTGCGCCACGACCCCGCCGTGCTGAGCACGCAGGCCGCTTCGGCACCGCCGCCGAGAACGTGCGCGGCTCCCACCAGTACGTCGACCTGCCCGCCGGTGTCCTCGGCGACACCCCGGCGATCACGCTGGCCGCCCGGGTCAGGACCACCCACGACGGCGCCTGGGCCCGCGTCCTCGACTTCGGCGACGACACCCACCGCTACCTCTACCTCGCCGCCCGCAACGCCGACGGCGTACCGCGCTTCGCCCTCACCGACAGCGGTGCCGCGGGCGAGCAGGGCCTCGACGGCACGGCCGCGCTGCCCCTGGACGAGTGGAGTCACCTGGCCGTGACCCTCGCGGACGGCACCGGCACCCTCTACGTCGACGGCACCGCCGTGGCCCGGAACACGGCCATGACCCTACCCCGGCGGCCCTCGGCCCGCTCGCCCACCACTGGCTGGGCCGCTCGCACTACCCCGCGGACCCCGTCTTCGCGGGCGCCTTCGACGAGTTCGACGTCTGGTCCCGCGCCCTGAGCGCCGCCGAGATCGGCGCGTTGCGGGAGCGCCGCGCGGTCGAGACACCGGCGGGCCGGGGCGACCTGGCGTCGTACGCCTTCGAGGAGACCGCCGGCGGTACGTTCGCCGACGCATCCGGCCGGGGGCTGACGGCCACGCTGCGCCGCACCTGGGGCGGGCCCAGCCACCCGGGGTTCCTGGCGGCCTACCCGAGACGCAGTTCATCGACCTGGAGTCGATGACCGGCAGCGACTACACTAAGGTCTGGGCGCCGTGACCACACGGCGCACAAGATCCTCCGCGGTTCGCTGGACGCCCACCTCGCCACCGGCGACGAACGGGCACTGGACCTCGGCGTCCGGCATGTGCGACTGGATGTACCCCCGGCTGTCGAAGCTGCCCGCGGCCACGTTGCAGCGGATGTGGGGCATCTTCTCCAGCGGGGAGTTCGGCGGCATCGTCGAGGCGATCTGCGATCTGCACGCCGTCACCGGCGAGGCGGAGCACCTCGCGCTGGCCCGCCTGTTCGACCTCGACCGGCTGATCGACGCCTGCGCCGCGAACACCGACCCCTCGACGGCCTGCACGCCAACCAGCACATACCGATCTTCACCGGCCTGGTGCGGCTGTACGACGAGACGGGCGAGGAGCGCTACCTCACCGCGGCGAGGAACTTCTGGGCCATGGTCGTGCCGCACCGCATGTACGCCATCGGCGGCACCAGCACCGGCGAGTTCTGGAAGGGCCGGGACGTGATCGCGGGCACGATCGGGGCCACCACGGCCGAGAGTTGCTGCGCGTACAACATGCTCAGCTGAGCCGGACGCTGTTCTTCCACGACCAGGATCCGGCGTACATGGACTACTACGAGCGGGCCCTGTACAACCAGGTCCTCGGCTCAAGCAGGACCGGCCGGACGCGGAGAAGCCGCTCGTCACCTACTTCGTCGGGCTGACGCCCGGTCATGTGCGCGACTACACCCCAAGCAGGGCACGACCTGTTGCGAGGGCACCGGGATGGAGAGCGCCACCAAGTACCAGGACTCGGTGTACTTCGCCGCTGACCGACGGCAGCTCCCTGTACGTCAACCTCTACACCCGCTCCACCCTGACCTGGGCCGAGCGGGGGTCACCGTCACCCAGACCACGGACTACCCCCGGGAGCAGGGCAGCACCCTCGTCATCGGCGGCGGCGGTGCCTCCTTCGAGCTACGGCTGCGGGTGCCGTCGTGGGCAACGGCGGGTTTCCGCGTCACCGTCAACGGGCGCGCCGTGCCGGGGACTCCGACGCCGGGGAGCTACTTCACCGTGTCCCGGGCCTGGCGCCGGGGCGACACCGTACGTGTCCGGGTGCCCTTCCGGCTGCGGGTGGAGAAGGCCCTCGACGACCCGTCACTGCAGGCCCTGTTCTACGGTCCGGTCAACCTGGTCGGCCGCGACCCGAACACCGATCACCTGGAGTGCGGCCTGTACGGCAACGCGGGTCTCTCCGGCGACCTGCTGCCCACGCTGACCCCCGTGTCCGAGCGAACCGCTCCACTACACGCTGGACGGCACCGAGTGGGCGCCGTTCGCCGAGGGGGACCGAGGATCCGACGCACGCCTACTTCCGGCGCTCGGAACCGGGTGGTCCTCGGCGGCACCGACTCCGGCGCTCGCCAACCCGGCGAAGGACGACGGCACCACGCTGCTGGACGAGATCTGGGCGGAGGCTCCGTTCCGCGACAAGGGCGCGTTGGTGGCGCACGTGCGGTCCACGGTGGACGCGTGGTGGAGGCAGGGCTGCTCGGGGGCGACGAGGGCGAGCGGGTGGTACGGACCGCGCGGAGGGCGTCGTACGCGGACTAGTCGTGCGCGGGCTGTCGTACGCGGGCTGTCGGCCTAAAGGGACCGACGGACTGAAGGGTCTCGACGGGGCAAGTTTTTGCCCGCGGAAGTGATTGGTCGGGCGTCCGCATCCGTACCACCTGGTGTCCGAGCCTGTCTTGCCCCAGGAGGCATGATGCGCATCACGCGCACCACGGCAGGGACCGCCTTCGTGGCCGGTGCCCTGGTCCTCACCCTCACCGTCCCCGCCTCACCCGACCATGCTCGGGGTGCGGAACACGGCCAGTACCAGGACCGTGTCATCACCAACACGGTGTACGGGCCGCTCACCGAGGCCGACCGGGACTTCGTGGTGAAGGTCCGGGCCGCCGGGCTGTGGGAGCACCCCCTGGGGCTGATGGCGATGGAGCGGGGGCTCGACACCGGAGATGGTGGAGGCCGGCGAGCACCTGGTCGTCGGGCATGCCCGGCTCGACGCGACCTGCCGCAAGATCGCGCCCGAGCTGGGCATCACCCTGCCCAACCTGGCCTCACCGCAGCAGTAGCAGTTCGTTTCGACCGTGGACGGGACCACGGGCAAGCAGTTCGACACCACCGCGGTCAACATCATGCGCATCACGCACGGCCAGATCTTCCCGGCCATCGCCAAGATCCGCGCCAACACCAAGAACAGCCTGGTGAGGCAGCTGGCCGATCAGGCCAACGACACCGTGCTGGACCACATCACCGTGCTGGAGAAGACCGGCCTGGTCAACTTCGACCAGGTCAACTTCCAGCAGTCGGCCCCACCGAGCCTGCCCAAGGTGCAGCTCACGCCGCCGGCGCCGCAGCCCGGGTGAGCCGGTGCTGTCCCCTCACCGCGCCGCCGGGGCTGGAGGTCAACACCTCGGCGCCGACGCCCAGTCCGACGGTCCGCTGACGGTCCGGCGACGCCCAGGGCGCCGGCCGCGTCAACCGCGGCGGGGTTTGCCGCGCCTGCCGCTCTTGGTACCGGCGCTCTTGGCGCCGCCCTGCCACCGCCCTTGCCGCCGGTCCTGGTGCTGCCGCCGGCGTCGCGCCGGGCGCCGCCGGTCTGCTTACCGGCCGGCGGCTTGCGCCGCGCGGGGGCCGTTTCGGTGCTCCTGCCCTTCGCCGGGGCCGACTGTCGGCCGCGGGTGCCGTTGACCGTCCGGCCCCGGACGATTCCGATGAAGGCCTCCACCCGGTCCGTGTGCGCGTCCTCGGGCTGGGACAGTGCCACGCTCGACTCGGGGGCGTCCGTGACCGTCCGGTAGGTGAGGTCCTTGCGGTGGTGCAGGCGGACCAGCGACAGGGGCATCAGCAGCACGCCGATCCCGGCCGCCACCAGCTCGACTGCGTCCGCCGTGGTGGCCGGACGCCCAGGGCGGGCCGGCCCGGCAGCCGCCCCCAGCCGAGGACGTCGTCCATGGGGTGCAGCACGATCTCGTCGGCCAGGTCCTCCACGGCCACCTCGTCGGCCGCGGTGACGAGGTGGTCCTTGGGGATCACCACGACCGTCGTCTCGGTGTGAGGAGGATCGCGCTGAGGACGGAGCGGTCGACGGGCAGCCGCACCTGCCCGGCGTCGGCGTCGCCGCCCAGCAGCACGCCGCCCGCCTCGGCGGGGGCGACCTGGGTCAGGGACAGCGGGACGTCGGGCAGCCGCTCGTTCCAGATGCGCACCCATTTGTCGGGCGTCACCCCCGGGACGTACGCGAGCCGGAACGAGGGGGTTCTTCCGAGCCTGTCACCCGGCCAGGTTACCGGGCGTGGTCGGGTGACAGGCCACCCGGCGTGGTCGGCGGTCGCGCAGACGCTCGATACCCTTGACACCATGACGTCGCACCAGAACACCCAGACCATGAAGCCCGCGACCGCGGCGAAGAAGCTGGGTGTGTACCTCGAGGCCACACCCACCGAGTTCCAAGAGGGCGTCGTCACGCGCGCCGAGCTCAACGCGCTCCAGGCCGACCCGCCGGGTGGCTGCGGGATCTGCGGCGCGACGGTCCGCACCCGCGGCCGGTGGTCGCGGCCAAGCTGGGTGTCTCCATCGCGGGTCTGCACCGGGGCGGGGTCGCGGAACCGCTCACTACGGAGCAGATCGAGGCGCTGAAGCAGGAGCGCCCTCAGTGGCTGGAGCGGGAGCAGACCGTCCAGGCCGACGTCCGCAAGGAGGCGGCCCGCGTGAAGAAGCTGCACGCCGAGCGGGCGGAGCGGGCTGAACAGGCGGAGCGCGACTGACCGTCCCGGCGGGCGCGGTCGAGTGTCCGCGCTCCCCACTGCCCGTCCACCTCTGTCATCCCTCGGTCATTCCTCGGCCTTCTGTTCCGTCTACGCTCCACGCGTACTGCAGCCAGTCCGACACGGCGACGGCGCTCAGGCCCGCGCACAGCAGCCGGGCGGCCCGCGGTGCGACGGCGTAGGTGCCGACGAGCCCGCCGGCCACCCAGGCGGAGGTGCAGAACGGGCAGGACACCAGGTCGCCGACGGCGCGGCGCAGCCCGTCCCGCGCGGCGCGTCCATCACCTCGTTGGCGTTGCTCTCGCGCTCGCGGTGGGTGAACGGTGCCCGCAGGAAGCTGGTGACCTTGTCCTTGGTGAGCAGCCGGACGCCTTGAACGTCGCCGCGCCCAGCAGCGCCACGTCCCAGGCCGGGACGGTCTCGGGCAGTCGCACCCCACGGCGCCACGCGGTCACGGCGAACACCCCGGCACCCGCCGCGAAGGTCGTCGCCAGGGCCGCGTATCCCCCGAGGGGTGTGCTGTCCTCGGCGGTCGTAACGGACGTCGGGGGCGTCCGTCGCGTTGTTTGTCGGGGCGTCCGTCGTGTCGCTGCTCGCCGTCCGTCATGCATGCCTCCTGTACGGGTACCGCCCTCGGCCGGGACCGGGTGCCCGCTTCCGGCCGTCTGCAACGCGTGCGCGCGGGCCGCTCTCAGTACGGCGCCGGCCCGCCGAAGAGGTCGGCGCAGTCCGCGGGCAGGTGGGCCAGGAGACGGTCGACGCGTTCGCCGGGTACCGCTTCGGTGAGGGTGGAGAGCACCGCGCCCGCGTCCCACTTCCGGGCGGTGCGCGGCCGGGCGCCCGGTCTGCTGCGCCACCCGCCGCAGGAACTCCTCCCGGCCGATGGACTCCGGGGCGCCCGCGCTCCAGGCGCAGCGTGTCGTCCAAGGGCGCGGGCAGGTCGGCGGCCAGGCCCGCGCCTCCTCCGGGTCGACACAGGACGCGATCACCCACAGGACGGCCGTACTGACCTGCTCGGCCTCCTCCTTGCTGTGGTACTGCCGCGGTCGCGGACCAGGGTCAGGAATTCGTCGAGCCGCACGGCGTCGCCTTCGGCCGGTTCACGATTCGGGCCGGGTGCCCACCGGCCGGGCCGGGGGAAACGGGCGCGGACTCACCGGCGTGCACGGTCTCACCGGCGGTGCCCGGCGTCGGCGAGAGCGCACGCCCGGGCCACCGCGTCGTCCGTGAACAACGCGCGTCCGGCGACGATCCCGCTCCCGCCGGGCCGGCCCCGGGGCGGTGAGCCGCCGCAGCGCGCCGAGCAGCTCGGTCCCGTCCTCGGCGACGTCCGACAAGCCCAGCGCGGCCATCCGCCGGACACCGTCCGCGCCGTGTCCCGGACATCGGGCGGTATCCCACGACCGGCAGCCCGGCGGCCAGCGCCTGTACGGCGGTTCTGGCCGGCGGCGTTGTCGACCAGGGCGCGGGCGGCCTGCAGCAGGCCGGGCATGTCCGTCACCCAGCCCAGCGTGACCACACCCGGTGTGTTGGACAGGTCACGGCGCAGCCGTTCATTGTCCCCGCAGAGCACCACCGGCAGGAAGCCGCGGTCCGTCAGGGAGCCGGACGGCGACGTCCAGGTGCGAGCCCACCTCCCCACGGCACCCGCGGACAGCACCACGGCGGGCCGCCCGGGTCCGAGACGGTCGAACAGCCCCCGCCACCCGGCCGCTCCAGGCGCGTCGGACACGTCGGCACGTCGGGCGTCGGGCGCGTCGGCGAAGAACCCCGGTGCCACCACCGGACCGCACGTCCACGCGGGCGCGCCGGTGCTCTCCCGCACCTCGCGCGCCGCTTGCTCCGTGAGACACAGATGGTGGTCGTTGCCGGGGTGGAGCCACTGCCGGTGAACGGCGAAGTCGATCACGAGGACGACGCTGGGCACCGGCAGCAGCCCCCGTGCGCGGAGATGGCCGGTCAGCTGGGCGCCGAGGATGGAAGACGGGGACGACCACGTCCGCGCCCGAGCTCGCGGCCAGCTCGCGCAGCCGGCCCCCGGCGAGCCGGGGCCAGGGGTGTGGCGCCGGGACGGCGACCGGCGCCGGGCCGCAGGAACAGGCGGTACTAGGGCGGCGTACGCCGCCCGGAAGTGGCGTACCGAGCCTCGGTAGAAGTGCCGCAGCGCACTGCCCAGCCCGAACGGCAGCATCGCGAGGATGTCGACGACGAGGGCGTCGTCACCGCGCTCCCGCGCTCGGCGGACGAGCTCGGCGGCAACCGTGTCGCCCGGCGCCCATGCTCGCGCTGACCACCAGCAGACGTCTGCCGTCCCCGGGAGCGGACCCGGTCACGGGCCGGCGGGGCGTTGCTGAGCTGCGAGGATGCACGGCGCCCGAGTTGCCCGTCCAACACCTCCCAAACCACAACACAAGCGGGCGTTTCGGGCGCCTCGCCAGGGATACTCCGTGACCGCCCGTCCGGTCGAACGCCGGAGCCCGACCGTCCGGTCGGTCTCTCGCCGGTGTCCGCCCCGAGCCAAGGTGGTCTCCATGGTCCATGCGTTCTCCCGCCCCCGGTCCGTCCCCGGGCCGCAGGTCGTCGCGCCCTACGCGGACCACGCCAGGACCCGGCGTGAGCCCGTCGGTACCCGGAGCACGCGGACGCGCACGGCGCCGTGACGGGCGCGTCCTCGGGCATCGGCGCGGCCCTGGCCCGACGGCCTGAAGCGACGAGGGGCGGCTGGCGGCTGGTGCTCAGCGGACGCGATCCGTCCCGGCTGCGCGAGGTCGCTGAGGACACCGCGCCACCGCCTTCGCCGCGGACTCACCATGCCGGGCGCCGACCGGCAGCTCGCCGACTTCACGCTGGCCACCGTGGGTCCGGTGGACCTCCTGGTGGCAGGTGCCGGGATCGGCTGGGCCGGGGAGTTCCTGGACATGCCCCCGCACGCCATCGACGAGGTGCTCGACATCAACGTGCTGGCCACACCGCGGCTGGTGCGACTGGTGCTGCCGGGCATGGTGGCGGCCGGAGCGGGGCGGGTGGTCCTCGTCGGGTCTCTGGCGGGGAGCGTGGCGGTGCGCGACGAGGCCGTGTACTCGGCCGCCAAGGCGCGGTCGGCGCCTTCGCGGACGCCCTGCGCTACGAGTTGCGGGGAACCGGCGTGGGGGTCACGCACGTGGTGCCCGGTGTCGTCGACACGCCGTTCTTCGAGCGCCGGGGCACCCCTACCTCCGGTCCAGGCCGCGTCCGGTGCCCGCCGAGCGCGTGGCCGACGCGGTACGGACGGCGGTGGTGCGGGGCCGGGACGAGGTCTACGTGCCCGGCTGGCTGCGGCTGCCGTGCCGGGTGCGGGGCGCGGCTCCGGGCTGTACCGGGCGGCTGGCCGCACGGTTCGGATGAGATCGGGATGAGCGGGAGCGCGCGGCGGTGAGTGTCCTCACCGTCGTCCTGGCCCTGTTCGCGGCGCTGTCCAACGCGGCTGCGTCGGTGACTGCAGCGCGCCGGCCGCGGCGCAGGATGAGGAGCGGGCGGGCGCCGTCCACACGGTGGTGCGCTCGCTGCTGCGGCTGGTGCGCGACCCGTACTGGGTGGGCGGTGCGGCACTGCTCGCCCTGACGACGGTGCTGCAGGGGGCCGCGCTGGCGGTGGGGAGCCTGGCCGTGGTCCAGCCGCTGATGGCCACCGAGCTGCTGTTCACCCTGATGGTCGGGAGGCGTCGTCTTCCACCGGCGTCCCGACCTGCGGACCTGGCTGGCCTTCGTGGCCCTGGCGGTGGGGCTCGCGCTGTTCCTGGGCGCCGCCGCGCCGTCGGCCGGCCATGACACCGCGACTCCCGGCCGGTGGGGCTGGGCCGGTCTGGCGCTGTTCGTCGTGGTGACGGCCCTCGCCTCGATCGCCGGCCCTGGTCCGGGCGCGCCCCGCGCCGCCCTGTTCGGGTCGGCGTCCGCGGTGGCGTTCGGCGGTACGGCGGGCTGCTGAAGGAGGTCACCGGGCGGCTCCCCCAGGGAGTGGGCGCCGTCCTGGCCCAGTGGCCGCCGTCACGCCATGGCGGTGGTCGGGGTGATCAGCTTCCTGCTGCTGCAGAGCGCGTTGCGGGCGGGGGACGCTCGCGGCGTCGCAACCGGCACTGACCCTCGGCGACGCGCTGACCAGCGTCGCCCTGGGATGGGCACCTGTTCGGCGAACAGATCGCCCTCGGGGTGAGGGTGCTGCCGGAGCTGATCGGCGTGGCGCTGATCGGGCTCGGCAGTGTCGGGCTGGCCCACGCGCCGTCGGTCCACGGCGCGTGGGACACGGCGCCGGCGGCACGGGACGGGCCGGAGTCCGGCGGCGGGAGCGGGGACAGCGGGGGTCATGACCGAGCCGCGCGGAACCGCGGAGCGGGGCGGGAGACACGGAGTACGGGAGACACGGATGCGTGCAGGGTTCCATGCAGGACCGGCGGCGCGCGCCGTCGCGCCGGTCGTCGTCGCCGCCGCGCTGGCCCACATCGGTCCGGCCGCGACCTGGCTGCCGGAGCTGCGCCGACGCCGGTTCCCGGGCCTGGCCGGACAGGGGCCGCCTCGACCACATCAGCCCTCACCTTCGACGACGGCCCGGATCCGGGCGTCCACACCGCACTTCCTCGACGTACTGGACGCGCTCGGTCGCGCCACGTTCTTCGTCCTGGGCGAGAACGTCACGCCACCTGGAGACGGCACTCGAACTGGCCCGGCGGGGGCACGAACTCGCCGTCCACGGCTGGTCGCACGACCGCCCCTGGCTGCCGTCGCCGGCGCGGGACGCGCGCGGGCTGACGCGTGCCGTCCACGCGGTGGGCGAGGTCGCCGGACGCGCGTCCCACGCTGGTACCGCCCGCCCTACGGCATCCTCACCTCCGGGCGCTGGGCCGCCGCCCGCCGGGCGGGGACCCGGCCGGTGCTGTGGACGGCGTGGGGCAAGGACTGGCGGCAGGACGCCACGCCCGCCTCGGTACGGGCGACCGTCGCGGCGGACCTCCGTGGGGGCGGCACGATCCTGCTCCACGACACCGACCACGTCTCCGCCCCGGGCAGCTGGCGAGCCGCCCTCGGCGCCCTGCCCCGACATCGTGCGCGCGACTGCCGCGAGGCGGGGTGGGCGGTGGGGCCGCCGGGTGAGCACGGGGTGATCGGGGCGGAGGAGCGGGGGCGGTGGGGGAGCGAGCGCGGGGTCAGCACGAGCGCGGGGGTCGGGCTCGGGCACGAGCGCGAGCGCGGTGAACGGGCGGGCGGGGGCCGGGTGCGGTGCGGTGAGCGGGCCGGGGGCACGGGCGGCCGGCGTGCGTTCCGGTGACGTCGGGAGCGTCGCCGTTTCGGTCACTGGCGCCGGGATAGCCGTAGCGTCATGAAGGACGGCGACGATCAGCGCACGGCGGCGCCGGACCCGTCGTGTCCTCCCTGGGCCCCTGCGCGAGTACGCGGTGCTCGCCGACGGCGAGCGGGGCGGTCCTGGATCCCCGGGGCCGGATCGTCTGGCTGTGCGCCCCGCGGTGGCACGATGACGCGGTGTTCGCGGCGCTCATCGGCGGGGCCGGGCACTTCAACGTGGAGCCGGCCGACCCCTGGCACGTCTGGGGCGGCTCCTACGAGGAGGGCACGCTGATCCGGATAGCCGGTGGGTGACCTCCGGGTGCGTGATCGAGTGCCGTGAGGCGCTCGCCCTGCCGGCCCGCACCGACCGGCTCGTTCTGTTGCGCCGGATGCGGGTGAAGCGGGGCGAGGCACGCGGCCGCGCCTGGATCTGGACCCAGGCCCGGCTTCGGGAACGGCCGGATGCGCCACCCCCGGCAGGAGCACGGGGTGTGGGACGGCCGAGGCGGAAGGGCTGCGGATGCGGCTCGCCGGGGCGCCGGATGCGGTCTGGCGGGCCGGCGGTGGGCTGTGCGGCGAGTTCCGACTGCGCGAGGGCGAGACCCACGACCTGGTGCTGGAACTGGCCGTGGGGGCGGGAGACCGACCGCTCGACGCCGACGCGCTGTGGCGGTCCACGGAACGCGAGTGGCAGCGGGCCGTCCCGGACTGCTCGCGGCTGGTCGCGCCGCGCGACGCCCGGCACGCGTACGCCGTACTGCGCGGACTGACCAGCGTCTCCGGCGGCATGGTCGCCGCCGCCACCACGTCCTCGCCGGAGCGGGCCAACAGCGGACGCAACTACGACTACCGCTACGCGTGGCTCCGCGACCGTGCTACGCCGGTCTCGCGGTCGCCGCGCACGGCCCGCACCCCCTGGTCGACGACGCCGTGCGCTTCGTCGCCGAGCGCATTCTCGAGGACGGTGGGACAAGGTCCGTCTCCGCCTACACGGTCGACGGGCTGCCGGTCGGCGGGGAACGCCTCGCCGCGGCTGCCCGGCTATCCCGGCGGCACCGACCATGTCGGCAACGACGCGGCACCCAGTTCCAGCTGGACACCCCCGGCGAGGCGCTGCAGTTTCCTCGCCGCGCCGCCGCGCACGACCGGCTGATCGAGGACGAACGGCCGGCGCCGCCGTCGCGGTGGACGTCGTGGAGCGGCAGCATGAAGCCGGACGCCGGGCTGTGGGAGCTGAGGACTGCGGTGGACCCACTCGCGGCTGAGCGTGGTGTGCGGTCTGCGGCGGATGGCGGAGGTGCTGCCCGGGACGGCGGGGCAGTGTTGCAAAACGCTGCTCGCCGACACCGTGTTGTGGGAGACCCGGCGCCGGTGCCCGGGCGCCCACGGCCGCTGGCGGCGGGCCGCCGACGACGACGGGCCGAGGCCGCGCTGCTCGAGCCGATGGCCCGCGGCTGCGCGTTCGGGGACGACGACGGTGCGGCCACCCGCGCCTACATCGAGTCCCGGCTGGCCGAGGACGGGTACCTGTACCGCTTCGAACACCCCGTGGAGCCGCCCGGTGACGCCGAGGGGGCCTTCCTGCTCTGCGGTTTCACAATGGCGCTCGCCACGCACCGGTCGGGATCGACCAACGCGTTCCGCTGGTTCGAGCGCACCCGGGCGGCCTGCGGACTGCCCGGGGTTGTTCGCCGAGGAGTTCGACGTGCGCCAGCGGCAGCCGCGCGGCAATCTCCCGCAGGCCTCGTGCACGCGATGATGCTGGAGTGCGCTGGCCGCCCGGCCGACGAGTCGGCGCTGCCCCGACCGCTCGGGCGCCCGCCCCGGTCGATCCGTGCGGGGCGACCGCCCCGAGGATCCCTGCGTCGGGCCGCCGCCCGGCCGGGCTCCGGCGTGGCCCCGGCAGTGCAGCCCGGAGGCAGCCGGCCGAGCCGAACCCGTCGCCTCCGCTCCTGCCACGCGCGCGGGGCCCCGGCAGCCGACCGCCGGCCCACCTCAACAGCCGCCCCAGCCACGCCCCTGCCCAGGCAGTCGCCCCGGCCGGGTCCGTCCGAGGCAGCCGTCCCCAGCCAGGCCCGTAGGTCGCCGCCCCCAGACCTGGGCTGGTCAGCCGTCCCCAGCCAGGCCCGCTAAGGTCGCCGCCCCAGCCGGACCCGTCAGGCAGCCGCCCTCAGCCAGCCCGCCAGGTCGCAGGCCCCAGCCAAGCCCGTCAGGCGGCCGTTCCAGCCGGATCCCGATGGATCGGCGCTGCCCCGTCTGTCAGTGGCACGCCCGTTCCGCCGCGTCGGAGGCGACGATCTCCGCGGCGATGGAGAGCGCGGTCTCCTCGGCGTCCGGGCGCCGAGGTCCAGGCCGATCGGTGAGCGGAGCCGGGACAGCTCGCGCTCGGTCAGGCCCGCCTCGCGCAGTCGCCGGTCCCGGTCCTCGGTGCGGCGCGCCCATCGCGCCGACGAACGCGACCGGCATCCGCAGGGCCTCCGTCAGCAGCGGTACGTCGAACCTGGCGTCGTGGGTGAGTACGCACAGCACCGTGCGCCCGTCGGTCGGCGTGCCGCAGGTAGCGGTGCGGCCAGTCGACCACGACCTCGTCGGCCCGGGAAGCGGGCCGGCGTGGCGAAGACGGGCCGGGCGTCGCACACGGTCACGTGATGGCCGAGGAACTTTCCGGCCCGCACCAGTGCTGCCGCGAAGTCGACTGCACCGAACACGATCATGCGGGGCGGCGGCACGCCCGACTCGACGAGCAGCGAGGCCCGCCGGGGCAGTGCGAACCATCCTCCGAGAGGCCGACCGTGCCGGTGGGCCGGCGTCCAGCAGGGCCCCGGTCCCGGCCACCGCCGTGCGGTCCAGGTCCGGGTGGCCGCCGAGACCGCCTCGTACGAGCCGTCGGGGCTGTGACGAGCAGGGCCCGGCCGAGAGTTCCGACGGCCCTGGACGAACCCCCCCCCCCCCCCCCCCCCCCCCCCCCCCCCCCCCCCCCCCCCCCCCCCCCCCCCCCCCCCCCCCCCCCCCCCCCCCCCCCCCCCCCCCGGGAGGGCCGCGGCATTGCCCTCGGCGGCGGTCGACAGGGCTGCCCGGAACACCTCCCGCGAGGGCGAGTCCGCGCCCACCGGCGTGATCATCATGTCGATGATCCCGCTGCAGGTCAGCCCGACCGCGAAGGCGTCCCCGTCGCTGTAGCCGAACTGTTCGCGCACCGTCTCGCCGCTCCGAGGGCGTCGGAGCACAGCCTGTACACCGCGCCCTCCACGCAGCCGCCGGAGACCGAGCCGGATCACCGTGCCCTCGCCGTCGACGACGGGGGCGGCCGGCCCGCCGTGCGCTGCCGCCGACGGAGACGACGTAGGCGACGGCGAACTCCCGGCCCTCGGCGAGCCAGCGGTTCGGCTCGTCTGCGATGTCAAGCATCCGTTCCGCCCCCGACCAAGCGGGCACCGTGGCCGACAGCACGCGATCGGGCCGATCGGCAGGTTCGATGGCGTACGCTGGTCGCGTGCCAGACGGCGTTGGCGACGCCGCCGCGCCCACGATGCCGATCTCGCCGACGCCCTTGATGCCGACCGGGTCGTCCGGGTCGGGGTCGTCCACCCAGTCCGCCTCGACGTCCGGGACGTCGGCGTGCGTGGCGAGTGGTAGCCGGCGAGGTCGGGGCCGTAGAGGCCGCCGCTCGCCCGGTCCCGGACCGCCTCTCGTGCAGGGCCACGGAGATGCCCCAGACCATGCCGCCGACCAACTGATTGCGGCGGTGAGCGGGTTGACGATCCGGCCCGCCGCGAAGATGCCGAGCATGCGGCGCACCCGTACTCGCCGGTGGCGGTGTCCACGGCGACCTCGGCGAACTGCGCGCCGAAGGAGTGCCGTTCCTTCTGCGCGAGGGCGCCGAGGGCCGCGTGGTGTCGGAGCGTACGGTGATGCCCCCTCCGGCGGGATGCTCGTGCCCAGGGCGAGCCTTTCCCGCAGTTCGCGGGCCGCCCCGGTGATCGCCCACGCCCAGGAGCGGGTGCCCATCGAGCTGCCGGCGATCATCGCCGGTCCGAAATCGCTGTCCCCGATGCGGACCCCGGACCTGCTCGGGCGTGACGTCCAGCGCGTCGGCGGCCACCAGGGTGAGCGGCGGTACGGGCGCCGGTGCCGATGTCGGCGGCGGCGATCCGCACGGTGAAGGTGCCGTCGGCCTCCGCGGTCACGAGAGCGGTGGACGGCCCGCGCCCGTTGGAAGGACGCCGCGGCCGTGCTGGTGCCCAGCAGCCAGCGCCCGTCGCGGCGCACCCCGGGACGCGGATCGCGCTCCGCCCAGCCGAAGCGGCGCGCTCCTCGTTGAAGCAGGCGGCCGGGTTGCGGCCGCTGAACGGCAGTCCGGAGACCGGGCCGACCTCCGGCCGTTGCGCAGGCGCAGGTCGATCGGGTCGACGCCGCAGCGCTCGGCGAGTTCGTCGAACGCCGACTCGATCGCGAAGGACCCCGGCGCCTCACCCGGCGCGCGCATGAACGTCGGGGACGGCACGTCGAGCCGTACGACGTGGTTGGCCGTGCGGTGGCGCCGGCGTCGTACATCACCCCGGCGACACCGGCGCCGGGCTCGACGAACTCGTAGACGGTCGACGTCTGGTTCAGCGAGCGGTGTTCCAGTGCGCGCAGCCGGCCGACGGCGCCGGCGCCGAGCCGGACGTGCTGGTGGTGGGGCTGCGGTACCCGGCCGAAGCGAGAACATCCGTCGACGGGTCATGACCACGCGCACCGGACGGTGCAGCACGGTCGCGGCCATCACCGCCGGACACCTGGTGGGCGCGCAGGCCCTTGCTGCCGAAGCCGCCGCCGACGTGTTCGGAGCGCACCCGCACCGAGGACTCGTCGAGGGAGAACATCTTCACGAGTTCGCCCTGGATCCAGGTGGTGCCCTGGTTGGAGTCGACGACCTCCAGCCGGCCGCCGTCCCACAGGGCGGTGGCCGCGTGCGGCTCCATCATGCTGTGGTGCTCTTCGGGGTGGTGTACTCCTCGTCCACCACGACGGCGGACGCCGCCAGGCCGGCCGCCAGGTCCCCTTCTCGGTCTCCGCGGGCATGTGTCCGTCGGCCGGGTAGGCGTCGGGGCGGTCGGCGGAGAGCGTGATGTCGTGCGGTTCCGTGTCGTACGTGACGACGAGGGCCTCGGCGGCCTCCCTCGCCTGCTCGGGCGTCCCGGCGACGACGAGGGCGACCGGCCATCCGCGTGCGGCACCCGGTCGTTCTGGAAGACGGCGGCGGTCGGGTCCGGCGGAATGCCCAGCATGCCCACGTAGTCGGTGTCGACGCGCGGGGCGTTGCCGTGGTGGAGGACGGCGAGCACGCCGGGCATGCCGAGGACGGGGTCGGTGTCGATGGAGCGGATGCGGCCCGGGCGACGGTGGACAGCACCAGCCAGCCGTGCGCGAGGTCGGCGAAGGGTATCTCGCCGGCGTAGCGGGCCGCTCCGGTGACTTTGTCGCGGCCCTCCACACGCGTGTGCGCGGTGCCGACGGCGCCCTTCGCCGTCGTAGGACCGGTCGTGGCGGTGGTCATCGGGCGGCCTCCTCGGCGAGTTCGGTCAGGACGGCCACCACGAGGTTGCGCATGAGGGTCACCTTGTATCCGTTGTCGGGCAGCGGCCTGGCGGCCGCGAGTTCGGCGTCCGCGGCGGCGGCGAAGGTCTCCCCGTCGGCCGGTCGGCCGATCAGCACCTCCTCGGCCGCGCGGGCCCGCCAGGGCCGGGAGGCGACCGCGCCGAAGGCCAGCCGCGCGTCGCGCACGACGCCGCCCTCGACGTCGAGCGCGGCGGCGACCGAGCCGATCGCGAAGGCGTACGAGGCGCGCTCGCGCACCTTGCGGTAGCGGGAGCGGGCGGCGACCGGGGCGGGCGGCAGGGCGATGCCGGTGATCAGCGCGCCGGGCGGCAGGGCGGTCTCCCGGTCCGGGGTGTCGCCGACGGGGAGGTAGAAGTCGGCGAGCGGTGACTCGCCCGGACCGTCGGCGGTTTCGTAGGTGACGACCGCGTCGAAGGCCGCGAGGGCGACGCCCATGTCCGAGGGGTGCACGGCAACGCAGTGGTCGGAGGCGCCCAGGATGGCGTGGTTGTGGTGCTCACCCGTGATCGCGGGACAACCACTGCCGGGGACACGCTTGTTGCACGGCTTGCTCACGTCGGTGAAGTAGCCGCAGCGGGTGCGCTGGAGCAGGTTGCCGCCGACGGTGGCCATGTTGCGCAGCTGCCCGGAGGCACCGGCCAGCACCGCCTGGGTCAGCGCCGGGTAGGAGCGGCGCACTTCCGGGGTGGGCGGCGAGGTCGCTGTTGGTGACGGTCGCGCCGATGCGCAGGCCGCCGTCGGCGGTCGGCTCGATGCCGTCCAGGGGGAGTTCGCGGACGTCGACGAGCCGGGCGGGGCGTTCGACGCCGGTCTTCATCAGGTCGACGAGGTTGGTGCCGCCGCCGAGGAAGCGGGCTTCCGGGTCGGCGGCGAGCAGCGCCACCGCACCGGAGACGTCGTCGGCGCGCTCGTATCCGAACTCCCTCATGCGGTCGTCTCCTTCGCGCTCTTGGTATCCGCCGCGCCGTACGCCTCGGCCGCGCGGGCGACCGCCTGGACGATGGAGACATAGGCGCCGCACCGGCACAGGTTGCCGCTCATCCGCTCGCGGATCTCCTCCGGTGTCAGGGGTGGCGGTCCGGCCTCGGGCCGTACGTCCTCGGTGGCGGCGCTGGGCCAGCCGGCCGCGTGCTCCTCGATGAGGGCGATCGCCGAGCAGATCTGGCCAGGGGTGCAGTAGCCGCACTGGTAGCCGTCGAGGTCGAGGAATGCCTGCTGCACCGGGTGCAGGCGGTCGCCCTCGGCCATGCCCTCGATGGTGGTGATCTCGCGTCCCTCGGCGGCGACGGCGAGGTTCAGGCAGGAGACGGTGCGACGCCCGTCGACCAGGACGGTGCAGGCGCCGCACTGCCCCCTGGTCGCAGCCCTTCTTGGTACCGGTGAGGTCGAGGCGCTCGCGCAGGGCGTCGAGGAGGGTGGTGCGGTGGTCGACGGTCAGCTGGTGCTTCTCGCCGTTGATGTTCAGAATGACGGCGCTGGACGTCGACGAGGGCGCTGGGGCCATGATCAGCCTTCTTTGGTGTCTGTTGACCGGGAATACTGGCTGTAGGCGGTGGGGTCATCGATGGGCGGAGGCCGCCGGCCGTGGCCGCCGCTAGAGTGGACCGGCAACCGGACAACTGTCCGCTCGCTGGAAAACGTAACGGACAGCTGTCCGCTTAGCAAGAACGGGATTCGGCCACGAACCCGGAAGGAGGACGAGTGCCGCAGCCGAAGAGGGACAGGCCGGACACTCCCCGCGTTCGGACGCCCAGCGCAACCGCGAGCGGATCCTGAAAGTGGCCACAGAGGAACTGACGCGCTGCGCGGACGCCCCCCGTTGAGCGGCATCGCCAAGAAGGCGGGCGTCGGACAGGGCACCTTCTACCGCAACTTCCCGCACCGCGAGGCGCTGGTCCTGGAGGTCTACCGCTACGAGATGCAGCAGGTGGCGGACGCCGCGCCCGAGTTGCTGGCCACGCGGGAGCCCGAGCGGGCCCCTGCGTGAATGGATGGACCGCCTCGCCCGCTTCGCGATGACCAAGGCCGGTCTGGCGGACGCGATCCGGCTGGTCACCAGCGCGCCCGGCGGACCGGAGAAGCCGCGCCCCACCCCCGTCATGGACGCGGCCCAGCTCCTGCTCCCGCGTCAACGAGGAGGCCGGCACCATCCGGCCCGGAGTCTCCGCGGACGACTTCTTCCTCGTCATCGGCGGTCTCTGGCTGATCGATCCCGGCGAGGACCGGCAGCCGCGGGCCACCCGGTTCCTGGACTTCGTCATGGACGCGCTGCGGGCGGGAGCGCCAGGCCGGTGACCGCGCCCCGGAAGCGGTAGCGGCGCTCGGGGCGGCCCGCCACCCCGTAGCGCAGGGAGACCTCCGCGCTGCCGACGGTGTGGAAGTACTCCAGGTAGCGGCGGGCGCTGACCCGGGAGACGCCGGTCAGGGCCGCGCACTCGCTGGCGGACAGGGAGCCGTCGGCCGCACGCAACGTGCGTTCGACCAGCTCGGCGGTCTCCACGCTCATGCCCTGGGCAGCGCCGGGACCGGCGCGGCCGGCGACGCTCCCGCCAGTACGCGGTCGACGTCGGCCTGGCTGCGCACCACTGTGCCGAGCAGCCGGCCCCGCTGGACGGCGTAGCGCTCCAGCCGGACCCGCAGGTCCTCGAACTCGAACGGTTTGAGCAGGTAGTCGACCACCCCGTGCCGGACGGCGCCGCGCACCGCGCCGGCCTCCCGGGCCGCGCTGATGACCATGACGTCGCAGTCGTGCCCGGCGGCGCGCAGCCGGGGGATGACGTCGAGGCCGAAGACGTCCGGCAGGTACAGGTCGAGGAGGACGAGGTCGGGTCGCAGTTCCCCGACGGCGGCGAGCGCCTGCTCCCCGGTGCCCGCGACCCCGACGACCCGGAAGGGCTCGACGCGCTCCACGAAGGCGCGGTGGACCCGGGCCACCATGAAGTCGTCGTCGACCACGAGCACGCCGATCGCGGCGTCGGTGCCCCGGGGCCGCCGCCCCCGTCACAGCGGTCGTGGCGGCCGCGTCGGCCGTGCCGCTCGTACCCGTCATGGTGCTGCTCCTTCCGCCACCGCGTCGGTGAGGTGGCTGACGGTCATGCGTGCGGTGAACATGGCACCCTCGGGGGTGTTGGTCACCGAGATCTCACCGCCGTGGCGCTCGCAGACCAGCCTGGTCAGCGCCAGGCCGATGCCGCGCTCGCCCTGCCGGGCGGCCTTGGTGGTGAAGCCGTGGGGAGAAGACCTCGCGGGCCAGTTCCGGCGCCACGCCGGGCCCGGAGTCGCGGACCACGATCTCGACGCTGGAGGCGTCCTGGCGCAGCTCGACCTCCACCCAGGCGCCGTGGTCGCCATCGGGCGCCCTGGCGGCGTCCAGGGCGTTGTCGACGAGGTTGCCGACCACGGTCGCCACGTCCGCGGCGTCCTCCGGGGGCGAGCCGGTCGAGCGCCGTGCGGTCGGACACCCGCAGGGCGACCCTGCGCTCGGCCGCCAGGGAGGACTTCGCCGTCAGCAGCGCGGCCACGGCGGTGTCACGGACCCGGCGGCTGAGGGTGACGTCCAGGGACTGGCGGCGCTGGTTGAGCGCGCGGATGTAGCGCACCACCTCGTCCTGCTCGCCGATCTGGATGAGTCCGGAGATGGTGTGCAGTTGGTTGGCGAACTCGTGGGCCTGGGCGCGCAGCAGCTCGGAGGTGCTGCGGAAGGAGCCGATCTCCCGTTCCAGGCGGGCCAGTTCGGTGCGGTCGCGCAGGGTGGTGACCGAGCCGAACGGGCGGCCGTCCTTGGTGACGGTCATGCGGTTCATCACCAGGACCCGGCCGTGGCGGACCACGACCTCGTCGCGTGGTTCGGCCCCGTCCGCCGCGGCCCCGGCCAGGACGTCGCGCAGCCGTCCGTCGATGCCGAGGCCGTCCAGGCTCTGGCCCACGCAGTCGGCGGGCAGGTCGAGCAGGCGCCGGCCCATCTCGTTGACCAGGGTCAGCCGGTGCTGCGGATCGAGGGCGACCACGCCCTCGGCGATGCCGTACAGCATGGCCTCCCGGTGCTCGGCGAGCCCGGCGATCTCGCGCGGTTCCAGGCCGAGGGTCTGCCGTTTGACGCGCCGGGCGAGGAGCCGGGAGCCGGCCACGCCGAGGCCGCTGGCGATACCGAGGTAGGCCAGGAGGTAGGACGAGGCGCCACTGAGGCGCTGCCACACCGTCGGGTCGGCCTCGCCGACCATCACCGTGCCGAGGTGCCGGCCGAGGGTCTCGCGGGTGGCGCCGAGCACCGGGACCTGGGCGACGAGCTCACGGCTGCCGTGCACCGTCAGCGGGCCCGACCAGCCGCGCCCCTCGGCGGCACCCTCGCCGCGCGGCAGCCAGCCGCCGATCAGCGTGGGGTCGGTGGAACTGACGACGCGGCCGCCGGCGTCGGCCACCGTGACCGAGGTGACCCCGGACTGGGTCTGTGTGGAGTTCACCAGCGGGGCGAGGGCCTCCTGCGGCACGGGGCGCAGCAGCTGGCTGCGGACCAGGGGCGTGGCGGCGAGCTGCTCGGCCAGGGCGGTGACCCGGCGGCCCTCGACGCGGTTGAAGGTGGCCTTGGACTGGGCGAGCGAGACGGCGGCGACCGCGAGCAGCACGACCACGACGATGGCGAGCTGGAGGACCAGCATCTCGCCCGCGAGGGTCTGACGGCGGAAGGTGGGGCCACGGCTGACTCGATCTCGGCTGACGGGGGCGGGCGGGTGTGCCGGCTCGCCATCATGGCGCCCACCTGCGGCGAAGGAAAAGAGATGTGCTGTCTTCGCAATGAACCGGGGATGCGTCGGCGACGTACCGGTGATCCACCGGGCGGCCAGGCGGTGACCGCAAAGACCACAACCTCCCTTGGTTCCGCAAGGAAGACAGGCCGCTGGTCCGCAGGCACCATGTGGCCCACGTCACCCTCCCCCACAGGGGCTCGCCCCTGACCACTTACCGCTCTACCCAACCGACAGGTGGTGTCATACGTGCGCCTGCGCACCCCCTTGCCCTGCTCGGGGCCGCCGTGCTCGTGCTCGCGGGGCCGCCGCTGCTCTCCACGGGCAGCGACGCCGAGACCGGCACGCAGATCCCCGGCCTGCGCTTCATGGTTCCCAACACGCCGGGCGGCGGCTACGACATCACCGCCCGCACGGCCGCGAAGAACGCCGAGGACGCCGGGCTCACGCACAACATCGAGGTGTTCAACCTGCCCGGCGCGGGCGGCACCGTGGGCCTGAGCCGGCTGGTGAGCGAACACGGCAACGGCAAGCTCGCCATGTCCATGGGCCTCGGCGTGGTGGGCGCCGCCCGTTCCAACCACGCGCCCAAGACCCTCGCCGACACCACGCCGATCGCGCGGCTCACCGAGGAGCAGGACGTCGTCGTGGTCGGCAAGGACTCGCCGTACAAGACGATCGACGAACTGATCACCGCCTGGAAGAAGGACCCGGGCAAGATCCCTGTCGGCGGCGGTTCGTCGCCGGGCGGGCCCGACCACCTCGCGCCGATGCTGATGGCGCAGGCCGCCGGGATCTCCCCAAGTCCGGTCAACTACATCCCCTTCGACGGCGGCGGCGAGCTGCTCGCCTCGATCCTCGGCAACAAGGTCGGGTTCGGGGTCTCCGGTGTCGGCGAGTACCTGGACCAGATCAAGGCCGGCGAGCTGCGGGTGCTCGCGGTGACCGGCCCCGAGCGGGTCGACGACCTGAAGGACGCGCCGACGCTGAAGGAGTCCGGCTACGACGTGGACTTCACCAACTGGCGCGGCATCGTCGCCCCGCCCGGCCTGTCGGAGGCGGAGCGGAACAAGCTGACCCGCCTGTTCGAGGAGCTGCACGACTCTCCGGAATGGAAGAAGTCCCTGGACCAGAACGGCTGGGACGACGCCTTCCTCACCGGTGACGAGTTCGGCGCGTTCCTGGAGGCCCAGGACAAGCGTGTGGTGTCGGTACTGAAGGAGCTGGGACTGTGACGACGCGGACCGACTCCTCCCCGGCGCCCGACCCGACCCCGGCCCCGGCAGCCGAGCGGCGCTCGTGGCTGCGCGACCACTCCGAACTGGGCGTGTGCGTTCTGCTGCTGGCGCTCGGTGTGCTCGTCCTGACCGACGCGCTCACCATGGACGTCGACATCACCCAGCGCGGGCCGGTGGGCCCCAAGACCGTGCCGATCGTGGTCGGCATCGGGCTGCTGGTGATCGCCGCGCTGCTCGCCGTCGACGTCCTGCGCGGCGGCCGGGGCGAGGCGGAGGGCGGCGAGGACATCGACCTGTCCGAACCGGCCGACTGGCGCACGGTGCTGCTGCTCTCCGGGATCTTCCTCGGCGCGGCCGTACTCATCGAGCCGGTCGGCTTCCCGGTCGCCGGGGCGCTGCTCTTCTGGGGTGCCGCCTTCGCCCTCGGCAGCCGCCGCCTGGACCGCGATCCGCTGATCGCCGCCGGTGCTTGTCCCTGATCACCTACATCGTCTTCGACAAGTTGCTCGGAGTGCCACTGCCCGGCGGTCCGCTGATGGGAGTGCTCTGACATGAACGCCCTGAACTCCCTCATGGACGGCTTCGGTACGGCCCTCACGCCGCTCAACCTGCTGTGGGCCGCCCTCGGTGTGCTGCTCGGCACGGCCATCGGTGTGCTGCCCGGCATCGGTCCGGCGATGGCGGTGGCGCTTCTGTTGCCGGTGACGTACGGACTCGATCCCGTCGCCGCGTTCATCATGTTCGCCGGCATCTACTACGGCGCGATGTTCGGTGGTTCGACCACCTCGATCCTGCTCAACACCCCGGCGAGAGCGCCGCCGTGGTCGCGGCCATGGAGGGCAACCCCATGGCGCAGGTCGGGGCGCGGCGCCCAGGCGCTGGCGGCCGCCGCCATCGGTCACTTCGCGGGCGGCATGATCGGCACGATCCTGCTGGTGGCGCTGGCGCCGACGGTCGCGGACCTGGCGGTGGACATCGGCGCGCCGGACTACTTCGCCATCATGGTGCTGGCGTTCATCGCCGTGACCTCGGTACTCGGTTCGTCGCGCATCAGAGGTCTGGCCTCCCTGCTGATCGGCCTGACGATCGGACTGGTGGGCCTGGACCAGATGACGGGGCAGCAGCGGCTGACCTTCGGTTCGCTGCAACTCGCGGACGGCGTCGACGTGGTGATCAGTCGCGGTCGGCCTGTTCGCGATCGGCGAGGCACTGTGGGTGGCTGCCCACCTGCGGCGCGCGGCGGCCGAGCCGATCCCGGTGGGCCTTCCCCTGGCTCGGCCGGGACGATGTGAAGAGCGGACCTGGAAGTCCTGGCTGCGCGGCCCGTTCATCGGCTTCCCGTTCGGCGCCATCCCGGCGGGCGGCGCGGAGATCCCCACGTTCCTGTCGTACGTCACGGGTAGCGCCTGTCCAAGAACAAGGACGAGTGGGGCAAGGGCGCCATCGAGGGCGTGGCCGGCCCGGAGTCGGCGGCGATCGGCCTCGGCGGCGGGCACGCTGGTGTCCATGCTGACCCTGGGCCTGCCGACGACGCGGTCGCGGCGGTCATGCTGGCCGCCTTCCAGCAGTACGGCATCCAGCCCGGCCCGCTGCTCTTCGAACGCGAACCCGAGCTGGTGTGGGGGCCTGATCGCGTCCCTCTTCGTCGGCATGGTGCTGCTGCTCGCGCTCAACCTGCCGCTGGCACCGGTGTGGGCCAAGCTGCTGCGCATCCGCGGCCCTACCTCTACGCGGGGATCATGTTCTTCGCGGCGGTCGGCGCGTACGCGGTCGGCGGCGAGGTCGTCGACCTGGTGATCCTGCTGATCATCGGCCTGGTCGGCTTCGGCATGCGGCGCTACGGCCTGCCGATCCTGCCGGCCGTCATCGGCGTCATCCTCGGTCCGAACGCCGAGCAACAGTTGCGCCGCGCCCTGCAGATCAGCGACGGCAGCGTGACGGGCCTGGTCAACACGCCGTTCGCGGTGACCGGTGTACGCGGTGATCGTGCTGCTGCTGGCGTGGCCGCTGCTGAAGCGGCTGGTGATCCGGGGACGGGCCCGGGTGGACGCCTGATCCTGAGCCCAGGGAACTCGGCGGACCTGGCGGTCGGACAGCCTGCCGCCCGTGGTCGTCCCCTTCCGGGACGACCACGGGCGGCTTTCCTCCGGGAACATAGGGTCGAAGGACACCCAGGAGGGGAAGCGTGACCGAAACAAGCAACTCCCGATCCGCCGCCAGTGAAGCGCGAGAGGCGCCACGAAGCCGACTGCAGCGCGTGATGCGTTACGTCCCCGTGATCGCCCCCGTCCTGCTGTGGGCCGTGCCGTGCTGGGTTCTCCTGCATGCCGGCCAGCACTGGCCGCTCCGCCGAACTGATCGGCACCGCACTGTTCGTCCTCGGTCTGATCGGTATGCCGCTTCGCGATGGTGCGCGGCCACGGTCGGCGGCAGCAGGACCGGGCGGCGATCGCAGGTGACACGCTGCTGGGCAGCATCTGGGTCCTGTTCACCTGGTCCGTTCTGCTGGGCGTGCTGCTCCGGCCCGCCCTGTCCGTGGCCGGCGTCGGTGACGGACAGGACCGGAGCGCGCATCGTCACCTGGGCCGTCCTCGGCGTAACCGCCGTACTGCTCGCCTGGGGGTACGCCGAGGCGCGACGCGTGCCACGCGTGCGCCGACTCGACGTGCGACTCCCGCGTCTGGGAGAGGGTTGGACGGCACCCCGAGTCGTATTGATCACCGACACCCACTACGGTCCGCTCGACCGCGCCCGCTGGTCGGCACGGGTCTGCGAGACGGTGAACACCCTGGAAGCCGACCTGGTCTGCCACGCCGGCGACATCGCGGACGGTGCGGCCGAACGCCGTCGCGCCCAGGCCGCCCCACTGGGCACCGTGCGGGCGACTCGGGCCCGGGTCTACGTCACCGGCAACCACGAGTACTACAGCGAGGCCCAGGGCTGGGTCGACCTGATGGACGAGCTGGGCTGGGAGCCGCTGCGCAACCGCCATCTGCTGCTCGAACGCGGTGGTGACACGCTCGTGGTCGCCGGTGTCGACGACGTCACCGCCGAGTCCTCCGGACTGGCGGGTCACCGTGCCCACCTCGCCGGAGCCCTGACGGCGCCGACTCCGACTTCCCCGTGCTACTCCTCGCCCACCAGCCCAAGTTCATCGACCGCGCGGCGGCCACGGCATCGACCTCCAGCTCTCCGGCCACACCCACGGCGGTCAGATCTGGCCCTTCCACCACTTGGTCCGCCTCGACCAACCAGCCCTCGCCGGCCTCAGCCACCACGGCACTCGTACCCTCCTCTACACCAGCCGCGGCACCGGCTTCTGGGGCCCGCTTTCCGCGTCTTCGCCCCCAGCGAGATCACCCTGCTCGTGCTCCGCTCCCGCAGCAGTCCACCTCGCCGTAGGGACGGTCGGCAGCCGCTCCCCTGCGGGCTCTTGACCCTCACGTGACGTCAGGCTCCACAGTCGGAGCCGTGGAAGATCACTGGACCGTGGGACGCGTGGCCGAACTGGCCGACGTGAGCGTCCGCACGCTGCATCACTATGACGAAGTCGGGCTCGTGCGTCCGTCGGCGCGTACCGCGGCCGGGTACCGGGCCTACTCGGCGGGCGACGTGGAGCGGCTCAGGGAGGTGCTGGCCTACCGGCGGCTGGGCTTCGGTCTGCGGGAGGTCGCGGAGCTGGTCGGCGACTCGTCGACCGACGCGATCGCGCACCTGCGCCGACTGCGCGGCCTGGTACTGGAGCGGCGTGATCGCGCCGACGCCATGGTGGCGGCCATCGACAGGGAACTCGAGGCACGGGCGAAGGGACTGAAGGAGACACCGGAGACAACTGGAGATGCTCGGCGCACGGTTGTACGACGCGATCGGCGGCGCCTACACCACGACACGGCGTACCGAGCCTCGCATCGCCGCGCAGATCTGGGACGCTCTCGGGGACGCGCGGACGGTACTGAACGTCGGTGCCGGCACCGGCGCCTACGAGCCCGCCGACCGCGACGTGACCGCGGTGGAGCCATCGGCTGTCATGCGGGAACGGCGGCCTGCCGGCTCGGCGCCGTGCGTGGCCGCCGCCGCTGGGAGAACCTGCCGTTCGAGGACCACCTCGACGCCGCGATGGCCGTCTCCACCGTTCACCACTGGGGGACCCGCTAGCGGGGCTGCGTGAGATGCGGCGCGTGGCGCGCCGCGTGGTGGTGCGCACGTTCGACACCGACGAGCCCGGATGGCAGGACCGGTTCTGGCTCACCCGCGACTACCTGCCCGAGTTCGCCACCGTCCTCGGTGAATTCCCTCGCTTGCCGGGATGGCCGACGCGATCGGCGGCCGCGCCGAGCCGGTGCCCGTCCCGTGGGACTGCGCCGACGGCCTGTTCGAGGCGTACTGGCGGCGACCGGGGGGCCTATCGGGAGGATCACGTACGCCGTGCGTCGCCGTGTGGACGAGGGTCGGGCCGGAGGCCGAGCAGCGGGCGGTGCGAAGCCCAGCGACGACGACTCGGCCGGTGGGCCGAGCGCAACAGCGACCTCGCCGGTCTCGACGCGGCAGATCTCGGCCTCCGCCTGCTCAGCATGAATGGACGCCGGCCGCGATCTTGGCCCAGCGTCCGGCCGGCCCTCCGTCCCGTCCTCGCCACGGGCCCGGCCGTCTGCCTGCGCACCCGACCGTGCTGCCGTTGTCTCAGCCCAGGCTCGCGAGCAGTTCGTTGCACGCCTGCTCACAGCGTCGGCACGCTCGGCGCAGACTCGGCAGTGTTCGTGCGTGTGGGCGTGGCCGGCGCACTCGTCGGCGCACGCTTTGCAGACAGTGGCGCACGCCTGGAGACGCTCGCGTGATGTCGGCGTCGTAGCCGGTATGCCGTGACAGGACCGACGCGGTGGCGTTGCAGACGTCGGCGCAGTCCATATCCGTGCGGATGCACGGGGTCAGGTCACCGACCATGCCCTCCGACAAGCAGGCGCCTCGCGCACGCGGTACATGCCTGTGCGCAGGCAACGCATTCCTCGATGCACCTGGCCATGGCTTCCCTGTCCACCCCGCCCAGGTCGGCGGGGTAGGTGGGGAGCATGTCATTGGCGGTAGTGGCCATAGCGCCTCTCCTCAGTCCTCTGGCAGAAGGCACCGAGCAGCGCCTTCCAGATCGACGCCCGCCGGGTATCACCGCGCCGCGTGTCGCAAACGGCGAAGTCGTAGCCGCTTCACCCGCGCCAGCCGGCCACTCGAGCAGGCACTCTCGCCGATCGTGAGGAGAATCAGCGACCGCGCTCCGGACGGTCCTGGGCGCCCCGGGTCAGCCCAGGAAGCTCAGCCGGACCTGGCGGTCGGGGTTGTTTGTTGGTGTCCACCAGGCGCACACCGACTGCCAGGTTCCGAGTTCCAGGCGTCCGCCGATCACCGGCAGGGTCGCGTGCGGGGGCGCAGGCGGGCAGGACGTGGTCGCGGCCGTGGCCGGGGCTCGCCGTGGCGGTGCTGCCAGCGGTCGTCGGCGGGGAGCAGGGTGTGCAGGGCGGCCAGCAGGTCGTCGTCGCTGCCCGCGCCCGTCTCGATGACCGCGATCCCGGCCGTGGCGTGCGGGACGAAGACGTTGAGGAGCCGTCGCGGCCGGCCGCCGCCTCGCGCAGGAAGGACTCGCAGTCAGCCGGTGATGTCGGCGACGCGCTCCGCCAGCCGGTGGCGAGGTTCAGGACTCGGGTGGTGAAGGCATCTGGCATGTCTCCCATCCTCGCGTACGCGTCGGGCAGGGCGCAGAACGTAGGGCCCTGATCGCCCTGGGCGGGCCGGCGGGCTGGGGCCCGGCGGGCTGGGGGCTGGGGGAAGATCGAGCCCCTCCGCTCCGTTGGTAGAAACGTGAACAACACACGCGAGGTCGAGGTCGTCGTCATCGGTGCCGGTCGAGCGGGGCTCGCCGCGGCCTACCGCCTGCGGCGCACCGGGTTCGAGCGGAACGCGACTTCGTGGTGGTCGACCACTCCCCCGCGCCGGGCGGCGCCTGGCAGTTCCGCTGGCCGTCGCTGACGTACGGCAAGGTGCACGGCGTGCACTCGCTGCCCGGCATGGAGCTGACCGGCGCGGACCCGGCGCGGCCGTCCGCCGAGGTGGTCGGTGAGTACTTCGCGGCGTACGAGCGGGCCTTCGACCTGCGGGTACGGCGGCCCGTCGACGTCCGTGCGGTGCGCGAGGGGACGGGCGGGCGGCTGCTCGTCGAGGACGTCGGCGGGAACCGGTCGACGCGGGCTCTGATCAACGCGACCGGCACCTGGGACCCCCCCTCTCTGGCCCCGTTATCCGGGCCAGGAGACTCTTCCGGGGGCGGCAACTGCACACGGCGCGGTACGCCGGTCCCGAGGAGTTCGCCGGGCAGCGCGTGGTCGTGGTGGGCGGGGGCGCCTCGGGGACGCAGCACCTGCTGGATATCGCCTGCACGCCGCGGCCACCACGTGGGTGACCAGGCGGCCCCCGTCTTCCGCGAGGGGCCCTTCGACGAGGAGGGGCCGAAAGCGCGGGTGGCGCTGGTGGAGGAGCGGGGTGCGGCAGGGGCTGCCGCCGAAGAGCGTGGTGTCGGTGACCGGTTTGCCGCTGAACGACGCGATCCGGGCGGGGCTGGAGGTCGGGGTGCTGGACCGGCAGCCAACATGTTCGACCGGATCACGCCCGAGGGGGTCGAGTGGGGCGACGGGCGGCGGGTTGCCGCGGACGTCATCCTGTGGGCGACCGGTTTCCGGCCCGCCATCGAGCATCTGAGCGCTGCGGCTGCGGGAGGCCGGCGGCGGGATCCGCGTCGAGGGGGACGCGCGCGGTCGCGGACCCGCGGATCCATCCTCGTCGGCTACGGTCCTCGGCCAGCACCATCGGCGCCAACCGGGCCGACGCGCAGCCGTACGGGACATCAGGCGGCTGCTGGCCTATCAGGCGCCGTCGCCGCGTGACGCCCTCGCCCGGTCACTTGCCTGGGCCTCTTCGAGGGCTCTCCTGGACGCGGTTGACTCGCGACGTTGCGCTGGTGCTCGGCGGTAGTCGGCGGTGAAACGGGTGTCGCCCGGCTCGACCGTGACGAAGTACAGCCAGTCGCCGGGGTCGGATTGATCGCGGCACTCATCGCCTCGTCGCCGGGGTTGTCGATGGGGCGCGCGGCCCAGCCCATCGCGCGCTGGTACGAGTTGTAGGGGCCGTCGACCTTGGTGCCTTCGTGCGGGCTCCAGGGTGGAACGGCCCAGGGCGTAGTTGATGGTGGAGTCCATCCCCAGCGGCATACCGCGTTCCAGCCGGTTAAAGACCACCCGGGCCACCTTGCCCATGTCCTCCTCGTCGGCGGCCTCCGCCCATCGATGCTGGCGATGGTGACCGCCTGGTAGACGTTCAGCGCGTTGCGCTGGGCGCCGGCGGCGACCGGCGCGCCGGTGAACTCTTGTTCGCCGTGTCGACCATGGCCGTCAGCAGTTTCTCCGGGTCGGGTTTCTCGCCGAGCGGATAGGGTCCCGGAAGAGATAGCCCTCGGGGCTGTCTTCGGCGTCGTTCGGCAGCTTGAGGTTGGCCTTGGCCAGGACATCTTCGTGGTGCCGGGGGCAGGGGCGAGGGTCTTGTCGACGGCCTCGTAGACCTGGGGTCGCGCGCCAGCCCTCCGGGGATCACCAGGGACGTGGGGCGGACCTCGCCCTCGTCGGGTCGTCGTCAGCAAGCGGCACCGCCACGGCGGTACCGGCCACGCCACGGCGCCGGTCATGATCAGGGCGAGGCCCGGCGCGTCAGTCGGATCGTTCTCCTGGGCCTCTCGGCTCCGTCGCGGAGTGTTCGTCCGCATGCGGGCACGGTAACCCCCATTCGCACGCAACCCGGTATATCGTCATCTTGTCGGTTCCAGTCGGGCGTCCCGGCGGACTGGGCGCGTATAGCGCCCGTCCCGCTCCGCTAACTCCTCGTGCCTGCCCTGTTCGGCCAGGCGCCCGGAGTCGAGGACCACGATCCGGTCGGCGTCCCGACGGTGGACAGGCGGTGCGCGATGGTGATCGTGGTGCGGTTGGCGGAAAGGGCGTCGATGGCATCCTGCACGGCGGCCTCGTACGGGTGTCCAGCGCGCGGTCGCCTCGTCCAGGACGAGGACGGGCGGATCGCGCAGGATGGTGCGGGCGATGGCCAGGCGCTGCTTCTCGCCGCCGGAGAAACGGTGTCCGCGCTCGCCGACCACCGTGTCGTAGCCGTCGGGCAGGGCGCCGATGTGCTCGTGGATCGGGTCCCGCGCCGCCGCCTCCAGTTCCGCGTCGGTGGCGTCCGGCTTGGCGAAGCGCTGGTTCTCGGCGACCGAGGCGTGGAAGAGGTATGTCTCCTGGGACACGACCTCGACGGCACGGGCGAGGGTGTCGAAGTCGAGGTCGCGCACGTCGACCCCGTCGAGGGTGACCCGGCCGTCCGTCCCGTCGTACAGGCCGCGGCACCAGGTGCCCCAGCGTGGACTTGCCGGCGCCGGTCGGGCCGACGACGGCGAGGCTGCTGCCGGCGGGGACGGTGATGTCGATGCCGTCGAGGATCGGTCCGCTCTTGCCGTCGTAGCGGAACTCGACGTTCTCGAAGCGGATCTCGCCCTTGACGTGGTCGAGGTGGACGGCGCCGTCCGCTCGGTGATGTCGATCGGCAGGTCGAGGTACTCGAAGATGCGCTGAAGAGCGCGAGCGACGCCTGGATCTGGACACCGGTCGACAGCAGGCTCACGGCCGGGCGGAACAGCCCCTGCTGGAGCGAGGACGAAGGCGACGATCGTGCCGAGAGACGTCCGGGCCGCCGAGTTGCAGTGCGACGCCCGCGGTCCAGTAGATGACGGCCGGCATGGCCGCCATGACGATCGTGATGACGGCCATCCGCCAGCGCGCCCGCCATGTTCGACTTCACTTCGAGGTCGACCAGGCTCTCGGACTCGTCGGAGAAGGCGCGGGTGAGTTGAGTCGGAGCGGCCCATGGTGCGGCCGAGCAGGATGCCGCTGACGGAGAGCGACTCGGTGACCGTGGCGGCCATCGCGGCCATCTGCTTCTGCCGTTGGTGGTGATCTTCCGCGTTCCCTGCTGACGCGGCGGCTGATCCACACGAAGACGGGGAGCAGGAGCAGCGAGACGACGGTCAGGCGCCAGTCGAGGACGACCATCGCGACGATGGTGGCGACTACGCTGGTGAGGTTGGAGACCAGGGAGGTCGCCGTGGAGGTGACGGTGGCCTGCATGCCGCCGATGTCGTTGGCGATGCGGACTGGACCTCGCCGGTGCGGGTGCGGTGAAGAAGGCGAGGGACATCCGCTGGAGGCGGCCGTGGACGGCGGTGCGCAGGTCGTGCATGACGCGCTGGCCGACGGTGGTGGAGATCAGCGTCTGCAGCACGCCGAAGACGCTGGTGAGGACGGCGCCGAGGATCATGCCCAGGGCGAGCGAGACTCAGTAGGCCCGTGCGGCCCTCGGGGATCGCGACGTCAAGGATCTCCTTGAGCAGGAAGGGTGGCGACCGAGACGAGCGACGCGGCACCGACGAGCAGTCCGACGATCGCGAGGCGGCCGCGGTAGGGGCCGGAAGAGTTTGAGGATGCGACGCACCCCGCCGCGGTTGTCCCTCCGCGTCGGCGGGTGCGGTCCAGGCGGTTTCGTTGTCGGTGTGCAGGGGCCTTTCTACGGAGGATGCCGGAGGAGGCCGACGACGACTGCGGATGGCAACCTTCACAGAGTGCTGGCGACCTTCGGATCGTAGCTCATTGTTACCTATACTCACAATGAACGTCGTCCTGATATTGTTCCTGCATGACCGCCCCCGATCTCGACGGCCTGCTCGCCGAGCAGTTGCTGCGGCTCACCCGCCGGGTGCACCGCATCCAGAAGCGCCATCTCGAGCACCGCGACCCTCGGCATCACACCGGCCCAGTCCCGGCTGCTGCGCACCCTGGCGCACTACGGCTCGCCGCCCCGCATGGCCGATCTGGCCGAGCGCCCGAGGTCGCCCGGGCGGTGACGACGCTGGTCGACGGGCTGGAGGCGGCCGGGAAGGTGCGCCGGGTCCCGGACCCGGCCAATCGCCGGGTGATCCGGATCGAGCTCACCGCGAACGGGCGTACGGCTCTGGGAACTGCACGGCGCCCGCCGGTCCGCTGCGGGAGGAGATCTCGCCCCGCTGACGGACGAGCAGCGCGCGGTGCTCGGCGGGCTGTTGGACACGCTATCGACGGGCCCTGTCCCGGGCCCGGCCATCGGACGGAGTGACCGGGAGTCGCGCCCTCAGGCCTTCAGGGTGCGCCCTGTCCCCATGACCGCCACCGGGTGCCGGTCCGGGTCCAGGTGCGCAGCAGGTACTCCATCGCCGGCTCGGGCAGGCTGACGCAGGCCGAAGTCCCGCTGCCGTGGTCCATATGCAGCCAGATCCCACCGCCCTTGACGCCCCCTCGGGTCGCGTCGGATCGTTCGGCGGTGCCCTTGACCCGGTTGTAGTTGATGGCGATGACGTAGTCGAAGTCGTGCCAGTACGACTTGTCCCACCACCTCGGTGCGGCGAAGGATGCGGACCTGGTGTACGGCAGGCCGGAGCCGGGGGCTGGAGCCGGGTCCGGAAGGACACCGCCCGCGTCGCTGAGTGTGAACACCCCTACGGGGTTGCGCCTGTCGTTCTCGTGGTGGTCGGTCGTCCACCCTCGTGCTGCTGTGCGCCGCCCAACTGCGGGCGCGGTGCCAGGCGGAACCCTGCTTCGGTACAACACCACCGTCGAATCGGCGGAGTCGCCGCCGTCGCCGTACACCGCGACGACCGACGGGAGTCCGCCGGGATGTGCGGCGCTGGAGCCGGTCGCCGACGCCGGGGATCCGTGCCGGGTCGCCGTGCTGGCACCGCTTCGGCCCGTGCCGTCGGCGGCGGGAGCGCTCGCCGAGGCGTCGCGCCGCGCCCGGACGGCCACCGCACGCGGACAGCGCCGCCATCAGGGATCCGGGGACCACCACCGCGACCGCCGTCCGCCGTGCACCACCGCTCCGCATCGGTCCATGGTCGCACTCGCACCGGTCCAGGCACCGAGCGGTGCGACGGGCGGCAGCCGGATTCGTACCCCGTGAAAAACGGGCTTGATTTTGGGCACTGGCGACGCGAACCTTCACGGTTTGCAGCCTCTCGATGCCGTGTTGCAACGGCACCCTGACACGAGCCACTGGGACGCCATGTAGATCCAAGACCTTCCGCTTCCCGACCCGGGTGCTGACGCGCGCTCGGGGCCCCGATTCCTGTGGTGGCTGTTCCGCAATCAGCTGGGGTGGACAACTCAAGTCGCTGGCCTGGGGGCCTGCTGCACTTCGCCTCCGTCTCCGCCCTCTGTCGTCCGCGTCGGTCTCGCCATCCAGGCCGTCGTCGACTGTTCCGGCACCCGGCCCGCCCTCGCGGGCGGCGTCATGGTGCTGTGCTGCGCCGGCAACGCGATCGGCGACACCTTCCCGCACCGCGCCGCCATCACCAACTGGATCACCGCCGGCGGCCCGCGTCCAGCAGTTGCTGGCCGCAAGACTGCGCTGGGCTCGGCGCTGACCCGGTACGTCGCGGCCGGCGAGGTCGTGGCCGTCTCCACCGGCGACGTCGAGAAGATCGGCTGGTTCGTGGAGGCCGTCCCCGCTCACCGCGGCGGCACCTACCATCGTGCTGGTCTGTGTGGCCCTGGTCGTCTACGAGCCGGCACTCGGCCTCGCCGTGATCCTGGTCTGCCGGTGGTGCTTGCCCCCCCCTCGCGGTACTGCCCTGCCGCCCCGGGCCACCCGGCGGGCCGACGTCCAGGCGAGAAGGCGGCCGCGCCACCGAACTGGCCTCGGACACCGTCGCGGGGCTGCGCGTGCTCCGCGTATCGGCGGCGAGGAACTCTTCCTCGACCGCTACCGCAGCGCTCTCCGAGGTGCGCCACGCCGCCGTGCCGCGCCCGCATGTGGTCCCTGATCTCCGCGATCCAGGTAATGCTGCCCGGACTGCTGCTGATCGCGGTGGTGTGGCACGGCGTCCACCTGGCCTGCGAGGGCCGCATCGGCGTCGGTGAACTCGCTCACGGTCTACAGCTCCGTCATGATCCTCACCTATCCGCTCAGGTACTTCGAGGAGATCGCCATGGCGTACTCCTTCTCCCGGCCCTCGGCCAAGCGGGCCGCACGGGTGCTCGCGCTGCAACGGGCCACCGACACCGCTGGGTCGCGTGCGCGCCGCCGAGGTCCCGACCGGGACCTGTACGACCACCCACCGGTCTCCTCGCCCCGGCGGGCTGGTTCACCGCCGTGTGTGCGGCGACCCCGACCAGGCCGGGAGTCGGCGGAACGGCTCGGTGGGCACCCGTCGGAGGAGGGCACGTCGGCCCTGCTGGGCGTGGGGTACCGCCTGACGAACTGCCGCTGGAATCTGCGCGCACCGCCGTCCTGGTCCAGGACAAGGACCCGGTGCTGCTCCGCACACCGCGTGAGCTGCTAGGACGATGCCGGCTTCGGGTGGTCGGCGCCGAGGACGCGTTGGCCGCCGCCCAGTGCGACGACGTACTGGCGGCACCGCACAGGGATCACTCGGCGCCGACGACCCGATGGACGCCCGCATCACCGAGCGGGGCCGCCTTACTGTCGGGCGGCCAGCGCCAACGGCTGGCGCTGGCCCGGTCCCTTGATCACCGACCTGGAGGCACTCGGCCCCGACGAACCTACCTCCGCCGTGGACTCGCACACCGAGGCACGGATCGCACAGGGGTGCGTACCCTGCGCGCCGGACGTGCACCACGGTGGTGTTCACCTCGTCTCCGCTGCTGCTGGACCGCGCGGACCGGATCGTGTTCCTCCACGACGGCGAGGTGGCGGCGGTCGGCGCGCACTGGAACTGCTGCACCACCGAGCCCCGGTACCGGCGGTGGTGACCCGCGAGACCGACGGGGAGACCCCGCGACGCACGGGGCGACCACGCGCGGGGACGGACGCCGGCGGGGACCAGCCGGCCAAGACCCTGGGCAAGGCCCTGGACGACGACGTCCTCGGCGACGACGACGTACTGCAACCGACTGGAAGAGATCGAGGAGGACGGCATGATCGGCGTCGCGCCACTGTCGTACGACCCGGCGGCCCCGACGACGGCGGAGCACCCTGCCCGTCGGCGCGCTCCGCGACCGTACGTGCGTCCGCGCGGGAGAACTGCCGCGCCGGCACCGCCGCGCGTTCCTCTTCCTCGTCAGCGTCAACACCGTCGCCGTGATCGCCTCGATGAGCCGGGCCCCTACCTGCTGGGCGGGCCCTCGTGGAACGGTCCGGAAGGCGCGCGCGAGCTGCACCTCGGCCTCACGGCCACGGTGTTCGTGCTCGCTCTCGCCGTCCAGGCCGGGTTCGTGCGGGAGGTGCGGCTGCGCGGGGCCATGCTCGGCGAGCGGATGCCGGGCCGATCTGCCGGGGAGGACTCTCGCGGTCGGTCGGGCTGCCGCCCGGCGTGCTGGAACGGGCCGGCACGGGCGACCTGCTCTCCCCGGATCACGACCGACATCGACCGGCTCGCCAACGCCATGCGCGAGGCCGTGCCCTAGCTTGGCGATCGGCGTGGTGTGGGTGGTGCTGCTGCTCGGCGGGCTCGTGGTCACGGCCCCGCCGCTGGCGCCCGCGGTGCCGCTCACGCGGTGCCGCTGCTGGTGATCGGTTGCCGCTGGTATTTTCCTGGCGGGCGCCCTCCGCCTACCGCCGAGGCCGCCGGGTACGCCGCCGGCTACGCTGCGCTCGCCGAGACCGTGGACGCCGGGCGCACCATCGAGTCGCACCGCCTGGACGCCCGTCGCATCGAGTTGTCGGAGCGCCGGGTCAAGGAGTGGACGGCCTGGGAGCGCTACACGCTCTGGCTGCGGTCGGTGTCCTTCCCGGTCAACAACGTCACCCATGTGACCGTGCTCGCCTCGTTCTGCCGATCGGCGGTGCGTTCGTCCTGCAGGGGCTGGATCGGAGTCGGTCAGCTGACCACCGCGGCGCTGATCGCGCAGATGTGCCGACCCGGTCGGCATCATCCTGCGCTGGTACGACGAGCTCCAGGTGGCGCAGGTGTCCCTGGCCCGACGGTGGGGTGCGGGACATCGAGCCGACGCCGGTGACCCTTCGCTGGCTCCCGGACGGCAGTACGTGCACGCCGACCGCGTGCACTTCGGGTACGTCGAGGGCGGGGACGTCCTGCGCAAGGTGACGCTGGAGGTCGCCCCCGCACGAGGCTCGCCCTGGTCGGCCCCTCCGGTGCCGGCAAGTCCACGCTGGGCAGGCTGCTGGCCGGCATCTACGGGTCCCCGCGACGGCCGATCACCCCGGGCGGCGCGGAGCTGTCCCGATGTCCGCCGAACGGGTCCGTCGCACGTCGCCCTCGTCAACCAGGAGCACCACGTCTTCGGGGCTCCCTGCGCGACAACCTCCGGCCTCGCCCGACCGGCGCCACCGACGCCGAGCTGTGGGCGGCGCTGGGCGCGGTCGACGCGGACGACTGGTCCCGCGCTCGACGAGGGCCTCGACACCGAGGTCGGCTCGGGCGGCTTGCGCTACCCCCGCCCAGGGCCCAGCAGATCGCGCTGGCCCGTCTCGCTGGCCGACCCGCACACCCTGGTGCTGACGGCGGACGTCCCTGCTCGACCTGCGAGCCGCACGCCACCCTCGAACGGTCCTCGGCCAGGGTCCTGGACGGCCGCACGGTGGTCGCGATCGCCCACCGCCCGCACACCGCCCATGACGCGGACGTCATCGCCGTCGTCGAGCAGGGCCGGATCAGCGAGCTGGGAAGCCACGACGAGCTCGTCGCGGCGGACGGCGCCTACGCGGCGCTGTGGCGGTCGTGGCACGGGCGATCCCGCAGACCCTCGGTGGCACCCCGGCCGGTACCCGGACGGAGCAGACCTGGGGCCGGTCGGGCTCGGCCGGGGTCGGTGCACCCGGTCGGAGGTCCGTCCCACCCGGCCGGGGCGCTCCGTCCGGCCGGGGTCCGGCACGGTTGTTCCGCCGGTCGGCTGAGCGGGGCCTCCGTCGGCCCTGTGGTCGAGTGCCGTGGGTCGCCGAACGCCAGCCGTGCGTTGCGCGGTCCCGCCGAGTGGATGCCTGGAGGAGGCAATCGGCTCGGAGCCCGGGAACCGTGCGGTCCCCAGACGGGTGACGCCTGTGCCCCGTGCAGGGCGGCCCGCCGCGGTCCACGGCGAGAAGGGGCCCGTCCCCACCCCCTGGAGGTGCCGCAACAGCGCCGACGGATGGGAGATGACGTCTACCAGCCCGACGGATCCGAGCAGCGGAGGACACCGGTCTGCTCGACGGTGAGGACACCTCGAGTACGACGGTGTCACCGATCCTCTTGACCGGGCTGGTCCGCCCGAGCGCCCCTGGGCGGTGGAGCACACGGGTGTGACGGCCGCTTGAACGGCACCATGGCGAAAACGCTGGAGCAGCGGCTCGCCGAGGAACGGCTGGCCAGGCTCGCACCCGACGGCGACGAACGGGCGACCCGAGGCGCACCGATGGGGAACTGCTGGACAACGAGGTCGGCGCGGGCCGTTCCGGCCGGCTCGTGGCACCTGACGAGGGGGCGTATCGAGGACGAGGAGCCGGCGCTGGTCGCCCTGGACGTGGGCATCGACGGCGCGGCCGCCTCCGCCGAGGAGGCTGCGATGCACGTCGTCGACGAGGACTCCCTGCCCGGCTGACGCCACCCACGACGGCGCTCGCGTGCCGTCGCCCCGATGATCCGCGCCGTAAGAGGAGCAGCCATGCAGCAGGACAAGCGATCCCGACTACCGGCCCGTCGTCTTCCGCGACCGCAGCGCCGGGTACGCCTTCCTCACCCGGTCCACCGCGACCAGCGACGCGACCATCGCATGGGACGACGGCGAGACCTACCTGGTGGTGGACGTGGAGATCTCCTGGAGAGCCACCCCTTCTACACGGGCAAGGCACGGACGGTGGACTCGAAGGGCGTGTCGCCCGCTCCGAGCGGCGTTACGGGCCGGGGCGAGGGACAGGGGGCTGACGGGACCGGCTGAGCGGGCCGGACCTCCTCGGCCCTCAGATGAAGTTGAGCGGCCGCCGCGCCGCCCACTCCCCGAGCAGCATGAACGCCGGCATCAGCACCTTCAGCTCCACCCAGCCGCCCGCCCGAACCGCATGACCTTCGGCGGACCGATGGGGTACCAGCTTGCGGCCCACGGGTATCGGCCAGAGTATGGGGCAGCCCGAGACGGTCAGCGCCCCCGATGTCGTGCACCAGCGCACCGAGCACGATAGGCAGCCCCAGCACAGGTACTCCTGGCCCGGTGCGGTGAACAGCCAGTCCGCGCCCCCGTCCGGCCTGTCTGTATCCCGGCGAGGATCCACGCGCTGGTCCCGGCCAGCAGCCACACCAGTACGTCGCTGCTGGAGCGCGGTCGCCCGCCAGAGCAGGTTCTCGATCGCGAGCACCGCGTGCACGAAGAGGATCGCCAGGACCGCCCAGCGGCTACCCGTGATGGCCAGGACGGAAGTGCCCCCGCCGATCAGTACCGCCCACAGCCAGGTGTGCGTCAGCGTGCGGTGCCTGCCGGAGCGGCGCGTCGCCCTGTTTTTCGTGGCCTTGTAGACGGCGTACGACAACTCTGTCGACGATTTCGCACAGCTCATGAGACCGGTCCGAAGGCCCGGGAGATGGTGGCCGCCTTGTCGAGATCTGGGGCGAGCGCCGCTCCGGCACAGATCAGGGCTCCGGCAAGCAGCACCGGCCAGGGCATCGAGTGCCCCGTTGCGGCGGTCGCCGCCCTTACACTGAGCCACGCCGCGGCGCCCGACAGTGAGTGCGCTGGTCCCATCATCGCCGTTGCCCGCCCCATTCCTCGTGTGCCGCTGTGCAGTTGTCCGGGTCCTCTGATGCCTCGTCGGCGACCCAGCGTAGCGTTCGTGATCTTCACGCGAACAGCCGATTCCCCATCACGGCCGAGGCCAGGCAAGATGGGTGCGTGACCCTCATCGATCAGCTGCCGCGGACCGCCGACCCCGATGCCCTGTACGAAGCCTTCGAGGCGTGGGCCCAGGAGCGCGGTCTCACGCTCTACCCTCATCAGGAGGAGGCGCTGATCGAGGCGGTCTCCGGCGCGAACGTGATCGTGTCGACGCCCACCGGCTCCGGCAAGAGCATGATCGCGGCGGGCGCCCACTTCGCCGCTCTGGCCCGGGAGAGGTCACCTTCTACACGGCTCCGATCAAGGCGCTGGTGTCGGAGAAGCTCTTCGAGCTGTGCAAGATCTTCGGTACCGAGAACGTCGGCATGCTGACTGGCGACGCCTCGGTGAACTCGACGCCCCCGTCATCTGCTGCACCGCCGAGGTCCGGCGTCGATCGCGCTGCGTGACGGCAAGCACGCGGACATCGGCCAGGTCGTCATGGACGAGTTCCACTTCTCCGCGGAACCGGACCGGCAGCTGGGCGTGGCAGATTCCCCTGCTGGAACCGCCGCAGGCCCAGTTCGTCCTGATGTCGGCCACGCTCGGTGACGTCTCCCTTCTTCGAGAAGGACCTCGCGGCGCCGCACCGGCCGCCCCACAGCGGTGGTCCGCTCGGCGACCCGGCCCGTACCGCTCTCCTACGAGTTCCGCACACGCCGCTCACTGAGACGCTCACCGATCTGCTTGCAGGCCCGGCAGGCCCCCGTCTACATCGTGCACTTCACGCAGGCGCAGGCCGTGGAGCGGGCGCAGGCGCTGATGAGCATCAACATGTGCACGCGGGAGGAGAAGGAGCGGATCGCCGAGCTGATCGGCAACTTCCGCTTCACCACGAAGTTCGGCCGCAATCTCTCCCGCTACGTCCGGACGGCATCGGTGTCCACCACGCCGGCATGCTGCCCAAGTACCGGCGGCTGGTGGAGAAGCTCGCGCAGGCCGGCCTGCTGAAGGTGATCTGCGGAACGGACACGCTCGGCGTGGGCGTCAACGTCCCCATCCGGACCGTGCTGTTCACGGCGCTGACCAAGTACGACGGCACGCGGGTGCGCACGCTGCGGGCCCGGGAGTTCCACCAGATCGCCGGCCGGGCCGGGCGTGCGGGGTTCGACACGGAGGGTTTCGTCGTCGCCCAGGCGCCCGAGCACGTCGTCGAGAACGAAAGCGCTCGCCAAGGCAGGCGACGACCCGAAGAAGCGGCGCAAGGTCGTCCGCAAGAAGGCGCCCGAGGGCTTCGTGGCCTGGTCGGAGAGCACGTTCGACAAGCTCATCACCTCCGAGCCGGAGCCGCTGTCGTCCGTTTCCGGGTCACGCACACCATGCTGCTGTCGGTGATCGCCTGGCCCGGCGACGCCTTCAAGGCGATGCGGCACCTGCTGGAGGACAACCACGAGCCGCGCAAGCAGCAGCTCCGGCACATCCGGCGGGCGATCGCCATCTACCGCTCGCTGCTGGGCGGCGGCATCGTCGAGAAGCTCGACCAGCCCGACGCCGAGGGCCGCATCGTGCGACTCACGGTGGACCTGCAGCAGGACTTCGCGCTGAACCAGCCGCTGTCCACGTTCGCCCTGGCCGCCTTCGAGCTGCTGGACCCGGAGTCGCCGTCGTACGCGCTGGACATGGTGTCGGTCGTGGAGTCCACCCTGGACGACCCGCGGCAGATCCTCGCCGCCCAGCAGAACAAGGCGCGCGGTGAGGCCGTGGCCGCGATGAAGGCGGACGGCGTCGAGTACGAGGAGCGCATGGAGCGCCTCCAGGACATCACGTACCCGAAGCCCCTGGAGGAGCTGCTCTTTCCACGCCTACGACACGTACCGCACCAGCCACCCGTGGGTCGGTGACCATCCGCTGTCCCCGAAGTCGGTCATCCGGGACATGTACGAGCGGGCGCTGACCTTCACGGAGCTGGTCTCCCATTACGAACTGGCCCGCACCGAGGGCATCGTGCTGCGCTACCTGGCGAGCGCCTACAAGGCCCTCGACCACACCGTCCCGGACGACCTGAAGTCCGACGACCTCCAGGATCTGATCGAGTGGCTCGGTGAGATGGTGCGCCAGGTCGACTCCAGCCTGCTGGACGAGTGGGAGCAGCTCGCCAACCCGGCGGAGATGACCGCCGAGGAGGCGCAGGAGAAGGCCGACCAGGTGCGGCCCGTCACCGCCAACGCGCGCGCCTTCCGTGTCCTGGTCCGCAACGCCATGTTCCGCCGCGTCGAGCTCGCCGCCCTCGACCAGGTCGACGCGCTGGGCGAGATGGACGCCGACGCCGGCTGGGACGCCGACGCGTGGGGTGAGGCCATGGACAAGTACTGGGACGAGTACGAGGACCTCGGCACCGGCCCCGACGCCCGCGGCCCCAAGCTGCTGGTGATCGAGGAGGAGCCGCAGAACGGCCTCTGGCGCGTACGCCAGATCTTCGACGACCCGAACGACGACCACGACTGGGGCATCAGCGCGGAGGTCGACCTCACGGCCTCCGACACGGAGGGCCGGGCGGTCGTCCGCGTCACCGATGTCGGCCAACTGTGAGCACAGGAGAACCCCACCCATGACGAATCCGGCCGAGAGCCTCGTCGCCCTGCTCGACCTGGAGCAGATCGAGGTCAACATCTTCCGTGGCCGCAGCCCGAGGAGTCGCTACAGCGGGTCTTCGGCGGCCAGGTGGCCGGCCAGGCGCTGGTCGCCGCGGCCGCACCACCGAGGGGCGACCGCCCGGTGCACTCGCTGCACGCGTACTTCCTGCGCCCGGGACACCCGGGGGTGCCGATCGTGTACCAGGTCGAACGGGACCGGGACGGGCGGTCGTTCACGACCCGCCGGGTCACCGCGGCAGCAGCGGCCGCACGATCTTCACGCTCACCGCCTCCTTTCACAAGCCTGAGCAGGGGAGTTTCGAGCATCAGTTGCCTCCGGCCCGCAAGGTCCCGGATCCCGAGTCCCTGCCGACGGTCACCGACGAGGTGCGGGAGCACCTGGGCGCGCTGCCGGAGCAGTTCGAGCGGATGGCCCGCCGCCAGCCCTTCGACATCCGCTATGTGGACCGGCTGCGCTGGAGCGCCGAGGAGGTCGAGGGCGCCGAGCCCCGCAGCGCGGTGTGGATGCGCGCGGTGGGCCCGCTCGGCGACGACCTCGTGCACACCTGCGCCCTGACCTACGCCAGTGACATGACCCTCCTGGACGCGGTGGCATTCCGGTCGAGCCGCTGTGGGGCCGCGCGGGCTTCGACATGGCGTCGCTGGACCACGCCATGTGGTTCCACCGGCCGTTCCGCGCGGACGAGTGGTTCCTGTACGACCAGGAGTCGCCGATCGCGACCGGTGGACGGGGCCCTGGCGCGGGGGCGGATCTATGACGCGGAGGGCGCATGCTGGTGTCCGTCGTCCAGGAAGGGCTGTTCCGGGCCCTGTAGTTCAGGAGTCTCTGCGCCACAGCCGGCCCAGCAGGCCGCGGAACCGTCCGGGTTCCTCGGCCTCGTGCGGCGTGGCTTCCCCGGACCGGTGGGGTCGGCAGGGGGCGAAGGGCCGGGCGTGGCGCCGGGCGCTGCCCGCGTGCGGCTTCCACCGCGCCTGCCAGGTCCGTGCGGAGCCAGTCGATCTCGTCCGGGTCCGCCGCGGTCATGATCTCCTCGGCGAGCTGCCGCGGCCGGGGGAGCCGGGCGAAACCGTGGGCGGGCGGCACCGGGCGGAACCGGTGCAGGTAGGAGCGCTCGTAGAAGTCCCTGACGACCGCGGAGACCTCGACCGGGTCGAGCACTGACGCGACGGCCGCGGCCCGGGCCCACGGGTCGTCGTCGGCCTGGCGGAGCAGGGAACCCCCAGGTGCCGTCCCCTCCAGTTGCGGGGACGCAGGTCCAGGCCCTCCGTCAGCTGGTCCCGCAGGCCCTCGGGCGTACGGCCCTTCAGCAGTGCGGCGTTCCTCTCGTCGGCCGCGAACTGCCGTAGCTCGTCGGCCAGATACAGCCAGACGACGGCGCGATAGCGGTTCACGTAGAACTTCACGGGCACCAGGAGCCCCAGTCGTGCGAGGCGGGTGAACCGGGCCCTGGGCACGTCCATGAGGGCAGCGCCTTCCATGGTCCCGACGGCGCGGACGCTGTCCCTCAGCGCCTCGGGGAAGCCCTCCCCGCCCGGATCCGTTCGATCTCGTCGCGCGCGACGCGTCGGCCGCCCCTCCTCCCCTCGTCGGGTACGGTGCGGATGCGCCCGAGGTGTACGGCGAGGTCGAACTCACTGCGCCTGAGACCCAGTTCTCGTGCCGCGCGGTTCGGGGCGAGCGAAGGGCCGTGGGTGGCGCCGCGGGTGGCGCCGATCTGCTCGGCAGCGGCCGTGATCTTGTGCGTGATGGTGTTCCCGGACATGGTCTTCTCCCCGTGGAGTGTGCGGCCGGTGCTGTCCGCCCCCGCCTGACACAAGACCGTAGCCGCTGCCGCGACATCCGTGGCAGGCCTGTGGACAACTCCGCAGCCGTCTCCACGAAAGTATGGAAAGCCCAGGTCAGAGGTCTGTGGGTGATATCCGGCCCGGCTGTCGCGCGTCGACGTCGAGGTGCTCACCGACCCGGTTCACGAGCAGGGTCATCTCGTACGCGATCTGCCCGATATCGGTCTCCGCGCCGCTGAGCACGCACAGGCAACTGCCCGAGCCCGCCGCGGTGACGAACAGCACGGCGTCGTCGAACTCGACCATCGTCTGTCGTACCTGACCCGCGCCGAAGTGTCGGCCCGAGCCCCGGCCGGGCTGTGCAGTCCGGACGAGACGGCGGCGAGGTGCTCGGCGTCCTCGCGTCGCAGACCCGTACTCGCCCCCGTCACCAGCCCGTCGTTGGACAGGACCAGCGCGTGCCGGACGTGTTCGACGCGCTCGGTCAGGTCGTCCAGCAGCCAGCCAAGTCCCTGGTTCTGCACCATGGTCCGGTCTCCCGTGTTGTCCCCGTATGCATGCTCTCCTCCTGGCCGGAGGATCTGCCCGCCAGCCTTCACCACGCTTGTGCTCCGGGCAAGGAGGATGGGGGCATGGCACAGAAGATGACCGATGAGGAATGGCGGGCGTTCGTCTCGGACGGCACCCGCACCGGGAAGCTCTCGACCGTTCGGGCGGACGGCAGCCCGCATGTGGCGCCGATCTGGTTCCTGCTGGACGGGGACGATCTGGTGTTCAACACCGGCAAGGACACCGTGAAGGGACGCAATCTGGCCCGTGACGGCCGGGTCGCCCTATGCGTGGACGACGACCGGCCGCCCTTCGACTTCGTCGTGCTGCAGGGGCGGGCACGGATCTCGGAGGATCTCGACGAACTCCGGCACTGGGCCGCCAGGATCGGGGCCCGGTACATGGGCGAGGAGCGCGCCGAGGAGTTCGGGGCCCGCAACGGCGTTCCGGGTGAGCTCCTCGTCCGCGTCACCGTGGACAAGGTGCTGGCTCAGAAGTCCGTGGCGGACTGAGGCGTCCTCCGGCCGGAGGCGCCGGTCCGGCGGCCCGGACCGATTCGTTCTGTCCGGTTCGTTCCGGTCCGGTCCGGTCAGCGTACGGAGTCGAGCAGCCGGGCGGTGTGCATCCGTCCGGCGTACTCGACGAGCCGGATCAGCACCTCCTTCCCCGAGTCGCGGTCCCGGGCGTCGCACAGCACCACGGGCGTTCCCCGGTCGAGGTCGAGGGCCCGCAGAACGTCCTCGGGCGTCGTAGCGGCGCGCCCCCTTGAAGCAGTTGACGGCCACCACGAAGGGGATGCGCCGGTGCTCGAAATAGTCGACCGCCGGGAAACAGTCCGCCAGGCGCCGGGTGTCCGCGAGGACGACAGCGCCGAGGGCGCCCTGTGAGAGTTCGTCCCACAGAAACCAGAGCGGTCCTGGCCCGGTGTGCCGAAGAGGTAGAGGGAGAGGCCGGACCGGATGGTGATGCGCCCGGAAGTCCATGGCGACGGTCGTGGTGACCTTGCGGTCGATGCCGTCGGTATCGTCCACCAGCCGCCCGGCCTCGCTGAGCATTTCACTCCGTGCGCAGCGGCCTGATCTCGCTGACCGCGCCCACCAAGGTGGTTTTGCCCACGCCGAATCCTCCGGCGACCAGGATCTTCAACGCCAGCGCGGTCGTGTCACCGTCCGTGGCGTCGGAGTGCTCGGAGACCATCGATCACTTCTCTCGGTCCGGGTGGTCGTGAACGTAATTTGCCGGTCATGGCCTTTCGGCCTCCTTTACAGTGCGCGGAGTCCGTCGATCACTTCGCGCAGAATCCGTTCGTCGGGCAGCTGGGCCGGCGGTACGGGACGGCTGACTGTCACGGAGCCGAGTTCCACCAGGTCTCCTAGGAGCACCCTCACCACGCCCACGGGCAGATCCGCGTCCGCGGCGAGTTCGGCGACCGACTGGGTCTCCGTGCGGCTTATAGCTCGATCAGGGTCCGGTGCTCCGGTCCGGAGCACGGTGTCGTCGGTGTCCGGCGCGTCAGGGCTCGTGTGACTAGGGGCGATCAGGTCGAATCGCACCCCCCGTGGGGCCGGGCCGGGTGCGTCCGCCTGTCATCGCGCGTAGGGCCGGACGAGGGGTCCTGCCTCGTTGTCGACCACTGGCTGCCCGGCCGCTCCCGGCCGCCGCCCGTGGTGTCTCGGTCATCCGCGCGGCCCTCCCGGGTCATCCGCCGGCGGGCGGCCGCGCGGCGGTGCGCGGCGCGGTGTGGAGGTGCTCGCCGACGCGTCTGACCAGCCGTGCCATCTCGTAGGCCACCAGGCCGATGTCGCGGTCACGGCGGTGAGGACGGCGGGCAGGAGCCGTCGCCCGCGGCGGCCACGAACAGGAGCCGTCGTCCATCTCCACCATGGTCTGGCGCACACCCCGGCACCGAAGTGCCGGCCCGCGCCATGGCCAGGCTGTGGAAGCCGGAGGCGACCGCTGCCAGGTGTTGCGGCGTCCTCGCGGCCGAGGCCGGTCGACGCGCCCACGGCGGAAGTCCGTCGTTCGACAGCAACTCCACGGCGTGCCGTACTTCGCTCACGCATACGACGAGGTCGTCAGCAGCCAGTCGAGTTCGCGGGTCCGCCGGGCGCTCCCGGTGCCGGGGTTGTGGTCATGTGGGTCTCCTTCGTGCTGTTGCCGCCGGCGGCATCCGGCGGTGCTCCGCGGCCGGGTCGCCGGCCACCACCGCGCGACCAGCCGGCGCGGTATCGGCCATGCGGTCCCGTACGACTTCGGGAGTGCGCTCGTCGTCTCCGGGCGGCGGGGACGACCGCGCGGCGGGGCGCCCGTCGCGCTGGGAACGAGACTGGCTACCTCACGACGAGGGAGGTCGTCGAGCTCCCCCGGCGGCGTGCGGCAGGTGGGGTCCGTCGGACTCCCCGGGCGTGTGCGGCGGGTCGCGGCCGTCAAACCCCCCGGCCGCATGCGGGAGACCGGGGCCGTCAGACCCACCTGCGCATGCGGCAGGTCGCGGCCGGCGGCCTTCGTGGAGGCGTCAGGGGATCGGTGCAGGCGCAAGGCTGGGGTCCTGGTGGCCGACCGGGTGCCGTGGTCTGCGCCGTCGCCGGTACGGGGCCGTCAGCGCCGGCCGGTCTGCCGACGCGCGGGGACGGGCTCCTGAACGGGAGCGGCGCCGGGCACGCGCGATAACGCGGCGCTCCTCATGCTGTGGTACTTCGACTGCCGTCGGGGGAATGTTCCGCCGTCCCGTTGTGCAGGAGTGCGGTGGGCAGGGGACGACGGCGGTGGTGCCGCCGTAGGGGCGAATCGAGTGCACCTTGATGTCGTGCCGGGCGGCGAGCCGGCTGACCACGAACAGGCCGACCCGGTCCTTGTCAAACAGGTCGAGTGCCTCCGGACCGGGCGATTCGGTGGTTCGCCTCGGCGAGGGTGTCCTTCCCCATGCCGAGCCCGGGGTCCTCGACCTCGATCGCATAGCCGTTGCCGACGGGTTCTCCGGTGACGCGCCCGCGCGTGTGGGAGTGGCGGAGAACTGGGCCGCGTTCTCCGATGATCTCGGCCACGGGTGGGTGCGGTCGGCGACGGCGGCGCCGATCACGGACGCCTCGGGGGCTGGCTGTCGCCCTCCACGCGCGCGTAGTCCTCGACTTCGGAGACCGCCGCGCGAATCACGTTCGTGAGGGAGACCGGCATGCGCCAAAGCCCACACCAGGTGCCGCGCCGGAGGATGATCAGGCTTTCGGCGTGGCGCCGCATACGGGTGGTGAGGTGGATCCGAGACAGGAAGAGGTCGCTCAGTTCGTTCGGGTCGTCGGAGCGGCGTTCCATGCTGTCCAGCAGATTCAGCTGACGGTGGACGGGACCTGGCTGCGGCGGGCGAGGTTCACGAAGACCCCGGAGATGCCGCTGGCGAGTTCGGCCCGCGTTCCACCGCGGCCCGCAGGGCGGCCCGGTGCACAGTGTCCAGTGCCTCGGCGACCTGGCCGGCCTCGTCCTCGGCGGAAGGAGCGGCCCCGGGGGCACTCGGACCGGACGTCGATCTCCTCCCCGTGCGCAGTCTGCGCATGGCCTCAGGGAGTTTGCGGCGGGCGATCTCCAGGGCGCTGTTGCGCGGAGCTCACCGAAAGCTCGACCACGAGGCGGCCGATGCGAACCGGAGATGACGAGCGACGCGGCGACGAGGAGGCCGAAGAGGACGCGGCCCCGGCCGGACTGAGCGCCACGCGCGTGAACGAGTCCACCCGGTCGGCGACTTGACGCTGGCGTCCTGTTCGATCGCCCGCATGGCGTCCCGCACGCGCGCGTGGGCGTCGTCCCACGTGGGCGCCTGGTGCCGCTGCGTCGACCGCCCGGCCCTCGGGAGCTTGGGCCAGCAGCTTGTCCTCGGCCGTCGCCACGGTCGCGTAGGCGCCGCTGCCGGCGAGGTCCTGCCAGGCTGCGCGTTCGAGTCGCGCAGGTCGGCGACGGACTCGGTAGGGTCCTGCGTCTGTCGACGGCGCCGGTGAACAACCTCAGCCGATCACCGACGAAGGTCCGTCCGGCGAGGTGGCCCCGGCGAGCAGGGCATCCTCCTGGGCCAGTGCCTCGCCCGCGCGGGCGAACCGACCAGCAGCGCGCGTCGGACCCCAGATCGGCGTCCTGGATACCGTATCTCAAGCGCACCGCCCACCCGGAACGCCGCCGGTAGATCGATCGTCGCCACTGGCGGTAGGCCTCCGCCCAGTCCGCGCGGCGGTCGATGACGGCGGGAGCGCAGCCTCCCAGCCGTTCGGCGCCGGTGACGAAAGCTTGAGGCGCCGGGCCGCACCGGCGGGCAGTTCCTCGCTGTCGGCGACGGTATGGCGGTCGCTTAACCGCAGTTTCGCGACGGCGCGGTCGGTGTGTGCGGAAAGTTCCCGGTAACGCCGAGTCGGCACCGCCGACGGGTCGGTGGCGTGGCTGACGGCCGCGGCCCGCTCGGCCTGCAGGCGCAGCGAGACGGCGGCGTTCACCGGAGCGCGGACCTGGGCGTCCACGCGCTGCACCTGCTCGCAGCCGGGAGATGTCCTGGGCGGTCGTGACGGTGGCGTACGCCCACAGGGCCAGCAGGGAGACGACGGGCACCATCAACAGGCTGACGATCCTGGCGCGCACGGTGCGGGGCCAGTACTCGCCGGCGCCACGCGCGCGTGGCGGACGCGTCCGGTGCCTCGCCCCGTGCGGTTCGCCGGGCCCTCGTCGGCCGGTGGTCCGGCTGCGCGCGGCGGCCGCGCCACGGGTGACTGGGGCGGCGTCTCGGCGCCGGCTGCGGGGGTCGTCCGGGAGTGTGCGCATGGCCTCCTCGCTCGGTACGGGGTCGGTGCGTTGTCGCCGAGGCCGCGACGGCCGGGCCCGCCGTTACCGGGCGGTGCTCCTACACGGGCCCCGCTGGGCCGAGGCGGACGCCTCGCGCTCCCCGCCGTCGGCGACAGCGCGACGAAGGCCGAGGTCAGGAAGAGGTAGGACCCGAGGCCGACGGCGGGGGAAGATGAACTGCATCGCCGTGGCCCCGGGCAAAGCGCCTCGCCCGGAGGGCGTGACGCGCACGCCTTCACCGCGAACATTCCGGTGTAGTGCATGCTGCTCACCGAGGCTCCCATGATCAGCGAGGCGAGCGTCACCGCGAGGGGCGACCTGATGTTGAGCGCCGCCCACAGGGCCGCCGTGGCGGCGGCGACGACGATGAGGACGGAGAGCCCGGACGCGCATCGGGTCAGCTCACGTCACCCGTGCAGGCGCACGGCCGCCATGCCGAGGTAGTGCATGTCGCGACGCCGAGCCCGGTGAGTGAGTCCGCCGAGCAGGAGTGCTCGGCGGCGCTCACTGGCCGTAGCCGACCCGCGAAGACGCCGGCGCAGACGACCCGATCATGGCGACGAGCAGGCTCGTGGAGGGTGAGTGGCACGTCGTAGCGGATGTCGGTGCCGCTGACCCGGAAGCCGAGCACGCTGGCGACGAAGTGCATCGTCAGATGCCGGTGCCGATGCCGAGGCGCGGGTGAGAAGCCGTTGGCGGCGCGCGCGCCCGGTGGCGGCGAGGGCGCGCGGTGCAGCGCAGTCCGAGGGCTGCGCCGGTACAGGCCATCGCGTACGACAGCGCGGGGGTCAGCCAGCCCAGGGCGGCGTGGTCCAGGTGTCCCATGGCCCCGGGACGCTGGTCCCGGCAAGGGCGCACAACGGGGGCGCATTTCGAAGGTGTTGCTGACGCGGAAGCGCTGGAACGATCGCGTCATGCTCGAACGTGTGTGCGCTGCGGCGTCCTCTGTGTCATTGAGATCGAGGGGTGTCTTTGAGGATCATGCGGAGCATGAGCGGCAACCACGCACGTGCAGGAGTTCTTCGGCGCCCGCGCCGCCGACTAGGACAGCCGGTTCCCCGACGACGGCCCCGCCTACGGCGCGGTCGCCGAGCTGGGCCCTGCGGGAGGATCACGTGCTCGACGCAGGGCTGCGGCACGGGACAGGCCCGCAATACCCCCTGCGGGCGGCCGTGGACCGTCGGGCCTGGTCGTCAGGCCGATCTGACGCCCGCCGCCTCCAGGCCGCCGTACGGGCCGGAGGGACCGCGACGGCCGCTTGCTGCTGACCGACGTCGCCGCTGCCGCTGCGGTCGCGGACGCTCGACGCCGTGTTTCCGCGGCGGGCCTCGTGGAAGCTTACCTGCCAGATCCCGCCGGGAACCTGGGGAGTAGGCGCGCGTCGTGCGACCCCGGCGGTGTGCTGGCGCTGTTCCATCCGATCGCGCAGAGCGGCGCTCGCGGCGCGGCAGGGGCGGAAGCGGATCACTTGGGCCGGACGGACTGCGTGCCGGGTCCAGCCCTCCGGCGGACCGTTCGCTGGTTCCGGTGGTTTGTAGGTCGTACGTCGACGATGACGGGGATTTGCTGCAAGCCTGGCGACCGCGCGAGATCGAAGCAGGCCGGCGTCTTGGGCGGCGTTCCCACTATCGCGCGAGCTATTCTCCGAGATGGGGACTCAACTTGGCTGCGCGCGCGACGATCGGTTCTTCTGGTGGCTGGGGACGTCGTAGTGTGGTGGACCAGGACAGCGTCCTGAGGCGGGACCGGGCAGGGCCGCGCCTGCCTTCGGTCAGCCGGTAGCTGTTCGGGTAGCCACTCGATCTCCAGTTCTTGCAGGCGTGGTGCGCGGAGCCGCGCCTGGGCGGCACCTCCTTCGATTCACGCGACCGCGCGGCCTCTGCGCAGCGCGCACCGCGCGGCGCACCAGCGTGCTGGCGGGGGCTCGGCGGCGGGTACCGGAAGGCCCGCAGGAGGGGCTCGTCGAGCGGGCGGCGAGATCCCGGTGCGCAGGGCCGGACGAGGGGGCTCGATACCAGGAGGCCGTGAGGTCGAGTGGTCGCATCGGAGACCCGAGCGCGCACCCTTTCCTCCCCAGGCGAGGTGGAGCCTCCTCATAGGCGTCGAGGCAGGACTTCCGAACTCCTCGTATGACTCCGGGAATGCCCTTGATCCCCATGTGCCGTCCCAGCGTGCGGTAGTGGACGGCGGACGCGATGGGTCTCGTGGCGCGACAGTCCTGCGCCATCCGGCAGGCGATCGATCCAGCGCGTTTGGTCACGACGGTAACCGCACAGGGACGTCCGCATGTCGTCGTTGGTGATGTCGTAACTGCGGTGCATCTGGTTGATGCGCCGATGGCCGATGCGGCCCTGCTCGCTGCCGAAGCCATTGCTCGACGACGGCGTCCAGAAGCAACTTCGTGTCGTCGTACCGCTTCTGCGCGGTCCGTGAACTCCGCCGTCTGGGCCAGTAGCCGGCCGATGCTCGGAACGGCGTAGGTGCGGTAGAGCGCCAGCTCGAGGGGCGCGGCTGAAGTCCCACGGGAACTCGTAGGCCGAGGCCAGCCGATAGATCTCCTTTGAAGCGTCCCTTGCCAGGGTCCATCCGCCGGATTTGTGCCAGCCGTTGGAAGCGCTTCACCGTGGCCGTCCCCTTCTGCCGTCGAAGCTTCAACTCTCCGTTGAGTGCATGAGATGCCGCGATCGGCGTGGGCTATCGGCAGGGGAGGGGTGGATCTGGCGTTCCAGGCAGGATCCACGAGGCCTGGGAGCAGATCTCGCGCCGCTCGGCGCACTGAGGGGAGAACGGGGGGAGCAGCGCGCTCGCAGTCTGTTCGAGGCCGCCGCCGAGTACGTCTCGGCGTGCGCGGACGACGACCAGGAACGGATCGACGAGGCGGCGGGCTGGGTGTCGCCGGAGGCCCTTTCGTCGGGGTGAACGAGTTGGCGTGCCGGGCGGTGACGCGCTCGCGCGGGAGCGCGACGAGTCGCCGCGCGGACGTGGCCCGTGCCTCTCCTTGGGCTGCCGGCGACCCTGACCCCGCCCGTCCGTCACAAGCGGGCGATTTCGCCCCAGTCGCGGAAAACTGCAGCTCCGGGTGCGTCTGGGAGTCGTGACAAGGGCTTCCCCGGCGCACTAGGGGTGCGCGCCATTGGACGAACCGATGGGGGAGGCTGGGATGGCCGGGACGGACGAGGACGCCGTCGCCGCCAGAGACGATGCGCTCTTGTGCTCGGCCGGCGGTGCTGCTGACGCCGGGCGAAGTTTCCGAAGTGTGCTGGGCGACGACTACCCGGAGGCGTGCGCGGCGCTCGGTCTGCCACCGCTGGCGGACGGCGCTACGGCCTGGTACTCAGCCAGGACGGTGAGGGCGCCCGGTGGACCGTCGTCGCCGACGACGTCTCGCTGGTGGCGTCGCCGTGGCCTCCTGGGACTGGCGGCATGGAGTACGACCTGTCGCCGGACGAGCGTACGGTCGTCGCCGCGCTGCCCGGCTGGCCCTCGCGGTCGCCGTGGCGGCCCCGGCGATGCCCGCGCCGCACGATCCCGACCTTGAGTCCGCCGACCAGCCGGTCCTGTCACCGCCGGACACCACGGTGTGGGGGCCCGCGCGGCGAGCTATGCCTGGGCGCCGACGAGATCGCCGCGCAGTGGGCGCAGTGGCGAGCAGATCGACGACGCAGACTTCCCGGTGACAGGCGGCGACGCCGGATGCCTGGACGACGCGCCGGGCGACGAGGCGGCAGAGGACTCGGGCGGCGGCGAGGCGCGGGGACCGACGCCACGAATAGAGGCCGGTACAGCGGACGCCGGAGCCGGTACAACGGACGCCGGCGATGGGTCCGCTTATCCAGGCACCGGCGGTGTCCGGCCGGGTGCTCGCGGAGGCCGCGCCTACGTCGACACGCCTCCGCCGCTCGGCCGGGTCCGGTCCTCTTTCGCGCCGGGGACGCTCGGACACTGCGCGCCGACGGCCCCGGTGGTCGCTCGTCGCCAGGGCGACGACATCGCCTTCATCCTGCTCGACGAGGAACCCAGGCGGAGGTCCTGCCCGTGGGGCCAGGACCGTCGCTGCCCGGACTCCTGGAGGCGCTCGACAAAGATGGCCGTAAGGCCGAGCTGACCGAGGACACCGGGCCGTTGCCGCTGGAGTCGGGCACCCTCCGTCCTCGATGTCTTCCAGCCTCTATGACCGGCTCTCTTCCCATGTGGCTCCGCCCATGGAAGGGTCGTAGCGGACCCGCACGATGGGGCAGCCCTCAGCTCACTCCCCCGTCGCGCCTGGGTCCCTGATGCGTCACCCCGTGGTGTCCCGTTCCCTCGCCGCCGTGACGGTGGTCTCGCTCATCGGGCGACGCCGCCGCCGCGGCGAGCGACGGAGAGGCGGACACTGCGCCCGCCAGGAGCGCATTACGAGTGCCGGGTGCGGCCCTGCAGCGCAGCGCCTGCCTGGACGATCTGACCACCACCGGACTGGCGGGCACCCCTACACCGACATGGCCGACCAGGCCGGGCTGACGGCCGGCGGCACCAGGACGCCGTCCGGGTGCCCGGCATCGGGTCGACGGGTACTTTCCGGACTCCTCCCGCTTCAACAACACGCACGGCTGGCGGCACGACCGCGCAGTTCGTGATCCCGGCTGCCGGACGACTGGAACGGCGGCCTCGTCGTGACAGGGGCGCCAGCGGGCACCCGCAAGCAGTACGCCACGGACAAGGCGATGTCCGGCCGGGCCCTCGCGCAGGGGTACGCGTACGCCGCGACCGACAGGGCAACGGCGGGACGGACTTCTACCGGGACGGCGTCGGCCCGGAGACACTTGTCGCCGAGTGGAACGCACGTACCACCCAGCTCACCCGGGCCGCCCGCCGGTATGGCCGCCCAGCGCTACGGGCGCGCGCCGCGTCGCACCTACATCGCCGGCATCTCCGGCGGCGGCTGCTCCTGCTGCTGTTTGGTTGGAGCCGCCGGAACGCTGCTGGCGGGCGGCGTGGACGGGCGCGGCGGACGCGGGCTGGCTGGGCGCCACCGTCCTGCCGGTGACGGTGGCTCGGATGTTCGGCGCGGCACGGGACGAGGGAACTGTACGCGGCAGGCTTCGCGCGGCTCCGAGTTCTGGCCGTACCACGAGAAGGCCTACTGGGGCTTGACGCAGAAGATCTACCGGGCCGAGTCGATCCGGCCACCGGCCCCCGCCTGCGCGGGGCCGACCGCCGGATCCACCCTGGAGGAGATCCTGGCGCCGTGCCGGCGACGCCACGTACAACTACGCTAAGCGCCCGCGTCCGTCCACCGCGCGGTGGCCCAGGTCGCACTTACGGGGCGCATCGGCAAACCGCTGATCACCTGCCTGGCGACCTGGACGCGCCTGCCCAAGGCCGCCGATTCCGACGTGTACGCGCGCATGATCGACAGGGGGGGAGCGAAAGGAGCGAGCTACCGCGCTATTACACGGTCGGGGGCGGCCGCACGTCGACGGGCTGTACGACACGTATCCCGACAGGCTGCGGCCGATCTGCCCTGCTTCGGTCGGCCTTCGACGCGCTGACCGCCTGGGTGGAGCAGGGCGCCACGCCACCCGCGGACCACACGATCGACAGGCCCGCGAACGGCGACGTGGTCAACTCTCTGCGCCCTTACCGAGACGGCCGGGACTGCAGAGACCGCCGGACGGCTGAAACCGCCGGGACGCCCGGGAACTTATGAGACGTCTGGGTCATCTGAGACTCGGCGTTAACTCCTCAACGGCCGATCTCCTTGCGTGGCGCGGCGCAGCCTGCGCCGCTGCCCGGGGTCCAGGGTGAGGTACGCGGCGGTCGGGACACCCAGCACTATGAGCAGGGCGGCCCACCAGGGCAGCCAGATCAGCAGGATAGGCCGACCACCCCCCCGCTGCGACTTTGGCGTTCTTCGACATGGTGTCAGCACTCCTTCGCGGCCACTGCCGCTCTCTCCCTGAAAACGGGCCCACGCTCCCGGCGGTTCCGTACCCGCGACCCTGAGACGCCCCTGAGACCGGACCCTTACGCACCCCTGAGAACGCGCCGGCGACTCCTTCGAAGAGCACCTCCTCATCTGCATAGTGCCCACACCTGGCCGGCCGCACCCCCGGCCTCCTGGGGATCGTGTACAGTCGGCGACCGCGCCCCGACTAGTCAAGTTTGAGGTACGCCATCGGGCCAGCCACCGGCCCCCCCCTTCGACATCGCCGGACTCGCCACGCTGTGCTGTATTCGTGCCCAGGATCCCGCCCGGACCGGCAGGGCGTTCTGGCGGCCCGACGGCGGGCCCCTGCGGCCGTCTCGTCCGGGACCACCTTGGAAAACCTGGCGGTCGCCGCCCCCGACGGCGACGGCGTGGCCGGTCGGCGTGCCCGCGGTGCTGCTGCCGATGCGGACGGCCTGCCGATCCTCACGCGCGTGAGAGCGCGGACG
>JAKFGP010000007.1 GCA_021502835.1 Streptomyces thinghirensis
CGGTGTACTTCGTTCCGGTTTCGGGTGTTGGGTGTTTAACCCTTGTCCAGGGTTTGTGTAACCTTGTTTTCGCATTTATCGTGAAACGCTTTCGCGTTTTCGTGCGCCGCTTCACCCGTCACGCCACCCGCTCGGGACCGGTGGTGAGTTCGGTAGGGTCAGCGTGCCGTCGGGGTTGGCGACGGTGTAGGTGGTGGCCATCGTCTCGTCCGTGACCACCACCTTCTTCCCGGTCCTCTTCGCCTGGGTGATCGCCCGCCGAGCCCTCGCGTGCGCGGCTGCCACGCGATGTCCGACGAGGATCTCGTCCTTCGACGGCTGGACGGTCCTGCGATCGTCCGGGCGCCGCAGCAGGTGCCGCGCCGGCAGGCAGCAGGCCCCGGCCACGAGCGCGGTCTCGGCGACCAGGAGCAGCGCGACCCCCGGTCGCAAGCGTGCCCTGCGCCGTGGCGCTTGTTGACTGTATGGAGACACGAAAGCGCATGTCCTTCCCTGTGGGAAAATGCGACGCGTGTACGAATAGCGTCTGACGCGCAGGACGCATAGGCACAAGTGAGGCCTGCGGAAAGGCGTTATCGGCCCCGGCTGACCGGCCTCCAGTCGGGTGGCGGGCTGAGCCGGGATGGACGACGATGGACGTTGCGCCCTTGTTGGCGATGGTGGACGGATGTGTTGCCTGGATCGGGTTGGCGCGACGACCAGAGCGTGCGCATGCTCGCGCACCTGATGGATCTGGGTGACGGTGCCATCGCCGTGAACCTGGCGAAGAAGATCCTGCTCGACGCCGGCGGCGCCGTCCCCCGATGCGCAGGCCGCGTGGGCCGAGGCCGGCCTGCCGGATTCCGTGCTGTCTCCGTCGAGCAGTTGCAGCAGGCTCGCGCCGAGCTCAGGGGACGGAGTAGGGGTGGGACGAAGGGCCGGCCGACCTGCTGAGATGGTGACACTCCAGTTCACCTGGCGCATCTGGCCCAACTCGGTCACCTGTGCAGCGCCGGTCTTGCTCCGACGGTTCGCCGTGGGTCTGTGCCGAGTGGGGTGGTTCCCTCGTTGGGCGGCAGGCGTAGCCCTACCCGGGTCGTTCGTCGGCTGTCCAGGATGGCGGGCTTGCCCGACCGCGAAGCGGCGCCCTTGGACGTCCTAGAACGGCCGGCGGGCGGCGTGGTGCCCTCCAGTGCCGTCCGACGGGGAGCCGCACCACGACTCCACCACCCACGGCCCACACCCGTTGCCCCCCCCTCACCCCCTCCTGCGGGGTGGCCGGGGTGCGGGGCGGGGCCCGCGTCCTCCCTGACCTGGCCTGTTCTCTCGCTTCGCCAGTCCACGCTGGTGGTGATCGTGCTGACGCATTGTCGGTACCTCCTGCCAGCATGAGCGGATGTGCGGGGGAGCTGTTACGAGGGGGAGAGCTTGTATGCCTTGGGTGCGGCCGTACGTGCAGCTGCGGCCGGGACCTCGGTTCGCGGGCATTCGGCGGTGGGCTCCCGGGGCGAAACGGGGAAACGATGATCTTCGGTGTGGTGGCCTTGGCCAGAGTGGTCGAGTCTGGGCAACAACCTCCTCGCGGAAGCTGAGGGGCTCCCTGCCGCATGCCACGGTCCGTACCCGGTACAGTTCGACCAGCACTCCCGCACGCCTGCCCGGACCCTCCACGGTATCCTCCCGATCCGGTGGGAGCGGTGACCCGGCGCCGGCCGCCGGCGCGGCGGCGGCGTACGGGATTGACAGCCACGAGAGGCAGCAGCAGCGGGACGCGCAGCTGATCGTCTTCGCCGTGGTGGCGGCTGCTGCCATCGGCCTGGTGGTGATGGTGGTCAACTGCTGTACTGGCGCACTGGTGGAGTTCTTGTCGTGGTCCTGGCTGCTCGCCGGGCCTGGCGGCCGCCTGGAGCGACTACAACCGGCCGCAGCAGCGGGCCCGGTGGGAGGCCGTGCGGGCGCAGGGCCTGCGCGCTACGATCTGCCGCGCAGCTGGACGCACTGCACCATGCCCGGTTCGAGGACGCGATGCGAGACCTGATGAGGCGGGACGGCTGCCAGGAGTTCGCTCAGCGGGTCAAGCGGCCGCTGGCGGTGACCTGGGTGCGGATGTGAAGGGCACGGATCCGTTCGCGCGGCGCTGGGTGATCCAGTGCAAGCACCGCCGCAGCGGCGCCCGGGAGCTCGGCCCGGTGGGCACACCGGATCTGCAGGTGCTCAACGGGACGGCCCGCCAGGTGCACGGGGCGGACGTCGCGGTGATCATCCACGAACGGCCGGGTGACCCGGTCCGGCCGTGGCGCCTTCGCCAAGCAGCAGCGGCTGCGCGTCGTCGACCGCCAGGCGCTCGCCGTATGGGCGTCGAACTCCCGTCCGCTGTGGGAACTGCTGCGGGCGGTTCCGCCCCCGCGCCGCCCGTCGCCTTTGAGCTGAGATGCGCGGTGCCGTCGGCGGGCGGAGTCCGGCAGCCGGCCCTGGCCGTTCGGACGGCGGTGATACTTCTCGGCTTCTGTGTACAGCCGACAGCCCCTACGCCGCCTGGTCCCAGTGATTCGGGAGAGTGTCCTCGTCGGGCGGGCGCTGTGAGAGCCTTCTCGCAGGCGCGCAGGACGGCCCAGGCCAGGGTGGACGGGCGGGTGAGGTACCAGGGCAGCGGCCAGACGGTGTCCACCACGGTGCCTGGGGTGCGAGGAGCGGGTCGGTGGCGGCGGTGGTCATGCCAGCCGCGAGGCTCCAGCACAGCAGGCGGCCGGCCCACTGGACGGCGAGGGTGAGCCGGTACGGAACAGAGCAGCGTCGACGGGTGGAGCGGGAGCGGGGCGTGCCGATCTGCCCAACGCGTTCATCGGTGAACGTCCTTCACAGCAGGGGCGGTTGCCGCGGGCTGGGGGACCACACATACAGGGCGCCGTAAGTGTGCATCCCATGGAAGCCGAGCGCGCGGGAACATTCCATGTACACCATGCGCTCTGAGACGACTTTCACCCCGGTTCGTTACCCCGTCGCGTGACCGGCGAGGACACCCGGAGAAGGACGCAGTCCGACGAAAGCTCAAGAAGGCGAGGTCTGAAGACCTGGCCGAAGAGAACTGCCACGACCTGAGCATCCGCGAAATGAGCCGGGTCGGAGGATTCCGGTCAACGGCGTGACCCTCGGAATCGACAACCCGGAAGCATCAATGCAGCCCAAGATGAGAGGCAACTCACACAATAATAGCCCCATTTGTTCGCCAGAAGTGGTGGGGGCTGATTTCCGCTCGCATGGATATGCCGTTAGGGGATGCCGGGCCGGGTTTGTGTGCTTCTTGTGACAGCTTGTGCCACTGGTGACCGCTGGGGTTGCCGGGTCTGACTTCCTGTGGGGGAAGCTGATGCACTCGCGTGCTGCGCGCACGCCACGTATGGCGTGCCCGGAGAACACACAGAACCGCTCTCGTCTCGGCGATGCCGCGGCCGCCGGTGGTGATCGCGGCCGCGCCTGGCCGTGGCGGCTGGCCCGAAGCCGGCGCTCCCGGAGCCGGAGGCCCCTGGACGAGCCGACGAGGTGGAGGCTCCCGCGACGCCGGCCGGCTCGGATCAAGGCGCCGGAGTCGGAGGCAGGAGGCAGACCGTCGGCCGAGGTCGCGGCGTGGCGGGCGGCGAGAGGCCCGCGCCACGGGCGAGGAGCTGCCAAGAGCTCCACATCCCGCTCGGCGGCTGCTGCGGACGTCGCGGCGGGCCGACTACCTGCCCGAGGGGCAGGGCGAGGTGCCCTGGCACCAGATCCTCGACACTCGCCTGAACGACGCGCTCGTCGCGCGCCACGTACATCTCGAACGGCAACCTGATGCTCGCCGCGACCGACTTCGACATCGCCGGTGTCGGGCAGGAAGCTCCAGCTCACCCGTACCTACAACTCCCTCGAGGCTCCGTGGGGAAGGTGTCGCAGCGCTGGTGGCAGGGATACGAACGCTACCTCCAGGTGGGCGATGGTGAGGTGGACGTCTTCGACGCCACCGGCAACCCGCCACGCTTCACCGCCAAAGCCGACGGTGCGTACACCACCCCGGTCGGCTACTCGAAGGACCTGAAGAAGAACGCGGACGGCACCTACACCCTCACCGACCGCAAGTCCGGCACCAAGGACACCTACAACGAGCACGGCACCCTCACCAAGGTGACGGACAAGAACGACGGCACGATCACCGTCGACCAGCACGACGAAGGCAGCGACCACAAAGGGCTTCAAGCTCACCGAGACCCGCTCCGGCCGCTGGATCGACCTGGTCAAGACGGACGCGAGCCAGTGGCGGGCCAAGGACCACACCGGCCGCACCGCCGTCCTCGACCTCGACGCGGCCGACAACCTGACCAAGGTGACGGACACCGCCGGCAGGAGCCACGCTCTACGAGTACGAGCGGCTCGCGTCCGGGTGACGAAGGTGACCACCCCCGAGGGCGCACCGTCACCCTGTTCACCTACGACGGCCACAACCGCGTCACCTCGTGCAACGCGCCACCGGCACTTCGGGCGGCGGTCACACCGGCCCGACCACTGGCGCTACGACTACACGCGGCCACCCCGGCGGACGCGAGGCACGACGACGAGTCACCGACCCCGACGGCGACGGGGCAGATCTACACGCACCAGCGCGGACGGTGAGGTCACTGGGGTCCTGACGCCGCTCGGCCGCTCCCGCCACTCCACCTACAAAGAACCACCTGACCCAGACCGCCGTCGACGCGGTGGAGCACCGGCACGGGCGGCACCGGCGGCATACCGCTACCTACGGCTGGGACGACCGCAACAGCGCCAGGTCGGCACGGCTGCCGATGGAGCGCCACTGCCCAGGTCTCCCAGTACCAAGGCCATCGCGGGCACCGACTTGCCCAGCGACATGACCGGCGCCAACGGCCGCAGGGGACACCTTCAAGAAGTACGACACCAACGGCAACACACCTGTCGGTCACCACCTCGGGCACCGCGGGCGGAACCCGCGAGTACACCTACAACGATGCCGACCCGACGTTACTGGCGACGGTTTCGAGGGACCAGCGCTGTACGGCGAAGGACGGCAACGGCAAGGTCACCTCCTTCACCTACGACGACCAGGGCAACCTGATCAGCGTCGAAGCCGCCGGCCCCGCTGGTGCTAGACGACCTACACCTACGACGCGCTGGGCCGCGTGGAGACGATCAAGGACGGCCGCGGCGGCATCGCCCACCGTCTACGACTACGACTCCCGCGACCGGGTCCGCGAGGTCTCCTCGACCGGCAACTTCACCGTCACCTACACCTACGACGGTGACGGCAGCAGTGAAATCCCACACCAAACGCGTCGGGCACCACAAGGGTGGGACCGACGAGCTAACCGCGAGAAGTGTGCGCACCCTGCAGAACAGCGCCCAGACCGCGCTCCTTTACACCTCCGGCGGCGACGTCGAGCTACTACACCGACCCGACCGGGACGACGGAGTACACCTGGGACAAGGCCAGCCGCCTCGACCTACCCTGACGGCGCCGGAAGGCAAGAGGACCGACTTCGACTACAACAACAACGACAAGCGCACCAAGACCGTCTACCCCGGCGGCACCACCCAGACGGTCACCATCGACGAGCAACGGCCGCCCGGAGAAGATCAAGACCACCTCCGGCACGCAGACCTTCGTCGACCTGACCTACAGCTACACCAGCGCGGGCAAGGGCTTTACCACCAAGATCCGCACCCGCACCGACAACCTCACCAAGTACAAGACCACCTACACCTACGACTCCCCGGAGGATCGCCTCTCCTACGCGCTGGAGGCGGACTCAGCCGGGGCGCGAAAGGCGTCGTGGCTGTACCTGCTGGAACAAGGCCGGCAACCTCACCAGCCGAGACGGCGGCAGCAAGAACGCTTTATCCCGGCGGCACGACGTCACCTACAACGACGCCTCCCGAGCTGACCGGTAGAATGGATCCACCACCGGCTGGTCTTACGAGCAAGCTCGGCAACGAAACCGGCGCAGCCGACAGCACCCCCGCACGGGCGAGATCCTGAGACCGACTACAGCCAGCTGTCCGGCATCACCACCGCAACCGGCAAGACCTACGACCTGGCAGTCCACGCCGGCACTACCCAACGCGCGAACACACCAAACTCGGCTCCACCTGGTTCCACCACACCGCCCTCGGCCTGGCCTCCACCACAACGAACGGCGTCGACACCGGATTCATCCGCGAGACCGGCGGGCACGCTGAACTCCATGACGACTCGGGGAAGTCCTACTACTACCTCACCGACGCCACCGGCAACGTCCTCGGCCTCGTCGACGACGCGGGCAAGCGCACGCATACGTACGCCTACGGCCCCACCGGCCTCCGCGCACGACGCCGACCGAGGCCGTCCCCCAGCCGTACCGCTACGCCCGGCGCGTACGCCGACCCGACCGGCCTGTACAAGATGGGCCACCGCTACTACGACCCCACCCTGGGCCGCTTCACCCAGCCCGACCCGCTCAGGCCAGGAAACCAACCCCTACCTCTACGCCGCCGGTGACCCCATCAACAAGACCGATCCCAACGGCCTCTTGGGATGCCCTGGGTGGCTCGAGGACGCTTGCCGCACGGTAGGAGACGGCCTGAACAAGGCGGAGGAAGTCACGGCTAAATCCGCGATCGGCCTCGCACTCCTGGCCCGCAGCTTCCGAGAGGACAATCCTGGCTGCCGGAATGCGATCTACACGGGTGCAGCAGGGCTGACCGGCATGATGGCCACGCCGTACTCAGGTGGTGCAGCGGTGTTCGCGGCGGGCGGAGGATGGTTCACATACCAGGCTGGCCTAGAAGGGGCAAAAGACTCGTGCTAGTCGCCAGGCTTCTATGCGCAGGATCCGCCGCATTGTTCGTGGCTACGTCGATACTCGCAACGAACGACTCGATGGCAGCTACATCAACGGCCGTTTCTACAGGCATCGGAGCCGCTGCGCTTGCAGTCGTGGCCCTCTTGCCCACGCGCATATTGAGCACATTGGGGGGCCCGCTCAACGCGAGCACGTATCGTGAGCGTCCTAGTCCCTTGTGCTCGCCACCGCAGCGACCGCAAATCTGGCCTATTCGCAGGATCGTGGATTGGATGATTTGCCTCTCTGCCTCAATTGGCGTAATGACCTGCGCTGTCATTACGCTCAATCAACGCAGCGGCAAAGTCCCTCCTATTCGCCGCACGTAGACCGCTAATTCTGTGTGTTCTGCTTGCCCAGGCAAGCAGAACACACAGGATTAGAGCGGCACGCATGACAGCCACGGAGAGGGAATACCGTTTAGCTTCGGCGAAATGAGCATGGGGAACGGGGATCGGGGCTGCAGTTCTCGGTGTTGGAGTTGCTGCGAGTGCCCTGGGTGTGCGGTGGTGATGAGGCAGCAGGCGAGTTTGAGGAATGCTTCGTGGATGTCGGCTCCTCACTGGGGACCCGAAACAGCGTGCATGTTCGGTGCTGGCTTGGCTGGAGCAGCCACAGCGGGCTTGGGCGGAGCGATCGTGGCTGGAGGATGCGCCTTGATCGGCTCCTACGTGGGTGACAAGGCGAAGGATACCTACGTGAACTGATCGACTGAACGCAGTACCCCCTGTGCTGCTGTGCCAGCAGAATCTGGCGCAGAGCACAGCACACATACTCTGGCTGCGATTTGGTCTCCCGGCGGTACCACGGGAACTGTTTTGCTTATCGTTGCTATCATCGCGGTGATAGTCGGAATTTACGTGAGGCGCTCAAAGGGGCGGCGCTGACTCACCGCAGGTATCGGAGGTAAGACCGGGATCGGCCTTGCCGCTGGTTACACGGCGCTCGACGTCGGGGGCGGCATCGGAATTTCAGGCAGTTTCCCGTAAAGAGGAGTTCGAATGGACACCCTGGCATTCACGCCGATCAACGATTCCATGCTGGCGACCATCATTCTGGGTGTCGTCGCCGTGGTCGGAGTCGCTGTGGGGACGATGTTCCGCCAGCGGCGTGACGCGAAGAAGAAGGGTGAGAGGTAGAGCGGCGCCGCGTTGGGCGGAGGGCCAGCAATTTGGTGCTGGCCCTCCGTTCGCTTTCTGGAGCGGACCTATCCGCTCACTGATGACGTAGTCGAATTCACTCGTACCTTCGTCGGTGGTGGGAAGAGCGACCAGCTCGCCGCCTCGGTGTTCCGTTGCTCCCTTGCCAGCGACTACTGAGGTTGAACCCGCAATGTCGTCGGGTTGATCAGGCTCGCGCCGAGCCGCCACGAACGTTGTCGTCACCGGGGTCATTCGCGAGCCGGCGGGCACGCTGAACTCGATGACGACTGGGGAAGTCCCACTACTACCTCACCGACGCCACCGGCAACGTCCTCGGCCTCGTCGACGACACGGGCAAGCGCACCCACACCTACGCCTACGGCCCCACCGGCCTGCCCCGCACCACGCCGACCGAAGCCGTCCCCCCAGCCGTACCGCTACGCCGGCGCCTACGCCGACCCGACCGGCCTGTACGAGATGGGCCACCGCTACTACGACCCCACCCTCGGCCGCTTCACCCAGCTTGACCCGTCGGGGCAGGAAACCAACCCCTACCTCTATGCGGGCGGGGACCCGATCAACAACACGGACCCCAGCGGGTTGTCGTTGATGAGTTTCGCGAGCAGTGCGATGAAAAAGGTGGGCGTCGCAAGCGAAATCCTGGCGGATTGGGCAGTTCGCGGACCAGGTGTCGAGCGGGCAGTACAAAGAGGCGGCAGGTACCGCCCCTAGTTTCGCGGCCGACAAAGCCCTCACAGCAGGGTGCACGTATTTCACCGGAGGAGCGGGTGCTGCCCCCTGCGCTGTCGGCGGTATGGCAGTAGGTGAAGGCGTCAATCGCTTGTACAGCAGTGCTACCAGCTGAGACAGTTCCGACTAGCTAGGGAGGTATCCCAGTGGAGAGCAGCAACGAACGGCATCGCCGTCGCATACAAAGGGCCTTGGCGGGTGGCCACCACTTGGGTGATCGTCGCGATCATCGTGCTGGTCGTGGTCTGGGTGATCATGAGCGTCGTCCGTCGCAACCCGCTCGTAATCCACCTAGCCACCTTCACGCCCGCTCCCAGGACCTGAGTGACTGCGAATGTGGGATGGCTTCCGACCGCGCGGTGATCAACCCTGCCACCAACGTGGGCAGGGCTGATCACCGCGTCGATAATTACATGGCCCGAGCGCTGCCCCGGCTTCCCCCGCCGCGGCTCCAGCCAATTGCAGCATCGCCTGCCCATACAGGAGGAACTGCGGCTGGGGGACAGCGCATGGATTTCAGCTCATGCGCCGACATCAGATGCCCCGCGCGACCACGCGAGGTCCCATGGACTCTCTCGTCCTTTCGGCGTTCTACCGGCGGTAGATCGACAGTATGAGTAGGCCGACGAGCATCAAGACCAGTCCCGAGGCCGGACACGGTCTGATACGGCAACGGTCTTCGGCATGACTGTTTGTCGGGCTGCTCGCTGGCCTGGGCTTAGATGGGGATCTTGGTGATGTCAGGGCGTAGCGGAGAGGCTAGCGAGGTGCCGCGAGTACGTCCCGGAGTACGTTCGCGAGCGTGACGCGGGCCAGCTCGTGTCTCACGGTCTCCTCGATGCCCTCGTAGATGCTCTGCATTGCCGGCTGGATGCCGTGACCCACCACGCATCCCTGGTCCGGGGTGGTGCGGTGCATTGCGAACAGCGGGCCCGGTTCCACTGCCTCGTACACGTCGAGCAGGGTCATCGACTCCAGCCGGCGTGTCAGCGACCAGCCCGCGCCCAAGCCCCGCCGGGACTCCACGAGCCCGGCCCTGCGCAGTTCGCCGAGCAGCCGTCTGATCACCACGGGGTTGGTGTTCGCGCTGGTCGCGATCTGTTCGGAGGTGGCGACCTCATGGCCCTGGCGCTGGTAGAGGCCGATCCAGGCCAGCGCGTGGGCGGCGATGGTCAGCCTGCTGTTGGCGCTCATGGGCTCCTCCTCTCGGCCACAACACTTCATGTTACGCGCACAGTCGTAACAGTGAAGGTTGCAACTGGCTGTCGTAACAACTAACGTTTCGACTGCCGGAAAGGATCAATCAACGAGGTGAGAAGAATGAGCAAGCCACTCACGGGCAAGGTCGCCCTGGTCACCGGGGGGATCGCGCGGACTGGGAGCCGCGACCGTACGGCTGCTGGCCGAGCAGGGCGCCGACGTCGCCTTCACCTACGTCAGCTCCGAGAAGCAGGCGCAGGCCGTCGTCGACGAGGTGCACGGCAGGGAGCCAAGGCCGTCGCCCTCAAGTCCGACCAGGCGGACACGAGCCGGGCGCCGGCGCTGATCGACGACGTGGTCGCGCACTTCGGTGGCCTGGACATCCTCGTCAACAACGCGGCGATCTCGGTGGAGCAGGGGCGCACGGTGGACGACCCGGACGGCGACACCGCCGCACTGGACCGGATGCACGCCACCAACTACCTCGGCGTGATCGCCGTCATCCGGGCCGCTTCCCGAGTGCTACGCACGGGCGGCCGCATCATCACGGTGAGTTCGGACTGGGCTCCCGGGTCGGCGTCCCGGGCGTTGCCGACTACTCGGCGACCAAGTCGGGCGTCAGAGGTACACCATGGGGGTCGCACGGGACCTCGGGCCCCGCGACATCACGGCCAACGTCGTGGAAGCCGGGCTGATGGACAGCGGCATGCAACCGCCGGACCCCGACACCCTCAAGGCCCTGCTCAGCTCGCTGTCCCTGCAACGCATGGGGCACCCCGACGAAAATCGCGCGGCGATCGCCTTCCCTGGCGAGCCCCGCCGCGTCGTACGTCACGGGCGCGGTGCTGGACGCCCACGGCGGCTGCAACGCCTGAACCCGAACCCCTGCCGCGCGCCCCAGAAGGACATCGTGTCTTCGGAGGCGTGGCTGTGTCAGTTTTCGCGGATGTCGTTTCGCGCTGACTCCGGGAGTCGCTTGGCGTACTTTTCCATGATCGATGTCAGTGAGTTTTGATGTCGCGCTCTGGCGGCAACGCTGGGATCGGTTCTGGGCTGTGTGAAGGGATGACCGGAAGCCATCTGCTGGGCAAGGCGATCCCGCGTAGGGTTGGATCCGTGATCATCTGGCTGAATGGCACCTTCGGTGCGGGCGAGACCACGACCGCGAAGAGAACTGACCTCTCACATCCCGGACTCCAGGCTCTTCGATGCCGAGAAGGTCGGGGAGATGCTCCTGGCATGTGCTCGGGGTCCCGGAACGTGACTTTCGGGACTTTCCGCCGTGGCAAGGGACTCGTGGTGGAAACCGCACGGCAGGATTCTCGACTACGTGGGTGGCACCCTGGGTGGTCACCTGGGCGGTGCTGGTCGAGCGAGTATTGGCGGGAGATCCACGGCGGTTTGACTGAAGCTGGCGTTCCCGTGCACCACTTCCTGCTGGACACGGACCAGGACACGCTGGTTGAACGTATCGAGACTGACACGCAAGCCTAGAGAGCATCAGTGCCCGCCAGTGGCGCCTTGATCACTTGGACGGGTATCCAGCGCGCCCTGTACTGGCTCCGATCAGGGGAAGCCCAGGTGATCGACACCACTGATGTTGTTCCCTCCGCGTCGCGGAAGGATCGTCATGGAGAGGGTTCAAGTCGACTGACCTGAGCCGGCGAGTTATCGAAGGGCGGCTTGTCCTGTAGAGCTGGTTCAGCCAGCCGGCTCGCTCGTTCCCGCCTGGGCTTTTGGTGTGGGCAGAGGCGGTAGGACTCGGTGCCGGTCTGGATGATGGCACCGTTGAAGGTCAGCCTGTCGACGATGGCCGCGCAGAGTCGCGGATCGGTGAATGTCTTCGTCCGCCCGCACGAAACTCTCGTTCGAAGCGATAGCTGACGCTCGTTTCTTGCTCCTCGCGCTCGGTAAGAACCTGAAACAGCAAGCTCAGCGCCCCTGCGGTCAAGTTCCATGTAGCCGAGTTCATCAATGCATAAAAGATCGACACGGCCCGTAGCGGGTGATCGTCTTCGACAACTGCTTCTCGTCGGCGGCTTCGACGAGTTCGTTGACGAGTTTGGTGGCCAGCACGTGGCGGACGCGGTAGCCGTGCATCGCGGCCTCGGTGCCCAGGGCGATCAGCAGGTGGGACTTGCCCGTACCGGAGTCACCGATCAGGCAGAGCGGCTCGCCTTTCTCGACCCATTCGCAGGTGGCGAGGGTGTTGACGATAGCCAGGTCGATGTTGGGGTTGGCGTCGAAGTCGAACGCCCGCAGGCTCTTGTCCCGGGGGAAGGAAGCGGCCTTGATCCTGCGCTCGGACCGCCGGCGGGCCTCGGTCGTCGCCTCGGCCAGCAGCAGTTCGGCGAGGAACGCCCGATACGACATCTGGTCGCGTGCGGCGCCTTCGGCGAGGTCGGGGAACTGCTGGCGGATGGTCGGCAGCTTGAGCATGCGGCATGCCTGGTCGATCGATGCGGTGGCGGCTTCTTCGGTCAGTCCGCGTTTGCGTGTCGCGATCCCTCTTTCTCGCCGGCCGTGCGGCCGTGCCGTTTCAAGGAGCTGGTCGTAGTGGGCCACCGACGGCGGCGGCCGGGTGTCGGGCGGGAGGTGGGACAGCCTCCAGTCGGACAGGAAGGTGACCGTGCCGCCGGTCGCCTCCTGCGGCTGGACGGGATGGGCTCGGGTGGGCTTCGGCGGCTCCGGTGAAGTTCTCGCCTTCAGCTGCCTTGCGGGCCTCCAGCGCGACGGCGTCCGCGGTCAGGGCGCCGGCTCGGTGGGCCGCAGCGAGCCCGGCGACGACGTGTTCGTGTTCCATGTGGCGTCCCAGCAGCAGCACCTCGATCAGGGCTCTGGTGCCGGCTGCCTCGCCGTGGGCGGCCCGGGCCGCGGTCCACCAGGCTTCGTGGACGGGGTGAACTTCCCTGCCGCTTTGGCCTGCTCCAGGGCGGTCGATCCGGGAATGCGCCCGGCTTGCGCAGGAGTGCTTCCAGGTAGTGGTCCAGGACCAGGCGGGATTCGCCCCGGCCGCTGAGGCGTTCGTGGTGGGCGACCACGGTGCGGCCGTCATAGACGACCAGGTCGTTGGCGTGCAGCAGCACCCGCAGTTGGCGGCCGATGAAACGGACCGGGACCGAGTAGGAGTTGCAGCGGACGGTGACCTGTCCGAAGCGGTTGACCCAGCGGAGCGAACCAGCGTCCGGTCTCGAACACCTCGCGGGGCAGGGCCGCAGCAGCGGCTGTTCCTGGGCGAAGTACTCGCCGATGGTGCGGGTCTTCGACCGCAGGCGGCGGCCTTCGTCGTCCAGGTCCCACTGGTCGACCAGGGCGTTCAGCTCCGTCAGTGAGGCGACCTCGGGGACGGGGACGAAGTGGTTGCGCCGGTAGTAGCCGATCTGGCCTTCGACGCCGCCCTTCTCGTGGGCGCCTTCGATGCCGGGACGGCAGTAAAAAGCATCGACGCCCCAGTGCGAGCGGAAGGCCGTCCACCGGTCGTTCTCCACCCGGGCCCTGGACAGGCCCAGGACCCGCTCGACCGCAGCGCGCGGGTTGTCGTAGCGGATGCGACCGCGGGGTATGCCGCCCAGTATCCGAAAGGCGTGCACGTGCCCTTCGAAGAACGCCTCCTGGCCGCAGGAGGCGAACACCCGGTGCACCGCCTTGCCGGAGTAGGACAGCTGCATGGAGAACAGGTAGACCTTGGTCATCTTGCCCGCGAGCATGACGTGCACGTCGCCGAAGTCGACCTCCGCCTCGACCCCCGGCAGATGGGTCTGCGGCACGAACATCGCATCCGGGCCCACCCCGGCCTGCCGGCGGACCTCCTTGCGGCGGTCCTTCACGTAGACGCGGACCATGGGATACGAGATGTCGTCGGCCGCATGGTCCTCGACCAGGCGGTCGTAGATGCGCTGGGCGGTGTGCCGCTGCTTGGGCGGAGCATCCAGGTCAGCCAGCAGCATCCCGTCGATCAGCGGTTTGTAGGGATCGAGTCGGGACTCCTTGCGCCGTTGCTTCTTCCGCGGCTCGGGCCATTGCCCGTCCAGGGCTCGCCGGACCGTTCTCCAGGTCACGTTGTGCGTGCGCTGAAGTGCCCGCAGCGACATGCCCATCCGGTGATCCCGGCGGATCGCCGCGTACAACTCGACCTTCGACTGCGCGTTACCCATGGGGCCCCCAGCGGGAGAAGCACACCTCACAGTCCCACCGCAAGCCCCCAAGTGACGTCAAAACAAACTGACATCGCAAACTCGGTCAGATGGTGACTCCCACAGTCACATCGAAACGGCTCCCCGCAGTCACGCACATAGCCAGGGGCGCGCACCGCCAACGACCCGCGTGTGCGTGAACACGCCTCAAGAAGCCCGGATCGTGATCGTGTTACGAGCTCTAAGTGAATTGGATGTTGATCCAGGCGAGCCGAAGATGTCAAATGCATTCTTGGGGTCTTCGCGACAAAGGGTGCAGAGTGGTAGAGAAGATTTCACCTAGGTGAATGATCGCTGAGGGTTCGGCGAGCCCTCGTCGAACCCTCAGCGATCATTCACCAGTGTCCTTCGAGGGTTCGCAAGAGTCGCAGGCGCTTCGTCGAGAGGCCCTCTGTTTGGTCCGGCCGGAATTTAGTGCGAACGTTTCATGTGCCACCACGGCGGAATGCCGCTCACGTGGTTCTTTTCTGCCCGCTTCGAACCGTTCTGGAGTGCACATGCGTCGAACCAATGCCCATGCGGAAGAAGCCGCCAGTGGGGCGGGGGGCCGTTGCCCCTTGGCGAGCGCGGAGGAGCTGGCCTTTCCTGGGCGTACCTCTGAATACGGTCTACATATGGAATCACCGACACCAGGGTCCGCGAGCCCACAAGGTCGGCCGCTATTTGCGCTACCGCTGGTCGGAGGTAGAAGCATGGCTGGAAGCTCAAGCGGTGAATCGCGCGACCTGATCGGCCAAGATTGGCTGGTGCTCTTGTCCTTGGTCGGGCGACAGAACCCGGCGTATAGCCCGACTCGCCTGCCGCCACCAGCGGCTTTGCCTTGAGAAAGGCCTCTGGCCTGCGTCGGAGGCTCCTTCTAGTGACGCGCCATCCTAAACGGCACGGGACCTACGCCCGGTCGCGCCTGAGAGTCGTCTCGCTGAGCCCGAGGGTCATACTGCCCATGAGCTCACGAGCGAAATCCTCCAGAATCGAGGGGTTGGTGGCGAGAAACTCCATGACCCGCTCGGTTCGCTGCTCAGGCGAAAGCTCTCTCAGTTCCTGCTGCCATGCCAGGGTGGCAGCACCGCCATCCTCGACCTCGGCATTCACGATAAGGCTCCAGAGCGCCTGCTGGGCGTCCTCACGAGCGAGCCAAGTCATGAACATCTGCTGAAACTGCTGGCTCGTTACAGTGACCTTCGGGTCGCTGGGCGCGGTGGCCAGATCTTGGGAAGGCGCGTCCGCCTCGACCCCCGGGACGGCAACAGGAGGTGTCGTCGTGGACCCGGCCCGCAAGGCCTTCTTCTGGGCTCTGTGGGCCTGTTGCTTCAGCACCAAGGCTTCGCGCTTGGCACGAGGACCGGCGCGGCCCAGGTGTGCCACCAGTGGGCAACGCGAGGTTTGCGATTTCTACGAGACCCTCAATGATCTGGACCGTGATGTCAGCCACGGCCTGTTGGCCGGGGGTGAGCTGAGGACGCTGATCCTCCACGTACTCGGTGACGTAGACGATCTCGGGCCTGTCTGCGAGACTTGACTCCTTTTCGGCCTTCAGGCGGATCTCGACGTGCTCCGCCCTTTGTCACTCGTCTTGGGGAGTGAATCCACGCTTCCAGCCTTCGCTCTTCCGCGAGTCGGCGAGGTGCTCGCCCCTTGGGGATACGAACAACTGCGGGGATCTCGTCGTACTCCTGGTCCTCGGCCATGCGTCCTCGCCAGTGCTCGGGTCTTCCTCGGCGCTCGGTCGACGAGGAAGACGCGGTGGTAGAACTCACCCATGACTCGTAGCTGCAGCGTCCGACGATTTGGCAAGTTCGGCGGGCATCGCATCAGCCGCCACGAAGTCGCGGGCCCAAGGTTGTCACCAGTCCTGTTGCCGGATCCGCTCGTCGGACACGATCCCGTAGACGTAGCGCCCAGAACGTTCGGGGCATCGTGGAATCTCCGACGGCCCCGCGATCGGCCATGCCTTCCAGGGCTGACCGAGATCTCGTGCCACCTGCACGTTGCGCCGGCTCTCGACGATCACCAGGGTGTAGTGGTTAGTCCGGTAGGTAAAGGGGCTTGCCGGTCTTCGTGTAGAAGACCTCGCCCTGCTCCTCGATCCGAGGCCTCGCCGTCTCCATGTTGGGACCGACCGGCACCGGCTCGGGCGGAGGTGGCGAGGGCACTGGATGCCCTGCCTACCGGAGCCGTTCCTCCGGCGTTGGCTCCCGGCTACTTCGATGCCAGGATGCGCTCCCCGGCACGGTGGTCGAGGTGACTGCCAGCTCTGTTCCGTCCGGCAGCACCCCACGGCCAGGCTCTCGGTAGGGCTCCGCTATCTTGATGTCACGCCGCTCATAGCCGAGCCTGCTGGCAACTGACTCCAGGGTCCCCATCTGAATGTTCCCGACGTACGACCACTGGTCCTCGCTCGCATCGTCCGAGAACCTTACCGACGCCGACCAGGTAGACCCCGTTCTCGTTCGGGTCGCCGAAGAGCTGCCGCAAGCGGTCGGGGCCAAAGTCGCCCATCAGTGTATCCGTCCACCCCTGCATCGCCGCTGTCAGATTCTCCGTCGATTAATGCGATCACAGTCTCCCTCGCGGCTGAGTCGCGTGCTGTGCCATACGGGACCCGATCACAGCCACCCAGCTGAGCACCTCGGTGGCTTCCTTGAGTGTGGTTGAGGGCGGCAGCACGAAGCGCGCGCCGAACTCGACTTCACCGCTGAGCTTGGCTTGCTTCTCGCCGTAGCCAGCGCCAGGAACGCTGGAGCGCCGAGCGCCTGCAGTCTTAGCCACGCCATCCTTCTCCCACTGCAAGGTCTTGCGCGGCGGATGGTGTCTCCACGGAATCAGTCCTCTTGGGCGAGGTACTCCTGCCAGAAGCAGCGCCAGGTGATCCCAGTCGAAGGCCTTGGAGGAGGTGACTCGCTGCTGCACAAGGAAGAAGCGGAAGTCGACCCCGCGAAGCCCGCTGCTGTCGACGAGCTTGCCAACCTCCTGAGTCGGCAAGCCTCGGTGGCGTCCCAACGGACGGTGTAGCCGCTGCCCGGAATCGGGGCGTCCACGATCGCGACGTACAGGCCACCGGAGCCGATCTCCCGGATGGCCTTCGATGAGCCGCCGGGCAAGACGACGTTATCGTACATATAGGCAGCACGAAGCCGGAGGGCGAGGTACAGGTCGATATCGTCGATCTGATTCCAGATGGTGTGGCCATCCACCTCCGGCACCTGGGACTCGATGTGGCTCGTCCAGGCTGTGGCGGTCGTCGCGGCCCACGGTACCGAGGACGAGGCGAAGGGAGCGATGAGCTCCTCCCAGGTGAGGTTCTGCCAGTCCTGGGCATGGGTGGTGTCGAGACGGATTCGCTGAAGCGAGACCGCCACGAACCGGCAGTCGTCTCGGTCCTCCTCGGCGACGTATCTGTAGTACCGCTCCAACTGTTCAATTCCGAGGCCGGCAAGCAGCTTCACTTCGAGGACAGCGACAACCTGACCGTTCGCCTCCACCACCAGGTCGGGGCGATCCGATGCCTTCCGGCCCCGCGACTTCGAGGCCTCCCGACGGATCTGGAGCGGGCCATCAGCGTTGATGCCGAGGACGGAGCGAGTGATCGCCTGGTCGGCATTCATGAGAGTGGCGAGCAGATCGCTCCACGCGTTCTCGCTGTTGATCGAGAGCAGGAAGCGAAGGTCCGGAAGACCGCTCACTCGCTGCCCTCTCCTAGCTCCGCGTCGATGTTGAGCACGCGGATCCCGGACTGCGACTGCGCGAGGAGTACCGCAGCGTTCTCGGCAAGGCGACGGGCGGACTTGAGCCGCAGATCCAGTTCGACATCGTCACCCCAGCGGACTGACGCTGCGATGGCGAATGCGATTGCACCACCGGACTTCAAGTGGCCGACGATCTCCTTGTGGATGCGGCGGCTGGTGCGCTGACTAGAGCGATCCGATTTGGCGTTGCGGTAGTTGCTGGCTCGCCTGGCCAGCTCCACGGACTCCCCGATGTAGAGCACGCGGATGCCGTCGTCGTCCACACCGAAATCGTATCGGTAGAGCCCTGGCGCTCGCGGGAGTCCGGGGAACCTCGGCAGGCCGACTTCGTCCAGCGTGATCGGGCCCGCGCTCAGCCACGAGAACGCAACGCGGACGTCGAGCGCCTCCAGTCCTCGAGCTGGGACTCTTCGAAGGCCCACGATGAGTCGCGCCGGTCAACTGCGGGATTGGAGCCGCTCTCGGTGGCCAAGGATCCGGCACCGATCAAGAACCCGAGGTTCTGCAGCCACCGCCGAGAAGGTTGCGACTGAAACCGGCTGCGCTTGGCACCTGTCGCAAGGGAGATGACCTGCTTGACCGGCCAATGCACACCATCTACTTCGACCCAGTACTCACGGATCTCCTCGGGCACGTAGACCAGCGAGACGCCTACGAACAAGCGTGGGCGTCAGCTCGAAGGATTCGCCATCGAGGGTGAACTGCATGGAACGGAGGTTAGCCGCAATCGTGCATGAGTATTCATCAAGTTCGCTGACGGGGACGCTGTGCGTGTGGGGTGCAGCTCTTCCGGGGGGTGAGGTCGCTCCTCCCGGACGACCAGCCTCATCCCCTGGGCCAGGTGCCCAGGTCGGGCATATCGGTGATTTGCGCGGCCCAGGCGCCGGGCCGTTCGGTGCCGCCGGCGTATTAGGGCCGGCGTCCACGCCTTCTTAGGAATCTTCAGTACGGCTTGGTGGATGCCGTCGGTGATGGTCATTCCGACGGAATAGGACAGCCACTGCCCATCAGGCGTGGATGCTGCCGCCGGAGTCGGTGCGGACCAGTGTCTGCCGCCCCAGCCGCAGAGTCTGGAGAGTCGTGCCAGGGCGAGTCGGGCGGTGAGGAATGCTCAGAACCTGTGGATCAGCTCGGGAGGGCGTACCTTCCCGGGTGATTGATCGATAGGTGACCGAGCAAGGCCGACGTTGCAGCGTCGGTCGGGAAGGCGCGCCCTGTGCTCACCGTAGTCAACGAGGTCGGCAACCACGCGAGACGGCTCTCTGCTGGACGAGATCGTCCGGGAGGGCGCAGGGCGGATGCTGGCCGCCGCTCTGGAAGCAGAAGTCGACGCCTATGTTGCCGAGTTGGCCCACGAGCGGGACGACATGGGGCGGCGCCTGGTGGTCCGCAACGGCTACCACCAACCCCGGACGGTCACCACCGCCGCCGGCGTGATCGAGGTGAAGGCTCCGCGGGTGAAACGACAAGCGCGTCGACGGGACCACCGGCGAACGCAAGCGGTTCTCCTCGGCGATCCTGCCACCCTGGTGCCGCAAGTCGCCGAAGATTGCCGAGGTGCTGCCGCTGCTCTACCTGCACGGCCTGTCCTCCGGGGACTTCGTGCCCGCGCTGGAACAATTCCTCGGCTCCTCCGCCGGGCTCTCGTCGGCCACCGTCACCCGGCTGACCACCCAGTGGCAGGCCGACCACGCCGCCTTCCAGGACCGTGACCTGTCCGGCACCGACTACGTCTACGTCTGGGTCGACGGCATCCACCTGCGCATACGCCTGGACGAAGCCAAGGCCGCCGTCCTGGTGGTCATCGGCGTGCGCGCGGACGGCACCAAGGAACTGGTGGCCATGGCCGACGGCTACCGGGAATCGTCCGAGTCGTGGGCCGGGCTGCTGCGGGACTGCGCAAGGCGGGACATGCGCGCGCCCGTGCTGGCGGTCGGCGATGGCGCTCTCGGGTTCTGGACGGCCCTGCGCGAGGTCTTCCCCACCACCCGCGAGCAGAGGTGCTGGGTTCACAAAACCGCCAATGTCCTCGACGCCATGCCGAAATCGGCCCAGCCGGCGGCGAAGAAGGCGATCCAGGACATCTACAACGCCGAGGACCGCGAGCACGCCGAGCAGGCGATCAAGACGTTCACCCAGCTCCACAGTGCGAAGTTCCCCAAGGCCGTCAAGAAGATCACCGACGACCAGGACGTGCTGCTGGAGTTCTACAACTACCCGGCCGAGCACTGGATCCACCTACGGACCACCAACCCGATCGAGTCGACCTTCGCCACCGTCCGGCTCCGTACCAAGGTCACAGGGGCGCCGGCTCCGCGCCGCCGGCCTGGCGATGGTGTTCAAGCTCGTCGAGTCGGCCCAGGCACGTTGGCGGGCGGTCAACGGTGCCCACCTCGTGCCGCTCGTCCGCGCCGGAGCCCTCTTCGAACGCGGCCAGCTCGTCGAGCGCCCCGAAGCGGTGGCCGCGTGAAGCGCCCGCCGCGCGGTAAACGAGCTGTCTGTTGGGCGGCTACTGTTGCGCGTCGCCGGCCAGACTGCGGAAGGTCGGCCGGCGCTACTACGGGTGACCGCGTCGGGTCGAGGGCCCTGCCGGATCCGGTGCTGGGTGCAGGTCCAGCATCATGTCGAGCGACAGGGAACCGTCCGCCTCGGTGAAGAAGCCGACCGGTTGGAAGCCGTTCTTCTTGTAGTAGCGGATGGCGCGAGGGTTGTCGGCGCGGACGCCGCCCCACAGGATGATCCTTGTCCTGCCAAGCAGTCGTGCGACCTCCGTGACAAGCGGGAAGACGAGCGTCCCGACGCCTCGGCCCTGGTAGCCGTCAGCCAGAGTGGGGCCGAAGCGGCAGTAAGTTGTCTCGGCGAGGCGGATGCCCGCGTCCTGGTAGCGCGCGATGTCCCCAGGAGTCAGAGCGAGGCTGAATTCGAGCAGGCCGACGATCCTGCCGGACGGCACATCCTCGAGCACCAGCCCGAGCTTGTCGTAGCGCGCGATCGCGTCACACAGCTCCCGGGCGGTCGCAAGGTCGTACCCGCCGAATGTACTGAAGCGCCTCGATTCGGAGGACAGGGCATCGAGGAACTCGGCCAATTGCCCCGCGTCGACGTGCGTCAGGGGGCGGAGGATGACATCCGAACCGCCATGAGGTTTCAGGCGGCTTGTCAGGCGAAGGGGATCCTCAGCAATCTCCGTCAGCGTAAGCACCCCAGCAGCCTCTCTCCGAACCGGCTTCGAGGAGACAACCTACCGGCTCCCGAGATTCCGTAAGAACGATTAATCCTTGCTGGGACGGCACCGTGATCCACAACTCTTGACAATTGCTCTCGGGCGGTTTCGATGTGGTCCGCGGCGGTGTTGGAGCCTGCGTTGCGGGGCCGCAGCAGGGCGGTTACCGGCTCCCCGGACCCGGCCTGGCCGTGGTCGGCGAACGCGACGAGGGGGCGGTGGCCGAAGGTCTTCTTCCGGGGCGCGGTGGTGTCCTGTTTCTCGGAGTGCGCGAGGGATAGCACTCCGCCCATGTCCACGATCACCTGGCCGTCGGTGGCCGGACTGTTCGCACGGGCCAGCGCGGGCAGAGCTGGATGTTCGGCCCGGTGGCCTCCGATCCCACAGTCTCCCGTGTCATCGGCAGACTCGCCGCATCCGGCCCGAAAGCCCACGCGGCGATTCGGGACGCACGTTCCCGAGCACGGGGCGGGTCTGGGAAAAGCATGCCGATGTCGGCCAGACAGCCCCCGCCGAGTGCGACGGCCAAGGCCACATCCAGCAGGATCTTCCCCGGATCGTGCACGGCCCGCAGCTTGCGCCACGGCGTGAGTGCCACCGATATCGCGGTGTTCAGAACGGACTTGCGGACCATGTCGGCCAGCAGCAGCGCCCCGGCCTGTGAGTGGAGTGTTTCGCCGTTGTTGAGGGCGAGCTCGGTGATGGCCGACAAAGTAGAGAAGTCGTATTCTTGCTGTTCAGAAGCGCGTCTCGCCTACGTGACCACCCGTCGGACAACTCGCTTCATGAAAGCGCGAGGTTAGCGGTCAAACTGTGGGTCGGCGCATAACTGACCAGGAACGGAGACGCCGTGACGGACCTCCCCACAGACGGCCAGCCCATCGAAGCTGTGCCGACGGAGTACAGCGGCACCACCTTCCGTTCCCGGCTCGAAGCCGACTGGGCCCGTACCCTCGATACCCAACGCATCCTCTGGCAGTACGAGCCCGAGCGAGTCATCCTGCCGTCAGGGGCGCATTATCTGCCGGCCTTCTGGCTGCCCGAGATCGGGACATGGCTTGAGGTCAAGGGACCAGCCACTCCCCGTAAGGAAAGGCCGTCGAGCTGGGCAAGACGCGCCTGCCGCTGCGACGGCCCCTGCGCCTGTGCGTGGCCCGGTGGCGAGATGGTCCTCCTTGGCTGGGTCCCGGAACGCACCCACGGCGACATCAACGTGGCAGGCAGCCGGTCGGGCTATGCCAGTTGGGCCGCCGCTCACGGGCCCAGCGCGTACTTCGTGTTGTGCCCATGGTGCGGGCTCAGACAGTGGATCACCCTGCGGCGTCCGTGGAAGTGCGGCGCCTGTTGCCGCGGTCTGGAAAGCGAGGAGCTGTTCCAGCCCCGATGACCGTGTGCTGCCTTTCGGGAGCGGCTCGGTATGGTCGCCTGCGGACACGGCGGCCATCCGCAGGGAGATCGCCGAACAGATTGCTGAGGCAGAGGCCGCCGATTCGGGCCACTCTCGCTCGGAGGCCCCGTACGAAGAGTGAGGGCGCGGGCGCCCACTCGCGGGTGAAGGTCCACTCTCGCCCGGCACCGACTGGGCGCCGTGCTGCCGCTACGAGGCGGCGACACTTCGACGGCTCCCCCAGGGGCGGTCGGTCGGGGGTGCTGAACCCGGCAGACCTGGAACAGATTGGCGAGCCCTGCGTTTTCAAATCATGGCGGCTCGAACACAACGGGCCGCTTCCGCCCCTCTCGCTGGCCTGCGTCGAACACATGGGTAGGGTCGCGGTACCTCGAGCTGGAGAGGTAGCCGCATGGACCCCGAGATCGTGATCGCGCAGACGACCAGTGACGACGAGGAGCAGGCGAAGAACCTCGCCAGAGGCGCTGTTGAGAGCAAACTGGCGGCGGGCGTCCACATCGATGCGCCCATCACCGCCTTCTACTGGTGGCAGGGGAAGGTCGAGGCGGCAGGGGAGTGGCGGATCTCCTACATGACGTCGGCGGATCGCCTCCCCGCGCTAGAGGCATGGCTGCACGAGAGGCACCCGTACGACGTCCCCCAGTGGATCACGCTGCCTGTGACCGGAGGGTCGGAGGCGTACCTGTCCTGGGTCGTCGACGAGACGCGCCCGGGGTAAGGGCCCCACTACAGCGCCTCGCTCTCACCGAGCCTGTGCGCTTCGACGCTTCACAGCGTCGCGAACGTCAGCAGGTGGCTGGCCAGGTCATGCTCAGTGTCGGAGAGCCCGGCAGCGATGGCCTGAGCCCGCTGCCGGCCCATGGTGTTGGGCTTCGACTCCGCCGCTGCGGCGAACTGGTGCGCTACGTAGGCCCCGCGATCTACGTCACCGCCGCGCAGAAGGGCGGACGCCAGGTCACCCAGGACGACCACACCGGACTCGGGTAGTTCACCGCCGAGGCGCTCGACTGCGGAGTCGGCCGTGGCAGCCAGCTCCTGACGCTTGAGTTCGCCGTAGACCGAGAGGGTTAACGAGTCCATGCGGTATGGCGTCACGAAGCGGACCCACGCCTGCTCGCTCGTATGGTCGGCGAAGTCATAAGCGAACTCGGCCTGGTCGAGAGCACGAAGGGCGCCAGCGTCATCGCCTGACTGAGCGGCTTCCTCGGCATACCGGCCCAGAGCCCATGCTGCGGCGGTTGCGTTGCCACGTCCGCGTACGTCCTGAGCTGCCTGCGAAAGCATCTCCAGCGCCTTCGCTGGGCTGGGGGCACCGTAGCTCGCGTAGCCCAGAGCGAGAGCGCGCAGCGGAGGGTGTCCAGCCTGTTTCGCGCACTCCGAGGTCACCCGTAATAGGAAGTGGCCTTGTCCTGCTCGCCGAGGTCCCAGGCGACCCACCCAGCAAGAGCGGCAGTCTCCCCGGCCGCGATGGTCAGGGCTCGCTCGTGGGCTCCGGCGCGGGGAAGGGCTGCGGTGATCGCGTCCAAGTGCGCCTCGACGCGGGACTGCAGGCTGAGCGCACTCTCGTTCAGCTCGTCCACGTGCAACGTGGCCGCATGATCAATAAGCACCCCCGCGGACTCAGGGTCGATCTTGGAACCCTTGCTGAGTGCGTACGCCAGCCGGCCCCACGGCTCCGCAGCCGCAGCCGCAGCCGCACCGATGACTGCGCCTCCCAGCAGCGTTCGGCGTTTCACGTCGTCCAGGTCCTCCACCTCGGCCTTGTTCTTCTCTCGCCGCCTCGCGCGGGCGGCTCTCGCCTCGCGCAGTAGCGGCTCTAGCGGACGCCGCAGGCCAAGGCGATGTTCCCCAGGGTGTGGTCCGTCGGAACGTTCGCACCGTTCTCGTACCGGTTCACCTCTCGGCGGGTCACCGTTGCCCGGCCAGGAAGCGGCGTTGATCCGCCGGCCTGCTCGTCCTGCGTCCGATTCGCGTTACGCCGCAGGTGACGGAGCAGCTCGGCAAATGGATCCGCTGCCATGAGTCTGACCCCTATCCGTGGAGAAAGCCAATACTCTCCTCAACTCCCCCTGATTTTCCCCCTTGACAAAGATTTCCCCCTCCGGTTTCCCCTGTTCCGGATGGCGCAGCCACGGTGCGATGTGCTCATGACCACGCACCGGACAGCAACGCCGTCCCGACCACGGGGCGACGACGGTGGCGCCCACGTCGTCGACGTCGCGACCGCTCGGTGTCCGCTGGCCTCTCACGTCTTCGAGATGGCCATGGAGCCGGTAGATGTGCACGTCGCTCAAGCGCGACGAACGACGGCCACCGTACTGAAGCACTGGTCGTTGCCGGAGACGCCGGCAGAGGACGCCCGGCTCGTCGTCTCGGAGTTGGTGTCCAACGCGATCATCCACGGTTCCGGGGGACGTCCGACTGCGACTGCGACACGACGAGCACGAGCTTCGAATCCGAGTCACCGACGACAGCCCGGCACCGGCGAGGCGACGACGTGCAAGCGCCGCCGGCCTCGGCGGTCGAGGGCTGCACCTTGTCGCCTGCTTGTCGCTTCGGTGGGGCGTCGCGGACGGCGGCCGGACGACGTACGCGGTCATCCCCACTCTCACGGAGGCACCTCCATGTCGCCGCACAACGCAGTCAAGCACGGAGCCGACGTGTTGAGCCTCGTCGCCTTTGATCGGGGGCGAGAGAAGCACACGGGCGGTGGGGCGCCGACCGCTGGCCTTGACTACCCGAGCTGGTTTCGCACCTCTGCCCCGGTGAAGCGCCAGTCCCGAGCTGGCCAACTCCGAGGCTTACGCCAGCACTTCTACCGTCAGGCCATCGGCGCGCAGGCCGATCAGCGCTGCGCGTGCTGGCGTACAGCCTGGTACCGAGTCCGAGGGTCCGACCTGACGAGGACTGGGGGACGCTACAGGCTGAGGCCGACCAGCTCGGTTACGCGATCGCCGCCCGGCTCCACGATGTGGCGGTCCCGGTGACCACGACGTACTTCCCGGCATCCAGTGCGAGCCAGGGCGTCTACACGCCGCCTTGGGATCGACCTGGTTGGCGGGAAGCCGAGCGGCAGCTCCGAGAGGGCTTGGCCGACGGCGTGCTCGTCCTCGACCGGCACAACATCAGCTCCGATGACGACGAGTACCACGCCGTGGTCAGACACCTGGGCGAGCACTGCCGGGCGTTTCTCCACCTCGTGATCTCCGAGGAGCCCGTCGCGCCGACTTGAAGCGTCCGCTGCGCTGGATGGACAGGAAGGGCTGGGGCTGGCGGCAGATCAGCGCCCAGATCGCCCTGATCGTCACCGTGAGCGTCGTGCTCGTCTTCACCTTCAAATACACCTGACCGAGGGCTGACCATGACTTTCGAGGGACACATCGATCGTGCGCCGCGCCTCCTGCCGCACCGCGAGCAGGGTGAAGCGCTCCTCGCCATCAGGGAGGCCGCCCTCGGCACCCAGCGAAGAGGGGATCGACCTCTTCGCCGTTCCCGCTGGTGAGGTTCAGGGGCGTGGCTTCGACCTCTCGCGCTTTCACCGGCTCGCGCGCCTGCCGGCCGTGCCGGACGGATCGACCTCGCCTTCGGCTGACGGCCCGCCGGGCGCGGCCTGACTCTCCTCAAGCGAGCACGGCGGCGACCACCACTGCCCCGGATGCCGCCGCCGGTTGCCACACCGACCCATCCATCCTCGAGTAAAGGTCGCAGATGAACCGTCCCGTTCTCGCTCTGGCCGCCACCATCGCCCTCGCGTCCGCGTGCACATCGCCCAGCGTCGCCAGCAGCACCGCCAGTCCCTGGAGTTGGCAGTGCACCAGGCCCACGGCCGCATGCTCGAAGTCGCGACCACACACCCGGACTTGGACCCGATCTGGGTGCGTAACCATCCCGATCACGTCAAGGACGACGAATCGGGTCCGCTCCTGATGTGCCAGTGGTGGCTTGAGTTCTGGCGCACGGGCCTCAATCTCAGGGTGTTCACGCCCGCCGTCCTGCGGCAGAACGCGCGGAACTTCATGCAGGACCCGATGGCCCTCAGGGCGTGGGCCCTGACCCGCCACGGGCGTGCTCTGCAGTCCCGAGGGCGATGGGACCGCTTGCACGTGGCGTTGCTCGACGCGGCGTTCGAGGAGGCCGGCGGTCCGGCCCAGTACCCCGAGTTGGAACTGGCCCCGGCTTCGGCCCTCTGAGGCACGACGACACCCTGACGAGAGGACGATCATGACCGTTCCCGCTTGCGGATCGCCACCCGCTCCGGCTGCGCCGAGCGACCACGGGTCGCGCGCTCTTCTCCTCGACCTCGACGGGGTCCTCCTCGACACGCGTCCCGTGATGCGGAGGGCGTGGCAGAGGGTCCAGGAGGTCCATGGCGTCGCGCTTCCGTTTCGTGACTACGAGCGCCACCTGGGTCGCGAGTTCGGGGACATCATGGAGCGCCTGGGCGTGACCGATGCCGAGGCGGTCCGTAGGACGTACGAGGCGGAGTCCGTGTCCACCGCGCACCTCGCGGAGGAGTTCGCCGGCATCGTCGAGACGCTCCACGCCTTCGTGGCCGCCGACTGGCGGCTGGGCGTCGTGACGTCCAAGCACGTCGACCGGGCGGCCCCGCCCTCGCGCGCCTCGGGGTGTCCCTTCCGCGACCATCCGCACGCCCCGCCGGCGCGGGCCGGATGAAGCCGGCCCCGGACCCGCTCCTCCTGGCGCTGGCCGACCTGGAGTCGACCCCGCCTCCGCCGTCTACGTGGGTGACATGGCGGTCGACCAGGAGTCGGCCGCACGCGCCGGCGTCCCCTTAGTGCACGCTGGGTGGGGCTACGGGCAGCCGACGGCTCCCGCCCCGGAGACGGTCTCGTCCCCCAGGGAACTGCTGGAGCCTCCTCCCCGCCAAGCAGCTCGTCGAGGGGAGCACGGTGTGGCCCCGCACCACTGGTGGCCTCGGCCTGGTCCGCTCCTCCAACGTCGGGAAGCCGACGTGGATCTCGTCGGAACCGGCGCCCTGGCGCACGCGCGAACCGACCACATCCACACGACGGACCTTGATGCGACGGCCGTCGACAAAGCAGTTACTGCGCTCCGGCGTCGTAGACGTCATGGAGGCCGTCGACCGCTACAGCGCCAAGTGGGCCGCCACCCCGGGCGGAGCCGACTGGCTCCACGTTCAGCACGTCCCCGTGCGACGCTTCGTCGCCGAGATCGTGCGCAAGCTCCTGGCCCTGAACTCCTGGGCACCGTTCGCCTCCGCCCCAGGGCCCCTGATCCGGCCCCCTACGAAGGTCTCGTGGGACTGCGTTCGAGCAGCTCGCGGGAGTACCTGGCCTACACCGTGACATGGTCCGGCGTCGCGTACCTGCTCGGTGCTGCGGCACCGCACAACCCGACCCGCTCCGCCCAGCTCCGGAACCGCGCCCGGACGAGTACGGCGAACACGGAGCCGTGTCCGCTCCCCTGGATCTCGGACGGCAGGACGTTCTGGCGCTGTCGTGGACCTCCCGCCATGCCGCCACGCTGACCCCCGTTCTCGCCGAGCTGGCGCGAGGCGGGCAGAGGAGCCTCCTGCTCGATCTCGCCACTGATGCCGCCGAGCGATGCAGCGCGGGACCGGCAATGGGTTTCGAGCTGCGAGCGGCTCCGAGCAACCTCTTCACCGTCTCCGGCACCGCCGAGGGCCTCCACCGCCCCGACGACGAACACGTCGTCCAAGTGGAAGGCCACGGCGTCCAACTTGCCCGGCTCGTAAGGCTCTTGTCCGTTCTCTTGGAGACCAGCGGGGCTGCACCCAGCCGTCGTGGCGGACGGTGTGCGGCGCGAGAGCTGGCTCGACGACATCCTGTCGACCACCCGGCCGCACACCGTCTTGCTGAGCAACGACACCAGCCCACTGGGCGTGCTGGCCGCGCACGCCGCCGAGCGGCACGGGCGAACTCGGTGCACGCCCAGCACGGGGCGTGGACGCCGGAATCGGTCGCCTGGCCGGCCCTGCACACGCCGCGACATCATCGTCATGGGCGAGCGGGACCCGCCCTGGGCCGAGGGTGGGCGCGCCACCCCGAGGCCGAGGTGCACGTCTCGGGCAGCCCCGCTTCGACGTCCTCACCAGCCTGAGCCGCCAGACACAACCGGCGGTACCTGGAGAACCTGCTCGCTCCGGGGGGCCGACGCGCGCCGACCCGGATCGCGGTGTGGGCCTGCCAGCCCTTCAACCCCGATCACCTCAAGTCCCACGCGGACCTCCTCCTGGACGGGCTTGCCGAGGCGGACGGCGACTGGGGGCTCGTCATTGCTCCACACCCGGCGCAGGGAGCCGACGCCTTCACCGCTCTGGTGAAGCGGGACGCCGGGCCACCCATCGCGGTGGCCGATCCCCGAGTCCGGAGCCCGGGAGCGCTGCCCGCTGGCGCGGACGTCCTGGCGAGCGCGTACTCGACGTGGGATCGAAGCCGCGCTGCTCGGCATCCCGGTCCTCGAAATCGGCCCGCCGGGCGAACGCACCCTGGGCCTGACCAGTCACGGACTGGCGACCCGGTGCGAGGCCGCCGGTGAGGTCGCCGAAGCACTCTCCGGCTTGCGCGCGTGCCCTGCGGCGATCCGCGGGCGGCCCCGGACGCGGTCTGCCGGTGGCGCGGCGACAGCGCCACTCGGATCGCCCGGCTCATCACCGACCGCGCCACCTCCGGCCCGAGGGCCGACGACTCCACCCACCACCATCCGGGCGCCGCTGCGTCGCCCAAGGACGAAGGAGCATCCGTCCGATGACATCCCTCATGGCCGACAGCATCGCCGAGCTGTTCTCCGGCGCCGTCACGCTGGCCAAGTCCGGCGAGAAGATCAGCCCCCGGGGCATGGCCACCCACGAAGTCCGCGATGTGCACCTGCTGCTCACCCAGCCGCGTGCCCGCCTGCTCTACGCCCCGCCCGCCCGCATCGTGAATCCGGCGTTCGCCGTCGCCGAGACGGTCTGGCACCCGTCCGGCTCCGACGCCCCGTGGATCTTCGACTACAACAACCGGCTGCGGCAGTTCGCCGACGAAGGCGTCCTCCTGGGGGCGTATGGCCCCAGGATGCGGAACTGGGCCGGCAAGGTCGACCAGGTCGCCCGCGTCGTCGAGATCCTCCAGGCCGACCCCGACCCCGGCGCGCCCTGATCCAGCTCTACGATCCGCCCAGGACGCCGCAGGGCACAAGGACGTGCCGTGCACCCTTGGGTTCCGGTTCCACTGCGCGCCGGCCGCCTGCACATGGCGACCATGATGCGCGGCCAGGACGTATGGATCGGCATGCCGTACGACGTGTTCTTCTACACCGTGCTGCACGAGTTGGTCGCCGGATGGCTCGACGCCGAACTCGGCGAGTTTCACCTGCACATCGGCTCGCTGTACATCTACGACGAGCACATCGAGCAGGCCGACATGCTCACCTCGCTCCCGGCGAGCGAGATCATGCCGGACCTGCGAACACCCTGGAACGGCTTCGGCGGCCTGCTCGACCAGGTCGAGGCCTGTGACGTGACCGGCCACCCTGGTTGGGACGCGATGGCCGAGACGCTGCGCAGCTACCGGCTGTGGAAGGACGGCAAGCGCGAGCAGGTGTGGCGGGCGGCCGACACGATGGACGGGCCCTCGGCCAAGCCCTCACCGCCTGGTACGGAGAGCTGGAGCGGTGCTCGACCACCGCGCGCGCGACGGCAGGGGCAAGGTGACCGCCGCCATGAAGCGCACCCCTCCGTCGTCCTCGGCCCGTGCTCGTACACTCCACGACCTCGGTCCGCCCTTCTCGTCGACGGTGAACTCGTCGGCTTCGTCGAGGAGGAACGCCTCTCCGAGCAGAAACACACCAAGCTCTACCCGGCTCGCGCCGTGGGCTGGCTCCTCGACCAGGCCAAGTTGAGCGCCACCGACGTGGACGCCGTCGCTTACAACTTCCAGCCCGCCCGCTACCTCGCCGAGTCGCCCGTCGCCCTGCGCATGGCGCCTTCGTCGGCCACGCGCGACCGCAGCTTGGCTTGCGCCCACGGGTTTGCCAGAGGTCGCCCTGCGCACCCGGCGGCGGCTGCGCGTCCTCGGCAGCCAGTTCCCCGGCCCGCGTCACATCGGTCCTGCACCACCGAGCCCACCAGCTCACGGCCTACGCCGCCTCCGGCTGGGACGAAGCGGCCGTACTCGTCGTCGACAGCCTCGGCGAGCGGCAGACCACCACGATCGCCCACGGCCACGGCGCGTTCAGCACCCCCGCGTCCACACCCTGGAAGCGATCAACGACCCGGCCTCCTCGGCTACGTGTACGGCGCCGTCACCGAGCACCTGGGCTGGCGGCGGGGCGACGAGGAAGGCACCGTCATGGCGCTGGCCGCCCTCGGCGACCCAGCCCGCTTCCGGCACCTGTTCACCACGGCCGTCCGCACGACGGCCACGGGCTTTCGCATCCACCCCGGCTACTTCCCGACGCGCACCCTCACCTCGGGATACCCGAGAACATCCCGGCGGTTCGTCGCCGAGACCTGCCCCGGAGCGGCACCCGAGCGAGCCGCTCACCGACGTCCACCGAGATCCGGCGGCTGCCCTTCAGGAGCGGGACCGGAGCAAGTGATGGTTCACCTTGCCCGTCGCGCCTGTGTGCTCACCGGCTCCCGGCGCCTGTGCGTGGGCGGCGGCGCGTCGCCACGAACTGCGTCAGCATCGGGAAGATCATCGAGGCTGACATCTTCGACGAGGTGTTCGTCCCGCCGGCGCCCGGAGACGCCGGAACCGCCATCGGGGCCAGCTCCTCGCCGTGCATGTCGATGGGCGTAGCCCTCGCCCGGTCGCCGGCATCGCCCGCCACTGTTACCTCGGCCCTCCTACGAGGACCAGCCCTCGACCTGGCCCCCGGCCCGGCCTCCGCCAGAAGACCCTCGGCATCGAGACCGCCGAGTTCCTCGCCGACTAGCCTGCCCACGGGGTGATCGCCGGACTGTTCCAGGGAGGGCTGAGGCCGGGCCGCGCCCTGGGCAAACCGCCTGATCCTCGCCTCCCGCTGGAGCCCGGCGTCGTCGAGCGGCTCAACGCCACCGTGAAGTTCCGCGAACCGTTCCGGCCCCTTCGCCCCCATGGTCCCGGCCGAGCGCGCAGCCGGGTTCTTCACCCTCGGCCAGCCGGCCCCGTACATGTCCATGGCCTCCGGGGTGACGGACCTGACGCACGAGCGGGTGCCGGCCATCGTGCACGCCAACGGCACCTCCCGCCTGCAGACCGTCACCCGATCGCAGAACCCGTTCATGCACGCGGTGCTGACCGCCTTCGGCCGCCGAACCGGCATCCCCGTGCTGATCAACACCTCCTCAACGTGAAGGGCAAGCCGATCTGCGGGACACCCGAGATGGCCCTGGACTGCCTGGCCAACTCCGGCCTCGACGCCCTGCTCCTCGAAGGGCGGTGGATCACCAAATGAAGATCGGATACAGCTCCTGGGGCTTCCTCGGCAACGGCGTCACCGACACCCCCGACGGAGGCCGCAGCCACCGCCGCCCTTCATCGACGCCCTCCTTGCCCGCGGTCACGAGATCGTCTTCCTCCAGCCCGACCGTGACCGCCTCGAAGCCGATGACGACCTCGGCGGCGCGTACACCTTCGACGACGGCCTGCCCGGCATCGACGCTCTGTTCCTGGAGTGGCGCTGGGCGATCCCCGGCCGCAACACCACCGTGTGCGGCAGCGAGGGCACACCTGCGACCTCCACCGGCAGGCACAGCTCATCAACCACTACACGGCCCGGCACCGGACGCCCACCGTCATCTGGGACAAGGACCGCACCCTGCGCGCCGAGAGCGTGTGGCGCCGTACAGCCCACACCCGCGTCCAGCGAGGCCGCGCTTGCGCCAACCCCCGAGCACACTCGCTGCTCTTCCCCGTCGCCGAGGACCTCCCTCGCCCGGGCCGATGCCCTCGCCCCTGGCGGCGCGGCCCCGGGATCTCGCGCTCGGCTACGTGGGCAATCAGTACGACCGCGACGAGTCCTTCGACCGCTTCTTCGCCCCGGCAGCCGCCCGCGTCGAGCACCTGGTCGCCGGGAAATGGACCAAGACCGGCCGCTGGCCGCGCCGTCCGGTTCGCGGGCCGGATCCCGTTCGAGGACGCCGCTGGCGTCTACGGCCGGTCCCTGGCCACGGTGCTCATGCTGCCCGAGCGGTACGCCGCCGTCGGGCAGATGACCCAGCGCATCTTCGAGGCCGTGCTCGCCGGCTGCCTGCCGCTGCGCCCCGGCGGACATCCGCTTCGCCGACCGGTTCGTCCCGAAGGAACTGGTCGTGCGCTCCGGGACGACGTCCTCGAACGCCTCTCCTACCTGAGCGAAATCGCCGGCACTGAGCAGCACGCCGCCCTGAGCGCCGCATGTGTGGACCGCCTGCGTCTGTTCGGCCTGTGCAAGCAGGTCAACACCCTGGAGTCCGTCCTGCACGGCCTCCTCCAGACCACGGTGACCGAGCGGGGAGCTGCCTGATGCAGACCGCTCGATCGACCACGGCGCGCGGATCCTCCGGGCGCGTCCCGGAGGATGGTCCGCCGGACACCCGAACCTCTCTACGCTGGAGCACCATGAAGAAGGTCGCCATCGTCGGCTGCGGAGGCAGCGGCAAATCCCACGTGGCCCGCGAATTGGTCGGATCTCTCGACGCCCCGGTGACGCACCTGGACGCCGCGTTCTACGACGACGAGTGGAACGCGTTGCCCATGGACAGTTCACCGACGTCCAGCGCGAGCTGGTGGCCCGCGAACAGCGCGGTGGGTGATCGACGGCAACTACAACTCGACGCTGCAGGTGCGGCTCGAAGCCTGCGACACGGTGGTCCTGATGGACGTGTCGATCATGGCGGGCGCATGTAGCCGGGATCTTCTCAAGGCAGATCCGGCACAGGGCCGGGCACAAGGGCAACGGGGTGCACAACTCGCATCCACTGGGGCGTGATCGCGTACAAGTCGCCACGTACCGGCGCAAGATGCGGCCCCGCGTGATGGCGAAGATCGGCGTCGGGCTCCGGCACCGACGTGGTGCTGCTGGCCAACCGGCGTCAGATCTGCGCGCCGCTGGCTGCGGAGGGTCGCCGCCGAGCAGTCCCGACCGGTCCAGTGCGCCGCCCCCGGCCAGGGGTGGTGGCATGAACGAGCCCAACCCGTTCCTGGACCCCGCCCGACAGTCGGAGCTGTGCGGACCACGCCTCTCGGCTGGCCGGGGCGCACCAGCGCCCTGATGCGCGCCAGGACCGCCGGCCACCCGGTGCCCGAGACGATCGTCAGCCTGGTGCAGACCCACCACGCCCGGCCCAACCGGCTCGGCGTGGTGCTCGCACATCGGCTGCGGTCGCGGCACGAGCAGCCTCGTCATCGCCGAGCAGCTCCGGCCCGAGCGCGTCGTGGGCCTGGACGCCGCCCCCTCCTGCTCGCCCAGGCCCGCGAGCGCGCCAGACCTGCCCGACGGCACGGTGGACTTCGTCGAAGGCGACTTCCACGACCCTCCCTGCCCGACGGGTCGAGCGACATCGTCGTCGCGGCGTTCTGCCTCTACCACTCGCCGAGCCCCCAGGACGTCGTCGGGCAGATCGCCAGAGTCCTCGCCCCCGGTGGTGTGGCCGTGCTCGTCACCAAGGGCCTCGACAGCTACCGGGAGATGGACCATCTGGTCGCCTCCGCCGGCCTCGATCCGCGTGCCGCCCAGCACGAGAGCCTCTACACCGCAGCCCACAGCGGCAACCTCGCCGACCTGGCCGCCTCCTCGCTCGACGTGATCGCCGTCCTGGACGAGGAGCACGTCTTCACCTACGACGGCCACGATCACACGGTGCAGTACCTGGCCACCAACCCCAAGTACGACTTGGCGCCGGGCCTGTACGGCAACCCCGGTGCCCTGGCGGCGACCCTGCACGAGTTCCTTCCCGACCAGCCGCTGACCACCCGGTCCCGGATCACCTTCGTCGTCGCCCAGCCGAAGGGAGGAGGAGAGCCGACATGAGCCCCGCCTCGTTCTCCAAGCACTACCCGGAACCGGAGCGCGCGGCGGGGGGCGGTGCGCCACTACCGGTGGCTCACCGCGCACGCCAAGCCGCTGCGACAGCCGGCCCTCCACACTGCCGGACCGCGGTTCCTGACGTTCGAACGGATCGAGGGCCGCCCGTGCGTCCCGAAGACCTCCCGCGCGTGGCGCGGACCTGCTCGGCCACGCCCGCGGTGCCGCCTGGTCGAGCGACCTGCACTCCGCGTCGCTGGACACCCCGCACCACTTCGAGAGGACGGTTGCTCCTCTCGACGACTACCTCGGTCCCCGGACGATCGCTCTACGACGCCGCCACGAGCAGGGCTACCTGCCGAACAAGACGGCCCTGCACGCGATGCTCGGCCTGCTGCAGGCGACCGCCGAGGGCCCGTGCGCCTTCTACAAGGACAGCAATCCTCGGAACTTCATCATCTACCAGCACGCAGGACATCGTCGCCGTCGACACCGACGACCTGTCCCTCGCCCCGATGGGCTACGACCTCGCCAAGCTCGTCGCGGCGCTCCACCTGACCTACGGGCCGCTCACGGACCAAGCCGTCACCTACCGCCCTGCTCGCGTACAACGCGGCAGCCCGACCTACGACGCCCGGCTGGGCACGACGGACCGGGGCCAGCTCGACAGCTTCCTGGGCCTGCACGCCGTGCTCACCGCCCCGTCGCGTGGCGGCCGCAACGGCTACCACTACAGCCTGCCCCTCCGTTTCATGCACCGAGGAGCCTCGCGATCACCACCGAACTCGTCTTCGTCCGGCACGGCCAGGCCCAGTGCAACGCCGACGGCCTGGTCGGAGGCCCACGCACCTGTACCGGCCTGACCAACCTCGGATATGCCCAGGCCGAACAGGCTGCACGCCGCCGCCACCGAGCACCTGAAGAAGCCGTTCGACGTCATCTACACGGGCCCGCGGATCCGTCTCGTCCAGACCGGCGAGATCATCGCCCAGACGCTCCAGATCCCCGTGCACCACGACGACCGACTCGACGGCCCGGTCCACGGCGACGCCGACGGCCGGCCGTGGGACGCGGTGAAGACGGCCGCCGATGGCGGGCCCGCACGCCCACCCTGATACGCCCTGGGCCAACGGCTCTGACACCTGGAACGGGTTCCTGAAGCGCGCCAGTAGGAACCTGAGCCAGCTCATCGAAGGAGAACCACGGCAAGCGCGTCGTCTTCGCGCGCCACGGGGGAGACGGTGATCACCGCACACACCCTGCTGCTCGGCATCCCGATCGGCTCGCCCGCGGGATTCACAACCACACCCACCTATCACCTCGCTGGCAGCACCACCGCAACCGCCTGGGCCAGACCCGCTAGATGCTCGACCGGCACAACGACACCGAGCACCTCAGCCTCCTACGCATGGGCTGACCCCGTGATCGCGACCTGCGCGACCCTCGGATGGCCGACGCACCTCCTCCTCGGCGCAGTCGACATCGCAGCGGACCCCGCGCTCCGCCCCGCGTCGTGCGCCTGGTGGCCGGCGACGGGCGTCAGTTCATCGCGAAGCAGCACGCGGAGGAGACCGGTACGCCGGAGAACTCCACGCCTACGGGGCGTGGGTCACTCATCTGACCGGACATGCACCGGTGGTGGTCGGCCGGGACAACGCCACCCGCACCCTGTTGCTCACCGCGCTCGCAGGCGACCGCGCATGCCCCCGGGCTCGCCCGAGGAGGAGCTGGCCCACCACGAGGCCGGGCACGTGTTGAACAAGCAGCGCACCGGCCACGGCCATGCCCAGGGCGGTGCCGTCGGCGCCTCGCTCGCCGAGCGGTTCCAGGAGTGGATCGACCGGGCAGTCCACGCCGACCTGCTCGATGCCGCCGAGGAGAACCTGCTGAAGCACCACTGGTCATCCTGGGCACCAGCCACATGGACAGCGCGATCTGCCACCTCGACTACCAGCCGCGCAACTGGCTGCTCGGCGACACCTTCGGCATCTACGACTTCGAGCGCATGCGACGCGGGACGCCCGGGTCCGCGACTTCGCCCCTGGGCGCTCAATTCCGACGCTGGCAGGCCGCACCCCACCTCCGCACCGCCTTCACTCGCGGCTACGGGACGCTCGCCCACCGACGCCGAACGCCGCCTCCTGGAGTCCTTCGGCGCCATCGAGGTGGCCACAGCCCTGGTCAAGGGCCACCAGGAGAACGACGCCGCGCTCAGCGCGCACGGAGAACCGTCCTGTCCCGGCTCACCTGACTAGCCCTCTTAGACGACACCACTCTGGAGATCTCCGTGCCACAGCACGAGCTAGCCCCCGACCAACGCTTCGCCCCGACGGGCCGTGGTGACCGGCTCCGCCGGATTCATCGGCTCCCACCTCGCCCACGCCCTCGTCCAGGCCGGCACCACCGTGATTGGCGTGGACCGGCGAGACCCGTCTACCGACCCGACGGCCGCCGCCAACCTCGCCGCGCCTCTGGTCGCCCGGGATACTACACGTCATGGCCGACCTCCTCCACTGCGCGATCGACCCGCTCCTGATCGACGCCGACACCGTCTTCCACCTCGCCGGCATCCTCGGCGTACGGCCCTCGTGGGGACCGCAGTTCGGCGACTACCTCGCGTCCAACGTGCTGGCCACCCACCGCGTCCTCGAAGCCTCCACCCGGATCGGCGTATCCCGGCTAGTCGTAGCCTCCTCCTCCCAGCGTCTACGGTCCGACCGACGGCGATGCAAGTCGCGAGACCGACCGCCCCACCCCGCTTCCCCGTACGCCGTGACCAAGCTGGCCGAGGAGCAGCTCTGTTTCGCCTACGCCGAGCGCCCCGTCGGCCCCAGCGTGGTCGCCCTGCGGTACTTCACCGTCTACGGCCCCCGGCAGCGTGCCGACATGTTCACCCACCGCGCCCTGTACGCCGCCCTGACCGGACAACCCCTGCGCCTTTACGGAGGCGGTCACCAGCGCCGCGACTTTACCTACATCGACGACGTGGTCGCCGCCATGATCGCCGCCGGCGACCATCCCGAACGCGCACGGCACCATCAACGTCGGCGGTAGCTCGAACGCGTCCCTGCTGGACGTGATCAACATCGCCAACAGCCTCACCGGCCGCGAGATCCAGCTCCACCAGGACCACGCGCGCAACGAGGCGTCCTCCTCACGCGTGCCGACCCCGGCCGTGCGGGAGAGGTCCTCGGCTGGCAGCCGCGCGTCGACCTCCACAGCGGACTGCGCGCTCACATGCAGGCGCTGGCCTCCCCGGTGCCGGACTGCAGCCGTGCCGCCTAGGCGCACCCGTCGGATCACGAGAGGAGTGCTCATGGAGACCCCCGAGCGAGCGCGGCTGGACGCCTTCTTCCGAAGGATCACCGCGCAGTTCCCCGCTGGCCAGGCGATCACGACGTTGGTCATCACGCACCTGCTCCAGGAACGACCTGCTGTTCTGCGCGCCATGACCGCGGTGTCCACGATCGGCGCCGTCCTCCCCAAGCCCCGGTCGATCCACCAGCCGACCCTCGACACCGTCCGCCGCACCCTGCCGGTCCACGACCTGAGCCGCGAGCGGTTCACCGACGAGACCCAGGCCCTGCACTACCTGGAAGACACGGCCGGCGGCCAGGACGTCGTCCTGGTCGACATCGGCGGCTATTTCTGCAGCCAGCCTCGACACCCTCGTGGACAAATTCTCCGGCCGCATCCTCGGCGTCGTCGAGGACACCGAGAACGGACACCAGCGGTGCGCGGCCCTCGGCTCGCTCCCATGCCCGGTCGTGTCCGTGGCCCGCTCACCGCTCAAGGACTGCGAGGACCACCTCGTCGGCCGGTCCATCGTGTTCTCTACCAGACGCCCTCGTCCGCGCCCGCCGGGGACATCCTCACGAGCCGCACCGCCTGCATCATCGGCTTCGGCAAGATCAGTCGCTCGATTGCGCAGACCCTACGTGCCCAGGACCTGCGCGTCACCGTGTACGACAACGACGCGGTCAAGCGGGTACAGGCGCACGCCCTCGGCTTCCATACCAGCGCGTCCACCACCGGGCCGTCCACGACGCGGATCTCGTCCTGTGCGCCACCGGCAATCTCGCCCTCCGGCACGAGAGATTCGCCGCCCTGCAGCAACGGCGCGTACCTCAGATCGGTGACCTCCTCCGAGGACGAAGCTCGAACTCGGCAGCCTCGACGACCTCTACGAACGTCAACCCGTCGGACCCCAGTTGACCCGGTATGAGGTCACCGGCCACTACTTCTACGTTCTCGCCGACGGCGGTGCCGTCAACTTCGTGCACGGCGCCGCCGTCGGCACCTACATCCACCTCGTCCAGGCCGAGATACTCGCCGCCACCGCCACACTCAGCCACGCGCGACTCCAGCCCGGACTGCGTGAGATGCCGGCAGCCGACCGCGACACCATCGCCAGAACCTGGCTCCGCCACTTCGAAAGGTGACCCCGTTGCCTCCCTCCACCGAACACGTCCGTGCCGTCACGGAGGCGTACCTCGCCCGCCACCCGAACGAGCGCGCCTCCCCTACGATGCTGTTCGCCGTGCTCGCGGGCGCGGACGATCCCACCAGCCGCAAGACCTTCCCCGCCCACGTGACCGGCAGCGCCATCGTCATCAACGGTGAACGGCACGTGCTCCACATCCTGCACAAGGCGTCCGGGAAACTCCGGCGCCCGGCGGGCACAACGAACCGTCCGACCAGCGCCTGCGCGACGCCGCCCTGCGCGAACTGCACGAGGAGGCGCCGGCATCCCGCCGAGCGCCGTGGTTCCCCTCGCCGGCCACGAGGACACTCCTCGACATCGACGTGCACGCGATCGACGCGAACCCGTCGAAGAACGAGCCGGCCCACCACCACGTGGACTTCGCTGGGCCTTCCACCTCGGGGCCGATCACGCGGTGACGCTGCAGGAGGAGGGAGGTCGATGGCTACCAGTGGCGGCCGTTCGCGACCACCGCCTCACCCACCGTCCGCGCCAAGCTCGCCCAGCTCACCTGAAGCCCCCCGAACCCGACCACCAGGAGGGACGTCGTGGCCGCCACCACAGCCCGACCGACCGACGCCGAACGGCGCCGGCACATCGCCGTCATACCCTGCCGCTGGGGTGCCTCCCGCTTCCCCGGCAAACCACTGGCCCTCCTCGGCGGCAAGCCGCTGCTCTGGCACGTCCACCAGCGCTGTCTGGAGGCCAAACGCCTGCAGGGGCCGTCGTCGCAGCGGACGACGAACGCATCGAAGCAGCGTGCCGCGAACTCGGCATCGACAGCATCCGCACCGGGGAGCACCTCACCGGCACCGACCGCGTCGCGGAGGTCGCCGAACGTCTACCAGCCGACGGATACATCAACGTGCAGGGCGACGAGCCGTTCATCTCGCCGACCGCCATCAACGACGTCTCCGAGGCCCTGGAATTCACTCCGCCCGGCATCTTCGCCGTGAACGCCTACACCGAGCTGGTCGACGTCGGCGCCGTCCTGGACCACAACGTCGTCAAGGTCGTCGTCACGGCCCGCAGCGAGGCCGTCATGTTCTCGCGCCAGCCCATCCCGTACCCAAGGGGCGACCGGCCGAAGTACCTGCGTCAACTCCGGGCCTCTACGGCTTCACAGGCAAGGCTCTCCAACACTTCCGTCAGCTCCGGCAAGGGCCCTGGAGCGTGCCGAAGGAGTAGAGATGCTGCGTTTCGTCAAACACGGCCACGCCGTGCAGATGGTCCCTGTCCTGGACGACGGTGTAGCGGTAGACACCCCTGGAGGACCTGACGCGAGCCGAGCGCTTCCTCGATCAGCTCGACGGAGCGGTTCATAGGCGTGGGACTGCACGGCCTATCTGCACGATGGGACGAAATCACCTCATCCGCGACTCGTGCCTAATCTTCGGAAAGCCCCCGTTCTCACTCTTAGCGAACAGCAGCTCCGGGGCTTGCCTGCTCATAGCCAGAGCCGCCTCACTCACCAAAGCTGCGCCTCGGGCTACTTCAGGACGGGAAGCGAGGTCAGACCGCGTACAAGACGGGCGTGCCGCCACTGAAGCTGGTCGGGCGGCACGGCGAGCGGAGGCCCGGGAACCGTGTCAGTACCGCGCGCAGCGCGATTTCTGCCTCGGCCTTGGCCAGGGGAGCGCCGACGCAGCGGTGGATACCGTGCCCGAAGGCGAGGTGGCCGGCAGCGTCCCGGTTCGCATCGAGCTGGTCCGGTGACGGAACCGTTCGGGTCGCGGTTGGCGGCTCCGAGGACGACCAGGACCGGTGCGCTTTCGGAATGTCGGCGCCGCCGAGTGTGACGGCCTCGGTGGTGTACCGGAAGGTAGCCGTGCTGACGGGGAGTCGAATCGAAGCAGCTCATCCAGCACCGTAGGGATGTCGTCCGGGTTCTGGCGGAGGCGGTCGAGTTCGGCCGGGTGCTGGAGCAGGGACAGGGTTGCGTTGCCGAGGAAGTTGGTGGTGGCCTCGTGGCCGGCCACGAGCAGGAGCACCGCGAGAGAGACCAGTTCCTCCTCCGCTGAGCCGGTCGTCGCCGTCGCGAGCCGAGATGAGGAGGTCGAGGAGCGATTTGCCGGGGTGTCGGCGCTTGGCGGCGATGAGGGTCTGTCATGTAGTCGGCTGGGGAGTGCGAGGGCCGCGTCGATGACCCTGGCTGTCCGGCCGCGAACAGTTCGCCGGACCAGCGCTGGATGTCGGGCCGGTCTTCATCCGGTACTCCGAGCAGTTCGCAGATCACGATGACGGTAGCGGGACGGCCAAGCCGGTCACGAAGTCGAAAAGCTCAGCGCAGGCGAACTAGGCGAGTAGGGCTCGCCCCTATGGACGTGCGGGGCGGGCGGGTCGCGGGTGGCGAGAGTGGCGGCGAGTCGCTGCCTGAGCTGCTGCGATCGTGGCGGCGGCGGGTGAATCCCGATGAGATCCCCGGGCTTCCTTACTTGTCGTCGAGCAGTCCCGACGCTTCCGCCTCGTCGGGCATTCCTTCCAGTCGTCGGGCCTGGTCGATCACGGTGTTCACCATGTTCAGGCTCGAAGCGCTGAGACCGTTCGCGCGCAGGGCGACCCGGCGCGAACTCAACCCGGTCGAACTGCTGTGGTCGGCCATCAAGGCCCGCGAGTTGGCCCACCTCGCCGGCGACCACCTCGCCGATGTCGCCGATGCCGCCGAACGCGGCATCCACCGAGTCTGCTCCAGCGAGCAACTATGTAGACGACGTAGACGAGAGCGAATAGCGCAGCCTGCCGCCGCCACCCGCAACCCGACCCGGATGCTGTCGCGCCGAGTCGCCAGGCCCCGGATCCCGCCTTCGTAACGGATCCGCCTGGAACGTGATCGGCTACAACGAGCCGCTGCTGGACTGGTTCACGGCTCGACAGGTTCAGAGTCGGTTTCCATCAGCACGATCACCCGGAGGAGATCAGTCCAGAAACCGCTGCAGCACCTCGTCCATCTACCGTGCTGTTCGCCTACGAGCAGCTGACAGCCCGTTCTCCGCAGGTCAGGGGCGCCAGCGATGTGCGTACCCTTCCTCAGCGGTCCGCCGAGCAGGTCGAGTACCTCCTCAGCCGCAGTCGCCAGCGGAGTGTGATCGGCGTGTTCTGCCAAAAGCTTGATGGCTGTCCAGCAGCGCTTCCCCCGCACCGGGTCCGCGCTGAGCAGTCTGCGGGGCAACCACTTGCCGATGCCCGTCCAGGCGCCGTGGTAGGCAGTGAGCAGGTGTGCCGCTTCGCGCACGGTGAAGTCGGCGAGGGAGAGCTGTTATACCGATTGGCCGACGGGGTATCGACCAAGTCGTCCATGAAGCAGGTCAGGCCGTAGCGGCCTCGTTCCCATTCCGCCGGCGTGAGCGGCGGAGGACCGCCCGCGAGCACTGCCCGGCCCGTTCGCGCGCACGGGAAAGATCGCCGTGCGGGTCCATCAACGGCAAGCCCTGGTCGTAGATGAACAGGACCGTGCCACGACGGCGGGATCTGTCCCACTCGAAAAATTCCGGTATGTCCGCGAGAGTGTTCAGGAACAGCTCAGCCAGGCGGCCCTCATGGCGTACTACCTCACGGCGGCTGATGTCCGAGTCCGGCAAGAGGATAGCCACGTCCAAGTCGCTGGTTGCAGTGGCACGGCCCTGAGCAACCGATCCCCCCAGCATGGCACCCAGAGCGTCCGGGAAGCGGGCCATGACCAAACGCAGAGCCTGAGCAGCAAGAGTTCCTTGATCATGCATGGGCGCTCATCGTGCCATCCGCGAAGAACGCACGCCAGGGGCCGAGGCATACGCTCTGGTCCCGTAGTTCAGAGAACACCCCGCTGTCCGAGCCCTTCTTGAACTCGATTTTACCGACCGCAGGAGCTCGGATACCGGCTCTGAACTGCGACATCACGGAGACTACATGTCGGTGACGACGAATCAGCGCAGACCGTGTCACCCATTCGTGTGCTTCACTGCGGTGCCTCGTCGACTGGTGTGTCTGCCCCTGCCGAATTGTCCGAGTCCCGCCAATCGCTGGCCCGATCCGCGCATGCACTCTTTTACACCGACCTGCGGGTGACCGTCCATGCCAGAGGACCAGATGCAGGCCCGACGGCACCGCTTCTCGCTACCCCAGGTGTGTACCAGCCATGCTTCGGCCATGACTGCGGCTCCAATGGAACGCCCAATGCCTCCCTCAATCCCTCAATCCAAGATAGAAAGGACAGCACGGGATCTTTAACTTCTCACGTGATGTGCCCTACGACGCGCGCACAACTTCCGGAGGAGTCACACAGAAATCCTGCGCCCCTCTGCAGAAGTCCCTGACATACGGCGAAAAGTCTCGCCGGTGCGGATGCAGGATCTCATGTGGTGAAAGGAAACCTCTCCCCTCGACGTTCCTGCGGAGGATTGAGTTCAACTGGTCAGCGCATTCGCGCAGTATCGAGGTCACCGCAGGGGATGATTGAAGAACCTCTATGCGAGGGAAGGAGAGAACGGACGAAGCGTCCCAGATACATGCCGTCCGAAAGCCTACGGAAGGGCACCCTGATATCGGCACTCAGTTCTCCGATTCGGGTTTTGCGAACTTCTCGCGAGACAGTGGCGCCGGAGAGTGAAATCCATCTCTCATCGCGCAGTTTACCTGGCCCCCGCGCGCTGAGAGGCACGGCCCGGATGGTCAAGGCGACAGATGTCGCATCGACGTCGAATGGTAGGATAAGGCGTCTGAGATCCGCGATGGAGCATAAGTGGATACTGACGTCATACCGGCCGGCGCTCCCCAGTCGGCGCATATTCGATCACCTTGCGGTGTTCGTGAGGCAACTACCATGAGGTCGGCCGTATGACCATGGCCCGCCGACTCGACAGCCTCCTCTAGTTCAGTCATGGACGGGCCGTCGACGATCTCAGAAAATCAAGTTCAGCCAATCGTGAGAATATTCCGAAAAATTCATCCCGGTTCTGCATAACGGCTATTATGTCCACGTCGGACGGGCGCAGGTTGGCCCGTTGTTGGCGGACGGAGAAGAATCTTCCGTATGACATGGAGCCAGCGAGCAGAAAGGCTTCGTTCCGACCTTCGAAAGCGGCGGACAGCGCCGCGACGTCGCGGCATCTCCGCAGGCTTTCCACCGTCACCTGCACTGCGGGGTTCCGGGCCCACGCCTCCACGGCGGCGCCGACGCTTTTCCCCGTGCGGGCTGCAGACCAGAACCCCTCCCGGAATTCGGCGTGGCAGGTTTCTTCGGCCTCCGACGAAACGCCGTACACCGTCCACGCACAGGCAGCGAACTCTTCCAGACGCACAGGTGGAGGTCGCCTGTCCCGGGAGTGGGAGTCCGAGAGGCCGGCAGCTCTCTCACCAAGTTCTCGCCACCCAAATATCTCTGACACCTGCCGGCCTTCCCTTGGTCGCGCGCCGCTCGACTGCCGTATTGACTGCCACAAAATACCGTGTCTATTCTTGCCGGGATGCCACGAAAGCTGAGGGGATTCGGGAATATGCCGCGTTCGGATGAAGACATTGCCAACCAGCCCCGCTGGGACGAGGCGGCCGCTCTGCATCTGGAATCGCCTTTTTACGCCGTACAGGAGGTGATATCCGGAGAATCAAGCCTTTCATCCATCGACAGCGATCTCCTGACTGCTTTCGGTGGGCGGTGCCTGCACCCGATGTGCCATATCGGGACCGACACCGTGAGCATCGCCAGAACCTTTTCCCAGGCAGTCGGATTCGACTACTCGGAAAAAGCTGTGCGCATTGCGAGACAAATTTCGGACCGGGCCAACTCGCCTCACTGCGCTTTCATGGTGGGAGACGTGACAAACATGCCGCTGTCGCCTTCTTCATTCGATGTCGTCTTCCTCAACTGGGGCTCGCTGGTCTGGATCTTCGAGCTGCCGCCCGTTCTGCGCGAGCTGCGGCGGATACTGCGACCCGGCGGTCATCTCATCATCGTTGACCAGCACCCCGCGTCCCTGACGTTCCGACGCGGCGTACCTCCTTCTGTCATGGTGCCAACCGAAGACTACTTCGGCGAGCGGAAGATCACAGTCGAGCGGAAAGACTATGCCGAACGCAAGGCCGATATCAAGTACACGACGGTGATCGAAGCACGTCATACCATGGCGGAGATTCTCAATCCGTACTCACAGAATTCCGTCTCGTTGAATTCCAAGAATACGATTCGCTGAGTTGGCAGGCATATTCGAACATGGTGGTGTCCGGGCGTCGACTATGGAAACGGAAGAACTGTCCGGTGCCACTGAGTTTCTCCGTTGTCGCACAGCGGAGGTAAGAGCCAGGACCCGCAAGGTGTCGTCATCCATGCGCGGCGCCGTCAGCCGGATGTCAGGCGCTGAGTCGTGCACGGGTCTTCTGGGTCTCGGGATGGGCTTCACCCAGCACCCCAATGCGTTCCTCCAACACCGCACGGTATTCGGTTTCGGCGGCGGCCAGGTTGCCCTGCTGGGCGAGAACCCAGGCGAGATCGTGACGCGTCCACAGCGTATGCGGATGGCTCGCGCCCAACACCCTGGTCCGCTCGGCCAGCACGGCCTGGTACTCCGCCTCGGCCTCATCACCGACGAGGCTTCCACGCCGGACGAGAACCCGCAGCAGAGCGTGCCGCGCGCCCAACGTGTCCGGATGTGATTCGCCCAGGACATGGGCGCGCTCCTCCAGCAACGTACGGTATTCGGCTTCGGCGGCGGCCAGGTTGCCCTGCTGGGCGAGAACCCAGGCGAGATCGTGACGCGTCCACAGCGTATGCGGATGGCTCGCGCCCAACACCCTGGTCCGCTCGGCCAGCACGGCCCGGTACTCCGCCTCGGCCTCATCACCGACGAGGCTTCCACGCCGGACGAGAACCAGCGCGAGATCATGACGCGTCCACAGCGTATGCGGATGGCTCGCGCCCAACACCCTGGTCCGCTCCTCCAGCACCGCACGGTACTCCGCTTCGGCGGCCGGCAGGTCCCCCTTCTGTGCGAGCAACCAGGCCAAGGCATGGCGTGTGCGCAGGGTCTCGAGGTGCATCGGGCCCAGCACGCGCGACCGGTCATCGAGGACCAGTCGGTACTCCTTCTCGCCGGCGCCGGGATCACCGCCCCTGTCCTTCAGTCGGGCCGCCTGGTAACGGAACTGGAGAACACATGGATGAGTTGTCGGTAAGTGGCCCCGCAACGGCTCCGCGTCCTTCCTCAGCCGGGCGGCCTGCTCCAGACTTCCGGTCGACAGGGCGTAGTCCATGCAAGCCGCGACACCTTCGAACAAGTCGGTAACTGCCGCCTCCTCAAGTCGGTCGCCGAGCGTTTGCGCAAGCGTACTCAGGCGCGTCGCATGCGAAAGGAGGTTGCTCCAGACCCTCCATTCGTCGGTGTTCCGCGAGTCTCGCCCCCGGACGGCGGAGGCCAGGCCATGCAGCCCCAGCTCGACGTACAAGCCGCGCTCGCCGTCCGCGTCCACCGACGCGCGCATTGTTTCGCCGATCACAGGGTGTACCACCAGCGAATAATCCGAAACCGGCGATCCCTCATTCGGAGAATTCTTGAGCAGCAGCCCGAAGTCCGCGAGGCTGTCGATGGTTCTCTGGATGTCGTCGGTCGACTCGAACGCGAACAGAGGCGACCGCCTCAGCATGTCGGGGTCGATCATCAGCACGTACGGGATGTCCACGTCGGCGAAGTGCGAGAAGAGACGTATGAGTGCGCGGGCATTCGTGACCCCCTGCTCACCGAGAAGGTCCAGGCTGATTTCCCAGGTGTTGGTGACGCGCACACTATGCTGGGCGGACCCGGTGCCGACGGGGCTGTCCAGCAGCTCTCCGAATCGCTCGTTCAGGGCCGCCCGATACGTGTTGAAGGTGTCGGGAGCGGAAGTACCGGGCCAGGGAGCGGATGCCCCGTACCCGGGCGAGGTACAGACCGGCTTGGTGCAGCACGAGTGGCATGCGCCCCAGACGGTCAGCGAGTCTCTCGGCGTCCTCCTGGGTGCCCGCCCCCAGACCGGCACGGTCTCGCAGGATCTGCGCCGCTTGTTCCGTCGTCAGTTCGCGCAGGGCATGCCGGTGCCATTCGCCCCACATTTCCGAGTTCCCGTTCCGGCTGGTCACGAGAACCCTGCCATGCGGTTGAGGGGTCCTTATCCAGCCGTTTCCATCGCCTACGGATCCGCCCGGCAGGGCCAGGATCCTCGTGTCGTCGGCGCCGTCAATCACGACGAACCAGGGGCGCGGGTGGACAGCGAGGAGTTCCCAGACAAGCTCCGGGGGCGTCGCCGTCGTGGCCGGACCAGGCCAGCCGCACCCTCTCCGGAGAAGCCCCCAGCCGCAGGGCCAACGCCCTCATGCCCGCGCTGAGTGCCGAGTAGTCTGCGGCGGAGATCCACCACACGTCGAAGCCACGGCCGCGCGCCTGAGCGGCCAGGTCGATGGCCGCGGTCGTTTTGCCGTACCCGCCGGCTGCGTACACCACGTGAACGGATCCCGGCTCGCTCTCCAGAATGGACTTCAACAGCGAAGAGCGACCGCGCACCGGAAATCCGGTCCGGCGCGGAGTGATGGACACCGGGCCAGCGAGTCCTGGATCGTCCTGGTGGACATGAGTGATGAACTGGTCGCGGTGCGCGATGTACACGTCGTTGGCGGCGTTGACCTGGTCCGGTCTCTGCGGCGGGACCCGGGGACCGCCCCGGGGACCATCCGCGGAACCGGGGATCACTGCCGGATCGCCCAGCCCCGCTCCTTGAGGGCCGCCGCCAGCACCGGAGCGGCCTTCGGCTCGACCATGAGCTGCATCAGGCCGGCCTGCTGTCCGGTCGCGTGCTCGATCCGTACGTCCTCGATGTTGACCCCGGCCCATCCCGCGTCCGCGAAGATGCGGGCCAGCTGGCCGGGCTGGTCGTCGATGAGGACCGCGACGGTCTCGTAGACGCGGGGTGCGCTGCCGTGCTTGCCCGGCACCCGCACCTGCCCGGCGTTGCCCCCGCCGCAGCACCTCCGCGATGCCGGTGCCGCCCTCGCGGCGCTTGTCCTCGTCGGAGGACTGCAGGGCGCGCAGGGCCCGCACCGTCTCCTCCAGGTCGGCGGCGACGTCGGTGAGCAGGTCGGCGACCGGCCCGGGGTTGGCGGAGAGGATGTCGATCCACATCCGGGGGTCGGAGGCGGCGATCCGGGTCACGTCGCGGATGCCCTGCCCGCACAAGCCGTACGGCGGCCTCCTCGGCGTGCTCCAGCCGGGCGGCGACCATGCTGGAGACCAGGTGGGGCATGTGCGAGACGAGGGGCCGCGGCGCGGTCGTGGGCGTCCGCGTCCATCACCACGGGCACCGCGCGGCAGTGCGAGACCAGCTCCAGGGCGAGGTTCAGCACCTCGGTGTCGGTGTCCCGGGTCGGGGTCAGCACCCACGGACGGCCTTCGAAGAGGTCGCCGGTGGCGGCCAGCGGCCCGGACTTCTCGCGGCCGGACATGGGATGCGGTGCCGATGTACGCCGCGAGGTCGAGCCCCCGCGCCTCCAGCTCGCGCACGCGCCCACCGCCCTTGACGCTGGCCACGTCGATGTACCCGCGGGCGGCGCCCCGCTTCCCATGACATCGGCGAGCACGTCGGCCACCAGGGCCGGCGGGGCGGCGACGATCGCGAGGTCGACCGGCCCGTCCGGGGCCTCGTCGGTGCCGGCGCCCAGTGCGGCGGCCGTACGGACCTGCTCGGGGTCGCGGTCGGCCAGGTGGACGGTGACGCCCCGCTGGGTCAGGGCGAGGGCGGCGGAGGTCCCGATGAGGCCGGTGCCGATGACGGGGTGCGGTTCTCACTGGGCGATGTCCTTGCGCAGGGCCGCGGGCGGCGCCGAGGTAGACGTGGGCGATCTCGGCGCGGGGCCGGTCGGACTCGATGTGGGCGAGGACCCGGACGACGTGGGGCATGGCGCCCTCGATGTCCAGTTCCTGGGCGCAGATCACGGCACGTCGGTGATGCCGAGCTTGCGGGCGGCGGCGGCCGGGAAGTCGCTGTGCAGGTCGGGCGTCGCCGTGAACCAGATGCTGATCAGGTCGTCGCCGGTCAGGTCGTTGCGCTCCAGGACGGCGGTCAGCAGTGCCGCGACCTGCTCGTCCATGTGCCCGGCCTCGTCCCGCTCCAGTTGGACGGCGCCCCGGACCGCTCGTACCGCCACGGCGATGCTCCTTGCTGACGTGCGTATCGGTTGTTGGTCCGTCCAGCCCTAGTCAGCCCGCCGCGTACAGGCCCGGGGCGCCCGTCTCCTGGAGACGCTGGCCCCGGCCGGAACCCCCCTTCCCCGGAGCTGCGACATGACCACACCCCGACCCGCCGTACGGTCCTCCTCTGCACGGGCGCCGCCGCGCTCTCCGTGGGCTGCGGCGGCGGGGACGGCGACGGCGGCGATCCTCGGCCGCCTCGGCGGGACAGGAGCTGGCGCCGACGAGCGACATCCCGGTCGGCGGCGGCAAGATCTTCGCGGACCGCAAGATCGTGGTGACGCAGCCGGAACAGGGCGAGTTCAAGGCCTTCTCGGCGGTCTCACCCACAGAACTGCCTCGTGTCGGATGTGCGGGACGAGTTCCATCGACTGCGCCTGCCACGGCAGCAGGTTCAGCATCACCGACGGCGCGGTGGAGCAGGGGCCGGCGACCGGCGCCGCTGCCGGAGGAGCGGATCGCGGTGGACGGAGATTCGGTCCGGCTGGCGTGAGCCGCCCGCGTACGCTCGGGCATGGAACCCGAGACCCTGGTACGCGACCACCGTTTACGCCTGTGTCATGGGTTCGCGCGCCTTCGGTCTGGCGACGGAGGACAGCGACACCGACCGCCGGGGCGTGTTCCTCGCTCCGACCGAGCTGTTCTGGCGCTTCGAGAAGCCGCCGACGCACGTAGAGGGTCCCGCGCAGGAGCAGTTCAGCTGGGAGCTGGAGCGCTTCTGCGAGCTGGCCCTGCGCGCGAACCCGAACATCCTGGAGTGCCTGCACTCCCCGCTCGTGGAATCCGTGGACGACACGGGCCGCGAACTGCTCGCCCTGCGCGAGGCGTTCCTCTCGCGCCGGGCCCTGAGACGTTCACCCGCTAGCCCGACCAGCGCCGCAAGCTGGACGCCGACGTGCGCGTCCACGGCACTCCGCGCTGGAAGCACGCGATGCACCTGCTGCGGCTGCTGGCCTCCGCCCGGGACCTGCTGCGCACGGGCGTCCTGACCATCGACGTCGGCGACCGCAGGAGTCGCTGCTCGCCGTGAAGCGCGCACGGCAGAGTGCCCTGGCCGGAGGTGGGGCGCGGATGAACCGCCTGACGGCGGAGGGCGAGGAAGGCCGCCGCGAGCGAAGCCCGCGCTGCCGGCCGAACCGGACCGGCGCCGTGTCGAGAGACTTCACCTCGTCCGCGTCCGGCGGACCTCAGCGCTCGCAGCCGGATCCGTACGACGAAGTCGTGCAGGGCGTCGTACGCGGTGGGGGGCGTCGGGCAGCGCTGACCGCCGCCTGCGCCTCGTCGGAGTACGCCGTACAGCCGCTCCACGTCGGCGCGCACGCGCGCGTGGTCGACGCCGGCGTCCCCGTGCCTCGCCCGCGCTCCGCCTTGGCGGCGATCAGCTCGGGCAGGTAGTCCCGGGGCGGCGTCGACCTCCCCGAGGAGCGTGGGCGGAATGGGGCTGCACCTCGCCGCCGCGCATCAGGTGGATACCGGTGAGCAGCACCCGGAAGAGGTGTGCAGCGGCGGCTTCCAGCTCACCCGGTCTTCTCGAACAGCCGCCACTGAGTGGTCGCGAAACCCCGGTAGTGGTGGGCGTGGTGGCCAGTGAGGACGCCCGGCGCGGCGCGGCCAGCTCCCGGTGCGCCTCGGTGGTGTGCACGACCAGCGGGGACAGCAACTGCTCCAGCACATAGCCGTTGCGCCGCAGCATCAGCCGTACGAACTTGCGCAGGTCGTGCGTGACCAGGTCCATCTCGACGCCGTCCGGTCCCACATCCGCGACCTAGTCTCCTCCGGCTCGCGCAGCCCGGCCAGGTCGGCGGCGGGCAGCAGGTGCACGCCGCGCAGGTCGACGTCCGAGTCACGGGACGGGAAGCCGTAGAGGTGGGCGCCGGAGACGGTGGCGAACAGCACCGGGAAGGGCTGCTCGGCCACCACCGAAGCCAGGTCGGTATCCAGGGCGTCGATCATGTGCTCAAGCTGTCCCAGAGCGCTCCGAGGGCCAGCAGGTCGCCCCGGTACTCGATGCGGTCAGCCCCCTCGGCGGGCCAGACGTCGGCGCCCAGGTGAGCGCCGCGAAGGCGCCCGCGGGGCAGAGCGATGGAGTCGGAGTCGCCGGCGGTGCAGGCGCCGCTGGCGCACAGGGCGGTCAGCGGCTCGTCGACGAAGAGCAGGAAGGCAGAGCAGCCCGGCCGCCATCGCCTCCTCGGCGATCCAGCCCTCGCCCACCGCGGGCCACGGGTCGGTCTCGGGCGAGACGGGTGCGCGCCGCCTCCTGGAGCCGGTCGAGTATCGCCAGGCGCTCGTCCCAGCACGCCGGGCGATGAAGTGCTCGGGCGTGGAGTCCTGGGCGCGGGTCCACAGGTCGCCGAGCCAGCGCTCGTGGTAGCGGGTGCGGTTGTCGTAGGCGTACGACCACGGCAGCCCGACCAGTCCCCGTCGGCTCCGCTCCCTCGGCGAGCAGCCGCACGGCGTGTGCGGTGAGGTCGAGGGCGGCGAGCGCGGTGGGGTGCCCGTGGGTGAGCGCGGACGCAGCTGGGCGGCGCCCGCGCGCTGTTCGTCGCTGAGACCGGGCGCGAGACCGACCGGCGCGACGCGCATGTTGGCGCCGCAGCGCCCGGTGGATCTGGGAGGCGTCCTGCCGGGGCGATCAGGGCGCTCCAGGAGATCGCAGGCCGTGAGGGCAGGTGTGCCCGGGGCCCGGTTGTTCTCCCGGCGACCGGTTCCAGGCGATGAACTCCTGCCGTACGGGCTCCGCCATCGCCTCGGGCGCGAGGACGCCGCGCCATCCATGGCCGTCCGCAGCCCCTTCCCCAGCGCCAGCGTCATCTGGGTGTCGTCGGTGACGATCGCGGGCCGGGGCAGTTCCATCTCCCGCCAGGGGCCGCACTTGGCGAGGATCGACGGGACGTCGTTGAACTCGGTCGGGAAGCCGAGCGCGTCGCCGAGGGCGAGGCCGGTGAGGGGCCCGGTGGCGGCGCGCTTGGCGGTGACGGTGGTCGTGGTCATACAGGGCGTCCTTCCCGAGGGTGCGAACCGAGGCGGGTGCAGAGGTGGTAGCCGGGCCGGTGCGTACAGCGCGGCCGGTTTACCTCGGCCGCCGGTGAGGCAGGCGGCGCCCGGGACGAGTTCGACGAAGCCCGGGGTGGCAGAAGACAACTCGCGGCGGAAGTTGGGCCGGTCCAGGGTCGTGCCCACACCGTCTCGCAGACCTGCTGCAACTCGCCGAGCGTGAACTCGGCCGGGCGAAGAAGGCGGTGGCCAGGCGGAGTGTACTCCCAGCTTGGCGCCGACGCGTTCCCGGGCGTCGGCGCCAGGATCCGGTCGTGGTCGAAGAGCGAGGTCGCGGGCCTCGTCGTACGGCACCCGGCGGGCCTCGGCGGCGTCACCTGCCGCCGTGCGATTTCGGGAGGAGTCGGGCAGCAGGGCGGCGAACGCGACCGACACGACCCGCATCCGGGGAATCGCGGCCGAGGTTCGCTGTAGGTGGCAGCTGCTCCAGGTGCAGCGCGCTCACGTCAACCCAGGCCGGTCTCCTCGGCCAGCTCCCGGCGGGCCGCCGCTGCTCCGCCGACTCGTCCGGCAGCAGAAAGCCGCCGGGCGGTGCCCGGCGGCCGGCGTACGGCTCCCTGTACCCGCTCGACGAGCAGCACGTGCAGCGCGTCCGCGCGGGGCGTGCGGGAGGCGGCGAGGTCGACGGTGACGGCAGAAGGGTTCGAAGGCGTGTTTGTCGTAGCCGTGCAACACGGGCGGCCACCCCTTAATAGTCAGGACGACTATAAAGGGGGTGGCCGACCCATCCCCAACCCCGCGGCGCCTGAGCGCCTGGGGCACAGACCTCCTGCATCAGCATCCCGACCTCCGTGTTGGACGGCCGGCGCGGACCAGCCCGACTTCTGGTCGCCCAGGGTGATCGGGCCGAAGGCGGTGCGCACCAGCTTGTCGACGGGGAAGCCCGCCTCCGCGAGCACATCCGGCGGACGATGTGCTTGCGACCCTCGTGGAGGGTGACCTCGACCAGATGGATTCTTTCCGGTCTGCTCGACGACGCCCAGGTGGTCCGCGCGCGCGTACCCGTCCTCCAGCTGGATGCCGTCACTTGAGGCGCTTGCCGAGGGTCGCGCGGGATCAGGCCCACGATGTGCCGCGAGGTAGGTCTTCTTCACGCCGTACCGGGGGTGGGTCAGGCGGTGCCGCCAGCTCGCCGTGGTTGGTGAGCGGGATCACGCCGCTCGGTCTCGGTGTCGGAGCCGTCCGACGTGGAAGAGCCGGGTCTCGCGGTTGGTGACGTAGTCACCGAGGGCACCACCGACCGTCCGGGTCCTCCATGGTGGGTGGCGACACCGGCGGGCTTGTTGAGCGAGAAGAACTGGTACGACTGCGTGGCCACGGTCAGTCCGTCGACGCCTGACCTCGTCCTTCTCCGGGTCGACCCGCCTGCCCTGCTCCAGCACGATCTCACCGTTGATCTCGACCCGGAGCCTGCTCGATCCAGCTCCTCGCAGGGCCGCCGGGAGCCGTAGCCCGCGCGCGCGCGGGACCTTCTGCAGCCGCTCGCCCTCCTGCTCGGCGCCAGGGAAGATCTTAGCCCCGGGGGGCTTGACGTCCTTCTTGCCCGCGCAGCCGCTCGCGGTTGCGCTCCTCGGCACGTGCCTCGTACTCGCGGGACGTGGCCGGGACCGAGCGCCCCCGCTGCGGGGCTTCTTCGGCCCGCCCGCCCGCGCCGCCGCGGGGCCGCCGGGCCGCGGCCCGACTTCCGAGGCCCTCGTGGGTGGCGCCGGGACCCACGTCGTAGCGCCGCTCCTCGGGGCGCGGGTTCTTCGGACGGCCGCCCTGCTTGTTGTCGCGGTTGCCACCGGCGCGGCGGGGATTGCCGTTGCTCCCGCAGCGGGGAGTTACCGCGGCCACCGCTGCTCCCGCCGCGGCCGCCGCTGTTGTCCACCGGCTCCCGCCGTTGGTTTCCGCTGACTGTTCCTGCCGCTGCTGCTTCGCATCAAAGTTCCGTCTTGTCGTCTGCGTCCTCGGAATCCGGGGCGTCCCGGATCGAACGACGGGACCCCCTTCCAGTGTCTCGGCCTCGATCGCCGCCGCCTCCGGGGAGGGCGCGAGCTCGGAGGGCGCTCGTCCAGGCCCGCGCAGGCCCATCCGCTCCAGGAAGTAGTTCGTCGTCACGTACGGGATCCGCACCTGTTTCGGGTTCCGTGCCCGCCTCCTCCACCCAGGCCCCGCTGGAGGAGGGGTGCGCATCACGCCGTCACAGTTCACGCGCGCGCACGCTGGGACGCGGCCGCGGCTGACCGGCTGGCGGTAGGCGACCACGGCGAGGGTCTCCAGCGCGGCCTGGGTGAGGCGGGCGTGCTGGCCGTCCAGGACGAAACCCTCGACGGCCGCGGCGTACTCGGGGCGGCTGTAGAAGCGCCAGCCGCCCGCGGTCAGGCGCAGCTCGAAGCCGCGGCCCTGGACCGTGTACTCGTCGGCCAGCTCGCGCAGCGCGTCGGCGATCTGCCGCCGGGGCCGCTGGAGTATCCGGGCGGGGTGTTCCTCGGTCGCGGGCTCGTCGACGACCATGAGGGACGGCTTCGAGGGCGGGCTTGAGTTCGAGGCCGGCGACGGCCTCCCTGGCCCGCCCACGGCCTCCGTGGTCTCCTCACTCACGCCTTCCGCTCCTCCTCGGTCTTCTCCGGCGGCCGGTCGAACTCGTCAGTCCACCGGCTCGGTGTCCGCGCCCCCCGCCCGTCCAGCGCACCAGCGGGTCACCGAGCGCGGTCTCCTGGTCAGCTCGACGGCCTTCTCCCGATAGAGCTCCAGCAGGGCGAGGAAGCGGGCGACGACGGTCAGCGTGTCCTCGGTGTCCTCGACCAGGGGCGGAAACTCGCCTGTCCCAGCTCCTTCAGGCGGGCGACGACGATCCCGGCCTGCTCCTGGACGCTGACCAGGGGCGCGTGGATGTGCTCGACGTAGACCTGCGGCCCAGGCTTGGGCTGCATCGCCTTGACGGCGAGCTTGGCGAAGCCCTCCGGCCCGATGCTGATGACGACCTCGGGCAGCAGCTCGGCGTGGTGGGGCTCCAGCCCGACGGTACGGGGGTAGCGGCGGGCCTCGGCCTTCGAGCCGTTCGTTGAAGATCTCCGCGATCTGTTTGTACGCGCGGTACTGCGGCAGCCGCGCGGAAGAGCAGGTCGCGGGCCTCCAGCAGCGCCGGGTCGGCCTCGTCCTCGACCTCGGCGGCGGGCAGCAGCCGGGCCGCCTTCAGGTCGAGCAGCGTGGCCGCGACCACCAGGACTCGGTCGTCTCATCGAGGTCCCAGTCCGGCCCCATCGCCCTGATGTGGGCCATGAACTCGTCGGTCACCTTGGAGAGCGCGACCTCGGTGACGTCCATCTTGTGCCTGGAGATCAACTGGAGGAGCAGATCGACGGTCCCTCGAAGTTGGCGAGCCGCACCTTGAAGACACCGTCGCCACCGTCATCGTGCGGGCCCTCGGGGAGCGCGTGGGTGGACTGCTCCGCCGCCGCGGCGGCGGCTGCGGGGCGGTCTGCGGACGAGGGCCCGTCCGGGCTTGCTGGCGCGACCCGGGCACCGGTCCGTGGTGCGGCTTCCGACGCCGGGGTTCGCGGCGGCTCCTCGGAGGCGCCGCCCGCACGACTATCGCGGGCTCGGGGCCGGACGGCACCGGCTCAGGCGCCCCGGGCGTCTCGGGGAGCGGCGGAACCGGCGGAGCCGCCCGCTCCCCGGACTTCGCCCCAGCGCACGCCGACGGCCGGCGTGGGCGCCGGGGCGGGGGCGTCGTTCGAGTCATGGCCCCCGCAGGCTACCGCTAGCGCCCGCGCAGCCGTCGTACGAGGATGCTGGCGTCCCCGCGGGTCTCCAGATCGGCGAGGACCACGGCGACCGCCTCGCGGACGATGCGGCGCGGTCGACGGCCAGTCCGTGCTTCGCCCGGAGCACCAGGCGGGCGTGCTCCAGGTCCATCAGCTCCTCGGCGGAGACGTACACGGTGATCTTCTCGTCGTGGCGCTCACGGCCGCTGGGGCGGCGCGAGGGGACCGCCCACGCTTGCGCGGCTGGGCGGCGGCAGAACAACTTCCTGCGCGCCCACGCCCGGCACGCGAGCCCCGCGCCAGGCGCTCCGCGCCCGGCTGCGCGACTCGCCCGCCGAGCCCGGTTCCGCGTCCGCCGCGCCGTGCTCCGCGCCCTCGCCGTCACCGCCCTGCGCGGGCACCGACTGCGGTGCGTCCTCGGCGGCGGCCTGGTCGCTCTCCCCCGCCGGCGCCGGCGCCCGGGCCTCGCCGTTGGCCAGTCGCCGCGGAGAGGACGCCTGGAGCCCCATCCCCCTGTCGTACGGAAGAGTTCGTCGGCCCCCGGCGAACTCACTCGGCGTGACACCGGGCGAGCACCTCCCTGGCGAGCTGGCGGTAGGCGGCGGCACCGACGGAGTTGGAGGCGTACGTGGTGATCGGCTCACCGGCGACCGTGGTCTCCGGGAAGCGGACCGTACGTCCGATGACCGTGTGGTAGACGTGATCGTCGAACGCCTCGACGACACGCGCGAGCACCTCACGGCTGCGGACCGTGCGCGAGTCGTACATCGTGGCGAGGATGCCGTCGAGCTCCAGGTCGGGGTTGAGCCGCTCCTGGACCTTCTCGATCGTCTCGGTCAGCAGCCGCACCGCGCAGCGCGAGAACTCGCACTCCAGCGGCACGATCACCTTGTGCGCGGCCGTCAGCGCGTTGACCGTGAGCAGGCCGAGCGAGGGCTGGCAGTCGATCGCGATGTAGTCGTAGTCGTCCATCAGCGCTTCAGCGCCCGCTGCAGCGTGGACTCGCGCGCGACCTCCACTCACCAGCTGCACCTCGGCCGCCGACAGGTCGATGTTGCTGGGCAGCAGGTCCATGTTGGGGACGCGGTCTTCAGCAGCACCTCGTCGGCCGCCATGCCCGCTCCATGAGCGGGTTGTAGACGGTGAGGTCGAGCTCCATCGGGTTGACGCCGAGACCGACCGAGAGCGCGCCCTGCGGGTCGGAGTCCACGAGCAGCACCCCGGCGCCCGTACTCGGCGAGCGCGGCACCCAGGTTGATGGTCGACGTGGTCTTGCCGACGCCGCCCTTCTGGTTGCACATCGCGACGATCTTCGCGGGGCCGTGCTCGGTCGGTGGGCCCGGGATCGGGAAGTAGGGCAGCGGGCACGTCCGGTCAGGTCCGATGCGCTACGGCGCTGGCGGGCCGCGTCGGGCGCGAGCGTGGCGGCGTACTCGAAGATCGGGCTCGTACTCCGCGTCCGGGTCGTAGAAGTGCCCCTCGGGCAGTTCGTCGTAGTCGGCGAAGTGGTTGCGGGACGCGCCACTTCCGTTGCCGGCCCTTGGCGTTCACGTGTTGGCCATCCATACTCATGTGTGCTGTCTGAGTTGCCTGCGGACTCTGGTGGGCTGCGAAGGCTGCGTACAGCGACGGAGCCGACAGCCCTCGAGACGCCCGGGGCCAGGTGGGCCCGTGCAGGCGTTCCTGGTTGACCACCCCCGGGAGTAAATGTCGACTCATTCACAAGTCGTCTTACCTCCTTGGTGACCAGGGAAACTTCTAGAACAGGTCAGCGTGGCCACCGTGCCGACATTCCGGCGACTCTATGGCGTGTCGGGCGTCCGCAGCAGCACAATCCGCCGGACCCGGCCCGATGTGCTCGCTTGTAGAGCATCCCACCTCTGGCGCTCAAGGGCGTACGGCCGTCGCACAGCAGGTTTCACCGGTGCGCGAATCGGTTGAAGCGTTACGTTCGAGGCGAGTTGGCCGAGAATCGCAAAGTGACCACACACACCTGGCCGGACCTTGTCGGGCAAGGTCCGGCCGGGCGTGTGGGGTTGACGACGACTGCTGACGTATCGCCTTTCCGGTTGGTGACTTAGCCGAGCAGGGTGGCCGGGTCGACGTACTCCAGACCGTGCGCCTCGGCGACCTCGCGGTAGACGACCTTGCCGTCATGCGTGTTGGAGACCCTTGGCGAGGGCGGGGTCGCGGCGCAGCGCCTCGACCCAGCCACGGTTCGCCAGCTCCACGATGTACGGCAGCGTGGCGTTGGTGAGGGCGTTGGTGGAGGTGTTCGGCACCGCGCCCGGCATGTTGGCGACGCGATGAAGACCGAGTTGTGGACCTTGAAGGTCGGCTCGGCGTGCGTGGTCGGGTGCGAATCCTCGAAGCAGCCGCCCTGGTCGATCGCGATGTCGACAAGGACACTGCCCGGCTTCATCCGGGAGACCAGCTCGTTGGTGACCAGCTTCGGGGCCTTGGCGCCCGGGATGAGCACCGCGCCGATGACCGGGTCGGCGTCGACGACTGCCTTCTCCAGCTCGGGAGTTGGACATGACGGCCTTGTACCTTGAATTTTGAAGATCTTGTCGGCCTCGCGCAGCTTGTTGATGTCGCGGTCGAGCAGGGGGTACGTCGAAGCCCGCGCCTACGGCGATCTGCGTGGCGTTCCAGCCGGAGACGCCACCGCCGATGACGACGGCCTTGGCCGGGGTCACGCCGGGCACACCACCCCGAAGCTGCACGCGGCCGCCGTTGGGGGCCATCGGGTGGTAGGCGCCGACCTGGGGGCCAGCCGGGCCGCGACCTCGGACATCGGGGCCAGCAGCGGCAGCGCGCGGCTGGGCAGCTCGACGGTCTCGTAGGCGATCGCGGTGGTGCCGGACTCGACAGGCGCGTCCATTGCTGCACTCCTTGGAGGCGGCCAGGTGCAGGTAGGTGAAGGCGTCTGGTCCTTGCGGAGGCGGTGGTACTCCTCCGCGATGGGCTCCTTGACCTTCAGCACCAGGTCGGCGGTGGCCCAGACCTCGTCGGCGGTGTCGAGTATCCGCGCGCCGGCGGCGGCGGTACTCGGCGTCCGGGATGGAGGGCCGACGCCGGCCTCGCGCTCGATGACGACCTGGTGACCGTGGCGCACCAGCTCGTGCACGCCGGCAGGGTGATGGCCACCCGGAACTCCGTTATTCTTGACCTCGCGGGGGATACCGACCTTCACGTCGATCACGGTCCATCGGCTCCAGAGGGTTGGGCTATTTCTACACATACCCGCGTACACGTGGGCACAACGGGAGAGACCGCAAGAACGTGCAGCAGAGCCAGTCTAATGAAGGTGTTCCGCTGTCCAGCCTTTCAAAGCATCAATCTTCAGACGATGCGCTGCGGATTTCGCAGGCCCTCGGCGGGATCTTCCCTCAGCATGCGATCCGCAGCGCTCCGCTGCAGGCCGGCAGCGGTGGGATCGCCGAGGTGGTCGAGTGTGTCCGCCAGCCGCAGGTGCAGGCGCGGCCTGGAGGCGGACGTCCTCGGCCCGGCGGGCCACTCGACGGCCTCCTGGCAGGTGCCTGGCGACTCCTCGGGGCGTCCGGCGTACTCCTGCACGCGGGCCAGCTCGCTCCAACGCCCGCGCGTGCGCGGGCCACGTCGCCCGCCTTGCGGTACCCGGCGACCGCTGGCGCGCCAGCCCCGCTGCGCCTCGCCGTAGCGGCCTGCGTAGGTGTGGGCGGTGGCGAGCCGGCCGTAGACGCGGGCGGCGTCGGCGCGCTCGGCCCGGGCGAGGCGCTGGGCGAGCGCCCGGCCGAACCAGTCGGCGGCCCGGTCGTAGTCGCCGAGCTCCAGATGGGCGCCGCCTACGGATTCCATCGCGCGGCCGGTCGCGTACGGGTCGTTCGCCTCGCGTCCGGCGTCCAGCGCGGCCCGGTAGCGCACCAGGGCCTCGGCGGTGCGGCCGGTACGGGCGTCCAGGTCGGCCAGGTTCAGCAGGGCCGCCGCCTTCTCCCAGGAGCAGCTCGCGGCGCTCGGCCACGTCGAGGACGAGGCGGTGGATGGCCGTACAGGTCCGGGCGCCGCCGCCTCGGTGCCGAAGTGGGCCACCATGGTCCGCACCAGCTGGGACATCAGCCTGCGGGCGAGGGTGTCCAGCTCCCCGTCGGCGACCGCGAGCCGCGCCGCGGCCAGCAGGGCGGGCCGGCGGACCCGCAGCCACTCGGCGGCGGCCCTCGGGTGGGGAAAGCGCAGGGCCCGCGGCATGCCGAGGGGCTTCTCGCGGGCCTGCGGGCTGTCGGTCTCGGTGACCGCCCGGCAGGACTGGAGCAGCCGCACCGTCCGCTCCAGCATGCGGGCGCGGGCGAGCTGCAGCTCGGCCGGGCGGTCGTGGGTCTCGGCGAGAGCCCGCAGCAGGGCGTGCAGGCAGCCGGGGACCTCGTACTCCGGGCAGCGGCGGGTCGACCGCCCGCAGCACGCCGAGGGCGACGAAGTCGTCCAGGGTGGTGCGAGCGCCGTTGACCGAGCAGCCGGCGAGCGCGGACGCGGTGTGCGGGTCGACCAGGCCGGCCGGGGCGAGGGAGAGCAGGCGCAGTATCCGGGCGGCGGGGCTGGGCGGGGACGCGTAGGCGGAGGCGGAAGACGCGGCTGAGGGCGGTGCCCTCGTCACCCTCCGCGTGCACCTGCTTGGCGAGGTCGGCGACGGCCGCCTGGGGCCGGGCGGCGAGGCCAGCCGCCGGCCAGGGTCAGCGCGGCGGGCTGGGCCTGGCAGACCTCGACCAGGTGTTCGGCGGCCCGTGGGTCGACGGTGATGCGGACCGAGCCGGTGTGCCCGGGACAGCAGCTCCACGGCCGACTTGGTGTCCAGGCCGCCCAGCGTGCACGGGCGGACGTCGGCGATACCGGTCAGCGGGCCCTCGGCGACGACGACGGCCAGAGCAGTCCGGGGTGTCCGGCAGCAGGGCGTCGACCTGCTCGGTGTCGGCCGCGTCGTCGAGCAGGAGCAGGACCTTGCGGTCGGCGAGGGCGGTGCGGAGCGCCTCGGTGAGGTCGTCCTCGTCGGCCCCGGGCGGGTTGGGGCGGTCCAGCTCGCTCAGCAGTTCCCGGGCGAGCCGCCCGACGGGCACGCGCGTGCCGTCCGGTTCGCTCAGCCGGGCGCGCAGCACGCCGTCGGGGTAACCGTCAGCGACCTGGGCGGCCAGCTCCTCGGCGAGCGCGGTACGGCCCGAACCGGGCCGGCCCGGCGATGAGCAGCACGCGCGCGCGGGGTGCCTTGCGGCCGGAGAGGGTGTCCAGGCCCGCGCGCTCGATGTCGGCGCGCAGCTCCTTCCAGCTCCCGGGTGCGGCCCAGGAACCGACTCTCCTCAGCGAGGGTCCTCCGACAGCCGTACGCCGTCCGTGTCCACCGCCTGATCCGTCACGGGCCACACTCCCGATCCCACCGCACGCCGGCGCCCGCCAGGGCCCGGTTCGGGCGTTTCCAGAGCCTAGTTCACGCTCTGCTACGTTCCCTGCGGAGCGCGGCGGGCACATCCCTCGATCGGATCAACCGATGGTCACACCACGGCGGGCGAGGAGAGTGGTTCTCAGGCCTCGAACGGCCGCGCCGCCACGGCGCCTGAGCCGGGCGGAGCGCGTCGAGCCCGTCGCCCTGCTCCGCCGCGACCAGCGAGAGCACGCCCACGACCAGGCAGTTGTTGTGCAGCTCGCCCGCGAGCACGCCCCGGACCAGGTCCGCCACGGGCACCCGGGCCAGCTCCATGTCGGCCTCTTCGTCCTCGACCTCGAAGCGCTCGCCCTCGGCCTCCGACAGGTTCCGGGCGAGGAAGATCCGCACGGCCTCGTCGCAGCCACCGGGGGTGGTGTAGACGTCGGTCAGCACCCCGCCAGTCCTCGGCCTTGACGTGCGCCCTCCTCGTACAGCTCGCGCTGGGCGGCGTGCAGCGGGTTCTCGCCGGGGACGTCGAGCAGACCGGCCGGAATCTCCCACAGCTTCTCCGCACGGGGTGCCGGTACTGCCGGATGACCAGGGCGCGTCCCTGGTCGTCCAGGGCGAGGACGGCCACGGAGCCGGGGTGGACCTGGTAGTCGCGGGTCACCACGGAGCCGTCGGGCATGACCACGTCGTCCGTGCGGACGGAGGTCTTCTTCCCCCCGGAAGGGCGTCTCGGTGCCCCGGACCTCCCACTCCTCGGGGATGTCCTTGATCGTGCTGCCCGTCATGCCTGACCTGCGCCCTTCCAGACGTAGCGCGAAAAGCCGGGGCCCGCGCCGTTGAATGCGCGCGCCCCGGCCACCGTACAACTGGTGTGTTACTTCGACGTCTTCCGCTCGACCGCGGCCTTGACCAGCCCGGCGAAGAGCGGGTGCGGGCGGGTCGGGCGCGAGCGCAGCTCCGGGTGCGCCTGCGTGGCGACCAGGTAGGGGTGCACGTCGCGCGGGTACTCGACGTACTCGACGAGCTTGCCGTCCGGGGAGGTACCCGAGAGAGGATGCCCGCCTTCTTCTCCAGCTCCGCGCGGTAGGTGTTGTTCACCTCGTAGCGGTGGCGGTGCCGCTCCTCGACGTACTCCTTGCCGTCGTAGACCTCGCGCACGATGGAGCCCTCGGCCAGCTTGGCCGGGTACATGCCGAGCCGCATCGTGCCGCCCATGTCGCCCTCGCCGGCCACGATGTCCAGTTGCTCGGCCATCGTGGAGATGACCGGGGTGGGCGGTGGCCGGGTCGAACTCGGTGGAGTTGGCGTCCGTGATACCGGCCAGGTTGCGCGGCCTCGACCACGATGCACTGCAGGCCCAGGCAGAGGCCGAGCAGCGGGATCTTGTTCTCGCGGGCGTAGCGGATCGCGCCGACCTTGCCGAGCACGCCCCGGTCGCCGAAGCCGCCCGGGATGCAGATGGCGTCGACGTCACCGAGCTGCGCCTTGGCGCCGGCCGCCGTCTTGCAGTCGTCGGACGTGACCCACTTGATCTTCACACGGGCCCTTGTTGGCGAAGCCGCCCGCGCGCAGCGCCCTCGGTCACCGACAGGTAGGCGTCGGGCAGGTCGATGTACTTGCCGACCAGGGCCATCGTGATCTCGTGGTCGGGGTTGTGGACGCGGTCGAGCAGGTCGTCCCAGGTCGTCCAGTCCACGTCGCCGGAACGGCAGGTCCATCTTGCGGACGACGTAGGCGTCCAGGCCCTCGGTGTGGATGACCTTGGGGATGTCGTAGATCGAGCGGGCGTCGGGGCAGGCCACCACGGCGGCCTCGTCGACGTCGCACATCAGCGAGATCTTGCGCTTGATCGCGGTCGGCACCTCGCGGTCGCAGCGCAGCACGATCGCGTCCGGCTGGATACCGATGTTGCGCAGCGCCGCGACCGGGTGCTGGGTCGGCTTCGTCTTCAGCTCACCGGAGGGGCCGATGTACGGCAGGAGCGAGATGTGGACGACGAAGACGTTGTCGCGGCCGACCTCGTGCCGCACCTGGCGGACGGTCTCCAGGAACGGCAGCGACTCGATGTCGCCGACCGTGCCGCCGACCTCGGTGATCACGACGTCCACCTCGTCCGTCGCCATACGGCGGATGCGGTGCTTGATCTCGTTGGTGATGTGCGGGATGACCTGGACCGTGTCGCCCAGGTACTCGCCGCGCCGCTCCTTGGCGATCACCGTGGAGTACACCCTGGCCGGTGGTGACGTTGGCGGAGCCGTCGAGGTCGCGGTCGAGGAAGCGCTCGTAGTGGCCGATGTCCAGGTCGGTCTCGGCGCCGTCGTTGGTGACGAACACCTCACCGTGCTGGAAGGGGTTCATCGTGCCAGGGTCGACATTGAGGTACGGGTCGAGCTTCTGCATCACGACGCGCAGACCCGTGCCTTGAGCAGCATGCCGAGGCTGGAGGCGGTCAGCCCCTTGCCGAGCGAGGAGGCGACACCCCCGGTGACGAAGATGTGCTTGGTCGTCGAAGCTGTGCTGTTTCGAAAAGCAGCGGGCGGCATGGCCAAGGGGGCTCCCGTGGTCGCGGTCTGGGGTGCGGTGCGCTCGTCGTCCGACCCGGTCGTACCGGGTTGTCGTCGGTGGCGCCGTCGCTGCGGTTCCGGGGTTTTTCTCCCACCGGTCCACGGGCTACCAGCGTATCAGCGCCTCGGGGCGATGGCTTCCGGCCACCCTCCGCGCACGCTCGGACACTCAGGCGCGCGGTTCACCGTTTCCTCACCCGTTGGTCACTCGTTCGGCGGACCCGGGTTGCCCGGAGCGGCACACAGATCATCTACGTGCGTCGTATCCTGCTCGGACGTTCGCTGCCGAGCCTGCCCGGCGACACGGCACCACCCCTCGCCCGTCAGCGCCGGAACAACGAGAGCTCGTCAGTTCGTTGAGCAACAATTGTCGTTTGCGGCACAGCGTTTGGCTTCACGGCCGAACGGCTGCTTTGCTTCATGGCTCAACGACGCATGACAAACCCCCTTGACCGCACCAGCGACCGCCCCTCGTGGGGTGACGTGGCCGTTCGACTGGAGTTGCACGTGGCCGGGCGCATCGAAGACTACGCACTCATCGGAGACATGCAGACCGCCGCCCTGGTCTGCCGGGACGGCACAGTCGACTGGCTGTGCCTGCCCCGCTTCGACTCGCATGCCATCTTCGCCGGTCTGCTGGGCACCGGGGAACACGGCTTCTGGCGGCTCGGACCCGCCTACGCCCCCGGCGCCGAACCGCCCACCGCGGCCCGGCGGACCTACCGCGGCGACTCGCTGATCCTGGAATCCGAGTGGGACACCCCGCGCGGCACGGTGCGAGTGACCGATTTCATGCCGCCGCGCGACGCGCGCGCCGCAGGTGATCCGGATCGTGGAGGGTGTCTCCGGCCGGGTGCCGATGCGCTCGGAGCTGCGGATGCGGTTCAGCTACGGCCGCGTCGTCCCGTGGGTGCACAAGCACGAGGGCCGCACGGTGGCCGTCGCGGGCCCCGACTCCGTGTGGTTCGACACAGAGGCCGAGACCTACGGCAAGGCGCTCACCACGTACGCGGACTTCACGGTCTCGCCGGGTGAGCGGATCGCCTTCACCATCTCCTGGGAGCCCTCGCACAAGGAGCCGCCGGCGCTGCCGGAGCCCGAGCAGTCGCTGGAGGCCACCGAGGACTTCTGGCGCGACTGGGTCGAGCACTGCACGTACCACGGCCCCTACCGCAAGCCGTGGTCCGCTCCCTGATCACCCCTGAAGGCCCTCACCTCACGCCCCCCACCGGCGGCATCGTCGCCGCGCCCACCACCTCCCTGCCGGAGGACATCGGCGGCGTCCGCAACTGGGACTACCGCTACACCTGGCTGCGCGACGCGGCGATCACCCTGTCCCTCGCTGCTGCGCACCGGTTACCGCGAGGAGGCCCGCGCCTGGCGCGAGTGGCTGCTGCGCGCGGTCGCGGGCGACCCGGAGAACCTGCAGATCATGTACGGCATCGCCGGCGAGGCGCGAACTCGGCGAGGCGGAGCTGGACTGGCTGCCCGGCTACGAGGGCTCCGGGCCGGTCCGGGTCGGCAACGGCGCCGCGCACCAGCTCCAGCTGGACGTCTACGGCGAGGTCACCGAGGCCCTGCACCTGGCCCACATGACGGGCCTGTCCCGCAACGACTACGCCTCGCTGCTCCAGCTGAAGCTGATCCGCTACCTGGAGGACCACTGGCAGGAGCCGGACGAGGAGCATCTGGGAGGTGCGCGGCCCGCGCCGGCACTTCGTGCACTCCAAGGTGATGGCCTGGGTCGCCGTCGACCGCACCATCAAGCTGATCGAGTCCGGCGACGCCGACGGCCCGCTGGAGCGCTGGAAGCAGCTGCGCGACGACATCCACCGCGACGTGTGCGAGAAGGGCTACGACAAGGAACGCAACACCTTCACGCAGTCCTACGGCTCCCAGGAACTGGACGCCTCGCTGCTGCTGATTCCGCAGATGGGCTTCCTGCCGCCGGACGACAAGCGGGTCATCGGCACCATCGAGGCCATCCAGCGTGAGCTGTCCACGTCGGACGGCTTCATCCTGCGCTACCCGACGGAGGGCGGCAGCGAGGGCGTCGACGGCCTGCCCGGCGACGAGGGCGCCTTCCTCGCCTGCTCGTTCTGGATGGCCGACGACCTGGCGATGATCGGCCGGGTGGACGAGGCGCGGAAGCTCTTCGAGAAGCTCCTCTCCCTCCGCAACGACCTCGGCCTCCTGGCCGAGGAATGGGACCCCGCCTCCAGCGCCAGGTCGGCAACTTCCCCCAGGCCTTCAGCCACGTCCCCCTGATCGACACGGCACTGGGGCTGACGGCGGAGCGGGGCGTACGGAGGCTGACACAACCGACTGCCCGCCGCCGCACCGCCGCTGCGGGTAGTCGTGCCCCGCCGCTGCCGCTGCGGGCAGTCGTGCCGCTGGGGCGGCACAGGTGGGCGCAGCGCACCCGGCCGGCGCCGGTTCCCGTCACCCACCCCCGGCCCACACCCACGCCGGGCACGCGGCTCCACAGCTCACGTCAAAGGCACAAGGCACCCGGCACCGAAGATGTGCCCGCCCCACACCCCCAGGTACCGTCCGCTCCATGAACACCCCCCAGCGCACCCCCACCCTCGGGGATCACCGTGCAGCGTGCCCTGGAACTCCCCGGCCTCCGCAGCGGCCTCCCGGAGATCCTCGCCGGCGCCGACCGCCTGCACCGCACCGTGCGCTGGGTCCACGCCGGCGAGGTCCCCAACATCGCCTCCCTCCTCAAGGGCGGCGAACTCCTCCTCACCACCGGCTACGGCCTCGGCACCCGCCCCGCCGAACAGCGCGCCTTCGTCCGCACCCTCGCCGAGCGCGGCATCGCGGCCCTCGTCGTGGAACTCGGCCCGCGCTTCGCCCGCCTGCCCGCCGCCCTCGTGGACACGGCCCGCGCGGCCGGACTGCCGCTGGTCCAGCTGCACCGCGAGGTGCCGTTCGTGACGGTCACCGAGGAGGTCCACACCGAGATCGTCAACGGCCACTACGCGCTGGTCCAGCGGGCCGAAGAAGTGCACCGCCGTTGCACGGAGGCCCTCCTCGGCGGCGGCGGGGTGCCCCAGGTACTCGGCATCCTGGCCGACTTCGGCGGCAACCCGGTCTTCCTGGAGACCACCGACGGCCGCCTGCTGTACGCCGCCGGCGCCGGCCCCGAGGGCGCCGACCCGCTCCAGGTGTGGGAAGGGCTGCGCGGCCCGCACAAGGAAGCCCCGCCTCCGGCGGGGCTCGGTCCCTGGTGGACGTGCCCGGCGGCGGCCCCGGCACCGGTTCGGTACGCGCCCGGCTCGTTCTCCTGCCCGTACGGTCCCCCGCTGGCGCCGGTGCACCGGATGGCGGCCGAGCGGGCGGCCGGCATCCTCGCCGTGGTGCTGATGCAGGCCCGTCGGGAGGAGGAACTCGCGGCGCGCGGGCGCGGCGACTTCCTCACCGACCTCGCCGAGGGCCGGATCACCCCGGAGGACGCCCCGGCGCAGGCCCGCGTCCTGGGCTTCAAGCCGGGCGCCGGCCCGCTGCCCCCGGTGGTGATGCGGCTCGGCGACACCCTGTCCCCCGCCGGTGGCGGCTGGGCGGTGCTGGCGCGCGCGGTCGCCGAGGAGCTGGCGTCGGTCGGGGTGCCGGTCCTGCTGGGCGTACGGCCGGTGGAGGGCCGGGTGCCGCTTCTGCTGGGCCTGCGCACGGAGTCGGAGCGGACGGCGGTCGCCGACCGGGTCGCGGTGGCGTTGCGGGCGGGTGTGGAGCGGGCCGGGATGCAGCCGCCGGGGGCGCAGCCGCCCGTCGTGGTCGTCGGAGTGGCCGGCGGCTGGGCGGCGGCGTCCGCGAGTCTCAGGCACGCGGCGGAGACGGCGACCGCGGCCCAGGGCCTCACCGACCGGCCCTGGTACGACGCCCGGCGCCTCGACATCGACCTGCTGCTGTGGCGGCTGCGCGAGCATCCGGACCTCGCGGCCTTCGTGGACCGGGCGATCGGTCCCCCTGCGCGACCACGACAACCGTGCCAAGCCGCCCCCCTGCTACCCACCCTCCAGACGTACCTGGCGCACGCGGGCCGCAAGGCGGAGACGGCGCGCGAACTCCACCCTCAACCGGCAGACGCTCTACAACCGCCTGGCACGGATCGGGGAGTTGCTGGGCACCGACCTCGACGACCCGCAGACCGTCCTGGCGTTGAGCCTGGCCCTGCGCGCCCGCCGGCACGTGCCCTAGACCAGCGCGCCTAGAGCAGCGCGCCTAGACAGCGGCGCGGGCTGCGTCAACTCGTCGTAGACGCTGAGGACCTGGGCGACGGTCTCGTCCTCGGTCGGCCAGGTGGCCGCCTGCCGTACGCCCCGGTCCTTCAGCTGCTCGCACCGGCCCGGGTCGGCGAGCAGCCGGACGACGGTGTCGGCGAGGGCCTCCGCGTCCCCGCCCGGGACGAGTTCGGCGGCGTCACCGACGAGTTCGGGAATGCCGCCCACGTCGCTCGCGACGAGCGGCACGCGCGCCGTGGAGCGCCTCCTGGGCGAGGACGGAGCAGCGCCTCCCGGCGGCTCGGCAGCAGGGCGAGGTCGGCCGCGGCCAGAAGGTCGGTGACGTCGTCGCGGCTGCCCATGAGCACCACCGGCAGGTCCTCGTCCTCGATCCGCCGCTGCAACTCCGCGCGCAGCGGGCCCTCCCCGGCGACGACGACCAGCGGTACCGGGTCGAGCCGGCGCCAGACACGGGCGGCGTCGAGCAGGACGTCGTAGCCCCGGTGCCGCTCCAGGGAGCCGACGGCGATCAGCAACAGGCGGCCGATGGCACCGAGTTCCGCCCGGATCTTCGGGCGCCGCCATTCGGGGTCGTCGGGGTCGTCGGGTTCGGCCGGCCGGCACGGGCGGGCGGGGAGCGCGACGGGGCCGAGCCGGGCGTCCCGCGCGCCCGTTCGCCGCGCCCGGTCGACCAGCTCCGAGGGTGGCGCCGAGCACCACGGTGGCGGCCTTCATCACCCGTCGTTCCGGGACAGCGCAGCAGTTGGGCGCGCGCTCCTTCGGCATGGACCCGGTCGTGCCAGGTGACGACGAGCGGAGTGCGGACCCGGCGGCCGCCGAGGGCCAGTGCGGCGCGGAAGGAGGCGTGCAGCCCGTGCGCGTGCACCAGGTCGGCGTCCGCGCACACCGCCCGCAGCGCGGCAACGGAAACGGGGTCGCTGCTGCGCGGCACGTGCACGTGGTCGGCTCCGGCGCCGGTGAAGTCGTAGGTGCGTTCCGCATCGGCGGGGGCGCACACCGTCACTTTCACGCCCCGTGCGACGAGCCCCGCGGCCAGGAGCGCACGTGCGTGCTACTGCCGGCGTTGCCGCCGCCCAGCACCTGCACGGTGCGCAGCGGCGACTGGCCGTGCGGTGGTGGCTGCTCCGGGGGTCACGTGGCCGAACTCCTGGTTCGGCTGGGGACGGTCACGAAGAACGTACAGAAGGACGGTGCGGAGAGAGGCGCGCCGCGCGGTTTCCCAGCGCGTTACTCCGTCAAGGATGCCAGGCCGTACGGGTGTTCCGGGAACGACGACCGCCCCGTGCGGGCGACCCTCGGGCAACGGGACGGGGTCGGTTCACTCACACGAGTGAGCGTGCCGCCTCGCTCACCCTCTCCCCGCTACGCCGCTGCGGCCGCGAGTGCGACGGCGTGCGCGGCGAGCGCCGCCCGGCTGTTCCCGGCCACCACCGCGACACCCAGGGCCGCGCCCAGCATATGCGCTCCCCGTGTCACACCGAGCATCATCCGCTCGGCGATGTACGTCGGCAGTACGGCGGCGGCGGCACCCATGGCGGCGGCGGCCGTCTCCGCTCAGGTCCCTTGCGCAGCAGGCCCCGGCGCCCCGAGCGCGAGGACCGCCGCTCGGCCCGCCCGGTGGCGTACGTCCACGGAGTTGAGGAAGTGCGCGGCCCCGCGATGACGACGCCCGCGAGCACCTTGTCCACCGGCCGTTCCTTCAGCACCGCTCCCGCGGCGAGCCCGGCCGCGGAGATCCCCAGCAGCTTCACCGCCCGCTGGCCAGACCTCGCCGTCCCGCAGCGCCGAGCAGATGCGCCCGGAACCCGCCGGGGATCCCGGCGCCACCCACCGCGTCGTCATAGGCCCCGCAGGCCCGGCGGCGAGCACGGCGAACCCGGCGGCGGGCCGCACCCGCGCCGTCCCCACCGTCGCCGCCAGGGCGGACGCGGCCCCCGCGGCCACAGATCCGCAGTCCGTCCGGCGTGGTTCTTCCGTTCCCAGCGTTCCCGGCCGCCCGGCGCCGTGGCGCGCAGCGCGGACAGGCCGGTCCGCGCGAGCACGGTGGCGAGGGCGAAGAGGAGCCGTTCCGGCGAAGCGCGGTCGATCATCGAACCCACCCTACGGGACCCCGGCGACCCCCTTCCGCCGAAAGCACCACAGCGCCGAACCAGCGAACCGCACCGCCCATCCGGAGCGGACACCCCGAACAGGCGCGCCTGGCCCCGAAGCCGACACTCCGAAAGCAGCCCGGACCAGCACCCAGGACCGGGCGCGGCCGCAGAAACCCCAGCCCATCCCGCGAAACCGGGCGCCGGACCAGCAGACCGGCGTCGCCCCAATCTGGAGCCGACACCGCCAAAACGCGGCCCGGCCCCCGCAGCCGCAGCCGCAGTCACGGAGAACCACCCCGGCCGCCCCCACCACCGGCCGCCGGACCGGCAAGCCCGCCCGAAACCCCACCCGAATCCAGACACCCGGCGCCCGAAGACGGCCAGGCCGACACCGACAACCGGGCGCAGCCACCGGAAGGCACTGTCGCCCCACAGCCCGGTCACCGGACTCAGCGGCCCGACAGCCACCGGGCCCGACGGACGTACCGGCTCGGCGTCGACCACACCGCGCCGCCCGCCCCGGCGGCTGACGCCATCGCCGGCTCGACCCTGCGGGTGCGTGCACCCGGTGCCGTCCACCCACGCGGCTCCGACGGGCCGCCGACCAGGCGCCGCCGACGTCCGCGGCCCAGCCCGCCGGCCAGGCCTACGCGTCCGACCGTGCCGTCGCGAGCAGTTACCTCCGCGTGGGCCCGGGCGGTCTCGAGTCCTCCTGGCCGGCGAGCATGCGGGACAGTTCGCGGATCCGGTCCTCGCCCTCCAGTACCTTGACGCCGGACCGGGTCACCGAGCCGTCGTTCGTCTTCTCCACCAGCAGCTGCCGGTCCGGCGAACGCGGCCACCTGCGGCAGATGCGTGACGACCCCGACCTGCGCGCTCCTCGCGAGGCGCGCGAGGCGCCGACCGATCTCCACCGCCGCCTTGCCGCCGACACCGGCGTCCACCTCGTCGAAGAGTACGTCGGCACCGGGTCCCGTGCCCGCGAACACGACCTCCACGGCCAGCATCACGCGCGACGGCTCACCGCCGGACGCCCCTTGGCGATCGGCCGGGGCAACGCGCCGGAGATCAGGGCGAGCAGCAGCTCGACCTCGTCGGCGCCCGACGGCCGTACGCGACCGTGCGTCCACCGACCTCCACGCCCTCGGGTCCTCGGTCTGCCGGATCTCGAACGACACGCGCGCGTGCGGCATGGCGAGCGAGGCCAGCTCGGCGGTCACGCGGCGGCGAACCGCTCGGCGGCATCCGTCGCGCGTCCGTCAGTGCCTGCGCCAGTCCCGCCCAGTTCCGCCCGGAGCGCGTCCCGTTCGGCGGTCAGCTCGCCGATCCGCTCGTCGTCGCCGTCCAGCTCGGTCACCCGCGCGGCGCTCTGCTCGGCCCAGGTCAGCACGGCGGCGACGTCCTCGCCGTACTTCCGCGTCAACGCGCGGTGAAGCGCAGCCCGGCGCTCCTCGACCGCCGCCAGCCGCAGCGGGTCGGCGTCCAGGTCGTCGGCGTATCCGGCCAGTTCCCCGGCCACGTCAGCGCGGCGGGATCCCGACCTCGCCGATCCGCTCGGCGAGCGCGGCCAGCGCCGGGTCGTGCGACCGCACGGCGTCCAGGGCCCGCTGCGCGCCCGCGACGAGCGTCGCCGCGTCCACGCCCTCGGGGTCCTCCCGGATTGCCCGCCAGAGCGGCGTGAGCGGCCGTGGCGGCCGACGCGAGCGCCTCGGCGTGGCCCAGCCGCTCCGCCTCCTGAGCCAGCTCCACGTCCTCGCCGGCCCGCGGCTCGCTGGCCGACACCTCGTCGAGGCCGTAGCGCAGCAGATCGGCTTCCTGGGCGCGCTCACGCGCGCGTGTGGTGATCTCGTCCAGCTCCGTGGCGACGGCCCGCGGCCGCCGGTAGGCCTCGGCGTACTTGGCGAGCGGTCCGGCGACCGCGTCACCCGCGTACCGGTCCAGGGCCTGCCGCTGCCGGGACAGTTTGAGCAGCCCTGCTGGTCGGTCTGCCCGTGCACGGCCGCAGTTCGTCGGCCAGCTCGGCGAGCATCCCCACGGGCAGGGACCGCCGCCCAGGTGCGCGCGCGACCGCCCCTCGGCGGAAACGGTACGACTGATCAGCGGCGCCCCGTCGTCCAGCTCGCCCCCCAGGCCTCCTCGGCCCGGACGGCGACCGCGGCGTCCCCGGGCACGGCGATCCGCCCCTCGACGACCGCGTTCTTCGCCCCGATCCGCACGAGCGCCGCGTCCGCGCGTCCGCCCAGCAGCGGCCCCAGGCTGGTGACCACCATGGTCTTGCCGGCACCCGTCTCACCGGTGACAGCGGTGAACCCGGGCGACAGCTCGACCACGGCGTCGTCGATGACTCCGAGCGACCGTATCCGCATCTCCTCAAGCACGGACACGACCATACGAGGTCCGAGCGGGGAAGCGCACACAGGCCGCCCCTGTCGTGCCGGGGCAGTGCACGCAGCCAGGGGCGCGGGACTGTGCTGATAGCGGCTGCGCCGCGGGGCGCGACCAGCCACGACGCGCCCGCGGCCCGCGATGTACGGAACCACCCCATCGAGTCCGCTGGTGCGGCGCCCCGGCGCCACCCCGACACCGGCAACGCGAACTTCGCGACCAGACGATCCGTGAACGACGCACGGTGCAACCGCGCCAGCCGCACCGGCACCGCTCCCCGCCGCACCTCCACCCGGGCCCCCGGCGGCAGGTCCAGCCGTCCGCCGCCCGTCGCACCCACAGCACGCCCGGCGGAATATGGGCAGCACCTCCACCGCGAGCACGGAATCCGGGGAGGTCACCAAGGCTTCGCGAACAGCGCGTGTGCGCTGATCGGCACCATCAGCAGCGCCTCGACCTCCGGCCACACCACCGGCCCCCGGCGGAGAAGGCGTACGCCGTCGACCCGGTCGGCGTCGACAGCACGATGCCGTCGCAGCCGAACCCCGTCACCGGCCGCCCGTCGATCTCCAGCACGACTTCGAGCAGCTTCTCGGCGCCGGCCTTCTGCACGGCGGCCTCGTTCAGCGCCCAGTCGGTGTGCACGATGTCGCCGTTGCGGGTGCACGACGACGTCGACGGTCATCCGCTCCTCGACCTCGTACGCCCGGTTCACCACCCGGTCGACGACCTTGTCGAGGTCGTCGCGCTCGGCCTCCGCGAGGAAGCCGACCCGGCCGAGGTTGACGCCGAGCATCGGCACCCCGGACGCGCGGGCGAACTCGGCTCCGCGCAGCAGGGTCCCGTCACCGCCCAGCACGATCAGCAGCTCGCACCCGTCGAGGCACTGCGGTGTGGCCTCCCCGACCAGCTCCACCTCGCCCGGCAGCGGCAGGTCGCACGCCTCGGCCTCCAGGACGCGCACCCCGAGCCCGGCGTTCAGCAGCCCCTTGACCACGAGCTCCGCGCTGCGGATGGCCGCGGGACGCCCGGTGTGGGCGAGCAGGAAAACAGTACGAGCTCGGTTCTGTGTCAACGCGGCCCCTCCGCCACTGCACGGTCAACGTCGGCCGGGTCCAGTTCACCGGCCCCGGCCCGCAGCCACAGAAAGTACTCGACGTTCCCGGAGGGACTCGGGCAGCGGACTGGCGGTGACCCCCTTCACTCCGAGTCCCAGTTCCCAGGCCCTGCGGGCGACTCCCCGTACGGCCTCGGCCCGCAGCTGCGCACTGCGTACCACTCCCCCGCTGCCCAGCCGCTCCTTGCCCACCTCGAACTGCGGCTTCACCATCATCACCAGATCGGCGTCCGGCCGCGTGCACCGCACCAGGGCGGGCAGTACCAGCCCGAGCGGGATGAAGGACAGATCCCCCACGACAAGGTCCACGGGCTCCCCATCGATCGCTTCCGGCGTCAACTCGCGTACGTTCGTACGGTCCTTGACGGTGACGCGTTCATCCTGCTGGAGAGACCAGGCGAGTTGTCCGTAGCCGACGTCGACGGCGACGACGTGCGCGGCGCCCGATCGCAGCAGTACGTCGGTGAAGCCTCCGGTGGACGCGCCGGCGTCCAGCGCCCGCCGCCCCTCGACGACGAGCCCTGCGGTACGAAGGCATCGAGGGCGCCGGCGAGCTTGTGGCCGCCGCGCGAGACGTAGTCGGGGTCGCTGTCGTCGGAGGTCACCACGATCGCGGCGGCGGTCTCCACCTGCGTGGCGGGCTTGGTCGCGACGGTCTTGCCGACGGTGACCCGCCCGGCGGCGATCAGCTGGCTGGCGTGCTCGCGCGAGCGCGCCAGCTTGCGGCGGACCAGCTCCGCGTCGAGACGGCGGCGTGCGACTCCTGCCACGTTCGGTTCAGCTCCTGTCTTCGTGCTGCGATGGGGGCGCCGGAGGTCCCGGGCGGGCGTCGAGCGCGGTGAGCGCGTCGCGCAGCCCCCCGTGTACATCCTCGTACACCTCGACATGTCCGTCAGTGGCCAGGTGGTCGGCGTCGGCCAACCCGCGCCAGCCGGGCGTCCACCTCGGCGTTTCCGGTGGGGGCGCGGGGGACGTCGAGGGGGGCGGGCGCGGCGGGGTCGTGCTCCGGCGCCCGCGCCTCGGACGGGCCCCCGTCGGTTTCCCGCGCCACCGGCTCCGGTACTGCGTCGCTCATGCCCCGACGCTACCGCGTACCGCTGCGGTACCGTCGGTCCCGATGGCGACGACTGAGGAGTGCCGCGCCGCACTCGACAAGCTCTCGGACAGCATGCGCAGCGCCGAAGGGGACGTGCGGTCGGCCGCCGAGCTGGACCGCTCGGTGAGCTGCCACATCACCGACCTGGACGTCACCTTCGCCGGACGCATGGCGGACGGCCGGATCGACGTGCGCGAGACCCTTGAGGGGCCGCCGCGGGAGAAGGCCGAGATCAGGCTGGCGATGACCGGCGACGACCTGGTGGCCCTGGTCGGCGGCGAGCTGAACTTCGCCAAGGCCTGGGGCTCGGGCCGGGTGAAGCTGGAGGCGGGCCTGCGGGACCTGTTCCGTCTCAGGAAGCTTTTGTAGCCGCCACCTTCTCCGGCCGCCCGCCCGCTGCCGCGCCCCGCCCCGCGCGCGGCCGGCACCACGAGCGGCGTACCCGTCTCCGGGTCGTCGATGACCTGGCAGCGCAGCCCGAAGACGCGCGCTCGACGAGTTCGGCCGTGACGATGTCCTTCGGCGCGCCCCTCGGCGATGATCTCCCCGTCGCGCAGGGCGATGAGGTGGGTGGCGTACCGGGCGGCGTGGTTGAGGTCGTGCAGGACGGCCACGAGCGTGCGGCCCTGCTCCTCGTGGAGTTCCGCACAGAGGTCGAGGACGTCGATCTGGTGCTGTATGTCCAGGTACGTCGTCGGCTCGTCGAGCAGCAGCAGCGGGGTCTGCTGGGCGAGCGCCATGGCGATCCACACGCGCTGGCGCTGACCGCCGGAGAGTTCGTCGACGTACCGCTCGGCGAGTTCCGAGATGCCGGTCTGGGCCATCGACTCCTGGACAACCCGCTCGTCCTCGGTCGACCACTGGCGCAGGATGCCCTGGTGCGGGTAGCGGCCCCGGCCGACGAGGTCGCCGACGGTGATCCCGTCGGGCGCGATGGACGACTGCGGCAGCAGGCCAAGGGTCCGCGCGACGTGCTTGGCGGGCATCGACTGGATGACCGACCCGTCCAGCAGCACACGGCCCTGGGTGGGCTTGAGCATCCGCGACAGGGCCCGCAGCAGGGTGGACTTGCCGCACGCGTTGGGGCCGACGATCACGGTGAAGGAGTTGTCGGGTATCTCCACCGACAGCTTCTCCGCGATGACCCGCTGGTCGTAGGCGAGGGTGACGTTCTCGGCGGTCAGGCGGCTCACGTTGCTCCTTTGGTTGTTCAGGCCGCTGCGGGTATCGGCGCCGGCGCTCATATCCGGCCCGCCTTGCGCTCGGTGACCAGCAGCCACAGCAGGTAGACGCCGCCGAGTACGCCGGTGACCACGCCCACGGGCAGCTGGTCGGCGCCGAAGGCCCGCTGCGAGATCCAGTCGGCACTGACCAGCAGGGCGGCACCCATGCACACGGACGGCAGCAGGTTGGGGCCGGGCGAGCGGGTCAGGCGCCGGGCGAGCTGCGGCGCGGTGAGCGCGACGAAGCTGACCGGCCCCCCGGCGGCGGTGGCGGCGGCGGTGAGCAGCACGGCGGCCACCATCAGCAGCGCCCGTACGCGCTCGACGCGCACTCCCAGGGCGTACGAGACATCGTCGCCCATCTCCATCATCCGCAGCGCCCGTCCGTTGGTGAGAACGAGCGGGACGAGCACGGCGCACAGCGCGAGCAGGGCCAGACATGGTCCCAGTCACGGCCGTTGAGGGAGCCGGTCATCCAGACGACGGCGCGGGAGGCGTCGACGATGTCCGCACGGGTCAGCAGATAGCCGTTGACCGCCGTGACGATCGCGGACATGCCGATTCCGACCAGGACCAGCCGGTACCCGTGCACGCCCCGCTTCCAGGCGAGCAGATAGATGGCGAGGCCGGTCACCAGGCCGCCCACGAGCGCACCGACGGTGACCTGCGCCGAGCTGCCGGAGAACAGGACGATCATCGTGAGGGCGCCGGCCGTCGCGCCCTGTCCGAGGCCGAGCACGTCCGGGCTGCCGAGCGGGTTGCGCGAGATGGCCTGGAACAGCGCACCGCCCATCCCCAGCGCGGCGCCGACCAGCAGCCCGACCAGGACCCGCGGCAGCCGCAGTTCGTTGACGATGAACTCCTGACTGGCGTTGCCCTCGCCGACGAGAGTCCTGAGCACGTCGGCGGCCGGTATCTCGAAGTCGCCCGTGCCGATGAGTACGACGCTCGCCGCCAACGCGACGACCAGCAGCAGCGCGACGACGACGGTGGCCCGGACGTCCAGCCGGAACGAGAACCCACCGGGGCTTCGCACCGCACGGTCGGTCTTCAGGGTTTTCCCGGTCTTCACAGCTGTGCCGTCCTCCGCCGTCGTACGAGATAGATGAAGACCGGCCCGCCCAGGACGGCGGTGACGATGCCGACCTGGAGCTCCGAGGGCCGTGCGACGATCCGGCCGAGGACGTCCGCGCCCAGCAGCAGTACGGGCGACAGGATCGCGGCGTACGGCAGGATCCAGCGCATGTCGGGCCCGGTGAAGGAGCGGACGATGTGCGGGACCATCAGTCCGACGAACACGATCGGTCCGCAGGCGGCGGTCGCGGCCCCGCACAGCACGGTCGCGGCGAGCATGGACAGCGCCCGGGTGCGGTTGAGATTGGCGCCGAGGGCCCTGGCGGTGTCGTCGCCCATCTCCATGGCGTTGAGCGGCCGGGAGAGCGCGAGGGCCAGGACCGTGCCCGCCACGAAGAACGGAGCACCTCCTTGATGGTGCCGTTCGTCGCCGACGAGAGTGAACCGACCGTCCAGAAACGCATCCTGCCCAGCGCCGCGTCGTCCATGATCATCACGGCCTGGAGGTAGCCGAAGAGCGCGGCGCTGATCGCGGTGCCGGCCAGCACCAGCCGCACCGGCGTGGCCCCCCGGCTGCCGCCCAGGAACCAGACCAGCGCGCCGACCCCCGCCGCACCGGCGAAGGCGAACCACACATACCCGGTCAGCGAGGTGACGCCGAAGAAGGTGATGGCCGTGACGACCGCGGCGGAGGCGCCCGCGTTGATGCCGAGCAGCCCGGGATCGGCCAGCGGATTACGGGTGAGCGCCTGCAGTACGGCGCCCGCGAGGCCGAGCGCGGCACCGGCGAGCAGACCGAGCACGGTCCGCGACAGCCGTTCGCTCACCACGACGTCGCCGTATGTGCCCGAGTCGTGGAACAGGCCGTGCCAGACCTGCGCCAGCGACAGGTCCTTCGCGCCGATCGCGATACTCGTCAACGCGATGAGCACCAGGACCGCCGCCGAGACGGGCAGCCCGACGGCACGCAGGACACGGCGCTTGGGGGGCGGCGCGGGGGCGGTCTCCGCGCGCTGTTCGGGGGACTGTCGACCAACACGCAGTTAGGTTAGCCTACCCTGCCAATCGATCACGATCCCGAGGATCTTTCCTCGCTCCGCCCGCCGCCGGGCTCCTGCCCCGTACGACGGCTCACAACCCCAGTCGCGCCAACGCCTTCCCCGAGTCCAGTCCGCACCCGGCCTCCCCGCCCGCCGTCCAGGCCGCCGCGCACAGCGCACGCAATCCGTCCAGCGCCGCGCCGTCGCCCTCCAGTTCCAGCCGCTCCTCGCCGGCCGTGGCCGTCCAGCCACCGCAACGGAAGCCGCCGTTCCCCTCCGGGTCACCCGCGTGACTTTCGGCTGCCCGGTGAGCAGCCCGCGCAGATCGGCGTCGACATACGTCGGCCGGTGCTGCGGCGGTGCCGCCAGGAGCTGTGCCCCGTCGGTCACGCCGGTCAGGACGAGCAGCGAGTCGACCTCGCCGTTGAACGCGCCCTCGATGTCCGTGTCCAGCCGGTCGCCCACCACCAACGGCCGCTGCGCGCCGGTGCGCAGGATCGTCTCCCGGTGCATGGGAGGCAACGGCTTCCCCGCGACCTGCGGATCGGCGCCGGTGGCGATCCGCACGACCTCCACCGCCGCGCCGTTGCCCGGCGCGATCCCGCGGGCGCCGGGAATCGTCAGGTCGGTGTTGGAGGCATACCACGGCACCCCGCGCGCGATGGCGTAGCAGGCCTCCGCGAACCGCCCCCACGGCAGCTCGGGCCCGCCGTATCCCTGCACGACGGCCGCCGGATCGTCCTCCGCGGACTGCACGGGCTCCAGGCCTCGCTCCCGCAGCGCCACCCGCAGCCCCTCGCCGCCGATCACCAGCACCCGCGCCCCCGACGGCACCTGCTCGGCGATCAGCCGGGCCACCGCCTGCGCCGAGGTGATGACGTCGTCGGCACCCGTCGGTATGCCCAGCTCGGTCAGATGCTCGGCGACCGCGTCAGGGGTCCGGAGCGCGTTGTTCGTGACGTACGCCAGACGCATGCCGCCCGCGCGGGCGGTGGCGAGCGAGTCGACCGCGTGAGCGATCGCGTTCCCCCCTGCGTACACCACGCCGTCCAGGTCGAGCAGCGCCGTGTCGTACGCCTCGCTCAGGCCCCGCCCACTGCCCTCGGGCCTCGTCCTGACGCTCCGGCTCATTGCACATCGCTCCTCGTTCGACGCCTTTCCCCGATCATCCCCCATGCCACTGACACACGTACGATGCCGGGATGAACACAGCAGGTCACCCGGAAGCAACGACGCGCCGGGGCCTGGAACTCACCCCGTTCCGAGGCCTCCGCTACGACCCCGACCGGGTCGGCAGCCTGGCCGCCGTGACGTCCCCGCCCTACGACGTCGTGGTCCGCCCCGACGGCCTGCTCCACCTCGAGTCCGCCGACCCGTACAACATCGTCCGGCTGATCCTGCCCCAGGCCGCCACCCCGAGGCGCGCAACGACCAGGCCGCCCACACCCTGCGGCGCTGGATGGCCGAGGGCGTCCTGACCGCCGACCCTGAACCGGGCCTGTACGTCTACGAACAACGTGACGGCGACGGCATGCTGCAACGCGGCATCATCGGCGCCCTGCGCGTGTCGGACCCGTCGGAGCAGGTCGTCCTGCCGCACGAGGACGTCATGCCGCACGTCGTCGCCGACCGCGCGGCGCTCATGCGGGCCACCTGGGCGAACCTCGAACCCCTGCTCCTCACCTACCGCGGCGACGGCCCCACCGCGGCCACGACCACCGTCGTGGAACGCACCGCCGAACAGCCCCCGCTGCTCTCGACGACCACGGAGGACGGCTTCTGCCACCGCCTGTGGTCGGTGACGGACCCCGACGACCTGTCCCGCGTCCGGTCCGAACTGGCGCGGCACCAGGCCCTCATCGCCGACGGCCACCACCGCTGGGCGACCTATCGCACGCTCCGCGCGAGCACCCTTCCCCAGCCCCTGGGACCACGGCCTGGTCCTCCTGGTCGACACGGCCCGCTACCCGCTCCGGGTCCGCGCCATCCACCGCCTGCTGCACGACCTCCCGGTGAGCGACGCCGTGGCCGCCCTGGACGGCCACTTCCGCGTCCGACGCCTCGACACACCGCGGGCCGAGTCCATGGCCGCTCTCGCGAAGGCGGCCGAGGCGGGCAACGCCTTCCTGCTCGCCGGCGACGGCGCCTTCCATCTCGTCGACCGGCCGGACCCCGGCCTGCTGGCCCGCACGGTCCCCACCGACCGCCCCCGAGGCCTGGCGCACCCTGGACGCCACGGTCCTGCACGCCACCCTCCTCGCCCACGTCTGGCACATCCCGGACGACTCCGCCGCCCACATCTCCTACATCCACCACACGGCGGCCACCGTCGAGAAGGCCGAACGCGACGGAGGCACGGCGGTACTGATGCACCCGGTCCGTGAAGAGGTCGTCCGCGAACTGGCCCAACAGGGCGTCACGATGCCCCGCAAGTCGACGTCCTTCGGCCCGAAGCCGGCCCTCCGGCCTGGTGCTGCGCACGCTGGACCTGTGAGCCGACACGACGGAGGGGCGGGACCGTACGCCGGTCCCGCCCCTTCGCCGTCACGCCATGGACGTCAGTCCTTCTCGCCGTCCACGTCCTTGTCCGCGCCCCTGTCCTCGACGGAGGGGCTCTCCACGCCGCGCTCGCCCTCGCGCTCCTCGTCAAGGGCGTCCATGAACTCGACGCCGTCCAGCTCGGCGAGGCGGTCGGAGGCATCCGTGCTGCCGTCCCGGTCGGACTCGACGGCCTTCGCGAACCACTCCCGCGCCTCCTGCTCCCGGCCGCGGCCAGCAGCGCGTCGGCGTAGGCGTACCGCAGTCGCGCGGTCCAGGGCTGTACGGAGTTGGAGGCCAGCTCGGGGCTCTGCAGCGTCACGATGGCCGCGTCCAGCTGCCCCATGTCACGCCGGGCGCCGGCCGCGACGAGCCGCATCTCGACCTGACCGGCCTTGTCCAGCTTGTGCACCTCGGGGGCGCCGGCCATGTCCAGCGCCTTCTCCGGCCGTCCGAGCCCACGCTCGCAGTCGGCCATGACCGGCCACAGCTCGACGGATCCGGTCATCCGCCGCGCGGCCTGGAACTCGGCCAGAGCCTCGCTGTACTTCTGGTTGGCGTACGCGGCGAACCCGCCCGCCTCCCGTACGGCGGCGACACGGGGACGCCAGCCGCAGAGCGATCTTGGAGTAGGCGTACGCCGCCTCCGGGTCCCTCGTCGAGAAGCCGGGCGACCATCACCAGGTTCCTGGCGACGTCCTCCGCAAGCGTCTTGGGCAGACTCTGGAAGCTCCTGCCGTACGTCCTTGTCGATCTCGTCGCCCGTGACCTCGTCGGGAATCGGCAGGCGCTTGATCGGCTCACGGTCCCGGTCCCGCTCCTCACGGAAACGGCCACCGCCGCCGTGCCGGTCGTCACGCCCACGGAAACCACCGGGACGCCCGCCGCGGTCATCACGCTGCGGCCCACGGCCCCCGCGGTCGTCCCGACCTCGGTACCCACCACGCTCACCACCGCGACTGTCGTCACGCCGACCGAAGCCGCCGCGCTCGCCACGATTGTCGTCCCGCCGGAAGCCACCACGATCGCCACGGTCGTCCCGACGGTAAGGGGGACGATCACGCGGTCGTCCCGGCGGTCACCGCGATCACTGCGGTCGTCCCTACGGAAGGACGGCCGGTCACCGCGATCGCCGCGGTCGTCACGGCGGAACGAGGGACGGTCACCATGGTCGCCGCGGTCGTCACGGCGGAAGGAGGGGCGGTCACCATGGTCGCCGCGGTCGTCACGGCGGAAGGGCGGCCGGTCACCACTCCGGTCGTCGCGGCGGAAGGAGGGGACGGTCACCGCGATCGCCCCTGTCGTCACGGCGGAAGGAGGGGCGGTCACCACTCCGGTCGTCGCGGCGGAAGGAGGGACGGTCACCGCGATCGCCCCTGTCGTCGCGGCGGAAGGAGGGGCGGTCACACGGTCGCCGCGGTCATCGCGGCGGAAAGGCGGCCGGTCACCGCTGCGGTCATCGCGACGGAACCCACGGTCGCCGCCACGGTCACGGTCGTCACGACGCGGCCCACGGTCACGGTCGCGATCGTCACGACGCGCGAACCCACCACCACGGCTGTCATCCCGACGATCGTCCCGCCGGTCATCCCGACGGAAACCGCCGCGCTGCCCGCCACGGTCGTTGCCACGGCTGTCGTCACGCCGGCCGGAGCCGCCGCGGTCGTCGCGACGGTCGCCGCGGTCGTCACGGCGGAAGGGGCGGCCGGTCACCACTCCGGTCGTCGCGGCGGAAGGAGGGACGGTCACCACGGTCGCCGCGGTCATCGCGGCGGAAAGGCGGCCGGTCACCGCTGCGGTCATCGCGACGGAACCCACGGTCGCCGCCACGGTCACGGTCGTCACGACGCGGCCCACGGTCACGGTCGCGATCGTCACGACGCGCGAACCCACCACCACGGCTGTCATCCCGACGATCGTCCCGCCGGTCATCCCGACGGAAACCGCCGCGCTGCCCGCCACGGTCGTTGCCACGGCTGTCGTCACGGCGGAAACCGCCACGGTCCCCGCGCTGACCGCTCCGGTCGCCGCGGTCACCACTGTCCCGTCGCCGCTGGTCGCGCTCCGGTCGGTCGTCGGGAGAGTTGGTGGACATCGGTGACTCCTGTCTTCGGTACTGCAAGTCATTCTCGCGCAACCGGGTACCCGGTGCGTCCTGGAAAAACGAAAGGACCCTTGGTCCCCAGCTGAACGCTGGGGACCAAGGGTCCTTTCCA
>JAKFGP010000008.1 GCA_021502835.1 Streptomyces thinghirensis
TTGTGCTTCGTTCGGTGCTCGGAGCTGGGTGTTTAACCCTTGTCCAGGGTTTGTGTAGCCTTGTTTTCCGCATTTATCGTGAAACGCTTTCGCGTTTTCGTGCCACAACTTCACTTGATCATCTCGTGCCACTGGGTGATCCAGCCCGGCAGCCGGCCCAGCGCGCGAACAGGACCGTGAACATCTCGGTCAGGACAGCTTATGGCCCGGTAGCAGGATTATCGGACCCGGTGTAGAAGTCGACGTTCGGGTAGAGGCTGCGCGGAGACGCGTCAGTCGTCAGGAGGCGCGTGCTCCTCCAGCTTCAGGGCGATGTCCAGCAGCTCGTCGGACTTGCCGAGGGCGGAGAGCACGTCGTGCGCGGCGCGGCCTTGATGATCTTGGCGCGCGGGTCGGAGTTCTTGTAGACCCGGTGGCCGAGCCCATCAGGCGGACGCCGTCCACCTTGTTCTTCACCTTGCGGATGAAGGAGTCGACGTCGCCGCCCGCGTCGCGGGTGCCCTCCAGCATCTCCAGCACCGACTGGTTGGCGCCGCCGTGCAGCAGGCCCCAGAGCGCGTTGATGCCGGCGGAGATCGAGGCGAACATGTTCGCCTGCGAGGAGCCGACCAGGCGGGCTGTGGAGGTCGAGCAGTTCTGCTCGTGGTCCGCGATGCGGGATCAGCAGCTTGTCCAGGGCGGCCCACGGCCGTCGGGTCGGAAAGCTCATCCTCCTGCGCCGGCACCGAGAACGTCATGCGCGGAAGTTCTCGACGTAGCCGAGGTCGTTGCGCGGGTAGACGAACGGGTGGCTGATCGACTTCTTGTACGCGTAGGCCGCGATCGTCGGAAGCTTGGCGAGCAGCCGGATCGTGGAAAGGTTGCGCTGGCGCTCGTCCAACAGGTTGTGGCTGTCCTGGTAGAACGTCGACAGCGCCGAGACCGGCCGACGACAGCATGGCCATCGGGTGGGCGTCGCGCAGGAAAGCCCTTGTAGAAGTTCTTGACGTCCTCGTGCGGCAGGGTGTGCTGCGTGATCTCGTTCTTGAACGCGGTGAGCTGCGTCGACGGTCGGCAGCTCGCCGTTGATCAGCAGGTAAGGCGACCTCCACGAAGGAGGAGCGCTCGGCCAGCTGCTCGATCAGGCTAGCAGCGGTACCGGAGGATGCCCGCCTCGCCGTCCAGATACGTGATGGCGGATTTGCTAGAGCGGCGGTGTTGCCGTAACCGCTGTCCAGCGTCACCAGACCGGTCTGGGCGCGGAGCTTCCCGATGTCGAAGCCCTTGTCGCCGACGGTGCTGTCGATCACCGGGTGGGTGTACTCGCCGTCGCCGTACCGCAGTACTACTGAGTTGTCGCTCCGTCTTCCCCTCACCGACGTAGTGCCTCATCTTCGAGGTGCCCTGACTGTCTCTACCATCCCCACTTGGCTCTAGGAGAGTGCACTCGGGGTCGACCATCGGGCCTATCGGCGGCACTCAGTGCCGCCAACTAACTCCCCCCCCCCTCTCCCTCCCCATCCAGGAAGTGCTCTGTGACCTTCCCAGAGCTCATTTGATCGATCATTTTTCACACAGGTCGAGAGGTTTCACCGGAAGACCTTCGGGTCAGGAGCCCGCCAGGCGGAAGTCGAGCGCCGTGCGGCGCCGGCCGGCCGACACCGTGCGGACCGCCTGTCCGATCGCCTTGCGGGAACCGACGAGGACGACCAGCTTCTTGGCCCGGGTGACCGCCGTGTGCAGCAGGTTCCGCTGGAGCATCATCCAGGCGCCGGTCGTCACCGGGATCACCACCGCCGGGTACTCGCTCCCCTGCGGAGGCGGTGGATGGTCACCGCGTAGGCGTGGGCCAGTTCGTCCAGTTCGTCGAATTCGTGCACGGAACCTCCTCGTCCTCGTCCGTCCAGCACGGTGAGGCGCTGGTCCACCGGGTCGAGCGGGGTGACCACGCCGACGGTGCCGTTGAAGACGCCGTTCTCACCCTTCTCGTAATTGTTGCGAATCTGGGTGACCTTGTCGCCGACCCGGGAAGGCACGACCGCCAAACCTCTTCTCCGGCACGTCCGGGCGCCCGGGGTGACGGCCTGCTGGAGCAGCCCGTTCAGCGCGCCGGCGCCGCGGGTCCCCGGTGCATAGGGGGCGAGCACCTGCACGTCCCGGCGCAGGTCGAGCCCGAACTTCGCCGGGATGCGGCGCGCGGCGACGTCCACCGTGAGCCGCCCGGTCTCCTCGGTGTCGTCCTCGACGAAGAGGAAGAAGTCCTTCATGCCGTCGGTGAGCGGGGTGCTGCCCGGCGTTGATCCGGTGCGCGTTCGTCACCACCCCGACTGCTGGGCCTGGCGGAAGACACACGGAGTGAGGCGGACGGCGGGCACGGGCTGCCGGGCGCGAGCGGGTCCCGGAGCACTTCCCCCGCGCCCACGCTGGGCGCGGCTGGTCGACGTCCCCGACGAAGAGCAGGTGGGCACCCGGGGGCACCGCCTTGACCAGCTTGTTGGCGAGGAGCAGGTCCAGCATCGACGCCTCGTCCACCACGACGAGGTCGGCGTCCAGCGGCCGGTCCGGTCGTAGGCGGCGTCACCGCCCGGCAGGCTCCAGCAGACGGTGGACCGTGGACGCCTCGGCGCCGGTCAGCTCGGCGAGAGCAGCGGCGGCCCGGCCGGTCGGCGCGGCGAGCACCACCTTGGCCTTCTTCGCGCGGGCCAGTTCGACGATGGAGCGGACGGTGAAGGACTTGCCGCAGCCCGGCCCGCCGGTGAGGACGGCGACCTTCTCGGTGAGCGCGAGGTCTGACGGCGGCCTCCTGCTCGGGGGCGAGGTCGGCGCCGGTGCGGCTCGCCAGGCCAGCTGAGCGCTCTGTCCCACGGCGCGTCCGTGAAGGCCGGCATCCGGTCCTCGTCGGCACGCAGGGGCCGCCGCAGCTGGGCGGAAGGGCCAGCTCGGCGCGGTGGAAGGGGACGAGGTAGACGGCGGTGACGGGGTCGCCGCCCTCCGGGTCGGGGACCTTCTCGCGTACGACGCCGGGGTCCTCGCCGTCCTGGGGGTCGGCTGCCAGCTCGGCCAGGCACTCGATGACCAGGCCGGTGTCCACCTGGAGCAGCTTCACCGCGTCGGCGATCAGCTTCTCCTCGGGGAGATAGCAGTGCCCCTGGTCGGTGGCCTGCGACAGGGCGTACTGCTAGGCCCGCCTTCACCCGGTCCGGGCTGTCGTGCGGGATGCCCACGGACTGGGCGATCTTGTCGGCGGTGAGGAAGCCGATGCCCCAGACGTCGGACGCCAGCCGGTAGGGCTGGTTCTTGACGACGGAGATCGACGCGTCGCCGTACTTCTTGTAGATCCGCACGGCGATGGAGGTGGACACCTCGACGGTCTGGAGGAAGAGCATGACCTCCTTGATCGCCTTCTGCTCGTCCCAGGCGTCGGCGATCTTCTCGGTCCGCGCGGGGCCGAGGCCGGGCACCTCGATGAGCCGCTTGGGCTCCTCCTCGATGATCTGGAGCGTGTCCACGCCGAAGTGCTGTGTGATGCGGTCGGCGAAGACCGGGCCGATGCCCTTGACCGGGCCGGACCCGAGGTAGCGCCGGATGCCCTGGACCGTGGCCGGGGAGCACGGTCGTGTAGTTCTCCACGTGGAACTGCTTGCCGTACTGGGGGTGCGACCCCCAGCGCCCCTCCATCCGCAGCGACTCCCCGGCCTGCGCGCCGAGCAGCGCGCCGACGACGGTCAGCAGGTCGCCGGCGCCTCTGCCGGTGTCGACTCGGGCGACCGTGTAGCCGTTCTCCTCATTGGCGTACGTGATGCGCTCCAGGACACCTTCGAGGGTGGCGAGTCGCCGTTCACCGGGAGCGGCATCGGGCTGGTTCGGCATGATCCGACGGTACCGGTGGGGGTGTGACAGCGGTGACCGGTCCGGCAAGATCATGCGGACGGGCGGTTCGACCCGGCGGGCGGAGGGAAGACATGGGGCTGATCTACGGCTACGACATCTATCTGCGTCCCCGGGACGTCGCGAGGGCGCTGGCCGCCGTGGCCGAGCTGGCGCCCCCGTCCCGTGACGTGCCGCCGCTCGACGTCCACACTGCCCGGCGGTGAGCGGATCGCCCTCCCGTTCACGTCCGACTTCGGCAGCGATCCGGTCGACTGCTCCGCGAGCGGCGAGTTCCGCCTGGACACGTCGCTCATGTTCGGCGTGGACGAGGCGGTGCGCGCCTACGGGGAGTCGTCCGGCCTGCCGGCCGAGGTGAACGGGCGGGTTCGGATCGGGTACGTCTACCTGGCGGTCCGGTTCGAGTCCTTCCTGCACCCCGTTACGCGTCGCTGGAGTTCTGGGCCGCGACGTCGGGGATGAGCCGCCTGTTCGCGCGTTCGGCGAGCATCGAGGAGACGTTCACCGACCTCACCGCCGCCGTCGGCGGTATGCTGCCTGTTCGACACCGGTGACGGGGGCCCCGAGGAAGTGTGCTGGCTCGACGGGGAGGCGACGCGCGTGCGGATCGGCGGCGCCCGGTTCCCGGATCAGCGGGCGCTGGTGGCGACTTGGCCCGACCCGACGTCACGGATTGCCCGTCGGCTCCTTCAACGCCTGGAGGAAGCGGGTGAAGGCGGTGCGGAGGAAGGCCAGGGTCGCCCGGGTGGGGGCCTCGGTGTCGCGGACGGCTACGTGGGTGGGTGAGTTCGCGATCTCACGCACTCGTTGCCGTCGCCCGGGCCCGAGTAGGACGACTTCCGCCAGTTGTCCATGGGATTCCTACAGCTCCTTCGCCAGGCTGTGGATGAGATCCCGTGACTGACCAGGGTCGAGTGACGCCTCCTCCACCTTACGGAAGCTCGTTCGGTAGGTGTTGAGCTGAGCCTCGGAATCAATGAACACCGAGCCGTGCAGCGCGTCGCGGACGACGGTGTCCAGCTTGGGCAGGGGACCGCCCACTACGTCATCGTGCTGGAAGCGCTGGCGAAACCGTCAGGTCGAAGGGGACGACGCGCACGGTGATGTGGTCCGCTTCGGAGAGCTCCAGGAGCCGCGCCAGCTGAGCCCTTGAAGTGGCACGGTCGCTGACCCGAATCCGGAGTGCGGCCTCATGGATCACCGCTTCGTAGGCGATGGTGAAGCGCTGACGCGCCCTGCGGTGCTGAATGCGCACTTCCAGTTCCTCGGCGGTCAGTTCCGGCAGTCTGGACGAGAAGACGGCACGCGAGTACTCCTCGGTCTGGAGCAGGCCCGGCACATACAGGATGGCCACGTGGCGGAGGAACCGAGCATGGTGCTCCAGCTCGGACAGATCGAGGAACGACGTGGGTAGGGCGCCCCGATACTCCTCCCACCAGCCACTTCGCCCGTTCAGTGGCCATCGCTACAGGCGTCGATGAACTCCTCGTCGGTACAGGCGTAATGGGACGCCAGGCGGCGGACTCGCTGCTCGCTCACACCCGCGAGGGCGGACTCGATATGAGTGATCTGGGCGGGCGCCACACCGAGCAGCTCCGCCGCCTGGCGGGAGTTGAGCCCTGCGGCCTCACGGAGTCTCCGCAGTTCGGTTGCCAGTCGCACCTGACGTGCCGTTGGTTCACGCCTCTTCACCATCGACTGGCCCTCCTAACACGTCCGTTGGTGCGACTCGTTCGGCGTCAGATTACGCGATCGACCTGCAGCGTCCCTAAATTTAGATCTACCGTCAGTGACGCGACGCACACCGTGCGACACCGGGCCATCAGGGAGCGCACCGCCCCGTCCTGCCATGACGGCCGCGGCATTGACACCTGGCCCGCCACAACCACCACCCCCGGCCGGAGTCCCGCATGCCCGAAAACGAGCCCTGGGAGTACTCCCTGTACATCCCCCAACGACCTCCGCGCCGTCACCGTCAGTCGTCGCACCCTTCGCCTGATCCCTCACCATGCACGGGTTGATCCGCCTCGTGGACATCGCCGAGTTGCTCGCGACGGAGCTGGTCTCCAATGCCGTGCGGCACCAAAGGTCCAGCCGCCCTCCGTGTCCGCTGGTCTCCGCCGGGCACGCTGCGGATCGGGGCGTGGGATGCGGACCCGGAACCTCCGGAACCGCCCGCGCCGTTCGTGCGGGTGGCGGAGTCGGAGGAAGGAGGGCGGGGCCTGGCGCTGGTGCGGGCCTGCGCCGACGTGTGCAGGGGTGGCATGCGCTGGCCAGGCACGGCAACCGGGGCAAGTACGTGTGGTGCGGGCTGACCCGCACCCCGGCACCCCCCACACGAAGGCACTCACCGGCCATCTGTTGGCCAAGCGCTGATCCGAGCACCCCGAGTACAACATCAGCCCAACTGTTCACGGCTGAGCGGCCGGGAGGGGAGGCCGGGCACCCGGCCCTCGGACCGCTCAGGTACGGGCGCGCGTCGCGTCCAGAGCCTCCGTCGGCGCCGAGAGGCCCGAAGGCGCTCCCGCACGGTCGGAGACCCGCGAACAGCCCCGCGAGGAGGGCTCGGGGGTGCGCGCGAGGTCCAGGGCCTCGACGAGGACCCGGCCGTAGTGGATCTTCCGGCCCTTCTTGGTCCCGAAGAACCGGCGGAGCTGCTGCTGCGCGGTGCGGTCCTGCTGGGCGGGCTGGCGGAGGAACGTCCGGAGGGGCGCAGGTCGCCCTCCCGCCTCGACCAGTTCCTTCACCCGCGTCACACCCAGCGCGCGGATCAGCTCGTCCTCCAGGTCGGCCGCGCAGACGAAGGCCGTCAGGGCGCCGCCTGCGCCCGCTCCAGGGCGCGGACGTAGTAACCCTGCTCCCGCTCGTCACACAGTCCCGTGAGACGGAGGCCCAGGCCGGACGGTCCGAGGAGGAGGCGAAGCGGCCGACGCTCATCGCGCCGCCCATCGGGGAGGACGCAGACCCCTCCGCCGCGAGGTGCGGCGGCCGTGACGCGCGGCCAGCGCGTCGACCGCCCGCCGGTCGCTCGGCCCCTCCAGGAGGACAGCGGTACCTACCGACAGTCGCGTCGCCAACTCGTGCGCGGGGCCGCCGGGGCCGCCGGCCGCCCACGCGGTGACCGCGACCCGGAACGCCCCCATGTCCGCCATGGAACGAGTCTCCGCCCTGAGCGGCCGCGCCGGTAGTGATTTTCGGCAGAGCCCGGCCGGCTCGCCGGCGGCGCCCTCCACGCCCCCGATTGACACGCAACCTTTTGGCTGCCTAACGTGAAAGGCAGCCAATGGGCTGCATGTCAGAGGGCGGAGACGGACGAGGTCTTCAAGGCGCTGGCCGACGGCAGCCGGCGGCGGTGCTGGACAGCCTGAACGCGCGCAACGGGCAGAGCCTGCGCAGCTGTGCGCCGGGCTGGACATGGCCCGGCGGTCGGTCAGCAAGCACCTGGCGGTGCTGGAGGCGGCCCACCTGGTCACCGCCGTCCGGCGGGGCCGGGAAGAAGCTGCACTACCTCAACGCCGAACCGATCAACGCCATCGCCGAACACTGGATCAGCCGCTACGACCGGGAGCGGGTGCGCACTCGCCGATCTCAAGCAGGCGCTGGAGGACACCGCCATGGACCGCACGGACAGCAACGCGTTCGTCTACACGACCTACATCAGGACCACGCCCGAGAAGCTGTGGCGGGGCCTGACCGACCCCGCCTTCACCCGGCGCTACTGGGGTGTCGAGTTCGTCACCGACTGGGCGGCCGGGTCGCCCGTGGTGTGGAGGGAGCGGGAGACGGAGACCGCCGACCCGCAGCAGGTCGTTCTCGGTCCGAGCCCTTCCGGCGGCTGTCGTACACCCTGGCGCACCTTCACGCCGGAGTGGGCGGGGCCAACCAGGATCGACGACGAGACCCTCGCCAAGCTCTCCGCCGAGCGGCGGTCGCAGGTCACGTTCGAGGTCGAGGACCTCGGCGAGGGGTTGGTGAAGCTGACCGTCGTCCACGACGGGTTCGAGCCGGGCGGCACCGTCCGCGAGATGATCCAGCACGGCTGGCCGGCCCTGCTGTCCAGCCTCAAGACGCTGCTGGAGACCGGCGAGGACGCTGCCGGAGCCTCGGTGACCTGTCGGTCCTTCCAGCGGCGCGGGGCCGTCTCCGGTGCATGTGCGACAGCTTATCCGGGTTGCGGACGGCGTAGAGGCCGCTGATGCGGCCCTCGTCGAAGCGGACCGCCACCACGGTGTCGAGCTCGCCGTCGAGGTGGACGACCAGCGCCGGGTAGCCGTTGACCTGGGCCGGTTCCATCGACAGCGCGACGGTGTGTTTGGCCAGTCCGCCGAGCATCAGGCGGGCCACCTTGTCGGCCCCGTGATGGGGCGCAGGACGGCCTGCCCGATGCCTCCGCCGTCGCCGAGCAGGACGACGTCCGGGGAGAGGATGTCGAGCAGGCCCTGCAGGTCGCCCGTCTCCACGGCCCGCTGGAAGGCCGCGAGGCCTTCTGCGACTCGGTCGCCGAGATCACCGCGCGGGCGGCGTGCCGCGACGTGGGCGCGGGCCCGGTGCGCGATCTGGCGGACGGCGACCGGGCTCTTCTCCACGGCGTCGGCGATCTCATCGTAGCCGAGGTCGAGAACACCTCGCGCAGCACGAACACCGCCCGCTCGGTCGGCGTCAGCGTCTCCAGCACCAGCATCATCGCCATCGACACGCTGTCGGCCAGTTCGACGTCCTCCGCCACGTCGGGGGTGGTCAGCAGCAGCTCGGGCGGCCAGGAGCCGACGTAGGACTCACCTTGCGGCGGCCGAGGGTGCGCAGTCAGTTCAGGGACTGCCGGGTGGTGATGCGGACGAGGTACGCGCGCGGCGGTCGCGCACCACCGCGAGGTCCACGTCCGCCCAGCGCAGCCAGGTCTCCTGGAGGACGTCCTCCGCGTCGGCCGCCGGGCCAGGCATCTCGTAGGCGACGGTGAAGAGCAGGTTCCGGTGCGCGACGAAGGTATCGGTGGCGCCGTCCTGGTCGCGTCCGCTGTTCTCGCTGGTCTGACCGGCTTCTCCCGTTCGTTCGGCTCAGTCTTGTCGGTGTCACGCGCACAGGACACCGGCCGCCGGTGTGCTGTGGCGCCGTCGTCGGTGGGCCACGTCACGCACCGGCGGCCCGTCACAGGGAGCGGGCCGCCGGCGGTCTCGTGTTCGTCGGTGAGGCACCGAGTCACCGAGTCACCGAGTCACCGAGAGCGAGGACGGGATCATGGACACCCGATTCAACCTGTTCGAGAACGAGTTCGCAGGCAGGTTCGCCAAGCGGTTCGCGGGCGCCGGGATGCTGGTCCACCAGTCAGCACTGCCGAAGTCGACGCAGGGAGCTGGTGTCGCTGCGGGCCAGCCAGATCAACGGCTGCGGGCACTGCGTCGACATGCACGTCAGGAGGCGGCCGCCGCCGGGGAGGTGCGGTGCGGCTGCACCTGGTGGCCACGTGGCGGGGAGTCCACCGTGTTCACCCGAGGCCGAGCGGGCCGCGCTGGCGCTCGCCGGGGAGGGCGCAGCTCGCCGACGCCCGCCAGGGGGTGACCGACGAGACCTGGACGCAGGTGCGCAAGCACTACGACGACGACCAGGTCGCCGCACTGGTCTGCCTGGTCGCCCTGATCAACGCGGCCAACCGGATGGCCGTGATCACGCACCAGAAGGGTGGTTCTTACGAGGTGGGGATGTTCCAGGCCGCGATGAACTGACGCGCGGGCGCCTGCTTACGCGCCCGGCGACGGCAGTACGCGCTCGCGCCTCGCCAGGCGCCCGCCTCGGCTCAGCGGCTCACGCCCGGTGGCCGGTGCGCAACAGCTCGGTGGCGGCACGTCCACGCCGTCTCAGCGGCCAACCCGGAGCGAGCAGCGGGGCCCGAGGCCCCGCCCGCTCCCCAAAATGGATGACACTTCGACCCCAAGTGTCTGTCCATTCCAGACCCCAACCCCGCCTCCAGTCCACTATCCACCACCCACCCACCGGTCGCCGCTAAGCCCACGCGGCGTGCCGGCGAGACACAAAACACAAACGGCCCCAGGACATACGCACGACGCCGCCTCCGCACGCCGAGTCACGATTGAGGTCTCGGGCCCCTCCCCTTGCCATCGCCCTTGTAATCGTTTCCAATCCTCCGTCCTAATCCGATTCCACGAGGAGGTGGAACGGCGATAGCCCGGAGCATCGGCATCAAGGACGTCGCCCGCCGAGGCGAGCGTCCTCCGTCGCGACGATCTCGCGCGCGCTCAACGGCCACCGTCGGTCCGGCCCGCCGCGCGAGCGTGTGCTGGCCGCCGTCGGGACTGCTGGGCGCGCCTACCGCCCGAACACCATCGCCCGGTCCACCGCGCACCGACCAGACCCACACCCTCAGCCTGGTCATCCGGCGACGTCATGAACCCGTACTTATACCGGAACTGGCCCGCTCCGTCGAGGAGGCCCGCGCGCTCGGCTACAGCGTCATCATCCGGCAACGCCAGCCAGGCAGCCCGATCTACCGGGACCACCACGTCACGACGCTGCTGGACCGCGGCGTATCGACGGGCTTGCTCGTCTCCCCCGCCGACGGCGGCTCCCGCGGATGCTGGACGCCGCGCGGGCCGGGACGCCGATGGTCTTGACGTAGACCGGTGGATCCCGGGCGTGGACGTGCCCGTCGTCCGGTCGGACGGGCGGGCCGCCGGCCGCAGGACCTCGTGGCGCATCTTGCCACCTCGGGCACCGGCAGCTCGCCATCATCGCCGGGCCCGCCGCCACCACGACCGGGCGCGAGCGCGTCGACTTGCCTTCGCGAAGGCGCTCGGCGCGTACCGGGCTCCCCTGCCCGACATCTACATCGGCCCAGGGCGACTTCCAGGCCGACAGCGGGCGCCCAGGTCACCGAGGGGCTTCCTCCCGACCTGCCCGAGCCGCCCGAGTCGTCTTCGCCGCCGACAACCTGATGGCGCTCTCGGCGCCCTGGACGCCGTACGCGCGCGCTAGGCTGCGGGTCCCCGAGGACATCGCGCTCGCCACGTTCGGCGACATCCACTGGTTCAAGGCTGCACCGATCACCCGTCACCCGCAGATCGCCCAGCCCACGGGCGACCTCGGGCGGGCCGCCGTGCGCGCGCTGGTACGACCACATCGGGGGCCGGCCCGGCAGGTCGATCACCCTCCGGCGCGGCTGGTCGTCCGCCGCTCCTGCGGTGAGGCGGCCCCCAGGAAGCCCCGTCCCCGTCCCCGTTACGAAGGAGTACGCCGTGAGTAGCCGCAGTCCGGACGAGTTGCTGCACATCAGCGAGGGGCATCCCGCAAGACCTTCCCCGGCGTGGTCGCGCTCGACAGCGTCGACTTCGACCTGCGCCGGGGCGAAGGGAACCGCGTGCTCCTCGGTGAGAACGGCGCGAGCCAGGCCGCTGATCAAGATACTCTCCGGCGCCCTACACGCCCGACGCCGGGCGGATCCTGGCCGGTGGCGAGGAGGTGCGCATCCACGGTGCGCGGGACTCCAAGCGCCTCGGGATCGCCACCATCACCAGGAGTTCAACCTCGTCCCCGATCTGACGGTCGCCGAGAACATCTTCCTGGGCGCCAGCCCGCGCCGGCCTGGGGATGATCGACCGGAAGAAGATGGACGCGGACGCCGAAGTGCTGCTGAAGCGGGTCGGCGTGAACGTGTCACCGCGGGCCCGGGTGCGTGAACTCGGCATCGCCCGGCTCCAGATGGTGGAGATCGCCAAGGCGCTCAGCCTGGACGCGCGCGTGCTCATCATGGACGAGCCGACCGCCGTGCTGACCTCCGGGGAGGTCGACAAGCTGTTCGCCATCGTGCGGCGGCTGCGCGAGGACGGCGTCGGGATCGTCTTCATCACCCACCATCTGGAGGAGATCGCCGCCCTCGGCGACCGGGTCACCGTCATCCGGGACGGACGCAGGTGTCGGGCAGGTGCCCGCCTCCACGCCCGAGGACGAGCTGGTACGCCTCATGGTCGGGCGGTCGATCGAGCAGCCAGTATCCGCGCGAGCGCACCGACGCCGGTGACGCGCTTCTCCGGGTCGAAGGGCTCACGCGCGACGGGGTCTTCCACGACGTCGGCTTCGAGGTGCGCGCCGGTGAGGTCGTCGGCATCGCCGGACTCGTCGGCGCCGGGCGGACGGAGGTCGTCCGGGCCGTCTTCGGCGCCGATCCGTACGACGCGGGGACCGTGCGTCGCGGGTGCGCCCCTGCGGCGGCACGACGTCAACGCCGCCATGGCCGCCGGGATCGGGCTCGTGCCCGAGGACCGCAAGGGGCAGGGGCTGGTGCTCGACGCCTCCGTCGAGGAGAACCTCGGGTTGGTGACGCTGAAGTCGTCCGCACGCGCGGGGCTCGTCGACCTCAAGGCGCAGCACGCGGCGGCAGAGCGGATCGCCGGACAGCTCGGTGTGCGGATGGCCGGACTCGGGCAGCACGTGCGGACCCTGTCCGGCGGCAACCAGCAGAAGGTCGTCATCGGCAAGTGGCTGCTGGCCGACACCAAGGTGCTCATTCTCGACGAGCCGACGCGCGGCATCGACGTCGGCGCCAAGGTCGAGATCTACCAGCTGATCAACGAACTGACGGCCGCCGGTGCCGCCGTACTCATGATCTCCAGCGACCTGCCCGAGGTGCTCGGCATGAGCGACCGGGTGGTCGTCATGGCCCAGGGACGGGTCGCCGGTGAACTCCCCGCCGAGCGGGCCACCCAGGATGCCGTCATGGCGCTGGCCGTCAGCACTCCCCACAGCAATGGAACCGGAACGGAGGCCTCCCGGTGGCCACTGACACGCTCAAGAGCAAGCCGGGCGCGCAGAGCAGCGCCACGGGCGGCCTGCGCCGCCTGCTGCTCGACAACGGCGCGCTGACCGCGCTGATCGTCCTCGTCGTCGCCATGTCGGCGTTGTCCGAGGACTTCCTGACCGCCGACAACCTGCTGAACGTCGGCGTCCAGGCCGCCGTCACCGCGATCCTCGCCTTCGGCGTCACCTTCGTCATCGTCTCCGCGGGCATCGACCTGTCGGTCGGCTCCGGTCGCCGCGCTGTCGGCCACCGTGCTGGCGTGGAGCGCCACCGAGGCCGGGATGCCGGTCGTGCTCGCGGTGCTGCTGTCCGTCGCGACGGGCATCGCGTGCGGGCTGGTGAACGGCTTCCTCATCTCGTACGGGAAGCTGCCGCCGTTCATCGCGACGCTCGCCATGCTGTCGGTGGGGGCGCGGTCTGTCGCTCGTCATCTCGCAGGGCTCGCCGATCGCCTTCCCGGACTCCGTCTCCCACCTCGGTGACACGCTCGGCGGGTGGCTGCCGGTGCCGGTGCTCGTGATGATCGTGATGGGGCTGATCACGGCGTTCGTCCTCGGGCGTACCTACATCGGCCGCTCCATGTACGCCATCGGCGGCAACGAGGAGGCCGCGCGCCTGTCCGGCCTGCGGGTGAAGCGGCAGAAGCTCGCCATCTACGCCTTCTCCCGGCCTGTTCGCCGCCGCCGCCCGGGCATCGTGCTGGCCTCCCGGCTCTCCTCCGCGCAGCCGCAGGCCGGCGCAGGGCTACGAACTGGACGCCATCGCGGCCGTCGTCATCGGCGGCGCCTCGCTCGCGGGCGGCACCGGCAAGGCGTCGGGCACGCTGATCGGCGCGCTGATCCTCGCGGTGCTGCGCAACGGCCTCAACCTGCTGTCCGTCTCCGCGTTCTGGCAGCAGGTCGTCATCGGTGTCGTCATCGCGCTGGCGGTGCTGCTGGACACCCTGCGGCGCAAGGCCGGGGCGACCACGCCCGCGGCCGGGGCCGGCGGGGGCGGCAGGGGCAAGCAGGCGCTGACGTACGTGATCGCGGCGGTCGTGGCCGTGGCCGTCGTAGGTGCGACCTCGCTGCTGCACAACGACTCCTCGGCCGGGAAGACGCGGAAGGTCGGTCTGTCGCTGTCCACGCTCAACAACCCGTTCTTCGTGCAGATCAGGGACGGAGCGGAGGAACAGGCGAAGAAGCTGGGCGTGGACCTGACGGTCACGGACGCGCAGAACGACGCCTCCCAGCAGGCCAACCAGCTGCAGAACTTCACCCAGTGAGGGCCTGTCCTCGATCATCGTCAACCCGGTGGACTCGGACGCCGCGAGCCCCTCGGTGCGATCGGCGAACAAGGACGACATCCCCGTCATCGCCGTGGACCGCGGCGTCAACGACGCGAAGACGGCCGCGCTGGTCGCCTCCGACAACGTCGAGGGCGGTGAGCTGGGCGCCAAGGCGCTCGCCGAGAAGCTCGGCGGCAAGGGCACGATCGTCATCCTCCAGGGCCAGGCCGGCACCTCCGCCAGCCGGGAGCGCGGGGCGGGGCTTCGCGGCCGGTCTGAAGGGAGTACCCGGGTATCGAGGTCGTCGCCAAGCAGCCCGCGGACTTCGACCGCACCAAGGGCCTGGACGTGATGACCAACCTGCTCCAGGCGCACCCCGACATCGACGGCGTCTTCGCGGAGAACGACGAGATGGCGCTCGGCGCGATCAAGGCGCTGGGTTCCAAGGCCGGCAAGTCCGTGCAGGTCGTCGGGTTCGACGGCACCCCGGACGGGGCTGAAGGCGGTGCGGGAGGGCACGTTGTTCGCGTCCGTCGCGCAGCAGCCGAAGGAACTGGGCAGGATCGCGGTCGAGAACGCGTTGCGCGCCGCCGACGGCAAGAAGGTGGAGAAGATGGTGAAGGTGCCGGTGAAGGTGGTCACCAAGGAGAACGTGGCCGGCTTCGAGGGCTGACAGGGCGCACGGCGGTGCACGGGCGGGCGGTCACGACGACCGCCCGCCCGCCTCACTCGGATCACTCGCGTTCACTCGTATTCACTCGGATTCATTCGGCTCGGGGAGCGATTCATGTACGACTACGACCTCCTGGTCGTGGGGTCGGCCAACGCCGACCTCGTGATCGGCGTCGAGCGGCGGCCGGGGGCCGGCGAGACGGTGCTCGGCACCGACCTGGCCGTCCACCCGGGCGGCAAGGGGCGCGAACCAGGCGGTCGCCGCCGCCCGGCTCGGCGCCCGTACGGCGCTGCTGGCCCGGGTCGGCGACGACGACTACGGCAGGCTGCTGCTGGACTCGCAGCGGGCGGCCGGCGTCGACACGGTGGGCGTGCTGGTGGGCGGGGCGCCGACCGGCGTCGCGCTGATCACCGTCGACCCGTCCGGGGACAACAGCATCGTGGTGTCGCCGGGCGCGAACGGCCGGCTGGCACCGGGGGACGTCCGGGCAGCCGCGAGCCTCTTCCACGCGTCCCGGGTCGTCTCCACGCAGTTGGAGATCCCGCTGGAGACGGTCGTCGAGGTGGTCCGGAGTCTGGCGCCGGACAGCCGCTTCGTGCTGAACCCGTCGCCGCCGCGCCCGCTCCCGGCGGAGGTGCTGGCGGCCTGCGATCCGCTGATCGTCAACGAGCACGAGGCGAAGGTGATCCTCGGCGACGCCTGCGTGAGCGAGCGTCCCGAGGACTGGGCCCGCATCCTGCTGGCCAAGGGGCCGCGTTCGGTGGTCGTGACCCTGGGCGCCGAGGGGCGCGCTGGTGGCGTCGGGCGCGGGCGTCTTCCGGGTCCCGTCGGTGAAGGTTGACGCCGTGGACACGACGGGCGCGGGCGACGCGTTCACCGCGGCGCTGGCCTGGCGGCTCGGCACGGGTGAGTCGCTCGCCGAGGCGGCGGCGTACGCGGCCCGGGTCGGCGCGGCGGCCGTCACGAAGGCGGGCGCGCAGGCGTCGTACCCGACGGCGGCGGAGGCGGAGGCACTGTGAAGCGGGCCGGCATACTCAATCGCCAACCTCGCGGGCGCCCTCGCCGAACTCGGCCACGGCGACGGCGTCCTGGTGTGCGACGTCGGCATGCCGGTCCCGGCCGGTCCACGCGTCGTCGACCTGGCCTTCCGCGCCGGAGTGCCGTCCTTCGCGGAGGTGGTGGACGGCCTGCTCGACGAGCTGGTGGTCGAGGGGGCGACAGCGGCGACGGAGGTACGGGAGGCCAATGCGGAGGCCGCCGCGCTGCTCGACGGGCACCTCCGCCCTCGCCCTCGTCCCGCACGAGCGGTTGAAGGAACCTCGGCGGGGGCACGGCTGGTGGTGCGGACCGGGGAGGCCCGCCCCTACGCGAACGTGCTGCTGCGGTGCGGGGTCTTCTTCTGACGACCGGAGAGACTTCGAGGGGCCCGGTCGACGACCGTGCCCCCTCGGGTTTCCCTCCCCTTCAGAACCCCGTGATCCCCCCCGGGTCCCCCAATGGGGGTTCTGATGCCAAGGCACGACCCGGCGGACCCACGAAACGGTTGCACGGGTCGCCGGATTTTATTTTTCGGGCCCCCGCGTGCGCGGCGAACCGTGCCGCCGTCTCGGCGAGCACCTCCGCCCGTCCCGCGCCCACAGCTCCTCGTTGAACAGCTCGACCTCGATGGCGCCGGTGTACCCGGCCGCCTCCACGTACCCCCTTCCACTCCCGCATGTCGATCGCGCCGTCCCCGATCTGGCGCTGGCCGTTGAGGACGCCCCTCGGGCAGCGGGGTGGTCCAGTCGGGCGAGCTGGAAGGGTGGATGCGCCGCCGGCCCCGGCCCGGGCGATCTGCTCCGGGCGCCCGGTCGTCCCACCAGATGTGGTACGTGTCCACGGTGACGCCGACCTGCCGGGCCGGGAAGCGTTCGGCGAGGTCCAGGGCCTGGGTGAGGGTGGAGACCACGCAGCGGTCGGCGGCGTACATGGGGTGCAGGGGTTCGATGGCGAGCCGTACGCCAGTGCCGCTCGGCGTAGGGGGCCCGGCTCGGCCAGGGCGTCGGCGATGCGTTCCCGGCGCGCGCAGGTCCTTGTCGCCGGCCGGGAGACCGCCCGAGACCAGGACGAGGGTGTCGGTGCCGAGGGTGGCGGCCTCGTCGACGGCGCGGCGGTTGTCCGCCAGGGCCTTCGCGCGTTCACCCGCGTCGGTCGCCGTGAGGAAGCCGCCGCGGCACAGGTGGTGACGGTCAGGCCCGTCGCCGCGGACCGGGTTGGCCGCCGCCTCGACGCCGTACGCCTGGACGGGTTCGCGCCACAGGCCTACGTTGCCGACGCCGAGTTCACGGCAGGCGGCGGTCAGTTCGGGCAGCGACAGCTGCTTGACCGTCATCTGGTTGATGCTGAAACGCGTAGGTCGTGATCGGGGCCGAGGTCGCTCACTGATCCACCCCGTACAGGTTCAGCAGGGTGCGCATGCGTTCCTCCACGCGCTTCGGGTCCGGGAACAGGCCGAGGCCGTCCGCCAGTTCGTAGGCGCGGGCGAGGTGTAGCAGGAGCGGGCCACTTGGAGGGCCGCCGACCATCGTGAAGTGGCTCTGCGTGACCGGCCAGCCAGGCCAGGAGGACCACGCCCGTCTTGTAGTAGCGGGTGGGGGTCTGGAAGAGGTGGCGGGAGAGTTCCACGGTGGGGTCGAGGAGGGCGCGGAAGCCTTCCGTGTTCCCCCGTGTCCAGGACGCGGACCGCCTCGGCCGCCAGCGGGCCCAGTGGGTCGAAGATGCCGAGCAGCGCGTGGCTGAAGCCCTGCTCGTCGCCGGCGATCAGCTCGGGGTAGTTGAAGTCGTCGCCGGTGTAGCAGCGCACGCCCTGCGGGAGGCGGCGGCGCAGGTCGATCTCGCGCTGGGCGTCCAGCAGGGAGACCTTGATGCCGTCGACCTTGTCGGGGTGGGCGGCGATGACGTCCAGGAAGGTGCCGGTGGCCGCGTCGAGGTCGGACGGAACTCAGCAGCCCCTCAAGGGCCGGGTCGAACATCGGGCCGAGCCAGTGCAGGATCACCGGTTCGGCGGCCTGGCGGAGCAGGTGGCCGTAGACCTCCAGGTAGTCCTCGGGGCCCCGCGCCGACGCGGCCAGGGCGCGGGAGGCCATCAGGATGGCCTGGGCGCCCGACTCCTCGACGACGGCGAGCTGTTCTCGTAGGCCGCCCGGACCTCGGCAGGGTGCCGCCCGTGATCTGGTCGGTGCCGACGCCGCAGGCGACGCGGCCGCCGGTCGCCTTCGCCTCGGCGGCGGACCGGCGGACGAGTTCGGCCGCGCCGGCCCAGTCCAGGCCCATGCCGCGCTGGGCGGTGTCCATGGCCTCGGCGACGCCGAGCCCGTGGGACCACAGGTGGCGGCGGAAGGCGAGGGTGGCGTCCCAGTCGACGGCGGCGGGGCCGTCGGGCGTGGTGTCCGCGTACGGGTCGGCGACGACGTGCGCGGCCGAGAAGACCGTACGGGAGGTGAAAGCGCTTCCTGGGGCTTCCCGGGTGACGGCGAGGGGCTCGGTGCGGGGCTCGTAGGCGCGCAGGGTGCCGCCCGCGTCCGGCGGGTGGAGGGTCACAGCGCGATCTCCGGTACGTCCAGGCGGCGGCCCTCGGCCGACGACTTCAGGCCCAGTTCGGCGAGCTGCACGCCGCGGGCGCCGGCCAGCAGGTCCCAGTGGTAGGGGGCGTCGGCGTAGACGTGGCGCAGGAACAGTTCCCACTGGGCCTTGAAGCCGTTGTCGAAGTCGCCGTTGTCCGGGACCTCCTGCCACTGGTCGCGGAAGACCTCGGTGGCGGGGATGTCCGGGTTCCAGACCGGCTTGGGGGTGGCGGAGCGGTGCTGGACGCGGCAGTCGCGCAGGCCGGCGACGGCGGAGCCCTCGGTGCCGTCGACCTGGAACTCGACGAGTTCGTCGCGGTTGACGCGCACGGTCCAGGAGGAGTTGATCTGGGCGATCGTGCCGCCGTCGAGCTCGAAGACGCCGTACGCCGCATCGTCGGCGGTGGCGTCGTAGGGCTTGCCGTTCTCGTCCCAGCGCTGCGGGACGTGGGTGGTGGCGAGGGCCTGGACGGACTTCACGCGGCCGAACAGCTCGTGCAGGACGTACTCCCAGTGCGGGAACATGTCGACGACGATGCCGCCGCCGTCCTCGGCGCGGTAGTTCCAGGAGGGGCGCTGGGCGTCCTGCCAGTCGCCCTCGAAGACCCAGTAGCCGAACTCGCCGCGCACGGACAGGATGCGGCCGAAGAAGCCGCCGTCGATGAGGCGCTTGAGCTTGAGCAGGCCGGGGAGGAAGAGCTTGTCCTGGACGACGCCGTGCTTGATGCCGGCGGCGTTGGCCAGGCGGGCGAGTTCAGGGCGCCGTCCAGGCCGGTGGCGGTGGGCTTCTCGGTGTAGACGTGCTTGCCCGCGGCGATCGCCTTCTTGATCGCCTCCTCGCGGGCCGAGGTCACCTGGGCGTCGAAGTAGATGTCCCACGGTGGGGTCGGCGAGGACCGCGATCCACGTCCGTGGAGACGTGCTCCAGGCCGTGCCGTTCGGCCAGCGTCCGCAGCGCGTGCTCACGGCGGCCGACCAGGATCGGTTCCGGCCACAGCACGGTGCCGTCGCCGAGGTCGAGGCCGCCCTGTTCCCGGAGGGCCAGGATGGAGCGGACGAGGTGCTGGCGGTAGCCCATGCGCCCGGTCACACCGTTCATGGCGATTCGCACCGTCTTGCGTGTCACGTCGTTCCCTTCGTACGGGCGGTGAGGTGGAGGTAGTGCAGTACAGCAAGCGCTTTCTATGCAATACGAAGCTAGCCTGTGGACGGTGGTCTGGACAAGACCGGGACCCGGGCGAGTTGTTCGAGGGGACGAACAGCGGCGGGCCGTGGCCGTAGGGTCGCCTGAGACGGCGGCGACGGCGCAGAGACGGCGTACGGCGGACGCGCGATGCGGAGGACGAGGACATGGCGGTGACACTGGCGGACGTGGCGGCCCGCGCCCAGGTCTCCCCGCGACGGTGTCGCGCGTGCTGAACGGGAACTATCCCGTGGCCGCCTCCACCCGGGAACGGGTGCTGAAGGCGGTCGACGACCTGGACTACGTGCTCAACGGCCCCGCGAGCGCGCTGGCGGCTGTTACGTCCGACCTGGTGGGCATCCTGGTCAACGACATCGCCGACCCCTTCTTCGGCATCATGGCCGGTGCGATCCAGTCGAGATCGGCGGGCCGGGCGGCAGAGCGGGCGGCGGAGGCTCGCCGTGGTCTGCAACACCGGCGGCTCCCAGAGCGCGAACTGACCTACCTCACCCTGCTGCAACGGCAGCGGGCGGCGGCCGTCGTGCTGACCGGCGGGGCGATGGAGGACGCGGCGCACCAGGCGGCCGTGGCGGCGAAGCTACGCAAGCTGGCGGAGGCCGGCACGCGGGTGGTGCTGTGCGGGCGGCCACCGGCGCCGGACACCGGGGCGATCGCGCTGACCTTCGACAACCGCGGGGGCGGCCGGGGAGCTGACCGACCACCTGATCGGGCTCAGGCACCGGCAGCTCGGCTACATCGCGGGCCCGGAGGAGCGCACCACGACCCGGCACCGGCTGGAGGGCCACCGCGCCGCGCTCGCCGCGCACGGCATCGAGGAGGACCCCCGCTGGGCGGTCCACGGCCGCTACGACCGGCAGTCCGGCTACGAGGCCACGCTCGAACTTCCTGCGCAGGGACCCCTCGCTGACCGCCGTCGTCGCCGCGAGACGACTCCGTCGCGCTGGGTGCGTGCGCGGCGCTGCGCGACTCGGGCTGCGCATCGGGCGACGTTATCGTGGCCGGCTTCGACGATCTGCCCTTCAGCATCGACGCGGTACCCGCGCTGACGACGGTCCGGTTGCCGCTCGCGGAAGCGGGGGCACAGGCGGGACGCATCGCGATGGGGCGGGAGGAGGCGCCGCCCGGGGGGATCGCCACGGTGCGGGGGAGTTGATGGTGCGGGGGGTCCTCCGGAGGGCCGCGGAAGTGAGCGTGCCGTCGGTTTCTCGGCACCCGGCGTCGGTGTGGGCCTGGCGGGGCTGCCGCCCCCACCCCCGCTTCGGCCTGGACGGCCTCGTCCTCAAGCGCCGGACGGGCTGGGTCGGCCCGCCGGGCGTCGGAGTGCGCGGCCGGGCGGCGACACCGACGACGGGCAGGGTAGTGCGGAAGGCGGGTACGGGTACGCTCCGTGGTCATGAAGCTGGCGTTCTCCACCCTCGGTGTCCCCGGCCTGCCCCTGACCGACGTGCTGGGGCTCGCGACCGCGCACGGCTACCACGGTGTCGAGTTGCGCGCCCACCCGGAGGAACCGGTGCACCCCGGCCTGGCCCCCGGCGAACGGGTCGCGGTGGCGGCCGGGTTCAAGGAGACGAGGCGTGGAACTGCTGGGTCTCGCGGGGTACTCGCGGGTCGCCGCGCCGGGCGACGACGACGCCGTGATCGCCGAGATCCGCGCCCTGCTCGACCTGGCCCGCGACCTGGGCGCCCCGTACGTCGGGTCTTCCCCGGCGGCGATGCCGACCAGAGCCCCGAGGAGGCCGACGCGACGGCGGCCCGCCGGCCTGGGCACGGCCGCCGGGTACGCCACCGAAGTGGACGTACGCATCCTCCTGGAGACCCACGACTCGCACCGCACCGGCGCCGACGCGATGCGCGTCCTCGGTCTGGTCGGGCACCGCCAGGTCGGCGCCCTGTGGGACGTGATGCACACCTGGCTGGGCGGCGAGCAGCCCTCGGAAACTACCTCGCCCTCGCCCCGCACCTCGGCTACGTCCAGGTCAAGGACATCGCCCTCCGCCGAGGACAGCCACCCCGCTGCCGCTCGGGGGCCGGCGTGCTGCCGCTCACCGAGGTGGTGGACGTCCTCTCCCGCCACGGCTGGGACGGCTGGCTGTGCTGGGAGTACGAGAAGCGGTGGTACGAGGTCGGCCGCACCGTTGCCGGAACTGCTGGTCGCGGGGCGCGAGCACCTCGCCCGGCTGCTCAGCGACGCGGCGTGAACGCGGACTGCGCGGGCCGCACCCGGCGCTCCAGCCGCTCACGGCATTCGGAGCCCCTCCGCCGCCGTGATCGAGTAGATCGCGGAGTCGCGCAGCCGGCCTCCTCACCCGGCGCCCAGGGCAGGGACCAGTTGCGCAGCACGCCCTCGAAGCGGGGCGCCGGCCGACTCGATCTGCGCGCGGGGCGAGCGTTGCGGGCATCGGTCTTCAGGTCGACCCGGGACACCTGCCAGACCTCGAAGGCGTGGCGGAACAGCAGCAACTTGGCCTCGGCGGCTTGACGCCCGTTCCCTGTGCCGACCGGGCCAGCCAGGTGAAACCGACCTCGATCGCGTCGAGGGCGTCGTCCGTCAGCCAGGGAGCGGGGTTCCCAGTAGGAGGTGGCGCCGACCGCCCGGCCGGTGGCGAGGGAGACCTGCGCGTAGGGCGCGAGCCGCCCCGTGGCCGCCTGGCCAACTGGGCGTCGATGTAGGCGCCGACCTCGTCGGCCCTGGGCACCCACGTGAACGCGTAGGTGTCGCGGTCCTCCTCGGACGGCCACGGCCAGGTCCGCCGCGTGGTGCGGGCCCAGCGGTTCCAGTCGTACCAGCGTGCCTTCGAGGGCCGGGCCCTTCAGGGTTGAATGTCACCGGACGGATTCTTCCGCCCGCGCGGGCGGCCGTCCAACGGGCTCCGGGCGGGCCGCGACCCGCGTCCGGCAGCCTGTCCCCGGCCGCGCCGGGCGGGCGTGAGCGTCGTCAGCGCCACCCCGCCCACCAGCAGCGCCGCCGCGCACCACCGCAGCGGGGTCACCGACTCGCCGAGGAAGAGCGCCGCCGACGACATGCCGAAGACAGGCACCAGGAGGAGAACGGCGCGACCGTGGAGAGCAGGGTGACGGTGCAGGAGCCAGCCCCAGGCACCGAAGCCGAAGACGGTCGAGACCCAGGCGACGAAGAGGATCGTGCCGGCGCCCTGCCACAGTCGAGCCCCCGCAGGGCCGCGAGGTCCTGGGACGGGCCCTCCGTCGCGAGGGAGAGGGCCAGCAGGGGGAGCACCCGCCCGGACGGTGGACACCCACACCATGAAGTTCAGCGCGTCGGGCGGGGAGGCCTTGCGGGTCAGGACGTTGGACAGGCCCCAGGCGGCCGCCGCTCCGACGACCAGCACGAAAGCGCCCAGTGGTCCGGAGGCGCCCTCGTCGAGGGCCGCCACGCCTATGCCGGCCAGCGCCACCACCATGCCCAGCACCTTCACGCCGGTGGGGCGTTCGCCCAGTACCGCCGCCGCGATCACCGCCGTGAACACCGCCTGGATCTGCAGGACGAGGGAGGACAGGCCGGCCGGCATGCCCGTGTCCATGCCCACGAAGACCAGCCCGAACTTCGCGACGCCCAGCACCAGTCCCACGGCCACGATCCACTTCCAGGCCACCTTCGGCCGGCCCACGAGGAAGACAGCGGGCGGTGCCGCCACGAGGAAGCGCAGGGCGGAGAAGAGCAGCGGCGGGAAGTGGTCGAGGCCGATCTCGATGACCGTGAAGTTCTACGCCCCAGACGGCGGCGACGAGCACGGCGAGGGAGCAGGTGGGAAGGTCGCATGCGTCGAGAATCACGCCCATCCACCGTGAAGCACCAGCGATGATTTCTGCATGGTTGGATGAAGCACTGCCTAACTCTTCGCGCCAGGGACATCAGCGATTCGCATCAGGGGGCTGCCTCGTGCTCGATCTTCAGCGTCTGCGTGCCCTGCACGCCGTGTCCGTGCACGGCAGCGTCAATGGCGCGGCCGCCGCCGCGCTCGGCTTCACGCCGTCCGCCATGTCCCAGCAGATCGCCAAGCTGGAGCGGGAGACCAGGACGGTGCTTCTGGAGCGGGAGGGGCGCGGGGTGCGGCTCACCGACGAGGCGTGGCAACTGGCCGCCACCGCCGTCGAGTTGCCTGGCCGTCGTGGAGCGCGCGGAGACCCGGCTGGAGGAGCGGCGCGGGGTGCCGGCGGGGCGGCTGACGGTGGCCGCGTTCGCGTCGGCGGCGCGTGGTCTGATGCCGGTCGTGCTGGCCGACCTGGCGGCGCGGCATCCCGCGCTCGACGCCCGGCTCACCGAGGTGGACCCGCATCTGTCCGTGGACCTGGTGGCGAAGGGCGCCGTCGACCTGGTCGTGGCGCACGACTGGGACATCGCGCCGCTGCCCGCCCCGGCCGGGGTGGAGCAGGCGTCCGTCGGGGAGGACCTGTGCGATCTGCTCGTGCCCGAGGGGCACCGGTTCGCGGGGCGCGCGGGCGTGCGGCAGGAGGAACTGGGCGGGGAGCGGTGGATCTGCCAGCCGCCCGGGCGGGTCTGCCACGACTGGCTGCTGCGGACCCTGCGGGGTGCGGGGCACGAGCCGGACATCGTCCACCAGGCCGACGAGAACCCGACCCTCGTCGCGCTGGTCGCCGGCCGGGCTGGGCATCGCCCTGATCCCCCGCCTGGGACGCGGCCCGCTGCCCGCCGGCGTGGTGGAGGTGCCGCTCGTCCCGACGCCCGTACGGCGGCTGTACGCACTGTGGCGCACGGGCGCGGCTCGCCGCCCGGCGATCGCGGAGGCGGTGCGCACACTACGGGCCCACTGGCCGGAAGCCTCGGCCCGCACCGCCTCGCCCGCACGGGCGGACTGACCGGAGCACCGGCGCCGGAGGCCGGGGGCGGAGGCGGCGCGGCGTCGGGGCTTTCGCCCGCGTCGGTGGGCCCGCCGGGCGGCGCGGGCGTGGGCGGCCCCTCGCCCGCCCGCGCTCTCCGCACCTCGGCCCGGCTCGTCCCGTCCGCTGCCGTGCGGCCCCTCGCCCCACCGGCCCCGTCCGTACCGACTTGGGAAAAGCGGCCCGGCCGGGAACCCCTGCCCGGTCCGTGTCGTCCAATCCGCACGCTGCCGGACGAGTCCGCGCGGTGCGGTGTCGGCCTCGCTGCTGGCTGCGATCGCTGACCACCCTCTCCGCCGTACCGCGACCCGGCAGCGCGCCGCCGTCGGCGCGCCCCTCCCTGGCACCGGCGGCGGCCCCTCCGGCTCGCTCTCCGCGGCTTCGGGTGACTCCTGTGCGCTCCCTTGACTGGCAGAAACTTCCCGGATATTGGTGACTCCTTGGAAGTTTCCTTCAGCACCTCTCCAGCGATTCCCCAGCGGATCACTCCGGAAGGAGCGCACGTGCACCACAGCAGCACGGCCGGCACGGGAAGCACCGCACACCCCTCGAGACGTACCGTCCTCGCCGCCACCGCGGTCGTCACCGCGACCCTGGCGGCCGGCGGCGGCACCGCGTACGCCGATGCCCGCAGGCCCGACGACGACAAGCTCCGGGCGATCGTCTCCCGCATGACGCTGGAGGAGAAGGTCGGCCAGCTCTTCGTCATGCGGGTCTACGGCCACTACGCCACCGACCCCGACCAGGCCGACATCGACGCCAACCTCAAGGAGATCGGCGTCCGCACCGCGGCCGAACTGGTCGCCAAGTACCGGGTCGGCGGCGTCATCTACTCGCCTGGGCGCACAACACCCGCGACCCGCACCAGATCGCGCGACCTGTCCAACGGCATCCAGAAGGCGTCCCTGGAACTGCCGCGCGGCCTCCCGGTGCTCGTCTCCACCGACCAGGAGTACGGAATAGTGGCCCGCGTGGGCGAGCCGGCGACCCTCTTCCCGGGCGCGATGGCCATCGGCGCCGGCGGATCGCGCTCCGACGCCCGTACCCTCGGCCGGGTCGCGGGCGCCGAGCTGCACGCGATGGGCATCCGCCAGGACTACTCCCCGTCGCCGACGTGAACGTCAATCCCGCCAACCCGGTGATCGGCGTGCGGTCCTTCGGCGCCGATCCGCAGGCGGTGGCGGAACTGGTGGCCGCCGAGGTGACGGGGTATCAGCGTTCCGGCGTCGCCGCGTGCGCCAAGCACTTCCCGGGGCACGGCGACACCGCCACCGACAGCCACACCGGCCTCCCGGTGATCACGCACAGCCGCGAGCAGTGGGCGGAGCTGGACGCCCCGCCCTTCCGCGCGGCGATCGACGCCGGCATCGACGCGATCATGACCGCCCACCTCGTGGTCCCGGCGCTCGACGACTCCGGCGACCCGGCCACCCTCTCCCGCCCCATCCTCACCGGCATCCTGCGCGAGGAGCTGGGCTACGACGGGGTCGTGGTCACCGACTCCCTCGGCATGGAGGGCGTACGGACCAAGTACGGCGACGAACGGGTGCCGGTGCTGGCGCTGAAGGCCGGCGTCGACCAGCTGCTCAACCCGCCGCACCTGGACCTCGCCTGGAACGCCGTCCCTGAACGCCGTACGCGACGGGGAACTCACCGAGGCGCGGCTCGACGAATCGATCCTGCGGGTGCTGCGGCTGAAGGCGAAGCTGGGACTGTTCCGTGACGCCTACACCAGCCGGCGGGACGTCGACCGCACCGTCGGCACCCGGGGGCACCTGGCTGCGGCCGACCGGATCGCCGAGCGGACCACCACACTGCTCGTCAACGAGGGCGGCTGCTGCCCCTGTCGCGCAGGGGAGCATCCGAAGGTGCTCGTCGTGGGCGCCGACCCCCGCCTCCCCTCGGGCACCACCGGGCCGCCCACCGGCGTCCTCGCGGGCGAGCTGACGGAGCTGGGCTTCACGGCCACCGCCCTGTCCACGGGCACCGCGCCCTCCGCCGCCGTCATCGACCGCGCGGTCGCGGCGGCCGGGGACGCGGACGCGGTGGTGGTCGCCACGTACAACGTCACCGCGGCCAGCAGCCAGCGCACGCTGGTCGCACGGCTGCTGGAGACGGGCAAGCCGGTCGTCGCGGTCGCCATCCGCAACCCGTACGACGTGGCCCGGCCTTCGACGTCCGCGCCTACCTCGCCGCCTACTCCTGGACCGACGTCGAGGTACGGGCGGCGGCCCGGGTGATCGCGGGGCGGGTACGGCCGCGCGGCAAGCTGCCGGTGCCGGTGGTGCGGGCGGACGATCCGACCAAGGTGCTGTACCCCTCGGGCACGGGCTGTCGTACCGGTCAGTAGGGCTGTCGCGCGGCCTACGCCACGCGCCGGGGCGCCCCCGGCCGCCGTGCGCAAAGCACCCCGCGCGTCTGGCGTGCGCCCGCTGCGGCGGGTCACGCTGGACCGGGGATCCGGGGGATGGCGATGCGTGAGAGATGGGCTGCGGGGGCGCTTCTGCGCCCTGTCGGCGCTGTGCGCCGTGCTGCTGACGGGCTGCCAGAGCCCGACCGGCCCTGACGGGCGGGGAGGGCGGCGGCGGGGGCGCGAGCGGGGACGGGCGGCTCGGCGGGGGGACCCCGTCGGAGCTCGGCCCCGGCCGTCGTCCGGCCCTCCGGGTACGGGGCGGTGTTCCTCGCGATCGACGAGTGCAGCTCGTTCGGGACGGTCTCGTTCACCGAGGTGCCGTGCGACAGCGAGCGGCGGGCGGCGGCGCGGGTCGTGGCCCGGGAGGACGGCCGTGCGGGCGACGGGCCTCCGTGCCCCGCCACCACCGACTTCGTCCTGCACATCAGCGAGCAGCGCCCCTCGGCCGACGAGGACGGCGACGGGCCGTGTCCCGGGGCTACGCCTGTATGCAGGGCTCCAGCCGCCGCACCCCGGCGATCCGGGCGGCGGGGGCGGCCCGCGCACCATCGTCGGCGACTGCGTCTACGACGCCGGGGACGGCAAGGTCCGCGAGACCGCGTGCGACGCGCAAGGCAGAGGAAACCGCAGTTCGAGGTGGTCGAGGCGGTCGCCGCTACGGACGGACTGCCCGGCCTCGACCGGCCTCTACGTCCGCCTCGGCGGCGAACGGCCGGTGGGTTGCGCCCGGCCGCCGTGAGCGTCCGTGCATCGGAGCGTCTCAGCGGCGGCCGGGCGCGGTCACCGGTCTACGGGCGCAGCGCCGGTTCGCGCTGCACGTCCCGCTTGTCCAGCTTGGCGTCGAACGTCGCCAGCGGCTCGACCGCCGACGGGTTCTCCCGGACCTCGGCGGAGGCGACGCCTGCCCAGTCGAGGATGCGGGCCGTGGCGAGGGCCTTCTCCTCGGGCACCAGTCCGGCGACGTTGGCGCCGTGGTTCATGCCGGGCGCGGTGAGGACGTAGGAGTCGTGCGCGCCGCGCCCGAGACGGAAGGGCTCGGCTCCCCACGGGTCGTTCTCGCCGTACACGAACAGCATCTGGTCGGCGTTGTGCCGCACCCAGCGGTCGACGTCCCGCATCACCCACGGCTCGAACCTCATCGGGATCGACCGGGGCACGAAGTTGCGCGGCGGCTGGTAGCCGTAGCGGATGTACTTCTTCTCGATGTGCGGGAAGTGGATCGTCGGCGCGCCCAGCTGCGTGCCCGCCTGGTAGTAGTACGGCGTGTACGGGGCGAGGCCCTGGTCCGTGTAGAAGGAGAGGCCGGAGATCGTGTCGACGGAGTTCCAGATCTCGTCGTCCGTCGCGTTCTTCGCGTCGGCCGGGATGTCGGCGCAGTCCTTCAGGGTGCTGTACTGCCAGAAGCCCCACACGTAGTCGAGGACGACCGCCTCGTACGCGCGGTCCAGGCTGCCGATGGTGTCGAAGGTGTAGCCGTTCTCGGCTGCGTACGCCTCGTACTTCTCCTTGAGCGGTGCCCGGCGCACCAGCGCCTCGCGCTGCACGCCGTTCAGCCGGTCGCGGCACTCCTCGGTGCCGACGCGGGCGAAGAAGCGGTCGTAGGCCCTGTCCTCGCGGTTCACCACGTCGTTGGGGGCGACGTAGGCGACGACACCGTCCATGTCGCGCGGGTAGAAGCGCTCGTAGTAGGTGGCGGTCATGCCGCCCCTGGAGCCGCCGGTGGAGAGCCAGTTCTCGGAGTAGAGCGGCTTGAGTGCCTTGAAGATGCGGTGCTGGTCGCTGGCCGCCCGCCAGATGTCCAGCTTGGACCAATCGGCCGGCTCGGGCCGGGACGGCGTGAAGTAGCGGTACTCCATGGAGACCTGGTTGCCGTCCACGATCTGGGTCGGCCTCGCGGCGGCTCGGGTTCGTGGAGACGCTGTAGCCGCCGGTGTAGAAGACCGTCGGACGGTTCACGTCCTTGTGCAGCACGGTGATCCGCTGCTGGAACGTGCCCTTGGACGGGCGCCGGTGGTCGACCGGCTGGGTGTAGTTGAGGACGAAGAAGCGGTAGCCGGTGTACGGCTTCTCCTCGATCAGGCTCATGCCCGGTATGGACAGCAGCCGGTCCTTGATGTCGACGGCCTTCGGCTCGGCGGCGGTGGCCGCGCCCGCCGTGCTGACAGTGCCTATGAGCACCACGAGCGCCAGCAGCCATCTCGAGCGCCTTGCGCATGCACCTCCCTGTGAAACAGATGTGCGCCGGAAGCTATCGGAGCAAGTCACCCGCACACCAGGGGAGATCGAGGATTGGCTGCCGGAAGCCGGCTTCAGCAGAGGATCCAGCCGGAGCTGGCCGAGCCCCGGGACACCTTGCCCTTCACCCACACGCAGCGCTTCCCGGCGTGCACGGTCACCGGCCCCGCCCGGCAGGCGTAGCGCCCCGAGTCCACGACCGGCCGGCCGCCGCGCGCCTGCACGCTGACGGACATCTGCCGCTTGGTGCCGGGCTTCTTGGGGACGGTGACGGCGCAGACGTAACCGCCGCGCTTGTAGACCAGGACGGACCCGGTGGAGAACGGCAGCGTGCGGACCTTGCGGCCCGGGCACGCCGCGGCGGCCCTGCGCGTCCTGCGGCACCGCGACGGCGAGCAGCCCGGCCGCCGTCAGCACGGCCGTGCCGAGCGCCAGCCGCCGGCGTGTACCAGCACCACCCTTGCCCACAGCGGTCCCCTCCCTCTCCGCCCCCGCCGTGCGGCGGCACCGACGTACGGCTGTACGGACCACGACGTGTGTCGAATGGTTGCGCGAGTCTCACCGCAGCGCGCCGACCGGCTCCTCCGGTTCGGCCGCCCCGACGAAGCTCCGCCACAGTCGCGCGTACCGTCCGTCGAGCGCCAGCAGCTCGTCGTGCGTACCGTCCTCGGCGACCCGCCCGGCGTCCATGACGACGACGCGCGGTCCGCGCGGGCGGCCGTGGTCAGCCGGTGCGCGACGACCAGCGTCGTACGGCGGCCCGCGATGCGGTCGGTGGCCTGGTTGACCTGCGCCTCGGTGGCCAGGTCCAGGGCCGCCGTCGCCTCGTCGAGGAGCAGTACGTCGGGATCCACCAGCTCGGCGCGGGCCAGCGCGATCAGCTGCCGCTGCCCGGCCGAGGATTGCGGCCCCGCTCGGCGACCTCGTGGAGGTAGCCGCCCTCCAGCGTGGCGATCATCTCGTGGGCGCCGACCGCCCGCGCCGCCGCCTCCACCTGGGCGTCGGTGGCGTCCGCGCGGCCGTAGGCGATGGCGTCCCCGGACGGTTCCCGGGAAGAGGTACGCCTCCTGCGGGACGACGCCCAGCCGGTGCCGGTAGGCGGTGAGGTCGAGGTCGCGCAGGTCCTGCCCGTCGACGGTCACCCGCCCGCCCGTCGGGTCGTAGAACCGGGCCACCAGCTTGACCAGCGTCGACTTGCCCGCGCCGGTCTCACCGACGAAGGCGACGGTCTGCCCGGCCGGAATGCGCAGGTCGATGCCGGTGAGGGCCGCGTCCACCTCGTCGGCACCCCCGTACTTGAAGTGCACGTCCTCGAAGGTGATCTCGCCGCGCAGGGACGCCACGTCGAGCGGCTTCTCGAGCCTTGGTCGAGGTCGGCTCCCGCAGCAGTTCCTGGATGCGGCCGAGGGAGACGGACGCCTGCTGGTAGCCGTCGAAGACCTGGGAGAGCTGCTGGACGGGCGCGAAGAACAGGTCGATGTAGAGCAGGTACGCCACCAGCGCGCCGGTCGTCAGCGTCGCCTCGTCGATCCGCCCGCCGCCGACGATCAGCACGGCCGCGGCCGCCCCGAGGCCAGCAGCTGCACGAACGGGAAGTAGATCGAGATGAGCCACTGCCCCCGGATGCGGGCCTGCCGGTAGCTGTCGCTGCGCTCGGCGAACCGTCGCCCGCCGTCGTGCTCACGCCGGAAGGCCTGCACGATCCGCAGCCCGGCCACCGACTCCTGGAGGTCGGCGTTGACCGAGGAGACCCGCTCCCGGGCCAGTTCGTACGCCTTCACGCTGGCCCTGCGGAAGAAGTAGGTGGCGATGATCAGCGGCGGCAGGGTCGCGAAGACGACGAGCGCGAGCTGCACGTCGATCACCAGCAGGGCGACCAGGATGCCGAAGAAGGTGACGACCGAGACGAAGGCGGTGACGAGCCCCGTCTGCAGGAACGTCGACAGCGCGTCCACGTCCGTCGTCATCCGCGTCATGATCCGGCCGGTCAGCTCGCGCTCGTAGTAGTCGAGGCCGAGCCGCTGGAGCTGCGCGAAGATCTTCAGCCGGAGCGAAGTACAGGATCCGCTCCCCCGTCCGGCCGGTCATGCGGATCTCACCGGTCTGCGCCGTCCACTGGGCGACCACCGCGAGCAGACCCAGCAGCGAGGCCGCCCAGACCGCGCCGAGGGCGGCCTGCGTGACGCCGTCGTCGATGCCGTGCCGGATCAGCACCGGCAGCAGCAGGCCCATGCCGGCGTCCACGGCGACCAGGGCGAGGCTGACCAGCAGCGGCGCGCGGAAGCCCGCAGCAGGCGGCGCAGGCCGTACGACTCCTCCGGCTCCACGGCCCGCGCCTCGTCCACGTCCGGGGTCCCGTCGGCCGGGGGCAGCGCGTCGACCTGGGCGAGCAGCTCCGGGTGGCCGGAGTACCGGCGAGGGCGGCGTCCTTCGGCGCGCGGTCGCCGGTCCACAGCCGTGGCGTGACCCCCCGCTCGGCGTCGAACTCGGCGTCCAGCTCGTCCCGTGCGAGGTGTCCTCCACCTGTTCGGCGGGCGCGCGTGGCCAGGCGAGACGCCGCCCAGCTCGTCTGGGTCGGTCAGCAGGCGCCGGTAGAGGGCGGAACGCTCCTGGAGCTCCTCGTGGGTGCCGAGGTCGGCGAGGCGGCCGCGGTCGAGGACGGCGATGCGGTCGGCGAGGTTCAGGGTGGAACGGCGGTGGGCGATGAGGAGCGTGGTGCGGCCCCGCATGACCTCCTTCAGCGCCTCGTGGATCTCGTGCTCGACGCGGGCGTCCACGGCGGACGTGGCGTCGTCGAGGACCAGCAGCCGGGGGTCGGTGAGGATCGCGCGGGCGAGGGCCACACGCTGGCGCTGGCCGCCGGAGAGGGTCAGACCGTGCTCGCCGACGGTGGTGTCGTAGCCGTCGGGCAGCTCCGTGATGAACCCGTGCGCCTGCGCGGCCCGAGCGGCGGTCTCGATCTCCTCGTCGGTGGCGTCCGGACGGCCGTACGCGATGTTGGCGCGCACGGTGTCCGAGAAGAGGAAGGAGTCCTCGGGCACCAGCCCGATGGCGGCCCGCAGCGAGTCGAGGGTCAGCTCGCGCACGTCGTGGCCGCCGATGAGGACGGCGCCGCGCGTCACGTCGTAGAAGCGCGGCAGGAGCAGGGAGACCGTGGACTTCCCGGAGCCGGAGGAGCCGACGACGGCGAGGGTCTCGCCGGAGCGGATCTCGAAAGAGAGACCGTCGAGGACGGGGCGGCTCTTTCCCGAGGCCGAGTCGTAGCCGAAGGCCACGTCGTCGAACTCTACGGTCGCGGGCGCGTCGGCGGGCAGGTCCCTCTTGCCGTCCTCGATCGCGGGCTCGGTGTCGACCAGCTCCAGCACGCGCTCGGTGCCGGCGCGGGCCTGCTGGCCGACGGTGAGGACCATCGCGAGCATCCGGACCGGGCCGACGAGCTGGGCGAGGTAGGTGGAGAAGGCGACGAAGGTGCCGAGCGTGATGTTGCCGCGTACCGCCAGCCAGCCGCCGAGGGCGAGCATGGCGACCTGGCCGAGGGCGGGGACGGCCTGGAGGGCGGGGGTGTAGGTGGCGTTCAGCCGGATCGTCCGCAGCCGCCCGGCGAAGAGCCTGCGCCCGACCTCCCTGAGCTTCCCGGTCTCCTGGTCCTCCTGGCCGAACCCCTTCACCACGCGTACGCCGCTCACCGACCCGTCGACCACGCCGGCGACGGCGGCGGCCTGGGCCTGGGCGTACCAGGTGGCGGGGTGCAGGCGGGTGCGGCTGCGGCGGGCGATGAACCACAGCGCGGGGGCGACGGCGAGTGCGACCAGCGTGAGCGGCAGGGAGAGCCACGCCATGATCACCAGGGAGATCAGGAAGAGCAGGACGTTCCCGATGGTCATCGGGAGCATGAACAGCAGGCTCTGGATCAGCTGGAGGTCACTGGTCGCCCGCCCGACGACCTGCCCCGTGGACAGCTCGTCCTGCCGCCGCCCGTCGAGCCGGGTGATCGTCCCGTACATGTCGGTGCGCAGGTCGTGCTGGACGTCGAGGGCGAGCCGGCCGCCGTAGTAGCGGCGGATGTAGGTCAGGACGTAGACGACGACGGCGGCGCCGATCAGCAGACCGGCCCAGACGGCCATGTCCCTGGTCTTGTCGCCGATCACGTCGTCGATGATCACCTTGGTGATCAACGGGACCAGGGCCATGACGGCCATACCGCCCAGCGAGGGCCGAGAGCGAGGACGACGTCCTTGGGATAGCGCCAGGCGTAGCCCGCCAGTCGTCGTGCCCATCCCCGTTGCGCGTCCACGCCGTGCCCTCCGGTCGGTCGTCCTGCTCACCTGATCTACCGGAAGGCACCAACACGGGCGAGCGGGGATTTCATCCCGCCGCGATGATTCAGGCGCGGACCCGGAGCCGGAGGAAGCGGGTCGTCTGTACGGCGTTCTGGTTGTCGTCGCTGACGAGGAGGACGTCCAGGCGGCCCTTGCTCCGACCGGTGACGGCCATGCCCTCGAAGTTGTCGAGAAGCGGGTTGGGCTGGGGCTGCTTGGCCGTGGCGCCGAGGGAGGGGCAGTCGGCGAGGTCGGCGAGGAGGGTCTTGCCGAGTGCGGTGCCGCCGCGGGCCGGTCGCTCAGGTACAGGCGGACCGTGTTGCCGACGCCGGAGGTGAAGCCGCGTTCCAGGACGAGCAGGCGCCCGTCCGGGGTCGCGGTGGTCTCGGAGACGCCGAGGCCGGTGTCGGTGCGGTACGTGTACTGCGCGTCGGCCCGGAAGTCGCCGCGGCCCGTCCGCTGCCAGGTCTGGAAACGGACCAGGTCGGCGGGGTCGCCGGCGAGCGGGTACTCCATGGACGCGATCAGGGTCCGGCCGCCGGGCAGGAGGGTCAGCCCCTCGAAGCTGCCGTTGGCCCGGGCGCGGCCCTCCGGGGCGGTGCGCAGGGCGTCCGGCACGGGGAGGCGGCCGAGTATCTCGCCGGTACGGGAGTAGCGGCGGACGGACGGCTCGGTCTCGGAGGAGACGAGGTAGGTGCCGTCCCTGTCGGCGACCAGTCCCTCGGCGTCGAGGGCGGCGCCGTTCTCGTCGGCGAGCGGGATCACGTCCCGTGGCCGGAGGGAGCGGGCGTCCAGCCGGAAGAGGGCGGACCGGTCGGAGAGAGAGGCGACCGTGCCCGCCCGTCGCGGGCGAGTGCGGAGAGGTTGCCGACGTAGGTGCCGTCGTGGGTGGTCTTGTCGAGGGCGTCGGAGTAGCCGGTGAGGGAGACGGCGGGCGAGCAGGCGTTCCTCTGCGGACGTTCCTGTGCGACGGCCGGTCCGGCGGCGATGAGACAGCCGGCCGCCGCGAGGCTCGTGGTGAGGGTGGCCAGGGAGGTGCGGAGCATTCTCGGGCGCATGGCCGAAACCCTAGGCCGGAGGAATGGCCAAGAGTTGACCGCTTTCCGAAGGAAAGGGTTCGGCGCGGTACCGGTGGCAAGTAATGAGCCATGCCAGACCAGAACGAGAGCGGCCACAGACTGGCCGGTCGGCTGTACGCGACGATGCGGGTACTCGAGGTTCCTCACCAAGCCCTCCGGGGCCAAACCGGTCGCCGATGAGGAACTCAAAGGCCAGGACAGTCCGAGCGAACGCATCCGGGCCCTGGAGCTGGACCTCTTCAAGGACCTGGTGGCCGCCGTCCAGAAGGGCCGGCACGCGAAGGCGGCGGGCGAAGTGTTCCGCGCGATACCCGCCCTGGTGCCCAGGCAGAGCGTCGCCTTCGAGAAGAACCTCGGCGTGCACGGACTGGCCGAATTCAACGCCGGTTATCGCGCTCAGCTCGCCGACTTCAAGGAGGCCTTTCCCGAACTGGTCGAGTGACGGCTCGCCTTCAGTGCAACCGCATGCCCCGGCCTCTCCGCGACGCGGTGGACCTCGGTGAGTGCCTCGCGCATGCGGAGCAGCATGAAGCGGAGTTGTTCGGGCGTCGCCCGAGCGTCCGCGAGCAGGGCGGCGGCGTGGTCCAACAGGTCCTCCGCCATGTCGAGGTGGGTGGTCTCGACGACGTCGGCGATCCGGGGACAGCGGGCCGTCGCCGTCGGTCAGCAGGTAGCAGGGTTTGCCCTCGGAGCCGGTCCAGGGCAGGAGCCGGGCCGGGCGCGCGCCGGGCCTCACCGTGCCACCTCCACGTCGTGCGGTACCCGGGGCCCGAGGTCGATGCCGGCACCGCGAACCGGAGCGCGCGGCGCCGGGCCTGGCCCCGTCGGGCCTCCTCCTGCCGTTCGTGGGCGAGCAGGTAGGGGGCGTACGAGCACGTTGTCCTCTCCGCACAGGGCCGGCATGCCGGTGCGGCGGACGGTCACGTCCGGGATGTACGGGGATTCGGCGGGTTCCGTCGCGGGAGGACGTCGGCGGCGGCGCCCTGAGCCGGGTAGCAGGAGGGCGAGCAGTGAAAGCAGGGGCAGCCCGGCGAGGCGGGCGATACGGTGACGCATGTCGTCGGCTCCGTGGAGATCGGTGACCATGCCCCCCGGACCGGTGCGACGGTCGCGGGGGTCTCGCTTTCCGTAGCGATGCGCATACAGAGTGAAACGGGCGGAGCTAGGCTCGCCAGGGGTGCGGATGTGACGGCGCCTTTGTCACACGGGAGTCGAACGGATGAGCAACATCTACGGCGACTGGCTCAAGCAGCAGCGCGAAGCGGCCGACCTGACGCAGCAGCAGCTGGCCGACATGGCCATCATGACGCGGTCGCACATCGCGCACATCGAGGCGGGGCGCCGGGTGCCGTCGAAGGAGGACGCACGACGGCTGGACCCGCGCCCTGAATACGGGGAATGTGCTGAGCAGCTTCCTTCCGGAGGAGGACGCGGCGGTCGCGGACTACTTCGAGGCGGCGCGGCAGCTGGAGTCGCAGGCGGTGACGATCCGGGAGTCGGCTGTGACGTTCGTGCCCGGGCTCCTCCAGACCCGGCCGTACGCACGTGCAGTCCTCGGCACGACGTACCCTCCGTTGACCGCCGAGGAATGTGGACAAGCGCCTTGTCACACGCCTCGAACGGGCGAGGCTCCTGACGACCCGGTCACGCCCGTCTTCTGGGCGTTGCTGGACGAGGCGCTGCTGCACCGCGTCGTTGGTGATCGAAGGGTCATGGCGGGGCAACTGACGCACATCGCCGGTCTCGCGGAGGCAGGGCGTGTGCGAGTGCACGTGATGCCCCGGGACCGGGGCGCCTATCCGGTGATGCAGAGCATGCTGAGCCTGATGTGGTTCGAAGACCAGCCGCCCGTGGCGTACTCGGAAGGCATCCACGTAGCCAAGATCCACGACAGTTCGGCCGTCGTCGACCGATTGCAGGGCGCCTACTATCACGCGTTGAGCGACGCACTGTCGCTCCGCGAAACGGTCGCCCTGCTCAAGTCGACAGCGAAGGACTACGAAGACGATGCCTGAGCCCATGATCCCGAACGCGGCCGAGCTTGTGGGCTGGCGCAAGTCCACCTACAGCGGTAATGAGGCTGGGAGTTGCCTGGAGGTGGTGGATGGTCATCCTGATGGGATACCGGTGCGGGATTCGAAGATTCCCACCGGGCCGGCGCTGCTCCTCTCGACTTCCGGCTGGACGTCGTTCATCACGTCCCTCAAGGAAGACCCCCTCCCCTCCAAAGTGTGAACACTCCGCCCCCCGACTGTCCTCCAGTCGCTCATCCGAGTGCCCAGATGACATTCACCCCCCAAGTGCTCACGCTTTTTCCCGACCATGGGGCCATGAGCCCCGCCTCTTGGCCGTACCGCAACCCCCTCGGCGCCGGAAACGTGATCAGCACGGTGCGCACCCTCATGCGCACCGACGGCCTGAACGTGTCCGTGACCGCCATCGCCCGCGCCTCCGGGACCTCGCGCAACTACCTCTACGAGAACTGGAAGACCGCCTCCAGGCTTCACCCGCGCGCGCTTCAGGCGGAACTCGCCCGAGCCTTCGACGAGGCGGACCGTACTCACCCGAGCGACGGCACCGTCGATGGAATCGTGCGGCACCTGACACAGGTCGTACGCATCGTCCGGCGTCATCCGACGACGGCCGCCGTCGCCCGAACCTCGCACACGGCGCTGCCCCGGGCGCATGCCGCGACCGACGGCCCCCTGGTACAGATGATCACCGGACGCGTGAGCGATCTGCTGCACCCCCTCGCCCGCGCGGCGGCGTGTGGAGCGATGCCGCCCTGTTCTCCAGGCCTTGGAAGGTCCTGTGGATCGCCCGTCCCGCCGCTCTCTGTCCCGAGGCCGTCGGTGACCAGGAGTGGGAGGACACCTTGGACGGGGCCTTCGCCGAGTTGCTGCGCGATCTGCTCGCCCCTTGGGCCACGGCGGACTGAGCACGGCCCGGGATTCACAGCTCGCCCCAAGTCGGAGCACAGCCCCCGCCCAACGCCGATGGACACGGTGGCGTGGTGACATCTGCCACCGCTCCCCTGCAAGCGGCTCCCGAGCCCCCGCCCCTGCCGTCCCCGCGCCCGGCGCGCCACGCTGGTCGTTGCCGGCGCTGCTGGCGATCCTCGCCCTGGCGGCGGGGCTGTACTCCTGGAACCTGTCCGGGTCCGGCCTCAACAGCTTCTACAGCGCCGCCGTGCTCAGCGGCACCGAGAGCTGGAAGGCGTGGTTCTTCGGCTCGCTCGACGCGGGGAACTTCCTGACCGTCGACAAGCCGCCCTTCGCCCTGATGGTCATGGGGCTGTCCTGCCGCCTCCCTGGGCTACGGCACCTGGCAGATGATGCTGCCGCTGCTCCTGGCCGCGCTGGCGACGATCTGGATCCTGCACTCCTCCGTGAAGCGTGTGTGGGGCCACGGCGCCGCGGCGATCGCGGCGCTGGTGCTGGCCCTCACGCCGATCACGGTCGCCATCAACCGCGACAACAACCCCGACACGCTCCTCGTCTTCCTGATGGTGGCCGGGGCTGCCCTCGGCCTGCGCGCGGTCCGCGATGGCCGGCTGCTGCCCCTGATCGGCTCGGCGGTCTGCTTCGGACTGGCGTTCAACACGAAGATGCTTCAGGGGTACATCGCGCTGCCTGCGATCTTCCTCGTGTACGTGTACGCGACGAACCTGGGCTGGGCGAAGCGGATCAGGAACCTGGTGCTCGCCGCCGTCGCCTTGGCGGTCTCCAGCTTCTGGTGGGCGGCCGCGGTGTCCGCGGTACCCGCGTCCGAGCGGCCGTACATCGGCGGCTCGACGGACGGCACGGCCTGGGACCTGATCACGGGCTACAACGGGCTCGGCCGGATCTTCGGCGGCGACGGCAACATGGGCGGAGGTGGGGGCGGCGGGGGCGGCTTCTCCGGTGCGGCGGGCATCGGGCGGTTGTTCAATGACGTTCTCGGCGGCCAGATCTCCTGGCTGCTCCCCTTCGCGGGCATCGCGCTCGTCGGCGGCCTGGTGCTGTGCGGCAGGGCGCCCCCCACCGATCTCGCACGTGCCGCACTGGTGCTGTGGGGGCGGCTGGACGGCGTTGCACTACCTGACGTTCAGCATGGCCGAGGGCACCATGCACCCGTATTACACGACCGCGCTCGCCCCGGGCATCGCGGCGCTGTGCGGGGGCGGCGGCGTCATGCTGCTGCGCGCCTTCCGGGCCGACCGGCGCTGGGTGTGGGTGCTGCCGCTCGCCCTCGGTGTCACCGGCGTGTGGGCGATCGTGCTGCTGCTGCCGGGCCTCGGGCTGGAACCCCTGGCTGTGGCCGACCGTCGCGACGGTCACGGCGCTGGCGATCACGGGCTTGCTCGTCTTCCGTTCGGGGCCTCGGGCGCGACTGCTGGCGGTGTCCGTGGCGGCAGCCGTCGTGGCGCGGTCGCGGGTCCGGCGGCGTACGCCTGGTCGGTGCCGTCCGGTTCGGGCGGCGGCATGGGCGGGACCAACCCGACCGCCGGTCCTTCGACGGGCGGCGGCATGGGCGGGCCCGGTGGCGGAGGCGGCCGGGGCGGGTTCCCGGGCGGCGGGGAGGGCGGGCCCGGCAGCGCGGGGCTCGGCGGTGAAGGTCAGGCGGTGAGGCGCCCGGCGGGCAGCCGCAGGCCGGTCAGGGCGGCCCCGGCGGCGGCTCCTCCCCGGGCGGCGGCGAGGAGGGACCAGGCTCCGGGCGGCGCGACCGGCTCGGCCCCGAACGGCACACCACCGGGGACCGGCACCGCCGCGAACGGCGACACGGAAGCGACTGACGGCACGGGCCGCGACGCGGGGTGCGTCCGGCGGCACCGGCGCGGGCGGGCAGCCGGGCGGCGCGGGCGGCTTCGGCGGGGGCATGGGTGGCGGCGGCATGGGCGGCGCGAGCACCGAGCTGGTCGCCTACCTGAAGAAGCACCAGGACGGCGCCAGGTGGCTGCTGGCGGTCTCCAGTTCGCAGAGCGCCGCCCAGCTCATCCTCAGCAGTGGCGAACCGGTCATCTCCATGTGGGGCTGGTCGGGCAGCGACAACGCGATGACTCTCGCCCGGCTCAAGGAGCTGGTGAAGAAGGGCGAGTTGCACTACGTCCAGGTAGGAGGGGCATGGGCGGCGGCTCCGGGACCAGTTCCGAGGTGACCCAGTGGGTGCAGGAGCACGGCACGGCGGTGGCGGCGAGCGAGTACGGCGCCTCCTCCACGTCGGAGTCCTCCACGGGCCTCTACCGGCTGGACCCCTCGGACGTCACCCGACACCCCTCGGCGACACGACGGCCCTCGACCACCCTGGTCGGGGGCCGTCGTCACGCAATCGCCACCCTCCGTACACCCCACCCCCTACATGTCCATGTCACGCTCGAACCACCGCTCCCACTCCACACGCGTAGATCGGACACCCCACATGCTCGCGATACGCACCCGGCGCCGGAAAGCGGTGGCCCTCGCCACGGCCGCCGTCCTCGCCGCCCTCGCCGCCCCCTCGCTGTCCGCGACCCCGGCCACCGCGACGACCACGTCGGCACCGGCCACGGCATCGGACTACGACTCGACGTACTACAAGGACGCGATCGGGAAGACGGGCGAGAGCCTCAAGTCCTCCCCGCACACCATCATCAGCGACCAGACCAAGCTCTCCTACTCGGCGGTCTGGGACGCCCTGAAGGTCACCGACCAGGACCCGGCCGACAGCGGCAACGTCATCCTGCTCTACTCGGGCATCTCCCGCAGCAAGTCGCTGAACGGCGGGGACACCGGCGACTGGAACCGCGAGCACGTGTGGGCCAAGTCCCACGGCGACTTCGGCACCTCGACCGGGCCCGGCACGGACATCCACCACCTGCGTCCCGAGGATGTGCGGGTCAACGGCGTCCGGGGCAACAAGGACTTCGACAACGGCGGCAGCGGCTTCACCGACAACGGCGGCAGCCTCACCGACTCCGACTCCTTCGAGCCCCGCGACGCCGTCAAGGGCGACGTGGCCCGCATGATCTTCTACATGGCGGTCCGCTACGAGGGCGGCGACGGCTGGGCCGACCTGGAGGTCAACGGCAGTGTGGACAACGGCAGCAGCCCGTACATCGGCAAGCTCGACGTGCTGAAGCAGTGGAACGACGAGGACCCGCCGGACGCCTTCGAGGAGCGGCGCAACCAGGTCATCCACGACTCCTACCAGCACAACCGCAACCCGTTCATCGACCACCCGGAGTGGGTCGAGGCGATCTGGTAGGCCCGGCCGTCCTCAGTCCAGGTGCGTCGGCGCGAACATCCGCAGTACGGCGGGGAGGACGACCACCGAGGGCCCCGGGTGCGGCCAGGGCCTTCGCGAGGTCGGCCTCCAGCGCCTCGGGCGACGTACGCACGCCCGGGACGCCGAACGACCCGGCGAGGGCCACGTAGTCGGGGCGGGTCAGTTCCGTCGCCGTCGGCTGTCCGAAGGCGTCGGTCATGTACTCGCGCAGGATGCCGTAGCCGCCGTCGTCGACGATCAGCCAGGTGACGTTCAGGTCGTACTGGCGGGCGGTGGCGAGTTCGGCGATGGAGTACAGGGCGCCACCGTCGCCGGACACCGCCAGCACCGGGTGGGTCGGGTCGGCCGCCGCTGCTCCGAGGGCCGCCGGGAAGCCGTAGCGAGGCCGCCCGCGCCCTGGGCGGAGTGCATGGTGTTGGGGGCCTTGGCGTCGAAGGCCGACCACGCCCAGTAGGCCAGGATGGTCATGTCCCAGAAGGACGGCGCGCCGGCCGGGAGGCCCGGCGGACGGCCGCCAGTACATCCTGCTCCAGGGTGAGTTCCTGGGACGCGATGCGCTCGTGGACCTTGTCCAGCACGGCCTGCACGCGTTCCGGGGCGGCGGGGTCGGTGCGTTCGTCCACCGTCTCCAGCAGGGCCTGGACGGCGAGGCGGGCGTCGGCGTGGATACCGAGCGCCGGGTGGTTGGATTCGAGTTTGCCGAGGTCGGCCTCGATCTGGACGACTCGGCCGCGCGGCTTGAACGTGTGGTAGTTCGAGGAGAGTTCGCCGAGGCCGGAGCCGACGACCAGGAGTACGTCGGCGTCCTCCAGGAAGTCCGTCGTGTGACGGTCCTCCAGCCAGGACCGGAGGGACAGGGGTGCGTCCACGGGAACGCGCCCTTGCCGCCGAAGGTCGTGACGACCGGGGCCTGGAGCCGCTCCGCCAGTTGCCGCAGCTTCTTCGACGCGTCCGCCCGGACGACGCCCCCGCCCGCGATGATCGCGGGGCGCTCGGCGCGGGAGAGCAGGTCGGCCGCGAGCGCCGTCAGTTCGGGGCGCGGGGGCAGTTCCTCGGGGAAGGTGTCACCGCCGGTCACGACCGGGATCGGAGTCTCGGCCAGGAGGACGTCCTGGGGGATCTCCACCCAGACCGGTCCGTGCGGGGCGGTCAGCGCCGACGTCCACGCCTCGGCGATCGCGGACGGGATCTGGGACTGGGTGCGGACCGTGTGGACGGACTTCACCACGCCCCGGAACGACGCCGCCTGGTCGGGGAGTTCGTGCAGGTAGCCGTGGCGGCCGCCGCCCAGGCCCGCCGTCGGGACCTGGCTGCTGATCGCCAGCACGGGGCGGAGGCCGCCCGTGCCTCCTGGAGCGCGGCCAGGGAGGTGAGGGCTCCCGGGCCGGTGGACAGCAGCAGCGGGGCCGCCTCGCCCGTGATCCGGCCGTACGCGTCCGCCGCGAAACCGGCGTTGTTCTCCACCCGCAGGCCGATGTAGCGCAGGTCCGAGCGGCGCAGCGCGTCGAACATGCCGAGGGCGTGCTGGCCTGGCAGGCCGAAGACCGTGGTCGCGCCGAGCCCGGCCAGGGTCTCCACGACCAGGTCTCCGCCGTTGCGGCCGGGGAGGGTTGAGCGCGGCCTCCGTCTGTGCGGCGGTCGGACGGAGCACCAGGTCGTGGTCGTGGGTCACTTGGTCTCGGTCTCCTGGTCCGTCGCGCGCGCCTGGGCGATCTGGCGGCTCATGATCGTGGTCAGTTCGTACGCGGTGGGGACGCCGCGACCGAGGTGATCTCCGCGTGGTCGTACGCGGGGGCCACCTCGACGACGTCGGCCGACACCAGGTTGCAGGATGCCAGGCCGCGCAGGATCTCCAGCAGTTCGCGGGAGGTCATGCCGCCGGCCTCGGGGGTGCCGGTGCCGGGGGCGTGGGCGGGGTCCAGGCAGTCGATGTCGATGGAGATGTAGAGGGGACGGTCGCCGATGCGCTGGCGGAGCTGGTCGGCGACCTCGTCGGCGCCGCGTCGGTAGACATCGGCGGAGGTGACGATGCCGAAGCCCATCTTCTCGTCGTCGGTGAGGTCCTGCTTGCCGTACAGGGCGCGCGGTGCCGACGTGGGAGAGGGCGGAGGTGTCGAGGATGCCCTCCTCGACGGCGCGGCGGAACGGGTGCCGTGCGTGTACTCGGCGCCGAAGTAGGTGTCCCAGGTGTCGAGGTGGGCGTCGAAGTGGAGCAGGGCGACCGGGCCGTGCTTCTTGGCGACCGAGCGGAGCAGCGGGAGGGCGATGGTGTGGTCGCCGCCCAGGGTCATCAGCCGGGCGCCGGTGCCGAGGAGGTCGTCGGCGGCGGCCTCGACGGTCTCGACGGCCTCGTTGATGTTGAAGGGGTTGACCGCTATGTCGCCGCCGTCCGCGACCTGGGCGAGGGCGAAGGGGGAGGCGTCCTGGGCCGGGTTAGGCGCAGCAGGCGGGGAGGCCTCGCGGATGGCGTTGCCGCCGAAGCGGGCTCCCGGCCGGTAGGAGACGCCCGAGTCGAACGGCACGCCGACCACGGCGACGTCGGTGGTCCCGACCTCGTCGAGGCGGGGCAGCCGGGCGAAGGTCGCGGGACGCGCGGCACGCGGGACGGGGAGGAGTCGACGGGGCCGCGGGCGTCTCGTTGCTGCTCATGTACTGCCTTCCTTCTTACGCTCGTCGCGTATGTACTACTGCGGTCCGACTCTACTGGTGAGCCCGGACCGCCGGTTCGGACCGGGGTTCGGAGCCCGTCCGGCGAGGCGTTCGCGCCAGGCGGTGAGGGTCGCCTCGTCGGTGGGGCGGGTCGCCAGGGAGACGGCGACGTAGACGGCGAGGAGGCGAGCAGGCCGTAGTAGACGGGCTCGTTGGCGAGGATGCCGTAGGCGGCCATCAGGCCGACGACCGCGAGTCCGCCGACGGCTACGGCGGCGAGGGCGCTCGTGCGGTGCCGCGCTTCCACAGCAGCCCGCCGAGGATGGGGACGAGGAGGCCGCCGACGAGGAGGTTGTAGGCGACGGTGAGGGCCTCGACGACGTCGTTGAGGGCGATGGCGATGAGGATCACCGCGACGCCCATGGCGAGGATGAAGGCGCGGTTGCCCTTCACCTCGTCGTGCACCTCGTCGGGCTCGCCGTCTCGCGGATCACGCCGCGCAGCCGGGACCAGATGTCGTTGTTGGCGACGGTGGCGCAGGCGATGAGGGCGCCGGAGGACGTGGACATCACGGCGGCCAGGGCGGCGGCCAGCACGAGTCCGCGGACACCCATGGGCAGTTCGTCCTTGACGATGGTGGCGAAGGCGTCGTCGGGACTGCCCAGCTTGGGGTAGAGCACCTTGGCGGCGGTGCCGATGACGGCGCCGGCGACGGCGTAGACGAGGCAGTAGGTGCCGGCGATGGTGCCGCCCCACTTGGCGGTGCGGTCGCTGCCCGCGGTGAAGACGCGCTGCCAGATGTCCTGCCCGATGAGCATGCCGAAGGTGTAGATCAGCACGTAGGTGAAGATGGTCTCGCCGCCGACGCCCAGCGGGTCGAAGTACGAGGTCGGCAGCTGGGCCTTCATCTCGCTGAAGCCGCCCGCCTTGACCACCGCGATGGGCAGCAGCAGGAGCAGTACGCCGATGGTCTTCACCACGAACTGCACCATGTCGGTGAGCGTGATGGACCACATGCCGCCGAGCGTGGAGTAGGCGACGACGATCGAGCCGCCGAGGATGATCGCGAGGGTGCGGTTCACGTCGAAGAGGACGTCGAAGATCGTGGCGTAGGCGATGGTGGAGGTGACGGCCAGCATCAGGGTGTACGCCCACATGACGACGCCGGGAGATGACGCCGGCCCCTGCCGCCGTAGCGGAGGTCGAGCATCTCGGAGACGGTGTAGACCTTCAGGCGGGCGATGCGCGCGGAGAAGAAGACGGAGAGGGCGAGCAGGCTGAGGCCGATGGTGACGACCATCCAGGCGCCGGACAGTCCGTACTGGTAGCCAAGGCCGACGCCGCCGATGGTGGACGCGCCGCCGAGGACGATCGCCGCCATGGTGCCGGAGTACATCGCGGGGCCGAGACGGCGTCCGGCGACGAGGAACTCGCTTTTGGACTTGGCGCGGCGCATGCCCCACCAGCCCATGGCCAGCATCCCGGCGAGATAGACGACGATCACTACGTAGTCGACGGCCATGGGGGGCCTCCTTCGCCTGTGTCGGTGGCGTGTCGTGCGGTGGGAGTTGTCCGGGTGGCTGGTCGCGGGGGACATCCGCCCGTACCCGCGCCGCCGGTCGAGGTTGACACTAGGTGGCTGAAAAGCGACTGCGAAGTGTACGTTTCATCCATTCGGGATCGCTTCGATGGAGGAAACGTCCACCATGCAGGAATCGGCCGTTCCGCCTACGCCTCCCGCGCCTCCCCACTTCCCGGTGTCCCTCGCGGCCCTGCTGTCCCGCGAGGACCTGGCCCTGCGGCAGCTCGCGGGGCCCCCGGCCACGGAGGTGACGGTCCACTGGGCGCACACCTCGGAGATGTCCGATCCCTTCCCGTACCTGCTGGGCGGCGAGCTGCTGCTGACGGCGGGCGTGCACATCCCGGAGGGGGCGGAGTCGGGGACGTACTTCGACGACTACGTCTCGCGGATCGTGGCGGCCGGCGGCGCCGCGCTCGGCTTCGGGGTGGCGCCGGTGCACGACACCGTGCCCAGGGCGCTGGTCGCGGCCTGTGGGGGCGTACTGGGCTGCCGCTGGTGGAGGTGCCGCCGAGGACGACGTTCTCGGGTGTGGCCCGCGCGGTGTGGCAGCTGATGGCGCGGGCCCGGCTTGCCGAGCTGCGCCGGTCTCCGAGGCCCAGCAGGGTCTGGCGGCCGCGGCCTCCCGTCGGATCCGGTGCCGTCGGCACCGCGCCGGCTGGCGACCCGGCTGGACGGGCGGGGCGGTGCTGTACGGGCCGGAGGGCGCGGAGATCGCGGCGGCGGGGCGGGAGCCCGGGGTGAGGTGCGGCGGGCGCTGGCGGAGCTGGCCCGGTTCGTCACCGGCCACGCCTCCAGCACCGCCACGGACACGGTCGCGGGCACCCGTCTCGCCGCGCTACGCCCTCGGCACCGGTCAGGGCTTCGTCCTCGGGGTGGCGGCCCCGCACCGGGAGTCCGGGGACCACACCATCGCCTCGGTCGCCGCAGTCCTGCTCTCCCTCCTCACCGGCGAGCACCAGAGCGGCACGGGCGCGGCCCGCTCCTCGGCCCTCGTACGGCTGCTGCTGGGCGCCCGCCCTGAGGAGGTCGCGCCGCTGCTGGGCGGAGGGGGCGGCGAGGGCGTCACCCACTGGCGCGTCGTGCACGCCCGCCCCGCCACCGGGGCCCCCGACCCGGTCTCCGCCTCCGCGCTGGGCACGGCCCCTCGGCTCCCCACTGGTCGACACGGACGGGGACGTCGTACGGGTGCTCGTACCGGCCGCCCGGCACGCCGACGCGGAGGGAGGCCCCGGGGCCGACGCGGGCTCCGCGCCCCACGACCGACCCGGGGGGCCGGGACGGGCGCCGGCCCCGCACCCGCACCCCACCCGGGAACCGGAACCCGCGCCGACCCCGCACCCGCACCCGACCCGGGAACCGGGTCCGGAGGGTCGGTGGCCGTCGCCGGTCCGGCCGCTCAGCCCGGATGGACCCTCGGCGTCAGCGCCCCCGTCGCCCCCGCCGAGTGGCCGGCCGCCGATGCCCAGGCGGCCCGCGCGCTGGCCCGGGCCGGGGCCACCCGGGTGCCGCTGGTCCGGCACGGCGCGCGGCCGGCGCTGGCCGACCTCGTGCCGGACGGCGAGGCCGAGGCGCACGCGCGTGCGCTGCTCGCGCCGGTCGCGTCGGTTCCGGCGCTCACCGAGACGCTGCGCGCCTGGCTCTCCCTGCACGGCAGTTGGGACCGCACCGCCGTCGCCCCTGTCCGTGCACCGCAACACCGTCCGGCAGCGCATCGCAGGCTGCGCGGCCCTGCTGGACGCCGACCTCGACGACCCGGACGTGCGGATGGAGTTGTGGTTCGCGCTGTGGAGGTGACGCACGTCCCAGCGTGCGATATGCCCAAGACGCCGACTGTCGGCTGCCTCGCCAATGGAGCCATGCCGATACCCGGGACACCCAGCCGCGCCGAACTCGCCGAACACCTCGTCAGAACCCGTATCGCGGGCGACGTCGCCACGCCCCGCGAGAACAACCTCTCCCACTACCGCAAGCTGGCGAACGGCGACCGCAACTTCTGGCTCGGCCTGGAGCTGGGCGACCGCTGGAGTGACGAGCAGGACGTGCTGGCGGTGATGGCGGAGCGGGTCGGCGTCAACGACGACCCGGAATACCGGTACGGCCAGGACACCATCGACCCCGAGCTGACCGTGGCCGCGCTGGAGCGCATGGCGGGCCGACTGCGCAAGGCGGCCGACGGCGGGCAGCGCGTGCTGTTCGCGACCGGCCACCCCGGCGGTCTGCTCGACGTGCACCGCGCCACGGCCGACGCGCTGCGCACCGCCGGATGCGAGATCGTCCCGATCCCGGAGGGGGCTGACGACGGAGGAGGGGTACGTCCAGCAGTTCGCGGACGTGGCCGTGCTGGAGCACGGTGCCCTCGCTGCGGCACACCCATTCCGGTGAACCGATGAAGGCCATCCTGACCGGCCTGGAGCGCGCGGGCCGTCCGCTGCCCGACCTGGTCGTCGCCGACCACGGCTGGGCCGGATACGCCGCTCAGCACGGCGTCGACTCCCTCGGTTACGCCGACTGCAACGACCCGGCGCTCTTCCTCGCCGAGTCCGAGGGCACCCTCCAGGTCGCGGTGCCGCTGGACGACCACGTGGTCAGCCCGCGCTACTACGACCCGCTGACGGCGTACCTGCTGACGGAGGCGGGACTCAAGGCCAGGGGTTGAGCCCCTCCGAGCGGCGCTGCGCGAATCCGGGCGTCGGGTCCAGGTAGACCCGGCGGACCATCGGGAACTCCTCGCGCAGCCGCTGCTCGGCCCGCTCGCACGCCCACTCAATCTGCGCCGCCGTCGCCATGTCCCGGAAGTCGACCTTGGCGGCGACCAGCGCCTCCCCGCGGCCCTGCACGAGGGTGGTCAGCTCCAGTACGGCCTCGATGTGTTCGACGGCCACGAGTTCCGCCGGATCCGGTCCCGCACGGTGCGGGGCAGCGGGCGGCCGATGAGGAACTCGGCGTTGGAGCGGCCCAGTACCCAGGCGACGTACAGCAGCAGGACACCGATGCAGAGCGAGGCGACGCCGTCCCAGACGCCGGAGCCGGTGAGTTGCCCGCCGAGCAGGCCGCCCGCGCCAGCAGCAGGCCGGCGAGGGCGGCGGAGTCCTCCATGACGACGGCCTTCACGGCGGTGTCGGGGGGTGCGGCGCAGATAGCGCCCGAAGGGCACCTTGTAGCGGCGGGCCTCGCCGTGCGCCTGTTTCAGGCCGGTGCGCAGGGAGTAGCCCTCCAGGAGGAAGGCGACGGCCAGCACGAGGTACGCCACCAGCGGGTCGCCGGGTTCCTCGCCGTGGGTGAGGGAGTGGACGCCGTCGTAGAGGGCGAAGACCGCGCCGCCGACGAAGGTGGCGACGGCGGCGAGCAGGGCCCAGATGTAGCGCTCGGGGCCGTGGCCGAGGGGTGGTCCTCGTCGGCGGGGCGGGTGCTGCGTTTGAGTGAGGTCAGCAGCAGTACCTCGGTGACGGTGTCGGCGACCGAGTGCGCGGCCTCCGACAGCATCGCGCTGGACCCGCTGAGCACGCCGGCCACCGCCTTGGCGATGGCGATGCCCAGAGCTGGCGAGGGCGGCGACGATCACCGTGAAGGTGCTGTCGCCGCCGCCTGTCGTGTCCCGTGCTTCCCGTGCAGGTTCCGCCATGCCCCTCAGTGTTCCCGAGGGACGCGCACCACGCCTTCCTGGATGACCGAGATGGCGAGCCGCCCGTCCTCGGTGTAGATCCGGCCTGGCCGAGGCCGCGGCCGCCGGACGCGGACGGCGACTGCTGGTCGTACAGCAGCCACTCGTCGGCACGGAAGGGCCGGTGGAACCACATCGCGTGGTCCAGCGAGGCCCCCACGACGTCACCGACGGCCCGAGCCGCCGCGGCCGTGCGCGAGCAGGACCGAGTCGAGGAGGGTCATGTCGGAGACGTAGGTGGCGAGGACGACATGCAGGAGGGGGTCGTCCGAGAGCTTGCCGTTGGTGCGGAACCAGACCTGGGGAGTGCGGCTCGCGGGGCGTGCCGAAGTCGCCGAAGGGCGGGTCGTCGACGTAGCGGAGGTCGACGGCGGCGCGGGCCTCCACGAAGCGTTCGACGGTCTCGGCGGGCAGGTGCGGGTAGCTCCGCAGCCGTTCCTCGCCGGTGGGGGAGGGTCGCCGGGTCCGGTGCGGGCGGCATCGGGGCCTGGTGGTCGAGGCCCTCCTCGTACGTCTGGAAGGACGCCGACAGACCGAAGATCGGCTTGCCGTGCTGGACGGCGACCACGCGGCGGGTGGTGAAGGAGCGGCCGTCGCGCAGGCGGTCGACGTTGTAGACGATGGGGGCGCCCGGGTCGCCGGGGCGCAGGAAGTACGCGTGCAGGGAGTGCGCGTGCCGGTCCTCGGGGACCGTGCGGCCGGCGGCGACCAGCGCCTGGGCGGCCACCCGCCCGCCGAAGACCCGGGGACGACGGCGGAGCGCGAGTGGCCGCCGAGATGTCCTCCTCGATCCGCTCGAGGTCGAGCAGATCGAGGAGGGACTGGAGTGCTTCGCTCATGCCCCGGGGGTCACAGGCCCATGTTCTTCGCGATGATCATCTTCATGACCTCGCTGGTGCCGCCGTAGATGCGGTTGACGCGGTTGTCCGCGTACAGGCGGGCGATCGGGTACTCGTTCATGTAGCCGTAGCCGCCGTGCAGCTGGAGGCGGCGGTCGATGACGCGGTGCGCGACCTCGGTGCAGAACAGCTTGGCGCTGGCGGCCTCGGCGGGGGTGAGTTCACCGGCGTCCAGGGCCTCGGTCGCGCGGTCGGCGACGGCCTCGGCGGCGTCCACCTCGGCCTGGCAGGCGGCCAGCTCGAACTTGGTGTTCTGGAAGTGGGCGACCGGCTTGCCGAAGACGGTGCGGTCCTGCACGTACTGCTTGGCGAAGCGGACGGCGGCGGCGGCCTGCGCGTAGGCGCCGAAGGCGATGCCCCAGCGCTCGGAGGCCAGGTTGTGGCCGAGGTAGGAGAAGCCCTTGTTCTCCTCGCCGAGGAGGTCCTCGACGGGCACCTTGACGTCGACGAAGGCCAGCTCGGCGGTGTCGGAGGTGCGCAGGCCCAGCTTGTCCAGCTTGCGGCCGACCGAGTAGCCCTCGGACTTGGTGTCCACGGCGAACAGGGAGATGCCGTGGCGGCGGTCCTCGGCCGTGGGCGCGGCGGTGCGGGCGCAGACGATCACCTTGTCGGCGTGCACGCCGCCGGTGATGAAGGTCTTGGCGCCGTTCAGGACGTAGTGGGTGCCGTCCGCGGAGAGCTTGGCGGTGGACTTCATGCCCGCGAGGCGGAAACGGTGCGCCGGCTCCGTCATCGCGATGGCCCACATCTCCTCGCCGCTGACGAACTTCGGCAGGTAGCGCTTCTTCTGCTCGTCGGTGGCCAGCATCTTGATGTACGGCAGGGCGAGCAGCACGTGCACGCCGGAGCCGCCGAACTGGACGCCCGCGCGGGCGGTCTCTCGTAGAGGACCGCCTCGAACTTGTGGCTGTCCATGCCGGCGCCGCCGAACCCTCGGGCACGTTGATGCCGAAGATGCCCAGCTCACCAAGCTTGTAGTAGAAGTCGCGCGGCGCCTGGCCCGCCGCGTGAACCACTCGTCGTAGACGGGGACGACCTCGGCCTCGATGAAGGCGCGGATGGTCTCCCGGAACGCCCTCGTGGTCCTCGTTGAACACCGTACGGCGCACCGCGCCACCTCCAGGGTACGTATCTAAGCGCTCGCTCAGACTTCACCGTCACCGGCGGGTAGGGAGGTGTCCAGGTGGGCGTGGGTAACCCTCGTCACTCCCCGGCACCTCCCAGCCCCACCTTCAGTCGGCGGCCACCGCCGTGAACGCACCCCGTGCCATCCGGTGCAGCAGCGTCGCCGTCACCGCGCGGCCCCGGCAGGGAGCCGGGGCGGCCCAGGTGCGGGGTGGAGTTCAGCAGGCCGAAGACCGAGGGCACGGCCGAGCGGGCGCTCGGTTCCGACACCGCCGGGTAGACCTCGCGCACCACCCCGACCCACAGCTCGACGTACTGCCGCTGGAGCTGCCGCACCATCTTGCGGTCGGCGTCCCGGAGGCGGTCCAGCTCACGGTCGTGCAGGGGTGATGAGCGGGCGGTCGTCGAGCGCGAAATCGATGTGCCCTCGATGAACGAGTCGAGGACCGCCTCGGGCCTGCCTCGGGCCGGTCACCCTGTCCGCTCCTCCGCCAGCCGCCGCTTCGCGCTGGTCAGCAGTGAGTCGCTGATCCCGACGAGCAGCTCGGCGAGCATGGCGTCCTTGCCCGCGAAGTGCCGGTAGAGGCCGGGGCCGCTGATCCCGACGGCGGCGCCTATCTCGTCGACGCCGACACCGTGGAAGCCGCGCTCGGCGAAGAGCCGGGCGGCCTCGCTTGAGGATCTGCTCGCGGCGGGTGGGGGCGTCGGTTCTCGTGGCCATGGAGTCAATTCTAGACAGGGGGTTAGCGGTCGTTAACCTGGAGGAAATGCGTTAATGCTCATTAACTGATCGACCATCGGTGAGGGGACCGCAGGATGCACGAGGCACCGGAGCTGACGACGGCGGCAGATCCCGCCTCCGAGGCCTTCGGGCCAACGAGAGGAGCACCGCGTCCTCGTGGAGGAGCCGCGCCAAGCTCGCGGCGGCCCGGCTCGGCGGCGGCGAGCGGGCGCGGGCCCGGCACACCGCGCGCGGCAAGCTGCTGCCGCGCGACCGCGTGGACACGCTGCTCGATCCGGGCTCGCCGTTCCTGGAGCTGGCGCCGCTCGCGGCCGACGGGCTCTACGACGGACAGGCCCCGGCCGCCGGCGTCATCGCCGGTATCGGGCGGGTGAGCGGCCGGGGAGTGCGTGATCGTCGCCAACGACGCCACCGTCAAGGGCGGCACGTACTACCCGATGACCGTGAAAAAGCACCTGCGGGCACAGGAGGTGGCGCTGGAGAACCGGCTGCCGTGCCTGTACCTCGTCGACTCGGGCGGCGCCTTCCTGCCGATGCAGGACGAGGTCTTCCCGGACCGCGAGCACTTCGGGCGGATCTTCTACAACCAGGCCCGGATGTCCGGCGCCGGCGTCCCGCAGATCGCGGCCGTCCTCGGCTCCTGCACGGCGGGCGGCGCGTACGTCCCCGCGATGAGCGACGAGGCGGTGATCGTCCGCAATCAGGGGACGATCTTCCTGGGCGGCCCGCCGCTGGTGAAGGCGGCCACCGGTGAGGTGGTCACGGCGGAGGAGCTGGGCGGCGGCGAGGTCCACTCGCGCGTGTCGGCGTGACCGACCACCTGGCCGAGGACGACGCGCACGCGCTGCGGATCGTGCGGCAGATCGTCGACACCCTGCCCCGGCGCGGAACACCCCTGGGGCGTGAGCCCGCAGTCGAACCCAAGGTGGACCCGCACGGGATGTCCGGCGTGATCCCGGTCGACTCCCCGCACCCCTACGACGTACGCGAGATCATCGCGCGCGTGGTGGACGGCTCCAGGTTCGCCGAGTTCAAGTCCGAGTACGGGCAGACTTCGTCACCCGGCTTCGCCCGCGTCCACGGCCACCGCGGTGGGGATCGTCGCCAACAACGGCATCCTCTTCGCCGAGTCGGCCTGGAAGGGCGCCCACTTCATCGAGCTGTGCGACCAGCGCGGCATCCCGCTGGTGTTCCTGCAGAACATCTCCGGGTTCATGGTCGGCAGGGACTACGAGGCCGGCGGCATCGCCAAGCACGGCGCCAAGATGGTGACGGCGGTGGCGTGCACGCGCGTGCCGAAGCTGACGGTCGTGGTCGGCGGGTCGTACGGCGCGGGAACTACTCGATGTGCGGGCGGGGCGTACTCGCCGCGCTTCCTGTGGATGTGGCTCAACGCCAAGATCTCCGTCGTGGGCGGCGAGTAGGTTCGCGTCCGTGCTGGCCACGGTCAAGCGGACCAGCTGGAGGCGCGCGGGGAGGACTGGCCGGCCGAGGAGGAGGAGACCTTCAAGGCGCCGATCCGTGCGCAGTACGAGCATCAGGGGAACGCTTACTACGCGACCGCCCGCCCGTGGGACGACGGGGTGATCGAGCCCGCCGACACCCGGCAGGTGCTGGGCCTGGCTCCGACCGCGTGTGCCAACAGGCGCCACTGGGCGACCCCCAGTTCGGCGTCTTCCGGATGTGAGGAGGGGACTTCGATGGGAAGCGCGATGGGGAGCTTGATGTTCGACACGGTACTGGTGGCTAACCGCGGGAGATCGCGGTGCGTGCTCATCCGGACTCTGCGCTCGATGGGCGTGCGCTCGGTGGCGGTCTTCTCCGACGCCGACGCGGACGCGAGGCACGTGCGGAGGCCGACGAGGCGGTACCGGATCGGTCCGCGCCGGCGCCGGAGAGCTACCTGTCCGTCGAGCGGCTGCTCGAGGTGGCGGCCTGGACGGGGGCGCAGGCCGTCCACCCGGGGTACGGCTTCCTCGCCGAGAACGCCGGTTTCGCGCGGGCCTGCGAGGAGGCGGGGCTGGCTCTTCATCGGGCCGTCCGCCGACGCCATCGCCCTGATGGGTGACAAGATCCGCGCCAAGGAGACGGTGAAGGTGGCCGGGGTGCCGGTGGTGCCCGGCTCCAGTGGCAGCGGACTGACGGACGCGCAGCTCACCGACGCCGCCCGCGAGATCGGCACGCCGGTGCTGCTGAAGCCGTCGGCCGGTGGTGGCGGCAAGGGCATGCGGCTGGTGCGGACGCCGCCGTGCTCGCCGACGAGATCGCCGCCGCCTGCCGCGAGGCCCGCGCCTCCTTCGGCGACGACACGCTGCTCGTGGAGCGGTGGATCGACCGGCCCCGGCACATCGAGATCCAGGTCCTGGCCGACTGCCTCAGGGAACGTCGTGCACCTGGGCGAGCGCGAGTGCTCGCTGCAACGCCGGCACCAGAAGATCATCGAGGAGGCGCCGAGTGTGCTCCTCGACGAGGCGACCCGTGCCGCGATGGGCGAGGTGCCGTGCAGGCGGCGCGCTCCTGCGGCTGGCCGCGCGGGCACGGTGGAGTTCATCGTGCCGGGCAGCGACCGCAGTACTACTTCATGGAGATGAACACCCGCCTCCAGGTCGAGCACCCGGTGACCGGGCTGGTCACGGGTGGACCTGGTGGAGTGGCAGCTGCGGTTGGCGGCGGGCGAGGAGCTGGGCTTCGCGCGGGAGGACGTGCGGCTGACCGGGCACGCGGTCGAGGCCCGGCTGTGCGCCGAAGACCCTACGCGCGGCTTCCTCCCGTCCGGCGGCACGGTGCTGCGCCTGCACGAGCCGGACGGCGACGGCGTCCGCACCGACTCCGGACTCAGCGAGGGCGCCGAGGTCGGCAGCCTCTACGACCTCGATGCTGTCCAAGGTGATCGCGTACGGCCCCGACCGTCGCCACCGCCCTGCGCAAGCTCCGGGCGGCCCTGGCCCGGACGGTGACGCTGGGCGTGCAGACTAACGCCGGGTTCCTGCGCCGGCCCTCGCGCACCCGGCGGTGGTGGCGGGCGAGCTGGACACCGGGCTGGTGGAGCGCGAGGTCGACGGTCTCGTCACCACCGACGTGCCGGAGGAGGTGTACGGGCGGCGGCGGCCGTACGCCTGGACGCGCTGCGTCCGCGCGGGGACGGCTGGACGGACCTGTTCTCGGTGCCGAGCGGCTGGCGGATGGGCGGCGAGCCGAAGCCGGTCGCCTTCCACCTGCGGATCACCGACCCGGTGGAGCACACCCGCGCGGCACCCACACCGTCACCGACGACCGCGTCGCCGTCACCCTGGACGGCGTCCGGCACACCTTCCACCGCGCCGCCGACTGGCTCGGCCGCGACGGCGACGCCTGGCACGTGCGCGACCACGACCCGGTCGCCGCTCCTCACCGGCGCCGCCCACGCGGGCGTCGACTTTCGTTGACCGCGCCCATGCCGGGCACGGTGACGGTGGTGGAGGTCGCCGTCGGCGACGAGGTGGCCGCCGGGCAGAGTCTGCTGGTCGTGGAGGCGATGAAGATGGAGCACGTCATCTCCGCCCCGCACGCGGGCACCGTCGCCGGGAGCTGGACGTGGCGCCGGGCACGACGGTCGCCATGGACCAGGTACTGGCGGTCATCACGCCGGCGGAGGACACGGAGGAGACGGCATGAACGCCGCTGAGCTCGGCCTGCCCATGGCCGTACCGGAGGAGGGCCTGCCCGCCCGCGTCCGCATCCACGAGGTCGGCGCCCGCGACGGCCTCCAGAACGAGAAGGCGACCGTCCCGGCGGAGGTGAAGGCGGAGTTCATCCGCCGCCTTGGCCGCCACGGGCCTGACCACCATCGAGGCGACGAGCTTCGTGCACCCCAAGTGGGTGCCCCAACTGGCGGACGCGGAGCAGCTCTTCCCGGCGGTCGCGGACCTGCCGGTCGACCTGCCCGTCCTGGTGCCGAACGAACGCGGCCTCGACCGCGCGCTCGCGCTCGGCGCCCGCCGCGTCGCGGTCTTCGCCAGCGCCACGGAGTCCTTCGCCAAGGCCAACCTCAACCGGACGGTGGACGAGGCGCTGGCCATGTTCGAGCCGGTGGTGGCGCGGGCGAAGGACGCGGACGGCGTTCACGTACGGGGCTACCTGTCGATGTGCTTCGGCGACCCCTGGGAGGGCGCCGTGCCCGTCGAGCAGGTGGTGAAGGTGTGCCGGGCCCTGCTGGACATGGGCTGCGACGAACTGAGCCTGGGCGACACCATCGGGGTGGCGACCCCGGGTCACGTGAGCGCCCGCTCACCGCGCCGCGCAGGCCGGTGTGCCGGTGAGCGCCCTGGGCGTGCACTTCCACGACACCTACGGCCAGGCCCTGTCGAACACCTACGCCGCCCTGCGGCACGGCGTGACCACCGTCGACGCCTCCGCCGGCGGACTGGGCGGCTGCCCCTACGCGAAGTCCGCCACCGGCAACCTCGCCACCGAAGACCTCGTGTGGATGCTGCGCGGCCTCGGCATCGACACCGGGGTCGACCTCGGCTCCCTCGTCGCCACCAGCGTCTGGATGGCCGCCCACCTGGGCCGACCCAGCCCGTCCCGCACCGTACGAGCCCTCGCGGGCTCGGGCGCCGACTCCCACCAGGAGCAGTGACACCCATGGACCACAAGCTCTCCCCGAACTCGAGGACCTCCGCCGCACGGTGGAGGCGTTCGCCCACGACGTCGTGGCGCCCAAGATCGGTGATTTCTACGAGCGGCACGAGTTCCCGTACGAGATCGTCCGGGAGATGGGCCGCATGGGCCTGTTCGGCCTGCCGTTCCCGGAGGAGTACGGCGGCATGGGCGGCGACTACCTCGCCCTCGGTATCGCCCTGGAGGAACTGGCCCGGGTCGACTCGTCGGTGGCCATCACGCTGGAGGCGGGCGTCTCGCTGGGCGCGATGCCGGTCCACCTGTTCGGCACCGAGGAGCAGAAGCGCGAGTGGCTGCCCCGGCTGTGCTCGGGTGAGATCCTCGGCGCCTTCGGCCTGACCGAGCCGGACGGCGGCTCGGACGCGGGCGCGACGCGGACGACGGCCCGCCTCGACGAGGCGACGAACGAGTGGGTCATCAACGGCACCAAGTGCTTCATCACCAACTCGGGCACCGACATCACGGGCCTGGTGACGGTCACGGCGGTCACCGGCCGCAAGCCGGACGGCCGTCCGCTCATCTCGGCGATCATCGTGCCGTCCGGCACCCCGGGCTTCACGGTGGCCGCCCCCTACTCGAAGGTCGGCTGGAACGCGTCGGACACCCGTGAGCTGTCCTTCTCCGACGTCCGGGTCCCGGCGGCGAACCTGCTGGGCGAGGAGGGCCGCGGGTACGCCCAGTTCCTGCGCATCCTCGACGAGGGGCGCGCCGCCATCGCCGCCTGGGCACGGGGCTCGCGCAGGGCTGTGTGGACGAGTCGGTCAAGTACGCGAAGGAACGTCACGCCTTCGGCAAGCCCATCGGCGCCAACCAGGCGATCCAGTTCAAGATCGCCGACATGGAGATGAAGGCCCACACGGCCCGCCTCGCGTGGCGCGACGCGGCCTCCCGGCTGGTGACCGGCGACCCCTTCAAGAAGGAGGCGGCGCTGGCGAAGCTGTACTCGTCGACGGTGGCCGTGGACAACGCCCGCGAGGCCACCCAGATCCACGGCGGTACGGCTTCATGAACGAGTACCCGGTGGCCCGCATGTGGCGGGACGCGAAGATCCTGGAGATCGGCGAGGGCACCAGCGAGGTCCAGCGGATGCTGATCGCGAGGAGTTGGGCCTGGTGAGCTGAGGCACGGGCCGTCCGGGCGGGGTTGGTCCGGGGCTGGTCGCAGCCCGCCCTATGGACAAGATCTGAGGTTAGGCTAACCTACCTTGAACTTGTCCCGCCGGACGCTCCGCACCGTTCGAAAGCAGTCACGCCATGTTCAACGCCAGAGCTACCCACCTGACCCGTCGCGGAATCCTCGCCGCGGGCGGCGCACTCGGCCTCGGTGCCGTGCTCACGGCCTGCGGTGACGAGGACGCGAAAAGCGGTGGCTCGGACGACGGGACGGCCGCCAAGTCCGGCCCCTGGTCCTTCAAGGACGACCAGCGGCACGACCGTGAAGCTGGACAAGGTCCCGACGAACATCGTCGCCTTCACCGGTGTCGCCGCCGCCCTCCACGACTACGGCGTCCAGGTCCAGGGCGTGTTCGGGCCCACCACGACCAAGGACGGCAAGCCCGATGTCCAGGCCGGCGACCTCGACGTCGACAAGGTCACCGTGCTCGGCAACGATTGGGGCAAGCTCAACGTCGAGAAGTACGCCACCCTCGCCCCCGAGGTGCTCATCACCACGACGTTCGACACACCCAGGCACGCTCTGGTCCGTCCCGGAGGACTCCAAGGACAAGATCGCCAAGCTCGCCCCGAGCGTCGCGATCTCCGTCTTCGACCGTCAGCTCACCCAGCCGCTCCAGCGCATGTGGGAGCTGGCCGAGTCGCTCGGCGCGGACATGAAGGCCAAGAAGGTCACCGACGCCAAGGCCGCCTTCAGAAGGCCGCGGCCCGGCTGCGCGCCGCCGCCAAGGCCAAGCCCGAGATCAGGGTGCTGGCCGGCTCCGCGAGCGCCGAGCTGTTCTACGTCTCCGGCACCAACCTCTCCGTCGACCTGGAGTACTTCAAGGCCCTCGGCGTGAACTTCGTCGAGCCCTCCGAGGCGGCCAAGAAGGCGACCGGCGGCTGGTTCGAGAGCCTGAGCTGGGAGAACGTCGACAAGTACCCGGCGGACGTCATCATCATGGCGACCGCGCCTCGACCATCCAGCCCGCCGACATCACCGAGGGCACCTGGAGCAGCTGCCGCGGTCAAGGCCGGCCAGGTCATCTCCGCTCCCCCGAGCCGATCCTGTCCTACGACAAGTGCACGCCGCTCCTCGACAACCTGGCCGAGGCGATCGAGAACGCCAAGAAGGTCGGCTGACCTTCCCCCTTCTCCCCCGGAGCCCTTCATGACGACGGCCGTGGCCGCCCCGTTCCGTTTCTTCTCCCTCCAGGTCGTACGGACGAGGCGGCTCGGTCCGTCTCTGGCCCGGGTCACCTTCGCCGGGCCCGACCTGTGCGCCTTCCACTCCGACGGACAGGACCAGTCCCTGTCGCTGTTCCTGCCGCACCCGGGGCAGTCGGAGCCCGCTGTGCCCATCGAGCTGGGGGACGGCTGGTGGCAGGGGTGGCGGGAACTGCCCGACGACGTACGGGCGGTGATGCGCTCCTACACGCTGCGCGCCCTGCGCCGGGACGCCCACGGGGACACCGCGGAGATAGACATCGACTTCGTGCTGCACGGCGTCGAACCCGGGGCCGCCTTCCAGGCGGGCCCCGCCTCCCGCTGGGCCGCCGACGCCACCCCCGGCGACCGGGTCGTGCTGCTCGGCCCGGCGATCGCCGACAACCGGGCGATCCGTTTCCGGCCGCCCGAGGACGCCGACCTGGTGGTCGTCTGGGGCGACGAGACCGCCGTACCGGCCGCCTGCGCCATCGTCGAGTCACTGCCGGCCGGCACCCGCGCCCGGGTCTGGCTGGAGGTGCCGCACGCCGAGGACGTGCAGGAGCTGACGACGGCGGCCGACGCCGAGGTCAACTGGCTGGTCAGGGACGTCACCAGCGGCCCCGAGGCCACCCTCACCACCCTGCGCGCGGTCCAACTGCCGCCCGCCGAGCGCCCGTACGTCTGGATCGCCGGCGAGTCCGGCCGCGTCAAGCAACTGCGCCGGCACTTCGTGGGCGAACGCGGCATCGACCGCCGCCGCGTCACCTTCGTCGGCTACTGGCGCCAGGGGCCTGACCGAGGAGCAACTCCGCGAGCAGGGCTGACGACTGGCACCCCAAGCCTCAACTCACCGTCCGTAACGCACCGATGATGCGCAAGTGACGACAGTCACGTAGAGGCATGCGCTTGATCGAAAATACTTAGGTTAGGCTAACCTAAGTCGACCCAGGGCTTCGCCCTCTCCCCCCGTCCCCCTCTCGGCCCGTCCCCAACCGGAGGACCCCACATGCGCTCGCACCTGCTCAACGACGCCACCGCGGAGCAGTACCGCCGCTCCGTGACCGAAGGAGTCGAGCGGGTGGCCGCCAAAATCGCCACCACCGACCGCCCGTTCACCGGCGTCACGGTCGACGCCCTCTCCCCCCGCATCGACGAGATCGACCTCGACAAGCCGCTGCACGACACGGCCGCGGTCCTCGACGAGCTGGAGGACGTCTACCTCCGCGACGCCGTCTACTTCCACCACCCCCGCTACCTCGCCCACCTCAACTGCCCGGTCGTCATCCCGGCCGTGCTCGGCGAGGCGGTCCTGTCCGCCGTCAACTCCTCCCTGGACACCTGGGACCAGTCGGCCGGCGGCACGCTCATCGAGCGGAAACTGATCGACTGGACCACCGCCCGCATCGGCCTCGGCCCGGCGGCCGACGGCGTGTTCACCTCCGGCGGCACCCAGTCCAACCTCCAGGCGCTGCTCCTGGCCCGCGAGGAGGCGAAGACGGAGAACTTCGCCGACCTGCGCGTCTTCGCCTCCGAGGTCAGCCACTTCAGCGTCAAGAAGTCGGCGAAACTCCTCGGCCTCGGCCCCGACGCCGTCGTGTCGATCCCCGTCGACCACGACAAGCGCATGCAGACCGTCGCCCTCGCCCGCGAACTGGAGCGCTGCAAGGAGAACGGCCTCGTCCCGATGGCCGTCGTCGCCACCGGCGGCACCACCGACTTCGGCTCCATCGACCCACTGCCCGAGATCGCCGAACTGTGCGAGCAGTACGGCGTGTGGATGCACGTGGACGCGGCCTACGGCTGCGGGCTGCTCGCCTCCCTGAAGTACCGGGACCGCATCGAGGGGCATCGAGCGCGCCGACTCGGTCACCGTGGACTACCACAAGTCCTTCTTCCAGCCGGTGAGTTCGTCGGCCGTGCTGGTCCGGGACGCGCGGCCACGCTGCGCCACGCCACCTACCACGCGGAGTACCTCAACCCGCGCCGCGTGGTGCAGGAACGTATCCCCAACCAGGTGGACAAGTCCCTCCAGACCACCCGCCGCTTCGACGCGCTCAAGCTGTGGATGACCCTGCGCGTGATGGGCGCCGACGGCATCGGCGAGCTGTTCGACGAGGTGTGCGACCTGGCCGCCGAGGGCTGGAGACTGCTCGCCGCCGACCCGCGCTTCGACGTCGTGGTCCAGCCGTCGCTCTCCACGCTGGTCTTCCGCTACATACCGGCGGCCGTCACCGACCCCGCCGAGATCGACCCGCGCCAACCTGTACGCCCGCAAGGCCCTGTTCGCCTCCGGCGACGCCGTGGTCGTGGGCACCAGGTGGCCGGGCGCCACTACCTGAAGTTCACCCTGCTCAACCCCGAGACGACCACGGCCGACATCGCCGCCGTCCTCGACCTGATCGCCGGCCACGCCGAGCAGGTACCTGGGAGAGTCCTTGACCGCGCTTCCTGAAGCCAGTGCCCCGTACGACTTCGTGGGGATCGGCCTCGGCCCCTTCAACCTCGGCCTGGCCTGCCTCACCGAGCCCATCGGCGAGCTGAACGGCGTCTTCCTGGAGTCCAAGCCGGACTTCGAGTGGCACGCCGGCATGTTCCTGGACGGCGCCCACCTCCAGACCCCGTTCATGTCGGACCTGGTCACCCTCGCCGACCCGACGTCCCCCCTACTCCTTCCTCAACTACCTGAAGGAGAAGGGCCGGCTGTACTCGTTCTACATACGGAGAACTTCTACCCGCTGCGCGTCGAGTACGACGACTACTGCCGCTGGGCCGCGAACAAACTGGGCTGCGTCCGCTTCAGCACGACGGTCACCGAGGTGACGTACGACGAGCGGGACGAGCTGTACGTCGTCGCGACCACGGCCGGCGACACGTACCGCGCCCGCCGCCTGGTCCTCGGCACCGGCACCCCGCCGCGCATCCCGGACGCCTGCCGGGGCCTGGCCGGCGACTTCATCCACAACTCCCGCTACGTGCAGCACCGGGCGGAGCTGGTGAAGAAGAAGTCGATCACCCTGGTCGGCAGCGGCCAGTCCGCCGCCGAGATCTACCAGGACCTGCTCGGCGAGATCGACGTCCACGGCTACCAGCTCAACTGGGTCACCCGCTCCCGCGCTTCTTCCCCCTCGAATACACCAAACTCACCCTGGAGATGACCTCGCCGGAGTACGTGGACTACTACCACGCGCTCCCGGAGCCAACCCGCTACCGCCTCACCAGCGAGCAGAAGGGCCTGTTCAAGGGCATCGACGGCGACCTGATCAACGAGATCTTCGACCTGCTCTACCAGAAGAAGCTCGGCGGTCCCGTCCCCACCCGCCTGCTCACCAACTCGGCGCTGACCGACGCCCGGTACGCGGACGGCACGTACACGCTCGGCTTCCGCCAGGAGGAGCAGGGCAAGGACTTCGAGATCGACACCGAGGGGCTGATCCTGGCCACCGGCTACCGGTACGCCGAGCCGGAGTTCCTCAAGCCCCGTCCGGGACCGGCTCCGCTACGACTCCCGGGGCAACTTCGACGTCGCCCGCAACTACGCCGTCGACGTCACGGGCGGCGGCGTGTTCCTGCAGAACGCGGGTGTCCACACGCACAGCATCACCAGCCCCGATCTGGGCATGGGTGCCTATCGCAACAGCTACATCGTCCGAGAGCTGCTCGGCACCGAGTACTACCCGGTCGAGAAGTCGATCGCGTTCCAGGAGTTCAGCGCATGAGCACCACCACCCCCACGGCCGCCGGCATCGGCGCGCTCACCCTCCGCCCCCTCGACCCGCTGAAGGACGCCGAGCTGCTGCACGGCTGGGTCACGCACCCCAAGTCCGCGTTCTGGATGATGCAGGACGCGAAACTGGTCGACGTCGAGCGCGCCTACATGGAGATAGCCGCCGACGAGCACCACCACGCCTACGTCGGCCTGCACGACGGCGCCCCCGCCTTCCTGATGGAGAAGTACGACCCGGCCCACCGCGAGCTGGTCGGCCTGTACGAGCCCGAGCCGGGCGACGTCGGCATGCACTTCCTGGTCGCCCCCACCGACCGGCCCGTGCACGGCTTCACCCGCGCCGTCATCACCGCCGTCATGGCCGAGCTGTTCGCCGACCCGGCGACCGCCCGCGTCGTCGTCGAACCGGACCTCGGCAACAAGGCCGTCCACGCCCTGAACGCAGCCGTCGGATTCGTGCCCGAGCGCGAGATCAAAGCCGGAGAAGAAGGCGTTGCTGAGCTTCTGCACCCGCGAGCAGTTCGAGAGGCGGTGTCCGCATGAGCCTCGCCGACGCCGTCGCCCACCTCTCCCCCGAGCGCTGGGACCAGGCCAACCGCCTCCTGATCCGCAAGGCCCTCGCCGAGTTCACGCACGAGCGGCTGATCACGCCGGAGCGGTCGCGGGTGACGCGTACGTCGTCCGCTCCGACGACGGCAAGACCGAGTACCGCTTCACCGCCACCGTCCGCGCCCTGGACCACTGGCAGGTGGACGCGGACTCGATCACCCGCCACCGCGACGGCACCGAGCTCCCGCTCGCCGCGCTGGACTTCTTCATCGAGCTGAAGGAGTCGCTGGGCCTGAGCGACGCGATCCTGCCCGTGTACCTGGAGGAGATCTCCTCCACCCTCTCCGGCACCTGCTACAAGCTGACCAAGCCGAAGCTCACCTCCGCCGAGCTGGCGAACGGCGGCTTCCAGGCCGTCGAGACCGGTATGACCGAGGGCCACCCTGCTTCGTCGCCAACAACGGGCGGCTCGGCTTCCGGCATCCACGAGTACCTGTCGTACGCCCCGGAGACCGCGAGCCCGGTCCGGCTGGTGTGGCTGGCCGCGCACCGGTCCCGAGCGGCGTTCACGGCCGGTGTCGGGATCGAGTACGAGTCCTTCGTGCGGGACGAGCTGGGCGAGGCGACCGTCGACCGCTTCCACGGCGTGCTGCGCGAGCGGGGCCTGGACCCGGCCGACTACCTGTTCATCCCGGTCCACCCCTGGCGGTGGTGGAACAAGCTCACCGTCACCTTCGCCGCCGAGGTCGCCCGCGGGCACCTGGTCTGCCTGGGCGAGGGCGACGACGAGTACCTGGCGCAGCAGTCCATCGCACCTTCTTCAGCACCTCGCACCCCCGAGAAGCGCTACGTGAAGACGGCCCTGTCCGTCATCAACATGGGCTTCATGCGTGGCCTGTCGGCGGCGTACATGGAGGCGACGCCGGCCATCAACGACTGGCTGGCCCCAGCTCATCGAGGGCGACCCGGTGCTCAAGTCGACGGGCCTGTCGATCATCCGGGAGCGGGCGGCCGTCGGCTACCGGCACCTGGAGTACGAGCAGGCCACCGACCGCTACTCGCCGTACCGCAAGATGCTGGCGGCGCTGTGGCGGGAGAGCCCGGTGCCGTCCCTCCAGGACGGCGAGACCCTCGCCACCATGGCCTCCCTGGTCCACGTCGACCACGAGGGCGCCTCGTTCGCGGGCGCGCTGATCGAGCGGTCGGGTCTCGCGCCCGCCGAGTGGCTGCGGCACTACCTGCGAGGCCTACTTCGTCCCGCTGCTGCACAGCTTCTACGCCTACGACCTGGTGTACATGCCGCACGGCGAGAACGTGATCCTGGTCCTGAAGGACGGGGTGGTGCAGCGCGCGATCTACAAGGACATCGCCGAGGAGATCGCGGTGATGGACCCGGACGCGGTGCTGCCGCCGGAGGTCTCCCGGATCGCGGTCGAGGTCCCGGAGGACAAGAAGCTCCTGTCGATCTTCACGGACGTCTTCGACTGCTTCTTCCGCTTCCTCGCCGCGAACCTCGCCGGCGAGGGGATCGTGGCGGAGGACGTCTTCTGGCGGACGGTCGCGGAGGTCACCCGCGAGTATCAGGAGTCGGTGCCGGAACTGGCCGAGAAGTTCGACCGGTACGACATGTTCGCGCCCGAGTTCGCGCTGTCCTGCCTCAACCGGCTCCAGCTGCGCAACAACGAGCAGATGGGTGGACCTCGCGGGACCCGTCCGGCGCGCTCCAGCTCGTCGGAACCTGAAGAACCCCCTCGCGGGCCGGTAGCCGACGGCCCCTCGCAGACGGGCGGGCACCCCGGAGACGGTCCTCCGGGGTGCCCGTCGGGCGTTGCGTCGCCGGGTCAGCCGGTCGTCCAGGGCACCTGCGGCGACCGGTAGTAGTCGATGCCCAGCGCCTCCCCAGCGCGGTGCCTGCTCGGCGAGGCGCACCTTGTAGGTGTCCCAGTCGTGCGTCTTCGCCGGGGACCAGCCCAGCTCGGCGACGCCCGGCAGCCTCGGGAAGGCCATGAAGTCGAGCTGGTCAGGGGTCTCCAGGGTCTCCGTCCACATCGGCGCCTCGACCCCGCGGACCGCGGAGGCGGGGGCGCCCGGCAGATAGGCCGCCGGATCCCAGTCGTAGGACCGCTGCACCTCCACGTAACCCGCCCAGGACAGGCCCAGCGGGTGTCCTTGTTGTACTTCATATCCAAGTACGTCCGGTCGGCCGGGGACAGGATCAGCCCGGTCCCGTTCTGGGCGGCCTTCGCGACCTGCGCCTTCTCCGCGTCGCTGGTGCGGTCCAGGCCCCAGTACTGGACGAGGGCGCCCTCGGCGGGGTGGCGCCGGCCAGCTGGTGCCAGCCGATGACCGTCTTGCCGTACTTCGCGACGACCGGCTGCACCCGGCCCCATGAACCGCACGAAGTCCTCGTGCGAGGGTGGAGTGCGCCTCGTCGCCACCGATGTGGAGGTAGCGGCCCGGGGTGAGCGCGGCGATCTCGCGTACGACGTCGTCCACGAAGACGTACGTGACCTCCTTGTCCACGCACAGCGAGCTGAAGCCGACCTCGATGCCGGTGTACAGCGGGGGCGCCACGCCGTCAGCAGTTCAGCTCGGCGTAGGAGGCGAGGGCCGCGTTGGTGTGGCCCCGGCATGTCGATCTCGGGGATCACCTCCAGGTGGCGGGAGGCGGCGTAGCGGAGGATCTCCTTGTAGTCGGCCTTGGTGTAGTAGCCGCCGGGGCCGCCCCCGACCTCCGTGGAGCCGCCGTACGTCGCCAGGCGCGGCCAGGGAGTCGATGGCGATGCGCCAGCCCTGGTCGTCGCTGAGGTGCAGGTGGAGCTTGTTGTACTTGTAGAGGGCGACCCGGTCGATGTAGCCCCTTGACCTCGTCGACGGTGAAGAAGAGTGCCGGGAGACGTCCAGCATGGCGCCGCGCCAGCCGTAGCGCGGGGTGTCCTCGATGGTGCCGCCCGCGACCAGCCAGGGTCCGGGCTGCACGGAGTCCTTCTCGACGGCGGCGGGCAGGAGCTGACGGAGGGTCTGGACGCCGTGGAAGAGACCGGCGGCCTCGCGCGCGGTGATGGTGACGCCGCCGCGGCCGCTGTCCAGGCGGTAACCCTCGTCGCCGTACGGGCCTTGGCCAGGCGGAGCTGTATGCCGCCGTGGCCGTGGGAGGTGACGGGCAGTCGGTAGCCGGTGGAGGGACGCAGGAGGTCCGCGAGGTAGTCGCCGACGCGGCGGGCCTCGCGCGAGTCGTCGACACGGATGTGGGTGCCGCGGGTGATGCGGTACGGGGAGCCGCCCGGGTCGACCGACGCGGGAGCCGGAATCACCCGGTCCAGGGGGTGGTCGGCGGCGTCCTCCCGGTCCGGCGCCGCGCCGGTGGTCATGGCGCCGACCGCGGCGACCAGCAGCAGCGAGCCCAGGATCCGGGTCAGTCGGGGAGTCGTTCTGTGGTGCCGTCGAAGAGGTCTCACGTGCGCTCCCTTCACGATGGTGCACAGATGGGGGTGTAGACCACTCTCCCTCACAACCGCCGTACGCAGAAGCGGTGAAACAATCCGCGCATGGCGGAAATCATCCAGAAGGACGGAACGTGGGTCTTCGACGGCGACACCCTGCGGCTGACTCCCGGGCGGGACAAGAACGTCAGCCTGCTCCGCAGGGAACTGGGTGAACTACTCGTCCCGCTGGCGGCGTTGGCGGGCATATCGTTCGAGCAGGGCAAGAAGTCGGGGCGGTTGCGGCTGCGCCTGCGGGACGGCGCCGACCCGTTGCTGCACGCGACCGGCGGCCGGCTGGCCGAGCCGCACGACACCCGTACCAGCTGATCGTGGAGTCCGACCGGTACGGCGTCGCCGAGTACTTCGTGGACGAGGTGCGCAACGCCCTGCTCCTCGACCAGGTTCCGTCCGGCCCGGTGGACGCCTACCTGCTGCCCGGCCCCTCCGTACCGCTGTCGGTGTCCGCCGGGGACGGCATCAGCGAGCTTCGACGGCGAACGCGTGCGCCTGGAGTGGAAGTGGCAGGCGGAGGACGCCAAGTCGGCCGCCGGGCGCGCACCCTGCCCCTCGCGGACATCACCGCGGTGGAGTGGCAGCCGACGGTCGGCCTGGAGAACGGCCACCTCCGCTTCACCGTGCGGGCGGCGCCGACCAAGGCGCCGCCCAAGTACGACCACAACGCGGTGGAACTGTGGGGCTTCAAGAGGGACCCGCTGATGGCGCTGGTGGCCGCGGCCGTGCAGGCCCGCCTCCCGCACCCGGCCGCACCGGCGGCCCGTGCCGCCCTGGAGGACGCCCGGCCGGCCGAGGACACGCCCGCCCCGGCCCCCGCCACCACCGAGGACGACCACGACGCGCTGCTGCGCCGACTGCGGGAACTGGGCGAACTGCACCGCTCCGGGGTGCTGACGGACGAGGAGTTCACCCCTGGCGAAGCAGGCAGTGCTGAAACGGATGTAGCCACGCACATGCGGCATGCCTGCCCGGAATCGGGCAGGATTCTTGCGAAACCCTCACTCGTGCCCCAGGATCTACCGGGTGCACGACGAACTCGTTGATCATCTGACGCGGTCCACCCCCTGAGCCGGGGCGAGGCGCTGCGCGTGATCCAGGACGTGCTCGCCTACTTCGACGAGACGACCGAAGAGTACGTCCGTCGCCGCCACCGCGAGCTCCAGGCCCAGGGCCTGGTGAACGCGACGATCTTCGAACGGATCGAGGCGGACCTGAAATACCGGGCGGTCGCACCGCCGGAGCTGTCGCTCCGCCAGCTGCGCCGCATCGTCTACGGCTGAGAAGCCGAAGAGGGACACGAGGTTTACGTATACATGTGCGGAATCGTCGGATACATCGGCAAGCGTGACGTCGCTCCCCTGCTGCTGGAGGGCCTCCAGCGCCTGGAGTACCGCGGCTACGACTCGGCGGGCATCGTCGTCACCTCGCCGAAGGCGGCCGGCCTGAAGATGGTCAAGGCCAAGGGCCGGGTCCGCGACCTGGAGGCCAAGGTCCCGGCGCGCTTCAAGGGCACCACCGGCATCGCCCACACCCGCTGGGCCACCCACGGCGCCCCGTCCGACCTGAACGCCCACCCGCACATGTCGGCCGACAACAAGGTCGCCGTCGTGCACAACGGCATCATCGACAACGCCGCCGACCTGCGCCGCAAACTGGAGGCGGACGGCGTCGAGTTCCTCTCCGAGACCGACACCGAGGTCCTCGTCCACCTCATCGCCCGCTCCGAGGCTCAGAAGCTGGAGGACAAGGTCCGCGAGACCCTCCGGCTGATCGAGGGCACCTACGGCATCGCCGTGATGCACGCCGACTTCCCCGAGCGCATCGTCGTCGCCCGCAACGGCTCGCCGGTCGTCCTCGGAATCGGCGAGAAGGGAGATGTTCGTCGCCTCGGACATCGCCGCGCTGGTCGCCCACACCCGCCAGATAGTCACCCTCGACGACGGCGAGATGGCCACCCTCAAGGCCGACGACTTCCGCACCTACACCACCGAGGGCACCCGCACCACCGCCGAGCCCACCACCGTGGAGTGGGAGGCCGCCTCCTACGACATGGGCGGCCACGACACCTACATGCACAAGGAGATCCACGAGCAGGCCGAGGCCGTGGACCGCGTGCTGCGCGGCCGGATCGACGACCGCTTCTCCACCGTGCACCTCGGCGGCCTCAACCTGGACGCCCGCGACGCGCGCGCCGTGCGCCGCGTGAAGATCCTCGGCTGCGGCACCTCGTACCACGCGGGCCAGATCGGCGCCCAGATGATCGAGGAGCTGGCCCGCATCCCCGCGGACGCCGAGCCCGCCTCCGAGTTCCGCTACCGCAACGCGGTCGTCGACCCCGACACCTGTACATCGCCGTCTCCCAGTCCGGTGAGACGTACGACGTGCTGGCCGCCGTGCAGGAGCTGAAGCGCAAGGGCGCCCGTGTCCTCGGCATCGTCAACGTGGTCGGTCTCGGCGATCGCCCGCGAGGCCGACGGCGGCATGTACGTGCAACGCCGGGCCCGAGGTCTCGCGTCGTCTCCACCAGAGTGCTTCACCAACACCTGCGTCGCCTTCGCGCTGCTCGCCCTGCACCTGGGCCGCACCCGCGACCTGTCCGTGCGCGACGGCAAGCGGATCATCGAGGGGCCTGCGCAAGCTGCCCGCGCAGATCGCCGAGATGCTGGAGCGGGAGGAGGACATCAAGAAGCTGGCCGCGCAGTACGCCGACGCCCGCTCGATGCTCTTCATCGGCCGCGTCCGTGGCTACCCGGTCGCCCGCGAGGCCTCCTGGAGCTCAAGGAGGTCTCCTACATCCACGCCGAGGCCTACCCGGCCTCCGAGCTGAAGCACGGCCCGCTCGCGCTGATCGAGGCCGGCCCTGCCGACGGTCGCGATCGTGCCGGACGACGACCTGCTGGAGAAGAACCGCGCGGCCATGGAGGAGAATCAAGGCCCGCAGCGGCCAGATCCTCGCCGTCGCCCACCAGGAGCAGGAGAAGGCCGACCACACCATCGTCGTCCCGAAGAACGAGGACGAACTGGACCCCATCCTGATGGGCATCCCGCTCCAACTCCTCGCCTACCACACGGCCCTGTCCCTGGGCCGGGACATCGACAAGCCGCGCAACCTCGCCAAGTCGGTGACGGTGGAGTAGAAGCGCCCCGAAGGGGCGCGGGGCTGTACCGATGTGCGGCTCCGCCGCGTGGGCGCGAGCAACCCTCCACGCACCCGCACGGGCAACACAACCGAACGGCCCCCACGTGCCACCAACACGTGGGGGGCCGCTCGGTCGCCGAGAACCGCCCAACCCCCCAGCCGACGGCAGCTAACCGGTGGCCGTCACGCCCCCGGCCCGCGCCGCGCCCGCGCAAGGCCGTGGGCCAGTGCGCCAGCACCGCCGTCGCCGCGTACCAGGCGACCGCCCCCGCCGCGACGGCGAACCATCCGCCCGCCTTCCCCAGCGCCCCGGCGTCCGCGAAGGCGGCGATCGGGAGCAGCAGCAGGGACACGCAGAGCAGGCCGTACATCCCCTGCCCGAGCAGATCGCCGCCGGCGAACGTCAGGGAGAGGGCGACGAGGGCGAACAGGAGCAGGAAGAGTCCCGCCGCGTTGGCGGAGACCTGACCGCCGACCGAGACGGCCCAGGTGAACCACAGCGCGCCGAGCACGGTGAAGGCCGTACCGGAGGCAGTGTCCCGGTCGCGCAGGGCGGGCAGACCGGCGACGAAGAGGGGCGACGCCGCCGACGTACTGGGCGACGGTCACGGCGTCGGCGGCCGTCACGCCGTCGACCACGCCGGTGTGGCCGACGCCGAAGGCCAGCAGGGTGACGCCGAGAGCGGAGTCGGCCGACGATCGTGGTGGTGCTTTCCCGCAGAGACGTCGTTGTCCACGGCGGGCTCCCTTCATGCATGTGCGGTTGTACGGTGACCCGATATGCCCTTCACAAGGGCACAAACACCTCTACGCGTCGGTAGCTTCACGCTGCATGACTGGAAGGGATCCGAGGCGGCCGGAACCGCCGCTCGGGCTGTTACGGAATGACCACCACGGGCCGCTTCGCCCGCTTGGCGGAGCCGGCCGGCGACGGAGCCGAAGGGCGGCCCACCAGGCCGTGGCTGGAGCCGACGACGATGGCGTCCGCCTCGTACTCCCGGCCCACCTCCTCGGGTTCGTGGCAGATGTCGCCGCCGCGCTCGACCAGGACCCGGGGCACCTCGGCGAGATAGTCCGCGCACGCCAGCTCCAGACCCAGCACCTCCGGTGCGGGTGGTCCGAGTACGTCGACGAAGACGGGGGCTCGCAGCCGGCCCACACCGTGGTGGGCAGCCAGTTGGCCACGTGCACGATGACCAGGCCCGAGCCGAGCCGGCGTGCCATGCCGATGGCGTACGCGAGGGCGCGCTCACTGGACGTGGAGCCGTCGAAGCCGACGACGACGCCGTGCTTGAAGGCTGGGTCGCACGACTGGCGTGGATCTTCGGCCGCCAGGGGCTTCGGCCGCCGTAGGTTCGGCGACGGGCCGCTTGCGATCCGCCGAGGTTCGGAATTCGTGACCGGCCATGGCTGTCTCGGCGTTTTTATCCTCTATGGGGACAACAGTGTGCGGCGGGCTGTGGTGTCCGGGATGTAGTCTTCCAAGCCCTTACCCCCAAGGGTACGGCGCCACGCCTCCTTCGCCCGGATCCGCGTACGGTCCACCGCGGGTTCCCCGAGCATGCCCGAGGGGCGCCCGTAACGCAATGGTTGCTGCGCTGTACAGGCGGTTTGTACTGGGATTCAACTGTCGGTGATCGGTCGTGACCGGCGCTTCGCATGAAACGTTGATCTCCATGCCGCCAGCCCCGGGGAGCACGCATGTCCGGACCGCACCAGCCCCTCCGAGCCGCCGTCCGGTGCACCCGACGCCCCCGATACGGCCGCACCGTCCCGGGACGGCGTCACCGATCTCGTCCGCTGGGCGGCCTTCAGCTGCTTCCTCGTCCCGGTCGTACTCCTCTGGTACGGCACCTCGTTCGCCGGCACCGCAGGACGGCCCTCGGCCTGGCCACCGTCACCGGCGCCTGCCGCCCTGCTGCTGCGCCGGTCCGAGGCGCGTCGCGGCGCGGCCGGCCGGCGAGGATGGCGCCGTGCGGGCCGGTCGCCGGCACCGGGCCGGACCGCCGGCCCGGTAGGGGCGGACGGCACGCCGGAAAACACGCCGGTCGACTGACCGGTTTCCGCGCCCGCGTCCGCTTCTTTTCAGCCAACTTCTGAGGGTGGCTCATCACCGCCCCCATCACCCCCAACCCCGTTCCACCTGCACGGAAAGGGTCTCCGGGACCCCTGCGCACCCTACGGGGATTGGCCACTGCGACAAGGCACTTCCTGGGGGCGCCCCGGGGTGCCCACGCTTCGTGATCGACTGCTTCACGCCAAGTTGCCATGTCGACAATGTCCCAAGTGCCAACCAGCCTCGGCGCGATGGGACGCGAGTAGGTTCGATCTTGACTGTCTACGGCGGGGGACTCGTGCAGGACCGAGGGAACGTGTTGGGCGACAGACCCGAAAGGATCGGGGCGCCGCGACCACCGAGGGGCCAGCATTTGCAGGCCGGCTCACCGCCGCGCCGGAAACCGCGGCCGGAAGCCTCTCCGGGCGACGCCGCAAGGAGATCGTCGCGGTGCTGCTGTTCAGCGGCGGCCCCATCTTCGGGTTACCATCCGCTGTCGGTGTTCGGGATCGACCGCCAGGACGCAGGCGTGCCGCGCTACCGGCTGCTGTGCGCAAGCGAGGAGGGCCGCTACGGACTTACCGAGGAGGCCTGGAACTCACCGCGCCTGGGGCCTGGGCGATCTCCAGGCCGGCACCGTCGTGGTGCCCGCCTGGCGGTCGATCACCTCCGCCACGGAGGGCGCGCTCGACGCCCTGCGCCGCGCGCACGAGGAGGCGCCCGCGATCGAGCTGTGCACCAGCGCCTTCGTACTCGCAGCGACGAGCCTGCTCGGCCGCCCCGCGACCACCCACTGGATGTACGCGCCGACGCTGGCCAAGCGCTATCCGTCAGTGCACGTCGATCCGCGCGAGCTGTTCGTGGACGACGGCGACGTGCTGACGTCGGCGGGCGCGGCCCCGGCATCGACGTACACTGCACGGTGCGCACGGACCACGGCAACGAGGCGGCCGGCGCCTTCTGGCCCGCCGCCTGGTGGTCCCGCCGCGCCGCTCAATTGACCAGGAGCGCTACCTCGACAGGTCTTTACCGGAGGAGATCGGCGCCGACCCGCTCGCCGAGGTCGTGGGCGAACTTCCACGAGCAGTTCGACGTGGAACGCTGGCGGCCCGCGCGGCCATGAACCGCCGCACCTTCGACCGCCGCTTCCCGCTCGCTCACCGGCAGCGCCCCGCTGCAGTGGCTGATCACCCAGCGGGTGCTCCAGGCCGCGGCGCCTGCTGGAGACGTCCGACTACTCGGCGGTGGACGAGGTCGCGGGCCACTACCCGGCTTCCGCTCCCCGGTGGCACTGCGCGGCCACTTCCGCCGCCAGCTCGGTTCGTCCCCGGCCGCCTACCGGGCCGCCTACCGGGCCCGCCGCCTGGTGGCGACCGTCCGGTGGCCCCAGGCCGGCACCGAAGGCCTCCCGGGTTCCCCGTCCGCCCGAGCCGCCGCCTGCTGCGAGCGCCGTCCCGTACCAGACCCGCCGCAGCGCACCGCCGATGCCGACGGCGGCGAAACCTGCCAGGTAGCGCGGCGCGCCGTAGTGACGTGACGACTTGGAGCGCCGGGCGGGCCGTCCAGCCCGTCCGGCGTTCGAGCAGCAGGCCGTCAGGCCGAAGCGGGGCCCGGCCGGGGCAGCCCCGGCGAGGCCGCGCCGACGCCGAAGGACCGGACGGCGGACGTCAACCGTAGGGTGTCCGCATGAACGATCACGCCAAGGTGTGGATCGACTGCGAGATGACCGGCCTCTCGCTGTCCGACGACGCTCTCATCGAGGTGGCCGCCCTCGTCACCGACTCCGAGAGCTGAACATCCTCGGCGAAGGTGTCGACATCGTCGTCGTCCGCCGGAGCGGGCCCTGGAGACGATGCCGGAGGTGGTCGTCGAACGCGTCCGGCCTGCTCGCCGAGCTCGACGGCGGCACGACGTTGGCGGACGCCGAGGCGCAGGTCCTGGCCTACGTCCGGGAGCACGTGAAGAAGGCCAGCAAGGCCCGCTGTGCGGCAACTCGGTCGGCACCGACGCGGCTTCCTGCTGAGGACATGGCGACGCTGGAGGACGCCGCACGGATCGTCGACGTCTCCTCGATCAAGGAGCTGGCCCGCCGCTGGTACCCGAGGAAAGCCGCCCAGCAGTCCGGAAGAACGTAACCACCGGGCGCTCGCCGACATCCGCGAATCCATCGCCGAACTGCGCTACTACCAGGAAGCGTCTTCGTCGCAGCCCGGTCAACTCCGAAACCGCCAAGGCGATCGCCGCGAAGCACGTCGTGCAGGCCCGGTAACAGCACGTCGATGCGGGCCGGTAACAGCGCGCCGTGCAGGCCGGTAAAGGCGTGCGCGAGCACCTTCGGACCCTGTACACTTTCTCCAGCCAGTCCGGGGACACCACCCGGTTCGAACCGGCCATGGTCAGGTGTAACTCAGTGGTAGAGCACCTGGTTAGCCAGATCCAGGTGGCGCCGAGTCAAGTCCGTCACTCACCTGATCCGTCAGCCGGTGACCTTCGCGAGAAGGTCACCGGCCAGCCCTCGCCCACCGAGACCGACGACGAGGCCGCGCGGCTTCGGTAGCCCCAGGAGGCCGCAACGGCTGCCCGCCTCCCCGCCGGGGCGTCCACGACGACGCCCGCTCCACCAGTTCCGTCGGCAGCACCTGGTGCCGCTCCATGCCGAGGCCGCCGGGCAATGGTCCGCGATCTCGGTGAGCAGCAGGTCTATCATCGCGCAGCCCATCTCCTCCGATGGGCTGGCGGACACTGGTGAGCGGCGGCTCCGTAGTGGCCAGGCGATGGCCGGTCGTCATGTCGACAGCGCAAAATCGTCCGGGATGCGCCGGCCCGCCTGGCGCGGGCCTGGCGACGACGCGGTGACGTCGAGCCGGCGAAGACGGCGTCCAGGTCGAGGCGGCGGCGCGGCGGCTCCACCGCGCGCTGCGCGCCGCCCTCCGTGAAGTCCCCCGCCTCGATCAGCCGCTCGTCCGCGCCGTGGCCGCGTCGCGCAGGGCCTCGCGGTATCGACACGGCGCTGGGCACCGTAGACGTCGAGGCGGCCGGTGATGTGCGCGATGTGGCGGCGGCCTCGAGGACAGCAGGTGTTCGACGGCCGAGCAGGCGCCACCATGGTGTCGATCCACCGACGCCAGCAGCGACTCAGGCCGAGCGCGGGCCGCCCCGTCCGCGAGGTCTACCAGCTGGGACGGCAGGTCGGGCAGCAACGCTGAGTCGTCGGCGTGCACCGAAGCCAGCAGGACGCCGTCCACGCGGTGCGCGGCCGGGTACTGGGCGAATCGCTACGCGCTCGGTCGCTGCCGCGAAGATCAGCAGCACCCAGTTGCATCTCGGTGTCCAGGGCAGTTCGGACCCGACACCCTTCAGCATATCCAGAAGTACGGTTCCGCGAAGAAGCAGGTCTCCGGCTCAGGCCACCACCAGCGCGATGGCGTCCGTACAGTTGGCGGCCAGGGCGCGGGCCGCCGTGTTCCAGAACGTAGCCGAGTTCCGCGACCGCCGCCTCCACCGCCGCCCGGGTCGGCGTCGCTGACCCGGGGCAGAGCCGTTGATCACCCGGGACACCGTTCTCCTGCCGACGCCGCCCGTGCCGCCACCTCTCCGGGGGTGGAGCCGGCTACGCGCCGCCCACGCGCTCCGTAGCTTGCCTTCAGCTCCGCCTCCCGTCGGCACCCCCGCACTCTGCGGCTGGCCTGGGGTTTAACAGGCCGGTCGGGGTGTATAGCTGAGCCAGCTCCAGGCCACCGCCGCCCGCCGTGGGAGGTGCGCGCGACGCACGCTCGCGGCGTCCAGTTAACAGGCCGATAACTGAACGCATTTCGTCGCGTCCGCGCCCGCTGGCACCCCGCCCGGACCGACGACTCTTCCACACATCACTTGCCGGGAGCGCTCCACACTACCTGGCACACACACATCCCGCGCACGTTTCCCCGCCCGAGCCGCAGCGTCGAACGAACCACATGAAGCAGCGGGCCCAACCGGTAGTTGGCCGGGGGTCGGCGTCAGGGCAACAGGAGGACGCAATGCGAGCAGCACGTAATCGATCCGCCCGCAAGGCGGTGGTCGTCGCGGCCATCGCGTCGCTGGAGCGCCGGGCTGCTGGCCGGCTGCGCCGACGACGGCAACGGCGAGGAGCAGCTCGTCGTCGGGCGACAGCGGCAACAAGACCACCATCACCCTCGGCCTGTTCGGCACCATGGAAGCTTCAAGGAGGCGGACCTCTACGAGGAGTACGAGCTCAACCCCGACATCAACATCGAGGAGACCGTCACCGAGCGGAACGAGTACTACCCCGCTCTGGTCGCCACCTCACCACCGAAGAGCGGCCTCCAGGACACCGATCCAGGCCATCGAGGTCGGCAACATAGCCGAGGTCGTCGCGACCCAGGCGGACAAGTTCGCCGACATGGCCAAGGTCGAGGGCGTCCAGCCGAGCAGCTGGCTGGACTGGAAGTGGAAGCGGGGCGTCACCAAGGACGGCCAGGCGGTCGGCCTCGGCACCGACATCGGCCCGATGGCCATCTGCTACCGCAAGGACCTCTTAGAAGGCGGGCCTGCCGACCGACCGCGAGCGAGTCAGCGCGCTGTGGAGCCGGGGACTGGAAGAGTTCGTCGAGACCGGCGAGAAGTACGAAGAGGTGCGCAGCAAGGACACCTACTTCATGGCCTCGATCCCGGCGGTCTGATCCAGCGCCATCCTCAGCAGTGAGGAGGAGAAGTTCCTACGACTCCTCCGGCGAGGTCATCTACAAGACCAACCCGGCCGTCAAGGACCGCCTTCGACCCTGACCGCGGAGGCGCGGAGAAGGGCCTGGTCCAGGCGCAGACCCAGTTCCAACCGGCCTGGGAACAGACCATCTCCAACAACCTGTTCACCACCGCAGCCTGCCCGCCGTGGATGATCGGCACCATCAAGGGCAAGTCCCAGCCCGGGCGGCCGGCAAGTCGAGGACGTGGCCGTGGCTCCGAGTCCGGCAACTGGGGCGGCTCCTTCCTGGGCGATACCCAAGGCGGCAAGAACGTGAAGGAGGCGCAGAAGCTGGTCGCCTGGCTGACCGCGCCGGAGCAGCAGGCCAAGCTGTTCGCCGTGCAGGGCAGCTTCCCGAGCGCCCGGCCGCCTACAAGCTTCCCCGGGTGACGGACGCGAAGAACGAGATGACCGGTGCCGCGCCGATCGGTGACATCTTCGCCAAGGCCGCCGAGGCCATCCGGCCCAGGTGATCGGCCCGAAGGACCAGATCATCCAGCGGGGTCTGACCGACAACGGCGTCATCCTCGTCACCCAGGGCAAGTCGCCCGAGGAGGCCTGGAGAACGCCACCGAGACCATCGACAGCAACCTGGAGAAGTGACCGGAATGACCACCCGGCACGACACCGCCGCGCCCCCGAGAAGGGGGCGCGGCCCACTCGACCGCCCGGTGACGCGGTCCCCGACGAGGTGGCCAGGAAACGGGCCGGCTCTCCCGCCGCTGGCAGCAGGACATGCGCTGGAGCCCGTACGCGTTCGTCGCACCGTTCTTCGTGTTCTTCGCCGCGTTCGGCCTGTTCCCGCTGATCTACACCGGCTGGGCCTCGCTGCACACGGTGGAGCTGACGGCGCCCACCGACATGGCGTGGACGGGCCTGGACAACTACACCAGGATCTTCGACGACGACTTCTTCTGGAACGCCGCGAAGAACACGCTGACCATCGGCATCATCTCCACGGTGCCGCAGCTGATGATGGCGATGGGCCTGGCGCACATCCTCAACTACAAGCTGCGCGGCTCCACCTTCTACCGCGTCATCATGCTCGCGCCGTACGCCACGTCGATCGCCGCCGCCGCTGGTCTTCGTACTGCTCTTCGGCCGCGACTACGGCACTGATCAACTGGGTTCTCGACTCGGTGGGCCTGGGCGAGGTCGACTGGCAGAGGCGACAAGTGGGCGTCCCAGTTCGCCGTCTCGTCGATCGTCATCTGGCGCTGGACCGGCTGCAACGCGCTGATCTACCTGGCGGCGATGCAGGCGATCCCGCAGGACCTGTACTACGAGTCGGCGGCGTTGGACGGTGCCAGCCGGTGGCGGCAGTTCATCACGTCACGCTGCCCGCGCTGCGTCCGACGATCCTATTCCACGGTCGTCGTGTCGACCATCGGCGCCTCGCAGCTGTTCGGTGAGCCGCTGCTGTTCGACGCCAACGGGCGCCTCGGGCGGCGGCCAGCACCAGTTCCAGACGCTCGGCCTGTACCTGTACGAGCAGGGCTGGGTCAACCAGCACCTGGGCCGCGCCTCCGCGATCGCCTGGACGATGTTCCTGATCCTCATCGTGATCGGGCTCGTCAACTACCGTCATCTCGCGCCGGCTGCGCGCCGGTAGTTAAGGAGAACCGGCCGTGACGACGACCCTGACGGACCCCCGGCCGAGCCGGTGTCCGCGCCCTCGCGGCGGCGCCGCCGGTCAAGGCGTCCCGGGCCGGCGAACGGCTGCACCGCCAGGCCGATCGCGTACATCATCCTCGCCCTGTTCACCTCGGCTCGCTGTTCCCGCTGGTGTGGACGGCTATCGCCGCCTCCCGCGACAACCAGCGCCTGGCCCAGACCCCGCCGCCGCTCTGGTTCGGCTCCAACCTCTTCGACAAGCTGGAGATCGCCTGGACCGACGCCAACATGGGCGAGGCGATCCTCAACACCACGATCGTCGCGGGGATCTCCTCGGCCACCGTCGTCTTCATGGCGACGATCGCCGGCTTCGCCTTCGCCAAGCTGAAGTTCCGGGGGCGCAACGCGCTGATGCTGGTCGTGGTCGGCACGATGATGGTGCCGCCGCAGCTCAGCGTCATCCCGCTGTACATGATGGTCGCCGAGCTGGACTGGTCCGACCAGCTCCAGGCGGTGATCTTCCCGTCCCTGGTCAGCGCGTTCGGCGTGTTCTTCATGCGGCAGTACCTGCTCCAGGCGCTGCCGGACGAGATCATCGAGGCCGCCCGGGTGGACGGTGCCAGCAGCTGGCGGGTGATCTGGCACGTGGTGTTCCCGACGGCGCGGCCCGCGATGGCCGTGCTGGGCATGCTGACGTTCGTGCAGGTGTGGAACGACTTCCTGTGGCCGTTCCTGGTGCTGACGCAGAACGGCAACCCGACCGTGCAGGTCGCGGTGGCGGGCCTCGGCAGCGGCTTCACCCCCGACCAGGCCCTGATCACGGCCGGCGCGCTGCTCGGCACGCTGCCCCTGCTGCTGGTCTTCGCGATCTTCGGCAAGCAGATCGTGGGCGGCATCATGCAGGGGCGCCGTCAGGGGCTGACGCCTCACCTCGAGGGGCCGGGTCACCGCCGCCCCGGCCCCGACCTCCCCTCGCCATCACTACACGTCGGTCTCTCACGACCCGTCACGACCTGCTATGGGAGCGCTTCCATGCTTGAGTCCGCAACGCCGGTGACCCCGGTGACCTTCCCCCTGCCTTCCTGTGGGGCGCCGCGACCTCGGCGTACCAGATCGAGGGCGCGGTGCGGGAGGACGGCCGTACCCCTCGATCTGGGACACCTTCAGCCATACGCCGGGGAAGACGGCCGGTGGCGAGACCGGTGACATCGCTGTCGACCACTACCACCGCTACCGCGACGACGTGGCGCTGATGTCCGAGCTGGGTCTGGGCGCCTACCGCTTCTCCATCTCCTGGCCCTGGGTGCAGCCGACCGGCATGCGCCCCGCCGTCCAGCGCGGCCTGGACTTCTACCGACGTCTGGTGGACGAGCTGCTGGCCGCCGGGATCAAGCCGGCCGTCACCCTCTACCACTGGGACCTGCCGCAGGAGCTGGAGGACGCGGGCGGCTGGCCCGAGCGGGACACGGCGTACCGGTTCGCCGAGTACGCGCAGATCGTCGGCGAGGCACTCGGCGACCGGGTCGAGCAGTGGATCACGCTCAACGAGCCGTGGTGCCGCCTTCCTGGGCTACGCCTCCGAGGTGCACGCGCCCCGGCCGTACCAGAACCGGCGGGCCTCGCTGCGCGCCGCGCACCACCTGAACCTGGCGCACGGCCTGGGCACGGTGGCCCTGCGTTCGGTGATGCCGGCCCGCAACTCGGTGGCGATCAGCCTCAACACCTCCGTGGTCCGGCCGCTGTCGCAGCGGCCCGGGACCTGGCGGCGGCGCGGAAGATCGACGACCTGTCCGGTGGGATCTTCCACGGCCCGATCCTGCACGGCGCCCTATCCGGCCACCCTGCTGGAGGCGACGGCGTCGGTGATCGACTGGGCGCACGTCGAGGACGGCGACCTGGGCCTGATCCGCCAGCCGCTGGACGCCATCTGCCTCAACTACTACACGCCCACCGTGGTGTCGGCGGCGGACGCGGACTCGCGCGCGCCGCGCGCCGACGGTCACGGCGCGAGTGACCACTCGCCGTGGCCGGCCGCGGAGGACGTGGCGTTCCACCAGCCGCCGGGCGAGCGTACGGAGATGGGCTGGAGCGTCGACCCGACCGGTCTGCACGAGCTGATCATGCGCTACGACCGCGAGGCTCCCGGCCTGCCGCTGTACATCAGCGAGAACGGCGCCGCCTACGACGACAAGCCCGGCGCGGACGGCACGGTGCACGACCCCGAGCGGGTCGCCTACCTGGACGGCCACCTCCGGGCGGTGCGCCGGGCCATCGCCGACGGCGCCGACGTCCGCGGCTACTACCTGTGGTCCCTGATGGACAACTTCGAGTGGGCGTACGGCTACGAGAAGCGGTTCGGCGCGGTCTACGTCGACTACGTCTCCCAGCAGCGCACCCCGAAGTCGAGCGCCCTCTGGTACGGCCGCGCGGCCCGCACGGCGACGCTGCCGCCGGTGGAGTCGGCCGAGTAGGCCCTGTCTGAGGAACCCCGGTGCCGGTGGGTACCGGGGTGTCAAGGAAGGGATCGGGGCCGATTAATGGTCGCGGCCGGCCCGGACCGCCTGTGTCGGCGTCGGCGCATGGCCCTGCCTGCGGCGCCGTACCGCCCCCCCGGTGACCGCGCTGCCGGGCCGGCGCCGTCCGACCGTCCAGCTGGATCCAGATCCGCACCTCGGTGCCGCCGAGCACGGAGGAGCCGATCCGTACGTGTCCCCGCCCCGTCGACTCCGCCAGCCGGCGCACGATGTCCAGGCCGAGCCCGGTCGACCCGTCGTTGCCCGAGCCCCGGCCCCGGGCCATCGCCGCGGCGGGGTCGGGTATGCCGGGACCCGCGTCCGAGACGAGCACGATCACCGCCTCCTCGCCGTTGTGCAGGTCGACGGCGAAGGCCGTGCCCTCGGCGGTGTGCCGGAAGACATTGCCGAGCAGGGCGTCGAGGGAGGCGGCCAGGTCCGCGCGGGCCACGGGTATGCGCACCGGCCGGTCGGCGCCGGCCACCCGCCACTTGCGGCCCTCGTCCTCGGCGAGCGCGGACCAGAAACCCATCCGCTCCCGCACCACCTCGGCCGCGTCGCACCCGGCGCCGGGGCCGGCCGCGGCCGTCTGCGGTTTGGCGTCCCGGGCGGTGCGGATGATCGTGTCGACCTCAGCGCTCCAACTGCTCGACGGCGGCCCGGGTCTGGTCGGCGGCCGGCCCGTCGCCGAGCGAGGCCGCGTTGAGCCGCAGCACGGTCAGCGGGGTACGCAGCCGGTGGGACAGGTCGGCGGCCAGCTCCCGTTCGTTGGCCAGCAGCTGGACGACCTGGTCGGCCATGGAGTTGAACGCGACCGCCGCGAGGCGCAGTTCGTTCGGTCCTCCTCCGGCACCCGGGCGCCCAGTTTCCCCTCGCCCAGCTCGTGCGCGCCCTCTACCAGGCGTTGCGCGGGCTGCACCATGCGTATGCCCAGCCGGTCGGCGACCGCGACCGAGCCGACGATCAGGGCGGCACCGACCGCGGCGAGCACCGCCCAGGCCGTGCCGACGCCGTTGGTGACCTCGGACTCGGGGACGTAGACCTCGACGACGGCGATCTCGCCGGAGCTGAGCGCGACCGGCTGGAGCAGCGTGGAGCCGCCGGTCACTTCCGTGGTGGAGGCGCGGCCCATCTCGCGTACGGCGGCGATGTCCTCGTCGGTGGCGCGCTGCCGGCCGATGTCGGTGCCGCCGTTCTCCTGGCCGGACGCCGGTATGTGCACGGCCATTCCGGCGTCCGAGCCCGCGGAGGCGACGACGCGCTCGAGCTGCTCGCGTTCGGTGGTGATGGACAGTGCCGGGGCGACGGCGGCGGCCTCCCGCTCCGCGTTGGAGAAGGCGCGGTCCCGGGCCATCTCCCGGATGACCAGTCCGAGCGGGACCGCGAAGGCGACCACCACCATCGCGGTGACCGCCAGCGACACCTTGACCAGGGCCCATCTCATCGCGGTGGCTCCACTCCGGGAAGCCCCGCGGCCGGCCCGGCGGACGGCTCCGTGGGCGGCTCCAGCTTCACGCCGACACCGCGCAGGGTGTGCAGGTAGCGCGGCCGGGCGCGCGGTCTCGCCGAGCTTGCGCCGCAGCCAGGACAGATGGACGTCGATGGTCTGGTCGTCGCCGTAGGACTGCTGCCAGACCTCGGCGAGCAGTTCCTTGCGGGGGACGACGACTCCCGGCCGGCCGGCCAGGAAGGCGAGCAGGTCGAACTCGCGGCGGGTCAGGTCGAGCCGGGCGCCGTCCAGTTCGGCCTGGCGGCGCAGCGGGTCGACGGTGAGGCCGCCGACCCGGATGACGGTCGACGGGGCCGCCTCCGCGGGGCCGGTCCGGGCGCGGCGCAGTACGGCCGCCATCCGGGCCGACAGGTGCTCGACGGAGAACGGCTTGGTGAGGTAGTCGTCCGCGCCCGCGTTCAACAGCCGTACGACCTCCGCCTCGTCGTCCCGGGCGGTGGCGACGATCACCGGTACGTCGGTGATGCCGCGCAGCATCTTCAGCGCCTCGGAGCCGTCCAGGTCGGGCAGGCCGAGGTCGAGGATCACCACGTCGAAACGGAAATGGGCGACCTCGCGCAGCGCCTCCAGTGCCGTACCGACGCTGCGCACGGTGTGCGAGGCGTCGGTCAGATGCCGGATGAGCGCCGAGCGTACGAACTGGTCGTCCTCGACCACGAGCACACTTGCCATGGGCGGCACCGTACGCCATGCGGACCAACCCGGCGCGGGCCTGTGGACAACTCCCGCCCGCCCCGGCTCCGCCCTCGTTCCGCCGTCGTTCCGTCTCCGTTCGGGCGACACGCGTGTGGCCCGTGAGGCAGTATGGCCGCGATGCGCAGAGGACTCGTACACGTACTCGCCTGGCTGCTCGCCACCGGCGCGGCGGTCACGCTGTCCTGGTGGGGCGTCCACACGGTGATGGCGGGCACGGCCTACGACCGCCCCCGGGCCCTGCCCATCACGGCGGCCGACGCCTCCGTGCGGGAGGCGCGGGAGTCGGAGGACGCCGGAGGTTCTGGGTCGTTGGCCTCGTCGACCAGGCGGCCGTCGCCGTCGGGCAGCCCCTCGCCGGAGCCGAGCGGGACCCCCGACGAGCCGTCCCCCACTCCGTCGCGGACCGCGCCGTCCGCCTCCGCCGAGCCTCCGGCGAGTCCCTCGCCGACCACGTCCGGCCGGGTCAGGATTACGACACCGACGGCGGCCGGGCGGTCTTCGACCTCGGTACGTCGTCCGCGTCCCTGGTGTCGGCGACGCCGGGCGCGGGCTGGTCGATGCAGGTGTGGAAGACGGAGTCGTGGATCCGGGTGGAGTTCACCCTCGGGCGCGGACCGGGTGTCGGTGTTCTGCACCTGGCACGACGGGCCGCCGCGGGTGGAGATCGGCAGCTACTGAGTCACTTGAAGACGGACGGGGGCGGCGCCGGGAGGCCACCGCCGCCGCGTCCGTCACGGGCACCGCGCCGCCGGTGAAGTCGGTCAGCGCGCGGCCGTGCTCCACGCGCGCGGGGTGCGGGTCGGAGGCGGCGCGGCGGGTGAGTTCGGCGACCGGCAGCGGGTGGTCGGAGGCGACGAGGACCGCGTTGCCGAAGCGTTTGCCGCGCAGTACGGCCGGGTCGGCGACGAGGGCGAGCTCCGGGAAGCGGTCGGCGGCGGTGGCGATCTGGCCGCGCAGATGGGCGAGCGGCGGACCGTCGGCGAGGTTGGCGGCGTAGACCCCGCCGGGCGCGAGCGCGCGCCGGACCTCGTCCAGGAACTCGGTGGACGTCAGATGGGCGGGGGTACGGGCCCCGCTGAAGACGTCCGCGACGACCAGCTGTGCCCAGCCGTCGGGCACCTTGGTCAGCCCGGCGCGGGCGTCGGCGGAGCGCACCCGGATCCGCGCGCCGGGGTCCAGGGAAGCTCCCGGCGGACCAGCTGGACGAGGCCGGCGTCCTTCTCGACGACCTGCTGGGTGGAGCGGGGGCGGGTGGCGGCGACGTAGCGGGCGAGGGGTGAGGGCGCCACCGCCGAGGTGCACGGCCTGCACGGGCTTGCCCGGCGGAACGGCCAGGTCGATGACGTGCCGAGGCGGCGCTGGTACTCGAAGGACAGGTACGCCGGGTCGTCGAGGTCGACGTGCGACTGCAGGGCACCGTCGATCAGCAGCGTCCAGGCCCGGCTCCGCTCCCGGTCCGGGATCAGCTCGGCGAGCCCGCCGTCGACGTTCTCGGCGACGGCTTCGGCGGCGACGCGCCGCGCGGCGGGCGTTCCTGGACTTTCCCATCGGCCCATTATCGGCGCACCGGGGCAACGCCGTACGGCTGGTCCGGACACCTCGGCTGCGGCTGTCCGCGGCCTCGATCAGCCGGGCGTCTCAGCTGCAGCTGTCCGCGGCCTCGATCAGCCGGGCCGCCTCGCCCAGCGCGGCCCGCAGTACCGCGGGGTCGGTCGCCAGGTCCGCCTCGCCGGGCGGCAGCAGCCAGTCGGAGCCCTCCACGGGCGGCTCGGGGGCCAGGTCGAGGCTGAGTCCGCGGCCGTCCGTCTCCGTGCAGGTGCTTCCGGGCACGTCCCAGGCGGCGGCCGTGCCCGGGGGGTACCAGGAACCCCAGGGTGTCGCAGCCGTCGTCGTGGATCACGGGGCCGACCCCGTCACCGGCGCCCCTTCTGAGGATGTCCACCGCCTCCAGGCCCTGTCGGGTCGGCACGGTGACGACGTCGCAGGCGTCGCAGGGGGGGATCGCTGATCCGTCTGGTATCCATCCGGCCTCCACCACGGAACTCCTCCTTGGACGAGCGGGTCGGGGGGTCGGGAGCCTCCCGGTCCACAGGGTTCAACGCGTCGGACCGTCAACGGCTACGGCACAAGTCAGCCGCAAAGGATGGCACTTCATGGCAGATCGTGGATGAGATATCCGGTTTGTAGCCAAACACCGCGTGGCCACTCCGTCACAGCCGGTACGTTCTTGCTCGCCGGAAACAGGGCTGACAAACGCAGAAATCCCTACAAATCATTCCTGTCCCGGCATGGTTCGTCGGTTCGCACGAGAGGACCCGGCCATGGCGTCGTCAACGGTGACCTCCGCCCAGCCCGATCGGCCACCGCGCCGAACCTCGCCTTCCGGCGGTTGCGCGGAAGGCGCTCGCCGGCCGAGTTCGCGGCGGCGGTGCGCCGGGCCGCGCGTGAGATCGGCGAGCGGGTCAGCTGTGACGCGCGCTACATCGGCCGGGTCGAGGCGGGCGAGATCCGCTGCCCCAACTACGCGTACGAGCGGGTGTTCCACTGCACATGTTCCCCGGTCGCGCGCTCACCGACCTGGGGTTCGCGCCCCGCTCGTCGGTACCGGCGCCGGGCGCGCACCGCGGAGGACACGCCCCCGGCGTACACCGAGGGGTCTCCGCGCGCCCCAAGTGAGAAGCGGGGCGCGGGCGAGCCGTATGAGACGCGGGAACATGCATGACCCGCACAACACGCAGTACCCGCAGAACAAGCAGCACCTGTACGACACGCACGACAACAACGAGGAGAGCGACGTGCTGCGTCGCGCATTCATGACGAGCGGTGCCACGGTGGCCGCCGCCTCGCTGGGGCCCCTGGGGCCCGCTCTCGACGCCGCGGCGGCTCAGCGCCCCGTGCGCCGGGCAGGGGCGGGCGACGCGGGCGCCCTCGAAGAAGCCGTCCGCCGGATCCGGCTGCTCGACGACCGGCACGGCGCCGACGGTCTCTACCGGCGCGCGGCGGCCCCGCTGCGTACCGCGTACGCGCTGCTGGACGCCGGCGCGACCCGGCAGGCGACGGCGGACCGGCTCTACTCGGGCGCCGGGGAACTGGCGATCTCCGTGGGCTGGCTGGCGCACGACTCCGGGCGCTTCGACGACGCGCGCTCCCACTACGCCGAGGCACTCGCCACGTCCTCGGATGACCGGCGACGCGGGCCTGGAGGCGCACGCCTTCTGCAACATGGCGTTCCTGGCCCGCGACGCCGGGCGCCCGCGCGAGGCGGTACGGGCGGCCCAGGCCGCGCAGCGTGCCGCCCGCCCCCTGGGGTCGGCCCGGCTGGATGTCCCTGCTCGCGCTGCGCGAGGCGGGCGGATGGGCGGGGCTGGCCGACCGCGTCGGCTGCGAGCAGGCGCTGGCCCGCGCGCAGGCCTTCTTCGGGCGCGGCCCCTCGGACGCCGACCCCGAGTGGATGAGCTTCTACGGCGCGGCCGAGCTGGAAGGGCTGGAGGCCCAGTGCTGGTCCACCCTGGGCGACTGGCCCCGGGCGGCCCGGCACGCGCGCCGGGCGGCCGAACTGCAGGACCCGCACTTCACCCGGAACCTCGCGCTGTACCCGGCGGAACTGGCGGACGACCTGGCGCGCGGCGGCCGGCCCGACGAGGCGGCGGGGGCGGGCATGCGGGTTCTGGACCTGCTGGGCGAGGTCCAGTCGTCACGCGTCCACACGATGCTGTCCGCGACGGCGCGGGTGCTTCTCCCGCACCGGCGGGCATCGGACGTCTCGGCCTTCCTGGGACCGCCACGCGGCGCTGCCGCGCACGGCGTGAACCGGGTGGGTGCGCTGCCCGGCGTCGCGGGGCGCCGCTGCGCCCACCCGTGCCGCCCCTGGGGGTACCTCCCAGGCCGTTCAGGCACTGGGGGAGGCACGACTGCCCGCAGCTGGGACAGCCCGCGGCCACGCTCACGGCACCGTCAGCCCGCCAGATGCCCCAGGTCGTTCCAGCTCTCCACCGCCGGTTCCCCGTACGCCCACCCCAGCACCGACAGCGACGTCGGATTCAGCCGTATCCGTGCCGCGAAGTCCAGCGGCAGCCCCAGCCACCGCGCCCCGATCGACCGGAGAATGTGCCCGTGGGCGAAGACGAGCACGTCGCGGTCCGCCTCACGCGCCCACGCGACGACCTCGTCCGCGCGCGCGGTGACGTCCGCCAGGCTCTCCCCTCGGGCACGCCGTCCCGCCAGATCAGCCAGCCGGGCCGGACGGCCTGGATCTCGTCCGGCGTCATGCCCTCGTACGCCCCGTAGTCCCACTCCATCAGCGTGTCCCAGGCCCGGGCCCGCTCACCGAAGCCGGCCAGCTCGCAGGTCTCGCGCGCGCGGGACAGCGGGCTGGTGCGCACCTCGACGCCGGGCAGCCCCTCCAGCGGCGCCCGGTGCAGCCGCTCGCCGAGCAGCTTGGCGCCGCGCCTGCCCTCCTCCAGGAGCGGCACGTCGGTCCTGCCGGTGTGTCTGCCGGACAGCGACCACTCCGTCTGTCCGTGCCGGGCCAGCAGGATGCGCGGTGCCATGAAGGGGCCTTTCCGGGAGAAATGTCTGAGGGGACCACCCCATCATCGCGCACGCCGCGCGCGGGCAACCCGGCGGGCGATCCCGGCGTCTATCAGGGCCGAGGGCGCCCAGTGAAGCGGGGCGCACCAAGGCCGTAGAGTGTCACGTCCGTGTCGGTCCAGGCGCGCGCGAGAACGAAGGGGAGGGCGATCGGATTGCCGCACACCGAGACACCGGGCACCGAGGCGGCCCCCAAGACTCGACTGCGCTGGTGGACCGAACTGCCGCTCATCCTCCTCGTCTACGCCTTCTACTCCGCGGGCCGGCTCAAGGTCCGGGGTGACGTCGCCGACGCCGTCGACCACGGCCTGGCCATCCTGCGCATGGAGAAGGTGCTGTTCCTCAACGCGGAGCACCCGCTCAACCGCCTTTTCACCCGCGAACCGTGGATCGGCATACCGGCCGACTTCTGGTACGCGTCGCTGCACTACCTGGTCACCCCCGCACTCCTGATCTGGATCTTCCGCTCGCGCGCCGTGCGCTACCGGGCCGCCCGTACCTGGCTGATGACGTCCACCTTCATCGGTCTCATCGGCTTCACCCTGCTGCCGACCTGTCCGCCCCGGCTGCTGGACGCGAGCCACGGCTTCGTCGACACGATGGCGCAGTACAGCTCGTACGGCTGGTGGGGCGGCGAGGCGAGCGCGCCGCGCGGCCTGGGCGGGATGACCAACCAGTACGCGGCCATGCCGAGCCTGCACGTCGGCTGGGCACTGTGGTGCGGGGTGATGCTGTGGCGCTACGGCGGCACGCGCACGACGAAGGTGGCCGGCGTCGTCTATCCGCTGGTGACCACGATCGTGGTGATGGGCACCGCCAACCACTACTTCCTCGACGCCGTCGCGGGTGCCGCGGTGATGGGCGCGGGACTGCTGCTGACGCCGTACGTGCTGCGGACGGCGGACCGGGGTGCGGACCCGGATCGCGGCCCGGTTCGCACCGGCCGCACCGGCCCCGGCCGACGCGGGTTCCACGATTGTCAGTGGTGGATGCCAGACTTCCGCGGGTGAGCGATTCCCACGGCAGCGCGAGCAGCGGTTCGGACCAGGAGCCGAGCCGGACCCCTCCCCAGCGGACGCGGGGGACGAGACTCCGGCACCGGCTCGCTGAGCTGCGCGGTCCCGACGTACCGGCCAAGGCGCTGGACGCGCGGGCCCTGGCCGCCCTCGCCGCCAACCCCGGGTGCCGCCGGCGCGCGATCCTCGACGGTGCCGGAGTGGACAAGGCCTCGCTCGCGAGCGCGCTGGGTTCGCCGACGGTCTTCGGGCAGTCGCAGTTCGCGTTCATGCGGGGCAACGCCTTCGAGGCGCGGGTCAAGGCGGACGGCGGCGCCGAGCTGCTGCGGCTCGTGCACGAGAAGCTGGACCGGGGCGCCGAACCGCCCGCCGGCGCGCAGGTGCCCGACCTGTCCGCGACCGGCCCCGAGGGCCGCGCGGCGCGGACGGCACTGGCCCTGCGGGAGGCCACCGGCACGCCCGGGACCTGGACGCTGCTCGACCACCCGATGCTCGCCCTCGACGTCGCCGGTTCCCCCGCCTTCCTGGAGCCGGACGCCGTGGTGGTGCACCCGGACGGCAGCTGGACGGTCGTCGAGATCAAGTCCTTCCCCATGCTGGACGGCTCCGCCGACCCGGCGAAGGTCGGCGCCGCCGCGGCGGCAGGCCGCGGTGTACGTGCTGGCCCTGGAGCGGGTCGCCGCCCGGCTGGACCCCGCCCCGCGTGTGCGCCACCGCGTGCTCCTGGTCTGTCCCAAGGACTTCTCCAACCTGCCCACCGCCTCCGCCGTCGACGTGCGCAAGCAGCGCGCGGTCACCGACCGCCAGCTGGCCCGGCTGACCCGCGTCGAGGACATCGCCGACGCGCTCCCCGAAGGCGTCTGCTTCTCCCCCGAGCTACCGGCCGAGGAGCTGACGGCCGCGGTCGAGGCGGTCCCGGCGACGTACGCGCCCGAGTGCCTGTCCGCCTGTGAGCTGGCCTTCCACTGCCGCGCCCGGTCCCGCGAGGCCGGCGCGGTGACCTCGCTGGGCCGCCCGGTCCGAGCCGAGCTCGGCGGCCTGTCGACGGTGGAGGAGGTGCTGGCCGCGGCCCAGCGGGGAGACCGGCGATCCCGACGACCCGGCGGTGGCCGCCCTGCGCAGGGCGGCACGGCTGCGCGCGGAGGCGCTCGCGACGGCCGGCATCGGGGGCCGACGGGAGCGGGCTCCATGGGACCGGCGGGGTCGGCGGGAGCGGGGTGGCCGGGTGTCACTGATCACGACGCTCGCCCGCCTGGAGGCCGTGCGCACCGGACACGCCCAGCCCGCCGCCACCGTCCGGCACCGGCACCTGTCCGACCGTCCGCTGGTCTTCGTACCGCTGATCACCGCGGGTGAGGCCGGTGCTCCGCTGGGCGCCCTGGTCGGCACCGACCGGGACGCGCCGCACCTGCTGGTCGTGCCGCAGCCCCGCGACCGCGACCTGCGCTTCGCGTTCCTGGCCGAGCTGGCCGGCATCGTGCTGCCGTACGTCGAGGCGTACGCCGACAGCGTCGAGGCCGCCGAGCGCACCGAGACCGACCCGGAGACGGGCAGGCGGGTCAAGGTCGAGGTCGACCTGTGCGCGGACGCGGCGCAGCTGATCGTGCCGAGCCGGGCCGGTATCGACTTCGTACGGCTGCTTGGCCGGTCGATGCGCTTCCGGCGCACGGCGGAGGAGGACCCGGAGACACCGCACCCCGCGCCGCCGAGGGTGCCGCTGCTCGGCCGGTGGCTGACCCACTACGGCGAGCGGGCCCGGGTCCCCGGCTCCTCCCTCCTCCTCGCCATGACCGACCTGCTGGGCCGGCACTGGGCGACCGGGCAGTCCACGCTGGAGGACCAGCACCTGGGGGCGCTGCTGGCCTGGATCGCCCCGGAGGCCGACGGCGAGGGGCTGACCGGCGCACAGGCCGCCCGGCGGGCCGAACTGGCACGCGACGCCGACGGCCAGCTGCTGTGCCCGCCCGCGGGCCCGGCCACCGACCCGGCCTTCGACAACAAGCTGCTCGCGCCCGCGATCGAGCGCTACGACCGCGCCCGCACCGCGCTCGCCGCCGCGGAGGACGGCCTGGAGGCCGACGAACGGCTCGGCGCGCTCACCGCCGCCGAGCGGGAGATCCGCACCCTGGTCGAGAGCCGTACGCGGCCCACCTGGGACACGGTGTGGCGGGGCCTGGACCTGCTGCGGGAGCTGCCCGCCGGGGCGCATGTCGAGGACCGCTGGACCCGCGACCGCTGGTCGTTCACGTCCCACCGCGACCGCATCCTGTCCGGCGAGCCCCCGCAGCCGCGCCGGGACGACGCGGTGACCGCGGCGAACAAGCTCGCCACGCGCGAGCGGGAACAGGCCCGGCTGGAGGCCCAGGAGGCGCTGGACGATCCGCTGGTGACGGCCGGGCGGCGACTGGCCGGCGAGGCGTTCGCCGGGGAGGTCACCGACGTCGTCATGGCGTACAGCGAGAGCAAGCGGCCCAGTCCGCGCCCGCTGGTCACCATCCGCACGGACGACCGCCCGCACCTGGGTGAGCGCGTGAAGGTCTACCGGTCGCTGGGCGGCAAGCCGCAGGCGGCGGAGTACGTCGGACCGGCCGGTGCGGACGGTGCCGAGGGCGGGGGCGGTGGCGGACTGGTCCTGCGGATCGTCGACAAGATGGGCCGCGGCAAGGAGCCCGAGGCCGGGTCGGTTCCCGAGAAGGGCGACCTGGTCTGCTTCACCCTCTTCGAACACGAGCAGCGGGGCGGGGCGAAGCTGCCCGACCCGGACCAGACCCCGTGGACGCACGGCGGACCCCCGGCGAGACGGCCGCCGTACCGGAGGCCGCCGACGCCCGGACGGAGGAGGACATCCTGTGACCGCCGAGGCCACCACCGCCCCCGTCGAGGCCGGCTTCGACCCGGGCGCCGAAGCCGCCCGCGCCACCGCCGCGATCCTCCACGACACCCTGCACGGCACCGAGCGCGGTGTCGTCGTCGACTCCCCGCCCGGCGCGGGCAAGTCCACGCTGGTCGTACGGGCGGCGCTGGAGCTGGCCGAGGCGGGCCGGACCCTCATGGTCGTGGCGCAGACCAACGCCCAGGTCGACGACCTGGTCCTGCGCCTCGCCGAGAAGAACCCCGACCTGCCGGTGGGCCGTCTGCACAGCAGTGACGCCGACCCGTACGACAAGGCGCTCGACGACCTGGCGAACGTACGCAAGTCGGCGAAGGCCGCCGATCTCGCCGGGCAGGCCGTCGTCCTGTCGACCGCCGCGAAGTGGGCGCACGTCAAGGTGGACGAGCCGTGGCGGCACGCGATCGTCGACGAGGCGTACCAGATGCGCTCGGACGCGCTGCTGGCGGTCGCCGGGCTGTTCGAGCGGGCACTGTTCGTGGGCGACCCGGGTCAGCTGGACCCGTTCGCGACGGTGGGCAGCGAGCAGTGGGCGGGTCTGTCGTACGACCCGTCGGCCTCCGCGGTGACGACACTCCTCGCGCACAATCCCGCCCTCCCTCAGCACCGGCTGCCGGTGTCATGGCGGCTCCCGGCGTCGGCGGCACGGCTGGTCTCCGACGCGTTCTACCCGTACACGCCGTTCCGCAGCGGCACGGACCACGGCGACCGGGGTCTGTCCTTCACGGTGGCGTCGGACGGCTCGGGCCCCGACCGGGTGATCGACGAGGCCGCCCGCTCGGGCTGGGGTCTGCTGGAGCTGCCCGCCGGTCACACGCCGCGCACCGATCCGGAGGCCGTACGGGCGGTGGCGGCGGTGGTCCGGCGGCTCCTCGACCGGGAGGGCGCGGCGACGTCCGAGCGCTCGCCCGACCCCGCTCCCCTGACGTCCGCCCGCATCGCCGTCGGCACCGCGCACCGGGACCAGGCGGCGGCGGTCCGGGCCGCGCTGGCCGACCTCGGGGTGACCGAGGTGACGGTGGACACGGCGAACCGGCTCCAGGGCCGCGAGTACGACGTCACCGTCGTCCTCCACCCGCTCTCCGGCCGCCCCGACGCCACCGCCTTCCACCTGGAGACGGGCCGCCTGTGCGTCCTGGCCTCCCGGCACCGGCACGCGTGCATCGTGGTCTGCCGGGAGGGCGTGAGCGAGCTGCTGGACGACTATCCGTCCACGGAGCCGGTCCAGTTGGGGACGCTGGTCAAGTTCCCCGACGGGTGGGAGGCGAATCACGCGGTGCTGGCACACCTGGCCGAGCACCGGGTGACCTGGCGTCCCTGACCGCAGCCCCCGGCGCCTGCCCAACGGGCGATCAGCACAACGCCGCCCAACCCGCCGGACGGCGTCCGGCACGCCGCCGGAGGCGGCCGATGGTTACAGCCCCCCGACGGGTGGGAGGCGAATCACGCGGTGCTGGCACACCTGGCCGAGCACCGGGTGACCTGGCGTCCCTGACCGCAGCCCCGGCGCCTGCCCAACGGGCGATCAGCACAACGCCGCCCAACCCGCCGGACGGCGTCCGGCACGCCGCCGGAGGCGGCCGATGGTTACAGCCCCCGACGGGTGGGAGGCGAATCACGCGGTGCTGGCACACCTGGCCGAGCACCGGGTGACCTGGCGCCCCTGACGGGCCCGGCCGGGGGGCGGGGGCCGCTCCTGATCACGGCGTTTCCGGTTGCGTATGCTTGCCGGGTGGCCGTGCGGTTCGCCGTAGCGGGCCGCGTTCGAGCGAGAACCGGGCCTCCGCGGGGACTGACCACTTCGCGGTGGGTCCGGCTGTGTGACAGTTCGATCAGTGACTACTCGGGGGGAGTCACGATGATCCGTGTGCTGATCGTGGACGACGAACTCCTACTGCGCAGTTGCATGCAGCAGATACTGGAGTCCGAACCGGACATCACCGTGCCCGACACCTGCGACGGGGCGGAGGCCGCCCGCGCCATCGCGCGGCACCGGCCCGACGTGGTGCTCCTCGACCTGAAGATGCCGGTCGTGGACGGCCTGTCCGTACTGCGGCAGTTGCCGGCCCGCCGACCCGGCGGGTATCGGCCCGCGACCGCGATGCTGACGACCTTCTCCAAGGACGAGGACATCCTCGAAGCCCTGCGCGCCGGCGCCGACGGCTTCCTGCTCAAGGACTCCGCACCGGACCAACTGGCCCACTCCGTGAAGGTGCTGGCCGACGGCGGCACCGTGCTGTCGCCTGCCGTCGCCCGATCCGTGATCGGCGGCTACGTGGCGGGCGCGCGGGGCCCCCAGGAGGGTCCGCGGGCCGCCGGCGGCCAGGAGGCCGAGTCCCTCACCGAACGGGGAGCGGCAGGTACTCGCACGACTGGCGGAAGGTCTGCCGAACGCGGAGATAGCCCGGGGACTCCAGGTCAGCAACACACGGTCCGTGACCACGTGAGCATGATCCTGGCCAAACTGGGGGTGGAGAACCGGGTTCAGGCGGCCGTCACGGCCTGGCGGCTCGGGCTCGCACCGGCTCCCAGGCGGACCTGATGGCCGCCTCGGCCGAGGCGCCGGCCGGGAGATTCGGGCGGTTCGCCACCCCGGCCCTGGTCGCCCTGTCGACGGTCGAGGTCCTCACGGTGTGGAGCGACTCGTCCCGCAATGAGCTGCTCCTCTACACGGCGAGTGCCCTCGCCCTGCTCGTGCGGCGCCGATGGCCGCTCGCGGTGCTGCTGGCGACCCTGCCGGTGGCCACGACCGGTTACGTGCTGTTTCCTCCGATGGCGGCCATGTACCAGGTGGCGCGCGACGTACGCGACGGCCGGACGGTGGGCGGCTGCGCGGTCCTGCTGTCCGTGGCGTCCCCTCCTGGCCTGGCGGCCGTCCGAGTTCGAGCGGTGGACGTACAAACTGGGCCTGGTCGGCGTCCTGTCCGCCGCGCTGATGAGCGCGGGCCCGTCGGCTCTGGGGCGGCTGGCCCGCTCGCGCCGGGAACTGGCCGCCCGGGTGGCCGAGTTGGTTGAGTCCCAGGCGCGCGAGCGGGAGTTGACCGCCCGGGCCGTCGCCGCCGGAGGAACGTGCCCGGCTCGCGCGGGACATGCACGACACGGTGTCGTACAAGGTCAGCCTGATCGCCGTGCAGGCCGGTGCACTGGAGCGGACCGCCGGGGAGGCGCGGAGCCGGGAGGCGGCAACCGTGATGCGTGAGCTGGCCGCCGGGACGCTGGCGGAGCTGCGTGACCTGATCGGCGTGCTGCGCGACGCGAGGGACACGTCGTCCTCCGGGCAGGGGCGGGAAGCCGGCCCGGGGCTGGCGGAACTGCCGGGCCTGGTGAGGGACAGCGGGCTCGACGTGGCACTGGACATGGGCGGCTGCGCGTCGTCCGGCCCGGAGGCGTCGACGCCGGAAGCCGTGTCCCGCGCCGCGTACCTGACGGTGCAGGAGGCGCTGACGAACGTACGCAAGCACGCCCCCGGGGCCGCCGTCACCGTATCCCTGACCCGTGGCGAGGAGGCCGGACTGCGGGTGACGGTCCGCAACGAGCCACGGACGGGGCCCGGAGGCCGTTCCCACGGTGACGGTGAGACGTCGCTGTGGCCCGACGGCGGGAACGGGCTGCGGGGCCTCACGGAACGGGCGCGGCAACTCGGCGGGACCCTTCGGGCGGGTCCGGATCCGGACGGAGGCTTCTCGGTGCGGGCGTTCTTCCCCACCACCGCCGACGGGCCGGACCCCCGTCAGCCGTAGGGGGCGAGCCCGACACACGTAGGGGGCTCGAAGGTCGCCTTCCGGACATCCGACGGATCCCTCGCACATGGGTGCGTGCCTAGCATGCGAGCCATGGCAGAGACCGAAACACTGAGACAGAGACCGACAGAGTGTCAGTGCATGGGGGATTCGGCTCCTTTCTCGCGTGACTTCCCTCTCCTCCCTTCACGGGCTCACGGCCAGAGAGCGCCAGATTCTGCTGCGCCTGGCCGCGTGTGAAGGAAACCGGGTCATCGCCAGGCACCTCCGCATCACCGAACGCACCGTGAAGGCCCATCTCACCAGCATCCTCACGAAACTCTCGCTGACTTCCCGGACCGAGGCCACGGTCGTGGCCCCTCCGCTATCACCGTCAATTGTGTCCGGCCGTTCCCGGGGGGTGCCATGGACCAAAGTCCAATAGCCGAGGCCCCGTGCGACTCCTGATGATTCTTGCGAATGCCTCGGACGACCGAGGCGCCACATCACCCGTTCCAGGAGTTGTTGATGACTGTGCAGGACATGGCCGCCGTACTCGCCGACAAGGAGTTCCTGAGCGAGGACGTCGTGCGTGCCGTACTGGCCGACGGCGGACTCGGCGGCAGCAGCAAGAAGGTCGGCGTGCAGGAGGGGCTGGACATCCTCGGGCGCAAGAACGACGTCTGGCTCTCGTTCGAGCAGTGGTACGAGGGCCTGGACGAGGGCGGCCGGAAGTACATGGACCTGATGCTGGAGGCCGCTCTGGTCGGCCTGGTGGAGCGCACCGTGGAAGGCTCCGACGTGCGCGAGTACGACAAGGCGGCCCGCGAGATACTCGAGGCCGAGGGCGCGCTGGAGCTGACCGACCCGCAGATGATCGGCCCGGTCTCCACGGCCGTCACGCGCACCATCATCAAGCAGACCATCAAGAAGAACTGTGCGACCAAGTGGGCCGGTTGCTGAGCACCGGACCTGCGGCGCCGGGCACCTCTCAGGGGCCCGGCGCCCTCCCCCGGACGGGTATCGACCTCGGTTCGGCGACCGGACTCGGCCGGCACCTGGAGCGCCGCGGGGAGAGGCTCGACGAATACAGCGAGGTAAGGGGTGGGGTCCGGGCGCAATGTCGTGGTGTCGCTCGTCCGTCCGGAAGGCCATGGCGTGCTGGTCAAACAGCATCGCAAGAGGTCGGACGAGCGGTACACAGCGGAATGCGCCGTGCATTCCACCGTCTTCCCGAGGTTGGGCGGCCCGGTGCGAGTTCCACGCCTGCTGAATACGTATCCGGAAGACCGGATCCTGGAATTCGAGTTCGTTCGGGACGCGCAGAGTCTTGCGGATCGCATGACAGATGCGCGACCTCTTCCCGGCGACTGCTTCCCTGAACTGGGCGGCTTTCTCGGACTCCTCCACGCGCTTTCTCCGGTGTCGGAGCCGGCCGTGGAGGACGAGCGCGCCCAGATGATCGGCTACGAGCGCGTCTCGCCCGAGGAGTTCTCACTGTTCTCCGCCGCGGAGATCCGAGTGGTCCGGCTGGTGCAGAGCGACCGGCGGCTGGGTCTCGCGCTCACACGTCTCGGCCGCTCCCTCCGGCCGCTCGGTCTGCTCCACGGCGACTTCCGGGCGGAGAACGTACTCGTCTCCCGGGACGATGCCGGCCGGCTGTCGGTCATCGACTGGGAGTTGTCCCGCCACAGCGACCCGGCGGCGGAACTGGGCTACTTCATCGGGAACCTCCTCCACCGCGCGTGGTACGCCGTGCGGGCGCAACGCCCCGACGTGGAGTCCTGGCAGGCCGCCGTGGACACGCGTACCGCTGAACTGTCCGCGGACACCGCGGCGTTCTGGCGCGGCTACCTGGAGACCGCTCCTGAGCGGCTCACCCTGCGGCGTCCGCTGCTGCCGCTGCTGGTCACCGCACACGCCGGCTCCGCGCTGCTGAGCCGCGTCGTCGGCGACGTCCGGGCCACCGGCCGGGTGACCCCGCGGGACCTCCTGGTGATCGGCCGGGCGCGCGATCTGGTCGTACACCCCGCGTCGTCGGCGCGTGCACTTCTGGGGGAGTGGCTCATGACCGCGCCGGGCACGGTCCTCGCGCCGGCCTTCCGGACCATGCTGCGCGCCGTGGAGTGGCGGGCGTCCGGCGAGGTGGCGGTGCACGGGCCGAGCGGCACCGCCCTGGTGGACGGACGAGGCCCCCGGGCCGCCGAGGAACTGCGCCGGGTCCTCTACGAGGTGTTCCACGCGGGCCGACCGGTGACCGGTGCCGTCACCGACCCCGACGAGGAGTTCCTCGCCGGGCTCGCGGCGTCGGTCAGGGTGCCCTGGTCGCTGAGTCCGGGCTGGCGTGTGGTGACGGCCGGCGCGGAGGACGAGCCGTCCGTGGAGCAGTACGGGGTGCGTGTGAGCGTACGCGCGGACCGGCATCTGGCACCGGGACACCGGCTGGTCCCCGGTGAGGTGGTCACACTCCGGTTGCCGCCCTGCCGCCCGGGCCTGTCACCGGGGTTCTTCTCCGTCATCGGCTCCCGTGGCGAGCCCGAGGGGCCACTGACCCGCTTCTACCTCAATCTGCCGTACCGCAGCGTGCCGAAGCTGGTGACCGCGCTGACGGAGCAGCTCGAACTCCGAGGCGTCGTATACGCGTTCAAGACGCTGGACATGCCCGCGGCCTACGGACGCCGGGACGGCACGGTCCTGTACGCACGGCGACGGGACAGGGCGTCGGCCGTCGAGTCCCTATCCGCGGCCCTGACCTCGCTGCCGGAGCCGGCGAGCACCGACGTCCCGCCGCTCACCGAGCGCGTCCTGCCCGCCGTCGGTGCGGCCGACGAGCCCGGCGGCGCGGGTTTCGCGGGGCTCAGCTTCGGCGAGCACCGCTGCGACGCGGTGGCCCGGTTCCTGCTCGACCACCACGGGCGGGACGCGACGGAGCTGGTCCCCCTGCTCGCCGGCGAACTCGCCCGCCGCGGCATCGACCCCTGGCCCCCTACACCAGTCCGCCGGTCCCCTCCCCGCCGGCGCCGAGGAGAACGACCGATGAACCCGACCCACCTCGCGCCCGTTCCGCCCGCTCCCTCCCCCGCGTCCGCCGGCACGGGGAACGCCGGCCCGCGCCGACCCGGCCGACCCGGCGGTCGATGGCGTACCTGGGGGTGGTCTGTCTGCTCTACGCGGGGGCGGCCGTGCTTCAGACCGCCTACGGGACGCTGCTGTCCGACGTGGGTCTGACCGGCGGCGCGGCGCCGGTCGCCGCCGCCTTCCTGGGCGCGTTCGACATCGCGGTCGTGACCGCGCTCTGTCTCCTGATCGTCTGGTCCTGGGGCAAGGCCCTCGGGGGCGCCGGGTCCGCACGGGCCGGGAGCACTGGCCGTCGTCTCCCTCGCCCTCGTCTGCTCGGCGGTCGCCGAACTGGGCGCCGTCGTCGCGGAGCTGGCCGTCACGGGAAACGCCCCGGTCGTCCTGGCCACCAGCCCCGCCCGGTGGACGGACGTCCCCGTACTGGGCTGCCTCAGCCTGACCAACGCGACCCTGTACGTGGTTCTGGGGGCCGGCTTGTGGCGCGACCGGCGGGTGGACCGCCCCCAGGGCCGCCGTTCCGGTGCTGACGATCGCCGCGCTGGCGGCGGGCACCGCGGCCCTGAGCTGACTCTCGGACCACTCTGATCACTCAACTTGCTCGAACCACTCGAACCACTTGGACCACGGGCTCACAGGGAGAACACCACGGTGAAGGCACGCACTGACCAGGGCGGGGACGTGGCGGAGACGGAGGTTGCCAAGGTACCGCTGCGTCAGCTCCTCGCCCACGCCCGGCCCCAGGCACCCGCCCTGGTCGCGGCCTCGCTGCTGAGCTGTGTGGCGGCGGTGGTGGCGCTGGTGCAACCGCTGGTCGTGAAGAAGGTGTTCACCGATCTGTCGGACTCCCGGCCGGTCACCGCCACCGTGCTGGTGATCGTCGGGCTGTTCCTGGCGGAGGCGCTGCTCGGCTCGGTCCAGAGCTATCTGCTCGGCAGGATCGGCGAGGGCGTCGTCCTGAACCTGCGCACCACGCTGGTGGGGCGGCTGCTGAGGTGGCCGGTGGCGACGTACGCGCGGCACCGTTCCGGTGATCTGATCTCACGGGTGAGCGCGGACACCACCGCCGTGCGCGGGGCCCTGGCGTCGAGTCTGACCGAGACCCTCGCCGGCGTGCTGACCTTCGCCGGGTCACTGGTCCTGATGCTGTTCCTCGATCCGCTGATGCTCGGGCTGACGCTCGGTTGCCTGCTGATCTCGTTCCTCGCCGTGTTCGCCGTGTCCCTGCGCATCATGGGTGCCACGGTGCAGGCCCAGCGCAGTGTGGGCCGGATCGGCGCCGGGCTCGAACGCGTGCTGCGCGCGATCCGCACGGTCAAGCTCAGCGGCGCCGAGGAGCGCGAGGAGAAGGCCCTGGCCGCCGACGTCGGCGCCGCCTACCGCGCCGGGATGCGGCAGGCCAAGCTCGAGGCGCTGGTCCACCCCGTGACCGCGGTCTCGGTCCAGGGCGCCCTGGTCCTCGTCCTCGGTATCGGCGGTGCCCGGGTCGCGGAGGGCACGATGGCCCTGGGCGAGCTGATCGCCTTCCTGCTCTACCTGCTCTACCTCGCCGTGCCGATGACCACGCTGTTCTCCTCGATCACCGATCTCCAGGCCGGGCGGGCGGCACTGTCCCGGGTGCAGGAACTCCTCGACGAGCCTCTGGAGCGGACGGACGAGGCGTCGTCGCCCACTCCGGCCGAGGCGGCGACGGCGCCCGCCGTCCCGTCCGCGGTCCCCGCGATATCGCTGCACGGCGTCACCTTCGCCTACCCCGGCCGGGAGGACCACCCCGCGCTGCGGGACCTCACCTTCGCCGTCCCCGAGTTCTCGCGGACCGCGCTGGTCGGCCCGTCCGGGGCGGGCAAGTCGACCGTGCTCTCCCTCATCGGCCGCATGTACGACGCCGACGCCGGCACGGTCAGTCTCCTCGGCCGGGACGTCGCGGGTATGCCGCTCAAGGAGGTGCGCGATCTCATCGGGCACGTCGAGCAGGAATCACCGGTCCTGGCGGGCACCCTGCGCTCGAACCTGGTGTACGCCCCGCCCCGGGGCCTCCGATGCCGAGGTCGCCGACGTACTCGACCGCACCAATCTCACGGGGTTCGTCGACTCGCTCCCGCACGGCCTGGACACGGAGGTCGGCGACGGCGGCGTACTCGTCTCGGGCGGGCAGCGCCAGCGCATCGCCATCGCCCGCATGCTGCTCAAGCGGCCCCGGATCCTGCTGCTCGACGAGGTCACCTCGCAGATGGACGCGGAGAACGAACGGCTGCTGAACGCCACGCTCAAAGAGGCGGCGGCCACCTGCACGGTGCTGGTGGTGGCCCACCGTCTCTCCACCATCCAGGACGCCGACCAGATCCTCGTCCTGGACGACTGCCGCATCACGGCGAGCGGGAGCCACGCGCAGCTGATCCGCGAGGACGGTCTGTACGCCCACCTGGCCCGCACTCAGCTCCTGCCGGCCGCCGCGGAGGGGGCCGGGGGAATAACCGGAGACACCCTCCTGTTACGCCGCGCAGCTACCCGCGCGATTGTCACGACACAGGGAGGCACCCCACCATGGCCGCAGACGCCGCAGAGGAGATCCGGGGCACGGCCCACGGCACCGCACCCGTCCCCCTCTCCGTACTGGACCTGGTGACCGTCGGCGCCGGCCGGACGGCCACCGACGCCCTGCGGACCAGCGTGGACATCGCACGCCTCGCGGAGAACCGCGGCTTCCACCGGTACTGGGTCGCCGAGCACCACTCGATGCCCGGCGTCGCCTCCTCCTCCCCCGCGGTGATCCTCGCCCACCTGGCCGCCCACACCGACCGCGTCCGGCTCGGCTCGGGAGGCGTCATGCTGCCGAACCACGCGCCCCTCGTCATCGCGGAGCAGTTCGGCACCCTGGAGGCCATGGCCCCCGGCCGCGTCGACCTCGGTCTCGGCCGCGCCCCCGGCACGGACGGGGCCACCGCCGCCGCCCTGCGCCGCACCGACCGGCTCAACGAGGGCGCCGACGACTTCCCGCAGCAGCTCGCCGAGCTGCTCCGGTTCCTGGACGACGACTTCCCCGACGGGCACCCGTACCGCAGGATCCACGCCGTGCCGGGCCCTGTGCAGGCGACCTCGCCCGGCGGCGTCCAGTCCCCGCACCGGCCGCCGGTCTGGCTGCTCGGCTCCTCCGGTTTCAGCGCCCGGCTGGCCGGCACCCTCGGGCTGCCCTTCGCCTTCGCGCACCACTTCTCGGCGCAGAACACCGTCCCGGCGCTGGACCTGTACCGGGAGTCCTTCCGGCCGTCCGCCGTCCTCGACGCCCCGTACGCCCTGATCGGCGTCTCCGCGCTCGCGACCGACGACGAGAAGGAGGCCCGCCGGCAGGTGCTGGCCGCCGCGCTGAACATGGTCCGGCTGCGCACCGGGCGCCCCGGACTGGTGCCGACGCCGGAAGAGGCCGAGGCGTACGACTTCAGCCCGATGGAGGAGGAGTTCGTGGCGTCCTGGAACTCCAACGTCATCCACGGCACCGCCGACGAGGTCCGGTCCGGCCTCGACGATCTCCAGAGCGCACCGGCGCCGACGAGCTGATGCTCACCGCCAACGCCCACGGCGGCGACGTACGGCTGCGCTCCTACGAGCTGATCGCCGACGCCTACGGGTTGCCGACGCCTGCCTGAACCCCGGCCGCTCCGGGTCCGGCGGGGCCCAGCAGCGCGGAGATACGATCCGGCGCCACCGGTCGGGAGTACAGCCAGCCCTGACCGGTGTCGCAGCCGATGCGGCGCAGGCGGGTCGCCTGGTCGGACGTCTCCACGCACTCGGCGGTGACGGTCAGGCCGAGCCGGTGGGCGAGCTGGACCATCGCCTCGACGATGACCTCGTCGGCCGGGTTCGCCCCGGACGCGTCCACCCCGGCACCCGCGTCGACCTTGTCGTACTGGAAGCCCCGTACGAAGGCGCCGTCCAGCTTCAGGACCGAGACCGGCAGCCGGCTCAGGTAGGCCAGGTTCGAGTAGCCGGTGCCGAAGTCGTCGATGGCGATGTGGACGCCCATGTCGCTCAGCGCCTTGAGGGCCTGGAGCGGGCGGCCCGCCGAGCCCATCACCGCCGACTCGGTCAGTTCCAGCTGGAGCAGGTGCGGGGCGAGGCCGGTCTCCTCCAGGGTGGCCGCGACGTCCGCGACCAGGTCGGGAGTCCCAGACCTGGCGGACCGCCACGTTGACGCTGACGAAGATCGGCGGGTCGTCCGGGTGGGCCAGCTGCCAGCGGCGGGCCTGGTGGCAGGCCGTGCGCAGGATCCAGCGGCCGAGGGGAACGATCGAACCGTCCTCCTCCGCCAGTGCGATGAACCGATTCGGCGCCAGTACGCCGAACTGAGGATGATTCCAGCGGATGAGCGCCTCGACGCCCCGCACCCGGCCGTCCTCCATGCCGACCAGCGGCTGGTACTCCAGGGCGAACTCGCCGCGCTCGATGGCGGGGCGGAGCGTGGCGGCGAGGGCCTGGCGGGTCATGCGGTTGGCGTTGCGCTCGGGGTCGAAGAGCGTCCAGCGGGCCCGGCCGTCGGCCTTGGCCCAGTACAGGGTGGTGTCGGCGGCCTGCATCAGGGCGGTGGGGGTGGTGCCGGCGGTGTGGCGTTCGACGACGCCGACCGACGCGGTGACCGAGAGGCGGCGGTCGCACAGCTCGAAGGGCGCCTGGAGTGCCGTGAGGACCGATTCGGCCAGGTCGGCGAGCTGGTCGGTGCCGGTGGAGTCCTCCACGAGCAGGGCGAACTCGTCGCCGCCGAGCCGGGCCACCAGCGGGGCGCCGGACCGGGCGTGGGCGGCCTCCTCCGCGCACCGCGTGAGGCGTTCGGCGACGGCGGCCAGCAGCCGGTCGCCGACGCGGTGGCCGAGGGTGTCGTTGACGGCCTTGAAGCCGTCCAGGTCCAGGTAGCACACGCCGATCCGGCCGGTGCCGCCGTGCTCGTACGACTCCGCCTCCAGCGCGGCCGTCAGGCGCTCGAAGAACAGCGCGCGGTTGGGCAGCCGGGTCACCGGGTCGTGCATCTGGAGGTGGCGCAGCCGGGCCTGGAGTTCGCGCCGGGCGCTGATGTCGGCGACCGACAGCAGCAGGCCGCCCGGCACCTGGCCCGGCTCGGCCAGGGGCGCGACCGTCACCTGCACCCACAGGGAGTGCCCGTCGGCCCCCTTGAGCCGCCGGGTGCAGCGCAGCCGGGGCTGCCGGCCCCGCAGCACCTCGCGGTACGCGTGCCAGGTCCCGGCGTCGGAGACGAGGTCGACGAGCTCGGCGGCCGCGCAGCCGGCCAGCGCGGCCGGGTCGGTGCCGAGCAGGGTGCCCAGCGTGTCGTTGGCGCTGACGACCAGACCCTCGGCGTCGACGACGGCCATGGCGAGGGGGGGGCGGCCGCGAACGCCGAGTGGTAGGTCGGGGGCCCCGTACACGGCGTACGAGGAGCCAGGTCGTTGTCACTCTCTGTGACGGCCGACCGGTCGAGGTCTGCCGCGGGCGCCGGCCCTTCGGAGGTTCCGTTCACCGCTCGCTCCCCGCAGTGCCTCGATCTCTGTTCGTGCTCTGTTCGTGCAGGAAAGTGTGCCGATCATAGAGGCTGCCACCGAGCCCTTCCAGCCGCCGTTCCGCGTTCCGGACCGAGTGACCCCTCTGACAGATCGTTTCTGCCCACACCTGGACGGGTTCCACATGCCCCCGACCAGTTGTGACGTTCCGTGAGTGTCCTCGGGGTGTCGGCCAAGGGACCTCCCGCGAAATCACCGGCGGCTCACCCATCCGGTGCAGGCGAACAGGGCGTAATACGACAATCATGCACAAGCTGGGTGCGGTGTCCCGTCAACCGCACCCGGAGGTCCATGTGCCGCGCCAGCTCCCTCTGAGGCGACTTCCCCGGGGAGACCCTCAAGGGGCTCGGCGCGGTCCGCCGGGCGGCGCGGGCGCCCCGGTCCAGACTGCGCAGTACGGCGGCGGTGTGCACCACGATGTCGGCACTCGCCGCGACCTCCCTGATCACCGCCCCCTCGGTCGCCGAGCCCTTCTCCCCCGAGCCCTGCGCGCTCCAGCGCACCGACGTGCACCACTCCGAGGGCCTGGACACCTGGAACGCCGCCTACCCGCGGCCCGCCCGCGCCCTGGACGCGGTGATGGTGTTCCTGTCCTTCCCCGACTCCCAGCCGCTGACCGCGCCCGCCGAACTCGCCGCCGACCACTTCCCGGCCACCACGCGCTTCTTCCAGCGCGCCTCCTACGGCACGTTCACCCTCCGCCCGCACCCGCTGCCGAGCTGGATCCCCATGCCACGGCCGTCGACGGCGTACGACATACAGCGTGACTGGAGCCCCGAGCACCGGGCCGCCTACCTGCGCGACGCGATGGACGCCGCCGACCGGCACGTCGACTTCTCCCGCTACGACATCGTCTACTTCGTCGCGGACCCGGACGCGCCCGGCGTGGACTCCGACGCGACCAAGGTCGTCAACCTGGACACCCCGATGCGGGCCGACGGCACCGACATCCGGCGGGTCGTCACGGTCTTCGAGAACCATCCGCCGGACCGGCTGGTCCTGGCCCACGAGACCGGGCACGTCTTCGACCTGCCCGACCTGTACCACCGGCCCGTCGACGGCAAGGGCGACTGGGACACGCACGTCGGCGACTGGGACCTGATGGGCAGCCAGTTCGGGCTCGCTCCGGATCTCTTCGGCTGGCACAAGTGGAAGCTGGGCTGGCTGGAGCCCCGGCAGGTGGCGTGCGTGCGGGGCAGCGGGCCCACCCGGCTGACGCTGGAGCCGCTGGGGGGCCGGGCCGGGAGTGGTGGTGGCCGGCGCCGCCGGGACGCCGGCCTTCGGCCTCGGGCGCGGTACGAAGCTGGCCGTGGTGCGCACGGGCGCGGACAGCGTGCTCGCCTTCGAGGCACGGGGGCCGGTCGGCAACGACGTCGCCGCCTGCCGGGCGGGGGTGCTGGTGTACCGGGTGCGGAGCGGGGCGGAGTCCGGGGGCGGGCCGATCGAGGTGATCGACGCCCACCCGGACACCGAGGCCTGCTGGGAGGACTCGGTCTACCCTCCGCTCGCCGACGCTCCGGTGAGTCTCGGCGAGAGTTTCACGGTGCCGGAGGAGGGCGTACGGGTGGAGGTGGAGGGGCGGACGGTCTCGGGGGCGTGGACGGTACAGGTCACGCCGGGGTGAGCGGTCTGCCCGGGGCACGGTGACCGAGGGGGTGCGGGTGGCGGAGCCCCCGCCGCGCGCGGCGAAGCCGCGCAGGGAACAACGATGGCGAGGCCGGTTCGCGCTTCCGCGAACATGCCTCGCCATCGACAACGTGCGCCGCCAGGGACTCGAACCCCGGACCCGCTGATTAAGAGTCAGCTGCTCTAACCAACTGAGCTAGCGGCGCCTGCTGACGTCGTAGACCTTGGCATCCTGGTCGGCGGGAGGAAAAATCGAAATCCGCACCGCCGCGCGGGGCCGCCCGTACGGCCGCCCAGAGCAGGATCTCGGGGCCCGGCAGCCACGGCAGGCGCGTGTCCGGCGCCACCAGCCAGCGGGAACCGGAACGCGCGGGTCCGCCCACGGGGGCCGGCACCGTCACCGCGTCCCCGGCGCCGTGGCACAGCAGCGGGGGCACCTCGCCCGTACGGCCGTCCGCCCGGCCACGCGCGCCCCACTCCTCCCACTCCAGCAGCGACGGCAGCCGCTGGGCCGTGCCCGGCGCGGCGAACAGCAGCATCCGTCCCCCGGAACTCGGCCACCGGGCCGGACCCCGGCCCCTCGCCCCACAGCCGGTCGAGCATCCGGCGCCCGAAGATCGCGGGGGGCGCTCACCACGTCGAAGACGGAACCGCAGGGCAGGACGACGGGGGGCCTGGGGCCGCTCCTCCCAGAAGGCGAGCGTGCTGCGCGGGTAGGGGCCCGCCGAGGCCAGCCAGGCGGCACCGTCGGAGGTGGCGTCCGAGACGTGGGACGTGGCGTCGAGGATGACATCGCGTGTGCTGCTCATGACGCATACATCTACCGGGCGTGAGGAGACCGCTCCGCTGTGTTGCGGGAAACCGGGACAGGCGGGAGGGGAAGGGAGTATCTTGCCCACTCGCCTGGCATATGCGGACGAGCTGCTCGGGGTGTTCGGGCTAGTCGGGGTGTACGCCGCCCTCGCCGCCGCGCATCAGGTCGCGCCCGAACTCCACCATCTTCTTGGCGTAGTCCTCGGTCCACTCGGCCCGCTCGGCGATGTCCGCTGTCGTCAGCCGGTCGAAGCGGCGCGGATCGGCGAGCTGCGCCGCCGCCATCGCCTGGAACTCCATCGCCCGGTCCGCCGCCGCGCGGAAGGCGTGCGTCAGCTCCGTCGCCCGGTCCAGCAGTGCCCGGGGGTCGTCGATCGACTCGAGGTCGAAGAAGTGCTCGGGGTCGGCGGACGCCTCCGCCGGCTCGAAGAGCAGGGGCGCGGGGCGTAGCCGCGGTTCGTTCCGACGCGGCGTGGGCTCCGCCATGTCTTCTCCTCCTCGTACGTACGGCGGCCCTCCCCCGCGGACGGGGGCACTCCCGGTGGAGTGGGCCACCGTCCATTGTCCCGCGCCCACGCAAGAGGGCGAGGCCGTGCCGGTACGCGCATACCGGACACTCCCCGCCCACTCCCGCGCGACCGGGCCGCCCGCTACCCGGCGTAGGTCTCGAACTCGGCGACCTTCGGCGTGCCGCTGGAGCCGGTGATCTCGAAGGTGACCTTCTTCAGCGAGGTCGCGGCGAAGTCGATGACGCCCGCTCCGCTGCCGGAGGCCGGGACGGAGCCCGTGTCGTGGTTGACCATCCGCCAGGACCCGATGGCGCCCTCGGAACCCGACGCCTCCCGGATGACGACCTTGGAGACCGTGGTGGCGGATCCCCACTTCACGGAGACGGAACCGGTCGAGCCGGACGGGGACCAGTAGGTGCCCATGTCGCCGTCACGGACGTTGCCGTAGCTCGTTCCGTCGGCCTTGGAGGAGCCGTCGGAGCCCGCCCCGATGCTGAGGTTGGTGCCGGTGGGCGGGTCAGTGGGGTCGGGGTCGGTCGGGTCCGGGTCCGGGTCGGTGGGGCCGGGGTCGGTCGGACCCGGGTCGGTCGGGTCCGGGTCCTGCGGCGTACAGCTGCCGTCCGAGACCTTCAGCCCCTTGCCGGCGCCCGCCGTCTGGCTCACGACGCCCGGCACGCAGTCGGCCGCGTCGAGGTTGTAGGAGTACGGGATGCTGACGCTGGTGTTGGACTGCGGGTCCGGCCCGGCGGGGTTGTTGTCGCCCTCGCGCTCGGACCAGGTGACGTTGTCGAAGATGTTGCCGCTGACCTGCCAGGAGCCGGCCTGGTCGGTGTAGAAGGTGCCGAGGACGTCCTTGGAGTCCTCGAAGTAGTTGTTGTCCACCTTGGCCTTGGCACCGGCCCGGGAGTTGATGCCGGACTCGTTGAGGCTCACGTAGTGGTTGTTGTAGATGTGGGCCGTGCCGCCGCGCAGCAGGGGGCGCGCGGGAGTCGATGTTCTCGTACTTGTTGTGGTGGAAGGTGACGTAGCCGTTGGAGCGGTCGCTCTCGCTGGAGCCGATCAGGCCGCCGCGGCCGGAGTTGCGCAGGACGCTGTAGGACAGGGTCACGTACTGGGTGTTGTCCTTCATGTCGAAGAGACCGTCGTAGCCCTCCGACTCCCCGCCCGACGCCTCCAGGGTGGTGTGGTCGACCCAGACGTTGCGGACGTCGCTCTCCATCCCGATGGCGTCGCCGCCGTTGGACGTGGGCGAGCCCGACTTCTTGACGTTCCGGACCGTCACGTTCTGGATGATGATGTTGCTGGACTCCCGGATGTGGATGCCCAGTTGGTCGAAGACGGCGCCGCCGCCGACCCCGACGATCGTGACGTTGCTGATCTGCTTCAGCTCGATCTTGTCCGCGGCGGTGCTGCAGCTGTCACCCGACACCTTGGTGGTGTTGCCGTGGTTGATGGTGCCCTCGACCTCGATGGTGATCGGGGTGCTGCTGCTGGCCCGGCCGCACAGGGCCTGGTGGATCGCGGTTCCGGTGGTGGCCCGGACCGTCTGTCCGCCCGCACCACCGGTCGTGCCGCCGTTCTGGGTCGCGTAGCCGGTGGCGCCACTGGCCGCTGCCGCCGCCTCGGGCATCGACAGCACCACACCGGTCGCGGCGGCGACAGCCAATGTGGCCAGCGCCGCGTGGAGTCGCAGCGTGACTGGTCGTCTCATCCTCGGTCTCCCCATTCGTCTTCACATGACGGAACGAACACCCTGTCGTGATCATGTCAACACGACAGTCGGGAAAGCGCTTTCTCGCCGTGAGAATAGGGGCGCCTTCAGGGCCTGGCAAGAGATTGGACGCGTTCAGGAGGTGGACCAGCGTCCAGATAAGTGAACCGGGGTTCTTATGCGCCATGGAGCCGATGTGCACCCCGAGCAGAGCTGCGGTACGATCATCCTGCCAGCTCGCGGGGCTCAACCCCCAACGGTCGGCAGTGCGTTGGTGGTCCAAGGAAAGACGCCCCACTTCCCGTGGGGAAATGCAGGTGCAAGGCCTGCCCAGCGCTCCGGTCGAAGAACCCCGGCCCGCCTCGGCGGACCGGGGCTCTTTCGTGTCGGTTCGCGTCCGGGTCAGCCGAGCTTGGCGGCCTGCGCGTCGATCACGGCGGTCGGCTGCTCGAACGCCTCGCCCCGGCTGATCGCCGCGATGTTGAAGGACGAGAACCCGGCGAGCGTGGTGCCCTGCCGGAAGACGACCACCTTCGTCTCCACGGGCTCGTCGTCCGTCTTCGTCCCCCACCGTCCAGGCGACGGCGTCCTCACCGACCGCGAGCTTCTCCTCGGTGACCTTGGTGACCTGCTGCTTCTCTCCGTCGATGGTCATGGCGAAGCCCCCGGCGCACTTCTCGCCGGCCTCCCGCAGCGTGCCGAGAGTCCGCTCCGCGCCGTCGGCGTCGTAGGACCAGAGGGGAGGTCATCGTCTTGGTGATGTCGAGGGAGTCGATGGTCGCCTCCTTCGCCTCCCTCCTCCGTCATGTCCGCGAGCTCCTCCATCGAGGGCATGCCCTTCTTGGCCGCCGCGGACTCCTGGACGACGAGCCGCTGGGCGCTCGCCGCCGGGTCGCCCGCCGGCAGGGCGGACAGCACCCGGGCGACGGGCTCGCACTCGGCCCGCTCGACGGAGAGGGCCTCGGCCTCGAAGACGTCGTCCTTCCCCGGCTTCTGGACCTTGTGGTCCTCGAGGTCGTCCGTGGTGACGACCAGCTTCTCCAGTTCAGCGGCGGTCAGCGCCTTCGCCGCCGGCTTGTCGGGTCCGCCGCCGCCCTTCGCCTTGGCGTCGCCGCCGTCTCCACCGTCCTGGTCACCACCGCCGCAGGCGGTGACCGCCAGGGCGAGGGTGACCGCGGAGGCGGTCAGGACGGTGCGGCGGACGGTGGTGCGCATGGTGCTCTCCCTGAGATCAAGCGCCCCGCGCGCAGGTACAGCGCGGGGTCGACAAGATCAAGACCAGCGCGACCGGCCCGGGGTTGTACCCGCCCCACCAGGCATTCTCCTGCCGGAACTCCGCCCAGTCCCCGAAGACCGCCGGAGCGCTGGCCTCCGGCGACCTCCGGCGGCCCCTCTCGGCCCACCCGGTTCAGGCCTGCACCACCGGCTCCCGGATGAACAGCGCTCCCAGTTCGGGTGCGTTGACCCGGCGGTCCGCCAGGCGCAGGCCCTCCCAGACGGTGACCTGGTTGGCGGTGAGGACCGGCTTGCCCAGTTCCTTCTCCAGGGCCGGGATGTGGGCCGCCGTGTGCAGGGCGGTGTCCGGGAGGGAGGACCGCCTCCGCGTCCGGATGGTCGGCGGCGCGGGCCAGGGCCAGTACCTCCGACTCGGTCCAGGTGCCGACCTCCGCGGCGGTGATGATGCCGGAGCTGACCACGCCGACCGTCTCGATGCCGGCGGCACGCAGGAACTCCGCGAAGAGCTGCGCCACGTCATCCGGGTAGGTCGCCCCGATCGCGACCCGGCGCGCCCCGATCTCCTTCGCCGCGTGCACGAAGGCGAAGGAGGTGGAGGAGGCCGGGAGGCCCGCCGCCTGGGCCAGGGCGCGCACCTGTTCCTGGGCGCCCTCCCAGCCGTGCACGAAGCTTCCGCTGGTACAGGCCCACACCACGGCGTCGGCGCCGGCGAGCCGCAGCTCCTCCACACCCGCCGCGAGCCGCTGCGCCGAGGCCCATCTCCAGCAGCGCGTCGACCCGGTGCGCGTCCTCGCCGATGTCCGTGTGCACCAGGTCCACCCCGGATGTCGCTGCCCAGGAGCTGCTCGATGCGTGGATAGTCGTCCTCGCCGGAGTGGCCCGGGTACAGGAATCCCAGTGCTGTCATGTCCACCCTTCCTGCTGCTGTTCCGTGTCCGGAGCGTCACCGACGCCCGGCATGTCCGCGACCGCGGGGCCGACCGGACCCGCCACCGCCGGACCCACCGGCCCCGGCACCGTGGGGCCGACGCGCGCGGACGGATCGGTCAGCGCCTGATACGGCCCCACCGCAGGGGTACCCAATCGGCGCAGTGCCGCCCACATCGTCACTTGGTTGGCCGAGATCACCGGGATCCGCAGCTCGGCCTCCAGCTGCGGGATGACGTCGTAGGTGGGGAGGTTGGTGCAGGAGATGAACAGCGCGTCCGCGGACCCCGGACTCGGTACCGCCTGGCGTGCCATGTCGGCCACGTCGCGGTACGGGACCTTCCAGATGTGCCGGGTCAGGCCCATGAAGGCGCAGCCGGTGACGGTCACGCCGGCCTCGGCGACGTACGCCTCCAGCGCTCGGGTCACGGAGACGGTGTACGGGGTCACCAGCGCGACCCGGCGTACGCCCAGTTCGGCCAGCGCGTCCAGCAGCGCGCCGGAGGTGGTCACGGACGGGACGGCGCCCGCCCAGGTCATCGCCTCGCACATCGCGCGTTCCCCGGCGATGCCGCCGACGAAGCTGCCCGAGGTGCAGGCGTAGGCGATGACCTCGGGCGCGATGGCGTTCAGGGTGCGCACGGCCTCACCGAGCGTCTCGTGTTCGCTGACCATCCGGGCGAGGTCCAGACTGACCTCGACCGGTACAAAAGGGGTTCGCGTCATGTGCAGCGACACGTCGTCGGGCACCCAACGCCACAGCTCGCGATCGAGCGCGAAGTCGAACGGGGCGACCACGCCGACCCCGCGTTGCGGAGCTGGTCCGCCGAGAAAGGAGATGTCCATGGCACGCACCGGCCTCACACTGAGAAAGGGGAGGACAACGCACCGTTACGCACGGCCGTGTTGACGAAGGTAGGTTCCGGTGCGAGCGTGGTCAATCCGCCCGCGTCACTCCCAGGTCAACAGCCGGTTAACTTCCCCGTCAACTCCTGAATCGCACCCGCTTCCGCCGACCGGAGACAGACCTGCCGATGACCACGCCCCCGCCCACGCCCACGCTCCTCGTCCTGGACGCCGAGCCGCTCCCCCGCCTGGGCCGGCTGACCGGCCGGGCCCGGATCGAGCACACCGACGAGAAGAGTCTCGCCGAGCGCTTGCCGCACGCGGACGTCCTGCTCGTGTGGGACTTCGCCTCGCACGCCGTACGGAAGGCGTGGCCGGGTGACGGTCCCCGGCCACGCTGGGTGCACACGGCGAGCGCCGGCGTGGACCATCTGATGTGCCCGGAGCTGGCCGCGTCGGACACGGTGGTGACCAACCGCGCGGTGTCTTCGACCAGCCGATCGCCGAGTACGTCGCCGCGCTCGTCCTGGCGATGGCGAAGGACCTGCCCACGACACTGCGGTTGCAGGGCGAGGCGGACCTGGCGGCACCGCGAGTCGATGCGGGTGGCCGGAACCCGCGCCTGCGTGGTCGGCTCCGGGCCGATCGGGCGGGCGATCGCGCAGACCCTCAAGGCGCTGGGGATCACGACCGCGCTGGTCGGCCGGACCGCCCGCACCGGTGTCCACGGGCCCGGCGAGCTGGACCGGCTGCTGGCCCGCGCCGACTGGGTGGTGGCGGCGGCCCCTCACCGACGACAGCGCGCGGCATGTTCGACGCCCGGCGGTTCGGGGTGATGCAGCCCTCCGCCCGGTTCGTGAACGTGGGGCGGGGGTCAGCTGGTCGTCGAGGACGATCTCGCCGAGGCGCTGACCAGGCGCTGGATCGCGGGCGCCGCCCTGGACGTGCTGAGCCACGAGCCCCTCGCGCCCGACAGCCCGCTGTGGCGGGTCCCGGATCTGATCATCTCGCCGCACATGAGCGGGGACACGATCGGGTGGCGGGACGAACTGGGAGCACAGTTCGTGGAGTTGTACGAGCTGGGCGGCCGGCGAGCCGCTGGCGAACGTGGTCGACAAGAAGCGCGGATACGTGCCCGGACACTGACGTCCCACACACGCGGGAGGGTGCTGCATGACCGACCTCACCGAGCTGACCGCTGTACAGCTCGTCGACGGTTACCGCAAGGGCGACTTCAGCCCCGTGGAGGTGACCCGGGCCGCCCTGGAGCGGGCCGAGCGGATCCAGCCGGAGCTGAACGCGTTCGTCCGGCTGACCGGCGAGGAGGCGCTCGACCAGGCACGGCGGTCCGAGGAGCGGTGGCGGCGCGGCGAGCCGGGCGGTCGGCTGGACGGGGTGCCGGTCACGGTGAAGGACATCCTCCTGACGCGCGGTCACCCGACCCTGCGCGGCTCCCGCGCCGTCTCGCCGGACGGACCCTGGGACGAGGACGCGCCGTCCGTGGCCCGGCTGCGCGAGCACGGCGCCGTGTTCCTCGGCAAGACGACGACGCCCGAGTACGGCTGGAAGGGCGTCACGGACTCGCCGCTGTCCGGCGTCACCCGCAACCCGCACGACCCGAGCCGCACGGCGGGCGGCTCCAGCGGGGGCGCGGCGGCGGCCGTCGCGCGCGGGGCGGGGCCGCTGGCGCTGGGCACGGACGGCGGCGGCAGCGTGCGCATCCCGGCGTCCTTCTGCGGCGTCTTCGGCCTGAAACCGACGTACGGAAGGGTGCCGCTCTACCCGGCGAGCGCGTTCGGCACGCTCGCACACGTCGGTCCGATGACCCGGGACGCGGCGGACGCGGCGCTGATGCTGGACGTCATCGGCACCCCGGACGCCCGGGACTGGTCGGCGCTGGGCCCGGCGCCCGGGTCGTACACGGAGGCGCTGTCCGGCGGGGTGCGGGGGGCTGCGGGTGGCGTACTCGCCCTCGCTCGGCGGACAGGTGGCGGTGCGCCCGGCGGTGGCGACGGCGGTCCGGCGGGCGGTGGAGCGGCTGGCGGAGCTGGGCGCGTACGTGACGGAGGCCGACCCGGACTTCGCGGACCCGGTGGACGCCTTCCACGCGCTGTGGTTCAGCGGGGGCGGCGCGCGTGGTGCAGCACCTCCGGGCGGGACAGCGGGAGCTGCTCGACCCCGGGCTGCGGGAGATCGTCGGCGCGGGGGCGCGGTACTCGGCGCTGGAGTACCTGGCCGCGGTGGACGTGCGGATGGATCTGGGCCGGCGGATGGGCCCTCCACGACGCGTACGACCTGCTCGTCACGCCGACGCTGCCGATCACGGCGTTCGAGGCGGGGGGGTCGAGGTGCCGAAGGGTCGGGGCCGGCGGTGGACGGGGTGGACGCCGTTCACCTACCCGTTCAACCTGACCCAGCAGCCGGCGGCGTCGGTGCCGGTGGGGGTCGACGGGGACGGGCTGCCCGTCGGGCTTCAGCTTGTCGCGGCGCGGCATCGGGATGATCTGGTGCTGCGGGCGGCGCATCGCTGTACGGGGCGGGGGTGGGGGGGGCGGTACGTCGGCCGAGTAATGGCCGACGTACGGGTGGGCGTCGGATGGGTCGCGCTGCCCGGCGCTGCGAGGCGCCTCCCCACGCTCGGCTTCGCTCGCGCGGGGGACCCCCATCGCCCACCCGTGCCGCCCCTGGGGGTACTCCCAGGCCGTTCAGGCACTGGGGGAGGCACGACTGCCCGCAGCCGGGGCAGTCGCGGCGCCGTCTACGCTCGGCGGAAGCTGAGTGTCTCTCCCTCCGCTCCGGTCCGCCACAGGTCGTTGCAGGCCTCGGCCATTTCGGGCAGGCCGTCGACGATCTGGCCCCAGACGGTGCCGGGGACCCAGCCGACGTCGCCGTTGAGGAGCAGGTTGTTGCGCTCGTAGAAGAGGGCCAGGTCGACGAGGGTGGTGCCCGCGCGGACCTCGCGGTCGTAGCCGTACGCCTTGGTGCCCAACTCGGCACCCGCGAAGGCGAAATAGCACAGGTCGCCCGGAATGGGCGTCACAGTCGGGTTCTCCAGCGGTGGTTCGGATGCCGCGAAGGGTGGAAAGAGGGCATAGATCTCGTTGCGGGCGTATTTGGCGTGGTATACGTCGCCGCCGAGCGGGAGCGCGTCCCAGACCGCCGCGCAGGTGATCGGGGGCCCGGTCGTCCAGCAGTTGGGCCGTGCAGGTGATCCCGCGCTTGACCAGCGAGACTTCGATGAAGCGATCAGCCATGCCCTCCATGGCAGTGCCCGGCGGCCCCGTGGTCAAGGGTGCGGGGCCGAGGTATCGGACTGAAAAAGATCGGCATAACCTGCCCGGCTTCGGGTAGCTGCGCGCCCATGGCTCCACCACACAGAACCCCTCCATGGGGTATATCCGACCAAAGGTCCAGCACAGCCGGGCCCACCCGCCGGTCGCTGCTCGCGGGGGTCGCGGCGCTCGGTGCGCTGGGGGCCGCCGGCTGCTCGCGGGTGGCCACCGCGTCAGACGTGGAAGGCGGCGATCTCCTCGACCGGCTCAAGGCGCAGGGCGTGGCCCGGCTCGGCATCGCGGGCGAGATCCCCTTCGGGTACATCGACAAGAACGGTGAGCTGACCGGTGAGGCGCCGGAGCTGGCGAAGGTCATCTTCAAGCGGCTCGGAGTGGACCGGAGTGCAGCCGGTGCCGACGGAGTTCGGTTCCCTCATCCCGGGGCTGGCGTCGCAGCAGTTCGACGTCGTGGCGGCCGGTATGTACATCAACCCCGAGCGCTGCCAAGCAGGTCATCTTCTCCACCCCGACTACCAGATGCTCGACGCGTACATCGTGCGCAAGGACAATCCGCTCGGGCTGCGCAACTACAGGACGTCTTAAGAGATGAGACCAAGTTCGCGACCGGCACCGGCTACGCCGAGATCGCCTACGCGGTGGAGCACGGCATCAAGGAGGACGACATCCTGATCGTCCCCGACCAGGTGGCCGGACTCAACGCCGTCGAGTCCGGGCGCGTGGACGTCTTCGCGGGTACGGCGCTGACCGTGCGCGAAGTGGTGAAGAAGTCCAACAAGGCCGAGGCGACCGAGCCCTTCTCGCCGATCATCGACGGCAAGCCGAAGGTCGACGGCGGCGGTTTCGCCTTCCGGCCCAACGAGACGAACCTGCGGGACGCCTTCAACGTCGAGCTGCAGAAGCTCCAAGAAGAGCGGCGAACTGCTGCGCATCCTCCAAGCCCTTCGGTTTCACCGAGAACGAGATGACCGGTCTGACCGCGAAGGAGCTCTGCGGCGGATGACCTCGGGACTGTGGGAACTCGTACTCCAGGGTGTCTGGGTCACCATCCAGCTGCTCTTCTTCAGCTCGCTGCTGGCGGCGGCCGTCTCCTTCGTGATCGGTGTCGCGCGCACCCACCGGCTGTGGGTCGTCCGCTTCCTCGCGGGCGTCTACACCGAGGTGTTCCGCGGGACCTCGGCGCTGGTGATGATCTTCTGGGTGTTCTTCGTGCTGCCGCCGGCCTTCGGCTGGCAGCTGGTGCCGATGTGGGCGGGCACGCTGGCGCTGGGCTGACCTACGGGGCGTACGGCTCGAGATCGTGCGCGGCGCGCTCGGCGCGGTCGACCCGGCGCAGAAGGAAGGCGGCATCGCGCTCAGCTTCACGCCCTGGCAGCGGATGAAGCTGATCCTGCTGCCGCAGGCGGTGCCGGAGATGATCCCGCCGTTCTCCAACCTGCTGATCGAGCTGCTCAAGGGTACCGCGCTGGTGTCGATCATGGGCATGGGCGATCTCGCGTTCAGCGGCAACCTGGTGCGCCTGGCGCTGCAGGAGAGCGCGGAGATCTACACGTACATCCTGCTGATCTACTTCGTGATCGCGTTCCTGCTCACCCGGGTGATGCGCGGTCTGGAGAAGAAGCTGAAGGCGGGCGTCGGGAAGACGGCACCGAAGCGCAAGACCGTCACTCCTGAGCCGGCCGAGATCGGGGGTGTCCGATGAACTGGGACTGGAGCGCGGTCTCCGACTTCATGCCGCACTTCTGGGACGGACTGCTGGTCACCCTGCAGATCCTGGTCCTGAGGTCGCTGGTCTCGTTCGTTCTCGGACTGGTGTGGGCGATGCTGATGCGGGTGCCCTCCCGGTGGGTGACCTGGCCCGTCGGCGTGGTCACCGAATTCGTCCGGAACACCCCGCGCCGCTGGTGCAGCTGTTCTTCCTCTTCTATGTGCTGCCCGAGTGGGGAGTGACCGCCTCGGCGGCACCACCGGCGTGATCGCCATCGGTCTGCACTACTCGACGTACACGATGCAGGTCTACCGGGCTGGCATCGAGGCGGTGCCGGTCGGCCAGTGGGAGGCCGCGGCGGCGTGAACCTGCCGATGGGACGGACCTGGTCGGCCGTGATCCTGCCGCAGGCGATCCGCCGGTGGTCCCCCGCCCTCGGCAACTACGTGATCTCCATGCTGAAGGACACGCCGCTGCTGATGGCGATCACGGTGCTGGAGATGCTCGGCGAGCGCACGGCTGTTCTCGCAGCAGAACTTCCAGTTCACCGAGCCCTGACGGTGATCGGCGTGGCCTTCATCGTCATCTCCTACCTGGCCTCCCTTGCCCTGCGAGCCCTGGAGCGACGCCTTGCCCACGCAACACTCTCCCCAATCCCGAGGAGGCCCCGAGCGCGGCTCCGGCGAGCTGATACGCCTGAGCAGGTCACCAAGCGGTTCGGTGAGAACACCGTCCTCGACCACCTCGACTTCTCCGTCGACGCCGGCAAGCACGTCACCTGATCGGCCCGTCCGGGTCGGGCAAGACGACGATCCTGCGGCTGCTGATGACGCTCCTCAAGCCCGACGAGGGCACGATCACCGTGGACGGGCAGAAGCTCTTCCCGGCGACCGAGAAGGAGCGGCGCGAGGTCCGCAAGCAGATCGGGATGGTGTTCCAGCAGTTCAACCTGTTCCCGAACATGAGCGTCCTGCGCAACATCACCGAGGCGCCGGTCACGGTCCTCGGCATGTCCAAGGACGGGGCGGTGGAGCGCGCCAGGGCCTGCTCGACATGGTGGGCCTGGCCGACAAGTGCGACGCCCGCCCCGCCCAGCTCTCCGGCGGCCAGCAGCAGCGCGTGGCGATCGCCCGGGCGCTGGCGATGCGGCCGAAGGTGCTCCTGCTCGACGAGGTGACCTCGGCGCTCGACCCGGAGCTGGTCGCGGGCGTTCTCGACCTGCTGCGGGACATCGCCCGCAGCACGGACATCACCATGCTCTGCGTGACCCACGAGATGAACTTCGCCCGGGACATCTCGGACCAGGTCCTGATGTTCGACTCGGGCCGGGTCATCGAGACCGGTCCGCCGGAGAAGATCTTCAGCGAGCCGAAGTACGACCGGACCCGGGAATTTCTCAGCGCGGTGCTGTAAATACGCGGCGTCGCCGCCCCAACCCCGAGGTCGGGGCGTTGGGGCACGCCGCTGGCATATGCCAGCGGGCCAGCGTCGCAGTTGGGGGCCCCGAAATCTCGCCGACACCCCCTCACTCCGGGCCGCTCGGCGGCTATCGTGAAGGGGATCCGCTGTCCGATCGGGGGGCGCAGGCAGGGACAGGGGCGGGGGCCTACCAGCGAGCGCAGGGGGAGACCACCGTGGCGCTGCAGCACAAGCCGACCGCGCCGCACCACTCGGCCCAGGACGCCCTGCGCGTCCTGGAGACGGTGACGCGGCACAGCACCGGAGTCACGGACACCGAACTCGCCCGGCAGGCCGGCCTCGACCGGGAGCGGCTGACCACGCTCCTGCGCATGCTGCGCCGCGAGGGCTACGTCGAGCAGACCACCGACGGCACGTACGTCACCGGCGAGGCCCTGGCCCGCCTGGGCTCGGCCCACGGCCGCGAGGGGAGGCCGTGCGCGACAAGCTCCAGCGCACCCTGGACCGGCTGCGCGACTCGGTGGGCGCCGCCGTCTACATCAGCCGGTACGTCGACGGCGAGGTCAGCGTCACCCAGTACGCCGACAGCCCGGCCACGCCCAAGGTGAACGAGTGGGTGGACTTCCGCGTCTCGGCGCACGCCACCGCCGGTCGGCAAGAGCCTGCTCACCCAGCTGGACCACGCGGGCCGCCGCGACCACCTCGCCCGGCACAAGATGGCCCGCCTGACCTCGCGCACCATCACCAGCGACAAGCTGCTGCTGTCCCGGCTGGAGTCCCAGCCGTCCACCGTCCGGTCCTCGACCTCCAGGAGTACGCGGTGGGCACGGTCTGCGCGGCCGTCCCGATCACGGCCGGTTCCGCCGTGGGCTGCCTCGCCCTGTCCCTCCCGGTCGAGCACGCCCACCGGCTCCGCCGGGCCGCCGACGAGCTGAACCGGAACGCATGCGGGGTGCTGCTCTCGCTGGCGATCTAGCGCGGAGACGCCCGGCCGAACGGCCGACTGCATGGCCGGCGGATGAGTGGTCCGAAGCACCCTGGAGACCAGGTAGTATTTTCGTCGTCGCCGACCGCGGAAAGTGGACGGCGGGAGTCATGCGCCGCTAGCTCAGTTGGTTAGAGCAGCTGACTCTTAATCAGCGGGTCCGGGGTTCGAGTCCCTGGCGGCGCACAGCAAGAGGGCCCCCTCGCTCAGGCGAGGGGCCCTCCGCTCGTTCAGAAGGTCACGTCCGAGCACGCGTAGAACGCGTTGGCCGTGTCGGCGACCGTCCACACCGCGACGATCACGTGGCGCCCGCTCAGCCCGGACGGCAGTGTGCCGCTGTGGGAGAGCGTGGCCGGCGGCTGCTTGCCGCCGTAGGGCACCGTGAAGAACGGCGTCAGGTTGAGGTCGGACCGGGCCAGGTTGTGGTTCTGGTTCCAGCCCTGCTTGGTGACGTAGTACCGGAAGTCGGTCGTGGCGTGCCGGGCGGTGAACTGCCAGCGGAAGTTGTAGCTCTGTCCGCCGTTCACCTTGGTGGCCGGCCACGCCTGGCCGCCCGGAGCCTTCGGGCTGTCGAGCGGGGGCGAACGGGGTGTTGTTCGCGGAACATATCCGCCCGTCGGCCGGTCCGCCCGCCGGGAAGCCCTGGGCCCCTCGACGCTCTGCGGCTCCCACTGGATGGCGCCGCAGCCGCTGACGGTGCCGTTCTGGCACACCTTCTGCCGGCTGACCGGCAGGTCGGTGTAGCCGTGGCCGCTGGCGCCGCCGGACGGAGCACGAGGGCTCCGGTGGTCGCCATGCCCATCGCGGCGGCATACAACTTTGGTCCTTGTACGCATACTGCTGCTCCTGTGACGTGGGGGAGGTTCAGTGAGCCGTGCAGGTCTAGACCAAGTCCCAGGTTATTGCCGTTAGTTGAACATGTCCATACCAATCGAGGAACCCGGGGCACCCGGGGAACGGCTCACGGGCCCGTGTCCCCCGCCCCGCGCAGAACGCCACCGTCAGGTCCTTCACCAGCACCTTGCGCTCGTAGTCGTCGAGTTCGACCAGCCCGCGCATGGTCAGCCGGGTCACCGTGTCCTCCACCGAGTCCACCACCGAGGTGAGCACGCTGGCCCGCTGCGCCGCGTCCAGCGCGGCGATCCGGCGCCGGTGCATCGCGGCGGCGACCTCGGGGCGTACTCCACCCGGACCGGCCGCACCGAGAACACCTCCAGGCCGACCGGCGCCGCGTCCGCCGCCACCAGCCGGGTCAGCGTCTCGCCGGCCACGTCCGCGCGGAGCTGCGGACCGTGCCGAGGGGCTCCACCGGGACCCGGGCCAGCGCCGCCTCCACGCACTCGCGCAGATACGTCTCGTGGTCCTCGACGCCCAGCGTGGCCTTGGCGGTGTCCCGCACCCGCCACACCACCAGCGTCACCGCCCTGAGCGCGACCCCCGTTGCCGTCGGCCGCGAGCATCGGCTCGCTGCGCCAGTGCCGCAGCCGGACGTCGACCCGGCGGCGCAGCAGCAGCGGGTTGACCCACATCAGGCCGGTGCGCCGCACGGTCCCCCGGTAGCGGCCGAACAGGCCGAGCACCGAGGCCCGCCCGGTCCGGCCCCGGGCCAGCCCGCCGAACCCGAACAGCCCCAGCGCCCCCAGCGGCCGCGTACGCCGCCCACTGCGCGGGGCCAGAGCCCGGCCCCCGCGTACGCCGGCAGCCCGAGCGCCTCGGCCCCGAGCGGCGGTACGAGCCCGGCCCACCAGGAGGTGACCGCGCAGCCCGCCGCACCGCAGGCACCGGCGGCCACGCCCGCGGCACCGGGCAGCACCCGGGCCGGACGCTCCGTCAGCTCCGGGTCGACGCTCGGCGCGGGTCGCGGGCGCGCGGCGACGGGGGCGCCGCGTCCGGGGCTGCTCCCCCGTGCTCTGCCGACGGCCGACGACCGCGGACCGCAGCGCCACCGGCGCCGGATGGGGGGTCGTCGCGGAACAGCAGGGTGGACGGGGATCTCGGTGGTGGCCTCGTTGTGGATGAGCCGGGCGGGCCGGTGGCCCGCCTCCGCCGCCCCTTCGGGCGCTTCGGGCCCGGGCGGGGCCGGCGGCTTGGTGTCCGGGTTCGTGGAAGAGGTCGTACTCATGCGTGCTCCAGCCTCCGCGCCAGATGCGTCATGAACGGGTGGTCACCGCTGGGCGGACGGTCAGGAGAAGAGCCGCCGCCAGGTCTCCGGGCCCGGGTAGCCGTCCGCCGCGCCACCGCGCCAGCCCTGGGCGCGCTGGAAGGCCTCGACGCCCCGCCGGTCCGCCTCGCCCCAGCGCGGGCCCGGCCCGGTCGTGTAGTGCTTGCCGAAACCCTTCCCTCACCAGCTGCCTGCCGAGCCTGGTGACGTACGGGTTGTCCGCGCCCGGCCCGAACATCGCCCGTCCGGGGTAGCCGGCCACCCCGTGCGAGGCGGGGCCGGCCGCCGGGGCCGCGATGTCCTTTCCCTTGCCGGTCTTCAGCAGCCGCCAGGTGCCCGGGCCGGGCAGCCCGTCGGCGTCCGCGCCCCGCCAGCCCTGGGCCAGCTGGAACGCCTGGGTGGCCCCTGCGGTCCGCGTCCGACCAGCGGGGTGCCGGGCCCCGCGGCGTAGAAGCGCCCGGCGCCGCGGGCGACGAGCATCCGGCCCAGCTCGGTGACGTTCTCGTTGTCGGCGCCGGGGCCGAAGGAGGACGCCCCGGGTAGGCCGTGGCGGCCGGTGCCCCGCCGGCCGTGGTCGTGGTGACTGCCTTGTAGCGGTAGGGCAGGTACTTGGCGGAGTTGCTCCAGTAGGCGTAGGGCGTGGCGAGCTTGCGGGTGTGCGGCGGGGTCTGTTCATAGGCGGTGTAGGCGGTGCGGGTGGCGTCCGTCCAGCCGCCGAAGATCACCACATGGGAGCCTTTCTGGGGGTCGGCCGCATTGTGGAACAGCAGGATGTCGCCGGGCTGGAGCTCGTCCTTGGTGATGCGGTCGGCGAACGTGCCGAGGCTGCCGGTCCATTCGTTCGTGGGGGAGCTTCCCGGCCATCGACACATAACCCGAGCAGTCCTGCCGGTAACCGTCCGACCAGTAGGCGGTCATGCTGTAGGGCACCTTGGCGGTGACCCAGGTCTTGGCCCGGTCGATGATCTCCGTACGGGTGATCGCGGCCAGTTCCGCACCGGCGGGGCGCCGCCGGCGTCCCGGTCGGGCCGTGCAGCGGGGCCCTGGGGCCCTGCGGGGTGTCGGGCTCGTCAGCCGCGGGAACGCCCGGCCGGTGGGACGCGTGAACGGTGGTCGGCGCCGCTGCCGCCTGTCCCGCGCCCAGGGCCCCGGTGACGGCGGCGGTGGCGGTCGCGGTGGCCACGATCAGCGCCCGGTGGGCCGCCGGATGGGCGGGGGCGCGGCCGGCCGGGGAATGCGGCAGGACGCGGCGCCAGTGACGGCAACCGGGGCAGTCGCAGTCGCTCGCGGGGGTCGATTTCCTCGAATACGGGAGCCTCCATGCGATTCCCCTCACACTCCCGGTGAAAATGTCCGCAGCGGTGCACTTCGGTACATGTCGGTCAGTTTCTCAACTGTCGTCTTCGCGCGCATGCTGACGGTCCGAATGATGTACACGACGGCGGGCGCGATCCCCCGGAGGTTCCCGCGGTCCCCGGGCGCGGTCCGGAGCAGCGTCCGGCATCCGGTAGAGTTGTGCAGGTCAGCAGGCGCCGCTAGCTCAGTTAGTTAGAGCAGCTGACTCTTAATCAGCGGGTCCGGGGTTCGAGTCCCTGGCGGCGCACCGACGGCCGAAGGCCCCTCGTAGCACACGAGGGCCTTCGGCGTACCCGACCTCCGGACATCTTGCGATCATGGCGAACACCGTAGAACCCTGGTCCGGTTGGGGGCCGGATGCCGAGGGGATGCCGAGGGGGGCATCATGCAACCGGGGGTCGCCATTCCATGTCTATATAAGGTGTGGATGCCGTGGTGACAGCAACCCACCACTGTTACGTGCGTGAAGGTCGAGGGGGGACCGGAGCGGACGATGGAAGCGACGAAACACGCGTGACCCGCGCGTGGGGGGATGACTCATGACGTCGACGCCGACGGGCGCCGGGCAGGACCACGACCCGTCCCAGACCACCCAGCTCAGGGTGCCCGCGCATCGGACCTGGAACACCGGCTCGTTCCGCCGGATACAGAAGACGCTGCCGAGGTACGACTACGAGCACTACAGCCGGCTCGCGGGCCCCCTCACCCAGCCCGACCCGCACAAGCCGTACAAGGTCCGAGTACCGCTCGCTGATATCGCAGGAGCCGCACCGCATCCGGGTCGCCCTGATGCTGGCCGCCGCCCCGCTGCTGTCGGTGGTGCTGCTGGTCTGGCTGCTCCAGCCCACGCACTGGACCGAGCGCGACCACGCGGCCTTCGACTGGCTGCCCGCGCTCGACATCATGATGCTCGTCTCGATCGGCCTGATCGAGCTGTTCCGCTGCCTGAACGTGCTGTCGAACGCGCACGCCACGCTGGTCGCCCGCGACCCGATCCCGGTGGTGCCCGAGACCGGCACCCGGGTCGCCTTCCCTCACCTCCTTCGTGCCCGGCAAGGAGCCGCTGGAGATGGTGACGAAGACCCTGGAGGCGGCCGTGAAGATCCGCCACCGCGGCCTGATGCACGTCTGGCTCCTCGACGAGGGCGACGACCCCGAGGTGAAGGCGGTCTGCGAGCGCCTCGGCGTGCACCACTTCTCCCGCAAGGGCGTCGCGAAGTGGAACATGCCCAAGGGCCCGCACCGCGCCAAGACCAAGCACGGCAACTACAACGCCTGGCTGGACGCGCACGGCGGCGACTACGACTTCTTCGCCTCGGTCGACACCGACCACGTGCCGCCGCCCAACTACCTGGAGCGGATGCTCGGCTTCTTCCGCGACCCGGACGTCGGCTTCGTCATCGGCCCGCAGGTCATACGGCAACTACGACAACCCGATCACCAAGGCCGCCGAGTCGCAGCAGTTCCTCTTCCACGCGCTGATCCAGCGCGCGGGCCAACCGGTACGGCTCGCCGATGTTCGTTGGCACCTCCAACGCGGTGCGCATCCAGCGCCCTGAAGCAGATCGGCGGTCTGTACGACTCGATCACCGAGGACATGGCGACCGGCTTCGAGATCCACCGCCACAAGAACCCGGCCACGGGCCGCAAGTAGCTGCTCGGTCTACACCCCGGACGTGCTCGCGGTGGGCGAGGGCCCGAACGCCTGGACGGACTTCTTCACCCAGCAGATGCGCTGGTCGCGAGGGACGTACAGAGACGATCCTCAAGCAGTACTGGAAGGGCTGGTACTCGCTCCCGCCGAGCAAGCTCTTCAACTACGATGATGATCATCTTCTATCCGATGTCGGCCCTAAACTGGATCCTGGCGGCGCTGAGCTGCTGCCTGTTCCTGGGCCTGGGCGCCTCCGGTGTCAACATCGACCCGGCGGTCTGGCTGATGCTCTCACGGCAACGCCTCCGCCCTCCAGATCGGCCTGTACGTCTGGAACCGCCGCCACAACGTCTCGCCGCACGAGCCGGAGGGCTCCGGCGGTGTGGCCGGCATGGTCATGTCCGCGCTGTCGGCGCCGCTCTACGCGAAGGCGCTCATCGACTCGGTGCTGCGCCGCAAGGGCAAGTTCGTGGTAACGCCCAAGGGCGACTCGGCCAGCCCGACACCCTCTTGGGACCTTCCGGTACCACTGGTACTTCATCCTGATCTTCGGCGGCTCGATCGCCGCCGGCTTCGTCTACGGTCACTCGCACCCCGCGATGATCATCTGGGCGACGTTCGCGCTGCTGATCACCGCGTCGCCGATGTTCGCCTGGCGCCACGAACTGCGGAAGGCGAAGAAGCCACCGCCGGCCGCGCGGCGGCGGGCCCGATACGCGGGTCCCGTCGCAGCAGCAGGCACCCGCGGACGCGGCGCCCGCGCAGGCGTACGCGCCGCACGCGCAGTACGCGCCGCACGCGCCGCACGCGCCGCAGCAGAAGCCCAGCTGGGCGGCCTCCGACGGAGGCAACGACCAGACCATGCAGATCGCCCTTGGTGGACTTGGGGGACGTAAGGAATGAAGGACCGTGCCGGCCGCCGCCGCGCCCGTCGCTTCGCGATAGGTACGGCGGTGGTAGTCGCGCTGGCCGGGATGAACGGGCCGTGGCTCTACCGCTTCGGAACCGAGAAATACCACCAGTACAAGATCAACAAGCCGGAGTACAAGGCCGCCAACGGCAAATGGGAGATCATCGAGTTTCCCGAGAAGTACCGGCAGAACACCATCCACGCGGCGCTGCTGCGCACCGGCAAGGTGCTGCTCGTCGCGGGGTCGGGCAACAACCAGGACAACTTCGACGCGAAGCAGTTCGACACCCGTATCTGGGACCCGGTCAAGGGGACCATCAAGAAGGTGCCGACGCCCACCGACCTGTTCTGCACCGGCCACACCCAGCTCGCCAACGGCAACCCGCTGATCGCCGGCGGCACCAAGCGGTACGAGAAGCTCAGGGGTGACGTCACCAAGGCCGGCGGCCTGATGATCGTCCACAACGAGAACCCGGACAAGCCGATCACCCCTGCCGGCGGGCACCAAGTTCACCGGCAAGGGAGAACAAGAAGACCTTCGTCTCCAAGGACCCGGTGCTGGTGCCCCCGCGCCGAGAAGGTCTTCGACAAGGCGACCGGCAGGTTCCTGCGCAACGACCCGGGCATCGGCCGGATCTACGTCGAGGCCCAGAAGAGCGGCCGGCAGTACGGAGACGGGCACCCAGGGACAACTACCGCGTCCATGGCGCCGTCGGGCGCGGACGCGCAGAACACGTACGGCATCGCGCAGAAGCTCGCCCTCGACAAGAAGGACTTCCAGGGCATCCGGGACGCCTTCGAGTTCGACCCGGTCGCCGGAAGTACATCAAGGTCGACCCGATGCACGAGGCCCGCTGGTACCCGACGCTCACCACCCTGAGCGACGGCAAGATCCTCAGCGTCTCCGGCCTCGACGACATCGGCCAGCTGGTCCCGGGCAAGAAACGAGATCTACGACCCGAAGACCAAGGAGTGGACCTACACCGAGGAGACCCGCCAGTTCCCGACGTACCCCTGCGCTGTTCCTGATGCAGAACGGCAAGATCTTCTACTCGGGTGCGAACGCCGGCTACGGCCCCGACGACGTGGGCCGCGACCCGGGCATCTGGGACGTGGAGACCAACAAGTTCACCAAGGTCCCCGGCCTGAGCGACGCCAACATGCTGGAGACCGCCAACTCGGTGCTGCTGCCGCCCGCGCAGGACGAGAAGTACATGGTGATCGGCGGCGGCGGGGTCGGCGAGTCCAAGCTGTCCAGCGAGAAGACCCGGATCGTCGACCTCAAGGCGGACGACCCGAAGTTCGTGGACGGGCCGTCACTGGACAAGGGCACGCGCTATCCGCAGGCCTCGATCCTGCCGGACGACAGCGTGCTGGTCTCCGGCGGTTCGGAGGACTACCGGGGCCGCAGCGACTCCAACATCCTGGAGGCCCGGCTGTACCACCCGGACACCAACGAGTTCGAGCGGGTCGCCGATCCGCTGGTCGGCAGGAACTACCACTCCGGTTCGATCCTGCTGCCCGACGGACGCATGATGTTCTTCGGGTCGGACTCGCTCTACGCCGACAAGGCCAACACCAAGCCGGGCAAGTTCGAGCAGCGCATCGAGATCTACACGCCGCCGTATCTCTACCGGGATTCCCGGCCGGATCTCTCCGGGGGCCGCAGACCATCGAGCGTGGTGAGTCGGGGACGTTCACGTCCCGGGCGGCGGAGTCGGTCAAGAAGGTGCGGCTGATCCGGCCGAGCGCGTCTACGCATGTCACCGACGTGGATCAGCGGTCGATCGCGTTGGACTTCGAGGCGGACGGGGACAAGTTGACGGTGACGGTGCCTGAGAACAAGAACCTCGTTCAGTCCGGCTGGTACATGATGTTCGTGACTGACGGGGAGGGGACGCCTTCCAAGGCGGAGTGGGTGCACGTGCCGTAGCGCTGCGGCTTGGCAGTTGTTCGTCTGCGGGTTCGTCGTGGCTGGTCGCGCAGTTCCTCGCGCCCTTTGGGGCGCAGGGAACCCGGCGTCATCCAGTTCCCTCGGCCAGTTTCAAGGCGTACTCGGACCACCACTCGCCAGCCTTCGGGCCGCCCTTGCATTCGCCGTCCGACTCCCCGGGGCGCTTGACCCACAGGTAGGCGTCCACGAGGGGGTCGGCGGTCTTCGTCGTCGGGGTTTCGCCGAGGGCTCGGCCGGGGTTGCACCAGCGTTCGCCCGGGTCGCCCCTCGGTGTAGGGGCCGTTGCCGTTGCGGCTGGTGTCGATGACGAAGTGCTTGCCGCCCACCTTGGCGGAGAGCTGCTTGCCGTAGGCGATGGAGTCCTCGGTGGTGTAGAAGTTCGAGACGTTGACCGCGAAGCCGTCGGCCTGGTCGATGCCCGCCCACTTCAGCGGCTCGAAGATCTGGTCGGGGTGGCCCCAGCCGGCGTTGCCCGCGTCCAGGTAGACCTTGGTGTTCTCCAGCGCGGTGAGCTTGGCGATGGCGCCCTTGAGGAGGTCGTAGCGCTCCTCGTGGAACTGCTCCGGGGTGCAGCCGTCCACCAGGTGGAGCACCGCGTCCGGTTCCAGGGATGACCGCGGCGGAGCGGTCGCCGATGCCCTTGGCCACGCCGTCGATGAAGTCACGGTAGGCGTTGCCGTCGGCGGCGCCGCCGCCCGAGTACTGCCGCAGTCGCGGTGCGGGATGTTGTAGAGGACGAGCAGCGCGGTGCGGCCGGCCTCGTCGGCGGCCTCGGTGAAACGCCGCGGGCCTGCTCCTCCGGGTTCTCCGGGCTGATCCACTCGCCGGTCGGCTGCTGGGCGATCTTGCGGATCTGCTCGGCCTGGTCCTTCTTGTCGGACTTCTGCAGGGCCGCCAGCTGCTGGGCCGCGTTGCCGTCCGGATTGACCCAGAACCAGGTCGGCCTCCTTAGGCTGCTGGGTTATCCCGGCGCCCGCCTCTCTTGTCCTTGCCCTTGTCCTCGCCGCCGTCGGACGAGGAGCAGCCCGCGAGCAGCAGTGCCGCCCCCAGTGCCACCGCGGACGCTCGCCTCGTGGACAAGTTTCCGGCCCCCTGCTGCCGGTACATCCAACCCCCTGGTGCACTGTTCCAAGTCTCAATCCTGACATACGCCTCCGGCACCTGGAGGTTCCCGGATACCGGTCCGAAGGTTCCTAGGAGCCGGTACCCGTGAGGTACGCCGATACGACCACGTTGGCCGTGTAGCTGCTGGTGGCGCGGTCGAAGGTGCCGCCGCAGGTGATCAGGCGGAGTTCGGCGCGGCCCGTGCTGTGCGGCCCGTAGGCCTGCTGGGCGTCGAAGCCGTCGCGGGTGAGGACCTGGACGTCGTCGACGGTGAACTCGGCTACCTCCGGCAGTCGTCGCGGAGCACCCGGATCGTCTCGCCGGGCTCCAGGGTGCTGATCTTGTAGAAGACGGCGGGCTCGGTCCCGGTGTCGACGTGGCCCACCATCAGCGCGGTCCCGGCCTCTCCCGGGCTCACGCCGTCCGCGTACCAGCCGACGGAGCCGGGCCGGTCGAAGGGCGGTGGTTCGATGGCGCCCTCGGTGTCGAGGCCGCGCGGACAGGACGGGCGCCTGGATGCCGAGTCCGGGGACGTCGAGCCGCTGGGGGCAGGGCGTCGCCGAGGGGCGCGTGGAGCGGGGGCAACGGTACGTCGGGGGGCCGGCCGGCCGCCGCCATGTCGCCGGTGGCCGGCCGGGATATGCCCTCGCGCACGTCGGTGGCCTCGCGGCCCCACAGCCACAGCCCGAGGAGCAGCACCACCCAGGCGATGCCGGTCACCAGGCGGCCGGAGCCGACGGTGCGTCGCTGGTCCTGTTCGGACATGGTCGGTCAGTCCGTCCCGCGGCTCCGGCTGCGGACGCTGCGCAGCGCGACGGCGACGGCGGCGATGCCCGCGAGGACCAGGCCGGTCACGGTGTGCGCCGTGCCGGGAGGTTCGGGGCGGGCCTCGTCCCGGGCGTCGGCGGCGGCCAGCCGCGCGGTGCCGCCGCCGCCCGCGTCGACGGGGGCGACGGGAGAGGCGGGGGCGGCCGGGCAGCGCTGCTCGGCGACGGTGAGGGTGCCCTTGCGGGCGTGGTCGCCGCACTTGACCTGCACGGCGTACGCGCCGGCCTCCATGGTGGAGCGGACCGTGCCGGCCCCGACGAGGACGCCGTCCTTCGCGGCCAGGGTGAGCCGTACGTCCGAGGCGAAGGCCGCCGACACGGCGAGGGCCGTCTTCTCGGTGCAGTCCGCCACGCGGAGCTCGACGTCGCTGCCGGGCGCGGGTGTGGACGGTGACACCGAGACGCCTGAGCCGTCCACCGCGTACGCGGCCGGTGCGAGTGCCGCGATCGGTGCTGAGCGCCGCGGCCACCGCGGCGCCGGCACAGAGAGTGACTTTCAGTGAGCCCATCGTGCACCTCCAGTTACCTGGAGACTCCCCGCGGGACGGGCCCCCGCATCCTGCGCGGGGGCCCGGCTGCTCCGAACGGGTTACAGTGGCGGCGGGCGGGTTTACCGCCGCTCCACGGGTCTCAGACCCGTTCGACCAGGTCGGCGATCGAGTCGACCACCTTGGACGGCCGGTACGGGAAGTTCTCGACCTGCTCGGGCCGGGTCAGGCCGGTGAGGACGAGGAAGGTCTGCATCCCGGCCTCCATGCCGGCCAGCACGTCGGTGTCCATGCGGTCACCGATCATCGCGCTGGTCTCGGAGTGGGCGCCGATCGCGTTGAGCCCGGTGCGCATCATCAGCGGGTTGGGCTTGCCCGCGAAGTACGGCTGCTTGCCGGTCGCCTTGGTGATCAGCGCGGCCACCGCGCCGGTCGCCGGGAGCGGGCCCTCGGTGGAGGGGCCCGTCTCGTCGGGGTTGGTGCAGATGAACCGGGCGCCGGCGTTGATCAGCCGTACCGCCTTCGTCATGGCCTCGAAGGAGTACGTGCGGGTCTCGCCGAGGACGACGTAGTCGGGGTCGTGGTCGGTGAGGATGTAGCCGATGTCGTGCAGGGCGGTGGTCAGGCCGGCCTCGCCGATGACGTACGCCGAGCCGCCGGGCCGCTGGTCCTGGAGGAACTGGGCGGTGGCCAGCGCCGAGGTCCAGATGGACTCGATCGGCACCTCCAGGCCCATGCGGCGCAGCCAGGCGCAGGTCGCGCGGGGTGTAGATCGAGTTGTTGGTGAGGACCAGGAAGGGCTTGCCGGACTCGCGGAGCCTCTTGATGAAGGCGTCGGCGCCGGGGATCGGCACGCCCTCGTGGATGAGAACGCCGTCCATGTCGGTGAGCCACGACTCGATGGGCTTGCGGTCTGCCATGTGCAACGAACTCCTGGCGTGCGGTGGGGCGGGGGGCGGGGGGCGCCGGAACCACGGCGTACCGACGCCCCACAGCCTAATCAGGAGTGCGCCGGACGGACCCCGTCGATCACCCGGTACCAGTTGTTGCCGGCGGTGCAGCGGAAGCGGAGGCGTTGTCCCCGACGTTGCTCGTCGGGCCGGACGCCGGTGATGCGGGTGGACCGGTCCGGGCCGGACATGGTCGGCGCGAGGGCATGGGCGTAGGTGCCGGGAGGTGAGGGCGGCGTGCGGGCGTCGCTCAGTTGCCGGTGGCCGACTTCCAGGCGTCGATGTAGGACGTGAGGTTCTTCTCGATGTCGTCCCAGTCGGGTTCGAAGACCTCCACGCCGTCCATCAGCTTGGTGAGCGCGATGGCGTTGGCGTCGGTGGCCTTGACGTCCTGGCGGGCCGCGAAGCCGCCGCCGATCTCGCTGACCTGCTGCTGGGCCTTCTGGCTCAGCATGTAGTCGAGGAGCTTCTTGCCGTTCTCGCTGTGCGGGCGTCGGTCACGAGTCCGGCGGCGTAGGGCAGGGCGAAGGTGGTGGGCTTGCCGCCCTCGCGGGCCGGGAACCAGATGCCGAGGTTCGGCATGGACTTGGACTGGGCGTAGTTCATCTGGACGTCGCCGTTGGCGACCAGGAGTTCGCCCTTGTCGACCTTGGGGGCGAGCTTGCCGGTGGAGGCGGACGGGCCGACGTTGTTGGCCTGGAGCTTCTCCAGGTACTCCATGGCGGGCTTCTCGCCGCCGAAGTCGTGCATGGCCTTGATGAGGACGGCGGTGCCGTCGCCGGCGACGCCGGGGGTGGAGTACTGGAGCTTGTTCTCGTACTTGCCGTCGAGCAGGTCCTCCCCAGGTGGTGGGGGCCTGCTTCAGCTCCTTCTTGTTGTGGATGAAGCCGAAGTAGTTGTTGACGACGGCGGTCCAGGTGCCGTTCGCGGCCTTGTCGGCGCCAAGCTGACCCGGTCGACGCCCTGGGGGCGTACTTCTGGAGCAGACCCTTGGTGTCGGCCTGCTGGATGAACGGCGGGAGGGGTGACGAGCACGTCGGCCTGCGGGTTGCGCTTCTCGCGGGTGGTGCGCTGCACCATCTCGCCGGAGCCGCCCTCCACGTACTCGACCTTGACGCCGGTCTCCTCTCGAAGTCCTCGAAGACCTGGTCGTACCAGCCGTCGCCGTTCTCGCCCTTGAGGCCGTCGGCGCTGTAGACGGTGACGACGTTCTCGTCGGAGGCGGCGGAGGTGCCGCCGCAGGCGGTCAGGGGAGGGCGAGGAGGCAGAGGGCGGCGAGCGGCTTGGCGGGGTTCCTGGGCATGGCGAGGTGAACTCCTTGCGAAGCGGTGGGGTGTTGGCTAGGGGGTGTTGTTTGGATCAGGTCGCCTCAGTGACGGCGCCTTGCAGCGGGGCCGAGCGGGGTCTGGTGCGTGCAGCTGCAAGGCGGAGGAGGGCGACAGGGCGGAGCCCTGGCAGCCGACGACAACGCCGCAGATGGGCGTGCCAGACCCCGCTCGGCCCCGGCAAGATCCAAACGACACCCCCTAGCGGTATGAGGCTTTGGTGCGGATCCGGGAGACCGCGAGCAGCACCAGCAGGGTCGCCGTCATCAGGACCACGGCGATGGCGGAGCTGGTGAACAGGGCACCGGTCGGTGGAGGCGTAGATCAGGACCGGCAGCGGGGTCCAGTCCGGCGGGTAGAGCATCATCGTGGCGCTCAGCTCGCCCATGGACAGGGCGAAGCAGAGGCCGGCGGCGGCGGTCAGTGACGGCAGCAGCAGCGGCAGCCTGACCCGCCACAGGACGCGGGCCGGGGAGGCGCCGAGGGAGGCGGCGGCCTGCTCAGTCCGCCGGGTCGAGGCGGGTGATCGCCGCCGACACCGACTGGTACGCGAAGGCGGTGACCAGGACGGGTGGGCGATGATCACGATCCAGCGGGTGCCGTTGAGCAGCATCGGCGGCTGGAGAAGGCGACGAGTGTCGCGAGGCCGACGACGACGGAGGGCACGGCGACCGGCAGCACGAACAGGGCGTCGACCACCTTGCAGGTGCCGCTTCTTCAGCGCCGCCGCCGCGAGCGCGGCCCAGGTGCCGGTCGCGAGCGCGGAGCAGGCTGGCGGTGACCGCGGTGACCAGGCTGGTGGTGAGCGCCTGGAGGGCCTCGCCGCGGGTGGCCGCCTCGTAGTTGGCGGTGGTGAAGCCGGAGGGCAGGACGCTGGACCAGTTGGTGGCGAAGGGAGGCGCCGAGGACCACGAGCAGCGGGAGGGCGAACAGGGGGCAGGAAGAGGAGGAGGAAGACCGTCCCACGGCCCACTCGCCCCGCGGTTATGCACCAGCACGGCGGCTCACCACCCGGTAGAGGCCGTAGAGGCCCACGGAGATCAGGACGTTGACGACGGCGACCACGCAGGCGCCCGGGTAGTCGGACTCCAGCATCGCCTTGCTGTACCACGAGCGTCGGCAGGGTGGTGACGCCCTTGGCGCCGGTGAAGAGCACGATGCCGAACTCGTTCAGGCACAGCACGAGGACCAGGCTGCCGCCGGCCGCGAGGGCGGGCAGCGCCTCCGGCAGGATGATCTGCCGGACGATGCGCGACGTACGGGCGCCCAGCGAGCTGGCGGCCTCCAGCTGGCCGGTGTCCAGCTGCGAGAAGGCGGCGAGCAGTGGGCGCATCACGAACGGCGTGAAGTACGTGATCTCCAGTGAGCAGCACGCCCCAGGGCGTGGTCAGGAACTGGAACGGCCCCTCGGCGGCCCCCGTGACGTCGGTCCACGCGCCGTTGGCCATGCCGACCGTGCCGTAGATGAAGAGCAGCGCGAGCGTGATCAGGAAGGACGGGAAGGACAGGAAGACGGTCGATGAACCGGGCCACCGCCCTCGCCCCCGGGAACGGCACGAAGGCGATGACCAGCGCCAGCACGAACCCGAGCACCAGGCAGCCGACGGTGGCGGCTACCGCCAGCCACACGGTGGTCCACAGCGCCTCGCGGAACGCCCCCGAGGCGAAGACGTCGGCGTGCCGGCTGCGGCGAGGTGCCGCCGGTGTCGGGCTGGAAGGACTGCTGGACGACCAGGGCGAGGGGGTAGAGGAAGACGAGGGCGAGGAGGGCGACGGGAGGAAGCGCCCACAGAAGCGCCCCATAGGAGCGCGGGGCTGTGCTCGATCTCCGGCTGCCGCCGGGCGGGCGCGCCGAGCCCGCGACAGGCCGCGGCCCGGCAACGGCCTCAGCCATGGTTCACCCCCTGCGGGCAGCAACACCGCGTCCTCGGGCGCGAAGTGCAGGCTCACCGGCTCCCCGTGAACCGGCGGTGTCTTCAGCTCGCGCAGGTCAGCCATGACGCGGTGCCCGGCGACGTCGACGTATAGCCGGTGCGTGGCACCCGCCACTGGATCTCCCCCACCGTGCCGGTGAGCCGGTTGGGCCCGTCGCCGAGCCCGACGAGATGCGGCCGCACGCACAGGGACGGCCGACGCGCCCCGCGCGGCACCTCCCGTGTCGACCTTGATGTCCGCGTCTCCGAAGGACACCCCCGGCTCCGACGGTCACCGGCAGCAGGTTCGCGCCACCCACGAAGGGACGCCGTGAACTCATCGGCCGGCGCCCGGTACAACTCCCTCGGCGTCCCGCAGGCGCGCAGCTTCGCCTTGTCCATGACCGCGATCCGGTCGGCGAGGGTCAGCGCCTCCACCTGGTCGTGGGTGACGTAGAGGATCGACACGTCGGGCAGTTCGCGGTGCAGGCGGGCCAGTTCGGCGAGCGATGCCGGAGCGCAGCTGGGCGTCGAGGGCGGACAGCGGCTCGTCGAGGAGGAGGACGTCCGGGCGGATGGCGAGGGCGCGGGCGAGGGCGACGCGCTGCTGCTGGCCGCCGGACAGCTCGCGGGGGGTAGCGGCGGGCGTAGGCGCCCATGCCGGTCATCTCCAGCGCCTCGGCGACCCGCTCCCGTGTCTCGGCCTGGGCGGCCTTGCGGGCCCGGAGCCCGAAGGCGACGTTGTCCGCCACCCGCATGTGCGGGAACAGGGCGTACTGCTGGACGACCATGCCGATGCCGCGCCGGTGCGGAGGGAGGTCGGTGACGTCGCGGTCGCCGAAGAGGACCCGCCCCGAGGCGGGCCGTACAGAACCCGGCGACCGCCCGCAGCGCGGTGGTCTTGCCGGATCCGGACGGCCCGAGGAGCGCCATGACCTCGCCGGGCTCGACGGTGAGGTCCAGGGCGTCGAGGGACCACGTTGCCGTCGTAGGCGACGGTGACCTTGTCGAAGCGGATGCCGCTGGTGGCGGTGGGGGCACTGGTGGTGGTCGGGGCGCTGGTGGCCATCAGCCGGCTCCTCGCAGGAGGGCGGGCAGGTCGGCGACGGAGTCCAGCACGTGGGTCGCGCCCCGCCTCGCGGAAGGCGTCGTCGCCGTGGGCCCCGGTGCGCACGCCTGCGACCAGGCCCGCGCCGGCCCGTACGCCGCTCAGCACGTCGTGCGAGGTGTCGCCGACGACGGCGACCTGGCGGACGGTGTCGGCGGCCTTGGTGCGCAGGAACGCCTCCAGCACCATGTCCGGGGTAAGGGCCGTCCGCGCCCGCCCGCGTCGGCGGGGCACAGGGTGAGCGGCGACCAGGCCGCGCCAGCCGAGGGCGCCGAGGATGGCGTCCTGGGTGACGCGGGCGAAGCCGGTGCTCAGGACGACGGTGCGTCCGTCGGCGGCCAGTTCCTCGACGGCCTCGCGGGCGCCGGGGACCGGGGCGATCAGGCCGCCGTCGACGAGTTCGCCGTACGCCTTCTCGAAGGCGGCGTTGGCGTGCTGGGCGCGGTCCTCGTCGCCGAACAGGTGCCGGAAGACGGAGATCTTGGACTCGCCCATGGTGGCGCGGACGTGGTCGAGCTTCTCGGCGTGGTCGTCCGTGCCGGGCTCGACGCCCAGTTCGCGGGCGGCGGCGTCGAAGGCGCTCGACGAGGCCGCCGTCGGCGACGGTGGTGCCGGCCATGTCGAGGACGACGAGGCGGATGTCTGTCGTGGTCATGGTGGTCATGGTGGTCGTGGCGGTCACAGGTGGTTTCACCAGCCCAGTTCGTTCGCGGTGGTCTCGGCTATCGCGGGTGAGCAGGTCATGCCGCGGCCCGCCGGGCCCGGTGACCAGCCCCACCCGTCGCGGACCTGCTGCCGGTGCACGACCCGGCTCTTGTCGGTGCACTGCGCGTACACCCCGGCCCAGCGGCGGCGGATCCTCGGCAGCGGGCGGCCGAGGACGGACTCGACGACGCCGGTGAGGTGCTCGTAGGGGTCCTCGACGGTGTCGAAGGCGAAGGGGTGCTCGTACTCGTGGGTGTCGCCGATGGTCAGGCCGCCGTCGGCGCGCTGCACCATCAGCAGCTGCATCTTGTGCTCCGCGGCCGTGGCCGGCTGCGGCTGCCGCGCGTTCAGCTCGTCCAGGGCGGGCGAGCCGTACGCGGGGTAGTAGCGGAAGCTGTCGGCGTCGGCGACCGAGGTGGTCAGCGTTTCGCCGAGGGGGTCGGTCTGCATCATCTGGAGGCGGACCCTGCGCATGGGCAGGTCCGGCCCGGCCAGCTCGCGGACGAGTCCGCCGAGCCAGGCTCCGGTGCACAGGGACGACGACGTCGCCGGTGTGTACGTCGCCGTGGTCGTCGCGGACGGCGTTCTCGCCGATGACGTCGCGGACCTCGCGGCCGGGCAGGGAAGGTGTAGTCCGGGGACTTGAGCAGTTCGGCGCGCAGGGCGAGCTGGGCGGTGCGCGGTTCGACGGCGGCGTCGCGCTCAGCAGTACAGCGCGGCGTCGAACTCGCCGCGCAGGGCCGGGTTCAGGGCGCGGGCCTCACCGGGGGTGAGGAGCTTAGTGGGCCGCGGGCGGCGGCGTCCGGGCGGGCCACGGCCGCCTCGGCGACCGCGCGTTCCAGATCGCCGTGGAGCGGGGTCAGGAGCCGTTCGGGCGGAAGCCCAGCGCCGGGATCCGGCCGCCGATCTCCTCCCACAGCTCCCGCGCCCGCAGCGCGGTCTCCAACTCCTCTCCACCCGCATGGCCACTGACCCAGATCTGGCCGAAATTGCGCAGCGAGGCGCCGCGGGCCTCGGTCTCGCGCTCGATCTGTACGACCTCGTGGCCGCGGTTCACTGCGTGCCAGGCGTGCATGGTGCCCACCACGCCGGCTCCGACGACTATCACTCTCACGACCGCCACGCTCCTTGGCATTGGGGAACCGGAGGAATCCGGCTGACAACGAGAGCGTGAACTGGTCTCCAAGTTTGGGCTAGACCCGTTATCTTTTCGTTATCAGAAGGCGGGGTTCGACGGGATGTGGGACGGCGTTTTTCAGCCGCGCAGATGGGTCGTGAAGGAGAAGCGGTCGCCCCGGTACAGCGTCCGGACGCGTTCCAGCGGGCGGCCCCCGTGTCCCGGGAGACGCGGTGGATGAGCAGCATCGGAAGGGCCGGCGGGGTGCCGATCAGGAGGGCCTCGCGCGGGGTGGCGAGCACGGTCTCGATGCGTTCGTCGGCGTCACCGAAGGCGATGCCCTGCTCGGCCAGGTGGGCGTAGAAGGACGAGTCCGGGTCGAAGGCCGTCGCCAGGTCGGGGATGCGGGACACGGCGACGTAGGTGCTCTCCAGGCCGACCCGCTCGTCGTCCGCGAGCAGCACGCGCTCCAGGTGCCAGACGGGCTCCCCGCGGGTGAGGCCGGTCTCGGCGGCGAGCGCGTCGGGGCAGGGGAAGCGGTCGAGGGTGACGAGCGCACGGCCGGGGGTGCGGCCCTGGCGCCGGACGCCCTCGGTGTAGCTGGCCAGGGACAGCGGCTGCTCCAGCTGGGGCCCGCGACCACCGTGCCGCGTCCCTGCCGGCGCAGCTTGCCCTCCAGCACGAGTTCGCGCAGGGCCTGCCGGACGGTCTCGCGGGCGACCTCGTACCGCTCGGCGAGGTCCCGCTCGGTGGGGATGGCGCTACCCTCCCCAGTTCGCCGACCAGACGGTCGATCCGCGCCTTGACGGCGTAGTACTTCGGCACGCGGCCGTGCTCCGGGATCCCGGAGCGGACGGGGGCGCCCGGGGCCTGGTCGTTCGGGTAGTCCACGGAGGATGGTCGCAGATGGGGTGGCGGGGGTGCGGGGGTGGTGGGGGATGCGGGGGTGGTGGGGATGCGGGGGTGGTGGGGATGCGGGGATGCGGGGGTGGTGGGGATGCGGGGATGCGGGGGTGGCGGGGGCGCGGGGGTGGTGGGCGCCCGCGGCACCGGCGACCTGGCCCGGTGCGTCTCAGCGGCGTCTGCGGGCCAGCAGTACGGCCGCGGCGCCGGCGGCGACGAGCAGGGCGGTGGCGCCCAGTGCCGCGTCCACCCGGCCCAGTCCGGTGCCGGCGAGTTCGTCGGCGAACGGGATGCCGGTGCCCTGGTCGTCCGGGGGTGGCGGCGACGGAGGGGGCGGCGGGGTCGGACGGGGCCGCGGGTCGGTGCTCTGCTCGGCGGCCGGCTCACGGGCGCCGACGCGGAAGCGGTAGTCGTTCGACTGGCCGATCCACTCCCCGTCCCCGCCGCGGCGCTGGACGACGGCCGCGTTGGCGGTGACCTCGCCCGGCGCGGTGTCCGAGGTGAACGCGAGCCGCACCTTGACGGTGAGGGATCCTGCCGGGGCCGACGGTGAAGCCGGGGAACCCGGAACCCGCGTCGGCGGCGTCCTCGCCGAACGCGCCGATCAGCTCGTCCCGGTCGGTCGCCTCGAAGGCGACGGACTGCGGCCGGGAGCCGTCGTAGAACTCCAGGCGGGGCTGCGACGGCTCCAGGGCCCTCCTCGTCGACGAGGACGACGACAGGGTGGATGCCGTCGCAGCTGCGGGAGGTGGTGTTGGTGAGGTCCAGGTACCAGGTGCCGTAGCCGCCGCCCGCCTCGTAGCCGGCGGGGCCGCCGTGGATGCGGGTGGTGAGGGGGAAGGTGTGGTCGTCCGGGGCCGTACAGGCGGGCAGCGGGGCCTCGGGGTCCGCGTGCGCGGGGGTGGCGGGCGCGAGGACGGCGGACGCGGAGGCGGAGGCGGCGAGGAGGGCGGCTGCCGCCACCAGGCAGGGAGACGCGGGCGTGAACAGTCGCATAAACACATGAGCGTGCCGATGGATCACGGATGCGGGCACCGCCATTCGGGCCATGACGCCCGGACGGAGGGCGGGGACCACTCGATCGGCGGCCGGCCGCTGCCGACATCGCACCGTTCGCGCCACACGGCGTGAAAGTGGCGCAATCACGCGTTAGCCGCCCGCTTCGGGAGCCGCAGCCTGGGTGCGGGACGCCACGGGAGCGCTCCCACGCCATCGATGCCCCGACGCCCGACGCCCGACGCCTACGGAAGAAGGACGAGAAGGTTCCATGGATTGTCATATACATGCCCGTCGCGTGCGGCGCCGCCTCGACGCTCGTCCTGAGCACCCTCGCCACGGCGCTCCTGCCGGCCCTCCTGCTGACCACGCTGACCCCCGCGCCCGCCGCAGCCACGACCGCAGCCACGACCGCGGCCGCATCCGCAGCCACAGCCACAGCCACAGCCGCGTCGGCACCGGCACCGGCGCCTTCCGTCCCCCTCCCTCGCTCAGCGCCACCACCACCCAGGTCGCCTCCGGTCTGAGACGGCCCACCGCCCTCGCCGCCCCCGACGACGGCACGGACCGCATGTTCATCACCGAGAAGCGCGGCACCGTCCGCGTCTACCACCCGGACACCGGCCTGGCCGGGCCCCCGCTGCTCGACATCACCTCGGCCGTGGACGAGTCGGGCAACGAGCGCGGCCTGCTCGGCATCGCCCTCCCGCCCGACTTCGCCGACAGCCAGGACCTGTACCTGGCGTACACGGCACTCCCCGACGGCGCGGTCACCCTTGCCCGCTACCGGCTCGACGAGTCCCGCCTCGAGCCCCTGCTCTCCCAGGAGCACGCCGAGTACAGCAACCACAACGGCGGCCAGCTCGCGTTCGGCCCCGACGGCAACCTGTACTGGAGCATCGGCGACGGCGGCGGCTCCGGCGACCCCTTCGACGCCGGGCAGCGGCTGGACACCCTGCTGGGCAAGATCATGCGCGTCGACGTGAGCCGCGCCTGCGCCCCGCTCGCCTACTGCGTCCCCGCCGACAACCCCTTCGTCGGCACCGAGGGCGCCCGCGCGGAGATCTGGCAGTACGGGCTGCGCAACCCCTGGCGGTTCTCCTTCGACCGCGCCGACGGCTCGCTGTGGATCGGCGACGTCGGCCAGGGCCGCTGGGAGGAGATCAACCACCTCGCTCCCGGACAGGGCGGGCTGAACCTGGGCTGGTCCTGCTACGAGGGGCTGGAGAAGTTCGCCGGCGGAGACTGCGCGCCGGGCGAGGAGTACACCGAGCCGGTCTTCACCTACTCCCCCTACACCGGCGGCTGCTCGGTGATCGGCGGGCACGTCTACCGGGGCGAGCAGTACGCCGACCTGGTCGGCGGCACCTACATCGCCACCGACTACTGCTCGTCCACCGTGTGGGCGCTGCGCCCCGACGGCCGAGGTGGCTACGAGCAGGCCGAGATCGGGGGAGATGCCGACCCAGGTGACGTCGATCGGCACGACCGTCGACGGGGGAGTTCTACGTCGTGAACGACCTGCCCGGCGGCCTGCACCGCGTGTCGTTCACGCGCGAGGAGCCCACCTGCCGGGTGGACCGTACGGTCACTGCCTGGGGCACCGGTACGACGGTCGACCTCACCGTCACCAACACCGGCGACGCCCCGGTGAACGGCTGGACGCTCGAGTTCCCGCTGGCCCTCGGGCAGACGGTCGTCTCCGACTGGAACACGGAGCTGACGCAGGGCAGCAACACGATCTCGGCGGGCAGCGCCCCGCACAACGCCGCCATCGCGCCGGGCGCGAGCGTGACGCTGGGCTATCTCGCCGACCACACCGGTGACGCGTCGCCGCCGCCGCGGTTCATGCTCAACGGGGACGCGTGCGCGGTGGGCCGCTGAGCGGCGGCGCAGGCCCGCACGGGGGCTCGCCCGGCACGGGGACCCGCCCGGCACCGGGACGCCGGCCGGGCCCCGTCAGGCGTCGCCGCGCCCGAACAGCGGCGCGAGCAGCAGCTGGGCGGCGCCCTCCGCGACCCCGCGCGTCCCGCCGGGCGCGATCCGCACCGGTCACGGCGCCGTCGCGTCCGCCCTCGCGCCGGGCGCGGGCGTCGAGGACGGCGCCGACGCCGTGGACGAAGGCCTCGGGCGCGGCGGCGACGGTACGGCCACCCAGCAGGACCAGGTCGATGTCGAGCAGCCCGACGAGGTTCGCGGCGCCCGCGCCCAGCACCCTGGCCGCCTCCGCGAGGTCGCCGCGGGCGACGGCACCGAGGCACAGGGCCTCTATGCGGCCGCGGGCGCCACACGTGCAGGGTGGCCCGTCCAGTTGGACGACCTGGTGCTCCGAACTCCCCGGCGCCGGTCCGGGCGCCCCGGTGCACGCCGCCACCGAAGACGAGGCCGGCGCCGAGCCCCGTACCGAGGTGCAGATAGGCGAAGGAGCCGCCCGCGCCGGCGCCCTGCCCACCGCCCGCGCTGCCGCCCGAGCCACCGCCCTGTTCGCCGCCCGCGCCGCCACGCTCTGCGCCGTCCACGCCGCCACCCTCGCGACCGCCCCTCACCCTCACGACCACCTTCACCGCCACCGTCGCGGCCACCCGCACCGCCCCGCTCACCGTCCTCACCGCCGGCCGCGAGACCGACCGCGAGGCCCAGCGCCGCCGCGTTGGTGTCCTTGTCGACGACGACCGGCACGCCGAGCCGCCGCGTCAGCGCGTCCCGCAACGGGAACCCGTCCCACTCCGGGAACCCCGTGACCCGGTGCAGCACGCCCCGGACGTGGTCGAGCGGGCCCGGGAGGGCGACGCCCAGGCCGAGGAGGGTGGGCGCGGCGGCGAGGGCCCCTCCCGGCGGGTTCAGCGTGTCGGCGACCAGCTCCCGGGCCACCCCCGCCACCGCCTCCACCACGTCCGCCGCGCCCGCGCCCAGGTACAGCGGGGAGCGCCGCTCCCCACCACGGCACCGTCGAGGTCGACCAGCACCGCCCGCAGCTCGTCCCGGTCCAGGTGGACGCCGAGCGCGTGGCCCGCCTCCGGCACCAGGCGCAGTACCGTGCGGGGCTTGCCGCCCGTGGACGCCCGGCGTCCGGCCTCGGCGGCGAGACCGTCCTCCCGGAGCCGGGCAGTGATCTTGCTGACCGCCTGCGGGGTGAGCCCGGTCCGCTCGGCGAGCTCGAGCCGACTGATGCCCTCGGCACCGGCGGAGCGCAGCAGGTCGAGCACCAGAGCGGTGTTGTGGCTGCGCAGGGCGAGCAGGTTGGCACCGCCCGCCGCGAGGCCCACACCCGTACCCGTACCCGTACCGGTGCCGGTGCCGTTACCCGCACCCGCACTGCCGCCGTACGCGCCGTTCCCGCCGACCCCAACGTTCGCCCTGTTCACGCCTCCATTGTCCCCGGCGCTTGCACTTTGGCAACAGCGTTGCGAAAGTGGAGGCATGACTGGTACTCCTCCCGGCAACCCTCTGCGCGTCGGTCTCGTCGGCTACGGCCTCGCGGGCTCCGTGTTCCACGCCCCGCTGATCAGCCGCCACCGAGGGCCTCGCCCTGGACACGGTGGTCACCTCGAACCCCGACCGGCAGCGGCAGGCCCGCGCCGAGTTCCCGGACGTGCGGACCGTCGCCACTCCGGACGAGCTGTTCGAGCGGGCCGCCGAGCTGGACCTGATCGTCGTCGCCTCCCCCGAACAAGACACACCGTACCGCTCGCGACGACGGCCCTGAAGGCCGGCCTGCCGGTCGTGGTGGACAAGCCGGTCGCGGGCACGCCGGCCGAGGCGCGCGAGCTGGCGACGCTGGCGGAGGAGCGCGGTCTGCTGCTCTCCGTCTTCCAGAACCGCCGCTGGGACAACGACTTCCTCACCCTCCGCAAGCTGCTGGCCGAGGACGCGCTGGGCGACGTGTGGCGGTTCGAGTCGCGCTTCGAGCGCTGGCGGCCGAAGCCGAAGGGCGGCTGGCGCGAGTCCGGCGACCCGGCAGAGATCGGAGGTCTCCTGTACGACCTCGGCAGCCACGTCGTCGACCAGGCACTCGTCCTCTTCGGCCCGGCCACGCAGGTGTACGCCGAGTCGGTCGTCCGGCGCGCCGGTGCGGAGGCGGACGACGACACGTTCATCGCCATCACGCACGCGAACGGTGTCCGCTCCACCTCTACGCCTCCTCCACCGCCGCCCAACTCGGCCCCCGTTTCCGCGTCCTGGGCTCGAAGGCCGGTTACGTCAAGCACGGCCTGGACCCGCAGGAGGCGGCGCTGCGCGAAGGCAAGCGGCCGGGCCCCGGCTGGGGCGAGGAGGACGAGTCGCTGTGGGGCCGCGTCGGCTCCGGGGGAGTCCCCGATCACCGGCGGCGGACGCGTGGAGGCGACCGTGGCGGGCGACTACCCCGCCTACTACGCGGCGGTGGCGAAGGCCCTGCTGGACGACGGCCCGAACCCGGTCGGCGCCCGGGAGGCGGCCGCCGCCCTGGACGTACTGGAGGCGGCCCGCCGGTCCGCCCGCGACGGAATGGTGGTCACCCTGTGAGCCCGACCCCCGACACAGCCGTCCCGACCGTGGAGGAACTGGAGGCACAGGAACGCCGCCTGGTCTTCCGCCGGTTCACGAACGACGACGCGTGGGCGCTGGGCTCCCTCCTGGTCGAGCTGGCCCGGGAGCGCCAGGCGCCGGTGGCCGTCGACATCCACCGCGCCGGCCAGCAGCTCTTCCACGCGGCCCTGCCCGGCTCGACCCCCGACAACGACGCCTGGATCGCCCGCAAGCGCCGGGTGGTGGAGCGGTACGGCTCGGCTTCGTACCTGGTCGGCTCCCGCTTCCGCGCCAAGGGCACGACGTTCGAGGAGTCCTCGCGGCTCGACGCCGACACGTACGCGGCGCACGGCGGCTCGTTCCCCGATCACGGTGGCCGACGTCGGTGTGATCGGCTCGGTGACCGTGTCCGGACTGCCGCAGGTCGAGGACCACCGGCTCGTGGTGGAGGCGCTGGAGCGGTTCCTGGGCGAGTAGCCCGAACGGCCCCGGACGGCGCGCTCGGGGAATCACCGGTGGGTACCTGTGGTTGGCAGGCAGGTACGCAGGATGATCACGGTGCCCACCGGAGGGATCGCAACCGATGAACGACGCGACGGCTTCTCTGAAGGAATCGGTCGGACGGTACGGCGTCTCGAGCGCGCGACTGCGCTCGGATGATCCGTCGGGCGGCTCCGAACGCGCGCAGGCCGCCGCCGGGTTGGAGCAGCTCGGCTACGGCGCCCTGTGGCTGGGCGGCAACACGGCGGCCCGGGACGCCGCCCCGCTGATCGAGGCGACCTCGCGGATCGTCGTCGGCACCAGCATCCAGAGCATCTGGGAGCACGAGGGCGTCCGAGGCGGCGGCGAGCTTCGCCGAGCTGGAGGTGTCCCACCCCGGCCGCTTCGTGCTCGGCCTCGGCGTGAGCCACGGCCCGCGGGTCGAGGGGTACAGCCGCCCGTACTCGACGATGGTCGGCTACCTCGACGACCTGGACAAGGCGGGTATGCGGGCCGGCCACCGGCTGCTCGCGGCGCTCGGCCCCAGGATGCTGGAGCTGTCCCGGGACCGGGCGGCCGGCGCGATCCCGTACCTGGTCACCCCCGAGCACACGGCGCAGGCCCGCGAGCGCCTCGGCGAGGGCCCGCTGCTGGCGCCGGAGTTCAAGGTCGTACTCGACTCCGACCCGGCCCGCGCCCGCGCGACGGCCCGCGCCTACCTCGCCATGTACCTGCAGTTGCCGAACTACACCAAGAACTTCCTCAACCTCGGCTTCACCGAAGCCGACGTCACCGGCGGCGGCAGCGACCGCCTCATCGACGCCGTCTTCGCCTGGGGCGACGAGTCCACGATCCGCGCCCGCATCGACGCCTTCCACGCCGCGGGCGCCGACCACGTGGCCCTCCAACTGGTGCAGGACGACATGACGTCCCTGCCCAGGGAGGGCTGGCGCAGGCTGGCTTCACTGCTGGCGTGAGGTAGACGCCCCTGAAAGGGGCGCGGGGGAACTGCGCGCCCGGCCACCTACGACCCGCGGCCGACAACGCACCCCAGTCCCAGCGCCCCCAGCGGAGCGCCTACGCGTTCTTCAGTTCCTGCCGCTGCCGCCCCAGCCCCTCGACCTCCAGCTCGACCACGTCACCGGCCCGCAGATACGGCTTCGGCTCGGGCTGCCCCATCGCCACCCCGCCGGCGTCCCGGTGTTGATGACGTCACCGGGGCGCAGCACCATGAACTGGCTGACGTACCGCACGACCTCCCCCACCGGGAAGATCTGGTCCGCCGTCGTCCCGTCCTGCTTCAGCTCCCCGTTGACCCACAGCCGCAGCGACAGCCGCTGCGGGTCGGGTACCTCGTCGGCGGTCACCAGCCACGGGCCCAGCGGGTTGAACGTCTCGCAGTTCTTGCCCTTGTCCCAGGTCCCGCCCCGCTCGATCTGGAACTCCCGCTCGGACACGTCGTGCGAGACGGTGTACCCGGCGACGCAGGCGAGCCCCTTCCTCGGCCGACTCCAGGTAGCGGGCCGTACGCCCGATCACGACCGCCAGCTCCACCTCCCAGTCGGTCTTGACGGAGCCGCGCGGTACGAGCACGGTGTCGTCCGGCCCGACCACCGTGTCCGGCGCCTTGAAGAAGACGACGGGCTCGGCGGGCGGCTCGGCCCCGGTCTCGCGGGCGTGGTCGTGGTAGTTCAGCCCGATGCACACGATTTTGCCGATGTGCCCCACGGGCGGTCCGACGCGCAGCCCCGTGCCGTCCAGGGCGGGCAGCTCACCGGCCTCGGCGGCGGCCCGTATCCGGCCGAGCGCGGCGTCGTCGCCGAGCAGCGCTCCGTCGATGTCCGACACCACGCCCGACAGGTCTCGCAGGGTCCCGTCGGCGTCGAGCAGCGCGGGTCGCTCCGACCCCGCCGTACCGACTCGCAACAGCTTCATGATCCCCAACTCCTCGGTCTCGGGCAGCCCGCCCGATGAGGTGCGACCTGGGTGCGGCAGTAACGCGACAACCATCGGAGGACTGGTCGATCCTCCAAGGTCGGGGTCCACTCCGCAATACCCCGTTCACGTACTGGACCGTAGCCACGCGCCGCTGCAGCCCGCTCACCGGTGTCAGCGGTAGAGGGACGGCCCGCTCCACGGCACTCCACGTCGTACTGGTGACGACGTACAGCGCGGCGGCCAGCGGCACCACCGCCACCGTGACGAGCGTGAAGAAGGACATGAACGGCATGACCTTGGTGATCGCGCCGAGCCCCGGCACCTGCTCCCCGTCACCACCACCGCGGCCGCCGCCACCACCGCTGGCACCGCCCCGCGGCCGACACCGGCCGGCAGCATCGGCTGCTCGGCCATCGTCCGCTTGGTGAGCCGGTAGCTGAAGACGGCGACCCCGGCGACGAACGCGAACAGCGCGACGTACACGAGCCCCGCGCCCCCGACCGGCCCGCCGTCACCGAGCGCGTCCGCCCACCGCCCGCCGAGCGGGGCGGCGAGGAGCTGGTGCGAGAGCAGTTCGTTGGCCCGCCCGCCGATCGTGGAGCTGGAGAACAGGTGGTAGAGGAGGAAGAACGCCGGGATCTGGCACAGGCTGGGCAGGCACCCCGACAGCGGCGACACCTTCTCCTGGGCGTGCAGTTCGAGCACGGCCCGCTGGAGCTTCTCGGGGTTCTTGGCGTGCTTGCGGCGCAGTTCGGCGATCCTCGGCTGCAACCGGGTGCGCGCCTTCTGCCCGCGCGCGGCGGCCCGGGACAGGGGGTGGACGAGGAGCCGTACGAGGGCGGTGAACAGGACGATGGCGGCGGCCGCGGCGGACGCGCCGAACAGCGGCTGGAGCAGGTCGGCGAGGTGCTCGACCAGGCTGGCGAAAACGGACATGGGTGGGTGAGCCCTCCGGGGGGTCTCGTCGTGCGTGCCGGGTGAAGGTGATGGCGGCATGACGACACGACCGGCGCGGGGCCAGGTACGGAAGTGGTACGTGCCCTACGCGGTGGTCGCCGGGAGGGCGTGCCCCGGGTGCTCGGGGCCGGCGGCGGCCGCGGGCGTCGGGATCGCGTTGCGGCAGGAAGGCCGTACGCAGGTCCCGGTCCCTGATGGCCGTACGCACCCGAGTGGGCGGCACGGCGGGCGCGCAGCGGGCGGCGATGACGGCGCAGACGGCGAGCGCGGAACCGACCGCGGCGGTCGCGGCGAGCGCTACGGTGGCGGAAAGGCTGCCGACGTCGACGAGCGCGACGGGGAGGAGCACGAGAAGCAGTACGAGCACGGACCGCAGGGTGCGCACGAAACGCAGCATGTGCAGGGAAATGTCCAGGGACGTGGGACGGCCCGGTCGCGGGTCATCGGCCACTCCCCCTCTCGTACACGCGTTTGCCCCAGTTATACAGGAGCCGCCCGCAGCCCGGTACGGCACACCGCCGGGTGAAGGACCACGCAATGCCCGCTCAGCGGCCCGTACCTCCGCCCGGCGGGGAACTCACCTTCGTCACCTCTCGGCAGTACGGTGTCCACCATGCGCCCCGACACGCCCGCCGAAAACGTCGACCACACCGCCGAAGCGGCACGCCTGGAGCGGACCGCCGGCCTCTACCCCGAGGACGCCGAGGCCCTGCTCCTGCGCGCCGCGGCCCACCTGGAACTGTCCGGCGACCGCCCCGCCGCGACCAAGCTCTACGACCGCCTCCTGTCGCCCTCCGACACCGGCCCCTCCGGTCTGGAGAACCCGTCCCTGGTCCGCGCCCTCAAGGCGTCGAACCTCTGGGAGTACGACCACGAGGCGGAGGCCAGGGCGATCATCGACGGCGTCCGCGCGGCGTCACCGCGCGACCCGGCCCCCTGGGTGATCGTCGCCGAGGCGCTGGAGGCGCACGACGAGCTGGAGGCGGCGCACGAGACCTTCACGGAGGGCGCCCGCCTGCTCCTGACGGACGTGGCGGAACCCCCGTACTCGACCCACCCCCTCCTCTACGGCCGCCACCGCGTCCGCCGGATGCTGGGCCTGTCCCACGACGACTGGGACGCCCTGGCCGACACCCTTCACACCATGCCGGTCTCCCTGGACGAGCTGCACGACCCGAAGCGCGTCTGGTCCCTCGGCTCGGACAACCCGGCGGACCTGGAGGCGGAGATCTCCCGCCTCCGCGCCGAACTGGGCGCCTACCGCGAGGCCCTGTCCCGCCCCTTCCCGGTGGCCATGCTCCACTGGCCGGCCGACGAACTGACGGAACTGCTCGACGCGTACCCGCCCCTCGCCGCCGAGTACCCCTCCTACGACGACCACCTGGCGACCATAGAGTCCGCGCTGCGCGAGCTGGCGTCGTCCGGCACCCCGAACCTGGGCGTGGTCCGGGGCACGGTCCCCTCCTACGAGGCCTTCGCGGCCTCGGAGGGCGCCTCCCCGGCCGACCCGGCCCTGCTCCCCCAGTACGCGACGACGCTGGCGGCCCGGGGCCGCGCGGTGGCGTGGCCTCCGCAGCGCGGAGCGGCGTGCTGGTGCGGCTCGGAACAGCCGTACGCGCAGTGCCACGGCCTCGGGGGTCCCGCCGCAACGGACCGATGAGTTTCCGCCCCGCCGGGCGTCTACAGGTGCAAAGAGCCTTACGAACTCACGAAGAGCGCAGGGCGTCGAGCCAAGTCACCCCAAGGAGACAGGACGACATGACCACCGAACGGACAACCCCGGCGAACGGCTTCTCCTACACCCTGACCCGCACCCTGGACGCCCCCGCGGCGCGGGTCCTGGCAGGCCTGGACCACCCCCGACCAGTACGCCCAGTGGGCCCACGCCGCCCCCGGCTCCGTCGAACTGGACGTCCGCCCGGGCGGCGCCTGGAAGGCCACGATGGTCACCCCCGACGGCGCCGAGTTCCCCCTGACCGGCACCTACGTGGAGGTGGACGAGCCCACCCACCTGGTCCTCGGCATGGACGTCCCCGGCCGCCCCCACCCCCGAGACCATGACCATGGAACTCACCGACCAGGGCCCCCGCAACACCGTGATCACCCTCCGCCAGACCTGCGACACGGCAGAGGCCCGCGACATGGCGGAACAGGGCAGCGGCATGCTGCTGGACGGGCTGGAGGGGTTCCTGGCCGGCGAGGGAGGAAGGACTGAGCCGGCTGGCCCGACCCGCAGTGAAGGCTTGGCTACCAAGGCAAGCGGTTGACGGATTCGTGGCGCCAAGCAATCGGCGCCTGAGCCCGCGCTAGAACACTCGGTACAACAGCGTCTGCTCCTGGCGAACGCCATCGTCCAGGTGCCGTTCCGTCAACTGACATGAAAGAATGCCCTCATGGCCTTGATTCAGCATTTTCAGTCGGTCGCATCTGACACACAGAGAGTACATGGGCCGGTGACCTGCGGGTACCGCACGTTCACGGTCGACGGGCGACGCATCCTGCAGCTTGACACCTACGGATCCGCTGATCGGGTCATCCCAGACAAGATCAGCCAAAGCATCCAACTTGACATTGACTCAGCCCGGGAGCTGTTGAAGCTTATTGCAGATTCTTTTCCAGGCCTCCCCCGCTAGTCAGGCTCGAATCGCCTATTGACTTCAAGCCTATCGACTAGGCGTGATCGGATATGACTGTTACCTATCAGGCAAGGGATGCATATTCCAACGCACGCCAAACATCGAGACCACGCCGCCACTCGACACTCATCAGCCTCGAATATCTAACTAGCAGCGAGGAAGCAATGGATCAGTCCAGCCCGGAGCACTACCCGGTTGCAGACTTCATTAAGTGGAACAACGAAAAAGAGCTCGTACTGAATCCCAGTTTCCAGCGGGGGCCAGTTTGGACGACAACCGCACGAACTTACCTGATCGACACGATTCTGCACGGATATCCCATCCCTAAAGTCCTAATGCGCACCCATATCGACCGAACCTCGCATCGCATTTTTCGTGAAGTAGTCGATGGACAGCAACGACTACGAACAATCATAGATTTCGCCGCCGGAAAATTCAAGCTAGGGATCCGATCAAAGAGTTACCGTGGAGCCAACTACAGCAGCCTCCCCGGTGAACTTCAAGACAAATTCCTGGCGTACAAGATCACTGCTGAACAGTTGATCAACGCATCCGATTCGGACGTTCTCGAGGTGTTCGCTCGGATCAACAGCTACGCGGTGCCCGTCAATGCCGCCGAACTACGAAATGCAAAGTATGACACGGAATTCAGCTGGTCTGTGCAAGAGCAATCTCGAAAGTGGACTGAACTGTGGGATCTTGGAATTCTGGGCAAGCGGGATCAGGTTAGGATGATCGGATACTCGCTCATGGCGGAAATGTACGGCATCCTCCTTCAGGGCGTGACCGATGGCGGGGAAGACAAGATCAATCGCCTATACGAGCGAAAAAGTCCACGTTCCCCGAGCAAGAAGCGATTGAGGAGCGCGTCGACCACATCCTTGAGGTGATGTTCGATCGCATCGTGCCAAGCCTCGCTAATGAGCCGGTAGTTAAGCGGCCACAAGCACTGATGATATTCGCTGCTCTGGCGCATGCAGAGTTTGGCATTCCTGACGGTGACATCAGCGATATGCCAGAATCATCCATTGGACTGAACGGTACCGTCGAACGCTTCACGACGAACCTGACCTATCTGAACGAAGTTCTGAAAGCCGAAGAACCGCCTCGTGAACTGGAACGTTTCTACACTGCTTCGAAGTCGTCAACGCAAAGGATCGCCAGTCGGCGTGAGCGCCCCAAGGTCTTCTATGAGGCGCTACTCAATGACAGCGTGACGAGGAATTAGTGCTGAGCCTTTCAGTCCCCTACGTCGAATTCAAGGTTGAGTGCGAAGAGATCTTGTCTTCCTTCTCCGCTCCTACACGCGGCGATCGACACCACTTCGGCATTGATTCTCATCGAATCACACGCGAGGGCGCTGTAATCGCGCTACACGACGCATGGAACCGGTTCTGCAAGAATCTCGTGCTGCGCAGTTCTTATCATCGTTTCGAAACACGCTCCGGCCACATACTCCGCCCAACCATAGGGAGAAACCGGAGCGAGGCCCTACGTTTCCTAAGTGCGAATCTAACATCGATAAGCTACAAGTCCTTCGGTGAACCCACCTGGTTCATACCAGCGGCAACAATAGACGCTGCCGCTGTGCTCGATTGCCAAATCGGTCGACGATCGCAGTTGCTATCGGCGTCTCCACTATCCACAGCACAGTATCTCCTACCGTCAGGTACAGGTCAACGTGTCACCGCCACAAGAAGTACAATCAGTGCGAAATTATATTGCACACCGCGGGAAGAGTGCCGCAGCTAGAGTGGCACCGCTCATGGCGCAATATAATTCTCGCAATGTTCTCCAATTGTTGGATTCGCCAGTTTCGGGCGGAATCAGGCTTTTTGAGTCCTGGGTTTACGATATGCTAGAGATGGCAGATTTCGCCTCTCGGTAGGGGTAGCGACAAACGCATCATGTGGCCCCTGGCAGTACCGTGCACCCTTCTGCTCCGATTGCACCGACAGGACCCAGGGACCACTAAAGGCGCAGGGTGCTTTCGAGCGTCTTGAGTCGACGCCCGCTCAGCATTCTTTGCACCTGCGGAATCGAAGGGATCCTCCGGCCTTCGCTTCTGTTTGGGGACGAGCACCGAGTAGCGAGTCCGCCATGCGATCGCACGTCTAGGATGTCGATCACGTGCGCCGTGAAATACCATGTTAGCCTGAAGGACGTAAGGTAAAGCTCTGACTCACGGCTTCATATTGCGCCTTTTCTCGCGGGCTCGCTACAGCTCTCCAGGTCTTGAATCGACCTCTCAGCGCGATATCCTGCCTCCATGATTCGCGCAGTGATTTTCGATGTCGGTGAGTGTCTGGTGGACGAGACCCGGGAGTACGGGACGTGGGCGGACTGGATCGGAGTACCGCGCCACACCTTCCATGCCATGTTCGGCGCCGTGATCGCCCAGGCCGCGACTACCGCGAGACCTTCCAGGAGTTTCGGCCCCGGCTTCGATCTCTACGCAGAACGCGAGAAGAGAGCAGCCGCCGGTCAGCCCGGAGTCTTTCGGTGAAGATGAGCTGTATGGGGACGTCCGAGCGTCCCTTCGACGACTTCGGGCTGACGGACTGTGGCTCGGCATCGCAGGCAACCAGGACAGTGCGCGCAGGACGCATCCTCCGCGAGCTCTTCTCCGCGGACGTCGACCTGATCGGTACCTCCGACGACTGGGGCGCGAGTAAGCCCGACCCCGAGTTCTTCAAGCGCGTGGCCGAAGCGGTGCCCTTCGATGTCGACGAGATTCTGTACGCCGGTGACCGCTGTGACAACGACATACGGCCGGCGCGCGAGGCGGGCATGCACGCCGCGCTCGTGCGTCGTGGGCCTTGGGCCACTATTCAGTGGGACAGCGACGAGGCCAGGAAACTGCCGACCTTCCGCATCGACAGCCTCTCCGAACTGACCGACGCGATCGCACGGTTCAACGACTCAGCGCGCTGACCGTCGTCGACCAGTCGTACAGACGGTCGTCCAGGTCGCGGACGCAGCGCTCGTGCTGGTGAGGGGTGAGGGCGCGACGGACCTCGCGCACCCGGTCCATGCCGGTCGCGTACCAAGTGAGCGCCAGCTGATCGAGGGCCTGTCTCGCGTACGCGCAAGCTCCCTCGGCGTTGCCGGAAGCGGCCTCGACAGCGGCCAGATCGCCGTACACGACGGTGCGTTGTTTCTCCTCGCCGGTCGTCATGGCTTCGAGGGCCTCCAACAGTGTTTCGCGAGCCTGCGGAAGATGACCCGCGAGCAGTTGGGTATTGCCCTTGAAGGCCGAGAGCCTGGCCGAGGAGAACCAGTCCATCCACTCAGGTGACCGGTGCTCGCTGCCGCCCCCCAGGACGTCTTCTGCGTGGCCGATCAGGTGCAGAGCGGTGCGAGTGTCACCACATCTCGTTTCGCACTCGGCCTCGACCGCGTCCAGCCAGGCCAGGAACTCGGCCGACGCGGGAGCGCGGCGTGCGTATGTGCGTGCGGCGATCATGCGCTCGAGAGCCGCGTCACGGTCTCCGGCCCAACCGGGAATGAAGGCCATGTGCGCGGTGATCGCCGAACCAAGCAGCGGAGCGTCGGCTTCGCCCGCCGATTGCAGGGCCAATAGAAGTGCCTCGTGTGCGAAGCCGGCTCGCGCAGATCGAAGAACTCGATCCGCCCTGCCAGGAGGTACGTCTCCGCCAGCGCTGCCGCGATCACTCGGCGTGTGGGTTCCGCGGCCTCCGGGAGCAAGGCGCAGCCCAGCGTTGCATGGGCCATGACGGCAGGATGAAGTTTGGCCGGAGCGACCGACCAATAGGAGCCGCCGGTGGGACTTGGTGACTGCCTCGAAGTCAGTCCCGACGGTGACCGGTTGAGGAGCCGCGACGGCTCGACCAGGCGTCACTGCGAGCCCCATGGCGGCCGCTCCCCCGTGACGAGTGTGCGACGCACCGGGGCGGTTTTCGGTCCGTCGGAACCCCACGGCGGAGCGAACCCGAGCGCCTCCATGCTCTGACCCAGCAGGTGCGTGAGTACACGCTGGCAATCCGGCTGCGGCCACGGAGGGTTGTCCGACTCCCAACGACGAACCTGTCGCGCCCCGATGGACAGGCCGCGAGGCCCATGCCTTCGGCGTGTTCCGTGAGGGCGTCGGCCAGGTCTTGCTGCGAGTTGAACCCGGCTGCTACGCGCGCGGCTTTGAGTCGGACGTTGCCTGTCGGCCTGGACACGGTCACCTCCCGATGACGGCTGCTGAGTCGAGCCTCCCACAGTAGGTCCGGTACGCGACCCGTCATCCCCCTAGGTGGCCATTGACGTCCTATCCGAGCCCTTTAGGGGCCCATGAAAGTCCTCGGGAGGACCTTTCTGGAGGAAGCTGATCGACACACCCCATCGCGATCGATCGCAGGAGGCAGACTGTGTTCACACAGGAGGCTCTCGACAGAGCCATCTCCGAGTGGCTCGCCCGCAGTGCCCCGAGTCCGGAGCGGGCTCGGCGGGAATGGACCGACCAGGGCGTCGCGCTGCTGCCGCTCGGTGAGCGGTTCGCGGCTGTGCGCATGACCGCACGTGTCGTTCACGCCGCTGTTGAGTCCGAGGACAGGGACCGAGTCGCAGTCGCACTTGGCGAGTTGCTCGGAGGGTCGATCATCCACGACCGTCGAGTGGCGGGCGGTACGTACTACGCGCTGATCCAAGGGCATACCGCTTCAGTGTGGGCGTACGACGACATCGTGACCTGCCTCGGCAGCGGCACCTACCTGGGAGTTCCCCGAATCGACCGGCAACAGCCCCCCCTGGCACGTACTGGGTCGTCCCGCCACGGTACGAAGGTGATCTGTGCGCCCCGCGAGCGATCACCACGCTGGTGCGAGACGGGCGAGCACGACTGGCACAGCAAGTCGGACAGACCCGGGTTCTCGCGTCCCTTTGGCCGACGAAACGGAGTGAGCGGATGGTCACCGCGACGACACAGGCCCCTTGGGCACTCAGGTTGGTCACCAACCGCTCGCCACAACCCCCCACTCCTTACGCGAACGTCGCCCTCGACGCCACCACCCAGGCCGCCCTCTACACCGACGCCTCCGGGCGCGTGGTCGAGATGGGCAGACACGGGACGTCGAGGACGAGTAGTACGGCGTCCGTGTCCGGTGGCGGGGACGGGGACGGGCAGCAGCCTCAGCCCCAGTCGCAGGACGACACGACGACCGACTACGAGTCGGACTGACTGATGGCGCACACCGTTCTGGTCGTCACCGCTTTGGAAGACGTGACCGCGGACTGGGTCATCGGCGCGCTCAACGAGCGTGAGGTGCCCGTCGTGAGGTTCGACCCCGCAGACATCGGGCCGGAGCTGACCTTCGGGTTCCGTCTCGGGGGCGACAGGCCGGTCTGGGGCGGCCGGCTGCGTACGACGAGCCGGGAGTGGATCTCGGGGAGGTGGGGGCGGTCTACCATCGTCGCCCCACGCCCTACGCCACCCGGTTCGGGCAGCTGCCCGCGCAGCAGCGAGAGTTCGCCGTGGCCGAGGCGAGGCACGGGCTGGGTGGCGTCCTGCGCAGTCTGTATCCCGCCCTGTTCGTCAACCACCCGTCGGCCGTGACGCGGGCGGAGTTCAAGCCGTGGCAGTTGCGGCGATTCGCCGAACTCGGGCTGCGGGTTCCCGCCACGCTCGTCACCAATGACGTAGAAGAGGCCCGGAGGTTCGCCAGCGGAGTACGAGTCCGTCGTCTGCAAGACGTTCCGGGGGCTGCCACGCGAGGAGGACGGGTGCGTCGGCGCGATCTGGACCCATCGCGTTGACCGCTGAGACTTCGACACGTCGCTCGCGGTGACGGCTCACCTGTTCCAGGCGGAGGTTCCGAAGACCGGTGACGTCCGGGTCACCGTGGTCGGGCGTCGCGGCCTTCGCGCAGCGCATCGGCACCCGCGGCAGGCGTCATCGACTGGCGTCGTGGCGACCGGAACGAACTGACCCACACCCGATCACCGTTCCGCCGGCGATCGTGGCGGCCCTGCACAGCTACCTGGCCTCGTTCGGCCTGGCCTTCGGCTGCTTCGACTTCGCGCTCACCGGTAACGGGACCACTCCGGACGACTGGTGGGCGATCGAGTGCAACCCGAACGGACAGTGGGGCTGGCTTCCGGACGCACCGGCCATCGCTGAGGCGTTCGCCGACATTCTGAGCACGGAAAGTACGGAATGTATGGAAAGTACGGAAGGACGTGTCAGGTCATGACGATGCCCGCCGATCTCGACAACGACGCGGCCGCACTGCGCGAAGCGCTGACGAAGTCCTTCGCCGAGACCCGGGGCCCGGTCGACCCGGCCTGGCCGGCGACCGTGGCGAGGGTGCCCCGCCATGTCTTCGTCCCCGGCTTCTACCCGACCGCGGACGAGCGCGACGGGGCCTGACGGTGTGGGAGCCGGTCACGGCCGACATCGACTACGGGCGGTGGCTTGCCGCCGCCTACTCGGACGCAACGCTGATCACGCAGCTCGACGGCGAGGAGGTCGACTGGAGGAACCCGGCCGTCCGCCATGGCGGCGCGCCCACGTCCCCTCCTCCACGCTGCCCTCCCTGGTCCTGCGCATGTGGTCGGACGCCGACGTCACCGAGGGGCACACCGTCCTGGAGATCGGAACGGGGACGGGTTACTCGACGGCGCTCGCGCGAGCGGCCGGGGTCGTCCCACGTGACCAGCGTCGAGGTCGATTCCGACAGGCTCGAGGCGGCGGCCGGTGCCCGTTACGGCTGCGGGTACACGCCGACACTGCGCGGGCGGACGGACTGTACGGGTACTGGCCCGAGGCCTGGTTCGACCGGATCGTGGCCGCCTGTTCCTTCCGGTCGGTGCCGCCCGCTCTGCTCAGTCAGACCCGCCCCGGTGGGAAGGTTCTACTCCCTCTGTCGGGCTGGCTCTACGGCAGCGCCCGCGTCCTGCTCACCGTCGCCGGGGACGGCACCGCCGAGGGCCCTTGCTGCCCGGCACCATCTCCTTCATGCCCGCCCGGACCCATGCGGCACCGGCGTACGGGAATCCCGCGGACTGGCCGCAGGACTGCACGAGAGACCCCGGTCCGCGCGGCACGACCCCGGGCGCCTCATGGACGCGACCGAGGAGGCTTTCCACCTGCGGTTCCTGGCCCCAGAGTGCCGTACCGAACGCTCAAATGGTCACCATCGACGGGGTACTGCACCTGATCGACGTGGTCTCCGGTTCCCGCCGCCGCCCCTCACTCCCGACGGCGGTCACCGGAGTGTCCGGGAAGGCGGTCCGCTAGTTGTGGAGCCGGATCGAGCACTTCGTCGAGGCCTTCGACGCCGCGGGGCGGCCCGGACCCGGAGACGTACACACCGCGGGTGGACGGCGACGGACAACGATTGCTGCACTCGCGGGTACCTCCCCGCGACTGCCCCAGGGGTACTGGATCAGCCGGAAGCCTGAGCTCAGCGGGCCGCCCATGTCCCCCTAACACCGGTGACGTCCGGAAGGACTGGGCATACACAGTGACGTGAGGTGCTGTGGGCGGCGGGGGGATTGAGATGTTCGGTCGGCGGATCGGTCCGTTGGCCCTGTGGCCGTGGATCAGACCGGGCGCGGGGGCTGGTCTCCGCGGACCTGCGTGGCGCCTGGCTGTACTGGGCGCGGTTGCGTAGGGGCCGACCTGCGGCTGGCCCGCATGCAAAGGGTCCACCTGTCCTGGGCCGACTTGTCAGGTGCGAGGCTGGACGGCGCCCACATGTACGAGGCAGGGCTCCGGCGCGCGAAGTTGCGGGGTGCGTCCCTCACCGGCGCGTTCCTGAAGGGCGCGGATCTCATGAACGCGCGGTTGTCGGACGCCGACCTGACGGGTGCCGGATCTCTCGGAGCGAGGCTGGTGGGTGCGGATCTGCGGGGTGCGAACCTCTCGCGGGCGAACCTGTTCCGGGCGGACCTGACCGGAGCCGACCTCTCTCGTGCCGGCCTGCGCGGCGCGACCCTGTTCAGCACGCACATCCAGGTCGCGGACATGAGGGGGTGCGGATCTGAGCGGCGCCTCTGGACTACCTGGGGTCGCGCATCGTGGCTCTCTTCGAGACACACTCCCGCACGGGCATCCTCATGTCGCTGCGCTGGTCGTCCAGCACACGCTGGCCGGGACTGTGGAGCGCCGAGAGGATTCGCGAGTACTCGGAAGAGACCGCGCCGGGCGAGTGGCAGGTGACGCGTAGGAGGGGCGAGCCGCCCGGTCCTCGCGGCTGACGGGGCCGGTGCGTGGGTCGGCCGCACATCGAGTACGGCGACTCGGTCATCGGGCCATCGGAAGCATTGGCCCATCGGCCCATCGGCCCATCGGCCCATCGGCCCATCGGCCCATCGGCCCATCGGGCCAGGGCACGGCGACTGACCGGCCTATCAGCGTGGCATCCGTCCCGCCAACACTCTTTTCCAGCCAAAGGGCTTCGGCTGCCATCCGGGCATTTTTCGCGTCAAACCTCCGGTGGTTCCGGCTCGTAGTCACGAGGCTGACACGACGTGTGAGCGCAAGCGGTATGGTCCCTTCCCGTACGTCGAACGCCGGTCGCGGGTTCAGGAGTTCGAGGCGGTACGGGTGCGCGGTCCTGTGCCGTTCCGAGTCCGCGTCGTCGTCGGCCCCCAGCTCGTACCGGCCCTTGCATGTCCTTGGAGGTCCATGTCGTGCGCCTGCCGCCGCCGGGCCGTTCCGGCCCTGTCGCGGTCCGCACGCGTCGCCGCACACATCGCCGCCCGCGGCCCCACCGCCTCCCCGGCCCCTCCGCGCCCTCGGCCCACTTCCCCACACCGACGGCTTCCGATCCGTGAGGACCTGATGACTGAACTGATAGTGACCGCCACCGCCGTGCTGGCGGTGGCCGGAGTCGGGGCCGGCGTGGCACTTCCGGCGCAAAAGCGTCCAGGCCCGGCGCCGGGCCGAGCTGCTGCGCGAGCACGCCGACCGGCTGACCCTGCAACTCGTCGCGGCCGAGCAGTGCGTGGGGCACCTCGCGGCCACCGTGATTCCGGCGGCGGCGGGGGAGGGGCGCGGCGGTGAGGGCCCCGAGGGCGGGCTGCTCGTACCGGCGCCGCTCGACGGGACGCCGCTCGCCGAGCGGCTGCGTGCGCCGTACCGGGCGCGGTGGCCTCGGTGGTGGGGGACGTGCGGGACGCGGGAGCGGGCGGCCGCCGAACGGGCCGCGGCGCACGCCGCCGACCAGGTACGGCAGGACGCCGAGCGGCAGATCGCACAGGTGCGGCGCGAGTCCGTCGCGGTGGCCCGGGCCGCGCGCGCGCTTCGCCAACAACGTCGTGGCCCGGTCGGCGAGGTGCTGGGCCGGGCCGTCAGCCAGGGCATCGGCGGCACATCTCGGACGAGGCGTACGCGACGCTGGTGGAGATCGACCACCTCGCGCAGCAGATGCTGCTCACGGCCTCGGGGTACGCCGTACTCGCCGGGACAAGCTGTCCCGGCGCTGGCCCGCCACCCCGCTGACCGACATCGTGCGCGCGGCCATGGGCCGGATCGAGGGGTACGAGCGGATCAAGCACCCCGAGATGGGGTCCGTGGTGGTTGAGGGCCGCGCGGTGAGGCGGTCGTGCGCGCTCGCCGTACTGCTGGACAACGCGCTGCGTTACTCGCCGCCCGCCGCCAGTGTCCACGTCTCGCTGGAACAGGGGCACCACGCCTGCTTCCTGATCGTGGACGACGCCGGACTGCGCATGGACGACGAGCGGCTGCTGTGGGCCAGCGACGTGATGTCCGGGGAGCAGCGCGACGACATCACGCGCCTGGGCGCCCACCCCCAGACCGGGCTGCGCGTGGCGTCCCTGCTGGCGGAGAACTACGGCTTCCGCGTCGAGCTGACCGCGCCGAACATCTACCAGGGAACCCGGGCCATGGTCGTCCTGCCGAAGAACCTGCTCGTCGACCCGGCGGCGGCCCAGCCGGCGCCCCGGCCGGCCACCACGTCCTCCGCCGCGCCCCTCGCTCCGCCGGTGGCCACACCGTCCGCCGCGCCCCTCGCTCCTCCGGTGGCCGCGCCATCCGCCTACGCCCCGACCTCGCGGCCGGCGCCGACCGCGTGTCGCCGACCCCCGGCGCCCGCTCCCGCCGCGGCTCTCGCCGCGGAGCCCCCCGTACCCGAGCCCGAGCCGGCCGCTCCGCCCTCGGCCGCGACCGCAGGCGCGGCCGCAGCCGACGCGGCCACACCCTCGACCACCACCGCCAGCGGTCTGACCGTCCGCCGACGCACCACCGCGCCCGCCGCCGCGCGACGCCCCGCCGCCCCCGACGACACCGGGCCCGGCCGCCCCGCCGTCGCCGCGGCCTGGGCGGGCCGGCACCCGCCGCGGCCGGGAGGGCGAGCCCGCACCAGCCTCCACCGGCCCCGGCCCGGGACGGACGACCGGGCCCACCGCCGACGCCACCCACGACGCCGCCGACGACGAAGGACACTGATCGTGCAAGACACACACCAACAGCCTGGGCTGGCTGCTGGACCAGGAACTCGGCAGCGTCGGAGGCGTCCGGTACGCCGTGCTGATGAGCAGTGACGGGCTGCTGAAGGCCCGTACGGCGACCATCGGCCAGGACGACGGGGGAGAAGTTCGCCGCGCTGACGGCTGCACTGCGCGCGGCGGGCAAGGCGTGGGACGAGTTCACCGGCGGTGCGGGGATGCGCCAGCTGCTGATCGAGTCGGTCGGCTGCATCGGCCTGACGACCACCGCCGCGAAGAACACCATGCTGTCGGTGTGCACGACCGGTCCTGACGCGGACGTCGGGCTGATCTCCCACCACATGGTGCGGCTCGCCACCCGGGTGGGGCACGAACTGGTCACCGAGGAGCGCGTGCCGGTCGCGGAAGGCGGCTCGTCGGCATGACGGGGCCGCGGCGTGACCCCGACATGGTCAGGCCCTACGTCCGCACCGGGGGCCAGGTCCACGCGCGCGAGGACGTGCGCCTGGAGAGCGTGGTCATCGCCGCGACCGGTCCCACGGACACCCTCCCTCCGGACGCCCGCCGGGTGATGCGGCTCTTCGCCGGCGCCCAGGGCGGCCTGGCCGTCGCCGACATCGCCGCCGCGCTGGAGCTGCCGCCCTCCACGGTGCGCATCCTCGTCTCCTCGCTGATGGACTCCGGCCACCTGTCCAGCCCGGTCGCCGCCGCCGACGACCAGCCCGACTTCGATCTGCTGCAGGAGGTGCTCCGTGGACTTCGCTCCATGGTCTGACCGGTCCGACCCGTCCGTCACCTACGTCCCGGCCACGGTGACGAGGTCGGCCAAGATCGTGGTCGCGGGGGCTTCGGCGTCGGCAAGACGACGTACATCGGCAGCGTCTCGGAAGTACGGCCGCTGCGGATGGAGGAACCGATCACGCAGGCCAGCGACGGTGTGGACGACTTGCGCGGCACCCCGCACAAGACGACGACCACGGTGGCGATGGACTTCGGCCGCATCCACATGGCCGACGGCCGGATCGCGCTGTATCTGTTCGGGCTGCCGGGGCAGTCCCGTTTCCAGCCGCTGTGGGAGGACCTGGCCCAGGGCGCCCTCGGCTGTCTCGTCCTGGCCGACACCCGCGACCTCGACGCCTCCCACGACGCCCTCGGTCTGCTGGACGGCGCGGGCATTCCGTACGCCGTCGCCATCAACACCTTTCCCGGCGCCCCCGGTTACCCCGAGGCCGAGCTGCGCGAGGCGCTGGCCCTCGAACCCGCCACGCCTTTGACGTACTGCGACGCCCGCGACCGCACGTCCTCCCTGCACGCCCTGATCACGCTCACGGAGTACCTCTCCGCGCACCGCTCAGCCGCCCTCCTGGAGTCCCGCCGATGACGTTGCCTTCCGCCGAGCCCGCGCCGGCCGGCCCGCCGGGCCGTGTCGCCCTGTACGCACCGGAGTTCGCCGCCGACCCGCACGCCGCCTACCGGCGCATGCGGCGCGTCCACGGTCCGCTCGTCCCGGTCGAGCTGGCGCCCGGGGTGCCCGCGACCCTGGTGATCGGCTACTACCAGGCCCGCCGCATCCTCAACGACCCGCTGCACTTCCCGGCCGACCCCCGGGCGGGGAGAAGCTGATCCCGGCGACCTGCCCGGTGCGGCCGATGATGGAGTGGCGGCCCAACGCGCTGCGCTCGGGCGGTGCCGAGCACGCCCGCTACCGTTCCGCTAACACGCACGCCATCGACAAGGTCGACCAGCACGGGCTGCGGGCCCTGGTCGAGAAGGTCGCCTCCGGCGCCATCGACGAGTTCCGCACCGCGGGCTCGGCGGACCTGCTCACCCAGTACTCGTTCCCCATCGCCTTCCGCGTGCTGAGCGCGCTGCTCGGCTGCCCCGACGAGATCGGGCAGCGCATCGCCGACGGCATGGCGAAGATCTTCGACACCACCCACGCCGAGCAGGGCAACCGGGTCCTCGCCCAGGCCGTGTCCGACCTCGTGACCCTGCGCCGGCTCCACCCCGGCGACGACATCACGTCCCGCCTGACCCTCCACCCCGCCGAACTGAGCGACGAGGAGATGGGCCACCAGCTCGTCACGCTCTACGGCGCCGGGATCGAGCCGCTGACCAACCTGATCAGCAACACGATCCTGAAGATCCTCACCGACGAGGAGTTCTCCGGCGGACCTGCACGCCGGGCTGTCCACGGTGCGCGACGCGCTCGACGCCGTCCTCTACACCGACCCGCCGATGGCGAACTACTGCATCTCGTATCCCCCTTACCCCATCGACGTGGAAGGGTGCTGCTCCCGGCCGACCAGCCGGTCGTGATCTCGATGTCGGCGGCGAACAACGACCCGGCCCTCACGGACGGTGTGCCCGAGGGCCGCCACACCGGCAACCGCGCCCACCTGGCCTGGAGCATCGGCCCGCATGCCTGCCCCGCCCGCTCGCACGCCTACCTCATCGCCGAGACCGCGGTCACCCACCTCCTGGACGCGCTGCCGGAGACCGACCTCGCCCGCCCCCCTCGCCGAGCTGACGTGGCGTCCCGGCCCGTTCCACCGCGCCCTGGAATCCCTGCCCGTCACCTTCCCCGCCGCACAGCAAGCCGCCCAGCAAGCCGCTCACCACGCCGCACACTAAGGGAGCCAGGCCATGGCGACCCAGCAGCCCGCCCTCGTCCTCGACCCCACCGGCGCCGATCACCACGCCGAGCACCGCGCCCTACGGGAGGGCGGCCCGGCCACGCGGGGTGGACGTCCTCGGCGTCCAGGCCTGGTCGGTCAGCGACCCGGCCCTCCTCAAACAGCTGCTCACCAGCCCCGACGTCTCCAAGGACGCCCCGGGCGCACTGGCCGGCCTTCGGCGAGGTGGTCGGCACCTGGCCGCTCGCCCTGTGGGTGGCGGTGGAGAACATGTTCACCGCGTACGGGCCCGACCACCGCAAGCTGCGCCGGCTGGTGGCGCCCGCCTTCAGCGCCCGGCGCATCGCCGAGATGCGGCCGGCCGTCGAGGAGATGGTGACCCGGCTCGTCGACCGGCTCGCGGGCCTCCCCGCCGGCGAACCGGTCGATCTGCGGCAGGAGCTGGCCTACCCGCTGCCCATCGCGGTGATCGGTCACCTCATGGGCGTGCCCGAGGACCGGCGGGAGGGCTTCCGCGCCCTCGTGGACGGCGTCTTCGACACCACCCTCGACCAGGCCGAGGCACAGGCCAACACCGTGCGCCTGTACGAGGTCCTGGACCAGCTCATCGCCACCAAGCGCGCCACCCCGGGCGACGACATGACGTCCCTGCTCGTCACCGCGCGGGACGACGAGGGGGACGGCGCCCGCCTCTCCCCGGAGGAACTGCGCGACACCCTGCTGCTGATGATCAGCGCCGGATACGAGACCACCGTCAACGTCATCGACCAGGCCGCGCACACCCTGCTGACCCGTCCCGACCAGCTCGCGCTGGTCCGCAAAGGCGAGGTCACCTGGGGGGACGTCGTCGAGGAGACACTGCGCCACGAACCGGCGGTCAAGCATCTGCCGCTCCGATTCGCGGTCACGGACATCCCCTGCCGGACGGGCGGACCATCGCCCCGCGGGGGGCCATCCTCGCCTCGTACGCCGCCGCCAACCGCCACCCGGACTGGCACGTGGACGCCGACACCTTCGACGCGACACGCACGGTCAAGGAGCACCTCGCCTTCGGCCACGGCGTCCACTTCTGCCTGGGCGCGCCGCTGGCCCGCATGGAGGTGACCCTCGCGCTGGAGAGCCTGTTCGACCGCTTCCCCGACATCCGTCTCGCCGACCCGGCGGAGGAACTGCCGCCCGTGCCCTCCCTGATCAGCAACGGTCACCAGCGGCTCCCCGGTCCTGCTGCACGCCGACTGAACGGCGGACCGGCTCGCCCGCCGACCGGGCGAGCCGTCAGGGCGGCGTGGGTTACGGCTTGCGTGCCACCCCGCAGTAGGCGTCGACCGAGGCGGCGGACGGGTCGGCCGGAGTGTCCGGGCGCCAGGACGGGACCTGGGTGATGCCAGGGGCCACCAGGTCGAGTCCTTCGAAGAACGCGGCGATCTCCTCCGACGCTGCGCACGTAGTACGGCCTCGCGCCACTGGCGTTGTACGCGTTTGAGGCGGCGATCATGCCCTCGCTCGTGGCGGTGCTGTCGCTGATCACCAGGAAGCTGCCCCGCCGGGAGCTGCCATCAGGCGGCGCACCAGGTCGCGTGCCTGGTCGTGGTCGGCGACGTGGCCGAGGGTGTTGAGGATGATCAGGGCGATCGGCCGGGAGAAGTCGAGGGTGCCGGCGGCGGCTTCAGGACCGTGTCGGGGTCGTAGAGGTCGGCGTCCAGGTAGGCGGTGCTGCCCTCGGGGGTGCTGGTGAGCAGCGCGTTGGCGTGCGCGAGCACGATCGGGTCGTTGTCGACGTACACGATGCGGGCGTCCGGAGCCACGCGCTGGGCCACTTCGTGGGTGTTGTCGGCGGTGGGGAGGCCGGTGCCGATGTCCAGGAACTGCTGGATCCCCTCCTCCCGGATCAGGTGGCGGACGGCGCGGCCCAGGAAGAGCCGGCTGGTGAGGGCCACGTCGACGAGGCCGGGGAAGATCTCCTTGATCTGGTCCCCGATCTCCCGGTCGACCTCGTAGTTGTCCTTGCCGCCGACGAAGTAGTTCCAGAAGCGGGCCGAGTGCGGTGTGGCGGTGTCGATCCGGGCCCGTATCTCCGCGCTGGCAGCGAGCTGGGAGTTGGTGTCCGACACGGCGGAGTCTCCTAGGGGTTGGCGTGGGTGATCAGGAGACCAACCTAGCGCCGACTCCGCCGGTGGGGCGTGAAAAGGGCTTCGCGGATGAGGAGTTGGGGGAGGGCGGCGATCTGCGGGACGAGCCGCCCACCCCGTGTTCCGTGCGGGGTCAGCCGAACATGCCCGGCACGTAGTCGCCCGCCGGCTGACGGGTGATGACGTTCATGCGGTTGTACATGTTGATCACGGCGATCAGGCCGACCAGCGCGGTGAGCTGGTCCTCGTCGTAGTGCTGCGCCGCGTTCGCCCAGGCCTCGTCGGATACGCCGCCGCCGTCGGCGATGCGGGTGCCCTGTTCGGTCAGTTCCAGGGCGGCGCGCTCGGCGTCGGTGAAGACGTTGGCCTCCCGCCAGGCCGCGACCAGGTTCAGGCGCAGCGCGGTCTCACCGGCCTTCTCGGCGTCCTTGGTGTGCATGTCGAGGCAGAAGCCGCAGCCGTTGATCTGGCTGGCGCGGATCTTCACGAGCTCCCTGGGTCGCGTGCGGCAGCCCCGCGTCCGCCAGGGCTTGCCCGCCGAGTTGATGTGCCGCAGGAACTTACCGGCGAGCGGGCTGCCGAACATGTCGAGTCGGGCTTCCATGATGAGTTCCTCCATCGTCGTTCATCGGGCTGGGCCGTCTGTCGTGCGCCCTTGGGCGTACACAGCTACGACGGAGCGCGGGAACCGGATGTGACAGACCCGAGGCGGTGGCAGATGTGACCTGCGTCTCAGCCGACAAGGAACTCGCGGGCAGACCTGGAGTGCCGAGAAGCACCGGAAGGTGCCCCCGGGTGATGCGCGGCTACGACGTGGCGTCCGGGGCGGGGCGTGCCAGCAGTCGGCTCGAGTGCCGCCGTCACCTCGGCCGGGCTCTCGTCCATCACCCAGTGGCCGGTGCCGTCCAGCACCGTCAGTTCGGCGTCGGGGATGGACCCGGCCGGAGGTGGGTCGCGATCGACGGGCTCAGGTACGGGTCCGTGCGGCCCCAGATGACCGCCGTGGGGCAGGCGATGTCGCGGAGGTGCCGGCGCAGTTCGGGGCGGGGCGGGGTGCGGTAGTCGCCGAAGTAGTGGAGGAGCCAGCGGCGGCCTCCGGCGTGTCCATCCAGTCGACGTAGTCGCGTCCAGTACGCCCGTGTCCAGGTGGCCCGCGCGGACCAGCGGTGCGAAGGACCGGCGGTGGATGGCGGCGTAGGGCAGGCGCATCGCCGCCGGTCGGAGGGCGGAGGTGCGGCCGACGAGGCTGATCAGGCTGAAGACGGCGTACCAGGGGCGGGTGAAGGTGGCGTGGGGCGCGGCTGTTGAGGACGGCCAGGCGGCGGACGCGGCCGGGGTGGGTCTCGGTGAGGCCGAGGGCGAGGAAGCCGCCGTAGTCGTGGCCGACCAGGTTCACCGAGTCCAGGTCCAGCGCGTCCAGCAGCCGGGCGAGGCGGGTGACCTCGGTGTCGTAGTCGAAGGACAGGTGCAGGGGGCGGTCGGACTCGCCCCCAGCCGAGGAGGTCCGGGGTGATGACCCGGTACCGGTCCGCCAGGGGTGGGATCTGGTGGCGCCAGCAGTGGTGGTTGGCGGGGTAGCCGTGCAGGAGGAGGACCGGTTCGGCGTCGGGGGGTCCGGCCTCCCAGCAGGCCACGCGGGCGTCGCCGTCCACCATGACCGACCGGGTGCGGGGCCGGTCGGCGCCTGTGCCGGTGCCTGTTCCGGTGCCGGCGCCCGTGCTGCTGCTCTGCGTACTCATCGGCTTCCTGTTCCTCGTCTCGACCGCTCTTCGGCCCCCGCACCCCGCTCCCCTCGCTCTAACTCAGCGGGTACCCGGAAGTGTCGCGGGCCGCGCCCGCGGTTCCGGCCGATGGAGGGGCACGCCGTCCTTCGCGGGGAGCGGGCCGCGCTCACCCCGGCGCGTGCGCCGTGCACGCCAGCGGATTAGCCTCGGCTGCGGTAGCCGGCACGGCAGGAGACAGAGGAGACGGACATGGCGAAGGTTCCCAGCGCGGTGGTCGCCGCGGGTGGTCTCGTCGGCGGGTACGGCGTGCCTGCTGGACGAAGAAGCGGCAGCTCGGCGGTGCCGTGCTCGCCGTCGCCGGGGCCACTGCCGCGCAGCAGTGGCGGGAGCGGGCCGGCGGGAAGGCGGCGGGGGCGCTGACGGCCGCGTACGTCGCGGGCTTCGCCGGGTCCCACCCGCTGGCCAGGAAGGTGGGCGCCTGGCCCGCCGTCCTCGGTGTCGCCGGCGCCGTGGCGCTGGCCTCATGGGCGGTCGCCGACCGGCGGGGATGAGCCGGCGGCCTACGTCAGGTGGGTGAGTACGTTCACCACCCGCCCGTTCGGGTCCCCGTACGAAGAAGCGCCGTACGCCCCACTCCTCGTCCCGCAACTCCCGTACGATCTCCGCGCCCGACGCGGACAGCTGTGCGTACACCGCGTCCACGTCCTCGACCTCCACGCTCAGGTCGGGGACGAGGGGCGCGGTGCGTTCCTCGGTGAAGAGGCTGATCTGGGCGGTGGGGTTGGACGGGGAGGCCAGGGTCGTCACCCAGCCCATGTCCATGACCTCCTCGAAGCCGAGCAGGCCGTAGAAGTCACGGCTCGTGCGCATCCGCTCCTCGCGCTCGACCTGGATGTTGGGGACGATCCGGCGGACGGTCATCGGGCGGCTCCTCGCGGTCGGCCGGTCGAATGGTCGGGTGGCGGGACGGGACGGGACGGGAGTACTGAACCACGCTAGGCGCTCGCCGAGTCCGCCCGCACCGTCGACAGCGGCTCCGCGATGTCCTCCAGCGAGCGGCGCTCCGCCTTCACCGCCAGGAACACCGCCACCAGGCCGGCCGCGCACATCAGCCCGGCGCCGATCTGGAAGGCCAGGACCGTGTCGCCGACCACGCCGGACTCGGTGAGGTTGGCGAAGAGCAGCGGGCCGCTGATACCGCCGGCGGCGGTGCCGAGGGCGTAGAAGAAGGCGATGGCCATGGCGCGGGTCTCCATCGGGAAGACCTCGGAGACGGTCAGGTACGCGCTGGAGGCGCCCGCCGACGCGAAGAACAGCACCACGCACCAGCACGCCGTCATCGTCGAGGCCGTGAGCGATCCCCGGTCGAAGAGGTACGCCGTGCCGAACAGCAGGATGCCGGACAGCAGGTACGTGCTGGAGATCATGATGCGGCGGCCGACCGTGTCGAAGAGCGGGCCGAGGAGCAGCGGCCCCATGAAGTTGCCCGCGGCGATGACGGCGAAGTAGTAGCCGGTGGAGCCGGTCGGCACGTCGAAGAAGGTGATGAGGATGGTGCCGAAGCCGAAGGTGATGGCGTTGTAGAGGAAGGCCTGGCCGATGAAGAGGGAGAGACCGAGGACCGCGCGGCGCGGGTAGCGGCGGAAGACGGTCTTGGCGATCAGGCCGAAGCCGATGCTCTTGCGCTGGTGGATGGTGATCTCACGGGCCGGCGGCGGCAGCTTCACCCCTTCTCCTCCTCGATCTCCCGTTCGACGGACGACACGAGGGTGTCGGCCTTCTCGCCGTGGCCGTGGATGAACTGCCAGCGTGGGCTCTCCGGGACGTGCCGGCGTACGAGCAGGATGACCAGGCCGAGGACCACGCCGAGGGCGAAGCTGAGCCGCCAGCCGAGGTCCTTCGGGAAGATGTCGGTGTCCAGCATCACGATCGACAGCAGGGCGCCGCCGATCGCGCCGAGCCAGTAGCTGCCGTTGATGATGAGGTCGACCCGGCCCCGGTACCGGGACGGGATCAGCTCGTCGATCGCGGAGTTGATCGCCGCGTACTCGCCGCCGATGCCGAAGCCGGTGAGGAAGCGGAAGAGGAAGAACCACCAGGACTCGAAGGAGAGCGCGGTCAGCGCGGTCGCCGCCAGATAGACCATCAGGGTCACCATGAACAGCTTCTTGCGGCCGTAACGGTCGGTCAGCCAGCCGAAGAACAGGGCCCCTGAGCAGGCACCCGCGACGTACAGGGCGGCGGCGAGGCCGGTGATCTGGGCGGCGCTGATGTCCAGGCCGCTGCCTTCCTCGGCGATGCGGCCGGCCACGTTGCCGACGATCGTGACTTCCAGGCCGTCCAGGATCCAGACGGTGCCCAGGCCGATCACGATCATCCAGTGCCATCGTGACCAGGGCAGCCGGTCCAGGCGGGCGGGGACGGCCGTGGTGACGGCGCCGGTGGAGGCGGGCGTCGGGCCCGGCGACGACGATTCTGCTGTCATGGCTCCCTCTCCGTCGAGCGAACGCCTCCCGTGTGCCCGGAGCCGGGAGGGACACGCCCACCGCTCCGGGAGGGGCACGCCCGCCGAACCCGCCGCGCCGGGAGGGCAGGGCCTGCCCTACGCCCCCCAGCATGCGGGAGACCGTGTAGATCAGCAGCCCGGCCAGCGAGCCGACCACCGTGCCGTTGATGCGGATGAACTGCAGGTCGCGGCCGATGTTCGCCTCGATCTTCTTCGTGGTGTGCTCGGCGTCCCAGCTCGCCACCGTGTCGGTGATCAGGGAGGTGATCTCCTTGCGGTAGGTGGTGACGACGTACACCGCGGCGCCCTCGACCCACCCGTCGACCTTGCCCTGCACCCTGGGGTCGGAGGCCATCCGCGCCCCCAGCGACAGCAGCGAGGCCCGTACCCGCATACGCAGTTCGCTGCGCTCGTCCTCCGCCGCCGAGACGATCATGGAGCGTACGGCCGTCCAGGCGGACGCGATGAGGTCCTGGACCTCGCCGCGGCCCAGCACCTCGGTCTTCAGCCGCTCCACGCGCGCGCGGGTGTCCGTGTCGGACTGGAGGTCGGAGGCGAAGTCGGTGAGGAAGCGGTCCAGGGCGCCGCGTGCGGGGTGTGCGGGCATGTCGCGCATCTCGGTGACGAAGCGCAGCAGCTCCTTGTAGACGCGCTCGCCGACCCGCTTGTCCACGAACCGGGGCGTCCATCCGGGCGCCCCACCCTGTACGGCGTCCATGACGGAGTCGCCGTGCAGGATCAGCCAGTCGTGGGCGCGGGAGACGATCAGGTCGACGGCGCGCTTGTGGCCGCCGTCGGCGACGATCCGGTCCAGCAGTTTGCCGATGCCGGGGGCGATCTCCTGCGCGTCGGCGCGGCGTGTGATCGCCTCCCCCACCACCGCCTGCACGTCGGAGTCCCGCAGCACGGTGAGGGCACCGCGCAGGGCGGCGGACAGCTCCGCCGTCACCCGGTCGGCGTGTTCGGGCACGGCGAGCCAGGCACCGAGCCGGCTGCCGATGCCGACGGCGCGCAGCCGCTGCCGTACGACGTCCTCGGAGAGGAAGTTCTCGCCGACGAACTCGCCCAGCGAGACGCCCAGCTGGTCCTTCTTCTTGGGGATGATCGCGGTGTGCGGGATGGGGATGCCGAGCGGGTGGCGGAAGAGGGCGGTGACCGCGAACCAGTCGGCGAGCGCGCCGACCATGCCCGCCTCGGCGGCGGCGCCGACATAGCCCGCCCAGGCGCCCGCGCCCCGGTGGGCGGCCCATTCGGCCAGGACGTAGACCACGGCGACGAACAGCAGCAGGCCCGTGGCGGTGAGCTTCATGCGGCGCACGCCGCGGCGCTTCTCCCTCGTCGGCCGGGCTGAAGGACGTCATCGCGCGGTCGCGGACGGTGCGCCCGGTCCCAGCGGCGGGCCGCCCTTCGCCCGCCGCTCCGCCCGCCCCGGCGCCCTCCCCGATATCTCCCGGACCATCAGGAAGTTCCGACTTCGTGCGTTCCATCCACTCCACCGTTCGCTGATCCGTCCCGCACACATTGTCCCTTCCTGACCGACTCCTGGAACGGAACACAAGTTCCCGGCGTCTGTCCGGGAGGGGGAACGCCCGGGGGTCGTACGGCCTTTTCCTCCGCCCATGACGCATCATGGGTTCATCCCACCGGAGCCTCGGGCTCCCTCGCCCGAGGAGAACAGCACAGCATGACCCGGGGTCGTGACGGGGGCGCGGGGCGCCTCCCACCAAGCACCGTGCCCTGCTCGCGGCGATCGTCACCCTGATAGTGGCGATTTCCGCGGCCATATACGCCGGAGTGTCCGCCGACGGCGGCGCGAAGGACCGCACACCGCTCGCCGGTGGCCGTTTCCCACGGGGAGACGCCGCTCCCGCCTCGACCGGCACGTGGGTCGGCGCCTGGTCCACTTCGCCGGCCGCCGCCGAACCGGGCACCGAGACGACGGGCATGGCGGGCCGTTCGGTGCGCAACGTCGTGCACACGAGCATCGGCGGCACCAGCGCGCGGATCACCCTGTCCAACCTCTACGGGCAGTCCCCGCTGACCATCACGCACGCCTCCATCGCCCTGGCCGCCGGCCCCGACACCGCCGCCGCGCTGGCCGACACCATGCGCCGGCTCACCTTCCGGGGCAGCCCCCGGGTCGTGATCCCGGCGGGCGGACAGGTGATGAGCGACATCGCGCGCATCGCCGTCCCCTACGGCGCGGACGTCCTGGTCACCACGTACTCCCCCCGTGCCGTCCGGCCCGGTCACCTACCACCCGCGCGCGCAGCAGATCAGTTACCTCGCCGACGGCGACCGTGCCGCGGACGTCACCGGCGTCGCCTACACCACTCAGACGCGGTACTGGCGCTACCTGACCGCGCTGGACGTGCTGAGCCACGAGGCCGACGGCACCGTCGTCGCCATCGGCGACTCGATCACCGACGGCTTCGGCTCCGAGACCGGCGCCAACAACCGCTGGACCGACGTCCTCGCCGAGCGGCTGCACGAGGCGGCCGAGGCCGGGCGGGACGCGCCCCGCTACAGCGTCGTCAACCAGGGCATCAGCGGCAACCGGATCCTGACCAGCCGGGCGAGGCCGGCCCGCCGACAACCCCAGCGCGCTGAGCCGGTTCGAGCGGGACGTACTGGGCCGCACCAACGTCAAGGTCGTCGTCATCGTCCTCGGCGTCAACGACATCCTGCACAGCCCGGAACTCGCCGACCGGGACGCCGTCCTCGACGGCCTGCGCACACTGACCGACCAGGCGCACGCCCGGGGGCTGAAGGTCGTCGGCGCGACGATCACGCCGTTCGGCGGCTACGGCGGGTACACGCAGGCCCGCGAGACGATGCGGCAGCAGATCAACGAGGAGATCCGCTCGGGCCGGGTGTTCGACGAGGTCGTCGACTTCGACAAGGCCCTGCGCGACCCCTACGACCCGCGCCGGATGCGCTCCGACTACGACAGCGGCGACCACCTGCACCCCAGCGACAAGGGGTACGCCCGCATGGGCGGCGTCCTCGACCTGGACGACCTGAAGGGCGCGGCACCGATCCAGCTCTGAGAGCCGGACACCGGCCCGGACGGGACACCGCTGTGCGGGGCAGCGCTGTGCGCGGCACGCCGGGCGGGACACCGCTGGACGGTGCACCGCCGGGCTGGTCACCTCCGGGCAGGACACCGCTGGACGGTGCACCGCGCCGGGCGGGACACCGCTGGGCCGGTCAGCGGTCCCGGCGGCGGTCCCGCTCCTCCTCGCGGTGCAGGTCGTGGAGGCCGTGGCGTGAGCCGTCCAGTTCCTTGCGGCCCTTGCGCTCCAGCTTCTCCTGCCGGCGCTCTTCCTTGATCCGCAGCTTCTCCGCCCGCGTCAGCTTGCGCTCGACACCGACCCCGCCCCAGAAGGCGAAGCCCGTCACGACGACGCGCGGGGCGCCCGGGTCACCGGGGACGCCCTCCTCGCGGTGGTCGAAGCCGCCCATGATCCCGATGCCGCGCACGATCACCTCGACACCGGGCGGCACGACCACGTTCATCCCGCCCATGATCGCGACGCAGTTGATCACGACCTCGTCGTGCGCGAAGTCCGCCTCGCGCAGGTCGATGTCCCCGCCGCCCCAGAACGCGAAGGAGTTGAACCGCCTCGGCACCGTCCAGCGCCCCTTGCGCTGGAACCCGGACATCACGGCGACCGCCCACGTCGACGACGGCTCACCCCCGGTGATCCGGCCCGCCCAGCCCCCGGAACGCTCGGGCTCCTTGGTCATCGACACCCGGGGCGGCCCGTCCACGGGGCCGACCGGCAGGTCCCGGGTGATCGGCGTCAGGTCCCCGTACGTCCGCGCGCTGTACGTGGCGTCCAGCCGCTCCTCGAACTCGGTCATGTCCAGGCGCCCCTCCGCGAGGGCGTCCCGCAGGACCTCGGCGACTCGTTCACGGTCGGCGTCGGATGCGCGGAGTTCCGGGGCGTCGTCGGTCATGTACAGCAGCCTACGAGGTCGCCGCGCCGGACACTACGCGCCCGCGCGTTCCGCGTACATCTTGGCGATCACCGACTCGATGTCCGGCTCCCCGCACCGACAGGTCCACCAGCGGATACTCCGCCGCGATCCGCGCCACCAGCCCCGCCGCCGACGCCGAGGACGGGAACGCCAGCCACTGCCGGGGGCCCCTCCACCCGCACCACCCGCGCGGGCGCCGGCGCCTCGATCGGCGGCAACTCCCGCTCCAGGTCCACCACCAGCGTCCGCTCGCTCTCCCCCGCCTCGTGCAGCCCGTCCAGCGGACCGTCGTACATCAGCCGCCCGTGGTCGATGACCATCACGCGCGAGCAGAGCTGCTCGATGTCCTGGAGGTCGTGCGTGGTCAGCAGCACCGTCGTGCCGCGCTCCGCGTTCAAGTCCCGCAGGAAACCCCGCACCTTGGCCTTGGACACCACGTCCAGGCCGATCGTCGGCTCGTCCAGGTACAGCACCTCCGGGTCGTGCAGCAGCGCCGCCGCGATGTCGCCCCGCATCCGCTGGCCCAGCGACAACTGCCGCACCGGCACGTCCAGCAGCTCCTGGAGCTGGAGGAGTTCCACGCAGCGGTCCAGGTTCTCCCGGTAACGGACGTCCGGGATGCGGTACATGCGGTGCATCAGCCGGTAGGAGTCGATCAGCGGCAGGTCCCACCACAGCGTCGTCCGCTGCCCGAACACCACCCCGATGCGGTGCGCCAGCCGGATCCGCTCCCGGGACGGATCGATGCCCGCAACCCGCAGCCGTCCGCCGCTCGGCGTCAGGATGCCGGTGAGCATCTTGATCGTCGTCGACTTGCCGGCGCCGTTCGGACCGATGTAGCCGACCATCTCGCCGCGTGCCACGGTGAACGACAGCCCGTCCACGGCCCGCACCTCCCGCCGCTCCCGTTTGAGGAAGCCCGTCTTCCTGCGCACGTCGAAGACCTTCTCGACGCCGTCGAGCTCGATGAAGACCTCCGCACCCGGCCCCACGGTGTCCGCCTCGGCCAACGCCCTCAACTCCCTCAACTCCCCGTACTCCGATACGTGCGCAGCCCCGCCCGCCAGGCCAGCCCGGCCAGCGCGCAGCAGGCCACCGCCACCAGCGGCGGCGCGAACGCCACCCACTGGGGCAGGTCCAGTGGATAGGGCCGGTCCAGCACATAGCTCGCCGGCAGCCAGTTGACGAAGGCCAGCGGCATCACGAACGTCACCCCGCGCACCAGGTCCAGCGCGAACACCGTCGGCGGGTACTGCAGCAACGTCGTACCGCCGTAGGTGAAGGCGTTCGACACCTCCGAGGCGTCCTGCGCCACGAACTGGAACGCCGCCGCGGCCACGAACACCGCACAGAAGATCCCCGCCCCGCTGAGCAGCATCACCGGCATCAGCAGCAGCTTCGCCGCCGTCCAGTCGACGTCCACGACCGTCAGCGCATACCCCAGCACCAGCACCCCCTGCGCCACCCGGCCCAGCCGGCGCAGCGCGAACCGGTCCGCCGCCACCTGCGCCAGCACCGGCGCTGGACGCACCAGCAGCGTGTCCAGCGTGCCGTCGCGCACCCGCCGGCCCAGCCGCTCCATCGAGCCGATCGCCAGGTCGGCCAGCCCGAAGCAGACACCGGACACCCCGTACAGGAACGCCACCTCGGCCAGCGACCAGCCGCCCAGCGCGTCGACGCGGGAGAACATCAGCAGGATCGCCACGAAGTCCAGCGCGGTCGCCGCGAAGTTCCCGAACGTCGTCAGCGCGAAGGACGTCCGGTACGCCATCGTCGACCGGATCCACATCGCCGCGATCAGCCGGTACGTGCGCAGCCCCTCGGCGACCCGACCGGGTGGCTCCGTCCTCCCGTCCGCGTGAGCCGTCTCAGCCACCCTGGACCACCACCCGTCGCGTAGCCGCCGACTGCACCAGCCGCCCCACCGCCAGCAGAGCCACCGCCCACCCCGCCTGGAAGACGAAGGTCCCCAGCGGATCGGCCTCGCCCAGCAGCACGTCCGCCGGTGCCTGGAGCAGCGACGACCACGGCAGCATCCGTACGACTTCGCCGAGCGCACCGGGGAACACGTTCAGCGGCAGCAGCATCCCCGAGCAGAAGAACCCCGCGAGCCACGCCATCTGCGTCACCCCCATGCCGTCCATCAGCCAGAACGCGGAGAGGGCCACCAGGTACCGCAGTGCGAAACTCACCACCGCCGCCAGCACCACCGCCACCAGGAACGCGCCCCACACGGACACCTCCCGCGGCAGCGCCACCGGAAAGAGCAGCGATCCGAAAGCGAACGGCACCACCCCCGCGCCCCAGCAACTGGAACAGCGCCCGCCCCACATCCGCCGCCAGCCACCACAGCTGAAGATCCACCGGCCGGTACAGATCGACGGCGATGTCACCCGTACGGATGCGCTCCATCAGCTCGTCCTCGAACCCGCCGCCCCCGATCGCCAGCGCCGCCAGCAACGCCTGCCCCAGCCACACGAAAGTGACGGCCTGCGCCTGGTCGTAGCCCCCGAGCTGCGGTTTCTCGTCCCACAGGGCCAGATAGGTATATACCAGGATCAATCCGAAGACCGTGTTGGTGAACATCCCGGCGGCGGTGGCCGCCCGATACGTCGCGTACCGTCGGAATCCCCCCGCCGCGACGGCCGCGTACAACCGCCCCGAGCCCACGCCCACGACTCCCACCCTCCGACCGGCACCGAAGCGCAGGAGCCTAGTGCGAACGCGACCCCACGTGCCACGGAATTTCACGGGTGTGCCGCCGAGTGGGAACGGAACGCCCGGTGCGAGAGTCTTCTTCAGAGGGCGCCAGAAGGCATGAGAGGCGCCGGAGGACGCAGAGGCGTACAAGGCCGTACGAGACCAGACCGTACGACGCGAAACAGGAGTCCGTGCACGAGATGAGCGACGAGCCGCAGCCGCAGCAGCCGAACCAGGGCTGGGCGCCGAGAGAGCCCCAGGCGGCCGGCGAGGGGGCGGCCGGCGACGGGAAGGCCAAGAAGCCCAAGCGGCCGGCGCGCACCGGATGGCGCCGGTTCGTCCCGACCTGGCGCATCGTACTGAGCACCTGCCTCATCGGCGTCCTGCTGCTGATCGGCGGCTTCTTCCTCGGCTACCACCTGGTGCAGATCCCGGCCGCCAACGCGCTCGCCACCAAGCAGTCCAACGTCTACCTGTACGCCGACGGCAGCGTCCTCGCCCGCGACGGCGAGGTCAACCGGGAGAGCGTCGGCCTCGCCCGCATCTCCAAGGCCGCCCAGCACGCCGTCCTGGCCGCCGAGGACCGCGACTTCTACACCGAGTCCGCCATCGACCCGGGGGCCATGGTCCGCGCCGGCTGGAACACCGCCACCGGCAAGGGCAAGCAGTCCGGCTCCACCATCACCCAGCAGTACGTCAAGAACTACTACCTGGCCCAGGAACAGACCATCACCCGCAAGGTGAAGGAGTTCTTCATCTCGATCAAGCTCGACCGCGAGAAGAGCAAGAGCGAGATCCTCGAGGGCTACCTCAACACCAGCTTCTTCGGCCGCGGCGCCTACGGCATCCAGGCCGCCGCCCAGGCCTACTACGGCATCGACGCCAAGGACCTCACCGCGGCCCAGGGCGCCTACCTCGCCTCGCTGCTCAACGCGCCCAGCCAGTACGACGTCGTCGCCCACCCGGAGAACAAGCCCGCCGCCGAGGCCCGCTGGAACTACGTCCTGGACGGCATGGTCGAGAAGGGCTGGCTGAGCCCGTCCGAACGCGCGAGCCAGAAGTTCCCCGCGCCCAAGGAGAGCACCATCTCCACCAACATGTCCGGGCAGCGCGGCTACGTCGTCAACATCGTCAGGGACTACCTGATCCAGAACGAGATCGTCGACGAGGAGGAGCTCGACCGCGGCGGCTACCGCATCACCACGACCCTGCAGAAGGACAAGCAGAACGCCTTCGTCAAGGCCGTCGACGACAAGCTCATGTCCAAGCTGGACAAGAAGGAACGCAAGGTCGACACCTACGTCCGCGCGGGCGGCGCCTCCGTCGACCCGGAGACCGGCAAGGTCGTCGCGATGTACAACGGCATCGACTACGTCAAGCAGTACACACCCAACGCCACCCGCCGCGACTTCCAGGTCGGCTCCACCTTCAAGCCCTTCGTGTTCACGTCCGCCGTCGAGAACCACTCCGAGACGCAGGACGGCCGCACGATCAACCCGAACACGATCTACGACGGCACCAGCGAACGCCCCGTCCAGGGCTGGAGCGGCGGCCGCTACGCCCCGGAGAACGAGGACCACCACGACTACGGGGACGTCACCGTCCGCGAGGCCACCGACAAGTCCGTCAACGCCGTGTACGCCCAGATGGCCGTGGACGTCGGCTCCGACAAGGTCCAGCAGACCGCGATCGACCTCGGCCTCTCCAAGAACACCCCGAGCTGACGCCCTCCCCCTCCATCGCCCTCGGCGTGGCCACCGCCAGCCCTCTCGACATGGCCGAGGCGTACGCCACCCTCGCCAACCACGGCAGGCACGGCACGTACACGCTGGTCGAGAAGGTCATGAAGGACGGCAAGCAGGAGGTCGAGCTGCCCGAGCGGCGCGAGCGCCAGGCCGTCAGCCGCGAGGCCGCCGACACCACCACCTCCGTCCTGCGCAGCGTCGTCCAGAACGGCACCGCCACCGCCGCCCAGGCCGCAGGCCGCCCCGCCGCCGGCAAGACCGGCACCGCCGAGGAGGACACCGCCGCCTGGTTCGCCGGCTACACCCCCGAGCTGGCCACCGTCATCGCCGTCATGGGCCAGGACCCGGAAACCGCCGCCCACAAGTCGCTCTACGGCGCGATGGGCCTGCCGCGCATCAACGGCGGCGGCGCGCCCGCCGAGATCTGGGGCCAGTACACCCGCAACGCCCTCAAGGGCGAACCGGTCACCGACTTCGACCTCCAGCTCCAGGCCGGCGCCGACGTCACCGCGTCCCCGTCCGACGACTCCTCGGACGAACCGGGCACCGGCGACGAGAGCGGCAGCGGCGACCCCGACGACGAGTCGACCGGCGACGAGGACGAGTCCGGCACCGAGACCACCCCGGGGCAGACCGGCGGCGGCAGCACCCCGCCGGGCGGCGAGACCGGCACCGGCGACCCGACGACCGGCGGCCCCACCACGGGCGGCGCCACCACCGAACCGGGCCCCACGGGCGGCGGTGACGGAGGCGGCGACGACTCGACGAACGGCGGCGGCACCACAGAAGGTGGCGGCGGCGACACGACCGGCGCGGGCGGCGGAGGCGACTCGGACACCGGAACGGTCGCCGGCATCCCCGTCACACCCCGCCGCCAGTGACGGCGAACTGGGCCTGCCGGGTCAGTGCCCGGAGGTCGCCTTCAGACCCACCACGGCGACCAGCAGCAGACAGATGAAGAAGATCCGGGCGGCGGTCACCGGCTCACCCAGCACCACCATGCCGAGCACCGCCGCACCGGCCGCGCCGATCCCCACCCACACGCCGTAGGCGGTACCGATGGGCAGCGTCCGGGCCGCGTACGACAGCAGCACCATGCTGGCGACGATCCCCGCACCGGTGAACAGACTCGGGACGAGGCGGGTGAACCCGTCCGTGTACTTCATCCCGATCGACCAGCCGACCTCGAGCAGACCGGCGACGAGCAACAGAACCCAGGCCATGACAGGCACCTCCGTGAACGAACTGAACGGTGGTGCGTCGTCTTTTCCTTGGCCCGGTACGGCGCGTCTCGTCGGGGTGCTTCCCCAAGGTAGCAAAGACAGCCGAAAGGGGCCGGTGACCTCGATCACCAGCCCCTGAACCGCTCTGCGAACCCCTGTTTCCAGGTACGGGGTCTCAGAGATACAGCCCGGTCGAGTCCTCCGACCCCTCGAACCGGTCCGCGGCCACCGCGTGCAGATCACGCTCGCGCATGAGCACGTACGCCGTGCCCCGCACCTCGACCTCCGCGCGGTCCTCCGGGTCGTACAGCACCCGGTCGCCCGGCTCCACGGTCCGTACATTCGGACCCACCGCGACGACCTCGGCCCAGGCCAGCCGCCGCCCGACCGCCGCCGTGGCGGGAATCAGGATCCCGCCCCCGGAACGCCGCTCGCCCTCACCGGTGTCCTGCCGCACGAGTACGCGGTCGTGCAGCATCCGGATGGGCAGCTTGTCGTCCGGGAACTGTGCTCGTTTCTCTTGGCGCTCACGCCCTGAACCTACCTGCCCCGGCTCAGCGCCGACGCCGCCGGGTACCGCTCAGGGCGAGCAGCCCGACGACCCCGACGACGACGAGCGCGACGGGCACGACGCGCTCCATCCGGGGCGAGCCCTCCTCGTCCACGAACTGCGACTTCACATCGCTGACCACACGATTGACCTCGACATACGCACGTCCGAGGTGTGATCGACGCTGGAAGCGACCTTGGCCTTCGCATCGCCGACGATCGTCTTCGGGTGCACCCGCATCCCGATCTCGTCGAGCGTCTCGGCCAGCACCTCGCGGCGGCGCTTGATGTCCGCCTCGATCTGCGCCGGGGTTCTGATGTCCGACGTGTCCGCCACCGTACGGCCTCCGAAGTCTGCTGACGCTGTTCCGGACAGTCTGTCAGCTACTCGCCCCGCTGCACTGTCAGGACCCCCGGTTACGCTGGTTCGATGAGCGAGCGACTCCAGCCCGGGGACGTGGCCCCCGCCTTCACCCTCCCGGACGCCGACGGCAACGGGGGTGTCCCTGTCCGACCACAAGGGCCGCAAGGTCATCGTGTACTTCTACCCCGCTGCCCTTACCCCCGGCTGCACGAAGCAGGCGTGCGACTTCACGGACAACCTGGAGCTGCTGACCGGCGCCGGCTACGACGTGATCGGCATCTCCCCGGACAAGCCGGAGAAGCTGGCCAAGTTCCGCGACACCGAGTCCCTGAAGGTCACCCTCCTCGCCGACCCGGACAAGAGGGTCCTGGACGCGTACGCGGCCTTCGGCGGGAAGAAGAACTACGGCAAGACCTACATGGGCGTCATCCGCTCCACGATCGTCGTCGACGAGGACGGCAAGGTGGAACGCGCCCTGTACAACGTCCGCGCGACTGGCCACGTGGCCAAGATCATCAAGGATCTGGGGATCTGAGCGGCGCTGCCCGACCAGTAGCATGGCCGGGCAGCAGCGCCGGGCGGCCGTGGTGGAATTGGCGGTCACGCTGGGTTTAGGTCCCAGTGGGGTAACTCCCGTGAGGGTTCGAGTCCCTCCGGCCGCACCAGTACGTTTTCCGGCTGCTCAGCCAGGCAGCTCGCACCACCGGCACCAGCGCCCTGAACGCCTTCCCCCGGTGGCTGATCGCGTTCTTCTCGTCCGCCGTCAGTTCCGCACACGTGCGGGTCTCGCCCTCCGGCTGGAGGATCGGGTCGTAGCCGGAAGCCGCCCGTGCCGGCGGGCTCATGGCGCAGGGTGCCCCCTGGGTTGGCCCTCGACGACCCGCTCCGTGCCGTCGGGCAGGGCCAGGGCCGCCGCGCAGGCGAAGTGCGCGCCCCGGTGTTCGTCGGCGATGTCGCCGATCTGGGCGGAGGAGGAGGTCGAGGTTGGCCTTATCGTCGCCGTGGGTGCCGGACCAGCGGGCGGAGAAGATGCCGGGCGCGCCGTTGAGGACGTCGACGCAGAGGCCGGGGTCGTCGGCGACGGCAGGGAGGCCGGTGGCCTGTGCGAGGGCGTGGGCCTTGAGGGAGGGCGTTCTCGGCGAAGGTGACGCCGGTTTCCCTGACGTCGGGGATCTCCGGGTAGGCGTCCGCGCCGACGAGGTCGTGGGGCAGGCCCGCGTCGGCGAGAGATGGCCCTCAGTTCGGTGATCTTTCCGGCGTTGCGGGTGGCGAGGATCAGGCGGGTCATGGGGTCCAGTATCCCGGACCCCTAGGTCCGTCCCGCCGGCCCGTCCTTACGCGCGTGCAGACCTTCGTCAGTTCGCCGGCCGCGTCGGTGACGGGGCTCAGGTCCGGGGTGTTGTCACCGTTCTCGACGGAGGTGCGGACGTTGTCCACGGCCTTGCCGAGGTCGTCGACCGCCTTGTCGACGTCGGCGTTGTCGGTCTTGTCGCCGATCTTGTCGAGGTCCTTGTCTATGGAGTTGAGGGATTCCTCGAGCTGCGTCCGGGTCGTTGGACGCGTTCTCCACGGCCTGCTGGAGGGCGGTGACGCTGTCGGCGATGGCGTCGGCGGTCTGGACGCAGTCGAGGGCCTTGTCGACGGCGTCGCATCCGGTGGTGAGTCCGGCCGTCAGGGCGATGGCCGCCACGGTGGCGGCGGTGACGGTGGTGCGGCGAAGGCGGCGGTGGCGGCTCGCGGCCATGGGTCTCGGTCCTCCCCTTGGGACAGGGCCGGGCGGCCCGTCTGCGGTGCGGCGTCGGACGTACGGCGGTGAACCGTACGTCCGTACTGCTAGTGACGCGGCGGTGGGCGGCGGAGTTGCGTGTCCGGGCCGCCTTTTCTTGATGTGCCCTTGGTCTTCTCTTTACCTTTCGAGGACCGTGTCAAGGGCCTTGCGCTGAAGTTCGGCCAGTTCGGCGCAGCCGCCGGCGGCGAGGTCGAGGAGGGGCGTTGAGTTCGTCGCGGTCGAAGGGCTCGGCCTCGGCGGTGCCCTGGACCTCGACGAAGCGGCCGTCGCCGGTGCAGACGACGTTCATGTCGGTGTCGGCGCGGACGTCTTCCTCGTAGCGGAGGTCGAGGAGGGGGTGCCGTCGACGATGCCGACGGAGACGGCGGAGACGGTGCCGGTGAGGGGCTTGCGGCTGGGCCTGATGAGCTTCTTGGTGGTCTGGGCCCAGGTGATGGCGTCGGCGAGGGGCGACGTAGGCGCCGGTGACGGCGGCGGTGCGGAGTGCCTCCGTCGGCCTGGAGCACGTCGCAGTCGAGGACGATGGTGTTCTCGCCGAGTGCCTTGTAGTCGATGACCGCGCGCAGGGAGCGGCCGATGGGGCGGCTGATCTCGTGGGTGCGGCCGCCGATGCGGCCCTTGACGGACTCGCGGTCGCCGCGGGTGTTGGTGGCGCGGGGAAGCATGGCGTATTCGGCGGTGACCCAGCCTTCGCCGCTGCCCCTTGCGCCAGCGAAGGACGCCTTCGGTGACGGAGGCGTTGCGGAGGACTTTGGTGTCGCCGAAGGAGACGGGACGGAGCCTTCGGCGTGCTTGCTCCAGCCGCGTTCGATGGTGACGGGGCGGAGCTGCTGGGGGAGTGCGGCCGTCGATTCGTGACATGCGGGTGAGCCTAGCGGGCGCACGGACAGGGCCCCGTCCCGTGGTGGGAGGGGCCCCTGGGTGCGCTCGGCGTCTTTACATCATGTCTTCGATCTCGGCGGCGATCGGGTCGGCGTCGGTGCCGATGACGACCTGGATGGCGGTGCCCATCTTGACGACGCCGTGGGCGCCGGCGGCCCTTGAGGGCGGCTTCGTTGACCAGCGCGGGGTCGTTGACCTCGGTGCGGAGGCGGGTGATGCAGCCTTCGATCTCGTCGATGTTGTCGATGCCGCCGAGGCCGGCGACGATCTTCTCAGCCTTGCTGGCCCATGTTCTGTCTCCCTGATCCGAACCGCTTTGTGGCAGTAACCCACAGTTGGCCCATCTTCGCGAGCCATCGTGGGGCCTGTATCGAATGATGGCGTCACGGCGGCGGAGCCGTTTGTCAACTGGTCTACACCAGTGTACCGGCGACCGGATGGAGACCGGATGAGTGCCGACAGCGGGGTCAGCCCTGCACGTGCCCGCTGGAACACGGCGTTCCAGGGGTTGCAGAAGATGGGTCGCAGCCTTCAGTTGCCCATCGCGGTCCTGCCCGCCGCCGGGCATTCTCAACCGGCTGGGGCAGCCGGATGTCTTCGGGGACGACGGTCTTGGCTGGTCGAACGTCTCGAAGGTGATGACCGGCGCGGGCGGTGCGCTGCTGGACGGTTCGCTGGGGCTGCCGCTGCTGTTCTGTGTGGGCGTGGCCATCGGGATGGCGAAGAAGGCTGACGGTTCGACGGCGCTGGCGGCGGTGGCGGGGTTCCTCGTCTACTTCAACGTGCTGCGGCAGTTTCCGGAGGACTGTCCGGAGGGTTCGGAGGCGGTGCCGCAGATCAGCTGCCAGTTGACGGACGGGTCGGGGACGGTGACGGCGTTCACCTTCCAGAATCCGGGGGTCTTCGGTGGCATCGTGATGGGGTTGCTGACGGCCTATCTCTGGCAGCGGTTCCATCGGACGAAGCTGGTCGACTGGCTCGGGTTCTTCAACGGGCGCCGGCTGGTGCCGATCATCATGGCGTTCGTGGCGATCGCCTTCGCGGCGCTGTGCCTGTGGGTGTGGCCGCCGATCGGCGATGCGCTGGAGAGTTTCAGCGACTGGCTGACGGGGCTGGGCGCCTGGGGTGCGGGTGTGTTCGGGCTGGCGAACCGGGCGTTGCTGGTGATCGGTCTGCATCAGTTCCTGAACGTGCCGATGTGGTTCCAGTTCGGTTCGTACACGAAGCCGGACGGCACGGTGGTGCACGGCGACATCAACATGTTCCTGGCGGGCGACCCGAACGCGGGTCAGTTCACCTCGGGCTTCTTCCCGATCATGATGTTCGCGCTGCCCGCGGCGGCGCTGGCGATCACCCACTGCGCGAAGCCGCACCGGCGCAAGGAGGTCGGCGGCCTGATGCTGTCGGTGGCGCTGACGTCGTTCGTGACGGGGATCACGGAGCCGCTGGAGTACTCGTTCCTGTTCATCGCTCCGGTGCTGTACGCGGTGCACGCGGTGCTGACGGGTGTGTCGATGGCCGTGACGTGGGCGCTGGGCGTGAAGGACGGGTTCAGCTTCTCGGCGGGGCTGATCGACTACGTCATCAACTGGAACCTGGCCACCAGGCCGTGGCTGATCATTCCGATCGGCCTGTGCTTCGCGGTGGTGTATTACGTGGTCTTCCGGTTCGCGATCACGAAGTTCGACCTGAAGACGCCTGGGCGGGAGCCGGAGGACGAGGTGGAGGACGTCACGAAGGTGTAGACCTCACGCAGTAGACCTCGCGCACCCTCACGTACCCTTTGACCGTGGTCTCACAGAGGCCCTCGGACCGACCGTCCGGGGGCCTTCGGCCCGCCCTCGGGGGCCCTGACCTGGCGGCTTGATCGGACACTGCGCGTAGTTCCGCCGTCGCGGAATCACGGGTTCCTTACGCGGCCTTCATCGTGCTACAACAGGTCTACACCACTGAGTGGTGTAGACCACCACCCGATGGAGGAAGTATGAGCACCGCCACCGACAAGGCGGCCCCCGCAAAGAAGCGGGGATCTGGTCTTTTCCAGGGTTTGCAGAAGGTCGGCCGCAGCCTGCAGCTCCCGATCGCCGTGCTTCCGGCGGCCGGCATCATGGTCCGGCTCGGCCAGGACGACATCTTCGGCAAGGACGGCCTGGGCTGGGACCGCGTCGCCGCCGTCTTCAACAACGCGGGCGGTGCTCTGACCGGCTCGCTGCCGATCCTGTTCTGCATAGGCGTGGCCATCGGCTTCGCCAAGAAGGCGGACGGCTCGACCGCTCTGGCCGCGGTGGTCGGCTTCCTCGTGTACAGCAAGGTCCTGGAGGCCTTCCCGGTCACCGAGGCGGTGGTCAAGAACGGCGAGGACGTCGCCGCGACGTACAACGACCCGGGTGTCCTCGGCGGCATCATCATGGGTCTGCTCGCCGCGGTGCTGTGGCAGCGGTTCCACCGCACCAGGCTGGTGGACTGGCTCGGCTTCTTCAACGGCCGCCGACTGGTGCCGATCATCATGGCCTTCGTCGGCATCGTGGTCGGTGTCTTCTTCGGTCTGGTCTGGGAGCCCATCGGTACCGGCATCTCCAACTTCGGCGAGTGGATGACCGGCCTCGGCGCCGGTGGCGCGGCCCTGTTCGGCGGCGTGAACCGCGCGCTGATCCCGGTCGGCATGCACCAGTTCGTCAACACCGTGGCCTGGTTCCAGCTCGGCGACTTCACGAACGCCGCCGGTGAGGTCGTGCACGGCGACATCACCCGCTTCCTGGCCGGTGACCCGTCCGCCGGCATCTTCCAGTCCGGCTTCTTCCCGATCATGATGTTCGGCCTGCCGGCCGCCGCGATCGCCATCGCGCACTGTGCCCCGCCCGGAGCGCCGCAAGGCCGTGATGGGCATGATGGTCTCGCTCGCGCTGACCTCGTTCGTCACCGGTGTGACCGAGCCGATCGAGTTCTCGTTCATGTTCATCGCGCCGGTCCTGTACGTGCTGCACGCGGTGCTCACCGCCGCCTCGATGGCGATCACCTGGGGCCTGGGTGTGCACGCCGGCTTCAACTTCTCGGCCGGTGCCATCGACTACGCCCTGAACTGGCATCTCGCCACCAAGCCATGGCTGATCATTCCGATCGGTCTGGTGTTCGCGGTGATCTATTACGTGACGTTCCGCTTCGCGATCATCAAGTTCAACCTGAAGACCCCGGGCCGCGAGCCCGAGGAGGAGGTCGAGGACCTCACGAAGGCGTGAGTCCCCGCCGCGGACAGGCATGACGAGGGGCCCCGGAACCGGGAAGGTTCCGGGGCCCTCGTCATGCCTGCGCGGGGGCTAGACCTCGTACACCGCGCCCGCCGCGGCGACCTCCACCGGTCCGTCGTAGACCTCGCGCGCGTCGGCGAGGTTGACCTGGGGTCGGTCCACGGGGGGATGTGGGTGAGTACCAGGCGGCGGGCGCCGGCGCGGGTGGCGCTCTCGCCCGCCTCGCGGCCGTTGAGGTGGAGGTCGGGGATGTTCTCCTTGCCGTGCGTGAAGGCGGCCTCGCACAGGAACAGGTCGGTGTCGCGGGCGAGTTCGTCCAGCGTGGCGGTGACGCCCGTGTCGCCGGAGTAGGTCAGCGACCTGCCGCCGTGCTCGACGCGGATGGCGTAGGCCTCCACGGGGTGGGCGACGCGTTCGGTGTGCACGGTGAAGGGTCCGACCTCGAAGGTGGACGGCTTGACCGTGTGGAAGTCGAAGACCTCACTCATGGACGAGGCGGAGGGGGTGTCGGCGTAGGCGGTGGTGAGCCGGTGCTCGGTGCCCCTCGGGTCCGTAGACCGGGAGGGGTCGCAGCGGCCGCCCTCGTGCCGGTAGTAGCGCGCCACGAAGTAGGCGCACATGTCGATGCAGTGGTCGGCGTGCAGGTGGCTGAGGAAGATCGCGTCGAGGTCGTAGAGACCGCAGTGGCGCTGCAACTCGCCGAGGGCGCCGTTGCCCATGTCGAGGAGCAGCCGGAAGCCGTCGGCCTCGACGAGGTAGCTCGAGCAGGCCGATTCCGCGGACGGGAACGACCCCGAGCAGCCGACGACGGTGAGCTTCATGAAGCAGAAACCTCCGCTGGCGCGTGTGGAGAGACGGGGGTCGTGCGGTTTGTCGAGCGTAAGGCGCAAAACCTCGGGTCGCTCCTCCGCCAGGGGCCGTTGTGGGCGAACTCACCTGCGGTGTCACCGGTTCGGCTGGAAGTAGGGCGCGCGGGGCCATGGAGGGGGCGCGCGGGGGCAGTGCGCGCCGGTACGGTCGTCGGCATGAACACGTCCTGGTGGCTCGCCCTCGCGGCGGTGGTACTGCTCGCGCTCGTCGCCACGGTCGTCGACGGCTGGGGCCGGGGGCGGCGGCCCCCGCGGCCGGGCGGCAGCCGGCGTCCGCCGGGCCGGCCGACGGGGCCGGAGAGGGCGGGCCGGAACGGCCGCGCCCGCGGAGATCTGGTGGGCGAACGTGCCGTACGAGGACTCCGGCGGTGCGAAGGACCGGCCGTGTCTCGTGGTCCGGGTGCGCGGGCGGCGGGTGCTGGTGGCGAAGATCACCAGCCGGCACCGGGCCGGGCGGGCCGGGGTGATCACGTTGCCGCCGGGCTCGGTCGGGGACGCGCGGGGGCGGACGAGCTTCCTGGAGACCGACGAGTTGCGGGAGGTGCCCGTGCGGGACTTCCGGCGGCGGGTGGGTGTGGTGGACCCGGTCCTGTGGGACCAGGTCCGTCACCTCGCCGAGTGAGCGGTCAGGCCCAGAGCTGGCCCTGGAGGGTGTCGATGGCCTCCTCGGTGGTGGCCGCCGTGTAGACGCCGGTGGAGAGGTACTTCCAGCCGCCGTCGGCGACGACGAACACGATGTCCGCGCTCTCGCCGGCCTTCACCGCCTTGTTCCCGACGCCGATCGCGGCGTGCAGGGCGGCGCCGGTGGAGACGCCCGCGAAGATGCCCTCCTGTTGGAGGAGCTCACGGGTGCGGGTCACGGCGTCCGCCGAGCCCACCGAGAAGCGGGTGGTGAGGACGGAGGCGTCGTACAGCTCGGGTACGAAGCCCTCGTCGAGGTTGCGCAGGCCGTACACCAGGTCGTCGTAGCGCGGGTTCGGCGGCGACGATCTTCACGTCGGGCTTGTTCTCGCGCAGGAAGCGGCCGACGCCCATCAGGGTTGCCCGTGGTGCCGAGGCCGGCCACGAAGTGGGTGATGGACGGCAGGTCGGCGAGGATCTCCGGGCCGGTGCCGGCGTAGTGGGCGCCGGCGTTGTCCGGGTTGCCGTACTGGTAGAGCATCACCCAGTCCGGGTGCTCGGCGGAGAGCTCCTTGGCGACCCGTACGGCGGTGTTGGAGCCGCCCGCGGCCGGGGAGGAGATGATCTCCGCGCCCCACATGGCGAGCAGGTCCCGGCGCTCCTGGGAGGTGTTCTCGGGCATCACGCAGACGATGCGGTAGCCCTTGAGCTTGGCGGCCATGGCCAGCGAGATGCCGGTGTTGCCGCTGGTCGGCTCCAGGATCGTGCAGCCCGGGGTGAGGCGGCCGTCCTTCTCCGCCTGCTCGATCATGTGGAGCGCGGGGCGGTCCTTGATCGAGCCGGTCGGGTTGCGGTCCTCCAGCTTGGCCCAGACGCGGACGTCGTCGGACGGCGAGAGCCGCGGCAGGCGCACCAGAGGGGTGTTGCCCACCGCGGCCAGCGGGGAGTCGTAACGCATCGCCGATCAGGCCATACCGCCGGCGACGGCCGGCAGGATCGTGATGCTGTCGCCGTCCGCCAGCTTGGTGTTGATGCCGTCCAGGAAGCGGACGTCCTCGTCGTTCAGGTAGACGTTGACGAAGCGGCGCAGCTGGTCGCCGTTGGCCTCGTCGACGAGTCGGGCCCGGATGCCCGCGTGCCTGGTCTCGAGGTCGGTGAAGAGCTCGGCGAGGGTGTCCCCGGTGCCCTCCACCGCCTTCTGGCCGTCGGTGTACTGGCGGAGGATGGTCGGGATGCGGACCTCGATGGCCATGGCTGAGGGCTCCTGTCGGAAGGTGTCGTGGGTTCGGTGAGGCGCGCGGCGGCACGCGGCAGCCCGCCGCGGCGCACGGGCCGTACGGCGGCAGCGGAAGATCAACAGATGGCGCTGTTCAGCCTGCACAGGTCGACGTGCAGCCGCGCCACGAGCAGCGTGCCCGGCGCCTTTTCGCTCACGTCGAGAAGAACCATGGGCTCATCGTATCGATTCCCGGTCCGGCATCCGGAGTGTGATCTCATCTACTGGACGTTTCCCGTCCGCCCTGTGATATCAGTACGCCTCCACGACCTTGACCTCCTCCTCGGTCACCTCTCCATCCACGATCCGGAACGACCGGAACTGGAAGTCGCCGACGCCGTCGGTGTCCGCCGTCGAGACCAGGACGTAGTGGGCGCCCGGCTCGTTGGCGTAGGTGAGGTCGGTGCGGGAGGGGTACGCCTCGGTGGCCGTGTGGGAGTGGTAGATGACCGCCGGCTCCTCGTCGCGGTCGTCCATCTCCCGGTAGAGCCTGAGCAGGTCCTGCGAGTCGAACTCGTAGAAGGTCGGCGAGCGGGCGGCGTTCAGCATCGGGATGAACCGCTCGGGGCGGCCCTCGCCCACGGGACCGGCCACCACGCCGCACGCCTCGTCGGGGTGGTCCTCGCGCGCGTGGGCGACGATCTGGTCGTACAGGGCCTGGGTGATGGTCAGCATGCGGCCAGGATAAGCAGAGGGGCCGCCCCGTACCGGTGGGTGGTACGGGGCGGCCCGCATGCTGGACGCCCTGAGCGGTGGCCGGTGGGGATGCCACGAGCATCCCCGGTGACCGGGCGTCCCGGATGCGCGAGAACGCGCAGGTCAGACGATCTTCTCCAGCTCCGGTTCGCCGTGCCGCTCGGTGATGTCCGGGTTGCGGCTCTTGAGCACGGCCCAGCCGATGCCGAGGGCGGCGGCCCAGCCGGTCATCACGTACAGGCAGACGCGGGCGTCGGCGTCGTAGGCGATCAGGCAGGTGACGAAGAGCAGGAAGGCGATGGCGATGTAGGAGCACACCGAGCCGCCCGGCGCAGGGAAGGAGGAGGCGGGCAGGCGGCCCGCGACGACCTTGCGGCGGTAGCGGACGTGACTGATCAGGATCATCAGCCAGGTCCAGATGCCGGCGGCGGTGGCGATGGAGGTGACGTAGCCGAAGGCCTTCTCCGGGACGACGTAGTTCAGGACCACGCCGATGCCCATGAAGATCACCGAGATGCCGATGCCGATGGCCGGGGTCTTGGTCGACGACAGCCGGCTGAAGACCCTGGGAGCCTCGCCGTTGTCCGCGAGGGTGCGCAGCATCCGGCCCGTGGAGTACATACCGGAGTTGCAGGACGACAGGGGCGGCGGTGAGCACGACGAAGTTGACGATGCCGGCGCCGGCCGGGATGCCGATGACGGTGAAGGCCTCCACGAAGGGGCTGACGCCCTCGGCGAACTCCGTCCACTTCACCACGGCCAGGATGACGGTGAGGGCACCGACGTAGAAGAGGGCGATGCGCCAGGGCAGGGTGTTGATCGCCTTGGGGAGGGTCTTCTCCGGGTTCTCCGACTCGCCGGCCGTGACGCCGACCAGCTCGACGGCGAGGTAGGCGAACATGACGCCCTGGAGGGTCATCAGGGACGAGCCGATGCCCTTGGGGAAGAAGCCGTCGAAGGCCCACAGGTTGGAGACGGCGGCGGTGTCGCCGGCCTGGCTGAAGCCGAGGGTGAGCACGCCGATGCCGATCACGATCATGCCGATGATGGCGGTGACCTTGACCATCGAGAACCAGAACTCGATCTCGCCGAAAAGCTTCACCGAGATCAGGTTGGCCACGAACAGCAGGACCAGGAAGACCAGGGCCGACACCCACTGCGGGATGTCCGGGAACCAGTAGTGGATGTAGATGGCGGCGGCGGTGAGTTCCGCCATGCCGGTGACCACCCACATCAGCCAGTACGTCCAGCCGGTGGAAGTAGCCGAAGAAGGGGCCGAGGAACTCGCGCGAGTACTCGGCGAAGGAGCCGGAGACCGGTCGGTAGAGCAGGAGTTCGCCGAGCGCCCGCATGATGAAGAAGATGATCACGCCCGCGAGGGCGTACATGAGGATGATGCTGGGGCCGGCCTTGGCGATGTTGGCCCCGGCGCCCAGGGGAAGAGACCGACGCCGATGGCGCCGCCGATCGCGATCATCTGGACCTGGCGGCTGTTGAGCCCGCGCTCGTAGCCCTCTTCGGGGGCCTTGTCCGTGTCGACCTGCGCAGAGGTCATGTGTGGTGCGCCTTTCTCCATGCCGACCCGGGCCTCGACTCGGCCTCGGATCGGGTCTCGATCCCCCGGATGATGGAGTTGAGCGGGCCTCACGTCCCGCTCGGTGCCTGGCCGGCGATCCGCCGGCTCGGTGGCGCACCCGGCCGAACATTCGGGTGGTGTTCGCCGGGCGGTCGTGAAGATTTACCACGACCGGGAGGTCGATCACAGGAGAGTCATGTGACGCACAGCACAGACATATAAGGACAGAAGGCGCCCGAGATGGGCGAAGAGGGGTAATTCTTTGACGAGATCATTACCCGGATTTGAGGAACCGCTGAGCGGACACCCTTCCCGGCAATCAGGGCATAAGGGTCGCGACGAGCGACTCCTGCAGTCCGCCGAGCCACAGGTACGCCATCACCATCGGCTTGCGCGGGTCCTCGTCCGGGAGCCGGTAGAGCAGGTCGGTGTCGTCCTCGTCGGCGATCTCCAGCCGGGAACCGATCGCCAGGCGCAGGTCGTTCAGGGCGCGCAGCCACTCCTGGGACTCCTGGGGCGACAGCTTCAGCACCGCCCCCTCCTCACCCGCGGACGCCGAGGCGAGGGTGTCCAGGGTGCGGATGACCGCGAGCGCGTTGTCGCGCTTGCCGGCCCGCAGGTCGTTCTCGGTGTAGCGGCGGAACTCGGCGGAGTACGCCCGCTGCTCCTCGGCCTCCTTGGCCTGCGGGGCGCCCTCGGGGTCGCCGTAGGCGTCCGGGAACAGGCGCCGCAGCACGGGATCGGAGGGCGGTTCGCTCGGGCCGTCGGCGAAAGAGCTCGGCGAGCGGGTCGTCGGAGGCGTCCTCGGCGGGGCCGGGGCCGATCAGCTCCAGGAGCTGCACGGCCAGGGACCGGATGATGGAGATCTCGACGTCGTCGAGGGCGACGGCCGCGCCGCCGCCGGGAAGCGGTTCGAACTGTCCTGGCATGGAGGCGATTCAGCTACTTCCGTCCTGCGGGCGGGCGTGGGTCATTTCCGGTCCTGCTGGAGGGTGGCCCACAGACCGTAGCCGTGCATGGCCTGGACGTCCCGCTCCATCTCCTCGCGCGAGCCGGTGGAGACGACCGCGCGGCCCTCTGTGATGGACGTCCATCATGCAGCTTGGTGGCCTTTTTCCTTGGAGTAGCCGAAGTACGACTGGAAGACGTACGTCACGTAGCTCATGAGGTTGACGGGGTCGTTGTGGACGATCGTCAGCCAGGGCACGTCGGGCTCGGGTACGGCGAAGACCTCCTCCGCCGATTCGGTCTTCTCGATCTCCATGGGTGCGGCTGCCGTCACATGGCCCATGCTGCCACCACAGGGGGCACTCGCACAAACGGGCCTGTGGCCGGCGCCACGCCACCAGGAAATCGTCAGACTGACGAAATGGGGTGCAGCATCCTCGTCATGAACACAGCGGACCTTGGGCTGCCGGTGGACGTTCCCTCGACGGCGCTCTTCACGGACCAGTACGAGCTGACCATGCTCCGAGCCGCCCTGAAGGCGGGCACGGCCGGGCGGCGGAGCGTGTTCGAGGTCTTCACGCGCCGACTGCCGGACGGGCGCCGCTACGGCGTCGTCGCGGGCACCGGACGGGTGCTGGACGCGGTGGAGAACTTCCGCTTCGACGCGGACGTCCTGCGCTTCCTGCGCGAGAAGGGCATCGTCGACGAGGAGACCCTGGACTGGCTCGCCGAGTACCGCTTCGGCGGCGACATCTGGGGCTACCCCGAGGGCGAGGTGTACTTCCCGGGCTCGCCGATCATGCGGGTCGAGGGGGACCTTCGGCGAGTGCGTGCTGCTGGAGACGGTGATCCCTCTCCATCCTCAACCACGACTCGGCGATCGCCGCCGCCGCCTCCCGGATGGCCTCCGCCGCCGGGGCGCGTCCGCTGATCGAGATGGGCGCCCGCCGCACCCACGAGCTGGCCGCCGTCGCCGCCGCCCGCTCCGCCTACGTCGGCGGCTTCACGACCACCTCCGACCTGGCCGCCGGCTTCCGCTACAACATCCCCACCGTGGGCACCTCCGCCCACGCCTTCACCCTGCTCCACGACAACGAGCGGGACGCCTTCCGGGCCCAGGTGGACGCGCTCGGCCGGGACACCACGCTCCTCGTGGACACCTACGACGTCGCCGAGGCCGTCCGTACGGCCGTGGAGATCGCCGGGCCGGAGCTGGGCGCCGTGCGCATCGACTCCGGCGACCTGCTGCTGGTCGCCCACCGGGTGCGGCAGCAGCTGGACGAGCTGGGCGCCACGGAGACGAAGATCGTCGTGACCTCGGACCTGGACGAGTACGCCATCGCCTCGCTGGCGGCGGCGCCCGTGGACGCGTACGGCGTCGGCACCCAGCTGGTGACCGGGTCCGGGCACCCGACGGCCTCGATGGTCTACAAGCTGGTCGCCCGCGCCGAGTCCGGTGCGGACGGGGCACCGCTGGTGCCGGTGGCGAAGAGGTCCAGCGGCGGCAAGACCTCGATCGGCGGCCGCAAGTGGGCGGCCCGGCGGCTGGACGACTACGGCTACGCCGAGGCCGAGGTGGTCGGCACCGGGCCGGTGCCCGAGGACCTCGCCGACCGGCAGCTCCTGGTCGAGCTGGTCAAGGGCGGCACGGTCGTCGCCCGCGAGCCGCTGGACGCCGCCCGGGACCGCCACGCGGCCGCCCGCGCCAACCTCCCGCTGTCCGCCACCCAGCTCTCCCGAGGGGAACCCGTCGATTCCGACGGAGTACCTGCACGGGGCTCGGGTAGCTAAAGCTGGTGCCCCTCAACCTCACATCCGATCCAGTCGAAGGACACCGACCATGCGCCGCGCCCTGATCGTCGTAGACGTGCAGAACGACTTCTGCGAGGGGGCACCTCGCGGTGTCCGGCGGTGCGGACGTGGCCGCCGCCATCACCGAGCTGATCGGGCAGGCGCCCGCCGGCTACGGCCACGTCGTGGCCACCCGCGACCACCATGTCGCACCGGGCGGCCACTTCGCCGACAACCCCGACTTCGTCCACTCCTGGCCCGCGCACTGCGTCGCCGGCACGGAGGGCGTCGGCTTCCATCCGAACTTCGCCCCCGTCGTCGCGTCCGGCGCGATAGACGCCGTCTTCGACAAGGGTGCCTACGCGGCGGCCTACAGCGGCTTCGAGGGCGCCGACGAGAACGGCACGGCCCCTCGCCGAATGGCTGCGGGCCCGGGAGATCGATGAGGTCGACGTCGTGGGCATCGCCACCGACCACTGCGTACGGGCCACCGCCCTGGACGCCGCGCGCGAGGGCTTCCCGCACACAGGTGCTGCTCGACCCGACCGCCGGGGTGTCCGCGGCGACCACCGAGCGGGGCGCTGGAGGAGCTGCGGGAGGCGGGTGTGGAGCTGTCCGGGAAGCCGGTCGTCCAGTAGCGCCCGGAGCCGGTCACGTCTGTGCCGTCGGGCGTCTGAGCAGTGCCCGGATCGGATGCCACAGCTCCTGGACGAGGTCCGGGCCGCCCACGGCTCCGGGCCACCGGCGCCGTGCGCCATATGAGGCCGTCCAGGTGGTGCGGGACCGCCGTGATCTCGTCCGGGGTCGGCAGGGGCGGCGTTACCCGCGGGTAGACCGCGCGCAGTCCCAGGTTGCGCAGCCTGGTCAGGGCGCGCGCCCGGTTCTCGGGCGTGGACGAAAGCGCACGCTGCCCTCCCGGAGCGGCGGGGGCTGGGCAGGTTCCAGTGCCACCACCACGTGCCGTTCGGCAGCTTGCCAAGCCTCCTGCGGCCATGCGGTCGCCCTTCCGAGGTCAGCCTGGGTCGGTCCGAGGCCTCCGGACCCGGTGTCAATCAGAGAGAACCACAGGACGCGCCCCTAAAAACACGGATCGGCGGCGACCCGCCAAGGGGGTCACCGCCGATCATAGCTGACCTGGGCAGATGCTAGTTACCTGCCCGCGGGGCCGACCTCGAGCTCGATCGTCGAGCCGTTCTTGGCCTCCTTGAGAATCTTGATCTTCGTGTTGGTGTCCCGGTGATCTTGACGCCACCGGTCAAAGTTCGATGACTCGTCGTAGTAGTCGCTCTTGCGGTCGTTGAAGAACCGAGAGACACCCTTCGAAGCCCGGGAAGTACTTCGCCACGTCCGCAGCTGGTGCAGCGTGACGGCGTCCGTGCGGTAGAGGCTGAACGGCGAGTCGTACGACATGGACGCGGTTGCGCAGCAGCGTTGCCGATCCTTCCACTTCATCGCGGTCGGGTGCGAGTCGATCGGCAGGACGAGACCGGTGCCCGGGTGCTGGCTGGTGTTGTTGTCCGCCTGGGAGGTGTCCCACTTCCAGATCAGCAGGCCGTTCTGGTACGCGTAGTGCTCCACCCAGTTCGGGCGCTCCGTGAAGCCGAAGTTGTACGGGCCGGTCTTCAGCGTCTTGTCGTACGACACGGTACTGCCGGTTCTCGGCGATGTAGTACTGCGCGTAGTCCTTGGTGAAGGACGCGCCGACGCGGGGAAGCCGGTGGCCGCCCAAGCGGCGTCCGCGGTCTCGGCGTTGTCGGTGAAGAAGCGCCTCGCCGTCCGCGACCTTGATGGCGTCGGCCGTGAAGCCCTTCTGGCCACGCCGCCGTCGGTCTGGTAGCGGAAGCGGAGGTCGATCTTCTTGCCCGCGTAGGCGTCGAGGGAGTACGCGAACTTCGTGTACGCGTCGAGCGTGCCGTGCAGGGCCGGCTTGTCGGCGGCGTCGCGCGGGATCGGCTGACCGTCCACCGTTGCCGTCGACGGCGGTCCAGTTGGCGCCGCCGTCCGGTCGAGACCTCGGTGTAGAGGTAGTCGTAGTTGGCCTCGATGTCGTACCAGCCGTCGAAGGTCAGCTCGGCTTCGACTTGCCGGTGAGGTCGACCGAACGGCTCAGCGTGTTCTTGAGGTTGTCACCGCTGCCGCTCCACCACTGGGTCTTGCCCTCGGCCGGGGTGGTGATCTCGGTGGTGACCGCCTTCTTCGGCAGCTCGACGACCAGGCCCTGCTTGTGCTTGGTGTTGTACTCCGCCACGCCAGCTTGCGCCAGGAGTTGACCCGGCCTTGGCGGTGTCGTAGTTCAGCCAGCCGAGCTGGAGCTTGTCCCAGGCGGTCATGTCGCCGGGCAGGTCGCCGATCTCGTTGCGGCCGGTGCCGGAGCCAGGAGCCGGACGACATCAGCGTCCAGAAGCCGGTGGAGTTGTCGCCGCCGGCGGTGTCGTAGTGGTCCGGCAGACCGAGGTCGTGGCCGTACTCGTGGGCGTAGACGCCGGGGCCGCCGTTCTCCGGCTGGATGGTGTAGTCGCCGACCCAGACACCGGTGGAGCCGATCTGCGAGCCGCCGAGCTTGTTCTGCTCGGGGCCGGTGGCACCGGCGTCAGTGCCGAAGGCGTACCAGCGGTGGGCCCAGATCGCGTCGGTGCCCTGGGCGCCGCCGCCCGCCGGACTCGTCCTCACCGGCGTGCACGATCTGGAAGTGGTCGATGTAGCCGTCGGGCTCGTTGAAGTCGCCGTCGCCGTCGAAGTCGTAGCGGTCCCTTCGTCGAAGCGGGCGGCGTCGGCCTTGATCTGGGCGTCGGTGCGGCCGGCCGCCTTCTGCTGCTCGACCCAGGCGTTCAGGCCGTCGCTGACGACGTTCCACACGCTCGGGCAGTTGGTGTCGCCGCAGTCGTTGTTGCCGTAGCGGGCCTCGTTGTAGGGCACCTTGACCCAGTCGGAGACCTCGCCCTCGACCGAGTAGCGGCCGGAGGACTGCTTCTCGTAGTACGTCTTGACCGAGTTGACGCCCTTGCCGGAACCGAAGTACAGGTCCTGGAAGTGCTGCTGGTCGTAGTCCTCCTTCCAGGCCGTGAGTTGTCGGTCTTCCGGTTGGGCTTGGCTATCTGGTTGTGCAGCGGGCCCGCGTCACCGCCGTAGCGGCTGTCGACCTTGTCCCCGAACTCGACCAGGATGGTGAAGATCTTGTCGGTCTTCTCCCGGCCCAGCTCGACGTACTTGGCGTCGCCCTTCTTGCTCTTGAGCTGGACGACGTTGGAGCCGTCCTTCTTCTTCACCGAGGCCTTGCCGGATATGACCTGCTTCAGGGCCTCCTCGCGCTGAGCCTCCTGAGTTTCGCTCATCGGGCCCTTGAGGTCAGCGGGAGTCCATGCCCTTCGCGGGATGCGGGTCATGACGGTCCACGGCTTCCGGCCGGGCCGGCGGGATCCGCCTGTGCCACGCCGGCCGCGGAGAGCGTGGCGGTGGCTGCGGCGAGTGCGACGGTGGTCGCCGCCGTTCTGAACTTCCAGGATCTGCTGGTCGCTTGAGGTTCCTCCCCCGCGTCCACGCGCGCGGATGGGGGGACAAGGACATTGCAGAGTCCGCGCACACGTGTTCAACGCGTGTAGTCAAGTGACGACATTTGACTAGAGGTTCACCGGAAAGAGACAGACCTTGACTTGAGCAGAACAAGTGCACTATGCGGAGCCGGGGTTCGCTTTGCGGACACCGAATCGTGACCGTTGTGGCCGCCGGGGCCGCCGTGGCACCCCGACGGGCGCGCGGGACCGTCCACTTCCCGGACGTCATGAATCCGTGCGCCCCCCGTGCATCGGTCCTGTCGGTTAGGTCATGCTTACTGCTGGTTCCACTCGGGCACACAGCGGGTTAGAGTCGCTTGGCGGAACGCCCGGAAGCCGGCGGAAAGCCAGGTCGACAGCACGTCTCACCCCCAGATTGTCTTCACGAGGACACGATGGCCATGCCCCGTCCGACTGCCGCACAGTTCGCCTACGGTTCGTGCACCGTGATCTTCTCGACGCTCGCCATGCTGCTGCTGTCACAGACGAGTTCGGGCCCCCGGAATCACCGTCATCGTCGTCGCGGCGCTCGCTCTCGGGCTGCTGGTCGCCATGACGGTCCCCCCTGCCCAGGACGCGCACGGTGACCGCCGTGCCGGCCCGCAGGCCGGCCGCGGCCCAGGAGCCGGTGCCGGCGGCCCGGGTCTCCGCGGGGGCGCGCGAACCGGCCCGCGGCCGCCGCCTGACACTCGCCTTCCAGGGTTTCAGCGGTCTCAGCGGGCGCTGACCACCACCGTCTTGGCCGCCTTGTCGTGCAGGCCCTGCTTGTAGGGCCGGTCGAAGAAGCTCCAGCCGCCCGCGATGATCGTCCAGACACACGCGCAGCAGAAGGCGAACGGGATCCACAGCACCAGGGCGCGGATCAGCGACGTCTGCACGGAGGGCGTGGCGCCGTTGTCCAGGTTGGCCACGCGCAGGCCGAGCCACTTCTTGCCCAGGGTCTGGCCCGTCTTGCTGGTCATGTAGGTGTCGTAGGCGATGTAGAGCACGGCGGCGATCAGCGACTGCCCGAACGACTTGCCGATCTCGACCTCGTCGCCGTCCACTTGGTACTCCTGGACGTTGAAGGCCCAGCTGAGCAGCCAGACCACGATGCCCACGAGGATCATGTCGATGATCCGCGCGAGCGTGCGCCGTCCGCTGTCGGCGAGCGGCGGCATGCCGGCGAGCGGATCGGATCCGCCGCCGTACGGATCACCGCCGTACGGCCCGCCGCCACCGGGGGCGGGGCGCCGTACGGTCCCGCCGCCACCGGGGGCGGAGCGCCGTACGGTCCGCCGCCACCGGGGCGGCGGAGCGCCGTAGGGCCCGCCGCCGGGAGGCGGGGCGCCGTGGGAGCCTCCCGCCGCTGGGAGGCGGGGGCGGGTTGTTGTACGGCGAGCCCGTGTCGCCCTCGCCGGGGCCGGGTTCCGGACCCGGCCCGGGGGACGAGGGGCGCTTCCTGAACGGGTCGTCTTCCGGCGGCTGCCCGCCGGAGCCGGGGGCGGTTCACTGCTCATGGCCCGAGTCGACCGCGAACCCCCCGACGGCGCATCCGGCGAGCCGCCGTCCGGGTACGGGTGCCTCCGGCGGCGGGGCCGACGCGCCCCTTATGGGCGCGTCCACTGCACGTGCCTCAAGGGGCGCGGGGAACTGCGCGAGCAACCACAACCCACCCGCAGCCGGCCGCGAGACAGACGCCCCCCGGCCTCCCGCCCGGCTAGCCCGCGACAAACGTGCGGGATGCCTTGTCGTGCCAGCACTGGTGCCACGGGCGGTCGAACAGGCACCACGCGACGCCGACCACTCCCACGACCAACAGGCCGGGGACGCTGTACACCAGCCAGCGGCGCAGGGGCCGCGCCGAAGGACGGGGGCTCGTGGGCCTCGATGTCCCGTACCTCCAGGCCGAGCAGCTTCTTGCCCAGGGTGCGGCCCCACTTGGCGGTGGGCAGCGCCTCGTGGAGCGACGCCGAAGAGCAGCAGGACGGCCAGGACGATGCCCAGGTACGTGGAGGTCGTGCCGTCGAGCAGCCATACCGTGACCGTCTCGCCGGAGAGCTTGGCCTCGTCGATCTTGCCGTTGACGTGGTCGACCGCCTTCATGCCGAGGGCACGGCGGCCACGCCCGTGACGCCCGCCAGGACCACGGTGTCGATCAGCCGGGCGGCCAGCCGCTTGCCGAGCCCGGCGGGGCGGGCCTCCGCCTGGCGCCGGGCAGCAGCCTGGAACACGTCCTCGACCGGCGGCTTCCAGGGCGTGACGGGCTGCTCGTCCCCGCCGGCGCCGGCGAGCCGGTGCACCTGCTGTGCCCACGAGGACTGGCCGCCGCCGGGGCCGGCCGCGAGCGGGGCCGAGGCGCCAGGCTGCGGGGCGGCAGGCTGTGACGGGGCGGGCTGCGGGGCGGCGGCTTGGTGGGGGACGGACGGGCCGGTGGGGCCGCCTGTCTGCTGAGGGCCGGAAGGGGCTGTGGGAGCGGGGGCCTGTGCTGCCGCCGCTCGGGCGGCGCGCGCCTCCCCGGCGTTGAAGCCGGGGCCACCCGAGCCGCGCGCGGGAGATCGCGCGGAAGGTCACGGTGCCCTCGTCGGTGGCGGCACCGCCGTCCGAGGCGCCCGGGGCCTGGGCGCCCTGGGACTCGGCCGTCGGCCGCCCGGAAGACGAAGGTGTTGCCCGACCCGGCCTCCGTCTCGCCGGAGGACGCGGTCCCCCGCCGAGGCGTCCGACCGCCTGGAACGGGCGTCGTCGCCCTGCGCGGACCGGGCGTCGGCGGACCGCCCGCCACCCGCTGGGCCCTCCGGGTACGGAGCCGCCACCGGCGGCCCCGGCCGGGGTTCCACTCGCCGCGCCCCTCACCGGCACCGGCACTGGCGGGTCCGCCAGAGGCACGCCCGGCCTGAGCACCGCCCACCGCGCCCGCACCGGCACCAGCGGGACCGCCAGAAGCAGCCCCGGCCTGAGCACCTGCCGCCGCGCCCGCACCGGAGCCCGGACGGGCCGAGCCGCTGCCCGCGTCGGCGGGGGCCGGGCTCGGCCGTCGCTCCCCCCGGCCGGTCCCGCGCCCCGGGCGTGCGGGACCCTCGGGTCCGCGCCCTGGGCGGTGCCCGGCCAGGCGACGCGGTGGTTCGGATCGTCGGCGAAGCCGGACTGGCGGGAGCGGTCGGCGCCCCAGGCCGTCGCGGGTTCCGGGCGGCTGCCGTGCTGGGACGCGGCGCCGGGCGGCTCGTCGACCGGGTCCTCGTCGAAGAAGTGCGGGCCGGTCTCCTCGACGGAGGGCCGCGCGCCGGGCGGCGGCGCGAGCGACTCGCCGTCCTTGGGGGCGGGGCGGCTGGTGCCCGGCACCCAGGAGGCGCCGTTCCAGTACCGGACGTATCCAGGAATGGACGGGTCCGGGTAATACCCTTCGCGGGGCCTGTCGTCGCCGGGGGGCCGGGGTTGGGGCGCTCATGTCCGTCGTCCCGTATCTGCTCGGGGGTTGATATGGGGGCTCAACATATCTATCAGACGGGCGCAATCCGCACCGCCGGTCCCGCCGGACCCACCCTTTCCGGGCAACCTCTGCATGGACCTTCACACCGGGGACAGAGGTTGGAAAAAAGTTCCGCGAATCCGCGTAACGCTCGCGGCCCCGGCCGCTCTCACTCGTGCGGGCTCGTTCCAGGCGGCCCGTGCGGACCCGCACGAGAGAGGACAACCCCGCCATGCACCCCAACCCCACCGTCGTGGAACGCGAACTGGAGCTGCGGCTCATCCTGTCGCCCGAGCGCGGCATCCCGGTACCGGCCCTGCTCGGCTACCACACCGACGACCCGTACGCCGTCCACATCACCTTCCACATCGACTCCGGCCACCCGGTGCACTGGACGTTCGCCCGCGATCTGCTGGTGGAGGGGTGTTCCGGCCGTGCGGGCACGGGGACGTGCGGGTGTGGCCGTCGAAGGCGGAGGGCCGCAGCGTGGTGCTGATGGGGCTGAGCAGCCCGGACGGCGACGCCCTTCTGGAGGCGCCGACGGCGCAGGTGTCGGCCTGGCTGGAGCGGACCCTGCGAGCGGTGCCGCCCGGCACGGAGGGCGGGCAGCTCGGTATCGACGACGGGCTGGCCGAGCTGCTCGCCCGGTGACGGGGAGGAACGGTCAGAAGAGCTTGCCCGGGTTGAGGATGTCCAGCGGGTCGAAGGCCTGCTTGACCGCCCGCTGCATCTCCAGGCCCACCGGGCCGATCTCCCGCGCCAGCCACTCCTTCTTCAGGACGCCCACGCCGTGCTCGCCGGTGATGGTGCCGCCCAGTTCCAGGCCGAGGGCCATGATCTCGTCGAAGGACTCGCGGGCGCGCCGGGACTCGTCGGGGTCCTGGGCGTCGAAGCCAGACGGTGGGGTGGGTGTTGCCGTCGCCCGCGTGGGCGCACACGCCGATGGTGAGGTCGTACTTGGCGGCGACGCGCTCGATGCCCTCCAGCATGTCGCCGAGCCGGGACCGGGGCACGCACACGTCGTCGATCATCGTCGTGCCCTTGACGGCCTCGAGGGCGGTGAGGGACAGGCGGCGGGCCTGGAGGAGGAGTTCGGACTCGGCCGCGTCGTCGGCGGGGACCACCTGCGGCGCCCGCGGCTCCCTACAGCCGTGCCGCCGACGGCGGCGAGGTCGGCGGCCGGGTCGGCGGTGTCGAAGGCGGCGAGCAGCAGGGCCTCGGTGGTCTCCGGCAGCCCCATGGGCGAGGTCGTTGACCGCCTTGACGGTCGTACGGTCCATCAGTTCGAGGAGGGACGGCACGTGCCCGCCCTCCATGATCGGCAGATCGCGTCGCAGGCGGCGGTCGCGGAGGCGAACTCGGCGGCCAGCACGAGCTGCTCGGGCGGCTTGGGGCGCAGGGCGAGGACGGCCCGTACGACGATGCCGAGGGAGCCCTCGGAGCCGACGAAGAGGCGGGTGAGGCCGTACCCGGCGACGCCCTTCGCGGTGCGGCGGCCGGTGGACATCAGGCGGCCGTCGGCGAGGACGACGTCCAGGCCGAGGACGTACTCGGCGGTCGCACCCCGTACTTGACGCAGCACAGGCCGCCGGAGGTGGTACCGATGTTGCCGCCGATGGTGCACATCTCCCAGCTGGAGGGGTCGGGCGGGTAGTACAGGCCGTGTTCGTTCACCGCGCGGGAGAGCGTGGCGTTGACGACGCCCGGTTCGACTGACGGTGACGCGGTCGACCGGGTTGATCTCCAGGATGCGGTCCATCCTGGTCAGCGAGAGCACGATGCAGCCGTCGCTGGCGTTGGCCGCGCCGGACAGGCCGGTGCGGGCGCCCTGCGGGACGACGGGGACGCGGAGCGCGGTGGCGGTGCGCATCACGTGCTGGACCTCCTCCACGGTGCGCGGCAGGACCACCGCCGCCCGGGGGCGCCGGCCGGGCAGAAGCTCGCCATGTCGTTGGCGTAGGAGGCGGTGACGTCGGGGTCGGTGAGGACGGACTCGGCCGGCAGGCCCGGCGAGCAGCCGGTCGACGAGGGTGCCGGAGGCCGCCGTGACCGCTCCGGCTTCGTGGGCTGCGTCGTCTTTGTCGCGAGGCGCTTCGATACGGCTCATGATCGGAGGTTCGCACCCGGGGGCCATCGGTGTGAACCCCGTCGACGGCACCCGGCGCAAGTCCCGGTGCGATCGTCGCATTGGCGCACAGTAAGCGCCATGGAGGTCATGAAGAGGGAGACCGAACACGGGTGGCGCGCACGCCGCCGGAGCCGGGTGCTGATCGCCTCCGTCGCCGGGGCGGTCGTACTCGGCGGGGTGCTGGTGCTGCTCCCCTGGGACGGCGGCGACGCTCCCCGCCCGGCGCCGGGGCCGGCCGCGCTGGCGCGCGGGGCGGTCACCACGGGCGTGACGGCCGCGCTGCCCGACCTGGCCGTGCTGATCGGCGACCGGGAGACCCATCTGCGGGCGCATCCGCTGGACGGCGTGTCGTGGGCGGTGCTGGGGGCGGCGTACGTCGAGCAGGGCCGGCGTACGGCGGACACCGCGAACTGGCCGAAGGCCGAGGAGGCGCTGCGCACCTCGCTGAAGGTCGGGGCGGAGCGCAATCCGCAGGCCCTGGAGGGGCTGGCGGCGCTGGCGGTGGCGCGGCGGGACTTCCGCGGCGAAGAAGTGGGGCGAGAGCGCGGTCGAGGCGGCGCCGAAGCGGTGGACGGCGCACGCGGTGCTGATCGACGCCTACACCGGTCTCGGCGATCACAGGGGCGTGGGGCGGGCCTGGACAAGGTGATGGAGCTGCGCCCGGGGACCCCGGCGGTCAGGGCGCGGGCCGCGGCGGTCTACCGGGACCGGGGCTGGCGGGAGGACGCGGCGGCGCAGATCTCCGACGCGGCGGCGGCCGCCGAGGCGCCGGCCGAGCGGGCGGCGTATCTGGAGCAGGCCGGGCGGCTGGCGTTCGAGCGCGGGGACCGTCAGGAGCGCTGCGGTTCTTCCAGGAGGCGTTGCGCACGGACCCCGACCAGCGGGCCGCGCAGGCCGGGCAGGCCCGTGCGCTGGCGGCGCTGGGCCGGACGACGGACGCGCTGTCGGCGTACCAGGCGGCGCTGGCCAAGCGGCCGAGCCCGGAGTACGCGCTGGAGCTGGGCGAGTTGTACGAGTCGCTGGGGCTGGACCAGGCCGCACGGGTGCAGTACGACCTGCTGCGGGCGCGGGTGCGGGGCGCCGAGGCGGCCGGGGCCGACGAGGAGCTGGTGCTGGGGCGGTTCGAGGCGGACCACGGGGACCCGGCGGCGGCGGTGCGGCGGCTGCGGACCGAGTGGGGGCGGCAGCCGGGGATCGCGGTGGCCGACGCGCTGGGCCGGGCCGCTGCACCGGGCCGGTGAGGACGAGGAGGCGCTGGGTTCGCGACGATCGCGACGGACGGCGACCAGGGCGGCGGGGGTGCGCAGCGCGCTGCACGTGTTCCACCGGGGTGTGATCGAGAAGGAACTGGGGCGGTACGGGCCCGCGCGGCGGCATCTGCGGGGAGGCGCTGATGATCAACCCGTACTTCTCGCCGCTGCGGGCGCCGGAGGCGGGCGGGAGCTGGCGGAGCTGGGCGAACCCTCTGTGGAGGACCCGCCCAGCCCTAGGGGGTGTCAGAGGTTGCCGCGCCTCTCCTGCTCGCGCTCGATCGCCTCGAACAGGGCCTTGAAGTTGCCCTTGCCGAAGCCCATCGAGCCGTGCCGTTCGATCATCTCGGAGAAGACGGTCGGGCGGTCCTGGACCGGCTTGGTGAAGATCTGCAGCAGGTAGCCGTCCTCGTCGCGGTCGACGAGGATCTTCAGCTCGCGCAGCGTCTCCACGGGCACCCGGGTCTCGCCCGCCCACTCGCCGAGCGTGTCGTAGTACGAGTCGGGCGTGTCCAGGAACTGGACGCCGGCCGCCTTCATCGTGCGTACGGTGGCCACGATGTCGTTGGTGTTCAGCGCGATGTGCTGGACGCCGGCGCCGCCGTAGAACTCCAGGTACTCGTCGATCTGGGACTTCTTCTTGGCGACCGCGGGCTCGTTGATCGGGAACTTGACCTTGAGGGTGCCGTCGGCGACCACCTTGGACATCAGCGCGGAGTACTCGGTGGCGATGTCGTCGCCCACGAACTCCTTCATGTTCGTGAAGCCCATGACCTTGTTGTAGAAGCCGACCCACTCGTTCATGCGGCCGAGTTCGACGTTGCCGACGCAGTGGTCGACGGCCTGGAAGGTGCGCTTGGCGGGCGGCTCGACCATCGGCTGGGCGGCGGTGTAGCCGGGCAGGGTAGGGGCCGTCGTAGCCGGTGCGCTCGACGAGGGTGTGGCGGGTCTCGCCGTACGTGGCGATGGCGGCGAGGACGACGGTGCCGTGCTCGTCCTTGACCTCGTACGGCTCGGCGATCGAGCGGGCGCCGTGCTCGACGGCGTAGGCGTGGGCGGCGCGCGCGTCCGGGACCTCGATGGCGAGGTCGACGACGCCGTCGCCGTGCTCGGCCACGTGCCGGGTGAGGAAGTTCCCCCACTCGGTGGCGGGCTTGATCACCGAGGTGAACACGAAGCGGGCGGAGCCGTTCTCCAGGACGTAGCTCGCGGTCTCCCGGCTGCCGTTCTCCGGTCCGGAGTAGGCGACCAGCTGCATGCCGAAGGCGGTGGAGTAGTAGTGCGCCGCCTGCTTGGCGTTGCCCACGGCGAAGACGACCGCGTCCATTCCCTTGACCGGGAAGGGGTCGGCCTGCCGGGCGGTGTCGGGAGTGTGGTGTGTGGTCTGCGTCATAGCCGCAGGGTCTCCCGCGTCTGCAAGGTGCGCAATAGTTTGCGTCTTCACTGGGCAACCTGACCAGTGATACGGCGGTCGGGCCGGGCGATCTGTACAGGATGACCAGGGTTACCGGCCGGGAGGGCGCGGGCATGGCGATCGATCGACTGGACGGGCGGATCATCGGGCTGCTGGCCCGGGAGCCGCGGATCGGGGTGCTGGAGATGTCCCGGCGGCTGGGCGTGGCGCGCGGCACCGTGCAGGCGCGGCTGGACCGGCTTCAGTCGAACGGAGTCATCCGCGGCTTCGGCCCCGAGGTGGATCCGGCGGCGCTCGGCTACCCGGTCACCGCGTTCGCCACGCTCCAGATCCGGCAGGGTCAAGGCGCCGACGTACGGGCCCACTTGGCGACCGTGCCGGAGGTGCTGGAGCTGCACACCACGACCGGCACCGGGGACATGCTGTGCCGGCTGGTGGCCCGCTCGAACGCCGATCTCCAGCGTGTGATCGACCTGGTTGTCGGTTTTGATGGCATCGTCCGGGCCTCTACGGCGATCGTCATGGAGAACCCCGTTCCGTTGCGGATCATCCCGCTGGTGGAGCAGGCGGCCGAGGACAGCGGCAGACGCGACTGAGACCGGCTCCCCGGCCGGCCCGAATCCCGGAGGTGAGCGGCGGTGAACTTCTGGGAGTTCCTGGGCAGTCGCCACCAGCAGCTGCTCACCGACGCCTACCAGCACGCCAGCGCCGTCTTCCAGTGCATGGTCGTGGCGACGCTGCTCGGGGTCCTGATCGGCGTCGTCACCTACCGCAGCGACTGGGCGGGGAACCTGGCGACGCTGACCACGTCGACGATCCTGACCATCCCGTCGCTGGCCATGATCGGTCTGCTCATCCCGATCGTGGGGCTGGGCGTGCCGCCGACGGTGACCGCGCTGGTCCTGTACGGGCTGCTGCCGATCGTGCTGCAACGCGATCGTCGGCCTGCGCGGGTGGACCCGGCGCTGGTGGACGCCGCGACGGGCATCGGGATGTCGCGCGTGGCCCGGCTGCTGCGGGTGGAGCTGCCGCTGGCCTGGCCGCCGATCCTCACCGGCATCCGGGTCTCGACGCAGATGCTGATGGGCATCGCCGCGATCGCCGCCTACGCCTCCGGGCCGGGGCTCGGCAACGAGATCTTCCGCGGGATCGCCTCGCTGGGCAGCAAGAACGCGCTGAACCAGGTCCTCGCGGGCACGCTCGGCATCATCATCCTGGCGCTGCTGTTCGACGCCGCGTACGTCCTGCTCGGACGGCTGACCATTCCGAGGGGGATCCGTGTCTGAGACCACCGGGACGACCGGTCATAGTGCCGCCACCGGGGCGACCATCGAGCTGGACTGCCTGACCAAGCACTACCCCGGCAACCCGCAGCCGGCCGTCGAGAACGTGTCGATGGAGATCAAGGCCGGCGAGACGGTCATCTTCGTCGGCCCCTCGGGCTGCGGGAAGTCGACCACACTGAAGATGATCAACCGGCTGATCGAGCCCACCGGCGGACGCATCCGCATCGACGGCGAGGACGTCACCGACATCGACCCGGTGAAGCTGCGCCGCAAGGTCGGCTACGCGATCCAGGCCTCCGGCCTCTTCCCGCACATGACCGTCGCCCAGAACATCGCGCTGGTACCGAAGATGATCGGCTGGTCGAAGGCGCGGATCCGGTCGCGGGTGGAGGAGATGCTCGACCTGGTCGGGTTGGACGCCGGGGAGTTCCACGGCCGTTATCCGCGTCAGCTGTCCGGCGGCCAGCAGCAGCGGGTGGGCGTGGCGCGGGCGCTGGCGGCCGATCCGCCGGTGCTGCTGATGGACGAGCCGTTCGGCGCGGTCGACCCGATCACGCGGGACCACCTCCAGGACGAGCTGATCCGGCTCCAGCACGAGCTGCACAAGACGATCGTCTTCGTCACCCACGACTTCGACGAGGCGATCAAGCTGGGCGACCGCATCGCCGTGCTGCGCGAGCGCTCCCACATCGCGCAGTTCGACACCCCGGAGGCCATCCTCACCAACCCGGCGGACGACTTCGTCTCCGGTTTCGTGGGCGCCGGGGGCGGCACTGAAACGGCTGAACCTGACCCGCGTACGGGACGTGGGGATCACCGACTACCCGACGGTGACCGTGGAGGACCCGCTCCAGCACATCTTCAACGCGCTGCGGGCGGCCGGCACCAACGAGATCCTGCTCCTCGACCGGCGCCGCCGCCCCTACAAGTGGCTGCGGCGCGGCGACCTGATGCGGGCCAAGGGCTCGCTGGCCCGAGCCGGAACGCTGGTCCACGACACGGTGACCCGGGACGCGACCCTGCGGGACGCGCTGGAGGCGGTGCTCACCGACAACACGGGTCGGGTCGCGGTCACCGGGCGGCGCGGCGAGTACGAGGGCGTCGTCGACATGGAGACGCTGCTGAACTCCGTGCACGAGCTGCTGGAGGCCGACCGGCTGGACGCGCTGGAGCACCAGCACGACCTGGAGGAGGCCCGGGCGGAGCAGACCCATGCCGAGCAGGAGGGCTTCGGAGGGGAGGCGAAGGCGTGAGCAGCACTTCCGGCCCTTCGTCCGGCTCCTCGTCCGGTCGGCAGCCCGAGGGCGAGCGCGAGACCGGGGGATCGCCTACGACGACGAGGACGAGGTGGAGCAGGGAGCCGCGCCCGCCGTCCCCGGCGGCGACGGAGCGGCGGGTCGGCTGGCGGAAGCTGACCTTCCTGCCCGCGGCCCTGGTCGCCGTACTGCTGGCGACCTGGCTGTGGTTCCGGCAGGCCGACCTGGACGCGCTGAGCGAGAACGCCCTGTCGGACGGGCAGGTCACCAAGGCACTGTGGCAGCACGTGCAGCTGACCGTGATCTCCACCTTCTTCGTGCTGATCATCGCGATCCCGCTGGGCGTCCTGCTCACCCGCGGGATGTTCCGAAGGCCACGCCGGTGGCGATGGCGTTCGCCAACATGGGCCAGGCGACCCCGGCGATCGGCCTGCTGGCGCTGCTGGTGATCTGGCTGGGCATCGGCCGCCGGGCCGCCCTGATCGGCATCATCATCTACGCCGTCCTGCCGGTGCTCTCCAACACCATCGCCGGCCTGAAGGCGAACGACCCGACGCTGCTGGAGGCGGCCCGCGGCATCGGCATGTCCCCGCTGGGCGTGCTCACGCGCGTGGAGCTGCCGCTGGCCGTCCCGCTGATCCTGGCCGGCGTGCGCACGGCCCTCGTCCTCAACGTCGGTACGGCGACGCTGGCCGTCTTCGGCGGGGGCGGCGGGCTGGGCGTGCTGATCACCACCGGGATCACCAGCCAGCGGATGCCGGTGCTGGTGCTCGGCTCGATCCTCACCGTGGCCCTCGCGCTGCTGGTGGACTGGCTGGCCTCGCTCGCGGAACTGCTGCTGCGGCCTCGTGGCCTGGAGGTGCGGACATGAGCAGGCGGTTCGCGGCACGGCCCCGGGGCCTGCGACGCCGTACGTGGCTGGTGACGGCGGCGCTGCTGGTGGCGGCCTCCGGCTGCGGGCTGACCAGCGGCTCCCCGATGGTCGACGACGTCGGGCCCGGCACGATCGGGAAGGGCCGGCCGCTGGAGGGCGCCGACCTGACCGTCGTGTCCAAGCAGTTCACGGAGCAGCTGATCCTCGGTGCGATCATGGGCATCGCCTTCCAGGCGGCCGGCGCGGAGGTGCTCGACCGTACCGGCATCCAGGGCTCCGTCGGCACCCGGGCGGCGGTGGAGAACGGCGACGCGGACGCCACGTACGAGTACACGGGCACCGCCTGGATCACGTACCTGGGGCACGCCGAGCCGATCACCGACCCGCGCGAGCAGTGGGAGGCCGTGCGCGAGGAGGACCTGAAGAAGGGGCTGACCTGGCTGCCGCCGGCCGAGCTGAACAACACGTACGCGCTCGCGATGAACCAGGCGAACTACAAGAGGTACCGCACGAAGACCCTGTCGGAGGTGGCCGAGCTGTCGAAGTCCGACCCGGCCGCGGTGACGCTGTGCGTGGAGGTCGAGTTCGCCAACCGGGCGGACGGGCTGCCGGGCATGGAGAAGGCGTACGGGATGGACATCCCGGCCGGGAACGTCACGGACATGGACACCGGGATCATCTACACGCAGACGGCCGACGGCGCCTGTACCTACGGCGAGGTATACACCACCGACGGGCGGATCAAGTCGATGAACCTGGTGGTGATGGAGGACGACAGAAACTTCTTCCCGAACTACAACGCGGCGCCGATGGTCCGCACGGACGTCCTGAAGAAGTGGCCGGCGATCGCCGACGTCCTCGCTCCGGTCACCAAGGCGCTCGACAACGACGTGGCGCGGACGCTGAACGCGAAGGTCGACGTCGACGGCGAGGACCCGCACCAGGTGGCGCTGGACTGGATGGTCGAGAAGGGTTTCGTGACGGAGGGCTGAGCGAGAGCTGAGCGGGAGCCCCGCCTCCCTCAGCAGGTGGGGACCTTGCCCTTGCCGGTCTCCAGGGCCTTGAGCGAGTCGACGGCCCCGTCGAGGGTGGTGACCGGGATCAGCCTGAGCCCCTTCGGCAGCTCCGCCCGCGCGTCCGAACACTCCGCCTTCGGCACCAGGAAGACCGTGGCCCCGTCCCGTCGCGCGGCCTGCGTCTTCAACGGCACACCGCCCACGGCGCCGACCTTGCCGCCGGTGCTGATGGTGCCGGTACCGGCGATGACCCGGCCGCCGGTGAGGTCGCCGGCGCCCAGCTTGTCGACGATGCCGAGGGAGAAGAGCAGTCCGGCGCTGGGGCCGCCGACGTCCTCCAGGCGCAGCTCGACGTCGACGTCCGCCTCGTCGAGGTCCAGGTGGGCCAGCGCGGCGGTGGTCGCCGCGTCCTGAGACTCCCGCATCTGCTCCTCGTTGTACTCCTCGATCTCCTTGACGTCGTCGCCGCTCGGGTAGACGGCGTCGCGCGGCATGACCGCCCGGTCGGTGTCGAACCAGCTGCCGAGCACATCGCCGAGCTTCACGCTCGCGTCCGGGCCGGTCGCCTCGATGGTCGTCATCCGCAGCTGACCGCTCGTCTCGTGGGTGGGCGCGCCCTTGATCGTGATCACCGGGGCGCCCTGGTTCCGCCCCAGCACGTCGGCCGTCAGGCCCGGCCGCGCCACGGAGAACGGCAACGGCGCGAACACGGCGGTGGCGAGCAGCGCCACGACGGGGAGACCGCAAGCGGCGAGGGCCTGGGGGCGCGTGAGACGAGAGAGCACGGGGTCAATCTAACGCGACAGGGCTGGCGCCCCAGCCGCGGGCAGTCGTGCCGCGTAGCTGCCATCGTGCCGCGTAGCTGCGGGCAGTCGTGCCTCCCCCAGTGCCTGAACGGCCTGGGAGGTACCCCCAGGGGCGGCACGGCTGGGCGCAGCGGCACCCCGTAGCGCCGGGCCGCGTCATCCCCCGACCAGCACCGACGCCGGACCACTGCCCATAGCGGCTAGCGCAACGCCTCCGCCACCTCCCGGGCCGCCTCCATCACCCGCGTCCCCACCCGTTCCGGGACCACGTCGGCCAGCATCACCACGCCGACGCTGCCCTCCACCCCCGTGACCCCGAGCAGCGGCGCGGCCGCCCCGCAGGCTCCGGCCTCCAACTCGCCGTGGGTCAGGGTGTACCCGGGCCCTTCCACCGCGTCACCGACAGGATGCGGCTGCGGCTGTGCCTGCTGTCGCGCGGAGAGGATCGCCTTGCCGCGGCCCCCGCTCCAGTGGATGCCGGAACCCCGCCCGGTAGGCCACGTGGTAGTCCGTCCAGGTCGGCTCGACGACGGCCACGGCGAGCGCCTCCGCCCCGTCCACCAGCGTCAGGTGTGCCGTCGCCCCGATGTCCTCGGCCAGCGAGCGCAGGGCCGGCATGGCCGCCTCGCGGACGAGTGGGTGCACCTGGCGGCCCAGGCCCAGTACCCCGAGTCCGACCCGGGCGCGGCCGCCCAGGTCGCGGCGTACGAGTGCGTGCTGTTCCAGCGTGGCGAGCAACCGGTAGACGACGGTCCGGTTGACGCCCAGTTTGTGGGATAGCTCGGTGACGGTCAGCCCGTGGTCCGTATCGGCCAGCAGTTTGAGGACGCGCAGTCCCCGGTCGAGCGTCTGAGAGGTCTCCGCGGTCACGACGCCCACTCCTTAGTGGTGAGGTCGGCGGCCCTCCAGCGGGATTGCGTCACCGAGTCCCGTCAGTGACGCGCTTCAGAGGCCGCCGATCGGCTGACGGCCCGGCCTTGTGCCCGGGCCCAGTCGCTTCACGGCTGCGCTCCGCGGCGGCGCTGCCACGGGGGCGTGTGCGTAGCGGGACAGTAGCGACCCGGTTCGCTCAGCGGAAGGCTCCGTCCAGAATCCGGGCGGCGACCGGTAGGGACTACCTGTGTTTGTCCCGATACGTACAGCGCACGCGGGCGGCGCCCACGCCCCGCCCGTCACTTCATGCGGGTGGCCCACTCCTGCACCTTGGCGATGCGCTGGCGCAGCTGTCCGCCGGTGGCCTCGGCGCTGGGCGGGCCGCCGCACACGCGGCGCAGTTCGGTGTGGATCACGCCGTGCGGTTTGCCGCTCTGGTGGACGTAGGCGCCGACCATCGTGTTGAGCTGCTTGCGCAGCTCCATCAGCTCCTTGTGCGAGACCACCGGGCGCCGTTCGGCGGGCAGTTCGAGCAGGTCGGCCTCGTCGTCGGGCTTCTTGCGGCTGTGCGCGATCTGCCGGGCCTGCCGCTTCTGGAGCAGGAGCTGGACCTGGTCGGGCTCCAGCAGTCCCGGGATGCCGAGGTAGTCCTGCTCCTCCTCGCTCCCCGGGTGGGCCTGCATGCCGAACTCGGCGCCGTTGTACATGACCCGGTCGAAGGTGGCCTCGGACTCCAGCGCCTCGAAGGAGAACTGCTCCTGCTCACCGGTGTCCTCGTCCTGCTCCCGGTTCGCCTCCTCCATCTCCTTCTCGGACTCGGCGTAGGGGTCTTCCTCGCCCTCCTTCTTGGGCTTGTCGAGGACGTGGTCGCGCTCGCGCTCCATCTCGTTGGCGAAGGTGAGCAGGTCGGGCACGGTGGGGAGGAAGACGGAGGCGGTCTCGCCGCGGCGCCGCGACCGCACGAAGCGGCCCACGGCCTGGGCGAAGAAGAGGGGGGTGGAGATGGTGGTGGCGTAGACGCCGACCGCGAGGCGGGGGACGTCGACGCCCTCGGACACCATGCGGACGGCGACCATCCACCGGTCGGTGCTGCCGCTGAAGTCGTCGATGTTCCTGGACGCGCCGGTGTCGTCGGACAGGACGACGGTGGCCTTGCTGCCGGTGATCTCGCGGATCAGCTTGGCGTAGGCGCGGGCGGAGTCCTGGTCGGCGGCGATCACGAGGGCGCCCGCGTCCGGGATGGCCTTCCCGACCTCGGTCAGCCGCTGGTCGGCGGCGCGCAGCACGGCGGGCATCCACTCGCCGCGCGGATCGAGCGCGGTGCGCCAGGCCTGGCTGACCGCGTCCTTGGTCATCGGCTCGCCCAGCCGCGCGGCAATCTCGTCGCCCGCCTTCGTCCGCCAGCGCATGTTGCCGCTGTAGCTCATGAAGATGACCGGGCGCACGACGCCGTCGGCGAGCGCGGAGCCGTATCCGTAGGTGTAGTCGGCGGCGGAGCGCCGGATGCCGTCGTTGCCCTCCTCGTACGTGACGAAGGGGATCGGGTTGGTGTCGGAGCGGAACGGCGTACCGGTCAGCGCGAGTCGGCGGGTGGCCGGCTCGAACGCCTCCAGGCAGGCCTCGCCCCAGGACTTGGAGTCGCCGGCGTGGTGGATCTCGTCGAGGATGACGAGGGTCTTGCGCTGCTCGACGCGGTTGCGGTGCAGCATGGGACGGACGCCGACGCCCGCGTAGGTGATGGCGATGCCGTGGTACTCGCGGCTGAGCGGGCCCGCGCTGTACTCGGGGTCGAGCCTGATCCCTATCCGGGCCGCCGCCTCCGCCCACTGCTTCTTCAGGTGCTCGGTCGGCGCGACGACGGTCACCTGCTGCACGACGTGGTGGTGCAGCAGCCAGGACGCGAGGGTCAGGGCGAAGGTGGTCTTGCCGGCGCCGGGGGTGGCGACCGCCAGGAAGTCCCGGGCTGCTCCTGGAGGTACTTCTCCATCGCCCCTTCCTGCCAGGCCCGCAGCTTGCTGGCGGTGCCCCACGGGGCGCGGCCGGGGAAGGCCGGGGACAGGTGGTGCGAGGTGCTGGAGCTGGCGGTGGTAGTCACGGTCTCCGAAGGGGGTAGATCGGCTCGGCCACGTATGACAACCGGGCCACCCTTACCGGCGCCCCGACGCGATCAACGCGCGCACCGGGGCGGGTCACCCCCGGGTGGGACGGAGGTCACAGCCGTCGCGGCCGCCCCGCCAGCCGCATGGCCGGGTTCACCCGCTCACCGCTCCCGCACCCGCGTGGCCACCCACGCCCCCACCAGCGCCACCCCCGCCATCGGCAGGAACACCGCCGCGAAGGCGGCCGGGTGGGGAGCCGGTCGCCTCCGCGGCCGCGTGGCTGACCGTGCCGCCGCCGAGAGCGGCGAAGGCGGCGCCGCCGACCGACAGCAGGATGACGTTGGAGAGGCCGTCGGAGATCTGGAGGGCGGCGGAGTTGGTGCCGGCCTCCTCGGGGGCGGAGAGCTTGAGCAGGAGCACGCTGGTGGAGGAGATCACCAGGCCCATGCCGAAGCAGCCGAAGCCCCAGGCGACGGCCACCGTCCAGGCGGGCACGGCGTCGATCAGCACGCTCGGCGCCGTGGCGATGGCCGCCGCCACCAGGACCATGCCGAGGGCCATCAGGCGCTCGCGGTGGGGTTCGAGGCGCGGCCGGGACTGGAACCAGGAGCCCAGGGCCCAGGTGGCCCCGCCCGCGGCCAGCGAGAGCCCGGCCATGGTGGGGCTGAGCCCGCGCTGCGTGACCAGCATCAGCGGGACGAAGGACTCGCGGCGATGAAGGCGCCGCGGCGACGCCGCGCAGCAGCACGACGGAGGGCAGCCCGCGCACCGCCCGGTAGGTGCCGCGCGGCAGCAGTCCGAGGACGGCCGGGACGAGCAGCGCCACGCCCACCGCGCCGGGCAGCAGCGAGGCCGGGCGCAGGTCCTGGGCGGCGTACTGGAGCAGGCCGGCGCCGAGCGAGATGGCGAGGGCGAGGCGGATGCGGCGGCGGTCGAAGGAGGCCGGTGCCTCCGCCCCGCCCACCGGCCCGGCCGCCCTGCTGCGTATCTGCGGCAGCGCGAGCGCCAGCGGGAGCACGACCAGCACCGGGATGCCGACGAACACCCAGCGCCAGCCGAGGTGCTCGGTCACCGCGCCGGACGCGAGCGGGCCGACGATCGACGGGACGACCCAGCCGGCCGCGAACGCCGCCATGATCGCGGGCCGCAGCCCGCTCGGGGTAGGCCCGCCCGACGACGACGTACAGCGCGACGATCACCAGCCCGCCGCCGAGCCCCTGCACGGCCCGCCCGAGGATGAACAGCCACATCGCGCCGGCCGTCCCGGACAGCACCAGCCCGGCCGCGAAGGCGGTGATGCCGGCGGTCAGCGGCGCCAGCGGCCCCCGCCGGTCCGACCACTGACCCGAGAGCACCATCCCGAACAGGCTCGTCGTGAAGTACCCCGAGAACGCGAACGCGTACAGCGACACCCCGTCCAGCTCCCGCGCCGCCACCGGCATCGCCGTCCCCACCGCCGTCGCCTCGAAGGCGATCAGGACGATGACGGAGACGATGCCGACGCTCAGCGCCCGGTAGGCGCGGCTCAGCACGGTCTCGGCGGCGGGCGCGGCGCGGCCGGTCTTCGGGCCGGGGACGGGGGTGTCGGCGACCTCGGTGTCGCGCGGTTCAGGGGCGGTCATGGTCGCCAGAGTAAGGGCCGCAGACCGCTTTGGCCCCCTGTCGGGAGGCGGTACGGGACCGGGACCTTGGTCGTACGACCGGCCTCGTGTCAGCGAGCTCCGCCGCGGGGTTGCGCGGGTCCGGATCCCGCCCCGTCCTCCGGTGCTGCCGCGCGGCGCAGCAGACACAGCGTGAGGACGAGGGTCGAGACGTCCGGGGGTGAGGGGGCGCAGGCTCGCGTCGGCCGGGTGCCAGGTCAGGACCGTACCCGTCGGGCCGTCCACGACCACGTCGCTGCCGTCGGGCAGTCGGCCGAGCCGGACCAGCCGGCCCGCCGCCTCGGCCGGGACCGCGTGCCCGTAGTGCTCCGCCAGGGTCGGCAGCGGTATCCCGTCGTCGTCCGTCCCGAGCGGGAACGCGTTCTCCGGCAGGCCCGTCTCGCGCAGGAAGCGGCGGGTGGGCTCGTGGGTGAGGGCCGGCGGGAAGTCGATGTCCTCGAAGCGGGCCACGCGGCCCCGGCCGAACTCACGGGCCAGCAGACGGTAGGACAGGTCCAGGGCGAGACCGGAGACCGTGCGGCGGCCCGCGGACAGGAGCAGGCAGCCGGTCACCGCCGCCGACGTCCACAACAGCGGCGTCTCGCGCCCCGACGGCACCCGCGCCGGCGCCCGCGTCGTCATGTCCGTGGTGACCCCGTGCATCGTCTCCCCCGAGTGTGTGCGCGACCGAGCCTTAGCCGGTGGGAGCGGCAGTCGTCCCCACCGCTTCGCAGCCTACGTGCCACCACTGACAACGCCCCGCCCGCGAGGGCCACCCACCGGGTCAGGCGGTGACCACCGCGGCCTGCGGGCGGATCGGGAGGCGGTTCACGGGGCGTCCCGTGGCCGCGCGCACGGCGGAGGCGACGGCGGCCGGGGACGCCACCACCGGTGCCGCGCTGACCGCCTTGGCGCCGAAGGGGGCGACCACGTCGCGTTCCTCGACCAGCTTCACGATCCGGATGTCCGGGGCGTCGAGCGCGGTGGGGAGGGCGTATCCGGTGAGGTCCGGGTGGCGGATCAGGCCGCGCGGGGTGCGGAGGTTCTCCGTCAGCGCGATGCCCACGCCCTGGGTCACACCCGCCTCGATCCGGGCGGTCAGCTGGGCCGGGTTCAGCACGCGGCCCACGTCCTGGGCGACGGCCAGTTCCACGACCCGTACCGAGCCGATCTCGATGTCGACGTCCACCACCGCGCGGATCGCGCAGAAGGCCATGCCGACGAAGGCGTCGCCCTGGCCCGCCTCGTCCAGCGGCTCGGTCGGGTGCGGGCGGCACTGGGCGGTGGCCCACAGTTCCTTGCCCTCCAGCGCCTCGGCGACCGTCGTCGACAGCACGCCGTCGTAGGAGGTGATCTTGCCGTCGGCGATCTGGAGCAGCTCGGTCGACATCCCGAACTGGTGCGCGAGGGGCTGGAGGAGCTGGGTGCGGACCATCTTGGCCGCCCGTTCCACCGCGCCGCCCGACACCCAGGTGTGGCGGCCCCGGCAGCCCGCGCCGGCCGGGGGCTGGTCGGTGTCGACGGGCGCCACCTGCACCTCGTCGACGCCGAGGGTGTCCTGGACGATCTGCCGGGCCAGGGTGGTGAAGCCCTGGCCGGTCTCGACCGCCGCGCACAGCACCGTCGCCACGCCGTCCTGGACCTTCACGGTGGCCGTGGAGACCTCGTCGGCGCCCTCGGCGCCCAGCATGTGCACCATGCCGATGCCGTAGCCCACGCCCCGGCGCACCGCGGCCGGCTCACCCGCGCCCTCGGGGCCGCCGGGCAGCAGCCACTCGTCCTCGGGCGTGTCCTTGGGCAGCGCGGGGGAGCGGGAAGTCGCGGACCGCCTGGAGGAGTTCGGCGACGGGGGCGGGACACGTGACCGTCTGGCCGGTGGGGAGCACATCGCCCGTGGCCAGGACGTTGCGCAGCCGCACCTCGGCCGGGTCCAGGCCGAGCTTCTTGGCGACCTTGTCCATCTGCGCCTCGTACGCGGCGCACACCTGCATGGCGCCCCTCGCCGCGCACATGGCCGGAGGGCGGGTTGTTGGTGCGTACGGCCCAGCCCTCGATGAAGGCGTTGGGGACGACGTAGGAGCCGCACGCGAAGGCCACCGCGGCGGCCAGGGCGTCCGAGGAGGTGTCGGCGTAGGCGCCCCGCGTCGAGCAGGATCTGCGCCTCGACCTTCACCACCCGGCCCTCGGCGTCCGCGTGGTGGCGGTAGCGCAGGAGGGTGGGGTGCCGGTGGGACGTGGCCGAGGAAGGACTCTTCGCGCGTGGCGGTCAGCTTCACCGGGCAGCCGGTCTTCAGCGCCAGCAGGCCGAGCGGCAGCTGGAAGCCCTGGTCCTCGCGGTCGGCGGTGACCGGGCACCCCGGTGACGACGATCTTCACCTGGTCGGGTGACAGGCCGTAGCAGGACGCGGCCGTGTCGCGGTCGGCGTGCGGATCGGTGGAGGCCAGGTACAGCTCCACTCCGCCGTCCGGGCGCGGCAACCGCGAGGTCCGCCTCGGCGCCGATGGGCGCCGGGTCCTGGCGGCCGATGCGGTACAGGCCCTCGACGACGACCTCGCCGGTCGCGTCCGGGTCGCCGTGGCGCAGCGGGATGTGCCGGATCAGGTTGCCGTCGGGATGCAGCGGTTCGGCCTCGAAGGCCTGCTCCGGGTCGGTCACCGGGTCGAGCACCTCGTACTCGACGATGACGGCGGCGGCGGCCATCCGCGCGGTGTCCGGGTGGTCGGCGGCGACGGCGGCGATGGGCTCGCCGTGGTGGCGTACGGCCTCGGAGGCGAACACCGGGCGGTCGGCCCGGCCGCCGCGTCCGTGCAGCGGGGCGCCGGGTACGTCCTCGTGCGTGACGACCGCCCGTACGCCGGGCATCTCGCGCGCGTGGGTGGTGTCGATGGACACGATGCGCGCGTGCGGGTGCGGCGAGCGCAGGACGGCCGCCCACAGCAGGCCCTCGGCCCACAGGTCGGCGGCGTACGGGAAGGTGCCCTCCGTCTTGGCGCGGGCGTCGGCGGGCGGCAGGGACGCGCCGAGGCCGTGCGGGATCGGCTCGGGCACGGGGGTCGCCTCATCGGTTCCCGCGGCCTCCGCAGTCGCGGCGTCGTTGCTCACGCGTGGCCTCCGTCCTGGCCGTTCTCACCGTAGGGCTGGTCGTGCGGTCCGGGTGCGTCCGGTGTCCCCGGCGGTCCCTGGGGCTCGAACGCCGACGGGTTGACGCCGCCCGCGCCCGGACCCGCCTGGTGCGGGATGCGGGGCTCGTCGGCGTCCGTCCCGGCCGCGTCGGCGGTGGCGTGCGCCTCGCGCTCGGCGACGACCTCCTTGACCGCCTCCAGGACGCCCCGGTAGCCGGAGCAGCGGCAGAGGTTGCCGCACAGGGCCTGCCGGGCCTCCAGTTCGGTCGGCGCCGGGTTGCCCTCGAGGAGGTTGTGCAGGGTCATCGCCATGCCGGGCACGCAGAACCCGCACTGCACCGCGCCGCGCCGGGCGAGCGCCCGCTGCACGTCCGACGGCCGTCCGTCGGCGGCGAGGCCCTCGACCGTACGCACCTCGCTGCCGGCACTGGTGACGGCCGGGACCAGGCAGGAGGCGACCAGCCGTCCGTCGACCTGCACGTTGCAGGCGCCGCACTCGCCCTGCGAGCAGCCGTCCTTGGCGCCCGCGAGGCCGAGCCGCTCACGCAGCACGTACAGCAGCGACTCGCCGATCCAGGCGTCGGTGACGGGCCGGGTCGGCGCCGTTGACGCGCAGCACGTAGGAGGCGAGGGGGTGTTCCTCGTGCCGTCCGGCGGGGGCCCGCTCCTGAGAGGCGGCCGGGTCGGCCGCGGAGGCGCGGACGGCCGGGTCGGTCCCGGAGGCGGCCGGGTCGTCTCGGTCCGGGGGGCGGTGCGGGGCTCCGCCTCCGGGCCCCGCTCACGCTCCTGCCCGGGCGCATGCTCCCGCCCTGACTCATGCTCCTGCGCGGACTCATGCTCCCGCCCCGGCTCGCGCTCCTGCCCGGGCTCCGGCTCGCGCCCTGCGCGGCGGTCGGCGCCGGGCCCGTCACGGGCTCCTCGGCGGCCTCCGGGCCGGATGCCGCCGCCACGTCCTCGCCGGTGTCCGCGGATGGCTCTGCGGGCCCCTCGGAGGTCTCCTCGGCCCTCTGGGGCTCGTCGGTCACCGGCTCGCCGGTCAGCGTCCCGTCGGCCGCCGATGCCGAGGGCCCGGTCTCCGCGGCGCGTTCCGGGCGCTTCGACGTACGGACCGGCCGCCGGTTCGGGCGCCCCGGGTGCGGACGTGGCCGCTTCGGACGGCCGTTCCGGGCCGCCCGGTGCGGCCTCGGCCGCGCGGTCGCCCCAGGGCTGTCCGGCCGGCTGGGTCGCCCAGGGCGCGGGAGCGCCGCCGGGCAGGGTGGCCGGTGCGGTGCCACCCCACTGCTCCGCCAGGGACGACTGGGTGAACTCGCCCGACTCGTCCGGCAGGTCGCCGTCGGCCACGGGAATGGACCACTGGCCGGTCACGTCCTGGCCGGACGCGGCATCGGGCTCGGGTGCGGTGCCGTCGGAGGCCGCGGCCTCGGAGAAGTCCCACTGGCCGGTGGCCCCGGGCCGGTACGTGAACCGGTCGCCCTGCCCGGCGTGCACGTCGTACGGCGCGTTCGTGTCGTACGGCGCGCTCCCGCCGTACGGGTCCTGCTGTGGATACTCGGCGTACCCCTGGTGAGCGGCGGGCTCCTGCCCCGCGTCCGGGACCTGCCACTGCGTGCCGTCCACGGGTGCGGTCGGCATCGCCCAGGTGCCGGTGGCCGCCGGGTCGGTGCCGGCGGTGGTGGCGGGCGCGACCGTGATCTGCGGCGGCACATAGCCGTGCCCGGGTGCGGCGAGCGGGCTGTCGGCGGAGGCGAGGAGCGCGTCCACGCCGCCCTCGGGGAGCTTCACGAAGGCGGTGGCGCCGTCGTCGTAGTCGCCCTGGGGCAGCGGGTCCCAGCGTCCGCCGCTCGGGGGCGTGCCCCTCCGTGCTGATCGCCGTGCCGGTCGTCGTGCTGGTCGTCGGTCACGACAGCGCCCTCCCCAGTGCTCGTCGGGCCAGCGCGGCGACGGTGCGCCGCAGGTGCAGTACGGCCGGCGGGAGCTGCGGTACGGAGCCGTCCTCGGCCGGGGCCGCGTCGGGGATGCAGGCGGCGGCGACGTACTCGCCGAAGGCGCTTCAGCGCCTCCGGGACGATCGCGCGGCCGTTGTCCCAGTCGATGAGGGAGGCCACCCACTGCTCGGCCTCCAGGGGGCGCAGCGGCATCGGCGCGATGGCGCCGACGGCGCACCGCACCCCGCGCCGGGCGGGGTCGAGGACCAGCGCCACGGAGGCCATCGCGCGGCCCGGGCCGGTCCGGCCGGTCGCCTTCAGGAAGACCTGCGGCGCGTGCAGCAGCGGCATGCGCACGTAGCCGATGAGTTCGCCCGCGCGGAGCATCTCCATGCCGGCCAGCAGGTGCGACACCGGCATTTCGGCGGGCCCCGTCCGGGCCCGCGATGATCAGCGTCGCCTCCAGCGCGGCCAGCACCGGCAGCGCGTCGCCGGTGGGGGCGGCCGAGGCGATGTTGCCGCCCAGGGTGCCCGCGTTGCGGATCTGCGGGGCCCGGCGGCGCGCGCGGCGGCGGCGAGCGCCGGGATGAGCGCGGCGAAGTCGGGGCGGCCCATGCGGGCGTGGGTGAGTCCCGCGCCCAGCAGCGCGTGACCGTCCTGGTACTGCCAGCCGCGGATCTCACTGATCCGGCCGAGGCCGACCAGCGCGGCGGGCCTGAGCTGGCCGGAGTTGACGGCGGTCATCGGGTCGGTGCCGCCCGCGACCGGAACGGCGGCGGGCACGGCGGCCAGTGCCGCCACGGCCTCGTCCAGTGTCGTGGGCAGCGTGACGGCCTGCGCCGCCTGCGGTGCGTGCGTGGTCAAACCGACTGCCCCTTCCCGCTGTCCCACCTGGTCCCGCCCATGTGGCCGTACGGTACGACCTCACAGGGCGGACGTGGCAACTCTGGCACATCTTTGCAGGGCCCGAACGCGGGGTCCGCTAGGAGGCATTCGCCCACCTCGTCGGGGAGATGGTCCGATTTCACACGGGATCTCCGGCAATCAGCGGACAATAAGAGGTGAGCACGATGAGCGCGAATTGCCACTCCTCTGTGGCGTTTCAGGGCTTTCTCCTTACTTGTGCGCCTTACTTGTTCGGCGGCGGTCCGTCGATCGGCCGGCCGAGCACACCGGGTCGCCGCTGCCAGGGCAGCGGACCGCCGGGCGGCCGGTAGCCGACGCCCAGAGCGTCAAGTCGCCGGTAGTGGGCGGCCATCCGGCGCTCGAAGCCGGCGAAGTCCCGGTCGGCCGGGGCGGGCAGGGCGCTCCAGGCGACCTCGGCGAACGCGGCGAGCCTCGGGAACGTCTGGTAGTCCACGCGCGCCTGGTTCTCCATCACCTCGGTCCACACGTTCGCCTGGGTGCCGAGCACGTGTCCGGACTCGTCCGGCGTCAGCTCCGCGGGCACCGGCTCGAACCGGTAGACGTCCTCCAGGGTGCGCACGAAGCCGATCGGCACGGGTTCGTCCTCGCCCGCGTGCTGCCGGTGGTCCAGGTACACCTGCTGCTCGGGGGCACATGACGACGTCGTGTCCCGCGCGCGCGGCGGCGACCCCGCCGGCGTACCCGCGCCAGGAGGACACGGCCGCGCCCTTGGCCAGTCCGCCCTCCAGGATCTCGTCCCAGCCGATGAGCCGGCGTCCGCGTTCGGCGAGCCAGGTGTCGAAGTGCTGGATGAACCAGGCCTGGAGTTCGTCCTCGTCGGCGAGGGCGAGTTCCTCGATGCGCGCCTGGGCGGTGGCCGAGCGCCGCCACTGGTCCTTGGGGCATTCGTCGCCGCCGATGTGGATGAACCCGAGGGGAAAAGCTCCAGGAGTTCCTCGAACACGCCCTCGTAGAAGCGCAGTGTGTTCTCGGTGGGGGCGAGTACGTTCGGGGAGACACCCCAGGTGTCCCAGACGGAGAGGGCGGTGGTGTCGATCACATCGGTGTTGCCGAGTTCCGGATACGCGGCGATGGCGGCCTGCGGTGTCCGGGTACGTCGATTTCGGGGACGACGGTGATGTGCCGTTCGGCGGCGTAGGCGACGATCTCCCGGATGTCGTCCTGGGTGTAGAAACCGCCGTGGGGTTTGTCCTCCCAGAGCGGCGAGGCACGGTGGCCGTATTTGGTGCGCGCCCGCCAGGAGCCGGTCCCGGTGAGCTTCGGGTGGCGTTTGATCTCCACGCGCCAGCCCTGGTCGTCCGTCAGGTGGAAGTGCAGGACGTTGAGTTTGTGGGCGGCCATCAGGTCCAGGTAACGCAGGACGCCTTCCTTCGGCATGAAGTGCCGGGCGACGTCCAGCATCAGGCCGCGCCAGCGGAAGCGGGGCGCGTCCTCGACGCGGACCAGCGGCAGCCGCCACCGGCGGTCGGGCAGCGGGGCGCGCCGGAAGGCGTCCGGGCCGAGCAGTTGCCGGAGCGTCTGAGCGCCCCAGAAGAGGCCGTCCGGGCCACCGCCCGTCAGGTGCACGCCCGTCGGTTCGACGACGAGGCGGTATCCCTCGGCGCCCAGCTCAGCGTCGAGGGGACAGGCGGACGACGTCGTCGCCCCCCGACCCGGGCGCGAGCGGCAGGCCGGTCGCGGCGCCCAGCGTGGCGCGCAGCCAGCGCTCGGTGTGCTCCGTACCGTCGTCCGCCACCACCTTGGTGTCCGGGCCGAGCCCAAGAAGTCGCGTTCGTGGCACGTCACTTGCTGCGGCTGGGGAATTACGTCTGTCACGTCAGTCACCTGTTCCTTGCGAGGAGACCCCAGCGCCCGCGCCGGGGGAGGGAATCGCATCCGGGTGTCGCGGCGCGGAGCGTCGCCGTATCCGGTTCGGGCGCGGAGCGCCCGTACCGCTGCGCCTTTGCTGAGGTGATGCGAAGGCGTGTGCCTGTGGTCGCTGGTCGGAGTGGCGGCTGTGCATTCGGGGGGTGTTTGTGCGGCTGTCGTACGTATGGTCCTTCGCGAGGTCCGGGACGGCACAGTGTCCTGGTCGGGGCCGAGAGGGGGCGAGATGGCACTGGTGGGGGGCGGGCGCGGGGGCCGGACGGGCCCGCTACACGTACCGGTTGCGTGTGTCGTCCGCCTCCCGCACCACTCTGACGGTGGAGTGGGGACCGGTGCTGCTGGGTGTGGAACGAGTGCGTCGCCAAGTCCAGGGCCGCGCACCTGCACAACACGTCCACCGGCGAGAAGACCACGTGCGGCCCGGCGCAGCTCGACAGGATGCTCACCGCGGCCCGCGCCCGCACGCCATGGCTGCGTGAGGGCTCGTCGGTTCCCCAGCAGCAGGTCATCCGCGACTTCGGCCGCTCCCGCGCCAAGGCGCACAAGGACATCACAGAGCGCCTGCCGATGGCGCGCCGGGCCGGGATGCCGCAGTGGAAGACCAAGCGTGAAGCACTGCCGACTCTCGACTACACCCGGCGCGGGTTCCGGCTGAAGGACGGCCGGCTGCACCTGGCGGGGCGCATCGTCCTGACGGTGGTGTGGTCGCGGAGCTGCCGGGTGAGCCGTCCTCGGTGCGCGTGTACCAGGACAGTCTCAGGCACTGGTACTGCTCGTTCGTCGTTCCCGCCCAACTCCAGCCCCTGCCGAAGACCGGCCGCGTCCTCGGTGTCGACTGGGGCGTGAGGGAGACCGTGCGACCACCACGTCCGACGCGCACGACCTGCCGCACCCCGGGCATGGTGGGGAGGCTCGGGCGGCTGGCCCGGTACGACCGGATGACGGCCCGCCGCAAAGCCGAAAAAGGGCCAACCCGGGACGAAGGGCTACCGCGAGGCGCGGAAACCGCGGGCGAAGGCCCACAAGAAGGTCGCGAGGCAGCGTGCGGACACCAGCCGCAAGTGGGCCAAGAAGATCGTCCGCGACCACGACACGATCGCGGTCGAGGACTTCCGTCCGAAGTTCTGGCCAAGTCCACCATGGCCCGCAAGGCCGCTGACGCCGCCATCGGCGCCACCAAGGCCGCCCTGACCGAGATGGGCCGCAAACACGGGCGGGACATCCGCCTCACGTACACCCCGCGCACACCATCAAGGACTGCGCGCAAGTGCGGAGCGAACCAGCACGCACTCCCTCTCGGAACGTACCGCACCTGCACCGCCTGCGGGACCGTCTCCAGAGACAGAACTCCGCACGCGTCATGCTCCTCCGGGCTGGTCCTCAACCCGGCTGGTGCCGACGGCGGAAGACCTCCTGGAGCGCTGCTCCAGAGGCGGCCTGAGCCAGAAACCCCTCCCCTTCAGGGAGGGAGGATTCAAGTACGGTCCTTTACCGCTCCGCCGAGGCCGGAGCCAGTAGTCGTTGCACGAGTACGAAGAAGACCAGCACCGGAATCGTCATCACCGTGGACGCGGCCATCACACCGCCCCAGTCCGGATCGTCCGGCTTGTAGAAGACCAGCAGCGCCATCGGCAGCGTCGACTGGGAGGTGTCGTTGATGATGAACGACTTGGCGAACAGGAAGTCGTTCCAGGTCGAGATGAAGGAGAAGACGCTGGTGGCCACCAGCCCCGGGAAGAACCAGCGGGAAAAGGATCTGCCACAGGAATCGCGCCCGGCTCGCCCCGTCGATGTAGGCGGCCTCCTCCAGGGCCTCCGGCACGGCTTCCACGAACCCTCGCAGCATCCAGATCACGAACGGCAGCGAGAAGGCGATGTGGGGCAGGATCAACGACCCCAGGGTGTTCAGCTGGCCCGAAGTCCCGCATGAGGAAGAACAGCGGGATGGTGAGCGCCTCCACGGGCACCATCTGGGCCACCAGGAACATGATCAGCAGGGTGGTCCGGAAACGGAACCGAAGCTGCACGTCACCGGCGGTCGCCGCGAGGAACGCGATCAGCGCCGAGGCGATCACGACGGTGCCGCCACGAGCAGACTGTTGAGAAAGTAACGACCGAATTCCTGTTGTCCGAAGACCCGCCGGAAGGAATCGAGCGAAGGCGCCAGGGTCCACGGACGCGGCTCGCTCGACTCGATCTCCCGGCCGGTTTGAAGGCGCTCAGCACCATCAGTACAGCGGGAAGGCTACCACGACCGCGATCAGCAGCGCCAGGCCTCGGCCGCCAGCCGCCACGGACGGCGCACGCGCGCGCGGAGAGATTCACAGCTCCTCCCTTGGCGGCGCAGCGGCCGCAGGTAGACCAGCGTCACTGGCGAGCAGGGTCAAGCGGCATCACGACGCCGATCGCCGAGCCGAGGCTGTACTGCGAGGACGCGAACGCCTTCGGTAGGCGTAGACGTTGAGGACGAGGTTCTGGCCGGCGATGCCGCCTCCGTTGGTCATGACGTAGATCTGGGTGAAGACCTTGAAGTCCCAGATGACCGACCTGGATGGTGACGACGACCAGGATCGGCCGGACATCGGGGCGAGCACCACGACCGCCAGATGCGCCACTGCGAGGCGCCGTCCAGGGCGGCGGGCCTCCAGCACCTCGGCCGGCACGGACGCGGATCCCGGCGTAGGCGGTGACCATGACGAACGGGAAGGAGCACCAGACCACTTCGAGCAGGACGAGCGCGAAGGCGCTGAAGCGCCGTACGTCCAGGAGTGGTCGCCGAGGCCCAGCATCCGGTTGACCGGCCCGAAGTCCGGGTCGAACAGCAGCAGCCACACCGTCGACCCGGTGACCGCTGGGGTCGCCCATGCCCGAGGGCCGCCATCATCAGCGCGAGCCGGGGCGGGGCACGCACCCTAGTGAGCAGCACGGCGAGCGCACACCCGACGGCCAGCGTCGACACCACACAGGCCGCCGCGAACACGACGGTGGCGAGCAGCACCGCCAGAACTCACCGTCCCCGAACAACTCGGCGTAGTTCCCGAACCCTGGAAGGTGGTCGGTTCACCACCGGACACCTGGGCCACGTGCTGCTGCAGAAAGGAGATCGAGTCAGAGCTGGTAGACGGGGTAGACCAACAACCCGCCAAGGACGACGAGAGGCGGGGGCGAGGTAGATCAGGGCGTACTGGCAGCGCCCCAAGGGGCGCGAGGGAACGGCGCGACAAGCCACTACGGACCGCGGCCGCGAACGCACCGCACCCCCGAGCCACTAGGCACCCCCCTCACCGGCGGGCCAAGCGCATCATCCATCTTCCGAGCCGCGTCCCAGCGGCAGCGCCCCGTCCCTTCTTGCCTTTGACCACCTCCTGGAACATCGTCGGCAGCACCTGCGACGAGGTCGATCGTCGCCCACGCGGGCGAGGCCGGCACGAACTTCGTGCCGCGGCGAGGTGTCGACGAACGGCTACGAACGGCTCCTCGGCCGCGACCCGCTGCCGTACGTCCGTGAGGTCGGCAGGAAGCCCATCGCGTCGAACATCTCGCCCTGCGCCTGCTTCGACGCGAGCCGCTGCATCAGGTCGACGGCGAGGGGTGCGGTGCGAGGTGCTCTTCAGGACATCGATGTTGTTGCCGCCCGCGAAGGCCGGGGCGATCGAGCCCGGCTCCACGCCCGGCAGCGGCGCGACCGCGTACTTGCCCTTCACCTTCCCGGCCTCCACGGCCTGGCGGCTGAAAATCGCCGCCGATCGCCATGGCGGCCTTGCCGGAGGCGAACGCGGTGACGGTGTCGTTGCCGCCCATGCCGGCGCACTTCGCGGCGGGGCGGTTGTCGTCGCCGAAGAGGGACGTGTACGCCTTGATGCCCTTCTGGGCGGCGGCGCTGTCGATCGCCGAGGCGTACGAGCCGCCCTGCCGGTGGCAGGTTCGCCGCCGTTCCCCGATGAAGGGCATCGCGCCGTGCGTCTAGGCGCCGCCGACCGCGATGCCGTAGGGGTCAGGCTGCGCGGCGCGGACGCCTTCCTCGCGGTGGACGCCAGCTCGTCCAGCGACTTGAGGGGCTTCGAGGCCGAGTTCGTCGAAGACGTCGGTCCGGTAGTACAGGGCGCGGACGCCGACGAAAGTACGGGGCGCCGTAGATCTTGCCGTCCACGGTGACGGACTGCCGGGCAGTGGGGTCGGCAACGCCGCTGACCTCGTCCCAGGCCCCGGAAGTCCTCGGTGACGTCCATCAGCCCGCCGTCCTTGACGTAGCCGGCGGTGTCGGTGTGCCGTACTCGATGACGTCGGGGGCGCTGTCGGGGTCGTTGAAGGCGGCCTTGATGCGCTGGGCGCGGGGTCTCGACGAGGGATGTACTCGACGTCGACCTTCGTGCCTTCGTGCGCCTTCTCGAAGTCGGCCAGGACCGCGTCGACGACCTTTTCCTTCGGCTTGGTGTTGACCTCCTGGAAGAGCCAGACCCGTAGCGTGCCCGCTCTTCTCGTCCTTGCCGGAGGAGGAGTTGTCGGACGTCTGGGGGGCGCAGGCGGTCGCGGTGACGACGGCGGCGGCCAGCGATACGGCCAGGCGGGGGGCGAGCTTCATGGGTGTTCCTCCGGGCGTGCGTTGCAACATATGCAATGACAGTTTCGCTCTGCACAACACCCAGGAGGTTATGGAGTACATGAACATGTCCACAAGAGGTCTCAACCACTTCGTGACAACGCGAAGAGCCCCCGGAGTGCGCGCGGGCACACCGGGGGCCTTCGAGAACTCGGCCAGGAAGGCTGCTACTTCTTGTCGCCGCCCTTGCCGCCCCTTGCCCTCGTCTCCGCCGCCGCTCATGGACTCCGTAGATCTCCTTGCACATGGGGCAGACCGGGTACTTCTTCGGGTCGCGGCCCGGTACCCAGACCTTGCCGCACAGCGCCACGACGGGGGTGCCGTCGAGGGCGCTCGCCATGATCTTGTCCTTCTGGACGTAATGGGCGAAGCGCTCGTGGTCACCGTCACCGTGGGAGGTCTGCGGTGTCGGCTCTACGAGGGGGTCCCCGGCTACCGGTCCCGCGCTCGGGCTCGAGAGTGCTCATGCATGCCAGGGCCTTAAAAAAGCCCCGGGTATCGAAGCTCACGCTCCGGCCGGGGAGATCCAGTTGAGCGAGGGTCGTCCGGATACGTCGCCACCATCGCCAGGTCGCCCCGCTGGCGGCGGCGCCTCGCGCCAGAGTCTCTCGGGCACCGGGCGGGACACGTCACCGGGCTCGGACTCCACCACGTACCAGGCGCCCTCCGTCAAGCTCGTCCTCCAGCTGACCGGGGCCCCAGCCCGCGTACCCGGCGAAGATCCGCAGGGCACCCACGGCGAGGGCCAGCAGTTCCGGCGGCGCCTCCAGGTCCACCGGCCCGATCGCGCCGTGCACCCGGCGCCAGCCCAGCGGCGCCCGCTCGCCGGACGCCCGCCGGGGACGACGGCCACGCCGAGGGCCGAGTCGAGCGACACCGGGCCGCCCTGGAAGACGACGCCGGGTTCGCCGGTCCGGGTCCGCCCAGCCCTCCAGGATGTCGCCCACGTCGACCGGCGTAAGGACGGTTGAGGACGACGCCGAGGGAACCCTCCTCGTCGTGGTCGAGGAGGAGCGCCACCGCACGCTCGAAGTTCGGGTCCGCCAGGGCGGGCGTTGCCACGAGCAGCCGCCCCGTGAGCGAGGACACCTCGGTCATGCCTGACATGATCCCGCATGTTCCCCTCCCGTGGGGAGGCAATCGGGGGCACGGGGGTGAACACGTGCGCCCGTGCGCGCACCGCAGCCGTGACCGCCCGTGCCCGGCGGTGAACAGTTCGTGTTGTGACAAACCCATGACGTTGCCGGACCGTGCACGGGCTTACTGAAGGGGGTACAAGGCGATTACCCTTTCCCTTCTGGCCCCTGCCCAACCCCACGGAACGCGAGATTCATGACCGTCAACGGCGCTGATGACGTACTGCTTGTCCACGGCGGAACCCCGCTGGAGGGCGAGCTCCGAGGTCGCGGTGCGAAGAACCTCGTGCCGAAGGCCATGGTGGCCGCCCTGCTGGGCAGTGCGCCGAGCCGGCTGCGCAACGTGCCGGACATCCGCGACGTGCGGGTCGTACGCGGACTGCTGCAACTGCACGGGGTGACCGTCCGTCCGGGTGAGGAGCCCGGTGAGCTGGCTGCTCGACCCCTCCACGTGGAGAGCGCGAACGTCGCCGACATCGATGCCCACGCGGGCTCGTCGCGCATCCCGATCCTGTTCTGCGGCCCGCTGCTGCACCACCTCGAGGCACGCGTTCATCCCGGGCCTGGGCGGCTGCGACATCGGCGGCCGGCCCATCGACTTCCACTTCGAGGTGCTGCGGCAGTTCGGCGCGAAGATCGAGAAGCGTGCGGACGGCCAGTACCTGGAGGCCCCGCAGCGGCTGCGCGGTGCGGAGATCGACCTGCCGTACCCGTCCGTCGGCGCGACCGAGCAGGTGCTGCTGACGGCCGTGCTGGCCGAGGGCGTCACGGAGCTGTCCAACGCCGCCGTGGAGCCGGAGATCGAGGACCTGATCTGCGTACTGCAGAAAATGGGCGCGATCATCGCGATGGACACCGACCGCACGATCCGCATCACCGGTGTGGACGAGCTGGGCGGCTACACCCACCGTGCCCTATCGGACCGCCTGGAAGCCGCCTCCCTGGGCCTCGGCGGCGCTGGCGACCGAGGGGAACGTCTACGTCCGCGGCGCCCAGCAGCGGTCGATGATGACGTTCCTGAACACCTACCGGAAGGTGGGCGGTGCCTTCGAGATCGACGACGAGGGCATCCGCTACCGCACCGGGCGGTCAGCTGGAGTCCATCGCCCTGGAGACGGACGTCCACCCCGGCTTCCAGGCGGACTGGCAGCAGCCTCTGGTGGTCACCCTGACGCAGGCCACGGGCCTGTCCATCGTCCACGGAGACGGTCTACGAGTCGCGGCTCGGCTTCACCTCCGCGCTCAACCAGATGGGCGCCCACATCCAACTCTACCGCGAGTGCCTGGGCGGCTCCCACTGCCGCTTCGGCCAGCGCAACTTCCTGCACTCGGCCGTGGTGTCGGGACCGACCAAGCTGGAGGGCGCCGACCTGGTCATCCCCGACCTGCGCGGCGGCTTCTCCCTACCTGATCGCCGCCCTCGCGGCCCAGGGCACCTCCCGGGTCCACGGCATCGACCTGATCAACCGGGGCTACGAGAACTTCATGGAGAAGCTCGTGGAGCTGGGCGCGAAGGTGGAACTGCCGGGCAAGGCACTCGGCTGACGGCAGCGCAACGCCGATGGGGCGGCCACCCGGATCGGGTGGCCGCCCCATCGGCGCTGGGAGGCGCCCCAGAGGGGCGCGGGGGAACTGCGCGACCAGCCACGACGGGCCCCGCAGCCGCCCCGCGCAGAACCACGACGGCGCTCAGGCGTGCTTACTTACCCTTGGCGGCTTCCTTGAGGCTTCGAGCCCGCCGAGACCTTGACGCTGTAGCCGGCCGGGATCTGGATCGGCTCGCCGGTCTGCGGGTTGCGGGCGGTGCGAGCGGCACGGTGGGTGCGCTCGAAGGTCAGGAAGCCGGGGATGGTGACCTTCTCGTCGCCCTTGGAGACGATGTCGCCGACAACCTCGGCGAACGCGGCCAGCACGGCGTCGGCGTCCTTGCGGGTCACCTCGGCGCGGTCGGCCAGCGCGGCCACCAGCTCACTGCGGTTCATGTTGTTACTCCCGTGTTCTTCTTGCCGTTGAGGGCGTGCCACGCAGCGGAGCCTGCATGTTGGGCACAGCGATGCCGATGCTGCCAGGGTCCTCGGGACACTCCCCGGACCCGGGGTCGGTCGTCGAACCCTCGCGCCCAGGGAGGCATCCTGCCTCCACCTGCGGCGGTAAAGCCAATCCGGCACCCCCAGGAGTCGTGAGAACACCCTTGGGAGTCACACGCCGAGGGCCTGAGCCTTGCGCAACCCTAGAGGGGCGATCGAGGGCCCGACATCCCGCGACGCGCCGGAGGGGCGGCCCGCCGTGGTGATCCTCACCACCACGCCACCGGCCGCCTTCCCCTGCCGGGGAACCTACGCCACCACTCCGGCGGCCTTCGCCGCGTCCCCGCACGGCGCCCGCTACGGCACCGGCGACCTTGTCGTTGAAGACGCTGGGGATGATGTAGTTCGGGTTGATCTCGTCCTCGGTCACCACGTCCGCGAGGGCGTGCGCGGCGGCCGCATCATCTCGGTGTTGACCGTGCGGGACTGCGCGTCCAGCAGGCCCCGGAACACGCCCGGGAAGACCAGCACGTTGTTGATCTGGTTCGGGAAGTCGGAGCGGCCGGTGGCGACGACCGCCGCGGTCTGGCGGGCGATCGCCGGGTCGACCTCGGGGTCGGGGTTCGCGAGCGCGAGCACGATGGCACCGTCGGCCATGGCGGCCACGTCGTCGCCGTCCAGGACGTTCGGGGCCGAGACGCCGATGAAGACGTCGGCGCCGTGACGGCCTCGCTTCAGGGTGCCGGTGAGGCCCTCGGGGTTGGTGTTGTCGGCGATCCAGCGCAGCGCCGACTCCGGGGCGGCGTCGACCAGGTCCGCGCGGCCCGCGTGCACCACGCCGTGGATGTCGGCGACGACGGCGTTCTTCACGCCGCGGCGATCAGCAGCGAGGATGGCCGTACCCGCCGCGCCGGCGCCGGACATGACGACCCGTATGCGTTCTCGATGGGCTTGTCGACGACGCGCAGGGCGTTGGTCAGGGCGGCGAGGACGACGATGGCGGTGCCGTGCTGGTCGTCGTGGAAGACGGGGATGTCGAGGGGCCTCGGCGCAGCCGGGCCTCGATCTCCGAAGCAGCGGGGGGCGGAGATGTCCTCCAGGTTGATGCCGGCGAAGCCGGGGCGATGGCCTTGACGATCTCGACGATCGCGTCGGTGTCCTGGGTGTCGAGGCAGAGCGGCCAGGCGTCGATACCGGCGAAGCGCTGAACAGGGGCCGCCTTGCCCTCCATCACCGGCAGCGCGGCCGCCCGGGGCCGATGTTGCCCAGGCCCCTCACGCGGAGCCGTCCGTCACGACCGCAACGGGTTACGCTTGATGGTCGGGCGGCGGGCGTCTCGGGGTTCTCGGTCGATCGCCATGCAGACGCGGGCCACACCCGGCGTGTAGATCATGGACAGGTCGTCACGGTTGCGGATGGGGTGCTTCGACGCCATCTCGATCTTGCCGCCGAGGTGCATGAGGAAGGTACGGTCGGAGACCTTGCCCAGGCTGACGCCCTCGATGCCGCGCAGCTGCTCCGCGATCTCGTCGGCGTGGGAGGTCGAGCCGGCGGCGATGGTGACGTCGATACGGAGCTTGTCGTGGCCGGAGGCCGTGACGTCGAGACCGGTGACGGAGCCACCGGCGGACTCCACCGCGGTGGTGAGCTGCGAGACCGCTGTCCCGCCGCGGGCACCTCGCATTCGGACCGTCATCGAGTAGGAGACGCTAGGGCGCCGTTGCCACTGGCCGACTTCCTCTGCTTTCACCGTGTAACTGCGTTTGTGCCGTCCGATCGTCGCACCTACCACTGAGTACGTGGTAGCCACCCCGGGTTGCGAACTTTGTGTTCGCGCACCGTCCCCCATCAGACCCCGAGCACTTTCCGGAAAACGACTTCCACCATACGAGAAGTTGCGGGTCGACGGAAAGGGGAACCGGCCCGGGAAAGAACCGCGGGACGGGAATTGTCTTGCGGGGATCGTTTGTTACCTTGGACGTGGCACCGGCTCGATCCAAGCCCCCGGGCCCAACCTTCGTCGCTACGAGCGACCACTTGCCGCGAGGCGAGCGTGGCGGGTCGGTGCCACTTGACCGAAGAAGACGAGAGGCCCGCGCCGTCCACGGCGCGGGCCTCTCGCACGTCCCGATGTCTCTCCTGAGCCGCTCAGTCGCGCAGCAGGTCCGGCACCCCGCGCCGTCCGGGTCGTCACGCTCGCAGGAGACGACCGTCAGCCTGCTGGGTGGCCCGGGTCAGGGCGACGTACAGCACGCGCAGCCCGGCGGGCGACTCGTCGGCGATCTCGGCGGGCGAGACGACGACCGTGGCGTCGTACTCCAGCCCCTTGGCCTCCAGGCTGCCGAGCGCCACCACGCGGTCGCCGAGCCCGGCCAGCCAGCGCCGAGGCCTCCTCGCGGCGATTCATGGCGACCACGACGCCGACGGTGCCGTCGACGAGGTCCAGCAGCCGAGGCCGCCTCCCGCCCGGACCGTCCCCGCGAGGGTGTCTTCCACCACCGCGAAGCGCGGTTCCACGCCCGTCGAGCGCACCGCCGTCGGGGACTCGGGCCCGGCATGGCGAGGGCGGCACGCTTGGCCGCCAGCTCGGCGATCTCCGCCGGGTTGCGGTAGATTGACGGTCAGCTCGAAGCGGCGGCGCGGGCGGGTGCCCAGGGCCTCGTCGCGGGCGCGGCCGCCTCCTCCGGGGTCGGACCAAGGAGGACTGGGCCGGGTCGCCGACGACCGTCCACGTGGCATGCCGGCGCGGCGGCCACCATCCGCCACTGCATGGGCGTGAGGTCCTGGGCCTCGTCGACGATGACGATGCGCGTACTCGGTGCGCTCCTGCGCCAGCCGCTCGGCGCGCTCCCACTGGGTCTCCTCGCGCTGCGGCATCAGCTCGTCCAGGCCGGATGAGCTGGTCCAGCGGGTCCAGCTCGCGCCGCTTGCGGGGGCGGGCCGGGGTGCCGACGATCGCCTGGAGTTCGTCGAGCAGGGCGATGTCGTGCACGGAGTGGCCCTCGCGGCGCAGCGAACGGGGCCACCTTGCGGACCTCGCCCGGGTTGAGGACGCGGCGGGCCCAGCGGCCGAGCGCCGTTCGTCCGCCATGGCCGCCAGCACGGCGCCCGGGGTCAGCTCCGGCCACCAGGCGTCGAGGAAGGCGGTGAAGGAGTCCTCGGAGCTGACGTCCTCGTCGAAGGAGGAGCGCAGCTCGGCGGCCAGCTCGGGGTCGCGTGTGCCGGGTCCGGCGCCCGACTTAGCCCCACAGGGCGTCCAGGAACAGCCAGCGGGCGCGGGGGCGCAGCACAGGTTGACGAGGCGCGGTGCCACCGAGGACGCGGTGCGGCGGATGCCAAGCCAGCTCCTCCGCCTCCAGTTCGAGGGCGCCGGCCGAAGGCGACGACCCGCAGCAGGGTGGGCGAGACGCTGGCTCCAGCGCTCCGCGCGCGGCCGGCGCAGCACCCTGAGCATGCGGGAGGAGCCCTTGGCGCGGGCGGTCGCCGGGGAGTCGTACTGGCGTGGCCTCGGCACCTTCGGTCAGCGAGCCGATCAGCGCGGATGGCGACCTGGCCCTCCTCGCCGAGGGGAGGGCAGCACGCCCTCGGTGTGACGCCACCGGGAGCGGGGTCCGGCGAGACGATGAGGATGCCGCCCGCGTACCGGCGCACCGGTCCTGGTGGGAGAGCAGGCACGCCGCCCGGTGCAGGAGCGACGGCGGGTCTTGCCGGTGCCGGGGCCGCCCTCGACGTACGTCACCCAGGAGGCGGCGGGCGCGCGGATCACCGGGTCCTGCTCGGCCTGGATGGAGCCACGATGTCCCGCATGGAGTGCGTGCGGAGCCCTGATCGAGGGGGCGGCCATCAGGGCGCCGTCGCCGACCACGGCCAGCTCCTCGCCGTCCAGGCGAGGCCCCTGATCTCGGGCCGCATGAGGTCGTCCTCGACACCGAGGACACGCCGCCCCGCTTGGAGCGGATCACCCGGCAGCACACGACCCGGCCCGGATCGACCGGCGTGGACCGGTAGAAGGGGCGGCGGGCGACCCGCCAGTCGATGACCAAGCCGCGGGGCGTAGTCCTCGTCCAGGGACGCCGATGCGGCCGATGTGCAGGGTCTCGGCGATGTCGGCGGTGTTGTCGGGCCGCAGAGCGCCACTCGGCGGGCTCGACGGCCGTGTACGCGCCGTCCGGGCCCTTCTTTGCCGTCCTTGCCGAGGAGCAGGTCGATACGGCCGAAAAGAGGAAGTCCTCGGGAACTCGTTGTTCAGGCGGCCAGGTGGGTGCCGGCCCGGAAGACCTGCGCGTCGCGCTCGGCGAGCTTGCGCCGGGCGTGCCGACAATGGCGCGCTGCGCGGCGTCATGCGCCCAGGGCCTTTCGGCCTCATGGATCTTCTCCTCGAGGCGGCGGTACCAGTCCGGGTGTGCCTGTTCCACGCTGATCTCTCGGTCTCGTACGGGTCTCCAATGGAGGTCCCGTGGTAACCAGTCGGCCGCTGAGTCCTGTTGCTGGCCTGTGCACAGCCACCGGGCCCCCTTCTGACGGTGCTGGGCAGCCGTCAAGGTGCGCGAAGGAGGGGCCCGGAAGCCACGGCCCGTCCGGTGACGGGCCTACGCGTCCACCTCCACCAGCCGCTCGCCGTCGAAGGTCATGACCTCGAAGCGGTCGATCTGGTTGGAGTTCGAAGAGCGGCGCCGCCCCTGCATCGTAGAGGGGCTTCTTGCCCTTGTCGGTGGTGGCGTCCGGGATGCCGTATCCCCGGTCCGGGACCGACCAGGAGGTGACCGTCGCGTTCGCCGTTCTTGCCGACGGCGATCAGGGAGCACTTCTCGGGGCCCTTGAGGTTCTTCAGTTCCAGGACCGCGTCGGTGCCCCAGGCCTTCTTCTGCAGGGCCACGGTCGCGCTGACCTCGGTGGTCGGGTCGGTCGCCGTGACCCGGTCGGGCATGGCGGCGAAGGCGGACTCGGCGGGGCTCGCGGCCTGCCGGGTGGCCTCGGTCTTCTTCCCGCCGCCGTCGTCACCGCCGCCGTCCGTCGTCGCCACGGCGGCGAACGGGCCGCCGATGATCAGCGCGGCGGCGGTGCCCACCAGGTAGAAGTTGCGGCGGCGTTTGCTCGCGCGGCGCTCGGCGACCTCGTCGACGAGCTTCTCCGCCAGCCGCGGGCTCGGCTTCACCGTCAGCGACTCGGCGATCGCGGGCGTGCCGGTACCCGGCAGGTCCGCGAGCGCGGCCATCATGGGCTCCATCCCGGCCAGCTCGTCGAGTTGCTGGGCGCACCATTCGCAGCCGAGCGAGGTGCGCCTCGAAGGCGGTCGCCTCCGCGTCGTCGAGGATGCCGAGGGCGTAGGCGCCGACGATCTCGTGCTCGTTCGGCGCCGGTGATCCCTGCATGGGGACAGAATTACCCGTATCACCCCGGGCCGAATCCCCGCCGAATCCCTGAGCTCCCCCGTACCCGCTCATCACGCCGTCACCCCCGCTCCTCCAGAGCCAGCTTCATCGAACGCAGGGCGTAGAACACCCGGGAGCGAACGGTGCCGCTGGGTATGCCCAGTGTCTGCGCCGCCTCATTGACGGTACGCCCCTTGAAGTACGTCTCGACGAGGACCTCCCGGTGAGCCGGGGTCAGGTCGTCGAGCGCGTCCGACAGGCGTCATCAGCCACAGCGCCTTGTCGATCTCGTCCTCCGCGGGGATGACCTCCAGCGGCGACGGATCGACCTCCTGCGACCGGGCCTGCCGGCTGCGGTGGCCGTCGATGACGATGCGCCGGGCGACCGTCACCAGCCAGGGGCGTACCGATCCGGTCGCACGGTTGAGCTGACCGGCGTTCTTCCAGGCACGGATGAGCGTCTCCTGGACGACGTCCTCGGCGCGCTGCCGGTCCCCCGCCACCAGCCGCAGCACGTAGGCCAGCAAGGGGCCGGCGTGCTCCCGGTACAGCGCGCGCATCAGCTCCCTCGTCGGGTTCCGAGGGTGCCTGGGACATGCGATGTCGGGCCCTCGCACCACGTTCATTGGCCACGACGGAATCCTTGCGCACGCCCACCTCCGATGTCCGGGGTTCCCCCCAGTCGGTCGCTCGCCCATTCGGTACGGACGCGAAGTGCGGGGTGTTCAAAGCGAGATGACAGTTTCTCGAAGCCGGCGCGACGAAGGGGACGTAGCCGTACTTACCGCCACGTACTTACCGCCGCGCTTATCGGGCGAGGGCGGCGCGGCGGCGGTGCCGGGCGACGCGCTCGCGGTTGCCGCAGATCTCACTGGAGCACCAGCGCCGGCGGCGTCCGCGGGAGGGTGTCCACGTACACGATCGGGCAGTTGTCGCCCTCGCACTGCCTCAGACTCGCCCGCGCGACGGGGTCGGTGAGCAGTTCCACGGCGTCCCGGGCGAGGGCGCCGAGCAGCGCCGCGCACTCGGGCAGGCCCGGTCAGCTCCCGGACCAGCGCGCCGTCCTCGCCGTGGACCGCGCGCGGGGCCGGGGGCGCGGTGACGGCGAGGTCGTTGACGCGGGCCAGCGCGAGGTCGGCCACGGGTGGGTGCCGGGCGCGGACCTGGAGCGGACCAGGCGGGGTGGTCTGGCCGCGCAGTTCGCGGAAGCCGGTCAGCCAGAGCGCGTCGGCGTGGGCCAGTGGGGTGCCGGGCGGAACCAGTCCGGATCCGGTGATCCAGGCGCGCAGCGCCTCGACGCGGTCGAGCCGTTCCATGGGATGGGTGGTGGCGATGAGATCCAGGCAGATCCGCCCGGTGTCGAAGCGCAGCTCGTACGGGTTGGTGGCCGTGCCGCAGTGCCATGTTCCTGTCACCGCCTAGGGGTTGCCCGGTGGGGCGGGCCGAGAAGGGGAGCAGGTGGAACGCCCCTCTACAGTGCCTGCCCGCTCCCGCCCCCGGAACCCCTCGTACCGCCTCACCCGTCCGTGTACTTGGCGTCCGTCGCCGGGTCCAGGGCCAGGCGGTAGCCGCGTTTCACCACCGTCTGGATCAGTTTGGGGGTGCCGAGGGACGTACGCAGGCGGGCCATCGCCGTCTCGACGGCGTGTTCGTCGCGGCCGGTGCCCGGCAGCGCCCGCAGCAGTTCGGCCCGGGGCACCACCCAGCCCGGCTGCCGGGACAGTGCCCGCAGCAGGGACATACCGGCGGGCGGCACGGTCCTCAAGCGCCCCGTCGATCAGCACCGCGTGCCCGCGGATCTCCAGCCGGTGCCCGGCGACGGGCAGGGCACGGGCGCGGGCCGGCAGCTCCTGGCAGAGCAGCTGTACGAGGGGGCCCAGCCGGAAGCGTTCGGGCTGGACCGTGTCGACGCCGTGCGCCTGGAGCGGCACCGCGGTGACCGGTCCTACGCAGGCAGGCAGCACCTCGTGTCCGAGGGCGGCGAGCAGCTCGGGCAGCATGCCGCGCTCCTCGGCGCGGGCGAGGAGGGACACGGCGGCCGGCGCGCTGGTGAACGTCACGGCGTCCAGGCCACGCGAGACGGCGGCGTCCAGCAGCCGGTCCACGGGTCCGAGGTCCTCGGCGGCAGCCACCGGTAGACGGGTACCCCGACGACCTCCGCCCCGCCCGCCCGCAGCGCCTCCACGAACCCGGGCAGCGGCTCACCGTGCAGCTGTACGGCGATCCGGCGGCCGTCGACGCCCTCATCCAGCAGCCGGTCCAGTACCTCGGCCATGGACTCGAGGCCGGCGACCACTCCCGTCAGCCCGGCGGGCCGGACCGCGCCCTTGACCTTGGGTCGCGCGCGAGCAGTTCCACCGCCCGCAGCCGCTCCAGCAGGGCGTCGCCCAGTCCCCAGCCGTCGGCGGCCTCGACCCACCCCCGGAAGCCGATGGCGGTGGTGGCCACGACGACGTCCGGTGCCTGGTCGATGAGCTGCTTGGTCGCGGCCAGCAGCTCGCTGTCGTCGGCGAGCGGCACGATCCTGAGCGCCGGGGCGTGCAGGACTGCGGCACCGCGCCGCTGGAGCAGCGCGCCCAGTTCGTCGGCCCGGCGGGCGGCGGTCACGCCCACGGTGAATCCGGCCAGGGGACCGTGGTCAGGCCGCTGCTGTTCGTCGTCCATGGCTCGCCGCGCTCGATCGTTCACACCCACGTGCCGACCGAGCCTGTCAACGGTGCGTGACAGGCCTCGGTTCGGCTTCGTGTCACCAGTGTTACGTCATACCTGCGCGTAGCTGAGCCGGTCCTTCGTCTCCGCCGGGCCCACCGGGCCGTCCGGCGGCCGTACGGCCGGGCGGCGAAGGTATACCGCCCACGTGACGGCGAAGCAGACGGCGTAGTAGGCGAGGAAGGCCACGAAGGCGCCGGTGCCCGAGCCGAGGGGAGAGGAAGGACTGCCGGAAGGCGGGTTGATGGCGACGCCGCCGAGGCGCGCCCACCGCGCCGATCAGCCCCATGGAGGCACCGGAGGCCGCCGCCCGTACACCACGGCCTCCTCCCCTCAGTCCCTTGGCGAGCGCCTTGTTCTGGAAGATGCCGGGGATCATCTTGAACGTCGAGCCGTTGCCGAGCCCGCTGAGCACGAACAGCACCACGAACACGGCGACGAACAGCCCGAGCGACTTCGCCATGCTGGCCGCGACAGTACGGCGGTGGCGGCGGCCATGGCGACGAAGTTCCACAGGGTGATCCGCGCGCCGCCGTACCGGTCGGCGAGCCTGCCCCAGCGGCCGGATCAGGGAGCCGAGCAGCGGGCCGATGAAGGTGAGGTACGCCGCCTGGAGCGGGGTCGCCCGAACTGGGTCTGGAGCACCTGCCCGAAGGCGAAGCTGTACCCGATGAACGACCCGAACGTGCCGATGTACAGCACGGCCATGATCCAGGTGTGGGCGTCCCGTGCGGCGTCCTTGGCGGCACCGGTGTCGTTCTTCACGGAGGCGAGGTTGTCCATGAAGCGGGCGGCGAGGACGGCGGCCACCAGGATCAGCGGGATGTAGATGCCGAGCAGCACCCGCGGCCCGCCGCTCGCCCCGGATGATCGCGAGCGCGGCCAGCTGGATGACCGGCACGCCGATGTTCCCGCCCCCGGCGTTGAGGCCGAGCGCCCAGCCCTTCCTCCTGAGCGGGAAGAAGGCGTTGATGTTGGTCATGGAGGAGGCGAAGTTGCCGCCGCCGATGCCGGCCAGCAGCCCGACGAGGAGGAAGGTCGAGAAGGACGTGCCGGGCTCCATGACCGTGAACGCGGCCACGGTCGGCACGAGCAGCAGCCCGGCGGAGACGATCGTCCGGTTGCGCCCGCCGAAGATCGCGACCGCGAAGGTGTAGGGCACCCGCACGACGGCCCCGACGAGGCGTGACCACGGACGTCAGCAGGAACTTGTCGGCCGGCGTCAGCCCGGTACTCCGGCCCCATGAAGAGCACCAGCACGGACCACAGGTCCAGACCGAGAACCCGATGTGCTCGGAGAGGACGGAGAAGAACGAGGTTCCGCCGTGCGACCCGCTCCCCCGTCTCCTTCCAGAGGTCTCGTCCTCCGGATCCCAGTGCTGGATCCAGCGGCCGCCAGGGACTCTCCATGACGCCTCCACGGTGCTCCGCATCTCGGTCGCTCGGTTGCCACCGAAGCTAGGGAGGACGCTTTCGGGCCGGTGGGGCTGTGGATGACCGAAGGAACGTTGCTCTCACCCGGCGCCGGGGGCGGGATGAGAGGTCGCCGAGGATCCGCCGTCAGCCCTGCGGGGGCTGGGGCTGCCAGTGAGGAGGCTGCTGCTGGGGGGTAGGGCTGGGGCGGGTAGGGCTGCTCAGCCTGCGGCGGCGCGTACGGCTGGGGGCTGCCCGTAGGAGGGTTGAGCGGCCTGGGCCGGGTACGGCGGCTGCTGCGGGCGTACGGGCCGGGCGCGGGCTGTCCGTAGCCACCGGGTGCGGTGGGTGCGGCGGCGCCTGCGGATAGCCGTACGGGGCCCCGCCGGCCACGGGCCCGCCGACACCGCCGAACGGATTCCCCGTGCCCTGGCGGCTGCGCCCCCCGGCGCCAGGTACCGCACCCGCCCCGTCTCGTCGGTCACCGGCACGAACCCGGCGGCCCCGCAGCCGTGCCGCGAACTTGGCGTTGCGCTTGCGGGTGACGAGGAAGCCGACGCCCAGGAGCGCCATGACGCACAGCCAGACGATCGCGGCCACGACGAAGTCACCCCTGACGCACCGCCGAAGCGGTAGGCGAGGACCACGCAGCCGACCGTGACGCCGAGGCGCCGTAGCCCATCCGCTTCTCGGCGCTCTTGCCGGTGAGTCGGGGTTGATCCGGCGCCTTGAGGAGTTCGAAGGCGTCCGGCACTAGCGGCGGCACCGGCACCCCGTCGCCGGCGTTCGGGTACTGCGCCCAGTTCTGCGCGGCCCGGTTCCGGGCCTGCCGGGCTGGGGTCGGGGACCAGCAGCATCCGGAGAGTATTGTTGCTCCCGCCGCCCTGCCGCACGTCGGCGTACTCGTACCCGAACTGCTGGGCGACGAAGGCGAGCTTCGCGAGGCTTCTTCACGGACGCCATCGGACTGGTGAGCTCGACCGGCTCCCCGCTCGCCATCAGCTGCAGCACATCTCTGCGTCTGGCGCTTACTCATCCCGCCTGTCCCCCTGACCGGCTCACGCCCCCCCTGTTCACTTCCGCAACCGAGGCAGTCTCGCACGGGACGCGGCGGCACGGTATCCCGGGGCCGACCGGCGTCAACCCGGTGGACGCCCGCGTCCTGGGCCGGCTCCCGGCGGAGCGCGTTGGCGCCGTTCGGCCACAGCGCGCGCTTGCGCTTCGCCGCCAGGTCCTCGACCCAGCCCACGGCGAGGACCATCAGTCCGTTGAGCGGCCAGATGAGGGCGAACATCCAGATCGTGTACGCGCCGTCGAGGGCGGCCACCGCGCGCTCGCTCTGCATGAAGGGAAGTTGGTAGGCCAGGTCGATGATCGGGACCGTCGCCAGGATCAGCAGGTTGTGCCACAGGTAGATGGTGACCGCGCGGTTGTTGGAGAGGGTCACCAGCTTGTCCCACTTGGCCAGCCGGCCCGGGGAGTTCCCGCCACGACGGGGAGTACTGGAGCAAGATCACGACGAACCCGAACGACCAGGTGGCCTGGGCCAGCGGGATGTCGTTGAGGTCCCAGCCGTCGGGGCCCAGATGGTTCGAGGCCCACCACAGGCCGAAGGCCATGATCAGGGGACGCGCAGGAGACGGAGACGTACCGCGGATCTGCTTCAGCAGGCCCTCGTGGTGGGCGAAGCCCAGGACCCAGCAGCCGCCGTAGACGCGCGAAGTCGGTGACGGCGTTGCCCGTCTCGCCGGGAATGGTCACCACGCCCGTCCGACGATCGCCGTGAGGCCGAGCGGCGCGAGCAGCGTCGGCCAGGGGGCCTTGCGGAACAGCCACAGCAGCAGCGGGGAGGCGATGACGAACCACAGGTAGGCGCGCAGGTACCACAGCGGCCCCGCGGCCTGCACCGCCCAGGTGTCCTCCAGCAGGCCGGACTGGAGCCGATGTGCCAGGGGTAGGGCGGCGCGCCGATCGGCACGATGTAGTTGAACAGCTCGATCAGACCCCCAGGTGCCCCCGCGCTCCGGGTCGTCCGTAGGGTTCCAGCCGTTCATGAACATCATCGCGAGCACGACCGCGGCGAACGCCCACATCGGTGGCAGGAGGCGGCGCACGCGCCCGCGGATCACGCCCATCGCCGGACGCTTCAGCGAACGCGCCATCAGCGAACCCGCCAGCGCGAACATGACGCCCATCGACGGAACACCACCGACAGCCAGGCCCAGCCGAACAGGTGGTACACCACGACGCGGACCAGGGCGATGGAGCGCAGCAGGTCCAGGTACCGGTCGCGGCCCGGTTTCTTGGCGGCCGGGGCGGCGCGTAAGGGCTCGCGTGCGGCACCGTCGCGCTGCTGCGGGACCGTACGGCGTCCCCGCGGCACCGTACGGGTCTCCCCCGTCCGGGGCCCCCGCGTACGGGGTTCCGTACGGGCCGGCCGGCTCCGGGTTCGTACCCGTACCGGTCGTGTATCCGTGGGTCATGCCACGGGCCTCCGATCATCGCTGCCCCGCGAGCCCTGGCGCGGCACCGAGCCGCCGGCGCCCCGACCACACCCGTGCGCCGGAGCTTCCGCCAGCGCAGGCGGCCGCCGGTGAGCGCGGTGATCCAGGACTGGAGCAGCACTACGTACATGAGCTGGCGGTAGGATCTGCTGCAGCGGCAGCGAGATCAGATGGGTCATGCGTTCGCGGTCGAGGCGGAAGGCGTACGCCGCGCAGGACCGCCTGAATTGGCAACGCCCAGCCACGCCATGATCGTCTTCGAGTCGGGTCGAAGACGATGCCGTAGAGCAGGAAGACGTCGATCAGCGGGGCCAGGAGCGGAGCCAGGACCTGAACAGGGAGACGAAGGGCAGGCCCACGCGGCCGAAGCGGCCCGGGGAGCCCTTCTCGATCACCGCGCGGCGGTGCTTCCAGATGGCCTGCATGGTGCCGTACGACCAGCGGTAGCGCTGGGACCACAGCTGCTGGACGGTCTCCGGGGCCTCGGTCCAGGCGCGGGCGTTCTCGGCGTAGACCACGCGCCAGCCGGCGCGGTGCAGCGCCATGGTGACGTCGGTGTCCTCGGCGAGCGTGTCGTCACTCATACCGCCGATCGGGTGCCAGCGCCGAGCGCCGGAAGGCGCCCACCGCGCCGGGGATGGTCGGCATGCAGCCGAGGATGTCGTACATCCGGCGGTCCAGGTTGAAGCCCCATCACGTACTCGATGTGCTGCCAGGCGCCGATGAGGCTGTCCTTGTTGCCGACCTTCGCGTTACAGCCGGCCACGGCGCCCACCTTCGGGTCGCCGAAGGGCTGGACGAGTTCGCGGACGGTGGACGGTTCGAAGACGGTGTCGCCGTCCATCATCACGACGATGTCGTGACTGGCGTTGCCAGACCGCGGTTCAGCGCCGCCGGCTTGCCCGCGTTGAGCTGGCGGATCACCCGGACGTTCGGCAGGCCCATCGCCTCGACGATCCGGGCCGTGCCGTCGCTGGAACCGTCGTCGACGACGATGACCTCGACGGGGTGGTCACTGGCCATCAGGGAGAGGACGGTGTTCTCGATGCACCAGCTCGTTGTACGCCGGCACCAGCACCGTCACCGGTTCGGTCACCGGCGGGCCCCAGCGGAAGCCCTTGCGGCGGACCCGGCGGGCGTGGACGCCGGAGAGAGCAGCATCAGCACGAAGCGGCTGATGACCAGGGTCCCGATGATCGCCAGGCCCACCACCAGACCGTCGGTGATCTTCTCCGAGGCCTGGACGAGGAAGACCCAGGCCTTGCCCTTCCACAGTTCGGCGCCGGTCACCGGGCTCATCGCGCTGGGCGCGTCGAGGGCCTCGGTGAGGTTGTCGAACTCGTAGCCCTTCTTCTGCAGGTCGGGCAGGAACCTGTCCAGCGCCGCGACGGTCTGGCTGCGGTCGCCGCCCGAGTCGTGCATCAGGACGATGGCGCCCTCGCCGTTCTTCGGCGTGGCGCGGCGGATGATCTCGTCGACGCCGGGCCGCTGCCAGTCCTCGCTGTCAGGTGTTGTTGACGACGGTGATGTAGCCGCGGCTGCCGATGTACTCGGTGACGGGCCAGGACTTGTTGTCCGTGGCGTCGGAGAAGGAGAGTACGGCGGGCGGAAGAGCGAGGTGCGGATGCCCGCCGCGCCGGTGATCGCCAGCTGGTTCTGCGACAGCTCCCAGTCGATGCGCTTCTTGGACTGGAAGGAGAGGTCGGGGTGGTTGAAGGTGTGCAGGCCCACCTCGTGGCCCTCGTCGACCATGCGCTCGACGAGGTCGGGGTAGCGGGAGGCCATGGTGCCGGTGACGAAGAAGACCGCGTGCGCGTCGTGCTTCTTCAGCACGTCCAGCACCTTCGGCGTCCAGGTCGGGTCCGGGCCGTCGTCGAAGGTGAGGACCAGGCGGCGGTCGGGCACGCTCAGGCTCTCAGTGCGGCCGCCGCGGGCGTCGATGACCGGGCCGCCCTCCAGGATCTTCTCCGGCACCTGGTCGGTGGCGGCGGGCGGCTGGACGCGGTGGTCGGCCAGGATCTCGCTGTGCACGTACCCGCGCAGCATGAGCATCGCCGACAGGGCGACCAGGACGAGCAGCGGAAGCAGCAGACGCAGGGGCAGGCGGCGGCGCCGGGCGCCCTCACGGGCGCTGCGCGCGGCCCCGTGACGGCGGGTGCGGGATGCCATCAGAGGGTGTTCTCCGGGGACAGGGAAGGGGACGTGAGGGTGGTGTCCGGGCCGGCGACGACGGGCTCGTCGGCGGGCCCGGCGGCGGAGAGGGGACCGCTCGCGCCGTTGGCGGCCGTGTCGCCGCCCGGGTCGGTGCCCGTGGTGGGGTCGACGGTGGGCGCGGTCGGATCGACCGTGGGATCGCCGCCGCCCCCGGCCGGGGTCGACGGGTCCGTGGTCGCGGGCGGCGGAACCTGCGTCGACTGCGTCGGGTCCGGGTCGGTCTGCGCCGCCGCCGCCCGGCTGCGTGCCGGCCCCGGTCTCCGAGGGCTCGGGGTCGGCGCCGGTGCCGGGCTGCCGCGCGGTACCCGACGTACCGGGCGCCGGGGCGTCGGCGCCCGGCGCCGTGGTCACGCCGGTGCCGGCGGAGGGGCTGACCTGCGGAGCGGCGCTGCCGGTGTTCGAGGGGCGCGCGGACTGCGAGGGCAGCGGGGTGGTGTCGACCTGACCGGCCGGCTTGCCCTCCTGCTGGCCCTCCACGGGCAGCCAGGGCGCGTTGGAGTTGCCGGACAGCAGCGTGGAGACGATGACGACGGCGTAGACCGCGCAGGCGACGCCGACGGCGATGCCGAGACGGCGGTACAGGCGGCTGCGGCGTCCGGACGCGTCGACGAACACCGGTCCGTCGGACTCGCGTTCCGGGCGGCTCTTGCGGTGCCTGCTGTCGGCCCGGCGGATCACGCCGTCACCGAGCTGGACGGCGTCGAGCTGGACCGTGACCTCGTGCGGATCGTGGGTGTGATCACCGGCGTCCGGGGCGGCTTCGGCGTCCGGGGTGTCCTGCCAGGGTCGCGGAGGGCGGCGGTGGCGGGGCCGGGCGCGGTCGTGGGGAAGGCTCGGGTCGGGGTGGCCCCGGGGGCCACAGGGGCCGCGGGGAGGATGTCCGTCCTGTCACCGTCCAGGCCGGTGCCGTTCTGGCCGATTCCGGTCGGCGCGGTGCCTTCGGGGCCCTTGCCGGACAGGGGCGTCGTGGTCGGGTTCGCCCTGTTCGGGGTCGCCCTGTCCGAGGTCGGGGTTCCCTCGTTCGGGTTCGCCCCGGCCTGGTTGGTTCCGGCCCCCAGTTATCCGCCCCTGGCCGAACGGATCACCGACCCGGCCCCGGTCCGTACGGCCCGCGCCCACCGGGCTTCCGCCCACCGGGCTTCCGCCTATTCGGCCCCTCCCTATTCGGGAACCGAGGATCTTCCGTCTCGTCGCCACCGGCGCCTCCCCGGGGGCCGGGGAAGCGGCTCTCGGCGGCATCCGACGACGGCTGGGCCGCGTTGCGCGGAACCTCCGGCCCGGCCGCGGCGCCCGCGGCTCCGGAGCCCCCGAACCACCCCGCGCCGGACCCGCCGGAGCCGGGGGGACGCGGTGGGGCCGTCGGACTGGCCGGACCGGGCGGACGGCGTTCCGGCCGTCGGGAACTCCCCGGTCACCGGGAAGGCCCGGGTCGCCGGGGAACACCTCGGTGGCGTCGGCATCCTGTCTCGCCTCCGGGAGATCACGCATCCCGGACGCGGCCTGGGGCCACTCCGGTTGGGCGTCTTTTTGCCATTTCTTCACGCGCACGCACTTCCCCCGAGGGGACAGTTCCGGGTGCGCGTACGACTCCGAGCACCCGTCGGCCGAACCGGCCCCCACCAGGTTCGAGCGCCCCCTGTACCACACCGTGCTCAGGCCAAGAATGTAGCGCACGCGGAGGATGTGTGGTTCCCACGTGTCAGTTGTGGACGGACATCACAGCGGTGTCGACGGCGGGAAGCCCCCTCCGGCGGGCCTGCGGAGCCAGGTCCTCCTCGGCCGCGACCTGGGCAGCGGCCCGGCGCAGCGCGTCGAACGCGGGGTGTGCCAGTCCCTCTCGCCAGACAAGTGACACCGGCGACAGCGGCACGGGATCGACGAGCGGGCGCACCACGGTCGACGCCATGGCCGGAAAGCTCACCACGGCGAGGATCGGATTGCGCGTCTTGTCCATGATCCGCTGAAACTCCTCCTCCCCGACGGCCAGCGGAGCGAGTGCCGCCACTTCGATGCCGCGCCCCTCGAACAGGCGGTGCGCGAGGTCGGTCCACTCCACCGTCCGCGGGTTTCCGGCCCCGGCGTACACGGTTTCGCCGGCGAGGGCGGCGAGCGGCACCTGGGGCAGCCCGGCCAGCGGGTGGTCCTCGGGCAGGACGACCGCCATGGGCTCGTAGCGGACGGGCTGGTGGCCGAGCCCGGACCGCAGCGCCGGGGCGAGGCCCGCGTACCGGCCGAAGGAGACGTCGAGGCGGCCCGCGAGCAGTTCGGCGGCGGCGTGGGTCAGCCCGCTCTCGTAACGCGCCATCAGCTCCTCCCCGGGCGCGAGCCCGCGGGCCCGTTCCAGGACCAGGCGGCCGGTCACCAGCCCCGGGGAGTTGAGGGTCGACCAGCAGCGGGCGGGCCTGTCCGAAGGCGGCCAGGAGGTCGTCCTGCGCCTGGAGGACGCGGCGGGCGTACGGCAGCAGCCGCTCGCCGTCGGCCGTCAGGGTCACCTGCCGGGTGGTCCGGACGAACAGTTCGGTGCCCAGCTCCCGCTCCAGGCGCCGTACGTCCCTGCTGAGCGCCTGCTGGGCGACGTACAGGCGGGCGGCGGCCCGGGTGAAGTGCAGGTCCTCGGCGACGGTGACGAAAGCGCGCAGGAGGCGGGGGTCGACGCGTGCGGGTGCGGGCATCCGGCGAATTTACAACGCGAGTGCGTGAATGGGTACGGAGAAGGTGTTGGACCCCTTGGTCACCCCCGGGCGACGGTAAGCCCATGCCGCAACCGACCTACGAACGCCCGTCCTCCCGGACCACCTTCCTCGCCGTCACCGCCGACACCCTGGTCGCCGCCGACTTCGGCCCGCGCACCCGGCGCCGGCCGCCCGGCCCCTACCGGCGCCTCCTCGCATTACCCGGCGCCCGAGCGTTCACGATCGGAAATCTCGCCGGCGCGGCTGCCCATGGGCATGTTCAGCGTGAGCGCGGTCGTGATGATCGCCGGCACCCGTGGTTCGTACGCCCTCGCCGGCGCCGTGACCGCGACGGGACTCGCGGCGACGGCGCTGGTCGCCCCGTGGACGGCGCGGCTGGTGGACCGGCACGGCCAGGCCCGGGTGGCGCTGCCCGCCACCCTGATCGCCGCCCTGGGCTCGCTCGCCCTGCTGCTGTGCGTCCGGTACGGGGCGCCCGCCTGGACGCTGTTCGCCGCGTACGCCGCCACCGCCACGACGCCCAACACCGGCGGCATGGCCCGCGCCCGCTGGGCCAACCTGCTGAAGGGCAGGAAGGACGCCGCCGACGCCCTGCACACCGCGAACTCCTTCGAGCAGGCCGCGGACGAGCTGTGCTTCATGCTCGGGCCGGTCCTCGCCGCGTTCCTGTGCACGGCGCTGTTCCCGGAGGCGGGCACACTGGTCGGCGTGGTGCTGCTGGTCAGCGGCATGCTGCTGTTCACCGCCCAGCGCTCGACCGAACCGCCGGCCCGGCCGCGCCCGACGGCGAAGGCCCCCTTCCGCGTGCCGGGAATCCCGCCGCTGTTGGTGGTGTGCCTGGCGATGGGCGGGGTTTTCGGGGCCATGGAGGTCGTCACGATCGCGTTCGCGGACGCACAGGGACACCGTGCGGCGGCCGGGGTGGTCCTCGCGCTTCAGGCGGCCGGTTCCTGCGCGGCGGGCCTGCTGTACGGCGCGATGAAGCCGGCCGGCCCCGCCGAGCACCGCCTGCCGTGGTGTGTCGCGGCGATGACGGCCCTGCTGACGCTGCCGCTGCTCGCGGCGTCCCTCACCGGCTCGCTGCCGCTGCTGGCGCTCACGCTGCTGATCGCCGGGATGGCCACCGCCCCGACGATGGTCACCACCATGACGCTGGTCCAGCACCGCAACCCCGGAGGGCCGCCTGAACGAGGGCATGACCCTCGCGGTGACCGGCCTGCTCGGCGGCATCGCCTGCGGCAGCGCTGCGGGCGGCTGGACGGTGGAGCGCCTCTCCCCCACGGCCGCCTACGGCGTGCCGGTCACGGCGGCCGCGGTGGCCCTGCTGCTAACCCTGGCCCTGGCCCTGGCACCGGCTCGGGGCTCGGCGGGGCGACCGCGGGCATGACGAAGGCCCCGCCGCGCTGGAGCGGCGGGGCCTAGGCCCACATGGGAACTGTGGAGATGGCGGGAATCGAACCCGCGTCCAACGGTGCGGAACCAGGGCTTCTCCGTGTGCAGTCCGCTTCGATTTTCTCAGCCCCGGAGATCACGCGGACAAGTCTCCGACGGGCTCAGTCACTGTTTGGTTTCCCTCTTCACCCCGTGACCGGGATCAAGGTTTAGTCCCCTAGCTGATGCCAGGATCCGGGTCGGGAACAGCCCCGGGCTGACACTCCCTTAGTAGGAGGCTCGCTTCGCTACCGAGGTCAGGCAGCGAGGGCGAAGGCCTGCTGGGAGTGAATCGCGCTTGGTGTTGGCGATTATTTTTTCGGCCTGTGGTTTACGAGATCATGGCCGCTTCCTCGACACGCTTCCCCTGCTTCGACATCCGCTGTCGAAACCGATCATCCCCATGTTGATTTTTCAATCCCCTCCGAGGAGGGGGCACGCACCCGCTGTGGGGTGCAGATGCCATCGTACGTGACCAACGCACGCACGTGCCAGCCCTATTCCCCGGGGGGGTCAGGCCCGCTGCTTGCGCCGGATCGCCGAGATCGTCCGCTCCGCCTCGCGGCGGTCCTGCTTCTCCCGGAGGGTCTGGCGCTTGTCGTACTCCTTCTTGCCGCGCGCCAGCGCCGATCTCGACCTTGGCCCGGCCGTCCTTGAAGTACAGCGCCAGGGGAACGATCGTGTGACCGGTCTCCTGGGACTTCGCCTCCAGCTTGTCGATCTCCACGCGGTGCAGCAGCAGCTTCCGCTTGCGGCGGGCGCTGTGGTTGGTCCAGGTGCCCTGGCTGTACTCGGGCACGTGCACGTTGTGCAGCCACGCCTCGTGTCCGTCCAGCTGCACGAAGCCGTCGGCCAGCGAGGCCCGTCCCTGGCGCAGCGACTTCACCTCGGTCCCGGACAGGACCAGGCCGGCCTCGTAAGTGTCGAGGATCTGGTAGTCGTGCCGCGCCTTCTTGTTCTGCGCGATCAGCTTGCGCCCTTTTTCCTTAGCCATAGTGCCGCCCATTTTCGCACTACGGAGGGGGTCCGCGGAAAGCCGATTACGCGGCCGGTCCCAGCCCGCTCAGCACCGTCCGGGCCCGTTCCAGGGCGGCCGGGTCGGTCGGGTCGGTCTCCAGGTCGGGCGTGATGCCCGTGCCGTCGACGCCGCGGCCCGAGGGAGTGCGGTAGTGCCCGACGGTCAGCTCGGCCACCGAGCCGCCGGGCAGCCGGCTCGGCATCTGCACCGAGCCCTTGCCGAAGGTGCGCGAGCCCAGGACGACCGCCCGTCCGCGGTCCTGGAGGGCTCCGGTGAGGAGTTCGGCAGCGCTCATGGTGCCGCCGTCGACGAGCGCCACCAGGGGTCTGGTGGTGTCGCCGCCGGGTTCGGCGTGCAGGGCCCGCTGGTCGCCGTCGACGTCGTACGTGGCGACCAGGCCGCCGTCGAGGAAGGCGGAGGCGGCGGTGACGGCCTCGGCGACCAGGCCGCCGGAGTTGCCGCGCAGGTCGAGGACGACCCCGGCGCCGGACGGCAGCCGCTCCACGGCGCCGCGCACCTGTTCGCCGACGCCTTTGGTGAAGGAGAGGACCTTGACGACCGTGACGCCCCCCGGCGAGCGTGCGCACGGTCACGGGGTCCGTGGAGAGCCTGGCCCGGCGTACGGTCTCGGTACACGCGTGCGTGCCGCGTTCCAGGCCGAGCCGGACGGCGGTCCCGGCGGGCGCCTGCTCGGCGTCGCCGCGCAGTATCGAGACGACCTCCGTGACGGGGCGCCCGTCGACCCGCTCACCGTCGACGCTGCGCAGCCGGTCGCCCTCGCGGATCCCGGCGCCGGCGGCGGGCGAGCCGGAGCGCACCTTGGTGACCTCGATGCGGCCGTCGCGCTCGCGGCGGGCGGAGAGTCCGACGCCGGTGTACCGGCCGTCGAGGGCGTCCTCCAACTCCTCGTACTCGCCCCGGGAGTAGACGGCGCCCCACGCGGTCCCCGCTGCGGCTGACGGCGCGCTCGGCGGCCTCCTCAGGGGACTTGCCGTCGGCCATCGCCTCGGCGGCCGCCCGCGCGACGTCGGCGTGTTGGGGGGCCGACCCTGCTGACCGGCCACCGGCGTCGTGTCGGGCGCCGGCTTCCGGTCGGCCTCGGGGAACGAGCCGGTGGCCGCGCCGGCGATGAGCACGCTCGCGAACACCAAGGTCAGGGCGGCCCCGTGGCGTGCGCGACGGGGCTGACAGAACAGGTCACGACCTGACATGCCGGTGAGTCTAGGACGACGCAAGAGGGCCGCACGGTCGCTTGACCGTTCGGCCCTCTTGGTATGTGTCACACCTTCAGGTACGTGCGCAGCGCGAAGAACGCGGCCAGCGCTGGCATCAGCAGGCTGGTGGCCAGGATGAGCGGAAGCTTCGTCAGCGGGGCGTCCCAACCGATGAAGTCGATCAGGGCCAGCTTGTCGGCCAGGGCGAGTCCGTGGTCGATGATGAAGTACCGCGCGGTCACCAGGAAGCCGCAGGCGACCGCGCCGCCGATGAGACCGGCGACCGCCGCCTCCATGATGAACGGCGCCTGGATGTAGAAGCCCGAGGCGCCGACCAGCCCGCATGATGCCGGTCTCGCGCCGTCGGCTGAACGCCGAGACGCGCACCGTGTTGACGATCAGCATGAGCGCGACGACCAGCATGAGCGCCATCACCGCGCGTGCCGCCCAGTTCATGCCGTTGAGGAGCTCGAAGAGATTGTCCAGGGTCGCGCGCTGGTCCGCGACGGACTGCACGCCGTCCCGGCCGTCGAAGGCGGTCGCGATGACCTGGTACTTCTCCGGGTCCTTCAGCTTGATCCAGTGCGACTCCTGCATCTGGTCCGGCGTGAGCGAACTGGCCAGCGGCGAGTCGCCGAACTGGTCCTTGTAGTGCTTGTACGCCTCGTCCTGCGACTCGTACGTCACCTTCTCCACGACCGACAGCTCTTCGAGGTCGGCGAGGATCTGCTTCTTCTGGTCCTCGGTCACCGCGCCCTTGGCACAGGCGGGATCGGACTTCGCGTCCGCTCTTGTTGCAGAGGTAGACGGTGACGTTGACCTTGTCGTACCAGTAGCCCTTCATGGTGTTGACCTGGTCGCTCATCAGCAGCGAACCACCGAACAGGGCCAGGGACAGGGCGACGGAGACGATGACGGCGAAGGTCATCGTCAGATTGCGGCGAAGACCGACACCGATCTCCGGAGCACGAACTGGGCGCGCATGGCGTCTCGTTAAGCCTTTCCGTTCCTCGTCGTCAGTGCTGGTAGCCGTAGACGCCGCGCGCCTGGTCGCGGACGAGGCGGCCCTTCTCCAGCTCGATGACGCGCTTGCGCATCTGGTCCACGATGTTCTGGTCGTGGGTGGCCATGATCACGGTGGTGCCCGTCCGGTTGATGCGGTCGAGCAGCTTCATGATGCCGACGGAGGTCTGCGGGTCGAGGTTGCCGGTGGGCTCGTCCGCGATCGGCAGCTTGGGCCGGTTGACGAACGCGCGCGCGATGGCGACGCGCTGCTGCTCACCGCCGGACAGCTCACCGGGCCTGCGGTCCTCCTTGCCCGCCGAGCCCGACGAGGTCGAGCACCTGCGGCGCGGACTTGCGGATCTCGCCGCGGGACTTGCCGATGACCTCCTGGGCGAAGGCGACGTTCTCGCCGACCGTCTTGTTCGGCAGCAGGCGGAAGTCCTGGAACACCGTCCCCAGCTGGCGCCGCATCTGCGGCACCTTCCAGTTGGACAGGCGGGCGAGGTCCTTGCCCAGAACGTGCACCTGTCCGTGGCTGCACCGCTCCTCGCGGAGGACCAGCCGCAGGAAGGTGGACTTTCCGGAGCCGGAGGACCCCACGAGGAAGACGAACTCACCCTTCTCGACCTCCAGGGAGACATCCCTGAGAGCTGGGTGGTTCTGTTTGGGGTAGACCTTGGAGACGTTGTCGAATCGGATCACGGATGCACCACGGGTCGCCGGGGAGTAGATGTGCGTGACCATACGCGAACCGGGGAGCCGACCGCAGTCACCGGTCGGGGTTGCGTATCAGTTGCGCGTTTTGTCCCTGGAGCGAGGGCGCGCGGGGTCCCCCGGAACCTGGCACAGTGGAAGGGGGAACGTTCGCGTCGGTGCGGGCGTTGTCCTGACGGGAGCCGGCGGCAAGGAGGGTGAGCGCATGACGTACGACCGGTTGGTGTGCGCTAACTGCGCGGCGCCCGTGAGCGAGGGCAGGGTGCCCGGTGTGCCGGGCGAACCGCGAGCGGCTGCAGCAGGGGAACTTCTTCGCGGGGCTGAACCCGATGACGCCTGATCGCGCTGCTGGCGGTGCTGGTCGCGGCGGTGGCCCTACTGGCCCACCAGACCGCCTGACACCCGCGGAGGGCCCTGCGGGCCCCCGGGACACGGCCACGGAAGGGGCCCGGAGCGCGATGTGCGCTCCGGGGCCCCCTTCGTCGCGATGCGGGCCGCGTACGCGGTGCGTACGCGTACGGCTACCGTCAGGCAGCCGCGCATGATTGTTCATCAGTCGCGGCAGGAAGCGGAAGCCGATACCGCCGGCGATCATCGTGGCGGCGCCGACCAGCAGGAACGTGGTCTCCGCGGCGCCGGTCTCCGGCCAGCTCGTCACCGCTGCCCTGGGCGGCGGTGTCGGAAGGCCTGGGCCTCTTCGCCGGTGTCGGTCAGGGCCGAGGAACCCTCTTCCTGGGCGACGTTGTCGTTGCTGCCGCCGTCGGGGTCGGTGTTGTTGCCACCGTTGCCGCCGTTGTCCCCGCCGTTACCCGGGTCCGTCGGGTCGGACGGGGTCCGTCCGGGTCGCTCGGGTCCGTGGTGCCGGGGTCCGTGGGCTCCGGGTCCGTCGTGCCCGGGTCCGTGAGCTCCGGGTCCGTCGTACCGGGGTCCGTGGGCTCCGGGTCCGTCGTGCCCGGGTCCGTGGGCTCGGGTCCGTCGTACCCGGATCCGTGGGCTCCAGGGTCCGTCGGGTTCCGGGTCCATCGGGATGTCGGTGGGCGGGTCCGTCGACTCACTCGTCGTCGCCGCCGACGCTCACGCCGAGGTCGACGTTGGTGTCGCCGACACCCGCGCTCACGCCGATGTCGAGCGCCGAAGCGGCGCCCGCGGCAGTCGGGAGGCGCCGGCCGCGATCACTGCGCCGGCCGCTATGCGCTTGTCGACACGGATGCGCGTCTTCTTCGTCATGTAGTTGCTACCCCCAGTAGCCGATTAGTCAGTGAGGCCGCACTCGGGGGCCGTGATCAACGGGAGGGTAGCTGCGTACTGAGAGATCCCCCGGTTCACATGCGCCCCCAGAAATACGCATGCCGCGCCTCACCCTTACGAATGTTCAAAGCAACGTCAAGGCCGTTGCGTACGCGATGTCCAGGTAAGGGACGTATGCCGGACACAAAGGGTGTGAGTGTGATGTAAAACCCAGACATCACCGGCGAACAAGGGGCCAGACAAAAGAGCAACCGCCGCCCGAAGGACGGCAGTTGCCTTGTCGACAAAGCGGCGTTCCCGCTTTCGCGCTACTTCTCCTGCTGCTTGCGCCAGCGAATGCCGGCCTCCAGGAAACCGTCGATCTCGCCGTTGAACACGGCCTCGGGGTTTCCCACTTCGTGCTCGGTGCGCAGGTCCTTGACCATCTGGTGCGGGTGCAGCACGTACGAACGCATCCTGGTTGCCCCAGGAGTTGCCACCGTCGCCCTCGAGGGCGTCCATCTTGGCCTGCTCCTCCTGGCGGCGCCGCTCCAGGAGCTTGGCCTGGAGGACGTTCATGGCGGTGGCCTTGTTCTGGATCTGGGAGCGCTCGTTCTGGCGGGGGCCACGATGCCGGTGGGGAGGTGGGTGAGCCGCACCGCGGGTCGGTGGTGTTCACGCCCTGGCCGCCGGGACCGGACGAGCGGTACACGTCCACCCGCAGCTCGGACTCGTCGATCTCGATGTGGTCGGTCTGCTCGACCACGGGGAGGATCTCGACACCCGCGAAGGAGGTCTGGCGGCGCCCCTGGTTGTCGAACGGCGAGATGCGCACCAGGCGGTGCTGTCGACAGGTTCGTGGGCCTTTGTTGTTTGTGTTCTGGCGGGAGGCGGTGTCGACTTCGGACCTGCCGGCACCTCATCGGTGGGCGTCTCTGGGCGTCTCGTCTTGCGGCCGCTGCTGCTCCATTCGTACCGGTGTGGTGTGCTTTAGCTTTCTAAACGATCGGCATGCACCGTACCAACCTCGTACGAATGTTGACGTGGCACTAAGAAGAAGGGGAAAAGGGGGGGGGGGGGAAAAAAGAAGGAAAAGAAAAAAAAAAAAAGCCACCTGCCTTCCTGCACATATACCACAAAGAAAGTTTTTTGTTTTAAAGAAAAAAACCTGCTGTAGGCAAACTGTATGCCTTTGCAGCAGCATGGCCTCTGTTCCTTTCTTTATTATAAAAGTAAATATTTTCTTCTCAGCTGTACTTCTCTCAGAAAAAACTTTAGCATTAATAGTGCTGCAGGACCTGTGCCACGCTGTTTTAAAGTAGAGAAGAAACGTGTGCTGGCTGCTGCATGGCTTCTGGACTGTTCCAAGACAACACAGCGCCTTCTGTTTGCGCTGACTTCTCCCCTCGCTGCCAGGAACCGCGGGCGACATCATCGCTCCCATATTAAAGAACTGCTTCTTCCGTCTCCGGCTGTTTCCCGCACATCCGCGCGCTTTCCATCGCTGCAGCCGGCCTTCCGCACCGAGCCGCCTTTATTGACAGCGACCCCGCTTCCCACCCGGCACCTCACAGAAAGCAACACCGAGATTCCACGTATCGCAAAGTACCACCCTCGTCACCGCCCGTGTAGCCACGACCGGCGCCGATCGCCTGCCACCAGAACGTCGCGCCCGCCCCAGCGCCAGCGGCGGCGCCGCGCGGCTGCGCGGTGCGGGCCCAACCGGGCGCCCAGGGGCGCCGGACGCCCGCGGGGCCGGGCGGGTGCGCGGGCGCCGCCGGCCAGCTCGTCGGGGGCCGGCGCACGCGCATGGAGGTGTGCGTGTCGCGGTTGGAGTCGGCCGGCTTGGCCCCCGGCACGAGGGGCACCGCTCCCCGGCGTCGTACCGGCTCCCGCGGGCGCGGCCGAGCGACGGCGGCTCCTCAGGCGCGTCCTCCTCCTGCTCCGCGTCGGGCTCGTCCACGTCCGGGCCCATCCCGGCCAGCATCGGCAGCAGCTCGCGCAGCCGGGCGCTCTAGCTCGGAGGCGCGCAGCCGGGAGGCCGGCGCCTTGGCCAGGCACTGCACGAGCAGCTGCCACAGCTCGTCGGGGATGCCGGGGGAGGGGGACGACGCGTTCGGTCACATGGCGGCGCAGCACCGCGCCGGGATGGCCGCCGCCGAACGGCGTGAAGCCCGCCAGCAGCTCGTACAGGACCGTGGCCAGCGCGTAGATGTCCACCGCCGCGCGCGGGGCAGGCCCTCGACGATCTCCGGCGCCAGCTAGTCCGGCGTGCCGATGATCTTCGTGGCGCGGGTGTCGCCGCGGGGTGTCGATGAGCTTGGCCACCCCGGGGGTCCGTCAGGAGGGCCCGGGTGCGAGCCGCCGGGGCCGAGCAGGCCCTCATGTCGAGCAGCACGTTCTCCGGAGCTTGACGTCGCGGTGCACGATCCCGGCGGCGTGCGCGGCGGCCAGGCCGTCGGCGACGTCGGCGACGACCGCCACGCGCGGCCGCGGGAGCCAGCCGCCGCTCCCGGTCGAGGGCGGGGTGCGCAGATCCGTGCCGCGGACCGGGTCCATGACCAGGGCGAGATTGTTGCCGTCGACCACCGGGTCGCGCACGGAGACGACGTGGGGGTGCTCCAGGCCGAGCCGGGCGGTGCGCTTTCTCCACAAGCGCGAGGTTCAGGGCCTGGTCGGACGCCGGGTCCTCCCGCCGCAGCTTGATCGCGACGGGTCCCTCGGGACCCTCGCCCAGCTCACACCGATGCCGGCACTGCCCCGACCGAGGATCTGGTGGGCGGTGTACCGGCTGCCGATCTTCCGTGCCAAAGGCTGCTCCTACCGACGCGTGTTGCGCTAAAGGGTACGCGTCGGGGAGCCAACCTTCACAGCGGAGGCGGAAATCACCCGCCGGATGTCGACAAATCTACAGACTCGTCGTCGGATTCGGCGAGAACGCGCTCCACCGGCGACTAGTTGCCGGTCGAGGTCCCGCCGCCCGAGCCGCTGCCGCCGCCCAGGTCGCCGATCAGTCCGTCACGGTGGTGAACCAGTCGCTTGAGCTGCTCCCAGTAGCCCTTGCCGTGGCGATCCAGTCCACTGCGGGGGCTCAGCTCCCAGATGAGCCAGCCGGCCACGAACATGATGACGAGCGTGAACAGGCATCCCCCGGGGCAGCCGAGCCCAGGGATCCGCATCGGGTTGGCGCCGCGCTGCGCGCGGCGGCCTGGGCTCCGCACCGAGGGCGGCTGGGGCTCCGGGCGTGGGCGGCGGGGCGTACCGCTGCGGCTGGGGCCGGGGCGGCTGCTGAGGCTGCGGGGTGGCGTACCGCTGCGGCTGTTGCTGCTGCGGATAGCCGTAAGCCGGGCTGCTGGGGCGGCGGGCCCTGGGGAGCCTGGCGGGGCTGCTGCTGCGGGTGGGAGACCTGCCGCTGGGGGCGGCGGCGCGAGCGGGTCCTGGTTCGGGTCGAGGTGACTGGACCTGCGTCTGCTCGTTGCGGTCGCGGGCGGCGCGCGGCTGGTTCTGCCAGGGGTGCGGGTCGTCGGGCCCGCCGGGCTGCCCGCCCTGGCCCTGCCCCGGTCCGCCCGGCTGTCCCGGCGGCACCGGCGGCATCACGGCGGTCGGGTCGGCCGCGCCGCGGTTCGGGAGTACGGCGGTGGGGTCGGCGGCGCCCGAGGCGTTGCCGGTGTGCGGCAGGACGCTGGTCGCGCCGTTCGGGTCGTAGGCGCCGTTCGGGTTCTGCGGCAGGACCTGCGTCGGGTCCGCGCCGCCGGGGGCGCCCGGTGCCTGCGCGGGCGCGGGGTCGGGCGCGAGGAGCACGCCGACGTTCTCGGCGGCGCCGATCTGCGCGCTGCTCGAATGCACGCCGATGCCCTCGGCGACGACGCGCAGGCCGCGGGCGAGGTTCTCGGCACTGGGGCGCTCGTCGGGGTTCTTGCGCAGGCAGCGCTCGATGACCGTCCACAGCGGGTCGGGGACGGTGGGAGGGCGGCGCGGTTCGGCGCTCAGGTGCTGGTGCAGGACCTCCAGCGCGGAACCCCGCCGAACGGGGGCCGGCCGGTGACCAGCTCGTACAGCAGGATGCCGGCGCCGTACACGTCGACGGCGGAGGTCTGCGGGCGGCCCTCGGCGGACTCCGGCGCCAGCGTACGCGGGCGTGCCGACGAACTCGTGGGTGCGGGTGAGGCCGGGCGAGTCGGCGAGGCGGGCGATGCCGAAGTCGGTGAGCATCGGGGTGCATCTCGCCGCCGGTCTGCTTCACAAGGACGTTGGCCGGCTTCAGGTCGCGGTGGACGACGCCGTCGGCGTGGCTGGCGGCGAGCGCGTCGGCTACCTGCGCGGTGAGCAGAGCGGCGGCAACCGGGGTGAGCGGCCCGTTCTCGCGCAGGTAGCGGTGCAGGTCCGGACCGTCGATGAGATCCGCGACGAGCGCCAGCAGCTCGCCCTCGACGACCAGGTCGCGGACCCGGACGATGTTGGGGTGGGTCAAGCCGGAGCAGGGACGGAGCGCTCCGAAGGAAGCGCATCACGATGTCGGGATCGCTCGCGAGCTCCTCCCTGAGGACCTTGATCGCGACGGTCTCGCCGGGCTGTCCGGCCACGGCCGCCCTCGGCGCCCGCGGTCTCCCTACTTGACGGGCCCGCCAGACGGTGCCCGTGGCGCCGCCGGCCGAGGGGCTCCTCGAGGAGGTACTCGCTGCCTACCGGCCGCACGTCATGCGCTCCCTGTTGCTTGCTGGCTGTTCCGGCCCACTTAGTGCCGCGGTCCCGGCACCGGGTTGTCGTCGTTCTGTGGGGTTCCCATTGGTCCGCAGGTCCGTCTTACGTTCCGTGTCCGGTACCCGTTCAGGTGCATGTTCGGGGAAAGACGCTCGACCCGGTCCCTTGGTTGCCGGGCCCGGACGTGACCGATCTCAAGCGGACGCCATTCGATCATCGGGACGCCACCTGTCAGGCACGCTTCGCGGGCAGAGGCGACCAATCAAGATCATTTGATGGCGGGCGGCGGGCGTGTTGTCAGTGGCAGGTGCGAGGATGCGTGCAGTACTGGCCGACGTGCTCGTGTGGCGGTGCGGAAGTCCGCGGTGGGGGACCGCGGTAGACGGCTTCTGTCCCCGGCGCGCGCGGCGCCCGCGCGAAGGGACCGCTGACGGCGATGCAGATCCGGCTGACCGTCGCCAAACCCGCTGGGCCCGCATGCTTCGGTGGGGGGCCGCGCCGCCGCTGCGACGTGCTGGTCACCGCACCGGCCGGCACGGCACTGGCCGCGGTCGCCTCCGCGCTGGCCGCGGCGCTCCCCGGTGGTGAGGGCACGGGCTCGGCCAGGTGGTGCTCTACGCCGGCGCGCAGCGGCTCGACGCCCAGCGCAGCACCCTGGGCGAGCCCCGCTGACCGACGGTGCCGTGCTCTGCCTGGGCGCCCCCGGCGAGCCCGACCCGCACACCGAGCCGGCCGACGTCCCGGCCCAGCTCCACGTGGTCGCCGGCCCCGACGCCGGCGGCGTCCACCCTGCTACGGCGGCCAGATCCAGCTCGGCCGCTCCGCCGGCCTCGACGTCTGCTCGACGACCCGGACGTCTCCCGGATGCACTGCGCCGTGACCGTCGCCTCCGACGGCCACGTCTCGGTCGCCGCGACCTCGGCTCCACCAACGGCGCCAGTCTGGACGGCGCCCGCGTGGGCAGCCGCCCGGTCCGCCTCGTGCCGGGCGCGCTGCTGCGGATCGGTGAAATCGGCCCTGCGGCTCGTGCCGGCCCCCGAGGGGCGCAGGCGCGGGTGGCGACGACCCCGGACGGCGAGGGCACGTACGGCTGTCCGGTGCACGGGCACTCCCGTCCGCCGCCGGGACGGGTGCCGGCGATGTGAGGTGGCCCACGCGCCGTGGCGGACGGGGAGCAGGGACACGCGCCCTTGGGGGCGCGAGCAAAACGGCGGTTCCGCGCGTACGGCGGGCGGCACGGACGATCCCCGCACCCGACCGGTGCGACGGATGGCCTCGCACGCAAGACCGGGAGGAAGGACACTTTGCGACGACGGGCGGGACGGACGGGCCCCCGCACACGGCGGGCACGCCGGACGCTTCGCGAGCGGGTCCGGCGAGGCCGGCGGACGGCCCGGCACGCGGAACCGGGACTGATGGGTGGGACGGCCCCGCCGCGCGCGGACCACCACGCCTACGGCACGGCGGACCGCGGCACCGGCGCGGCGCCGGCCGAGCCGCGCCAGGTGCCCGGCCAGGGCGGCGCGCTCCCCGCATTGAAGCGCGGCGCCGGGGCCCCGTTGCGGGGCACGCCCCGACCGGCCCCGCCGGAGGCGGCACGCACGGCGGCGCGTACGGAGCGGGCAGCACGGCGGGGCGTATGGAGCGGGCACTAGCGGCGGCGTTGACGGAAGCGACGACGCCCCCGGCGCGGACGTCCTCGGCGCGGACCGCTGGGACTGCCTCGACGGGGGCCCCCGGACCCGCGCGGGCGCCCCTGGCCCGCACACCGGTGCCGGCACCGGCACCGGCACCGGGCGGCGGGAACGCCCTGTGGGGTACCGACGTACCCCAGGGCGTGCGCAGGCGCGGCGGGCTCGGCGCGTGGGCGACGGCTGGCTGGCGGGCGCGGCTCCACCCAGGGACACTACCGGGTCCGGCACGTACACCGCGTACTGACGCCAGCAGCCCGCCGGACCGGCACGCGACGGTCCCCGCGGGCACCTCCCGCGGCGCGAGACCTGGCCGGACCCCGCCCGTTCGTTGCTGCTGACGGCGCTCGGGCCGGGGCCGCACAGCTGTGGGAAAACGCGGCCCGCCACCCGGAGGCGCTCTCCGCGTGGCCTCGGCACGGCTCGACCGGGTGCTTTCCGGCGGCAGCCGCGCCGCTGCCCGCGTCCCGGTGACCGCCGGGCTGCGCAGGTCGGGGCGCTCGGGCTGGGCGGACTGCGCGCGCGCGGCTCTTCTTGGGCCGCGCGTGCGTCTGGCCAGCTCGCCGCGCTCACTCCCCTGACGTCCTGGAGATCAGTCCTGATCAGCCTGGACCGTTCCGTCCGCTCGACGAGCGGGCCGCCGAATGGTCCTGGCTGGGTTGGTTGCCCAGCTGTGCCTGGGACACGGCCAGGACTGCCGCCTCCTGCGTCGCCTACGACCGCAGAGCAGGCGCACGGCCCGCGCCCACGAGACTCCTCCGCCGCCTGGAGGACCACCTGACGGACACTTGGGCCGGGAACCCGGCCGACGGCTCCCACGATCCCGGCCCAGCTGGCCGCTCCTCCGCAGGGGCGCCACACGGGGCTTATTTAACGCCGGGCATTGCAGGGTGGACAGGCTGTTCTTACAGGCACCACCCCGACGGCGGCTCTCTACACAGCGCTTGCACACCGGGCTGATTCCATGGCGGCCGACCCCCGCAACCGGCCTCGCCGCTCGGACGGGCAGCCGGGCGCCCAGCAGCCACAGGCGCCCCCGACGACTGGATCCACGAAAGCCGTCACTCGGCCGATCCCGCCAAACCGGCCTCGCTGCCGGACGTGGTAGCCGGGCGGACATGCAGCCGCTGGCACCACCCCCGACGGGCGGATCCCACACCAACCGCTCACCGGGCCGACCGCCCCGCAGCCCACCCCGCAACCGGGCGCCCAGGAGCCACAGGCGCCCTGACGGCGGATCCCACGCAAGCCGCCCACTGGGCCGGCCCCGCAGTAGGTCCCGCGGCCGCCCTGGCAGCAGCAAAGGGCGCCGCCGCCCGGCAGCCCCTCCTGGGCGCGGCCCGACGACGGGACGGCCCGGCCGGCGGCTTCGCCGGCCGTACACCGTGGTCGTCGTGGACGGGGACCCCGGCGGTGCCGACGTGCGCGAGGCGATGGCGCGGCTGGCCCTGGAGGGTCCGCGCGGCCGGCATCCACGTCGTGTGCCTCCGCCGAGACCGCCGCGGCCTCGCCGACCTCCCCGGTGACGGAGACCTACGAGGCGGCCTGCGCGGTGTCGCCGGTGTTCCGGCAGTGCGGTGCCGTGGCGCTGCTCAGCGGCGACGTGGCGACGGCACTGCGGCTGCTGCGCATCGGCGCGCACGGGCGCCTTCCCGGGCGGCCTGAGTGCCAGGGCGCCCAGGGCACCCAGGCCGCTCCAACCGCCCCCCGCCGGCCCGGTTGGGCACGGCACCCCTCGGCACGGTCGACGCCGTCTCCTCGCCTGGGCCGAGCGGTTCGCGCGCGCACTGGCGCCGCTGCGCGCCGACGGCGCGACCGGCGAGCGCCACGCGCGCGTGTCCGCGCCGCTGCCCCAGGCGGCCCGGCTCCTCGACGAGCTGGGCCTCGCCCGGGCCACCCCCGCCTCCCTGATGGCCAGGTGGGCGGCCGCGGCCGACGACTCGAGGCCCTCGGCGGACGAGCACAGGCCGTGCTGGGCGCCGGGCCGCGCGGCCCGGTCACCGTCGACCTCGCGGCCGAGGGACCGCACCTGCTGATCGAGGGCCCGCCCGGCAGTGGACGCACCGAGCTGCTGCGGGCGCTGGTCGCCTCGCTCGCCTCCGCCGAACGCCCCGACCGCCTCGGGATCGTCCTGATCGACGGCCGGGATGGCGTCAGCTCGGGCGGCGGGCAGGGCGAAGGGCTCCGTGTCTGCACGGACGTACCGCACGTCACCACCCACCTCACCGCCAACGACCCCGTCCGCATGCGGGAGTTCGCGCTGTCCCTGAGTGCCGAGCTGGAAGCGGCGCGCCGAGCTGCTCGGACGGTCGGACTTCACCGAGTGGCACACCGGGCGGGAGGTGTCGGGCCGGATGGTCACCCAGCGCACGGCAGCGGGCGCGGCCGGCCCCGGGGTGATATCGGACACCGGGGACGTCGACTCTCGCCCAGCTCCACCCTGCGGTTGCGTCCCGGTGCCGCCCGGCGCCGGGCCAGGCCGTGCCGCCACTGCCGCGCCTTGTCGTGGTCGTGGACGACCTCGACGCGCTCGTCACCCCCCGCTCGGCTCGCCCGCGGCCCGCTGTGGGGTCGGTGATGCGGGCGCTGGAGGCCGTCGCGCGGGAGGGCGAGCGGCTCGGCGTGCACCTGGTGGCCGCCACCGGTCCCGGGGGCCGTACGGAACAGACGGAACCGGCCCGCCGGGCGGCGCTGCGGGTCACCCTGGAGGCGCCGGTGCCGGGACCGGACGAACCGGCGCCGGGGCGCGGGCGGCTGGCTCCGCCGAGGGGCGTCCCTGGTGTTCCAGGGCGGGCTGCCGGGTTTCCGGGAGCAGCATCCCGGCGGACGGCGCACCCTGCGGCTCCACCGTCGTCCCCTGGCGGTGGCACCGCATGCAGCGACCCGCCCACCCGGCGCCCGGTACGCGAGCTGGGCAACGGTCCGACGGATCCGGCGCTGCTCGCCAGCGCGTTGGAGCGGGACCGCGCGCGAGGTGTCGGCGGCGGAGGTGCCGTCGCTGTTGCACGCCGCCGGGCGGACACCGCCCCTTCGACCGCCCCGCCCGGCGTGCCCACCTGGTCACGATGCGGTCGACGATCCCCCGCTTGACAGGCGCGGACGCAGCGCCTTGCTTCGCCCTCACCCTCCTGGCGTACACCAGAGCGCGCACGGGACAGTGCCGAACGTTCGACGAGGAACGAAGAACGGGCAGGTGATGCGTAACGAGCAGCACCATCCGATCAGGCAGGACCGTCAAGAGGACCACCGCCGCCGCCGCCTTCGCCAGCGGAGCACTTCGCGCCTTCGCTCACCGCGTGCGGTGGCGACGACGACAACGGCGGCGGCGACAACGGCAGTGGGGGCGGCGACAAGGAGCCGGCCGCCACCGCTCACCCTCTCCTAGCCTGGACGGCGAGAGCTTGGAGGTCGCCGCCGCTCTAACCGGCGCCGAGCAGGAGAACTTCAAGAAGGTCTCGCCGAGTTCGAGAAGCGCACCGGCGCCAGGTGACCTCTCTCGCGCCCGCCCAGGATCCGATCATCAACTTCCTCGGCTCGAAGATCGCGGGCGGCGCCCCGCCGGACGTGGCGATGCTCCCCCAGCCCGGCGCCATCAAGCAGGCCGTCGAGAAGGGCTGGGGCTGGCGCATGCTGGGCGCGGAGGCCACCAAGGAGCTGACGGAGAACTACTCGCAGGGCTGGCAGACATCGGCAAGGTCGCCGACAAGCGTACGGCGTCTCACTACAAGGCCGCCAACAAGTCCCTGATCTGGCACAACGCCCAGGTCTTCGAGAACGCGGGCGCGGCCGAGCCCAAGACCTGGGACGAACTCCTCACCACCGCACAGACGATCTACGACTCCGGCGTCACGCCGTTCTCCGTCGGCGGCGCGGACGGCTGGACCACCGACTGGTTCGAGAACGTCTACCTCTCGCAGGCGGGCCCGGAGAAGTACGACCAGCTGGCCGCGCACCGATCAAGTGGACGACCCGTCCGTCAAGGAGGCGCTGACCACCCTCGCCGAGATCTGGGCAAGAAGGACTACGTCGCGGGCGGCGCGTCCGGCGCGCTGCAGACCGAGTTCCCGGCCTCGGTGACGCAGACCTTCACCGGCGGCGACCAGCCCAAGGCGGGCATGGTCTACGAGGGCGACTTCGTGCAGGTCAACATCGCCGAGACGGACGCCGAGGTCGGCACGGACGCGAAGGTGTACTCCGTTCCCGGCCGTCGGTGACACCGCCCCGGTGGTCTCCGGCGGCGACGCGGCCGTGATCCTGGAGGACCCCGAAGGCGGCGCAGGCACTGGCCACCTGGCTGGCCTCGCCGGACGCGGCGACGATCCAGGCGAAGCTCGGCGGCTACCTCTCGCCGAACAAGAACGTGGACGCGTCGGCGTACCCGAACGACGTGCAGAAGAAGATCGCCGAGGTGCTGGTCGCGGCCGGCGACGACTTCCGCTTCGACATGCGGACCAGGCCCCGCAGGCCTTCGGCGGCACGCCCGGCAAGGGCGAGTGGAAGGCGCTCCAGGACTTCCTGAAGAACCCGAAGGACGTCGCCGGCGCCCAGGCGAAGCTGGAGGCGGACGCGGCCGCTGCACGGGGAGGCTGACGCGATGACGTCGGCCACGGCGGCAGGGAGCCTCACGGGCCCTGCCGCCCCCAAGTCGCGCAAGAGCGTGACCGGCACCCGCAGAACCGTGGCGGCCCTAGCCCCGCCTGCCCTGGTGCTGCTCGGCGCGCTCGTGGTCTACCCGATCGGGTACTCGCCGATCCGCAGCTTGACGACCAGTCCGGTGACGGCTTCGCCGGATTCGACAACTACCAGGCGCTGCTCACCGACGACGGCATCCGCACCGCGCTGAAGAGCAACATCATCTGGGTGGTGTTCGCGCCCACGGTCGCCACCGCGCTCGGACTGGATCTTCGCGGTGCTGACCGAACGGGTGCGCTGGGGCACGGCGTTCAAGCTGGTCGTCTTCATGCCGATGGCGACTCTCCATGCTGGCGGCCGGGATCATCTTCTCGCCTGGTGTACGACCAGGACCCGGACAAGGGCGTCGCAAACGCGGTGTGGGTCGGGGTGCACGACACGTTCGCCGAGTCGTCCGCGTTCCCGAAGGCGCACCCGGGCCGCGAGAGTCGCTGCTGGAGCCGGCCGGCGGCGGCGCGTTCCTCACCAAGCAGCCCGTGAGCGTGGGCGGACGGTCGCCCTCCCCTCGTCGGCGTCGCCCCCGACCTGATGCCGGACGGCGCGGAGAAGGCCGTACCCGCGAAGCCCGAGGACGGGAAGATCACCGGCACCACCTGGCAGGACTTCACCCGCGGCAAAGGGCGTCGGGAAGCTCAACGGCGTCGACGCGGCCGAGCTGGGCTACGCCGGGATGAGAGGATCGAGGCCGTCAAGGACGGCGAGGTCAGTCGCGGAGACCACGGCGTCCGGCGACGGCACGTTCACGCTACCCGCCGCGGCGGACGGGGCGCGGCTCAGACTCCCCGCCGACAACTTCAAGGAGCCCTACAACGGCCTGAACTGGCTCGGCCCCTCGCCCGTCACGCCGGCCATCATCGGGCCGTACGTGTGGATGTGGGCGGGCCGCGCGATGGTGCTGATCGCGGCGGGCTGGCCGGGTCCCGCGCGAGCTGCTCGAAGCGGCCTGGTCGACGGCGCCAACGAGTGGCAGGTCTTCAGGACGGGTCACGGTGCTTCTCCTGGCGCCGGTCCTGGCGGTCGTGGCCGTCACCCTGATGATCAACGTCCTGAAGGTCCTCGACTCCGGGTCTACATCGCCCCCGGTCCCTCCCAGGACGACGCGAACGTGCTCGCGCTGGAGCTGTACCGCAAGGGCTTCGCCTCCGACCGAAGCCGGGTATCGCCAGTGCCATCGCGGTGTTCCTGCTGCTCCTGGGTCATCCCGGTGATGTGGTTCAACGTACGGTGGCTGCGGCGGGAGGTGTGGCGATGACCACGGACGCGGGCTCTCACGAAGGTTGGCACCAACGCCACCTCGGGACGGCCTGCAAGGCGAAGAGTCGCTGGGTCGCAGCTCGCCGAGGGCGTCAGCGGGGGCTTCGGTCCGGGGTGTTCCTGATCGTCGTGGGCCTGCCCTGGCTGGTCCCGACGATCGGCCTGTTGCTGGTCCTCGCTGCGCACACCCCGGACATGGCGGCGAGCGGCTGGTGGGAGGTCTTCACCTAAACCGTCCCAGCCTCACCTTCCAGAGCTACGAGGAGCTGCTGAAGAACGGCGACATCACCCTCCTCCCTCCTCAACACCGTGATGATCACCGTCCCGGCGACGGTCCTGGTCGTGGTGACCGGGCTCGGCTGGCGGGCTGACGCCGTTCGCGATGGACTCTCCCGGGCCGCGACTGGTGGTTCCCGGCTGTGGTCGGACTGCTCGTCGTCCCCGTCCAGGTCGCCCTGATCCCGATCGCCGAACTCTTCTCGGCAAGGTTGGCCTGTTCGGGCCGGTGGGTCGGCGTGGATCCTGTTCCACGTCGGCTTCGGCCTGCCCTTCGCCGTCTTCCTGCTGCGCGGAACTTCTCTCGCGGAGATCCCGAGGGAGCTGCTGGAGGCGGCCTGTGGCTGGACGGCGCGGTGGTGAACCGCGCCTGTTCCTCCGGGTCGTGATGCCGGGCTGGGCGGGCCCGCGATGCGAGCCTCGGCATCTTCCAGTTCCTGGTGGGTGTGGGAACGACATGCTGGTCGCGCTGATCTTCTCGGACTCCGGGAGAGCCGCCGATCACGGTCGCCCTGCAGACACAGGTACGGCAGTCTCGGCAACAACATCGACGTACTGGCGCCGGGAGCGTTCATCTCCATGGTGATCCCGCTGGCCGTGGCTTCGCGTTCCAGCGGCGCAGTTCGTCTCCGGCGTGATGGCGGGCGCCGTCAAGTAAGCGCCGCAGCAGCACCCTTTGAGGGGCGGGCCGAACACGGGCCCGCCCCCTCCTTCGTACGGGGGCTTCCGCGTGGGCACCGGGTCCCCCGAATGCCGTAGGGGCCGTAACCAAGTCACTCCATTGGCCGTTCCCGGGCCGAACGCCCGCGCCGACCCCGCCGACCCATGGATGTTCCCGTGCCCAGGTTCAAAGTGTCATCGTCCCCGCGTACCAGGTTCAGGCGTATCTGCACGAGTGCCTGAGTCGGTGCTTCCCAGTCGTATCCCGGATCTCGAACTGATCGCGGTCGACGACTGTTCACCGGACGCCTGCGCGCGATCGTCGACGAGTTCGCGGCTCGCGACCCGCGCGTACGCGCGCCGTGCACCTGCCTGGAGAACCAGGGTTCGGCCCCGCCCGCAACGCCGGGATGGAGAGCGGGCGAGCGGCGACTACCTGGTCTTCCTCGACGGCGACGACACCCTCGTCCCGGACGCGCTGCGGGCCATCGCCGACCGGGTGAAGGAGGACCGGGAGCCGGACGTCCTGGTTCATACGACTACGCGCGCATCGCCTGGTCGGGGCGACGCGGTCCGCAACCAGGCGGCCCGGCTCCTCACCGAACAGGGCCCGGCGCCGTTCCGGCTCACCATCGGCCGGGGGCTGCTGGAAACTGCTGATGGTGGCCTGGAACAAGACGGTGTGGCGGAGTTCCGCCGAGCGCGAGGGGCTTCACCTTCCCGCCCGGCTACTACGAGGACACGCCGTGGACCTACCCGGTCCTGCTGACGGCGGACTCCATCGCCACCCTGGACCGGGTCTGAGTCCCATACCGGCAGCGCCGGCGGGGCAGCATCCTGGCCGCCGAGCGAGCGCCACCTGGACGTCTTCGAGCAGTACGACCGCGTCTTCGCGTTCCTGGAGACCGCACCCGAGTCGGCCCGCTGGCGGCCGGTGCTCTACCGCCGCAGCGCTGGCCGACCACCTGACGACGGTGTTCACCCGCCCCGATCGCCTCCCGCGCTCCCTGCGCGGCGAGTTCCTGCGCCGGGCCCGCGTCCACTGCCGCCGCTACCGGGTCCCCGGCGCCCCCGCCCCGCTGCCGGTGCGCCTGCGCCACGCCCCGCTTCGGCTGGGCCTGCGCCGCACCTACGAGGCCTGCGGCTGGCGTCGGCCCTGCGCCGCCGGACGGTGAAGGGCGCTGCCAGGCTGCTGCGCACTGCGCGGACTGCCGCCCTGCGCCTGCACTACCGCGGCTCCAGCGCCGCCTCCTGCTGCGCGTCGACCGTGCCGTCTTCGCCGCCGACGGGGACCGGGGACACGGCTGCAACCCGGGGGGCGCTGGAGGAGGCGTTCCGGCGACCTCGCGCCGCACATCCGCACGGCGTGGGTGGCCGCCGACCCCGGCGCACCATCGGGACCCCGTCTCGACCGGTACTCCGGCGCCCGACGCCCGGCACGGCCGCCTACTGGACGGCGCTGGCCCGCTCCCGCTACCTGGTGCACAACGCCTCCTTCGACGCCGGCCTGGTCAAGCGGAAGGGCCAGGTGCTGATCCAGACGCAGGCCGGGACACCCTCAAGCACATGGGCCTGGACCTCCAGGAACGCCTGGCCGCTCGCCGGCGCAACGACTTCGTCCGCCGCGCTGTGCGACGTCGACTCCTGGGACTACGTCGTCTCCGCCAACCGCCACTCCACCCTGACCCGGGAACGCGTCCACCCCGGCGGCTACACCACGCTGGAGTACGGCCAGCCCCGCACCGACGTCCTCCAGCGCGGGCGACGCCCAGCGGACGTGACCCGGCTGCGCGAGACGCTGGGCATCCCCCGAAGGCACGGTCGCGATCCTCTACGCGCCCACCACGCGACTACCCGCACCCAGCGCCGCCCTGGACCTGGGCGTCTCACCCGCCTGGGCCCCGCTTCATGGGTGCTGGCCCGCGCCCACCCCCGCCACGGCGGTCCGCTCGCCGAGCCCCCGGGGCCCGGATCCTCGACGTCAGCGGCCACCCGAGCGTGGAGTCACGCTCTGCCTGACCTCGAGACGCCCTCGTCACCGACTACTCGGCACTGATGTTCGACTACCGGGTCTGGACCCTTCGATCGTGATCCACGCCGACGAGCCCGAGCCCTACGAGGCGGCCCGCGGCACCATCACTTCGACACCTGCACGCCTGCCTTCCCCTCCAGGCGTTCGATCGCGTGGGACGAGGACGAGCTGATCGGCGTCTTCGCCGGCGGCCACTGGCGCGGCTCCCGGTCCGGCACCGGCTCCAGGGCCCTTTCCGGGAGCGGCTCTGCCCGCACGACGACGGCCGCGCTCCAGAACGCGTCAGTACGCCGCGTGGTGCTGGGCGAGACGGACCTCTCCACTTGGTCGTGCCGCTCGCCGAACGGCACCTTGCGCCCCTCGGCCGCCGCGGCCTGGCTTTTACCCGCTGGCCACGATGCCTGTACCGCCGGCCCCCGCACCGTCACCGACAACTCTGATCGCCGTTTGCCCACTGGGAGTTCCGCATGCCCCCAGTTCGTCGCGGCCCACTCCGACCCGGCCGCCCACCCTGGCGGCCGACGGGACGGACGAAGCCGCGCCGGACGGCGCTGAGCGGCCGGGGTGGTTTCCGTCGGGCGGGGGCTCCCGTCCGACGGGCGACTTTCCCGCGTAGACCAGTGGAAATGAAGGAAAGGCATGTATGCCCCGCTTCCAGCATCATCGTCCGTCCCATGGGAGTCGCGGGGCGGCTGTCCCAGTCGCTGGACTCGGTCTCGCCCAGTCCTTCGGCGACTTCGAGCCGATCCCGGTCCCGACGCCCCGGACCGCGTCGCGCCGGACGTCGCCGTGGGCGCGCCGAGCGGGATCTAGCCGGGTGGCGCCCGTGCGCCGCCGCCGTCGGCCGGGCTTCGCCGGGGCGCGCACAGCACGCCGGGATGCGGGCGGCGACCGGCGCGTACCTGCTGTTCCTCGACGGCGACGACGTCCACGCACGGGCGCGCTGGCCGCGCTGGACGCGGCGGCTAGCGGATACCGGCGGCGTGGACGTGCTGCACTTCGAGCACGAACGGGTGCCCTGGTGGGAGGGCGAGCCGACCAACCCGGCCGCCCCGCTGCTAGCGCGAAGGGCCCGGACGGCGCCTTCGCCCCCCGACCGCGCCCCGCACCTCACGGGCGTGCGGCTGCCCGCCTGGAGCGCGGGTGTACCGCCGTACCTTCCTCACCGAGCGGCGGCTGGACTTCCCCCGACGGGCACTTCTACCGACGATCGGCTTCGGCGCCCTGGTCGCGGCGCGCGCCGAGCGCGTGGCCGTGCTGGGCGCTCCATCGTCGTACGGCATCTGGTGCGGCGGCAGGGCAGACCGGCTGAGCCTGCCCCGGTGAGCACCACGCGGACCTCTCGACCAGGCCGAACTGGCGCTTCGCGCACGCCGCCGAGCGGGGCTGCCGGACGAGCGGCGCGGACCGCTACCCGAGCAGCTCTTCGCCGCGATCCTGAAGACGGCTTACCCATCCGCGGCGCCTGACCCGCCGGGAGCGCCGCACCTTCTTCCGCCGGGCGAGCCGCCTCTACCGGCGCCACCGCCCCGCCGGTTTCCGCGCCCCGGGCGGCCGGCTCGGCGTGCAGCACCGCCTGCTGGCGTCGGCTCGTACGCGGGCTTCCGCGCCCTGCGCGCCGCCAACGGGCGGCGACCCGGCGTCCCCTGCGGCGCCTGCCGCGCCCCACGGACTGCGCACCCGCCTTAAGCTACCGGCGCGCGCTGCGCCGCCCGCTGGACCCGGGCCTCGTCGTGTACTGCGCGTACTGGGGCCGCGGCTACGCCTGCAACCCGGCCGCGATCCACGCCGCGCCCGCGAACTCGCCCGCACCTGCGCTCGGTGTTTCCTGGTCGAGCCCCGACCAGGCGACACGGTCTCGACGACGTCGACCACGCCGTCATCGCAGCTCGCGCGCTACTGGGGAGGTGCTGGCCCGCGCCAAGTACCTGGTCCCAACAACGCCAATTTCGCCGAGGGCGTCGTCAAGCGCCCCGGCAGCGTGCTTTGTCTGAACGCAGCACGGCACCCCGCTGAAGACCATGGGCGTCGACCAGTCGACGTACCCGGTGGTGGCCGCCGCGAGCGGCGCCAGCTTCGCCAAGCTGCTGGGCCGCGTGGACCGCTGGGACCACAACATCTCGATCCAACCGCCACTCCCACCCAGATGTGGGAGCGCGCCTTCCCGGGTTCCTACGGAAGCACCTGGAGTACGGCTATCCGCGCAACGACGTCTACTGCACGGCGACCGCCGACGACGTCGCCCGCGTCCGGCGCGAGCTGGGCGTCCCGGAGGGGAAGACGGCCGTCCCTGTACCGCGCCCACGCACCGGGACTACTGAGCGGCTTCGGTGCGGGCGGCCTGGACCTGGAGGCCTTCTGCGAGGCGGCGGGCGAGGACGTGGTGGTGCTGCTGCGCGCCCTACTTCTACGACCGGGGCGGCAGGCGGGGCAGCGGCCGGATCATCGACCTGACCTCGCACCGCTCCTCCGAGGACGGTAGTGCCTGGCCGCCGACGCGCTGGTCACCGACTACTCGTCGATCATGTTCGACTACGCCAACCTGGACCGGCCGATCGTCGTGTACGCCGACGACTGGGACGTCTACCGGGAGACCCGCAGGCGTCTACTTCGACCTGATGGCGGCGCCGCCCGGACCGGTGGCGCGGACGCCGGAGGAACTGGCCCACGTCTTTCGCGACGGCTCCTACGCGGGTCCGGAGTCGGCGGCGCTGCGGGCGGCCTTCCGGGAGCGCTTCTGCGAGTTCGACGACGGCCCGGGCCGCCGAGCGCGTCGTGCGCCGGGTGCTGCTCGGCGAGGCCGCCCGAGGCGCTGCCGCCCGTGATCCCGCTCGTGGAGCGCGGTCCCGGCCCCGCCGCCGCCACCCTCGTAGGGAGCTGACCCGCCGTGCCCCGCTTCAGCGTCATCATTCCCTGCTTCAAGGTGCGAGGGCTTCCTGCGCGAGTGCCTCGACTCCGTCCTGGACCAGTCCTACCGGGACATCGAGGTCATCGCCGTGAACGACTGCTCGCCGGACGGCTGCGGCGCGATCCTCGACGAGTACGCCGCCCGCGACGAGCGGGTGCGGGTGCTGCACCTGGAGGAGAACGTGGGCCTCGGCCGGGCCCGCAACGCCGGGCTCCCGCACGCCACCGGCGACTACCTCTTCTTCCTCGACAGCGACGACACCCTCACCCCGGGCGCTCTGCGCGCGATGGCCGACCGGCTCGCGGAGACGGACGACCCGGACGTCCTGGTCTTCGACTACGCGCGCACCTACTGGTGGGGCGGCACGCGGCGCAACGTCCTGGCCGAGGTGCTGGCGGAGGCGGGCGACGGCACCTTCACGGCCGCCGAGCACCCCGGGATCCTCGACCTGCTGATGGTGGTCTGGAACAAGGTCTACCGGCGCGACTTCGTGGAGCGGGAGGGCTTCACCTTCCCGCCGGGCTACTACGAGGACACGCCCTGGACCTTCCCGGTCATGTTCGGTGCCGGGCGGATCGCCACGCTGGACCGCATCTGCCTGAACTACCGGCAGCGCCGCCAGGGCAACATCCTGTCCACCACCAGCCGCAAGCACTTCGACGTCCACGCGCAGTACGAGCGGGTCTTCGCCTTCCTCGACGCCCGCCCGGAGCTGGCCCGCTGGCGGCCGTTCCTGCACGCCAAGATGGGTGAGCACTGCCTGGACATCCTGTCCAAGCCGGACCGGCTGCCGCCGTCCGACAAGGCCGAGTTCTTCCGCCGCACCGCCGAAATGTTCCGCGCGTACCGGCCGGAGGGCGCCGAGATCCCGGCCGAGCTGCGGGTGCTGAACGGCGGGTACGCCACGTATCTGGTGCGGCGCCAGTCCGGGCGGGGCCGGCCGGGAGCTGGAGCGGCGGGCACGGCAGGCACGCGGGGTGGTCGCCGGACGTGCGGGGCGGGTGCGGACCGCGGTGAACCGCCGCCGCCCGCTGGACGCCGGCCTCGCCGTGTACTCGGCGTTCTCCCACCGGGGCGTGCTGGGCGATCCCGCGGCGGTCTACCGCAAGGCCCGCGAGATCGCCCCGCACCTGCGCGGGGTATGGGTCGTGCGCGACGAGGAGTGCGCGGCGGACACGGCCGCGCTGCCGCCGGACACGGAGCACGTGGTCCTGGGCAGCGCCGCCTACCGCCGGGTGACCGAGCGGGCCACGTTCTTCGTCAACAACGTCAACTGGCCCCGGTGCCGTGGCCAAGCGCCCCGGCAGCGTCACATCCACACCCACCAGGGCACCCCGCTCAAGTACATGGGCGCCGACCTGCTGGGGCGGCCGGCGCCCGGCACGGCGTCGACGTGCCGCAGATGCTGCGCCGGGCCGACCGCTGGGACTACAGCCTGGTCGCGGGCCGGTACGCGGAGCGGGTGTGGGAACGGGCGTACCCCGTGCCACTTCACGTCCGTGCACACCGGCAGCCCGCGCAACGACGTGCTGGTGGGCGCCGCCCCGGAGGACGGCCGCCGGGTCCGCGAGCGGCTCGGCGTCCCCGACGGGCACACCGTCGTGCTGTACGCGCCGACCCGCCGCGAGTACCGGCGGGGCGGGCACGTGGAACGGATCGACCTGGCCCGGCTCGCCGCCGACCTCGGCGACGGCCACACCCTGGTGGTCCGGCTGCACCCGTCCCTCGCCACCGGCCCGGCGCGCGGCATGGGCCTGACCGAACTGCACCGGCGGGGCGTCCTGATCGACGCGACGGACGAGCCGCACGTCGAGGACCTGATGCTCGCCTCCGACCTGCTGATCACCGACTACTCCGCCCTGATGTTCGACTACGCCCTCCTGGACCGGCCGATCGTGATCCACGCCGACGACTGGGGCGCCTACACGGCGAGCCGCGGGGCCTACTTCGACATCACCGCCGAGGCACCGGGCCATGTGTCGCGCTCCCTACCGGGAGCTGGCGTGGCTGCTGGCGTCGGGCGCGTGGCGGGACGAGGAGGCGGCGCGGCTGCGGTCCGCCTTCCGGGCCCGGTTCTGCGAGTACGACGACGGGCTGGCCGCCGAGCGGGTCGTCCGGACCCTGATGCTGGGCGAGCCGATGCCGGAGCCCGTCGGCGTGCCCGGTGCCCGAGCCGTCCCGTCCGCCGGCCGCGACCTGCTGACCTCGTCGTGAGGCCGCGCACCTGGGTGCTGCTCCTCGCCGCGCAGTGTTCGCCCTGCTCCAGCTCGCGAACGTCACCGGCCGGGACACCCCCGACACCAAGAACTACCTGTCGTACGCCCTGAGCCTCGGCGGCGGGAGCAAAGCGCGGGTGGCGGCGGCCACCATCGACTACGTGTGCACGAGCCAGGCGTCGACGGCCCGGCGGAACCAGAGCGTGCACGTGGTCCACTTCCACCGCCCCGACCCCACCGACCGGGTCATGGACGAGTGCCGGGAGCGGAGTGGCGGCACGTGGAGCCGCGGCTGGAGGCGGGCGAGACCGGTGGGCACACCGTGCCGTACATGGAGGAACGCTTCATGCGGATCTTCGAGGCGCGGCCCGGCTACCCGGTGTTCCTGGTGCCGTTCGTCCTGGCCTTCGGGGCGACGTGGGGGTTGTGGGCGGCGAGCGTCGTCATCGCGTGCGCGGGCGGCGTCCTCGCCTTCCTGATCCTGCGCACCCTGTCCGTGTCGGTGCCGCTCGCCCTGGCCGGGCAGGGGCTGTACTACGTGCTGCCGTGCGGGACGACCGCCATGCGCCCGATGACCGAGGGGCTGCTGATGGCGCTGACCCTCGCGGCGGTGTGGGGCTGTGCGCTGGTGCTGCGGGCGGGGCGCGCGCGGGCCGGGTACGCGCTGGTCGCCGGGTCGCTGCTCGCGCTCTTCACGGTCAAGCACTCCCCAGGCGCTGTTCCTCGGGGCGTGCCTGGCGGCGGCGGGCGCGCTGATCGCCCTGCGGCGGCACCGGCGGGGCCGGCCGCCCGGCCGGGACGTGCCGGCGCTCGCGGCGGTGGGTCTGGCAGGCGCCGTCGTCACGATGGTCCTGGCCCGGCTGCTGCACTACCCGTCGGTGTCCGACAGCCTCCAGGACCTGCTGACCGGCCACTTCGCCCGGCCCGACCGGACGGATCCATGGCCGGAGTTCTGGCAGTTGCAGGGCAACTTCTGGGTGGAGTGGCTGCGCCGGCGAGGCGTGGGAGCCGCTGTTCGTCGCGGCCCTGGCCGCCGGGGCGTGGGGTGCGCGCTGCGGCGCGGCGGCGCGGTCGGCGGTTTCGTGGTCGCGGCGGCGTTCACCGGGATCCTCACCCAGGCCGGGCACCCGGACATCGACATCTGGGGCGGGCGGCTGATCGTGCTGGCGTGGCTGCTGCCGGTGGTGGGGGTGCCGCTGCTGCTGGAGCCGGTGGTGCGGGGGCGGGTGGCGCTGCCGTCGCAGGGGCACGCGGACCGGGCGCGCGCGACCAGCGACCCACACTCGATGGGGTGATGTGAGGTCATCTCGTTGACCCCGGCGAGATCATCGGGAACATACGCCAAATGTCCCGAATGCCCCACCCTTCGACCGTCCCGTGAGCGCCGGCGTTCTCGTCCGGCGTTCCGTGCGCGGAGCGACGGCGCTGCGCGGCGGCCGCGTCTGGCGTCCCACCCCGTACCAGAGTGCGGGTTTCCTCTTCTTCCTCCTGATGACGCTGGCGTACTGGGCGGTGCCACTGTGCTGTGACGCCGGCCAGCACGCGGCCGTCGTCGAGCGCCTGAAGGCCGACCTCCTCCACCCCCGCCACCCGATGGCCGACCTGCCGGGTGCGGGAAGCGCGTACTACTCGCCGTACGCCCTGGCACAGGGCCTGTTCGCCCGGCTGACCGGGCTGGGCGGCTGGGAGGTGGTGCGGCTCGCCGGGCCGGTGAACCTGCTGGTGCTGCTCACGGGCCTCGGCCGCTTCGTGCGGGTGCTGTCCCCGCGCCCGTGGGCACCCGGTGCTGGCGCTGGGCGCGATGACGCTGCTGTGGGGGACCGAGCGCGCGTGGTGGAGCGGCTATCTCCGGGCTGATGTCGATGACGGGCAACCTGGGCTACCCGTCGGCTTTCGCGATCGGGCTCACCTTCTGGGCCTGGGCGCTGACCGGGGCGCGGGCACGGGATCCGCGCCGGGTGCGGTACGTGGGCCCGAGCGGTCTGCGCGGCCTGCCCGGATACGCGGGACTCGGCCTCCTCTACGGCCTGATCCTCCTCGTCCACCCGATCACGGCGGTGGCGGCGGCGCTCGGCGCGGTGGCGCTGGTGGCCGGATGGCAGCGCGGGTGGCGCGGGGCGGTCGCCGGGCGGTGGGCGCTGACGGGCGGCGTCGCGGTGGCGTCGGCGGCGGTGTGGCCGTACTTCGACGTGTTCGCGCTGGCCGGCGACGACAGCGTGGACGGGATGCACCGGATCCTGTACCTGGACCTGCCCGGGGAGTTCTGGCTGGCCCTGCTCGGACTCCCGGCGCTCTGGCTGCGCGGACGCCGGTCGGCGCGGGATCCGCTGGTGCTGATGTTCGCGCTGGACTGCGCGGTGGTGGCATACGGCTGGTTCAGCGGCCACTACACCTACGGCCGGATCCTCGGGCTCACGCTGGTGCCGTTGCAGTTCGCCCTCGCGGTGGAGCTGGCGGCGCCCCCGGCCGTGGGGGAGGTGGCGCAGGGCACTGGGGTGGGCCGCCACGGCGGGGGCCCTGCTGGGGTTCCTCACGGTCCACGCCGGGGCGGTGGTGCCGCGCCCGCTCGACCCGGTCGGCTTCGAGCAGCCGCCGAACTGGCCGACGTACGAGTGGGCGGCCCGGCCATCGCCCCCGGCGAGGTCGTGATCACCGACGGCTACTACGCCGGTCACGCCATCGCCGGGTACGGGCCGAACCTCGCGGCGCCCGCCTGGCCGGACCCGTCGCTGGACGAGCGGGAGCGCGGGCGGCGGGTGGCCGACGTCGAGGCGTATCTCTGCGCCCGGCTCGACCCGCGCCGAGCGCGCCACCGTCGTCCGCCGCTACCACGTCCGCTGGCTGCTGCTGACCCGCTGGCGGCCGGTGCCCGGAGGCGGTGGTGGTGGCGTGGAGCGAGCGGACCGGGGAGGTGCTGGCGCGGGTCGGGTGAGCGCCGGCTCGGCCGTGACTACTCGATGACGAGGTCGACCGGGATGTTGCCGGGTCGCGTTGGGTAGGGGCAGACCTGGTGGGCCTGCTCGACCAGCTTGCGGCCGGTCTCCGCGTCCAGACCCTCGGGCAGTTCGACCCGGAGGGTGACGGCGAGCGCGAAGCCCTCGCCCTCCTTGCCGATGCCGACCTCCGCGTCACCGCGGCGTCGCTGACGTCGACCTTCGCCTGCCGGCCGACGAGGCCGAGGGCGCTGCCGAAGCAGGCGGCGTACCCGGCGGCGAACAGCTGCTCGGGGTTGGTGCCCTGGCCGTTCCCGCCCATCTCGACGGGGACGCCGAGCGCGAGGTCGAGCGTGCCGTCGGAGCTGACGGTGCGGCCGTCGCGGCCGTGGGTGGCGGTGGCGGCGGCGGTGTAGAGCGCGTCCATGGGAGAACCGTCCCTCTCTGGGGGTCTGCGGAGGAGTGTCGTGGTGACTTCCGACGCCACCCAGTAGAGCACGCAATTCAATTGCGTACAACTAAATTGCCCGCAAAGGCCGTCGGCTACCCTGGGAACCATGACCACGCCCGCAACGGACTGGCTCCGCCTGGACCAGCAGATCTGCTTCTCCCTGAACGCCGCCTCGCGCGCCTTCAACGGCGTCTACCGCGTGGTCCTCAAGGACCTCGGCCTCACCTACCCGCAGTACCTCGTGATGCTGGTGCTGTGGGAGCACGGCGAGCTGCCGGTCAAGAGGCTCGGCGAACACCTGCGCCTCGACTCCGGCACGCTGTCGCCCCTGCTCAAGCGGCTGGAGGCGGCCGGTCTGGTCCACCGGGAGCGCAGCGCGCGCGACGAGCGGTCGGTGGAGGTGCGGCTGACCGGGGAGGGCGTGGCGCTGCGCGAGCGGGCCCTGGAGGTGCTGCGCCGGATCGCCGCGGCGACCGGCCTGGACCTGGCGGAGGTCCAGGACCTGCGTGCCCGTCTCGACCGGCTCACGGCGGCCGTCGACGCGTACGGCACCGAACCGGCCTCCGCCTCGTCCTGAAGGGTGCGGTGCCCGCCCGGCACCGGAATGACGGATCATGACTACCCAGCACCGAGGACCACTGACGAGGGGACGGCCGCACATGACCTGGCTGATCACCGGCGGCGCCGGCTACATCGGGGCGCACGTCGTACGGGCGATGACCGAGGCGGGCGAGAAGGCGGTCGTGTACGACGACCTGTCCACCGGAATCGCCGAGCGCGTGCCCGACGGCGTCCCCTGGTCGTGGGCTCGGTCCTGGACGGCGAACGCGTCGCGCGCGCCCTGGCCGACCACTCGGTCACCGGCGTCGTGCACCTGGCCGCCAAGAAGCAGGTCGGCGAGTCGGTGGACCTGCCGCTGCACTACTACCGGGGAGAACGTCGAGGGCCTGCGCGTCCTGCTGGAGGCGGTCACGGCGGCCGGCGTCCCGTCCTTCGTCTTCTCCTCCTCCGCGGCCGTGTACGGCATGCCCGACGTCGACCTGGTGACGGAGGAGACGCCGTGCCTGCCCATGTCGCCGTACGGCGAGACCAAGCTGGCCGGCGAGTGGCTGGTCCGCGCCACCGGCCGGGCGTCCGGCCTGTCCACCGCCTCCCTCCGCTACTTCAACGTGGCGGGCGCGGCGAGCCCGGAGCTCGCCGACACGGGCGTGTACAACCTCGTCCCGATGGTCTTCGAGAAGCTGACGGAGGGCGCCGCCCCGCGCGTCTTCGGCGACGACTACGCGACGCCGGACGGCACCTGCGTCCGCGACTACATCCACGTCGTCGACCTGGCCGAGGCCCACGTCGCCGCGGCCCGCGCCCTCCAGGCATCCCCCGGGAGCGCCCTCACCCTCAACATCGGCCGGGGCGAGGGCGTCTCCGTCCGCGAGATGATCGACCGCATCAACTCCCTCACCGGCCACGACCACCCCCCGACGGTCACCCCGCCGCCCCGGCGACCCGGCCCGCGTGGTCGCCTGGCCGACCGCGCCGCCGTGGAACTGGACTGGAAGGCCAAGTACGACGTCGAGGACATGATCACCTCCGCCTGGGCGGGCTGGGTACGACTGCATCCGGGAGCGGCACGCGACTAGGTCCTGTCGTCGAACTCCCGTCGTCCGCCCGGAGGGGCGGGCCTCGCGAGGTCAGGTGCGTGCTCGGCGCGCGGGGCCCTGATCCTCCTACTGGATGTACTTGGGTCAGGGCCCCGTGCGGCGAGAGTGCGTGCATGGCGTCGCGAGGCGAGACGGGAGTCTGACGACAGGGCCTAGGGCGGCCCTCCGTTGAACGATCGCCGAAGGTGTCAGCCGCGTCCTGGCAGGAGCCGCTGACAAGAACCGGCCGGTATCAGAGCGCCTTGAGCCCCGCCGCCGTCGCCCGCGCCAGCGCCCCCAGGTAGCCCTTCGGCAGCTTCGGGCTGCGGATGACCACCGAGCGCCAGTACAGCGGGCCCGAGATCAGGTCGAGCGCCAGGTCGGTGTCGACGGCGGGGCCCAGCTCGCCGCGTTCCGTCGCCGCCGCGAGGATCCTGCTGGCGACACCGTCCTGGCCCTCCCGCAGGGTCTTCCGCATGGCCTCGGCGATGTCGGGATTGCGGGCCGCCTCCGCCTGGAGGTCGGGGATGACCTGCGAGGCCACCGGGTGGCGCAGGGCACGGGACGTCACCTCGTACAGCAGCCGCAGGTCGCCCTCCAGCGACCCGGTGTCGGGCGCGGGCAGGCCCTGCACGGCGAGCGCGGGAGACGATGTCGAGCACCAGGTGCAGCTTGGAGCGCCAGCGCCGGTAGACGGCCGTCTTGCCGACCCCCGCGCGGCGCGCGATCCCCTCGATGGACATCCGCGCGTAGCCGACCGCCGCGAGCTCCTCGAAGACCGCCGCCCGGATGGCCTCCGTCACGTCCTCGCGGGAGCTCGGCCGCCCCGGCGGGGGCCCGGCGGCGCGGGCGCGGCTGCGGCTCGTCGGCGTTGGTCGTCATGCGAGCCAAGCATAGGGGCGTTGCGACGAAACGGTTGCGTTCCGACGCGGCCAAGCCCTACGCTCGCGTCACGACGATACGGTCCCGTCCCGACGTAAGTGAACGCTCCGGGTCACCCCGGTGAACGACGGGCGTCGCCCCCACCCCGAGCGAAAGCAGCGGATGTGAGTCAGGTCCTCCACACACCGCCCCCGACACCGGACGCGGTCGCCCCCGTCCCCGCCGACCACGACCTGGCGGCCCTCGCCGCCCGGCACGGTCTGTCGGTCAGCGGCGCCCCCCCTCCCTGCCCGAGTACGTCCGTCAGCTGTGGGCGCGCCGGCACTTCATCACCGCCTTCGCCACCGCCAAGCTCACCGCCCAGTACAGCCAGGCCAAGCTGGGCCAGGTCTGGCAGGTGATGACGCCCCTGCTCAACGCGGCGGTGTACTACTTCATCTTCGGCATGCTGATGGACACCAGCCGGGGCGTGGAGGACTTCGTCCCGTTCCTGGTCACCGGCGTGTTCGTGTGGACCTTCTACGCAGAGCTCGATCATGGCGGGCACCAAAGCCGTCTCCGGCAACCTCGGCCTCGTGCGCGCCCTGCACTTCCCGCGGGCCGCGCTGCCGGTGTCGTTCTGCCTCCAGCAGTTGCAGCAGCTGATGTTCTCGATGGCCGCCTTGGTCGTCATCCTGCTCGCCTTCGGCGTACCGCCCGCCGCGTCCTGGGTGCTGGCGGTCCCGGCACTGGTGCTGCAGTTCGTGTTCAACGCGGGCCTGGCGCTGATCATGGCCCGGGTGGGCTCGAAGATCCCCGACATGGCCCAGCTGATGCCGTTCCTGCTGCGGACCTGGATGTACGGCTCGGGCGTCATGTTCAGCATCCACCACATGACCGGCCCGGACAGCGGCCTGCCCTCGTGGGTCGGCCCCCTCCTCCAGGTCAACCCGGCCGTCGTCTACATCGACCTGATGCGCTTCGCGCTGATCGACAGCTTCGGGGGCGGCATGCTGCCGGACCACGTGTGGGCGATGGCCGTGGGCTGGGCCCTGGTCGCCGGGATCGGCGGCTTCATCTACTTCTGGAAGGCCGAGGAGACGTACGGACGTGGCTGACAACAACGGCAACGACATGGGCAAGCAGGCGGACGAGCGCGTCCCCACCGTCGTCGCCGACGGCGTCGACATCGTCTACCGGGTCAACGGCACCGGCGCCGGCCGCGGCTCCGCGACCGCCGCCCTCAACCGCATCCTGCGCGGCAGGAAGGCCGAGAAGGCGGCGGGCGTGCGCCGGGTGCACGCCGTCAGGAACGTGTCCTTCGTGGCGTACCGGGGCGAGGCGATCGGGCTGATCGGCACCAACGGCTCCGGCAAGTCGACGCTGCTCAGGCGGTCGCCGGCCTGCTCCCGGTGGAGAACGGACGCATCTACACGGACGGCCAGCCCTCCCTCCTCGGCGTCAACGCGGCCCTGATGAACGACCTCACCGGCGAGCGCAACGTCCACCTCGGCGGCCTCGCGATGGGCATGTCCCGGGCGCAGATCAAGGAGCGGTACCAGGAGATCGTCGACTTCTCGGGGATCAACGACAAGGGCGACTTCATCACCCTGCCGATGCGCACGTACTCCTCCGGCATGGCGGCCCGGCTGCGCTTCTCCATCGCCGCCGCCAAGGACCACGACGTCCTCCTCGTCGACGAGGCCCTGGCCACCGGCGACCGCTCGTTCCAGAAGCGCTCCGAGGAGCGCATCCGGGAGCTGCGCCGGCACGCCGGGACGGTGTTCCTGGTCAGCCACAGCAACAAGTCCATCCGCGACACCTGCGACCGGGTGCTGTGGCTGGAACGCGGCGAGCTGCGCATGGACGGGCCGACGGACGAGGTCCTGAAGGAGTACGAGAAGTTCACCGGCGGCCCGGACAGGGCGGCGAAGCCCAAGCCGGCGGCCAAGCCCGCCCCGAAGACGAAGACGGCCGCCTGACCTCGTCCCGAGCGCGCCCCTCCCCGGGAGGCGTACGCACGGTTAACCCTTTTGCCCGATTAGTGCCACTATGGCCGAACGACCGAACAGGAGAGCGCCGGGAGCGACGACGACGGCGAAGGAGTCCCCGCGATGCCCGAGACCCCCGACCTCAGCGTCATCGTCCACGGCCCCAACGTCCAGGACCACCTGCCCGCCCTCCTCAACACCCTCGACGCCCACCCCCTCACCGGCGTCGAGGTGATCGTCGCCGCCGTCGGGGACTGGGCACGGGAGGCGGCCGAGCGGCACACCCCCGGCGTTCACCGTCCTGCCGCTGCCGGACGGGGCGGGCGACGCCGCGGCCCGCGCGGCAGGGGCGGCGCGGGCGTCGGGCCGGTGGCTGCACTTCGTCCACGCCAAGGACGGGCTTCCCCCGGCGCCCCGCGCACCATCGCCGAGCACGCCGCGACCCTCCCCGGCACCGGGGACGGCACCGTGGACGTCCTGCTCTTCGATCACGTCCGCAGCACCTGGCGAGCCTCCGGCCTGCCCTCCCCGGACGGGCCCCGCCTCGCCCGCGCGGGCCGCGCCGACCTCGCCCTCGACGACCGCGCGGCGCTGCTCGGACTGACCCCGCTGCTCGGCAACCGCGCCGTGCGTGCCGGCTTCTGGCGGGCCCACGAACGCCTCCTCACCACCGACGACGAGCCCTTCGCCGCGTACGCCGCCCTGCTGCTCGCCGACCGCGTCGCCTGTCTGCCCCACCCCGCGTACGAGGAGCGCCGACTGCGCCCCGAGAGCCTGCCGCCGGTCACGCCGAAGCAGCGCTACGCCCTGGTCGAGCGCTACGAGACGCTCCTCGACCTGGCCGCCGGCCGCCCGGCCGTCCACACCGTCCTGTACGACCTGATGGTCCGCGACTGCCTGCGCACTTTCACGCGCGCCGGGATGCCGGACGACGTGGCGCGGGAGTTCTTCCACCGGGCGTCCCTGGCAGCCCGGCGCCACCGCCCCGAAGGCCACCGGCGCCCGGCCGGCCTCGAAGGCGTACGCCGGTCGCTGCTGGAGCAGGACGCCCGCGCCGAGTACCGCGTCCTCCAGGCCGCCAACCGCACGCGGCGCGGGGTGCGGTCGGCGGCGCGCACCGGCAGGCACCGGGCCGGGACGCGGCTGCGCGCCCTCCAGTACCGTCGGGCACTCGCCGAGCCGGTCGACCCGCACCTCGCCGTCTTCTCGGCGTACTGGGCCCGCGGCGTGGCCTGCAACCCGGCCGCCATCGCCGCCAAGCTCGCCGAACTCGCGCCGAGCGTCCACCCGGTGTGGGTGGTCACCGCCCCGGGCGCCGCTCTGCTGCCGCCCGGCACCGACCACGTCGTGCCCGGCACCCGCCGCTACTGGGAGGTGCTGGCGCGTGCCAAGTACCTCGTCAACAACGTCAACTTCCCGGACGCGGTCGTCAAACGCCCCGGCACCGTGCACGTCCAGACCCACCACGGCACCCCGCTCAAGCGCATGGGCCTGGACCAGATGCCGTACCCCGCCGCCGCCCGGGGTCTGGACTTCCAGGCGCTGCTGGAACGCGTCGACAAGTGGGACTACAGCGTCTCGGCCAACAGCCACTCCACCCGCATGTGGCAGCGGGCGTACCCGTCCCGGCACACCTCCCTCGACCACGGCTATCCGCGCAACGACGTCTACTACACCGCCGGCGCCGCCGAGGTCCGCGCGGTCCGCGAACGCCTGGGCATCGCGCCCCCCCCCCCGGCCACCGGGCGGTCCTCTACGCGCCCACCCACCGCGACTACGAGGCCGGCTGGACCCCACGCCTGGACCTCGCCGCCCTCGCCGACCGACTCGGCGAGGAAACGATCCTGCTGGTACGCGCCCACTACTTCTACGAGACCGCCACCTCTCCACTGGCGGGCCTGCGCCGCACCGGCCGGATCATCGACGTCTCCTCCTACGACCCCGTCGAGGAGCTGTGCCTGGCCGCCGACGCGCTGGTCACGGACTACTCGTCGATCATGTTCGACTACGCCAACCTCGACCGCCCGATCGTGATCCACGCCGACGACTGGGAGACGTACCGCACCACCCGGGGCGTCTACTTCGACCTGATGGCCGAGGGCCCCGGGCCCGGTCGCCCGCGACCAGGCGGAGCTGACGGAGATCCTCACCACGGACGCCTGGCGCGACGAACGCGCGGCGAAGGCGCGGGCCGCCTTCCGGCGCCGGTTCTGCGAGTACGACGACGGCCGCGCCGCCGAACGCGTCGTACGCCGGGTCTTCCTCGGCGAGGACGAACGGACGCTGCCCCCCGTACTGCCGGTCGAGGAGCGCACCCCGGCCCCGAGCCCCGAGGAGGCGACCACGTCATGAGCACGTCCACGGCCACATCCACTTCGGTGGACACCCCCGACGTCACCGTCACGGTCATCGTCTACAACGACGCCGAACGCCTCCCCCGCGCGGTCGCGTCCGTCCTGCGCCAGACCCACGCCAACACCGAGGTCGTCATCAGCGACGACCATTCGACGGACGCGACCGAGGAGGTGGCCCGCGAACTCGCCGCCCGCGACCCCCGCGTCGTGTACCTCCGCCTGCCCGAGAACAGCGGCGGCTGCAGCGCCCCGCGCAACCGCGCCCTGGAGATCGCGCGGGCGCCGTACCTGATGTTCCTGGACAGCGACGACGAACTCCCCGAGCGCGCCGTCGAGGTCCTGCTCGCCGCCCACCGCGAACGCGAGATCGACTTCGCGATGGGCGCGGTGCACCGCATACGCGTGGACGGCGGACGCCGTACGACGTGGATGCCGCACCTGGTCGCCGAGCGCCGCACCCTCGACGGCATCGAGGCCGACCCGCGGCTGTTCTTCGAGCACCTGTCGACCAGCAAGATGTACGCCCGCGCGTTCCTCGACCGGCACGACCTGCGCTTCCCCGAGGGCATCCACTACGAGGACCAGCTCTTCTCGGCGCAGGCGTACTGCCTGGCCAAGACGTTCACCGTCGTCCCCGAGCCGGTCTACCGCTGGTACGTCGCCCCGTACGCCGCCTCCGAGACGGCCTCCATATCCAACCAGCGGCACAAGCTGACCAACGTCCGCGACCGCGTCCACGTGCAGTGTCTGATCGACACGTTCCTGGCCGAGAGCGGGCACGTGTCGTTGCGCGAGGACAAGGACTTCAAGTTCCTCAAGCACGACTTCCGCATGTACGCCGGCGACCTGCCGTACCGGGACGACGCGTGGCTCGCGTCCTTCGCGGACATCGTGACCCCGTACCTCGACACGCTGGCCCCGGGCGCCTACGCCCGGCTCTCCCCGCGCCGAACGGATCGTCCTCCAACTGGTCCGCGACCGCCGCCTGTCCGACGTACGCCTCGCCGCCCGGGGCCTCGGCCACGACGTCGCCCCGCGCCGGACCACACCGGACCCGGCGGACGGCCGCACCTACTGGGGCGAGGAGATCCCGCACTCCGAACAGGCCCGCCACGAACTCGACCTGACCGACCTGGACCTGGACACCCGCCCGTTCTTCACCGCCCAACTCCGCCACGAGGTGACGGAGATCGAGCGGGGCCCCGGCGCCTCGGTAGACCTGACCGTCCGCACCTACGACCCGGCCCTGCGCCTACCGGTCGGCCCCCAGCGCGCCACCCTCCACCTCTCACCCGGCCGTCGCCGCCCTCACGGTCCCCCTTCCGCCTCTGCCCCGTCCGCCCCGGCGTCTTCGAGGGCCACCTGCGCCTGGACCTGGCGTCGGCCCGCCTCCCCCCTCCAGGGCTTCGAGGGCATCCGCCACCCCGTGCTCCGCCTCCGCCACCAGGGCCAGACCCACACGGGCATCCTCCTGGCCCCGCTCGCCCCTCACCCCCTTCACCGCCCGGGTCCCCTACCACTCGGGCGCCCTGCCCCACCGGGTCACGGTGGAACCGGAGGACCACAAGCCGGGCCGGCTCCAGATCCGCTGGCAACCGGTGGGCGCGGCGGCGGCGCTCATCCACCCGGTGGTACGCCGCCTGGCCACGCCACGTGTGAAGCGGGCGGTCCGCCTGGCGGCGAGCGTCCTGCGCTGAGCCCGCCCGCGGCGTCCCGTCCCCCCCCCCCCGCCCGGCGCTCACCCCACCACCTCGTACAGGATCTGCCCGTCCGGCCCCCGCGTCACCGCCCGCAACCCCTCGGACCCCCGAAGCCCGTCCCCCCGGTCCACCACCCACCGCACCCCCATACTCCCGCACGATCGCGCGCCGCACGCCGCCGGCCGCCCCCTCGGAGAAGTACGTCCGCGCCGCCGCCACCCGCTCCCCCTCGTCCCGCAGGGAAGAAGTCGGGGTACCCGGGAGCCACGGTGTACGGCCCGTAGGACCGGGATCTGCCGCGACGGGAACTTCCTCGCCATGACCACGTCCCCGTACCCCACCCACGGCGTGATCCACTGGTATCCCGTCCAGGGCTCCCGGTACTTCGCCTCGACCACTCCCGGCAGCAGCCCCCGGTCCACCACGTGCCCGAGCGTCCCCGCCTGCGCCCACGCCCCCACGGCCAGCGCCGCGCCCAGCACGCACGCCCACCCGGCCCGCACCGCCCGCCGCCCGGCCTCCACCACCTCCAGCGCCACCGCGAGCTGCGCCGGAATCAGCGCGGCGGGCAGCACCCGCCCCCACGACCAGTGACCGCTCAGCCCGCCCGCCGCGAACACCACCGCCCCCAGAACGAAGAACAGCACCAGCACGTCCCGCCGGTCCCGCCACCACCGCACGCCCAGCGCCGCCACCCCCACCAGCACCAGCCAGTACCGCCCGGGCAGGTCCCGGTACAGCGACCGGTGCACCGCGTTCATCCCGTCGCCGGCGCCGAGCAGCGCGAAGAAGTCGTAGTACGGCCAGACCCACAGCACCACCGTCCCCAGCGCCAGGCCCACGGCGAGCCGCCCGGGCGCCCGCCACCCGGTCCGCGCCGAGCACACGACGGCGAGCGCGCCCAGCGAGGCCACGACGCCGGAGAACTGGTGGACGAGGAGGATCACCGCCCACAGCACTCCGCACCCGAGCCGGGCGCCCCACCCCTGGGCCCGCGACAGCCACGCCCACAGGTGGAAGGCGAGACCGAGAGCGAACACGCTGGGATACGCCACCGTCAGCACGAGGGAGTGCAGTCCGAGGAAGCCGCTCCAGCTGAACTGCGCCGTGCCCCACAGCAGGACCAGGCTGAGGAGCGCGAGTGGCGGCGCCGCCGGGCGCGCGCTCAGCACCCGCACGTACCGCCACACCCCCGTCACCAGCACCCCGAGCCCCACCAGCGCCCCGAGCCGCAGCACGACGAAGACGGAGAACCCGGTCGCCTTGGCCACGCAGCCGAGCAGCACCGTCCACGGCGAGTAGTACGGACTGGGCGTGTCCGCGTCGACCAGCGGATTGCCGGGGTCGAGCAGGCTGTGCCGCAGGCGTTCGACGGTGGCCGCGTGGATGCCGAGGTCACCGGCCCAGGGCAGCCGGACGACGGCCAGGAGCAGGAGGAGCAGGAGGACGAGCGCGGCGACGCGTGCGGTCCAGGGAGACGCCCAGTCACCCCGTCACCTTATGCGGAGTTTCCGGACAGAGCGGACATGAAGGCGCCCCGGGTCGAGTGACCCGGGGCGCCTCACACGGCTGTGCGGCTACGGCATCACGCCGTCACGCGTCACGCATGCGTACGCAGCAGCGTCCGCATCGTCCGCATCGCCACCGACAGGTTCGACAGGTCGAAGTCCTCCGAGTTGTGGATCTCCTCCAGCGTGGTGCGGGCCCGGCCGAGGATCGCCGCGTTCTTCTGCTCCCACGCCTTGAACCGCTGCTCCGGTGTCGACGTGCCGTTGCCCACCGCCAGGACGTCGGCGGTGAGCGACGCGTGCGCCGCGTACAGGTCCTCGCGGATCGCCGCGCGGGCCATGGACTGCCAGCGGTCGTTGCGGGGCAGATCGCTGATCCGGTCCATCAGCTGGGTGACGCTCAGCCGGTCGGCGAGGTCGTAGTACACCTCGGCGACGTCCAGCGGCTCCTTGCCCATGCGGTCGGCCACCGACACGATGTCCAGCGTCGGGAAGGCCGAGGAGAACCCGGCCACCCGCGTGGCCGGCTCGTCCGGGACGCCGGCGGCGGTCAGCTCGTCGTAGATGTGCTGGTACCACTCCGCGTCCGCGCCGCGCAGCAGCTTCGGCAGCTGCGACCAGACCTGCTCGACGCGCTCGGCGAAGAACTCCACCGTCTCGGCGAGCTCCAGCGGCTGCGGCCGGTTGTTGAGCAGCCAGCGCGTGCCGCGCTCGACCAGGCGGCGCGAGTGCAGCCGGATGCGGGTCTGCACGTCGGCCTCGACCTTGGTGTCCAGCGCCTCCACCGCGTCCCACACCGGGGAGGAGCTGAAGATCGCCCGGGCCGCGGTCTGTGCCCGCACGATCTCCTCGAGCGAGGCGCCGGTCTCCTCGCGCATCCGGTGCAGGTACGTCGTGCCGCCCGTGTTGACCGTGTCGTTGACCAGGACGGTCGTCGTGATCTCCCGGCGCAGCGGGTGGCCGTCGATCCGGTCGAGGAACTGCTCGCGCAGCGCTCGTCGGGAAGTACGCGTGCAGCAGGCCCTTGAGGTACGGGTCGTCGGGCAGCGAGTGTGCAGCAGCTCCTCGGCGACCGTGATCTTCGTGTACGCCAGCAGCACGGCGGTCTCCGGGCCGGTCAGGCCCTGACCGGTGCCGAGGCGCTCGCGGATCTGGCGGTCGGTGGGCAGGAACTCCAGGGCCCGGTTGAGGTGGCCCTCCCTGACCAGGTGGCGCATGAAGCGCTGCTGGGCGTGGAGCATGTCCTTGGACTGGGCCAGCGCGTTGGCGATCGCCGTGTTCTGCGCGTAGTTGTTGCGCAGGACCAGCGCGCCGACCTCGTCGGTCATCTGGGCGAGCAGCTTGTTGCGCTGCTTGACGGTCATGTCGCCGTCCTTGACGAGACCGTTGAGCAGGATCTTGATGTTCACCTCGTGGTCGGAGGTGTCCACGCCCGCGCTGTTGTCGATGGCGTCGGTGTTGATCCGGCCGCCGTGCAGCGCGAACTCGATCCGGCCCAGCTGGGTCAGGCCGAGGTTGCCGCCCTCGCCGACGACCTGGACCCGCAGGTCCTTGCCGTCGACGCGGATGGCGTCGTTGCCCTTGTCGCCGACGTCGCCGTTGGACTCGGTGGAGGCCTTGACGTAGGTACCGATGCCGCCGTTCCACAGCAGGTCCACCGGCGCCGACAGGATCGCCTTCATCAGGTCGGCCGGGGTCATCTTGGTGACGCCGGCCTCGATACCGAGGGCCTCGCGGATGTGCGCGTTGACCGGGATCGACTTGGCCGTGCGCGGGAAGATCCGCCGCCCGCCGAGAGCAGCTCGGTGTTGTAGTCCTCCCAGGAGGAGCGCGGCAGCTCGAACAGGCGGCGCCGCTCGGCGTACGAGGTGGCCGCGTCCGAGGTTCGGGTCGATGACGATGTGCCGGTGGTCGAAGGCGGCGACCAGGCGGATGTGCTCGCTGAGCACGCATGCCGTTGCCGAACACGTCGCCGGACATGTCACCGATGCCGACGACGGTGAAGTCCTGGTCTGGGTGTCGACGCCCAGCTCCCGGAAGTGCCGCTTGACGATCCCCAGGCGCGCGGGCGGTGATGCCCATGCCCCTTGTGGTCGTAGCCCGCGCTTCCGCCGGAGGCGAAGGCGTCGCCGAGCCAGAAGTTGTAGGACTCGGCGACCTCGTTGGCGATGTCCGAGAACTTCGCGGTGCCCTTGTCGGCGGCGACGACGGGTAGGTGTCGTCCTCGTCGTGGCGGACGACGTCGGCGGGGTGCACGACCTCGCCGGCCACCATGTTGTCGGTGATGTCGAGCAGCGCCGAGATGAACGTCTTGTAGCTGGCGATGCCCTCGGCCATCCAGGCGTCGCGGTCGACGTTCGGGTCGGGCAGCTGCTTGGCGACGAAGCCGCCGCCGCCGACCGGCACGATGACGGTGTTCTTCACCATCTGCGCCTTGACCAGGCCGAGGATCTCGGTACGGAAGTCCTCCTCCGGTCCGACCAGCGCAGACCACCGCGCGCGACCTTGCCGAAGCGCAGGTGCACGCCCTCGACGCGCGGCGAGTACACCCAGATCTCGAACGCCGGGCGCGGCGCGGGCAGGTCCGGGATGGCCTGCGGGTCGAACTTCGCGGAGACGTAGTCGTGGGGCTTGCCGCCCGCCGCCTCCTGGAAGAAGTTCGTCCGCAGCGTCGCCTTGATGACGGTGAGGAAGGACCGCAGGATCCGGTCCTCGTCGAGACTCGCGACCTGGTCGAGGGCCGCGTCGACCTCTTCGAGCAGGGCGTCGACGATCTCGCGCCCGGCCCCGCTGGCGCTCGGGGGCCATCCGCGCCTCGAACAGGGAGACGAGCAGCCGCGTGGTGTGGACGTTGTTGCGGAGGGTGTCCTCCATGTAGTCCTGGCTGAACGTCGACCCGGCCTGCCGCAGGTGCTTCGGCGTACGCGCAGCAGCACCATCGCCTGCCGCCAGGTCAAGCCCGGCGCTGAGCACGAGGGCGTTGAAGCCGTCGTTCTCCGCCTGGCCGGTCCAGGTGGCGGCGAAGGCGTCCTGGACGCGCTCGCGCGCGTCGTCGCCGAGGTAGTCGGCGCCGCCCGCCACCGACTTGGGCATGCGCAGCCCGAAGTCGTAGATCCAGGCGGTCGTGCGGTCCGAGCAGCGCGCAACTGCAGCCGCTCGTCGGTGACCTCGACGCCGAGCCGGCTGAGCACCGGCAGGACGGCCGACAGGGAGATCTGGCCGCCCTTCTGGTAGATCTTGAAACGCCGCTCCTCGGGCGCGGCGCCGACCGGCTCGTACAGGCTCAGCGCAAACGTCCTGTTCTCGTCGAGCCGCTCCAGGTGACCGAGGTCGGCGACCGCGGGCGCGGCCGTGGTCGGCCTTGTAGCCCTCGGGGAAGGCGCTCCCGTAGTAGCGCATCAGCTCGCGCGAGCGCTCCTCGCCGACCTCGGCGGTCAGCGCCTCGGCGAACCCGTCGGCCCAGGAACGGGCGGCCTCGACGAGACGGGCCTCGATGCGCTCCTTGTCCGCGTCGGACAGGTGCGGCAGCTCGGTGCCCTGCGGCACACGGACCACGAAGTGCAGCCGGGACAGGATCGACTCGGTGTTCCAGGCCGTGAAGTCGACGCTGGTGCCGCCGAGCTCCTCCTTGAGGATCTCGATGATCCGCAGCCGGACACCGGTGGTGTAGCGGTCGCGGGGGAGGTAGACGAGGGCCGAGTAGTAGCGCCCGTACTCGTCCTGCCGCAGGTAGAGCCGGAGACGGCGCCGCTCCTGGAGGTAGAGCACGGAGGTGACGATCGGCTCCAGCTCCTCGACCGGCATCTGGAACATCTCGTCGCGCGGGTACGTCTCCAGGATCTGCAGCAGATCCCGCCCGTCGTGGCTGTTGGGCGAGAAGCCGGCCCGCTCCAGCACCTCCTCCATCCTTGCGCCGGACGACCGGCACCCGGCGGACGGACTCGGTGTAGGCGGCGGAGGAGAACGAGGCCGAGGAAGCGGCGCTCCCCGACGACGTTGCCCTGCTCGTCGAACTTCTGACGCCGACGTAGTCCAGGTACGACGGCCGGTGCACGGTGGCCCGGCTGTTGGCCTTGGTCAGCACCAGCAGCCGGTGCTCGCGGGCCTTGGCCGGGCGTCGGCGGGCAGCCGCTCGAAGGACGGGCTGACCGGGTGGCTCTCGTCGGCCGCGTGGTGCGGGTCGGAACGCAGGATGCCGAGGCCGGTGCCGGCGACGGCGGCGAGCGAGTCGTCGCCGCGCAGCTGATACTCGCGGTAGCCGAGGAAGGTGAAGTGGTCGTCGGCCAGCCAGCGCAGCAGCTCGCGGGCCTCCTCCAGCTCCCGCGGGGAGGTCGTCGGGGGCAGGCTCCGTCGGCAGCTGCTCCGCGATGCGGACGGCCGCGTCCCGCATCTTGCCCCAGTCCTCGACCGTCTCGCGGACGTCGTTCAGGACGCGCAGCAGGTCGGCGGTGATCTGCTTCAGGTCGCCGCGGTCGGTCTCGCGGTCGAACTCGACGTGGATCCAGGACTCGACGTGCGCGTCGTGCGGGAGGTCGTCGGAGGGCCCGGCGGGTGAGCACCTCGACGAGCTTGCCGGTCACGTCGCGCCGCACCACGATCAGCGGGTGGACGACGACGTGGATGCCGCGCCCCTGCCGGGTCAGCTCGTTGGTGACGGAGTCGACGAGGAAGGGCATGTCGTCCGTGACCACCTCGACGACGGAGTGGCTGCACGTCCAGCCGTTCTCCTCGACCGTCGGGGTGTGCACCCGCACGTTCGCCGTGCCCTGCGGGTGGTTCTCGGCCAGCCGGTAGTGCGAGACGGCGGCTCCGAAGACGTCGACCGGGTCGCGGTCGGCAAGGTCCTCCGGGGCGGTGTGCCGGTAGTAGCGCCGGAGGAACGCGAACACGGATGCGTGGTCCGGGGTGCCCGGGGCGTCCGACGTGCCCTCGTCCGTCGTCCCAGTCGGTAGGTGCCCCCGACCGGGCTGTTCTCAGCTACCCGCGCAGCCCTTTCGAGCAGCTCGGCCTTGGCTTCGTCCAGCTTGGTCTGCATTGTCCTCTGGCTCCTGTCGCGCGCCGTTGCGTGACGTAGAAGGAAGTACGGTCTCCTGCCTTCCGGCATGACGTCGAGACGCGGGGTGTCCGGTCTGTTCCGACGCTATGCCGCAAGGTGAGAGGAGCGCGGGCATATCAGCCAATGTCGCCGCGCTCGCCGGGTGTGACGTCGCTCTCGCCGTCAGCGTCCGGGGGGTGCGCGGCGCCGTACCGGGGCCTTCGATGCCCCGTCCCGCCCGCGAAGACCAGCGACCGCCGCCCGGACACGGATGTCGTCCGTGCGTACCGGGCGCAGAGCGGAGGCGCCGGTGCCCCCGCGAGCTATCGCGCTGATCACGCCACAAGGCTATCGCTCCTTGCGGGGCCCCCGTCATGAGCCGTATGTGTACAAACCGGGACCGGAACTTTGACGTTTTGCACAGAACCCCGCCACCCGCCGCCGCCCCCGCCCAGCTGCGGGCAGTCGTGCCGCTGGGCGGCACGGGTGGGCGCAGCGGCACCCCGCAACGCCGGGGCCGCGACACCCACCCCCGGCCCCCACCAGCACGGGTCACCGCCCCAGCCCAGGTCACCGTCACCGCACGGCCGACCTCACCGCACAGCCACCCTCACGCCGCCAACCGCGCCGCCTCTGCCACGGCCTCCCCAACGCGTCCACCACCGGCACCCCGACCCCTCCAGACTGGCCCGACTGTGCGACCCCCCGGTGTGCAGCACCGCCCCCGCCCCCACATGCCGCGCGGCCACCGCGTCATCCGCGGCGTCCCCGATCACCACCGTACGAACGGGATCCACCCCGGCCAGCGCCAGCTCCGCGAGATGCCGCACCATGTGCTCGGCCTTGCTGCCCCCGGACGGCCCGATCCGCCCGTCGACGCGTATGAAGTGCGTCTCGATCCCGAACCCCTTGACCAGCGGCACCAGCTCGTCGTGGCCTTACATGCTGAGGATCGACTGACTGCGCCCCGCCGACCGCCAGCCGTCGAGCAGCTCCGCCACGCCCTCGGTGAGCTCGCACCGCACCCGGTGCTCCGTGTAGTGGCGCTGAAGGTCGCGTCCACGACCTCCCACTCGGCGTCGGTGGGCAGCCGCCCCATCAGCCGCTCGTAGAACTTCGGCACCGGACGCAATACAGCGCCCGGTACTGCTCCAGCGTGATCGACGCCAGTCCCAGCTCGGCGAACGCGGCGTTCGTCGCCCCGATGATCGCGTCATTGTCGTGGAACAGCGTCCCGTTCCAGTCCCAGATGATGTGCGCCCTGTCTGCATCCCCATGCCCGAAAACGTACCCGCCGCCACTGACAATCAAGACGGGGGCCGCGACGACCGACCGGGGACGGCCGGCCGGCGGGACGTCACTGACCGAGCTCGACCAGGTTCGGGGATCTCCTGCGTCGCGTACCACAGCAGCTCGTGGTCCTGCCCTGTCCACGACGAACCGGGCGTCGTCGTCCCCGCCGTCCGCCGCCGCGAGGGCCGCGGCCGCGCGGTCACATCCGCCTCCGCGTCGGCGGAGTCGACGTGCACCGAGGCCGCCTTGGCGAGCCGCAGGGCCTGGCGAGCCGGACCTCGCCCAGCGCCGCCGGATCGGCCCCGGTCCGGGGCGGCCGAGGCCGCGCCGTCGGACACGTCGGCGGCGACCACGACCCGGCGCCGCGGCGCGCCGGCGTCGGCCGCCAGCAGCCGCAGCGAGGCCAGCGCGGCCCGGTTCAGGGCGGCGTACTCCAACTCCTCGATGTCGTCCGAGAGGTACCACTCGCGCAGCGCCGGTGTGACGGCGTAGGCGACGAGCGGTCCCGTCCCCAGCTCTCCCGTCCTGTGCGCCTGGGAGGCCGGAGAGGGTCACGGGGACGTAGACGCGCATGAGACTTTTGCTTCCTGGTCGGGAGCGCCACCGAGGCCCGGGACGGCCGGGATGGCCTGGGAGAGCCTTCAGGATACGTGCGGTGTCCCCTTCGGGTTGCCACCCGTGACGCCCGACGCGTCCACCCACGGCCCCGGAACTCACCCGGTACAACCGCTCCACCCCGGGCTTTCCGACCGTCCCGACCACTCTGATAAGTGAACCCTCCGACCCCTCGGCCCGGCCACCGCCCTCCTTGCCGTCCCGCCCAGCCGCCCCGTACAAGATCCCCAACCGCTAAGTTACGCCCGGTATCACCCGGGCCGCCGAACGGGAGCCCCCATGCGCAAGGTCAGTGACCAGGTCCCAGCTCAGCCCGACTAGCACACTGCCCCACACACCGGACCGCCCCCTCACACCCACCCCGCCCCGCGGCCCCAACGGCGACCCCACGCCCCAGCCGCCCGGCACCGCACCGCTGTACAGCCCGGCCGCCGCCCCCTCCCGCGTAACAGGGACCTCCTCTGCCCGCGTACCCGGGACCTCCCCGTCCCGCGCACCCGGCGGCGTGCCGCCCCGCAGGCCCGGCGGACGTGTCGTGCGGGCCGGGGCGCCCGGTGGCCGCCCGCCGGGCTCCCCGGGCAGGTCTCCGCGGCCCGTACGAGGCCGGTGACAGCCGGCCGCCTGACCGGCCCGGGGCGGGGCCACCTGGACGGTCCCGCGCGCGGCGGCGGGTGCCCCTCGTGACGGCCCCCGCCGTCCCGGCCGTACGCCCGGCCGCCCAGGCCCCCGGCAGCGCCTCTCGTCCCCGCTCCAGACCCTCGCCGTCCGTCCCGCAGCTCCGCCCCACCGACCGCTTCGCTGATCTCCTCCTCAACGTGCTCAGCGGCCGGCGCCCCGTCCATTCGATGCTCCGTCACACCGCCGGCCGCGCCTACGACGATCTGGCCCACCTCGCCGAACGCGGCCCTCTGCGCACGCGCGGCACCCTCGCCCGTCGTCCGCGACATCGGCTACTTCGAGCCCCGGCCGGGAGCACTGGAGGTCTTCGCCAGGATCGGCGCGGGCGACCAGCTGCGCGCCATGGCCTTCGGCTGGAGCAGGGCCGCGACCTGCGCTGGCGCTGCACGGCGGTGGAACTGGGCGGCCCCCGCCGACCGCACACCGACGACGACTGAGAGCGACGGCGACCGGCGCCGCACGCCGGGACAGGCCGAAGGGCCGGGCACCCAGAGGTGCCCGGCCCTTCCACCACTACGGCGCCGGTGCCTGAAGGCACCGCGCCGTCACTCTGCGGCGACGCCCGCCCTTGGCCCGCCTTGCGGCGCTCCGCGCGTGAGCCCGTCGGACTGGGGCTGCGCGGGCTCGCCGTCGGTGGTGAAGTCGCCCTCGACGACACCGCCCTCGCCGTCCACGGTCGGGGCGGAGAAGTGCAGTCCCCGGCGCTGCGGGGCGTCGAGCCCCTTGGCGCGGATCTCCGGTCGGGCGGCCCGCCTGGGCCGGGACGGCGTCCTGCTTGCCCTTGGCCAGGACGGCCCCGCGTCCTCGACCGGGACCTCCTCGACCTGCTGCTCGACCTGGACCTCCAGGTTGAACAGGTAGCCGACGGACTCCTCCTTGATGCCGTCCATCATGGCCTGGAACATGTCGAAGCCCTCGCGCTGGTACTCGACCAGCGGGTCCTTCTGCGCCATCGCGCGCAGGCCGATGCCCTCCTGGAGGTAGTCCATCTCGTAGAGGTGCTCGCGCCACTTGCGGTCCAGGACCGAGAGCACGACCCGGCGCTCCAGCTCGCGCATGATCTCGAGCCGAGCTGCGTCTCCACGCGCCTCGTACTGCTCCTGGATGTCGTCCTTGATGGACTCACTGATGTAGTCGGCGGTCAGCCCGGCCCGGTCGCCGGCCGCGTCCTCCAGCTCCTCCACGGTGACCTTCACCGGGTAGAGCTGCTTGAAGGCGTTCCACAGACGGTCGAGGTCCCAGTCCTCCGGGAAGCCCTCGGCGGTCTCGGCCTGCACGTACGCGTCGATCGTGTCGTTCATGAAGTGCTGGATCTGCTCCTGCAGGTCCTCGCCCTCCAGAACGCGGCGCCGCTCGCCGTAGATGACCTCGCGCTGCCGGTTGAGGACCTCGTCGTACTTCAGGACGTTCTTACGGGTCTCAAGTTCTGCGTCTCCACCTGCGACTGGGCGGACGCGATCGCCCGCGTGACCATCTTGTTCTCGATCGGCATCGTCGTCCGGGACGTTCGCCATCGACATCACGCGCTCGACCATCTGGGCCTTGAACAGCCGCATCAGGTCGTCGCCCAGCGAGAGGTAGAAACGGGACTCGCCGGGGTCGCCCTGACGGCCGGAACGGCCGCGCAGCTGGTTGTCGATACGCCGCGACTCGTGCCGCTCGGTACCCAGCACGTAGAGGCCGCCGAGGTTCTTGACCTCTTCGAACTCCGCCTTGACCGCCTGCTCGGCCCGCTCCAGCGCCGCGGGCAGGGCCGCGCCCACCTCCTCGATGTGCTCCTCGGGGTCGAGGCCGCGCTGGCGCAGCTCCGCCTCGGCGAGGTCCTCGGGGTTGCCGCCGAGCTTGATGTCCGTACCACGGCCGGCCATGTTCGTGGCCACGGTCACGGAGCCCTTGCGGCCCGCCTGGGCGACGATCGTCGCCTCCCGGTCGTGCTGCTTGGCGTCTCAGCACCTCGTGCTGGACACCGCGCTTGCTGAGCTGCTGCGAGAGGTACTCGGACTTCTCGACCGAGGTGGTGCCGACGAGGATCGGCTGGCCCTTGCGGTGCTTCTCCTCGATGTCGTCGACGACCGCCTCGAACTTCGCGACCTCGGTGCGGTAGATCAGGTCCGACTGGTCCTTGCGGACCATCGGCCGGTTGGTCGGGATGGGCACCACGCCGAGCTTGTAGATCTGGTGGAACTCGGCGGCCTCGGTCATCGCCGTACCGGTCATGCCGGACAGGCCGGGCAGTTCCTTGCCGTTGTGGTCGTGGCGCTTGTAGAGGCGGAAGAAGTTCTGGAGGGTGATCGTGGCGAGCGTCTGGTTCTCGTCCTTGATGTCCACCCCTTCCTTCGCCTCGATCGCCTGGTGCATGCCCTCGTTGTAGCGGCGGCCGGCGAGGATACGGCCGGTGTGCTCGTCGACGATCATGACTTCGCCGTCGATGACGACGTAGTCCTTGTCGTTCTTGAAGAGTTCCTTGGCCTTGATGGCGTTGTTCAGGTAACCGACGAGCGGGGTGTTCACCGACTCGTAGAGGTTGTCGATGCCCAGCCAGTCCTCGACCTTGGCGACGCCGGACTCGTGGATGGCGACCGTGCGCTTCTTCTCGTCGACCTCGTAGTCGCCGGTCTCCTCGATGCCCTTGAGGGTGTTGCCCGCCTCGCCCCTTCTTCAGGCGGGTGACCAGCTTGGCGAAGTCGCCGTACCACTTGGTGGCCTGGTCGGCCGGACCGGAGATGATCAGCGGCGTACGGGCCTCGTCGACGAGGATGGAGTCGACCTCGTCGACGATGGCGAAGTTGTGACCGCGCTGGACGAGTTCGTCCTTGACCACGCCATGTTGTCGCGCAGGTAGTCGAAGCCGAACTCGTTGTTCGTGCCGTAGGTGATGTCGCAGCCGTACATCTCGCGGCGCTGGGCCGGCGTCTGGTTGGCGAGGATGCAGCCGACGTTCAGCCCGAGGAACTTGTGGACGCGGCCCATCATCTCGAGGTCGCGCTCGGCGAGGTAGTCGTTGACCGTGACGATGTGCACGCCCTCGCCGGACAGGGCGTTGAGATAGGCGGGCAGCGTGCCGACGAGGGTCTTGCCCTCACCGGTCTTCATCTCGGCCACGTACCCCATGTGCAGGGCCGCGCCGCCCATCATCTGCACGTCGTAGTGCCGCTGTCCCAGGACGCGCTTGGCGGCCTCGCGGACGGTGGCGAAGGCTTCCGGAAGCAGGTCGTCCAGGCTCTCACCATCGGCGTAGCGCTGCTTGTACTCATCGGTGAGGGCCCGCAGCTCGGCGTCGGAGAGGTCGACGAAGTCCTCTTCGATGGAGTTGACCTGGTCCGCGATGCGGTGCAGCTTGCGCAGGATCTTGCCTTCGCCTGCACGCATGATCTTCGAGAGGACGGACACGGGGGTTGGTCTCCTTGCCGGTCGGGCCTGGGACGGTCGTTTTCCCGTGACGGACTGAGCAACGGCCATCGTATGCGAGGACCCCGCCGCCCCGGGAGCCTGCTGTAACGGGGACCGTGTGCTCCTTCATCCAGCTTCCGGTCTGCTGTCATCGAGTTCAACGTCCGGGCACCGCGGATGGTGCCGTGCCCGCCGACGAATCACGCGAAAAGTGACCGTCTGTTCACGCACGGCAAAAAGATGGCGTCCGCCGCGGACCGCCGCGCAGAATCGGCCGATGGAACCCCTCACGCTCACCACCGACCGCCTAGTTTTGCGCGCGGTCGGCCCCCGGACACCGATTCCGTGTACGCCGCCTGCCAGGATCCCGACATCCAGCGCTGGACCACGATCCCCTCGCCCTACCTCCAGGAGCACGCGCGGGGGCTTCACCGAGCAGATGGTCCCGACGGCTGGGCGAACGCCTCGATGTTCACCTTCGGCCTGTTCCTCCCCACCGGGGACCTGGTGGGGATGCTCGGCATCACGATGATCTCCCTGGGCGTCGGCGAGATCGGTTTCTGGGGGCGCCAAGGAGCACCGCGGCCACGGCTACGTCACCGAGGCCGCCGTCGCCGTCTCCCGCTGGGCCTTCACCGACCGGGCGATCGACCGCCTGGAGTGGCGCGCCGAGGTCGGCAACACGGCCTCCCGCGCGGTGGCCCAGCGCGCGGGCTTCACCATGGAGGGCACGTTAGCGCTCCGCGATCAACAACAACGGCGTCCGCCGCGACGCCTGGATCGGCTCCCTCCTCCCCTCAGACCTCTCCCTCCCCTCGACGTCCCCGTACTTGCCGGCCCCATAGCCACCCCCACGCAGCCGCGGGCAGTCGTGCCGCTGGGGCGGCACGGGTGGGCGCGGCGGCACCCCGCACCGCCGGGCCGCGACACCTCCCCGGCCGGCACCGACGCAGAGCGCCCTGCAAACCGGCCCACGCAACCACACCCCCGCCCACACTCCCCGCAAGCCACGCCCCACTGTCAGACCCACCCCTTATCGTGCGGACGTGCGCGACGACCCTCCCGCCCCCCACCACGGAACTGTCCGCGCAAGAGGCCCGCCGCCTCACCCCTCCGCGCACAGGGCTTCCTCGGCGCCCCCGACCGCCGCGCAGGCGTCCGCGGCGTCCCTCCGTCACCTGGGCGCGGTGCAGCTCGACACCATCTCGGTCCTCGCCCGCTCCCACGAACTCGTCCCGTACGCCCGCCTCGGCGCACTGGGCCGCAAAGCGGTCGAAGACGCCTACTGGCAGGACACGCACGCCTTCGAGTACTGGTCCCACGCCGCCTGCATCCTCCCCATCGAGGAGTGGCCGCACTTCGCGTTCCGCCGCCGCGCCTACCGCAACCGCCCGCACTGGAACCACTCCCTCCCCGACGGCACCTACGACCAGGTCGTCAAGCAGCTCCGCACCGAGGGCCCGCTCACCGCGACGGACCTGGGCGGCGCGAAGAGGACCAGCGAGTGGTGGGACTGGTCGGGCACGAAGGTCGCCGTCGAGCGCGCGCTCATGTACGGCGAGGTGGTGTGCGTCGAGCGCCGCGGCTGGAAGCGGGTGTACGACCTGGCCGAGCGCGCGGTCCCGGCCGCACTGCTGCACGACGAGCTGGACGACGCCGAGTGCCTGCGCCGCCTGGTCCGTCTGGCCGGCCAGTCCCTGGGCGTCGGCACGCGCGCGGACATCGCGGACTACCACCGTCTCAAGGGCGAGCAGGTCGACGCCGTGATCGCCGACTCGGGCCTGGTCCCGGTCACCGTGGAGGGCTGGTCCAAGCCGGCCTGGGCGGACCCGCGCGCCCTGGAGACGCCCCGCGCGGCCGCCACCCCACGACGCTGCTCTCGCCCTTCGACTCCCTGATCTGGGACCGTGCGCGCACGGAACGGATCTTCGGCTTCACCCACCGCCTGGAGGCCTACGTGCCCAAGCAGAAGCGGGTGCACGGCTACTTCGCGATGCCCGTCCTGGCAGGCGGCCGGCTCGTCGGCCGGGTGGACCCGGCGCGCGAGGGGCGCACTCTGGTCGCCAAGCAGGTCACGCTGGACGGCCCCAAGGCGGCCCCGGCGGTCGCTCAGGCCCTGGTCGAGGCGGCGGGCTGGGTGGACTGCACGGACGTACGCGTGGAACGGGTCGACGCACCGGACCTGCGCGAGCCCCTCACGAGGGAACTGACCCGCCTGCTCGCCTGACCCGCGCGAGGCCGTCGGCGTCGGCCGTCAGCGGATCTCGAGGATCTTCTCCCGCATCGCGTACACCACGGCCTCCATCCTGGAGTGCAGCTGCAGTTTCTCCAGGATGTTGCGCACGTGGTTCTTCACGGTGTTCTCGGAAATGAACAGTTCCTTGGCGATGTCCCGGTTGTTCATTCCCGTGGCGACCAGCTTGAGGACTTCCAGTTCACGGTCCGTGAGCCGCGGCGCGGGGAACGAGCCGGCGTTCGTCGGTCCGCTGGATCATCGACTTGAACTCGGTGAGCAGTTTCGACGCCATGGACGGACTGATCTGCGACTGTCCGTCGGCCACGGCGCGAATCGCGGTGGCCACCTCGTCCGTCGAGATCTCCTTGAGGAGATAACCGGTCGCGCCCGCCTTGATCGCGTCGTAGAGGTCGGCCTCCTCGTCGCTGATCGTCAGCATGATGATCTTCGCGCTGGGGGCCACCTCCTTGATGGAGGTGCAGGCCTCGATCCCGCCCCGCCCGGGCATCCGCACGTCCATCAGGACGATGTCCGGCAGCAGGTCGGCGGCCTTCTCCACGGCCTCGGCGCCGTCACCGGCCTCCCCGACGACCTGGATGTCCTCCTCGGCCGCGAGCACGATCTCCAGTCCGCGGCGGAACAGGGCGTGGTCGTCCACGACCAGAACCCTGATCGGCTCCTTGCGCGCGGAGCCCGCGTCCGAGCCCATGCCGGCGACTCCGTCGTCGATCCCCCGTCGACGCCCGCGCCCCGCATCGGTCCGAAACTGTCCGCCATCGTTCCTCCCCCTGAAGGCCGTGGCCCGTCGTCCTGAGCCATCGCCAACCCAGAGCAACGACCCACCGGTTGGGCCGTTGCCGCCGATGATTCCATGCCCGGCCGACGCGGGGGTGGCCGAGCGGGCCAACGAAGGGGTCGCACACCCTCGCGCACCGTCGCACGACGGTGCCCCTGGGGGCGCACTCGCGCTCCAGGGGCACCGGTTCCGCTGTCACCCGGCGTGGTCAGCCGCCGAGCGCGTCACCCGCCTCGTTGGCGTGCACCTGGGTGACCATCGTATCCGTCGTAGGTGGATCACGCCGTAGTCGTAGGCGTGCCGCCGGTAGACGACGCTGGGCCCTTGGTCTCCGGAGTCGACGAACAGGTAGAAGTCGTGCCCGACCAGTTCCATCTCGTAGAGCGCCTGGTCGAGGGTCATCGGCGCGGCCACGTGGGTCTTCTCGCGGACGACGAGCGGACCGTCGCCCTGGACCTCCAGCGAGCCGATCTTCTTGGTGGGTACGCCGTCCTGCTTCTCCTGCGGGACGACGTCGCCGTTCCCGTTGAGCGTCGCCGCGCCGGGGACGTGGTCGGCGACCTCGGCCGCCGAGATCCGGCGGGCACCGCGGCGCGAGAAGCGCTTGTCGTGCTGCTTGCGCAGCCGGGGCACCGAGCTTCTCCGCCGCCAGGTCGAGCGCCGCGTACGGGTCGCTCGCCGCTGCCTCCGCCCGGATCACCGGACCGCGGGAGCGGAGCGTGATCTCCACTCGGTCACAGCGGTCGGCCTGCCGGGGGTTCGGCTCCTTGGACACCTCGACGTCGAGGCTGATCACCTTGCCATCGAGCTTCTGGATCTTCTCCAGCTTCAGCTTCTCGGCCACGTGCTTCCGGAACCGCTCGGGCACCTCGGTCTTGCGGCCCTTGACGACGATGTCCACGCAGAACTCCGTTCCCGGATCGCTCCGCTTCGATGGCGGAGCATCTCCCTTTTGCACCAGGTTCCGGTCTATCCCGGAACCTCGGACTCGGTGACTTCCACCTCCTCCCCGCGGGCGAGATCTCCACTCCACCGGTGCGGGGTGATGACGGTGAAACCCGCAGTACGGCATTCGGATCTGGGAGGTGTGGCCTGCGGCTTTGCCCTCACAACCGAACATATCTCGCCCGGACGGATGTCGTCACCCTCTACCGCGACGTACCTCCGTTCCGGTGAATTGAGACTCTCATTACCTGCAATGAAGCAAGTTTCTAGTCAGTTCCGGTTTATTTCGAAAGAATCTGGTGAAGCCGCGACCACTGCCGCGCAGATCGCTTCACGGATCACGCCACCGCCTTCGTTCGGACCCGCCATTCGGGGCCCGGCCTTCCGTTCCTCTCTGCCTTCCCCTGCCGACGACGGATACACAGCGGATTTCGCCCCGGCCCGCGCCGCGCGCAGGGCACGCGCCGCCTCCGTCAGGGACGCCCCGTCGTCATGAGGTCGTCGACGAGGACGACCGGCCCGCCCCCGCACAGCAGCCGGTCACCGCCGGGGAGCCACCGCCAGCGCGCCGGCGAGATTGCGCAGCCGCTGCCGGGCGCCGAGCCTCGGACTGGTCGGCCACGGCGTGCCGTTGCCGCAGCACGGCCAGCACCCGGGCGGACGTCCCGGTCCGCCGCAGCTCCCCGCGGCCGCGAGGGCGATCCGCCGCGCCGGGTCGTGCCCGCGTGTGCGCACCGCCCGGGGCGCGGACGGCACGGGCACGAGCAGCACCGGCCCCCGCGCGCGTACGGCCCCCCAGCGTCACCGGGCCCCCACCGGGTCTCCCGGAGCCCGGCCCGTACCGCCCCTGCCAGCGCCACGCCGAGCGGTGCCGTGAGGGCGAGCACGCCGCGCTCCTTGTGTGCCAGCAGGGCTGCCCCGTACCTCGTCCGCGTACCGGGCGGCCGCGTGCACCACCGGCAGCCCCGGCGGTTCCGGCACCGGCCGCGCCCGGCACGGTGCGGCGCCGCCCAGCGCCGTACGGCACCGGGGGCACAACACCGTGCGGCCCCTGCCGCAGCCTCCGCACTCGGCCGGCAGCACCAGGTCGGTGAGGTCCCGCCACCATTCCCGCAAACCCCGCATGGCCACCACTGTGCCAGGGCCCGCGGGCCCGACCAGGCCTGTGGAAAACGCTGGAGAGCTCCTTGTGGAAAACTCCGAGCCCTGCTCGCCACCCGTTCCCCACACGAGTGAACGCCCACGGCGGCGAGCCGGATGCCTCACCCTGGGTAGACCGGCGCCGTCCCCTCCGTCACCTTCTGCCACTGCAGCCCCGACGGCAGCCGCACGATCACGTCCTCCGAATACGCCACCAGCGGCAACCGCTCGTCCTCGGTCGCGGCGGATCTCCCTTCACGCCGGTCAGCGCGGCGGGCACCGAGGGCCTCCGGCGTGGAGCCGTCGACCTGCACGTATCCGATCTGCTGGACGCCTCCGCGCTCGCGCCCGACCACCACGAGCCGGCTGTCACCGGCCCACGACATGGCCGTGACCTCCTCCAGCTCCGGCGTCGCGGAGCGCAGTTCGAGGACGGTGACCGAGGACGGTTCGCCGGCCTTCACGTCCCGTTCGATCCGTCCGATGAGCAGGGACCGCTTGCCGTCCCTTCTCCACGATGAGCGCGATCCGCACGCCGTCGGCCGCCACCCGCACGGCCTGGATGCGCCCGTCCAGCCCCGGGGTCCGCACCTCCACGGGCCGGCCCTTGCCCTCCTTGAGCAGCAGCAGGCGGGGGTCGGCCGGGTCACGGTCGGCGATCCACAGGTCGCCCTGCGCGTCCCAGCTGGGCGGCGTCAGCCGGTTCTCCTCCGTCTTGCCCTCGCTGACCAGCACGGGGTCACCGAGCGAACCGCCCGACACCAGCGAGCCGACGTACAGCGACTTGTTGTCGAGACGGATGCCGGCCGCGCTGTGCTCGTCCCGCGACACCGCCACCGACCGCAGGGCCGCCACGCCCTCGCCCAGCGCACCGGGGACCGGTTCCGGCCGGGTCCCGCTGCTGCCGGCGGCGATACGCACCAGGCGTTCCTCGTCGTCGATGAAGTAGCAGGTAGTCGGGCCGCTGTGCCGAACCGCGCGTCGCGACCGTCTCGGCCCGGTCCTCGGTGAGGGAGCACAGTCGCTCATCGCCCGACCGCAGCTCGACCTCGTCCACCACCGGAGTGAGGTTCTGCAGCGTGAAGAGGAGCTGGGCCGCCATCTCGTCGCACTTGTCGTCGCCGACGCCGGCCGCCCGCTCGTTCAGCCGCACCGTCAGCTTGTTGCGGTCGTCGGGCGTCAGCGAGTCGACGGTCTTCGCCAGCGCCGTACCGGTCGGGAAGCTCGACCTGACCACGGGCCCGAGCAGGCTCGTCGGCCCGCTGATCAGGGAACGCACCACCTGGGTCATGGGATCCACGAGCCGGCGCACGTACACCGGATCGGCGACGGCCGCCGGCTGCGAGCTCGTACCGGCCTGCGTGGCGGGAGCGGTGTTCGAGGCGAAGTAGTACTTGTTGACGGACATATAGGTGCGCTGGAAGTCCGACTTGCCCATGATGACGCCCTGCGGCAGCGCGTCGATGCGCCACTGCCCGCTCTTGCCGTCCCGGCTGAGATGGACCGGTTCGCGGTACTGGCCTTCCGACGGCGAGTACGACTGCTGCCCGTCCACCGTGGCGACCCTGGTGCCGGTCAGCGTGACCGAGTAGTCGTCGGCGTCCTCGCGGCTGCCCGAGTGGTCGGACTCGGTTCCCGGTCCGCCCGTGAGCACCGTGGTGGACCGCTCCGGCCGCCAGGTCTTCGCGGCCTCGCCCGTCAGGTACTTGCGCGCGGTCTCGTACTCCGGCTCGTTGCTGGTCAGCGCCTCCAGGAAGCCCTGCACGATCTCCGTGGGCGAGTCGTCCTCGCGCGGCGGCATCGCGAACACCCGCACCTGCGGGTCCTGCCGCGGCGTGGAATCCACGCCCCGCAGGTCCCCGCTGTCGGGCATCGACGCACACCCCGCCAGCAGTACGACGCCACAGACGGCGTACGCCACCACGCGTGCCGGCCCCCGCCGACCGCTCCCCTCGCGGTCAGCGCCCACGAGATGCCTCCCCTTGCCTGCTCGAGTCCTCCGGCTGCTCCGGTCCGGCGTCCGGGCGGCTCGCCGCCTCCGGCGCGGGCCCGCCGTCCCTGTCTCCGGGCGCCCGACACGGGCCGCGGCACCAGCGCGCGCGCCGTTGCCGGGCAGTGCCGTCGGATCGGCCGTGGGGGTCACCGTGGCCGACCGCGACGGGATCGGGCCCCGGGCGGACCCCGGGGGCACCTGCCCGAGCGGCGCCTGCGCCGGAACGGTGGCCTTCCTTCCGTTGCCGTGCGGCGCACCGGCGTCATTGAGGCCGGCCTCGCCCAGCCCGCTGTTGCGCCGCGAGTCCGTCGGCTCCAGCGGTATCGGTGAGCCCCCGCAGCGGCTCGTCCGCCGTCCTGGGCAGCGTCAGCCGGAACTGCGATCCACCGCCCGGCTCGCCCCAGGCCTGCAGCCAGCCTCCGTGCAGCCGCGCGTCCTCCAGGGCGATGGAAAGCCCCAGCCCCGTGCCTCCGGTGGTACGCGCGCGTGCCGGGTCGGCCCGCCAGAAGCGGCTGAAGACCCGGGTCGCCTCGCCCGGCTTGAGGCCCACGCCGTAGTCGCGCACCGCGACGGCGACCGCGCCGCCGGCCGCGGCGGGAGCTTGACGACGACGTCGTTGCCCTCGCCGTGCTCGACGGCGTTGACGACGAGGTTGCGCAGCACCTGCTCCACGCGCCGCGCGTCCGCCTCGGCGACGACGGGCTGCTGATCGCCGGCGACGCGTATCCGCGTGCCCTTGCGCTCGGCAGAGCGGTTCGGCCCTCGCCCACGACCCGCCGTACGACCTCCCTGAGATCTATCGGCTCCGCCTCCAGCGCCGCCGCGCCGGCGTCGAAACGGCTGATCTCCAGCAGGTCAGCGAGCAGCGTCTCGAACCGGTCCAGCTGGTCGGCGAGCAACTCGGCCGACCGCGCGGTCACCGGATCGAAGTCCACGCGCGCGTCGTGGATGACGTCGGCGGCCATGCGCACGGTCGTCAGCGGCGTCCGCAGCTCGTGCGACACGTCGGAGACGAACCGCCGCTGCATCCGCGACAGGGTCCTCCAGCTGGCTGATCTTCAACTGCAGGTTCTGCGCCATCTTGTTGAAGGCCTCGCCGAGCCGCGCGATGTCGTCCTCGCCGGTGACCTTCATCCGTTCCTGCAACCGCCCGGCGGACAGCCGCTCGGCGATGCTCGCCGCCATCCGTACCGGCGTGACGACCTGGCGCACCACGAGCCAGGCGATGGCCCCGAGGAGTACGACGACGAACAGTCCGGCCGTCGCCAGCGTGCCTCGGACCAGGCTGAGCGACTCCTCCTCCTCGTGAGCGGGAAGATAGTACAGCTGGTACGGCTCACCGTTCGGGTCGTTGACCTGCTTGCCGATGACCAGACCGGGCTGCGAGGCCTGGCCGGAGTCGTAGACGACCCGGGTGTAGCTCTGGGCCGCCGCCGTACTGCCGTCGATCCGCTCCCGCAGGTCCTCGAGCACGCTGGCCGACCAGTTGACGAAGCCCGAGGGCGCGCGGGCCGCGCCCGCGCTGCCGCTGTCCCCGCCCATGGGGAGCGTGACCACGTCGAGAGCGCCCTGGCCGCCGCTGGAGAGCGACGACCAGTTCACTCATCCACTGGATGACGTTCTGCGGGGACGGCCGTCCACGGGAACGCCCTCGTCACCGGTCACGCTGGCCGACTCCTCGGCCTTCTGCTTGGCCACCGCGAACCCGCCGGTGGCCTGGCTCTGGGAGGCCTTCACCTTGGCGTCCAGCAGCCCGTTGCGGACCTGCCCGCGATCACCACGAAGCCGAGCAGCAGCACCACGCCCAGCGACATCAGCAGCGTGGTGACGACGACCTTGAGCTGGATGTTGCGCCGCCACAGCCGCATGACGGGCAGCAGCGGACGGCGCACCCAGCGCATGAACAGACGGAGCACCGGGCTGCCCTGCACCCCCGCCGTGCAGCAGCCCGCCCCTCCAGCAGACGGCTCCAGCGGGAGCCGGCGGGCGGGGGCCGACAGGCCGTCCGGCGCGGGCCCCGGACCGGCCGGGCGCCGAAGCGGCACTGTCCCTGCTCATGTCAAGCTCGGTCCGCGCCTTGTAACCGACGCCACGCACGGTCACCACGATCTCCGGCTTCTCCCTGGGTCCTTCTCAACCTTGAGCGCAGCCGCTGCACATGCACGTTGACCAACCGGGTGTCGGCCGCGTGCCGGTAACCCCAGACCTGCTCGAGGAGCACCTCACGCGTGAACACCTGCCACGGCTTGCGGGCCAGCGCCACCAGCAGGTCGAACTCCAGCGGCGTCAGCGCGATCGACTGGCCCTCCCGCTTCACGGAGTGACCGGCCACGTCGATGACCAGGTCGCCTATGGCGAGCTGCTCGGGCGCCGGTTCCTCGGACCTCCTCAGACGCGCCCTGATGCGGGCCACCAGCTCCTTCGGCTTGAACGGCTTCACGATGTAGTCGTCGGCGCCCGACTCCAGACCCACCACGACGTCGACGGTGTCACTCTTCGCCGTCAGCATCACGATCGGCACACCCGACTCCGCCCTGATCAGGCGGCACACCTCGATGCCGTCCCGACCGGGCAGCATGAGGTCGAGCAGCACCAGGTCCGGCGGTCTCCCGGAAGGCGGCCAGCGCCTTGTCGCCGTCGGCTACGAAGATGGCTCAAAACCCTCACCACGCAGCACTATGCCGAGCATCTCGGCCAGTGCGGTGTCGTCGTCGACGACAAGGACTCGTCCCTTCATAAACGACATCATCCCATTAGCTAATCGTTACCTGGCGTGACCTGGCACACAGCTCAGCGAGAGCCTCCGCCGTCACGGGCGAAACCACGCCCTCCTCGGTGACGATCGCCGTCACCAGCTCGGGCGGAGTCACGTCGAACGCCGGGTTGTACGCCTGAGTCCCCCAGGGGGTGCCACCGGAATCCCGCCTCCCGCTCCGGTCACCGGCACCTGTGGTGCTGTGACCTCGGTCACTTCGTATCCGGGACGCTGTTCCACCTCGATGGACGCCCCGTCCGGCGTGTCCGGATCCACCGTCGTGACCGGTGCCACCACGATGAACGGCACATGGTGGTACCTCGCGAGCACGGCGAGCGGATGGCTCCCCACCTTGTTCGCCACCGAACCGTCGGTCGCGATGCGGTCCGCGCCGACTAGTACCGCGTCCACCTCACCCGCCGCGAACAGCGAACCGGCCGCGTTGTCGGTGAGCAAGGTGTACCTGCCATGTCGTTGCGGGCCGCCTCGTATGCCGTCAGGCGAGCACCTTGCAGCAACGGACGCGTTTCGTCCACCCAGAGGCGCCGCAGCCGACCCGACCGGTGCGCCGCGAGCGCCACCGCGAAGGCCGTCCCCTCACCGCCTGACACCAGCGCCCCGCTGTTGCAGTGCGTCAGGACCCGGTGCCCGCCGGCGGGCAGCAAGCTCGTCCAGCAGCGCCAGCCCTGCAACGGCCATCCGGGCGCTGGCCTCGGCGTCCTGCCGGTGCAGCGTCCGCGCCGCGGCTGGCGCGCGGCCGCGGCGGCCTGGCGCGGTGTCGCCGGTCCTGGCGAGCGCCTCCTGGTGAGCCGCCTGGGCCCGGCGCACACCGACGGCGAGGTTTACCGGTGGGGCGGGCACCCGCCAGTGGCCGCGGCCTCCCTCCACCTCACAGGCAGCGGACGGCGGCGAGCGCGACGCCGTAGGCGCCCGCGATGCCCAGCAGCAGCGCCCGCGCACGGCGAGCGAGCGGATCGCCTCCACGAGCGCGGACGCGTCCGTGCAGACCAGTTCGACCTCCTCGGCCGGCAGCCTGGTCTGGTCCAGCAGGACCAGCACCGGGCCCCTCGGGTGGTTCCTCCCAGCGCAGTGCCAGGATCTCGGTCGGCCGCTTGTCCCTGCGCCGCCTCGCGCGTCCTGATCAGCCATGCGGGTCAGTCTGCCCCCCTACCGGGCGGACAAATTGAAGGTGCGCAGGCCATACCGCGCCCGGTCCGCACCCCGACCACGCCGTGGCACGATGGCTGCCAACCTGCCGCCGCGATCGCGGACGGGCACCGTGAAGGAGCGACAGATGAACGACACTCCGGGCTGGGCCTCGCCCCGGATCCGCCCCGTCCGACGGGCGGGAGCCGGCGCGTCCGGCCCCGCCGAGCCCGCCGACCGCCCCAACGGCCCCGACCAGCCCGCGCCCCCACGCCCGGACCGGCCGGGCGCGGACCAGCCGGGCGCGGAACCGACGAGCCCCGGCACGAAGTGGTCCGCGAGCAGCCGCCACCCGGCCAGTGGCCCGCGCCCACCGGCCCCGGCCGGGCACCACCGCCTCCCCCGCCGCCGCAGCAGGGCTGGGGCGCCCCGCCGCCCCCGGCCACCCCGGCGGCGGCTACGGCGGCCCGGGCCCTTACCGCGAGGCCCCCGGCGGCTCGGGCGGAGGGCTACGGCGGCCTCTGACCCGCCTGGCGGGCACGGCGGCTGGGGAGGCGGCTGGGGCGGCCCCCGCCCGCAGCCAAGCCCGGCGTGATCCCGCTCCGCCCGCTCGGCGTCGGCGAGATCCTCGACGGCGCGGTCTCCACCATGCGCACCTACTGGCGCACGGTCCTCGGCATCTCGCTGACCGTCGCGGTCTTCGCGGAGATCATCGTCGTACAGCTCCAGGGCCTCGTCCTGGACAACACCAACACCGAGGCCCTCAACGACCCCGACGCCACCCTGAGCGAACTCGGCGACGCCCTGACCGACACCACGATCAACTCAGGTGTCATCTTCCTGATCTCCCTGATCGGCACCGTCCTGGCCACCGCCCTGCTGACCACCGTCACCAGCCGCGCCGTACTCGGCAGGCCGGTGACCACCGGTGAGGCCTGGCGGGACGCCCGCCCAGGTGTTGAAGCTGTTCGGCCTGATCGTGCTGCTGCTGCTCATCGTCTTCGGCATCGTCATGGTCGGCATGGCACCCGGTCTCCTCGTCACAGCCGCGGGGAGGTGGCGACGCGGGCGTGGCCCCTACCGTCCTGGGCTTCCTGGCGGCCGGCGTCGTCGCGGTGTGGCTCATGGTCCGCTTCTCGCTGGCGTCCCCCGCGCTGATGCTGGAGAAGCAGGGCATCAAGAAGGCGATGGGCCGCTCCGTGAAGCTGGTGCGCGGCTCCTGGTGGCGGGTCTTCGGCATCCAGCTGCTCGCCACGATCATCGCGAACGTCGTCGCGTCGATCATCGTCATCCCCTTCGCCTTTCTCGCCGCGACCCTCGGCGGCGACGGCGTCGGCAGCTTCCTGGAGGGCACCGGGGACCTCGGCTGGACGTTCCTCGTCGTCAGCGGGATCGGCTCGGTGATCGGCTCGATGATCACCTTCCCGATCACAGGCCGGCGTCGCCGTCCTGCTCTACATCGACCAGCGCATCCGCCGCGAGGCCCTCGACCTCGAACTGGCCCGTGCCGCCGGCCTTCCGGGCACCGGCGCTCCCGGCACCACCCCGGGGAGCTGACGCGGCGGTGAGCCCGGCGGGGGAGTTCTCACAGACGCGCTGTCACGCACCGCCGTACGGACGCTGTCGCGCACCGGCGACACCTCCCGGTGCTGTCGCTGCGGCGCTCGGGCGACGAACCGCCGGTGACGATCCCGCGCGACCCCGCGCGGGGAAGCCGCCCCGGCGCGAGCTGTCCAAGCGGATGTACCACGAGAACGACCCCGGCTGGTTCCAGCGGGCCTGAACGCCTTCTGGGACTGGATCGACGAGCTGTTCAGCAGCGCGTCCACCGCGACTTCCGGAGGGACGTTCGGCCTGATCGTCATCATCGTGGCCGTAGTGGCCGCGCTGGGCGCCCTCTGGTGGCGCCTGGGCACCCGCGCCGCCAACCGGCCTCGGCCCCCGCCCTGTTCGACGACCGCCCCCGCAGCGCCGCCGACCACCGCGCCGCCGCCGGGGCACACGCCGCCCAGGGCCACTGGAACCAGGCCGTCCAGGAACGCATGCGGGCCGTCGTCCGTGCCCCTGGAGGAACGCGCCCTCCTCGACATCCGCCCCGGCCGCACCGCCGACGAGGCGGCGACCGGCGCGGGCCGTGCCATGCCCGCCCACGGCGCCCCGCTGCGCGCCGCGGCCCGCGACTTCGACGACGTCACATACGGCGGCCGACCCGGCACCGAGCAGGCGTACCGGCGCCTCACCGAACTCGACCACGGCCTGGAACGGCAGCAAACCGCGACTGGCAAGCAGCACGACCGCCGGTCACCACCGCCAGCGCGGACCCGAACACCCGCCCCGGAGCCGCCGAATGACCACCGAGGCCACGCTCCCCACCACCTCGGCCTCGCCCACCGCACGCCAGGTGTGGACACGCGCGCGGGGCATCACGCTCGCACTCGTCGCGCTGCTCGTCGCCGCCGTCGCGATCGCCGCCATCCGCTCCGACGCCCGGCACGCGAACTCGACCCGCGCTCCGCCGACCCCTACGGCAGCCGGGCCGTCGCCGAACTCCTCGCCGACCGGGGCGTGTCCACGCGCGTGGTCGACACCTGGACGACGCACGCGCGCGGCCGGCCCCGGACACCACCCTGCTGGTCGCCGTCCCCGACCTCCTGACCGAACGCCAGCAGACGCAGCTGCGCTCCGCGACCGAGGGCTCCGGCGGCCGTACCGTCCTCGTCGCCCCGGGCGGCCCCGCCGTCGAACGGCTCGCCCCAGGCGTCACCGCCGACCCCGCGCTCAGCATCGACTCGACGCTGGCCCCCGACTGCGACCTGCCCGCCGCCCGCCGCGCGGGCAGCGCCGACACCGGCGGCATCCGCTACAGCAGCGCCCACCTCGAAGCCGACGCCTGCTACCCCAGCCGTCGCCTGGCCACCCTGCTCCGCATCCCCGAGACACCCGGAGAGGCGGCCCAGGAAGGAACCACCCCGGGCGACACAGTCGTCCTCGGCGCCCCCGACATCTTCTACAACGACCACCTCGACGAGCACGGCAACGCCTCGCTCGCCCTCCAACTCCTCGGCTCCCGCGACCACCTGGTCTGGTACCTCCCCTCGCTCACCGACGCCACCACCCCGGACGACGAGCGCAGCTTCTTCGACCTGCTCCCCTCCGGCTGGCTCTGGGGCACGCTGCAGCTCTTCGTCGCCGCCGCCCTCGCGGCCTGTGGCGGGCACGCCGACTCGGCCCCCTGGTGCCCGAGAAACTCCCCGTCGCGATCCGTGCCTCCGAAACCGCCGAGGGCCGTGCCCGCCTCTACCGCAAGGTCAACGCCCGCGACCGCGCGGCCGCCGCTCTTCGCTCCGCCACCCGCACCCGTCTCGCCCCCCTCGTAGGCGTCCCCGTCACCCAGGCGCACACGCCCGAGGCCCTGCTCCCCGCCCTGTCCGCCCACCTCCACGGCGAACACGGCGACGGACAATCCCTGCACACGCTCCTCTTCGGCCCGCCGCCCGGCGCTGACGCGGCCCTCATCGCCCTCGCCGACCAACTCGACGCCCTCGGAAAGAGGTACGCCGTCCATGATGGACCCGACCACTGACAACGCCGGGCAGACCGGGGACCCGGGCAACGCCCGCGCCGCCCTGGAGGCACTGCGCGCCGAGATCGCCAAGGCCGTGGTCGGCCAGGACGCCGCCGTCACCGGTCTCGTCGTGGCGCTCCTGTGCCGCGGCCACGTCCTCCTGAAGGGGTCCCCGGCGTCGCCAAGACGCTCCTGGTCCGCGCCCTGGCCGCAGCCACCGAACTCGACACCAAGCGCGTCCAGTTCACCCCCGACCTGATGCCGAGCGACGTCACCGGTTCCCTGGTCTACGACGCCCGCACCGCCGAGTTCTCCTTCCAGCCCGGCCCGGCCTTCACCAACCTGCTCCTCGCCGACGAGATCAACCGCACGCCCCCGAAGACCCCAGTCGTCCCTCCTCGAAGCCATGGAGGAGCGCCAGGTCACGGTCGACGGCTACGCCCCCGCCCGCTCCCCGAGCCCTTCCTGGTCGCGGCGACCCAGAACCCGGTCGAGTACGGGGGCACCTACCCCCTCCCTGAAGCCCAGCTGGACCGCTTCCTCCTCAAGCTCACCGTCCCCTCTCCCCTCCCGGCAGGACGAGATCGACGTCCTCACCCGCCACGCCTCCGGCTTCGGCCCGCGCGACCTGCACGCCGCCGGCGGCTACGCCCCGTGGCGAAGCCGCCGCCGACCTGCAAGCGGCCCGCGCGGAGGTGGCCAAGACGACGATCACGCCTGAGATCGGCCTACGTCGTCGACATCTGCCGGGGCCACTCGCGAGTCGCCCTCCCCACCCTCGGCGTCTCCCCACGCGGAGCCACGGCACTGCTCTCCACGGCCCGCGCGTGGGCCTGGCTGACGGGCCGCGACTACGTCACCCCCGACGACGTGAAGGCCCTCGCCCTTCCCACCCTCCGGCACCGCGTCCAAGCTCCGTCCGGAGGCCGAGATGGAGGGCGTGACCACGGACTCCGTCATCAACGCGATCCTCGCCCACGTCCCCGTGCCCCGCTGATGGCGCTCACCGGACGCACCGCGCTCCTCGCGGCCCTGGGCTCCGTGCCCATCGGCATCTGGGATCCCGGCTGGACGGGCATCCTCGCGGTCAACGCGCCGCTGGCCGTGGCCTGCGCCTGCGACTTCGCCCTGGCCGCCCCGGTACGACGCCTGCGCCTGACCCGCTCCGGCGACACCTCCACGCGCCTGGGCGACACCGCCGACGTCACGCTGACGGTCACCAACCCGTCCAACCGCCCCCTCCGCGCCCACGTCCGCGACGCCTGGCCGCCCAGCAGCTGGCAACCCGGTACGGAGACGACGGCCTCCCGCCACCGCGTGACGGTCCCCGCCGGTGAACGCCGCCGAGTGATCACCCGTCTACGGCCGACCCGCCGCGGCGACCGCCAGTCGGCCCGCGTCACGATCCGCTCGTACGGCCCCTGGGCCTCTTCACCCGGCAGGGCACCCACCAGGCCCCCTGGGCGGTACGCGTCCTGCCCCCGTTCACAAGCCGCAAGCACCTGCCGTCAAGCTGTCCCGCCTGCGCGAACTCGACGGCCGCACCAGCGTGCTCTCACCCGCGGAGAGGGCACGGAATTCGACAGCCTCCGCGAATACGTCCCCGGCGACGACACCCGTTCCATCGACTGGCGCGCGACGGCCCGCCAGTCCGCCGTCGCCGTACGCACCTGGCGCCCGGAACGCGACCGGCACATCCTGCTCGTCCTCGACACCGGCCGCACCTCGGCCGGCCGAGTGGGCGACGCGCCCCGCCTCGACGCCTCCATGGACGCCGCCCTGCTCCTGGCCGCGCTGGCCTCCCGCGTCGGCGACCGCGTCGATCTCCTCGCGTACGACCGCCGAGTACGCGCCCTCGTCCAGGGCCGCACGGCGGGCGACGTGCTCCCTTCCCTGGTCAACACGATGGCGACCCTCGAACCCGAGCTCGTGGAAACCGACGCCCGCGGCCTCACCGCCACGGCCCTCCGGTCGGCCCCTCGCCGCTCCCTGATCGTGCTCCTGACGACACTCGACTCGGCCCCGATCGAAGAGGGACTGCTCCCCGTTCTGCCACGACTGACACAGCGCCACACGGTCGTCCTGGCATCGGTGGCGGACCCGCACATCTCCCGGATGGCCAAGGCCCGTGGAAACACGGACGCCGTCTACGAGGCCGCAGCGGCGGCACAAGCCCAGGCGGAACGCGACCGCACCGCGGACCAGCTCCGCCGGCACGGCGTCACAATCGTCGACGCGATCCCCGACGAACTCGCCCCGGCGCTGGCCGATGCCTATTTGGACCTGAAGGCGGCAGGCCGCCTGTAAGAGGAAAGGGAGCGGGGCCGAAGGCGCCCCGCCGCCATCTAAACTGCCCCTGAAACGCAGAAAACCCCGCACCGTTCCCGGTGCGGGGTTTCCTCGCAATGATTGTTCGGCGGCGTCCTACTCTCCCACAGGGTCCCCCTGCAGTACCATCGGCGCTGTAAGGCTTAGCTTCCGGGTTCGAAATGTAACCGGGCGTTTCCCCTACGCTATGACCACCGAAACACTATGAAACAGACAACCAGCACACCCCGTGGCCCGGGGGCGGGTTGTTCGTGGTTTCAGAACCAACACAGTGGACGCGAGCAACTGAGGACAAGCCCTCGGCCTATTAGTACCGGTCACCTCCACACCTTGCGGTGCTTCCAGATCCGGCCTATCAACCCAGTCGTCTACTGGGAGCCTTAACCCCTCAAGGGGGTGGGAGTCCTCATCTCGAAGCAGGCTTCCCGCTTAGATGCTTTCAGCGGTTATCCCTCCCGAACGTAGCCAACCAGCCATGCCCTTGGCAGGACAACTGGCACACCAGAGGTTCGTCCGTCCCGGTCCTCTCGTACTAGGGACAGCCCTTCTCAAGACTCCTACGCGCACAGCGGATAGGGACCGAACTGTCTCACGACGTTCTAAACCCAGCTCGCGTACCGCTTTAATGGGCGAACAGCCCAACCCTTGGGACCGACTCCAGCCCCAGGATGCGACGAGCCGACATCGAGGTGCCAAACCATCCCGTCGATATGGACTCTTGGGGAAGATCAGCCTGTTATCCCCGGGGTACCTTTTATCCGTTGAGCGACGGCGCTTCCACAAGCCACCGCCGGATCACTAGTCCCGACTTTCGTCCCTGCTCGACCCGTCGGTCTCACAGTCAAGCTCCCTTGTGCACTTACACTCAACACCTGATTGCCAACCAGGCTGAGGGGAACCTTTGGGCGCCTCCGTTACTCTTTAGGAGGCAACCGCCCCAGTTAAACTACCCATCAGACACTGTCCCTGATCCGGATCACGGACCCAGGTTAGACATCCAGCACGACCAGACTGGTATTTCAACGACGACTCCCCTGAACTGGCGTCCAGAGTTCACAGTCTCCCAGCTATCCTACACAAGCCGAACCGAACACCAATATCAAACTGTAGTAAAGGTCCCGGGGGTCTTTCCGTCCTGCTGCGCGAAACGAGCATCTTTACTCGTAGTGCAATTTCACCGGGCCTATGGTTGAGACAGTCGAGAAGTCGTTACGCCATTCGTGCAGGTCGGAACTTACCCGACAAGGAATTTCGCTACCTTGGATGGTTATAGTTACCACCGCCGTTTACTGGCGCTTAAGTTCTCAGCTTCGCCCCACCGAAATGGAGCTAACCGGTCCCCTTAACGTTCCAGCACCGGGCAGGCGTCAGTCCGTATACATCGCCTTACGGCTTCGCACGGACCTGTGTTTTTAGTAAACAGTCGCTTCTCGCTGGTCTCTGCGGCCACCCCCAGCTCAGGAAGTAAATCCCATCACCAGGAATGGCCCCCCTTCTCCCGAAGTTACGGGGGCATTTTGCCGAGTTCCTTAACCATAGTTCACCCGAACGCCTCGGTATTCTCTACCTGACCACCTGAGTCGGTTTAGGGTACGGGCCGCCATGAAACTCGCTAGAGGCTTTTCTCGACAGCATAGGATCATCCACTTCACCACAATCGGCTCGGCATCAGGTCTCAGCCACAAGTGCGACGGATTTACCTATCGCACGGCCTACACCCTTACCCCGGGACAACCACCGCCCGGGATGGACTACCTTCCTGCGTCACCCCATCACTCACCTACTAACCGCTTGGTCCGGCGGCTCCACCACTTTCCTTTCCCCGAAGGGTCCGGAACGGCTTCACGGCCTTAGCATCACGATGCTCGATGTTTGACGCTTCACAGCGGGTACCGGAATATCAACCGGTTATCCATCGACTACGCCTGTCGGCCTCGCCTTAGGTCCCGACTTACCCTGGGCAGATCAGCTTGACCCAGGAACCCTTAGTCAATCGGCGCAAACGTTTCTCACGTTTGTATCGCTACTCATGCCTGCATTCTCACTCGTGAACCGTCCACAACTCGCTTCCGCGGCTGCTTCACCCGGCACACGACGCTCCCCTACCCATCACAGCCGGCGTTGGCCGTATTGCTGCAATGACACGACTTCGGCGGTACGCTTGAGCCCCGCTACATTGTCGGCGCGGAATCACTAGACCAGTGAGCTATTACGCACTCTTTCAAGGGTGGCTGCTTCTAAGCCAACCTCCTGGTTGTCTGTGCGACTCCACATCCTTTCCCACTTAGCGTACGCTTAGGGGCCTTAGTCGATGCTCTGGGCTGTTTCCCTCTCGACCATGGAGCTTATCCCCCACAGTCTCACTGCCGCGCTCTCACTTACCGGCATTCGGAGTTTGGCTAAGGTCAGTAACCCGGTAGGGCCCATCGCCTATCCAGTGCTCTACCTCCGGCAAGAAACACACGACGCTGCACCTAAATGCATTTCGGGGAGAACCAGCTATCACGGAGTTTGATTGGCCTTTCACCCCTAACCACAGGTCATCCCCCAGGTTTTCAACCCTGGTGGGTTCGGTCCTCCACGAGTCTTACCTCCGCTTCAACCTGCCCATGGCTAGATCACTCCGCTTCGGGTCTTGAGCGTGCTACTAAAATCGCCCTGTTCGGACTCGCTTTCGCTACGGCTTCCCCACACGGGTTAACCTCGCAACACACCGCAAACTCGCAGGCTCATTCTTCAAAAGGCACGCAGTCACGACGCAAGGACAAGTCCTTGCGCGACGCTCCCACGGCTTGTAGGCACACGGTTTCAGGTACTATTTCACTCCGCTCCCGCGGTACTTTTCACCATTCCCTCACGGTACTATCCGCTATCGGTCACCAGGGAATATTTAGGCTTAGCGGGTGGTCCCGCCAGATTCACACGGGATTTCTCGGGCCCCGTGCTACTTGGGTGTCTCTCAAACGAGCCGCTGATGTTTCGACTACGGGGGTCTTACCCTCTACGCCGGACCTTTCGCATGTCCTTCGCCTACATCAACGGTTTCTGACTCGTCCCACGGCCGGCAGACCGTAGAAGAGAGATCCCACAACCCCGTACACGCAACCCCTGCCGGGTCTCACACGTATACGGTTTGGCCTCATCCGGTTTCGCTCGCCACTACTCCCGGAATCACGGTTGTTTTCTCTTCCTGCGGGTACTGAGATGTTTCACTTCCCCGCGTTCCCTCCACACTGCCTATGTGTTCAGCAGCGGGTGACAGCCCATGACGACTGCCGGGTTTCCCCATTCGGAAACCCCCGGATCAAAGCCTGGTTGACGGCTCCCCGGGGACTATCGTGGCCTCCCACGTCCTTCATCGGTTCCTGGTGCCAAGGCATCCACCGTGCGCCCTTAAAAACTTGGCCACAGATGCTCGCGTCCACTGTGCAGTTCTCAAACAACGACCAACCACCCATCACCCCGGGAACAACATCCCGAGTGCACTGGGGCCGGCAACTGAAGGCGACCTCACGGCCGTACCCTCAGATACCCAACAGCGTGCCCGACACGAATCTCTCTCCAGAGTCACGTTCCACGCCGAAGCAGTACTAGTGATCCATCAAGTCGATCGTGCCGAGTAGTCAACGTTCCACCCATGAGCAACCAGCATCAGACATTCGCTGATGTACTGGCCTCCTGACCGACCGAAGTCGGTAAGAAGTGCTCCTTAGAAAGGAGGTGATCCAGCCGCACCTTCCGGTACGGCTACCTTGTTACGACTTCGTCCCAATCGCCAGTCCCACCTTCGACAGCTCCCTCCCACAAGGGGTTGGGCCACCGGCTTCGGGTGTTACCGACTTTCGTGACGTGACGGGCGGTGTGTACAAGGCCCGGGAACGTATTCACCGCAGCAATGCTGATCTGCGATTACTAGCGACTCCGACTTCATGGGGTCGAGTTGCAGACCCCAATCCGAACTGAGACCGGCTTTTTGAGATTCGCTCCACCTCGCGGTATCGCAGCTCATTGTACCGGCCATTGTAGCACGTGTGCAGCCCAAGACATAAGGGGCATGATGACTTGACGTCGTCCCCACCTTCCTCCGAGTTGACCCCGGCGGTCTCCCGTGAGTCCCCAACACCCCGAAGGGCTTGCTGGCAACACGGGACAAGGGTTGCGCTCGTTGCGGGACTTAACCCAACATCTCACGACACGAGCTGACGACAGCCATGCACCACCTGTACACCGACCACAAGGGGGGCACCATCTCTGATGCTTTCCGGTGTATGTCAAGCCTTGGTAAGGTTCTTCGCGTTGCGTCGAATTAAGCCACATGCTCCGCCGCTTGTGCGGGCCCCCGTCAATTCCTTTGAGTTTTAGCCTTGCGGCCGTACTCCCCCAGGCGGGGCACTTAATGCGTTAGCTGCGGCACGGACAACGTGGAATGTTGCCCACACCTAGTGCCCACCGTTTACGGCGTGGACTACCAGGGTATCTAATCCTGTTCGCTCCCCACGCTTTCGCTCCTCAGCGTCAGTATCGGCCCAGAGATCCGCCTTCGCCACCGGTGTTCCTCCTGATATCTGCGCATTTCACCGCTACACCAGGAATTCCGATCTCCCCTACCGAACTCTAGCCTGCCCGTATCGACTGCAGACCCGGGGTTAAGCCCCGGGCTTTCACAACCGACGTGACAAGCCGCCTACGAGCTCTTTACGCCCAATAATTCCGGACAACGCTTGCGCCCCTACGTATTACCGCGGCTGCTGGCACGTAGTTAGCCGGCGCTTCTTCTGCAGGTACCGTCACTTTCGCTTCTTCCCTGCTGAAAGAGGTTTACAACCCGAAGGCCGTCATCCCTCACGCGGCGTCGCTGCATCAGGCTTTCGCCCATTGTGCAATATTCCCCACTGCTGCCTCCCGTAGGAGTCTGGGCCGTGTCTCAGTCCCAGTGTGGCCGGTCGCCCTCTCAGGCCGGCTACCCGTCGTCGCCTTGGTGAGCCATTACCTCACCAACTAGCTGATAGGCCGCGGGCTCATCCTGCACCGCCGGAGCTTTGACCATCAAAGATGCCCAAGATGGTCAGTATCCGGTATTAGACCCCGTTTCCAGGGCTTGTCCCAGAGTGCAGGGCAGATTGCCCACGTGTTACTCACCCGTTCGCCACTAATCCCCACCGAAGTGGTTCATCGTTCGACTTGCATGTGTTAAGCACGCCGCCAGCGTTCGTCCTGAGCCAGGATCAAACTCTCCGTGAATGCTTTACATCACGGGAGCGGAACAGTCGGAGGAATAATCCGACCGTTCACAGCGTCCTCGCTGTATTTTTTCTTCAAAGGAACCTCAACCCGATCGAAGAACCGATCAGGTCGGGGTATCAACATATCTGGCGTTGACTTTTGGCACGCTGTTGAGTTCTCAGGAACGGACGCTTCCTTTGTACTCACCCGAGAGACTCTCTCAGGCTTTCCTCCGGGCGCTTCCCTTCGGTCTTGCGTTTCCGACTCTATCAGATCTTTCCGATCCGATTTCCTCGGTGCTTTCCAGGTTCCCGCTTTCGCGTTTCCCTTTCCGGCGGTTCCGACTTTATCAGAAGTTCCGAGCCGGTCTCACCGGCCGTTCATTTCCGATTCATCGGGAGAGTGCTTCGTCGAATTCAATGATCCGGGAGGAAGCAAATAGATACTATCGGTCGCCCTCTGGGGTGAACCCATCTCCAGGCAACTGTTCGAATCTACCTCCCCGCTAGCTCCGTGTCAACGGCTCTTGCGGGAACGAAGAGGACACTAGCAGCTCACCGGGGGCGGACGCACATCAGGCGGCGGTCGGCACGGTGGCGCTGCGCTCGGTCGCTTCGACGTCGCCCGTGTCGCCGGCGCGCACGGCACGTCCGCCCAGGACGTAGACGTAGGCGAGGAAGGCCAGCTCGGCGACGACTCCGATGGTGATGCGGGCCCAGGTGGGCAGGCCGGACGGGGTGACGAAGCCTTCGATGGCACCGGAGACGAAGAGGACCAGGGCGAGGCCGATCGCCATGCCGATGGCGGCTCGGCCCTCTTCGGCGAGGGCGACGCGCCGGGTGCGCGGACCCGGGTCGATGAGGGTCCAGCCGAGACGCAGTCCGGTGCCCGCGCCACGAAGACCGCGGTCAGTTCGAGCAGGCCGTGGGGCAGGACGAGGCCGAGGAAGGTGTCGAGGCGGCCGGCCGACGACATCAGGCCGAAGCCGACGCCCAGGTTGAGCATGTTCTGGAACAGGATCCAGATGACCGGCAGCCCCAGGAAGACGCCCAGGATGAGACAGAGCGCGGCGGCCCAGGCGTTGTTCGTCCAGACCTGTGCGGCGAAGGAGGCCGCGGGGTGGCTCGAGTAGTACGTCTCGTACTGGCCGCCGGGGCGGGTGAGCTCCCGTAGTTCGCTGGGTGCCGCGATGGTGGACTGGACTTCCGGATGGGTGCCGATCCACCAGCCGAGGAGCGCCGCGACGGCCGTCGACAGGAGTGCGGTGGGGACCCACCAGTGGCGTGCCCGGTAGACGGCCGCCGGGAACTGTTGGGTCAGGAAGCGGGTGACGTCGCGCCAGGAGGCTCGGCGGGTTCCTGTCGCGGCACTGCGCGCGCGTGCCACCAGTTGGCTGAGCCGTCCGGTCAGCTGCGGGTCGGGGGGCGCTGGACTGGATCAGGGAGAGGTGCGTGGCCGTGCGCTGGTAGAGGGTGACGAGTTCGTCGGTCTCGGCGCCGGACAGTCGGCGCTGGCGCCGGAGCAGGTCGTCGAGGCGGTCCCATTCCGCGCGGTGGGCGGAGACGAAGACGTCGAGGTCCATCGGTGTGCCTGCTCCTCGGCTATCGTCGGCGGCTCGTCGTGGATCAGGTTGTCGTACTGCGGCGCGGTGTGTCCTCAGCTTGGCAGACTGGCGGGGACGGGGGCAGTCAGGGGAAGGGCGGCAGGCGTGAGTGAGCTGGTGACGGGCGAGGCGGTGGCGTTGGAGCTGCGCCCCGCGAGGCTGCCCAGCAGGGCGCTGGCCGTCCTGCTCGACCTGGCGGTGGCCGTGGCCGTCTATGTGGCGGTGACCGTCGCGCTGGTGGCTTCCACGGCTTCCCTGGACATGGCGGCGCAGACGGCGCTGTCGATCGCGGCCTTCGTCCTCGTGCTGGTGGGCGGTCCCATCGCGGTGGAGACGCTCAGTCATGGGCGGTCGCTCGGGAAGATGGCGTGCGGTCTGCGGGTGGTGCGGGACGACGGGGGCCGATCCGGTTCTGGCACTCGCTGGTGCGGGGCCTGATCGGGGTGATCGAGATCCTCATGACGTTCGGCGTCGTCGCCTGTATCGCCTCGCTCGTGTCGGCGCGGGGGCGGCGGCTCGGCGATGTGTTCGCGGGGACTCTGGTCGTGCGGGAACGGGTGCCGGTCTCGCCGGCGGGCTTCGTGCCGCCGCCTCCGCCGTGGCTGGCGGGGCGGTTCTCGGGGCTCGATCTGTCCGCGGTGCCCGATGATCTGTGGCTTGCCGTCCGTCAGTACCTGACGCGGATGGGACAGCTGGATCCCCGGGTCGGCTGGGCCATGGCCGAACGGCTCGCCGCCGATGTGGCGGCTCGTACGGGTGCTCCGGCGCCGCAGGAGGTCCCGCCGGCCGCGTATCTGGCGGCGGTCATGCAGGAGCGGCAGGCCCGGGAGGCCCGGCGGGCGTTCGGGGAACGTACGCGGCTGGGGGGCCTGCCCTGGAAGCGCCGCCCATGACTCCTCCTGTGTCGGCTTCCTCGGTGACACCGCCGGTGCAGCCGACGGTACGAACGCCGGAGGTGCGTCCCGTGGTGCCGCCGGCCGCGCCTTCGCGGGAAGCCCGGCCCGAGGCGTCGCGGGAGACGCCGCCGGACGGCCGCACCGGCACCGGCACCGGTTTCGTACCGCCGGCGTAGGCCGGACGGGCTGCGCCCGGGCGGTCCCGCGGCGCTTATCGCCCGATGTCGCTCACGGGAACACGGACGGCGGTGACTCCAGGTCCTCCAGCTCGATGCCGGGGGCCGCGAGCACGACGTCGCCGGCGATGTGCACGGTGTGCTGCTCGCCCGTGTCCAGGGCTGTGACCTGGTATTCGTCCACGGTGAGCGGGCCGTTGTCAGTGGCGTGTGCTTCTCTTCCCAGCAAGGCCCAGGACTGGTCCACGGTGCGGGGGGCGAGGACCGGGTCCGTGAGGGCGACGAGGCGAACGCGGGTTGCCGATCCGGAGGGGGTGAGGCGCAGGAGACGGGTGGTGGCGACGAGGAAGGCCGGGGACGTGCCGGTGAAGGCGTGGGCGCGCGCATTGCCTTCGGTGGCGTGGACTCCGGTGGGGTCGGTGCGGACCCAGGTGACGCCGTCGACGGCCGCACCTCGCACTTGCCAGCTCGCGGCATGGAGTTCGAGGCGGATGGGGCGGCCGAGTTCGTCGAGGGCGAGGTCGACGGAGCCGTGGTGGTCTCCGGCGGGCGTGGTCAGCCGGGAGACGTAGCGCCAGCCGGAGGGGCCGGGGGCGCACTGGAAGTGTTCTTCTGCGAGGGGGTGTGGTCGTGCGGATCGTGGAGCGAATAACGGCCGGGGCATGGTGGTCCTGGGTGGTGACGGGCTGCTGGTTCGCCGCTGAGGCGCCGGTTCGCCGCTGAGGCGCCAACGGGGCAGGCCCCCGACACGGGGGTGCGGGGGCCTGTCTCGGAGGAGCCTGCAGCCGGCCGAGGGGCGCGTCTGTGCATGGACGCGCCCCCGCCGGCTGCGACGCGGGCTTGCTCAGTAGCGGTAGTGGTCCGCCTTGTACGGGCCCTCGACCTTGACGCCGATGTAGTCGGCCTGCTCCTTGCGGAGCGTGGTCAGCTTGACGCCGAGGGAGTCGAGGTGGAGGCGGGCGACCTTCTCGTCCAGGTGCTTGGGCAGCACGTAGACGTCGGTCGGGTACTCGTCGGGCTTGGTGAACAGCTCGATCTGGGCCAGCGTCTGGTCCGCGAAGGAGTTGGACATCACGAACGACGGGTGCCCGGTGGCGTTGCCCAGGTTCAGCAGGCGGCCCTCGGACAGGACGATGAGGACCTTGCCGTCGGGGTAGGTCCAGGTGTGGACCTGCGGCTTGACCTCGTCCTTGACGATGCCGGGGGTCCTGGCGGAGGCCGGCCATGTCGATCTCGTTGTCGAAGTGGCCGATGTTGCCGACGATGGCCTGGTGCTTCATCTTGGCCATGTCCGAGGCCATGATGATGTCCTTGTTGCCGGTCGTGGTGACGAAGATGTCGGCCTGGTCGACGACCTCGTCCAGCGTCGTGACCTGGTAGCCGTCCATGGCCGCCTGCAGCGCGCAGATCGGGTCGATCTCGGTGATGATCACTCGGGCGCCCTGGCCGCGCAGGGACTCCGCGCAGCCCTTGCCCACGTCGCCGTAGCCGCACACGACGGCGGTCTTGCCGCCGATCAGGACGTCCGTGGCGCGGTTGATGCCGTCGATCAGGGAGTGGCGGCAACCGTACTTGTTGTCGAACTTCGACTTGGTGACCGCGTCGTTGACGTTGATCGCCGGGAACAGGAGGGTGCCGTCGCGGTGCATCTCGTACAGGCGGTGGACGCCGGTCGTCGTCTCCTCGGTCACGCCGCGGATCTCGGACGCCAGCTGGGTCCACTTCTGCGGGCTCTCGCTCACCGTGCGGGTGAGGAGTTCGAGGATGACGCGGTGCTCGTCGGACTCGGCGGTGTCGACCGAGGGGACCTTGCCGTCCTTCTCGTACTCGACGCCCTTGTGGACGAGGAGGGTGGCGTCACCGCCGTCGTCCAGGATCATGTTCGGGCCGCCGGTGGGGGTGTTCGGCCAGGTCAGCGCCTGCTCCGTGCACCACCAGTACCCTCCAGGGTCTCGCCCTTCCAGGCGAAGACGGGGACGCCCTGCGGGTTGTCGGGCGTGCCGTTCGGACCGACGGCGATGGCGGCGGCCGCGTGGTCCTGGGTGGAGAAGATGTTGCAGGAGGCCCAGCGGACCTCGGCGCCCAGGGCGACCAGGGTCTCGATGAGTACGGCGGTCTGCACGGTCATGCGAGGGAGCCGGTGACGCGGGCGCCGGCGAGGGGCTGGGCCCCGGCGTACTCCTTGCGGATCGCCGCGAGGCCGGGCATCTCGTGCTCGGCGAGGGTGATCTCCTTGCGGCCGAAGGCGGCCAGGGAGAGGTCGGCGACCTTGAAGTCCTGTCGGTTGTCGACAGTCGTCATTGCGAGCTGCTCCTCGGGTTGGGTCGAGGGTGGGTACGGCTGACACCTGCGCGGCGGCGGGCACAGGGGGTGCCCCGAAGAGGACACAGGCATGCCCGCGTGCGCGCAGCGCAGTCCGTCGGAGGCCCTCTCTCCCTCGGCCGGTCCGTACCGGACCGCCCGACCGCCATCAGCAGCGACGTCTGGCTCCGTCCCAAGCTACACCGGTGGCGCCCGCCGTCCCCAGTCCGCCTCCGAACACTTCCGGACGTTCACGAAGCGTCACGGCATTCGCCGGGGGGCGGAAGCCGACGGGGCCCGCCGAGTGGATCGGCGAGCCCCGTGGGTGCGGCGGGCGTGGGTGTCAGTGGGCGGCGGGCGGCGTGCTCGGGCCGCCGGGGGTCGCCTCGCGGTCGGGGCCCTTGGTCGCCTCGGACTCGCTGTAGATGTCCGGTTCCAGGTAGATGACGCGGGCGATCGGGACGGCCTCGCGGATACGGGCCTCGGCGGCGTCGATGGCGGAGGCGACCTCGGTGGCCGTGCCGTCGTGGCGGACGGCGATCTTGGCGGCGACGAGGAGTTCCTCCGGGCCGAGGTGGAGCGTGCGCATGTGGATGACGCCGGTGACCGTGTCGCCGGCGACGATCGCGGCCTCGATCTGCTGGACCGCCTCGGTGCCCGCGGCCTCGCCGAGCAGCAGGGACTTGGTCTCGACGGCCAGGACCAGCGCGATCACGATGAGCAGTACGCCGATGCACAGGGTGCCGATGCCGTCCCAGACGCCGTCACCGGTGAGCAGGGCCATGCCGACGCCGCCGAGGGCGAGGATCAGGCCGACCAGGGCACCGAGGTCCTCCAGGAGGACGACCGGCAGCTCGGGGGCCTTGGCGTGGCGGACGAACTCCTTCCAGGACTTCTTGCCGCGCAGGACGTTGGACTCCTGGATGGCGGTCCGGAAGGAGAACGTCTCGGCGATGATCGCGAAGACCAGGACGCCCACCGGCCAGTACCAGTGCTCGATCTCGTGCGGGTGCTTGATCTTCTCGTAGCCCCTCGTAGAGCGCGAACATGCCACCGACCGAGAAGAGCACGATGGAGACGAGGAAGGCGTAGATGTAGCGCTCGCGGCCGTAGCCGAACGGGTGTTGGGGGTGGCCGCACGCTGGGCGCGCTTTGCCGCCGAGGAGCAGGAGTCCCTGGTTGCCGGAGTCGGCGAGGGAGTGCACGGACTCCGCGAGCATCGATGACGATCCACTGAAGAGGAACGCCACGAATTTCGCTACCACGATCGAGAGGTTGGCGAGCAGCGCCGCCCACAATCGCCTTGGTTCCGCCTGACGCGCTCATGTGTCGCGTTGTCCCTTCGCCTGCATCTGCTTCGTCTGCGTCCGTACGCCGGTGGGGGCTCGGCCGGTGCCCCGGCTTCGCCCCTTCTTGGCGGTGCGTCATTGTTGCAGCCCGCGCGGCCTCGAAGTGCCGGATGCCCCGTCGTACGTCCCCTCAGACCCGCGTCACACGCGGACGGTGGCCCGGAAGACCGTGCCGCTACCGGAGACTTCGGCCGTTTCGTCCGCCGGGACGAAGACGGACCGGCCGGGGCCAGTTCGTGCTCGCCCGCCCGTACGGTGCCGGCCGTGCAGAGCAGGATCTGTGGGGTGGGCAGGGTGAGGTCGTGGACGCCGGCGCCCTCGGGGAGGACGTACCGGGACAGGCGGAACTCGTCGATCGGGGTGTCGTAGACCTCTTCGCCGTCGGGGGACGCCTCCGGGCGGAGGATGCCGGGGTCGCCGGCCTCGAAGCGGACGATGCGCAGGAGTTCGGGGACGTCGACGTGCTTGGGGTCAGGCCGCAGCGCAGGACGTTGTCGGAGTTGGCCATGATCTCGACGCCGAGGCCGTCGAGGTAGGCGTGCGGGATGCCGGCGCCGAGGAACAGGGCCTCGCCGGGCTGGAGCCGGACGTGGTTGAGGAGCATGGCGGCGAGGACGCCGGGGTCGCCCGGGTAGTGGTGGGCGATGTCGGCGTAGGGCGCGTAGGCGCCGCCGAGGCGGTCGCAGGCGGCCGCGGTCTCGGTGACCGTACGGGACATCTCCTCGGGGTCGGCGGGTGAGGATCGCGGTGAGGACCTCGCGCAGGGCGGCGTCCTCGGGTGCGCGCGCAGCAGGTCGACGTAGGGCTTGAGGGAGGCGACGCCGAGGCCGTCGAGGAGGTCGGCCGTCTCGGCGGGGGCCCGGAAGCCGCACAGGCCGTCGAACTCGGTGAGGGCGCAGATCAGTTCGGGCTTGTGGTTGGCGTCCTTGTAGTTGCGGTGCGGGGCGTCCAGGGGACGCTCCGGCGCTCCTCGTCCTCGTAGCCCTGCCTGGCCTGGGTCAGGTCGGGGTGGACCTCGAGGAGAGCGGGGCGCCGGCGGCGAGGAGTTTGAGGAGGAAGGGCAGCCGGGGGCCGAACTTGGCCGCGGAGGCCGCGCCCAGTTCCTTCTCGGGGTCGGCGTCGACGACTTCGGCGAGGGTGCCCCGGCCGGTGCGGAGGGGCGCCGGGGTGGGCGCCCATCCACATCTCCGCCTGCGGTTCGCCGGTCGGCTCGGTCCCGAGCAGGGCCGGGATCGCGGTGGTGGAACCCCAGGCGTAGGGGCGGACGGTGTTGTCGAGGCGGTCCATGGGCTCTCTCTGCCGGGTGCGTGCGCGGTGCGTGTCCTGGTACGTGGCGCCGGTGCGTGGCGCTGGTACGTACGAGATGGTGCGTACGAGATCAGGCGCCCGAGGCGAGCGCCAGGTAAACGGCGGCGAAATCCTGATGGCGATCAGTTCCGCGAGGGTCTCCAGTTCGCCGCCCGCTTCGGGCTCCAGCTCGCTGATCGGCGTGTCGTGGCCGAGGGCCAGGTCACGGGCGCCCGGGGCGGCGGTGAGGCCGCCGCTGGGGCGGTCGCGGAGCAGCACCACGCGCGCGCGCAGGGCGGGTGCCTCCTCGACGCGGTCGCGGAAGAAGTCGTCGGGGTCGGCTCCGGCGGCGAGGTCGACCGGCGAGCAGGGCGCTGTGCGCGGCGAGCGCCTCGGGCAGTTCGGCGACGACGGCCGGGGTGCCGGACAGTTCGGCGAGCGCGGCGGCGAAGCGGCGGCCCGCCGGACCGGCCGAGGTGCCCTCGGTCCAGACGACCGGCAGGGAGTCGGCCAGCTCGGAAGCCAGGGTCTTGGCCGGGTTGCTGTAGGTCACGATGGCCGGCCCGCAGCGTTCGGCGATGCGGTCGAGGCGGTCGGCGACCTTCTCGATGGCCTCGGGCGGCGCGTCGAGCAGGGCGGTGCGGTCGAGCAGCGCGAGGAGCGGGGTGAGCAGCGCCCACAGGACGCCGGGGGCGGCACCGGCGAGGGGCTCGTCGTGGTCGTAGGGGCGGTCGCCATCGGGATGAACAAGCCGTGGGAGGCGTTCACGGACTCGCTGAGCGGGGAACGGGCGGGGGCTACGGCGACGACTGTGCAGCCGCGGCGGTAGGCCTGTTCGGCGAGCAGGGCGAGGCCCGGTTCGGTGCCGTCGGGGGTGGCGATCAGCAGGAGGTCCACGGAGCCGGCCCAGCCAGGCAGTTCCCAGCGCAGGGCGCCGCGGCGGGGGCGACGCCGGTGGGGGCGAGGCGGGTGACGGGGCTGCCGGCGCCCGCGAGGGTGCCGAGGAGGTCGGCGGCCGGGTCGCGGCGGCGCCGGGGCCGGCGATCAGGACGGCGCGGGGGCGCCCGTCCGGCGAGGGTGCCGACTCCGGCCTCGGCCGCGTGCCGGGCGGCGGTGCGCACACGGGCGCCGGCCTCGGCGGCACCGCGGAGCGAGGCCGCGGCGGTCGGCCTCGGTGAGACGCTCCGGGGCGTCCAGCAGCGATTCGTCGAGCATGGCGGCAGTCTCCGATCGCCGGATGCGTTCGTTCGGGTGCGTGCGCGGGGTCGCCCGGTTACTCGGGGCGGCGGGCCTCGTTCCACGAGGAGGACGGGGATGTCGTCGCGGACCGGGTACGCCAGGCCGCAGTCCTGGCCGGTGCAGATCAGCTCGGTGTCCTGCTCCTTGAGGGGGAGTGGCAGGCCGGGCAGGCGAGGATCTCCAGGGAGGCCGGCTTCGAGCGGCATGGGGGTTCCCTTCGGGGGGTGGGGCGGCTTGTGCGGATGTGCTGGTCAGGGTACCGCCGGACAAGGACGGGTGTCGGGCCGTACGGCGGGCGGGCGCCCGGCGCCGGTGCTGGGGGCGAGTCGGCGCAGCCCGGCGCTTGCGGGGTGCCGCCGCGCCCACCCCGTGCCGCCCTGCGGCACGGGTGGGCGGGCTAGCGCGGATGATCGCCAGTGCCTCGTCGCGGACCTTCGTCATCGTCGCCTCGTCACGGGCCTCCGCGTTCAGGCGCAGCAGGGGTTCCGTGTTGGAGGGGCGGACGTTGAACCACCAGTCGGTGGCCGTGACGGTGAGGCCGTCCAGGTCGTCCAGGGTGATGTCGTCGCGGTCCTCGTACGCGGCCCTGATCGCGGCGAGGCGAGGCCGTCTGGTCGGTGACGGTGGAGTTGATCTCGCCGGAGCCGGCGTAGCGGTCGTACTGGGCGACCAGGCCGGACAGCGGGCCCTGCTGGCCGCCGAGGGCGGCGAGGACGTGGAGGGCGGCCAGCATGCCGGTGTCGGCGTTCCAGAAGTCGCGGAAGTAGTAGTGCGCGGAGTGCTCGCCGCCGAAGATCGCGCCGGTCCTGGCCATCTCGGCCTTGATGAAGGAGTGGCCACGCGCGTGCGTTCCGGTGTGCCGCCGTTCTCCTTCACGACCTCCGGCACGGACCAGGAGGTGATCAGGTTGTGGATGACCGTGCCCTTGCCGCCGTTGCGGGCGAGTTCGCGGGCGGCGACGAGGGCGGTGACGGCGGAGGAGAGACCGGGTCGCCGTTCTGGTCGACGACGAAGCAGCGGTCGGCGTCGCCGTCGAAGGCGAGGCCGAGGTCGGCGCCCTCCTCGCGGACCCGCTTCTGGAGGTCGACGAGGTTGGCCGGGTCGAGGGGGTTGGCCTCGTGGTTGGGGAAGGTGCCGTCGAGTTCGAAGTACATCGGCACGAGGTCGAGGGGCAGGCCGGTGAAGACCGAGGGGACGGTGTGGCCGCCCATGCCGTTGCCCGCGTCGACGACGACCTTGAGGGGGCGGATGGTGGTGAGGTCGACGAGGGAGCGCAGGTGGGCCGCGTAGTCGGCGAGCGGTGTCACGCCGGGTGACGGTGCCGGGGCGGGACGCCGGCTCCGGGGTGCCGGAGGCGCTCCACCGCTCCACGGACGCGCGGATCTCGGCGAGGCCCGTGTCCTGGCCGACGGGGCGGCACCCGCGCGGCACAGCGATGCCGTTGTACTGGGCCGGGTTGTGCGAGGCCGTGAACATGGCGCCCGGCAGGTTCAGCGCGCCGGAGGCGTAGTACAGCTGGTCGGTGGAGCACAGGCCGATCTCGGTGACGTCGGCGCCGCGGGCGCCGCCCCGCGCGCGCGAAGGCGCCGGACAGCCCGGGGACGAGGGCCGCATGTCGTGGCCGACCACGATGGCGCTCGCGCCGGTCAGCTCGACGAACGCAGCGCCGAACAGCTCGGCCAGCGACTCGTCCCGCTGGTCCAGCACCACACCGCGTACGTCGTACGCCTTCACGATCTGCGACAGATCAGCAGCCACGGCCAACCTTCCTGAAAGTCCTGTCGGAGCCCACAAACTACCCGTAACCGCCGTCGGGGCGCCGTGGGGTTCCGGAAGGTCGGGGCGGCATCCAGCCCAGGACCGGCGTGGACTGCCCGACCACGATCAGGCCATCACCAGCAGCAGGCCCAGGCTCCAGGGCGGCACCTTGCGCAGCAGGTCGCCCTCGCGGCCCGCGAGGCCGACGGCCGCGCAGGCGATGGTGAGGTTCTGCGGGAGATCATCTTGCCGAGGACACCGCCCGAGCTGTTGGCGGCGGCGAGCAGCTCGGGCGACAGGCCGGACTCCCGCGCGGCGGTCACCTGGAGGGCGCCGAAGAGCGCGTTGGCCGAGGGTGTCGGAGCCGGAGACGGCGACGCCGAACCAGCCAGTACGGGTGACGGGAAGGCGAGTCCGGCGCCGGCCGCCGCGACGAAGTGGCCGATGGTGGCGGCCTGGCCGGAGAGGTTCATGACGTAGGCGAGGGCGAGGACGGAGGTCACGGTGAGGATCGCGAAGCGCAGTTCGTGCACGGTCGCGAGCCACTCCTTGACCGCCACGCGCGTGCACACGAGGACGACGGCCGTGGCCAGGCCGGCGAGGAGTACGAGCGTGCCGCCGGTGGAGACGATCGGCAGGGAGAAGACGTTGCCGCCGACCGGATTTCCCTCGGGGTCGGCGACGTCCAGGAACGGCCAGTCGTACGTCTAGGTCGCCTTCGCCAGCCAGTCCTTGACCGCCGGGATCTGCGCGACGGAGAAGATCGCGACGATCAGCGCGTACGGCGCGTACGCCCGCACGACCTCCCGGCGGGGTCGCGCTCGTCCAGTTCCTCGCTGCGTACGCCGGTCAGGACGGACGCGCGTACGGGTTCGGCGGCGGGCCTGCGGGCCTGGGGCACGGCGACCAGGGCGGCCGCGCCCAGCAGGGCGGCGCCGATGTCGGCGAGCTGGGCGGAGACGTAGTTGGAGGCGACGAACTGGGCGACGGCGAAGGCGACGCCGCAGGCCATCGCGGGCACCCAGGTCTCACGCAGCCCGCGCCGTCCGTCGACCAGCCAGACCAGCAGCAGCGGGACGACGAGAGCCAGCAGGGGCGTCTGGCGGCCCACCACGGAGGCGACGTCGTCCAGCGGCAGCCCGGTGACCTGGGCCAGTGTCACCACGGGGGTGCCCATCGCGCCGAAGGCGACCGGCGCGGTGTTGGCGACCAGCGCCACGACCGCCGCGCGCACGGGGTCGAAGCCGAGGGCTACGAGCATGACCGAGCAGATCGCGACGGGCGCCCCGAACCCGGCGAGGGCCTCCAGCAGGGCGCCGAAGCAGAAGGGCGACGACCAGGGCCTGGATGCGCGGGTCGTCGGAGAGCCGGCCGAAGGAGCGGCGCAGGATGTCGAAGTGCCGGGTGTGGACGGTCATCCGGTAGACCCACAGGGCGTTACGACGATCCGCAGGATGGGGAAAGATCGAACAGGGCGCCCTGGACGGCGCTGGAGGCCGTCTGGTCAGCGGCATGCCGTAGGCGAGCCAGGCGACGAGTACGGCCGCCAGGAGGCCCGTGAGACCCGCCAGGTGTGCCTTCATGCGGACGCCGCCCAGCAGGACGAGGACGATCACCAGGGGCAGGGCCGCCACCAGGGCGGACAGGCCGAGCGACCGGCGACTGGTTCCAGTTCCTGGACGTACACGGGCGCCTCCCGGATTCCGCCATGCGAAAGCGGTTTCTCGTTGCTTCCGGAATGGTCGTGTCCGCGACAAGGGGGCGTCAATGGGTGTGCAGCAACGGATGACGACGGAAGTGGCTGAGGTGACCGGGGTGGCTGAGGTGACTCAGTTGTCCGGCGAGCGCAGGACGCGCAGGTGGCGCGGCGCGCCTGACCTCCATCGAGGTCCGCCGACCGCCGACCGCCACCCGCCTCCGCCGCCCGCTCCTGAGGGCGGGCCGCCTCGCGCACCGCGTTGGCGAGCGCCTCCAGGTCGTCGCCGCTGGGACGGGCCGGGGCCGAGCCGTCGAGAAGGCGGACGACCTCCCAGCCGCGCGGGGCGGTGAGGCGCTCGGAGTGCTCGGCGCACAGGTCGTAGCAGTGGGGTTCGGCGTAGGTGGCGAGCGGGCCGAGGACCGCGGTCGAGTCGGCGTAGACGTACGTCAGCGTCGCGACGGCGGGACGGCCGCAAGGTGCGCGAACAGCGACGTACAGGGCTCACGATGTTGGACGGTACCCGCACTCTTGAGCGGGCCGCGAAGACTTCTCCACCAGGTCACACCACCGTGTCGTGGTGTGAAACGCCCCACAGGACCCTCTGTTCGCACCTCTTTGACCTGCACGGACGCCGGTTTCCGGGAGGCCGGACGGCTCGGGAAGCGGTCGCGAACCGATACGAACAGCGACATTTGCCTTGAGTTCGACGGTCGCGGAGAGATACGGAATCGAGCCCAACCTTGGCTGGAATGGTCATCCGGCGACATGCCGTACGAGGTGCCCCGGCGCTGTCCGGTGTGCGTGCGGTCCGGCGCGGGGCACCGGCGGGGCTACCCTTCACCGTGATGGACAACCCCCTGACACCCCGTGAGGCAGGCCGCCCGGGGCCCCGCCGTCGTGATCGCCACGGCCGGGGCATGCGCGGCCCGATCGCGCCCCCCGCAGGGCGGCACCGCTCGCCCGAGCCGCGGCGAGGTGTTCGCGGATCTGGTGCAGGACTCCGTGGAGCGCCTGGAACGGCGGTGGCCGCAGCTCGCCGACGTCGATTTCCTCGTCCTCGACGTGCGCGGCCGGCCGCGGACGCCGGGGATGCCTGGCACGACGAGGCGGTTCCGCTCGGGGGGACGGTGCCCTCGCGGGATGGGCGGCGAGGGCGCGTGGTCGTGTACCGGCGGCCGGTCGAGATCCGGACCAAGGGCCGGGACGAGCGGGCGGCGCTCGTGCACGAGGTCGTCGTCGAGCAGGTCGCGGAGTTGCTGGGGCTGACGCCGGAGACGGTGGATCCCCGGTACGGGGAGGATTGAGCGGGCCTGCGGGTGCGTGGCGCAGTGGTCCGGTGCTTATCCGCTGCCCGGCGCCGGTGCGGGGTGGGATGGGGCGCACGGCCCGGCGTCGCGGGGTGCCTCCCCCCACCCTCGGCTTCTCCACGCGCCGACCGCGGAGGGAGCGACGGCCGCGTGCCCGTAGGGCCTACTTCTGCAGTACCGACAGGTCCTCGTCCGCGTTCGGCACCGAGACCGTTCCCCGGTCGTCGGGGAGGGTCTGGACGGTGAAGGACGCCACGTCGTCGTCCTCTCCGGTCGGGGTGCGGGACGCGTACACCGGCCGCCCGAGACGGTCTCGACCGTCAGTGCGTAGGCGCCCTCGAGGCCGGCGGGGACCGGTGCCTCGACGGTCTGGGTCGTGCCGCCCTTGATCGTGTACGTCTTGGTCGCCGTCGTACCGCCCTCGGTGCCCGCCGAGGCCGTGACCTTGACCTTCGCGGCCTCTCCGATGGCGGCCAGGGACAGTGTCGTGCGCTTGGCGCGGTTGTCCGCGGACGTCGCGCGCGCACCGACCGGGTCGGCGGCCGGAATGAACGCCGACTCCTGTTCGCCGCCCTCGCCCCGCACGACCCGGACCGCCGCCACGACCGGCACGGAACCGCCGGTCGGTGTCAGCACCAGCGATCCCGCCTCGCCGCGCGTGACCTCGCCGAGGTCGACGCCCGTCGTCATGCCCGCCTTCACGTGCACCGTCTCGTGCCCGGCGGGCGTGATCGACCCGGACGGCGAGGCGAGGCGCACCTTCAGGTCGGCGTCGGTACCACCGGGTGTGAACAGCACCAGGCGTACGGCTGTGGCGTCCTTGCGGAGATGCCCGGCAGCACGAGTTCGCCCGCCGGGTCGCGGCCGCGGTCAGCCAGTCGCCGCCGGTCTTGTCGTCCAGGGCCTGCACCGCGGCGCCGACCCGTCCGCTGCGCACGCCGACGTGCACGGTGACGTCGGTCTGCTCCACGTCGCTGAGCGTGGAGAGCAGGAGGGACTCACTGGCGTGCGGCGGCACGGTGATCCCCTCCCCCACCGTGGACTTCAGGGCTCCGTCCTTGCCGTAGAGCTCGATGTCGACGACGGCCGCCGAGTCGTCGGGGTTCGTCAGGTGCACGTAGTCGGTGCGGTCGGTCGCCGTGCTGGCGCCCGGGAACCAGAACTCCGTGTCCGGAGCGGTGCAGTTGACGCCCTGCAGTCCCCGGCCCGTCCCGGCGGCGACCTCGGTGGTCTGCTGGACCGTCCAGCCGGGCGCGTAACCGCCCTCGGCGGTGCCGACCAGCACGCGGGCGCGTCGGCACCGGAGGTGCTGCCGGTGACCAGCGTGCCGGGCGCCTTGGGCTGCACGACGGGCTTCTCGGTCTTCTTCCCTTCCTCAGGGGTACCGGCCGCGAGTGCGGCCCTGCCCTTCTTCGTCGGCGCCCTTGGTGACGGGCGTGAAGGACGTGTACGTCGTCTCGGCGAGGTCGGAGGTGCTGGGCGCCGGGCACAGCAGGCTGGTGCGCTCCACGGGCAGCCGGGCGGCCGGCCGGGCGGTGTCCGCGCCGGTGGCGTCCGGTGTGGACACCGCCGCGAAGCCGGTGATCGCGGCGAGCGCGGTCGCGCCGGCGAACAGGGACAGGGTGGTGCGCTTCACTGCTGGCTCCCGTCGGGACGCTCACTGCCCGTGCCGTGGGGGTGGTGGGGCTGGGAAGGGTCGTACGGCGTGTCGTAGCCGGCCTGGCCGTACGCCTGGTCGTAGGCGGGGTCGTACGTGCCCGCCTGGGACGGGTCGCCGTAGGCGTAGGGGTCGTACTGGCCGTGTTGGCCGGCTTCGTGCCGGCCGGCCTCGTACTGATCCGCCTCGTACTGACCGGCCTGGCCGCCCTGATAGGCCTCCGCCGGGTACTGCTGCTGTCCGTACGCGCCCGGGTCGTACTGCTGGGCGCCCTGGTACTGCTCGCCGCCGTACGTGCCGTAGGAGTTGTACTCGGCACCGGCGTACCCCGCCGAGTCCCACTCGCCGTACGCCGGCTGCTGCGGAACCGCCACGGGTGCCTCCGCGGGCGGGCCGGCCTGCGCGGAGGGCGTCCGCGGCCTCGGTCACCGGCTCGCCTCCCGCCCCGGCCTCGGCCTCCGCCTCGGCCTGGGCGCGCAGTCGCCTGGCCCGGCGGCCTTCGCCCTCGACGGACTCGGCGGCGACGAGCGGCTCTTTCGGGCAGGTCGTCGTCGACGTCGCGGCGCCTGCCGGGCAGGGGCGAGGACGACCAGGACGACGGCGAGGAGACCCTGGGCCCACAGCCAGGCGGTGTGGGTGAACGGGGCGTCGTAGGTGACGTCCAGCCTTCCGCCGGAGGCGGGCAGTTCGAAGCCCTGGGCCCAGCCGTCGACCGTGGTGCGGGTGAGCGGCTTGCCGTCCAGGGTGGCCGTCCAGCCCTCGGCTGCGGTGTCGGCGAGGCGCAGCACGCGGCCGTCGGAGCCGGACAGGATGTCCGTGTGGATCTCCACGGGCCCGGCCGCGACGGGCTGCGGGTCACCGGCACCGGGCCGGAGTCCGCGCCCGAGTCCTCGCCGGACACGATGGTCGCGCGCGCGACCTCCTGGTCCACCCGCCACAGTCCGCTGCCGTCCTGCTGGCCTCCAGCCGGCTCAGACCGGGCGTGGCGTCCAGGACGCGGGTGACCTCGCGGGGCGCGCCCTTGTGCACGAGGACGTAGCGCACGGCGAAGCCGCCGAGCTGGTCGGCCTGGTCGGCGCCGGAACCGGCCACGAGGTTGGCGACGATCTTGTCCAGTCCGCTGTTCCCGCCGTCTCCGGCGGCCAGTTCGCCGTCGCCGAGGCGGGCTCCGGAGCCACGGACCAGCATGTAGCTGACGTGGGCCGGGGAGTCGCTGTCGAGGACGAGGGTGCGGGCCTGGTCGCGGGTGTGGCTCTCCTCGGCGACGAACGCGGGCACCTGGACGGGATCGCGTCGCTCCACGGGGCCGTCGGCGCCCCCGATCATCCAGCCGGTGGCGGCGATCAGCGGGCCGACGGCCGAGGCGAGGGGCGATCAGGGCGGCGACGGGCTGGCGCCAGCCGAAGCTTCTGCTCGGCCACCCGCGAGCGCGCCCCGTCGGCGCCGAGCGTGGCGGCGGACAGCAGGGCGATGCCGTAGACGAGGGTGGCGGGCCCGGCCCAGGCGGAGCGGTTGGAGAGGACCGCGAAGACCAGGGCGACCAGGGCGACGGCCCAGGCCGTACGGATGCCCAACTGCCGTTCCGAGCGCAGCAGGGCGGCGAGCGCGGCCAGCACGATGCCGATGAGGATCAGCCCGCCGACCGTGCCGGGGCCGCCGGGGCTCGCCCCGAGCAGGTCGAGGGCGGAGGCGGCCGAGGAGCCGTACTCCAGTCCGGCCTCGTCGAGGAAGCCGAACGGGAGCAGCGTCAGCGACCAGGGGGGCGAGGAGCAGCAGGGGGGTGCCCAGTTGGGCGAGGAAGCGCGGTCCGTACGCCGTGATGTCGCCCCGGCGCAGGGCCAGGACGCCGACGCCGAGGAGCAGCGCGATGGGCCACACGACGGGCGTGAAGGCGGTGGTGATCGTCAGCAGCAGCGCGTACGCCCAGGTGGCGCGCCAGCTGCCGCGGGTGCCGGACGAACTCGTCAGGCCGGCCGCGGCGGCGCCCGCGCGCGCGATGAGCGGCAGCAGTACGGCGAGGACGGCGGTGCCGACGCGGCCGCCGGCGAGCGGCGCCGGTGGCGGCGGGCAGGAAGGCGTAGGCGACGGCCGCCCACGCGCGCAGCAGCCGGGAGGTGACGAGCGGGCGGGAGGCGAAAGTACGCGGCGACGCCGGCCAGGGGCACCGAGCAGACCAGCAGCAGGGTGACGGCCAGGCCGGTGGAGCCGAGCAGCACGGAGGCCAGCGTGGCGACGATCGCGAGGTAGGGCGGTGCGGAGGCGGTGCCGCCGGTACCGACGGTGTGCCAGGCGTCCGTGTAACGCGCCCACAGCTCTCCGGCGCCGGCCGGGGCGGGCAGCAGCGCGCCGCCCGCCAGGGCGCCGCCGCCGAGCAGCGCGCGGCAGGCGGCCAGGGAGACGAACAGCAGCACCAGGAAGAGCACCGGGCCGGGCTTGCGGGCGATGCGCTTGAGGCGGGCGAACTGCTCGATCTCCAGGAAGTCGGCGTCGTCGCCGCCGGGTCCGGACTCGATGCCGCCGCCGTGCCGCCCGGCGCCGGTGGTCGTCTCGGCGTCGGAGCTGCCGACCAGGCTGCCCGCGACCTGTTCGACGGTGACGCGGATGGTCGCGCCGGGGGGCGGGAACAGGGGGCGCAGTTCGCCCTTCTCGACCTGCGGGCGGCCGCGTTCGCGCCGCCCGGCGAGGATGCGTTCGGGGCGCAGCAGGACGCCGAGCAGGCCGCGGATCTCGTCGACGGCCTGTCCGGGGACCTTGCCGACGAGGTAGGCGAGGGTGCGCAGCAGGGTGCCCACGACGATGCGCAGCAGCACCCAGGGCAGGGCGGCCGTGCGGGCGTTGACGAGGAGGGTGTGGACGGCTCCGGCCTTGTCCACCTTGTGGGGGAGGCGGTGGTGCGGCCCGCGCAGTCGACGGCGCGGCGTTCGCGGGAGGCGGCCTCCGCGTGGCGTACGACCGCCTCGGGGGCGACGAGGACGCGGAGGCCGGCGGCGTGCGCGCGCCAGCACAGGTCGACGTCGTCGCGCATCAGGGGCAGCCGGCGGTCGAAGCCGCCGAGCCGCTCGAAGACGTCACGCCGGATCAGCATGCCGGCGGTGGACACCGACAGGACGGACCGGACGTGGTCGTGCTGGCCCCTGGTCCTGTTCGCGGCGGTCCAGGCCGGTCCAGCGGCGGCCGGAGTTGGCGATGGAGACGCCGACCTCAAGCAGTTGCCGGCGGTCGTACCAGCCGCCGGAGCTTGGGGCCCACCACGGCGACGTCGTCGCGGCCGAGTTCGTACTCGTTGTCCACGACGCGCAGCAGCTGGGCCAGGGCGTCGGGTTCGGGGGGCGCAGTCGTCGTGCAGCAGCCACAGCCACTGCACCGGCTCTCCGTGGGGAAGCTCCGGCAGGTCGTAGGTGTCGTCGCGCCAGGTGCGCGTGACGGGGTCCCAGCCGCTGGGCCGCCTCAGATACGGCAGGTCGTCCGGGGTGAGGACCGGGGCGGTGCGGGCGGCCTCCTCGACGGCCTGGCCGAAGCCGGTGCGCCGGGCGAGGTGGAGCACGCGGTCGTCGCCGAGGGCGTCGGTGACCAGCCGGGCGGAGTCGTCGGCGCTGCCGGTGTCGGCGGCCACGGCGTACTGGACGGGGCGCTCCTGGCCGAGCAGCCCGGCGAGCGCGTCGGGCAGCCAGCGGGCTCCGTCGTGGGCGACGAGGACCGCCGTCACCACGTGACGCGGGAACTCAGGTGTGGCAGCGAGGTCTTGCTGGGCTGCCGTGTGGCTGTGCACGGACATCGAGGTGCGGGCCCCGGTTCGGAGGACTGCGGTGGACGCCCGTGCCTGTTGGGGGTGGCGGGGCGTCTCGGACGAGCGCCCACACTATCGGCTGGGCAGGGCGACGGCCCGCCGCCTGTGGACAACCCACCTGCGAGGGGCCGTTCCTGCCGTTATGTACGCGGGGTGGTGCGGTTGGTGCGGTAGGCGCGGAGAATGCGCCGCCCGTCGGACCCCGGGTCGACGGCGGGTCAGACGGCGGCCTTCTTCAGGCGGCGGCGCTCCCGCTCGGACAGGCCGCCCCAGATGCCGAAACGCTCGTCGTTGGCAAGGGCGTACTCGAGGCACTCGGAGCGGACCTCACAGGCGAGGCAGACCTTCTTGGCCTCCCTGGTGGAGCCGCCCTTCTCGGGGAAGAGGACTCGGGGTCGGTCTGGGCGCACAGTGCGCGCTCCTGCCAGCCGAGTTCCTCGTCCGCGTCGTCGACCAGCAGTTGCTGCACCAGCTCGGTCATGTGCGCCCCTCGTCTGTCTTTCGCGTCCCCGTGATCTAGCCGTTACCGATTCCGGCTGAACGACACGAGTGAAATTACAAGTGTGCTGCTCCGGGCGAGTCAAGCCGAGATCTGCTATTGGGCCCCTTATTCACTCTGCGGAACCAAGGCCAAGCGGAAAGTGTTCAAATCGGCCTAAACCTCGACATACCAATGAGGGACCCGAGGGCAGCCGACCCGCGTGGAGCCCGCACCAGGAAGGACGCCCGAGCGTTCGATCCCGTTCCGATACACACGCCGAAGCGAACCTGATCACATTCGGATCACGGGATCGCAACGGGGTTAGTGCGCCCGGCTTGTGCGCCATGTCCCGGAAGCCGCCTGAGCAAACCTTTCACCTGCGAGATGAACCGGATGAGGTGAAACATGTCCCACATAACGGGCACCGAGTTGACAGTGCTGGTGTGAACCGCTGTCCTTGTGGGCATGCTCGCGAACTTGGCGCTCACCTCGACCCGCACCGCCGGGTCCCACGGTGCTGCCCGCGCTCGCTGTAGCTGTTGTTGCTGTTCCAGCTGTTGAGCCAACCGCGCTCCGGCTGTCCGAGTCCACGCGACTCGTGTCTTCGCTGCCCGCCCCACCAGGGCGTTCTCCCTCTTCCTGCTTCGCCTCCCGCACTCTTCCGCCGAGGACCCACCGCACCCATGAACAGCGACAGCGACCTCCAGATCGCCGGCGACATCCTCGAAGTCCCCCACCTCCTGCAGGCACCGCGCGAGCACCCGGCCACCGTCGCCGAGTTCGCCGGCCTTGCCCGGTCCGTCGCCGCCGACCGGTCCGAGTGGGAGCACCTCGTCCGGTACGACGCGACGACGCGCTGGTACCACCGGCTGCGCACCGGCCCCGGCTACGAGGTCTGGCTGCTGTCCTGGCTGCCCGGCCAGGGCAGCGGACGCCATGACCACGGGCCCTCCTCCGGAGTGCTGACCGTCCTGGACGGCACCTGACCGAGCGCGCCGAGCGTGGCACGCGTGTGCTGCGGCCGGGGAGCGCAGCGCTTTCGCGCCGGGGTACGTGCACGAGGTGGTCAACGACGCGCTGGAGCCGGCGGTCAGCCTGCACATCTACTACCCGGGGCTGACGGACATGCCGATGCACTCCGCGCGGTGCTCGGGTGCCGACGCGGGAGCCGGTGCCGGTGCCGGTGCGGTGACGACTGCCTGACGCGGTGTCGTACCCGCCTCGCAAGACTGGGGCCATGCGCATTGTGGTTCTGGCAGGCGGCATCGGCGGTGCCCGGTTCCTGCGTGGTCTGAAGCAGGCCGCGCCGGACGCGGACATCACGGTCATCGGCAACACCGGGGACGACATCCACCCTTCGGGCTGAAGGTCTGCCCGACCTCGACACGGTGATGTACACGCTCGGCGGCGGCATCAACGAGGAGCAGGGGCTGGGGACGGGCCGACGAGACCTTCCATCTCAAGGAGGAACTCGCGGCGTACGGCGTCGGACCCGAGTGGTTCGGGCTCGGCGACCGCGACTTCGCCACGCACATCGTGCGGACGCAGATGATCGCCGCCGGCTTTCCGCTCAGCGCGGTGACGCAGGCTCTGTGCGACCGCTGGAAGCCCGGCGTGCACCTCGTTCCGATGACCGACGACCGTGTGGAGACCCACGTCGCCGTCGAGCTGGACGGGGAGCGCAAGGCGGTCCACTTCCAGGAGTACTGGGTACGGCTGCGGGCCTCGGTTCCCGCCGAGGCGGTCGTGCCGGTAGGCGCCGAGCAGGCCAAGCCGGCACCCGGTGTCCTGGAGGCCATCGCGGAGGCGGACGTGATCCTGTTCCCGCCGTCCAACCCGGTCGTCTCGGTCGGCACGATTCTCGCCATGCCCGGCATCAGGGAAGCGATCGCCGACGCCGGGGTGCCGGTGGTGGGCCTGTCCCCGATCGTCGGGGACGCGCCCGTACGCGGGATGGCCGACAAGGTGCTCGCGGCGGTGGGCGTGGAGTCCACGGCGGCCGCGGTCGCCGAGCACTACGGCTCGGGACTGCTCGACGGCTGGCTGGTCGACACGGTCGACGCGGAGTCCGTCACGCGCGTGAAGGCGGCCGGCATCCTCTGTCGCGCCGTTCCGCTATGATGACCGACCTCGACGCGACGGCGCAGATGGCCCGGAGGCGCTGACGCTGGCCGAGGAGGTGCGGGAGGCGTGAGCGACGGGGTGAGCGATGGCGTGCGTGACGGCGCGTCAGGTCTCCGGGGAGGGCTACCGGGTGTGGGCCGTCCCCGGTCTGCCGGAGGTGCAGCCGGGCGACGACCTGGTCAAGCTGATCGCGGCGGCCGAGCCCGCCCTGCGCCGACGGGGACGTGCTGCGCGTCACGTCCAAGATCGTGTCCAAGGCCGAGGGCCGGGTCGTGGAGGCCGCCGACCGGGAGGCCGCGATCGACGCGGAGACCGTGCGGGTGGTGGCCCGGCGCGGCGCGCTGCGCATCGTCGAGAACCGGCAGGGCCTGGTCATGGCGGCGGCCGGGGTCGACGCCTCCAACACGCCCTCCGGGACGGTGCTGCTGCCCCCGAGGACCCGGACGCCTCCGCGCGCGGCATCCGCGACGGACTGCGCGACGCGCTGGGCGTCGACGTCGGCGTGGTCGTCACCGACACGTTCGGCGGCCCTGGCGAATGGCCGGGCTCACGGACGTGGCCATCGGCGCCGCCGGTGTGCGGGTCCTCGACGACCTGCGCGGGGGCACGGACGCGCACGGCAATCCGCCGCCACCGTCGTCGCCACCGCCGACGAGCTGCCGCCGCGGCGACCTGGTCAAGGGGAAGGCAGCCGGGCTGCCCGTCGCCGTCGTGCGCGGGCTCCCGCAGGTGGTGGCGGAGGACGACGGCGAGGGCGCGCGGGCGATGGTGCGCGACGCGCGCGACGACATGTTCCGGCTGGGCACGTCGGAGGCGGTACGGCAGGCGGTCACCCAGCGCCGTACCGTACGGGCCTTCACGGACGAGCCGGTCGACCCCGGGCCGTACGCTGCGCGGTGGCGGCGGCGGTGACCGCACCGGCGCCGCACCACACGACGCCATGGCGGTTCGTGCTGCTGGAGTCGGCCGAATCCCGCACCCGGCTGCTGGACGCGATGCGGGACGCCTGGATCGCGGACCTGCGGCGGGACGGCAAGAGCGAGGAGTCGATCGCCAAGCAGTCCGGCGCGGTGACGTCCTGCGGAACGCACCGTATCTGGTCGTCCCCTGCCTCGTGATGGACGGCTCGCACACGTACGGGGACGCGCGGCGCGACGGGGGCCGAGCGGGAGATGTTCGTGGTCGCCACCGGCGCCGGCGTGCAGAACCTGCTCGTCGCGCTCGCCGGGGAGCGGCTGGGTTCGGCGGGTGTCCTCGACGATGTTCTGCCGGGACGTCGTACGGGAGGTGCTGGGGCTGCCGGGCGACTGGGACCCGATGGGGGCCGTCGCGGTCGGTCATGCGGCGGAGGAACCCGGGCGCGGGCGGAGCGGGACGCGGGGGCGTTCATCGAGGTTCGGTGAGCCTGTCCGGGCGAGCCTTTACCCTCGTAGGGCTTCCGCTTTCCGCGCGCCCCCTCACATCCCTTTCCCCGCATTCCCTCGCGCCAAGGACCTCTCGTGGCAGGACGTTTCGCTCCCCGGCCCACGCGTGCTTCGGTGCGCGGCGGGGAGGGCGTCGGCCCGCGGGCGGTGTGCCCGCCGCCGGGCGTGCCCCGGCAGGCCGTCGCGCCGGGGGAAGGCAACGGGTGTGGGTGCCGGACGGGCCGCTGGAGCTGGGGCTGGTGCTCGGTCCGCTGCGGCGCGGGCCGGGCGATCCGACGTTCCGCACGATGCCGGACGGGTCGGTGTGGCGGGCCAGCCGGACGCCCGCCGGGCCGGGCATCGCTGCGGATCACCGCGCGCGGCGGTGAGCTGCCAGGGCGAGGCCTGGGGGCCGGGGGCGGACTGGCTGCTGGAGCAGCTGCCTCGGATGCTGGGAGCCGACGACGACCCGGCCGCGTTCGTGCGCGGCACCGGCTGCTGGCGTTCGCGGCACACCGGCGGCCGGGGCTGCGGCTGGCCCGGACCGGGCTGGTGATGGAGTCGTTGATCCCGTCGATCCTGGAGCAGAAGGTCACGACGCTGGAGGCGTACCAGGCGTGGCGGCTGCTCGTGCGGAAGTACGGGGGAACCGGGCGCCGGGCCCGCGCCCGGCCGGATGTGTATCATGCCGTCGGCGCGGACTTGGGCGATGATTCCGTCCTGGGAGTGGCACCTGGCCGGGGTGGACAACAAGCGGGCGTCGACGATCCTGCGGGCCGTGCGGGTCGCCGCGCGGCTGGAGGAGGCGGCCGGGATGGAACTGGCGGCGGCGCAGAGCGGCTGGAGGTCGTGTCCTGGCATCGGTCGTGGACGTCCGCGGAGACCGTGCAAGCGCAGTCAGCGGGGGCGCCGGACGGCGGCGACGGTGGGGGATCCGCATCTGCTGATCGGGTCTGCGCTGGCGGGGATCGACGTGGATGATCGTGATGCTGCGCTGCTGGAGCCGCATGCCGGGCAGCGGCACCGGGCGGCTCGGTTGGTGTTGTTGAGTGGGCGGGTGCCGGGCGGTGGGTGCCGGGCGGATGGCTCCATGGGGATTGAGCGGCTCTGGATGCCGTTCCGCCGGCCGGTTGGTCCGCCGGTTTGCTGTCCGCCGGTTTGCTGGTCCGTCGGCTTGCTGGTCCGTCGGCTTGCTGATCCGGTGCTTCCCGGTTGCCCGGCGTGGGTGTGGGCGGGGTGGTGGCGCGGCCCGGCGCTGCGGGGTGCCGTTGCGGCCCACCTGTGCCGCCCCAGCGGCACGACTGCCCGCAGCGCCACGCGGCACGACTGCCGTAGCCGCGCACCGCCGCCCGCAGGTACACGGCACGGCTGCCCGCAGGTACACGGCACGCCGCCCGCAGGTACACGGGCGCGGCTGCCGTAGGCGCTGGCGCGGCTGCTGTAGCTGTGCGCGCTATCCGTGTTTCGCGGTTGCGGCAGTTGCCGCTGCAGGCACCCGCACCTGGCGTGACCGCCGGAGGTCACGCGTCGGACGAGAAGCGGAGTGCTGCTGGGGATGTGCGTCGCACCAGATTCGGGCGCCGGAGCGAGTTCGTCGGCGCCGATGACGGCGCCGTCGCCGATGACCGCCGGTGAGGATCGAGCGGGTGCCGACGCGGTGCGGGTGCCGACAGGAAGTCGGTGATGACGGTGCAGCTCGGTCTGGCCGACGGCGCCGGGCAGGATCAGGCCGCCGAAGACGCGCGCGCCCTCCGCCACGAAGGCGCCCTCGCCGACCACCTGCTGCCGGCCAGCTTGGCGTCGGGCGCGACCCGCGCCGTGGGAGGATCAGGCGCAGCGCCGCCGCAGCGGCCCGGTATCGCGGGGGATGGGCACGGCCGAGGACCAGGTCGGCGGAGCCGCGTACGAAGGCCGCCGGGGTGCCGAGGTCCAGCCAGTACGTGGAGTCGACCATGCCCTGGAGGTGGGCTCCGGTGGCGAGGAGTTCCGGGAAGGTCTCGCGTTCGACCGAGACGGGCGCCGTGCGGGATCGTGTCGATGACCGAGCGGCGGAAGACGCCTCCCCGCGTTGATCTGGTCGGCGACGATCTCCTCGGGGTCTGGGGCTTCCAGGAAGGCCAGCACCCGGCCCGTTTCGTCCGTCGGGACCAGGCCGTACGCCCTCGGGTCGGTCACCTTCGTCGGTGCAGGGAGACGTCCGCGCCCGCTTGTCCCGTGGGTGCGGACCAGTGCGCCGATGTCCGTGGCCTGTCAGGATGTCCCCGTTGAAGACGAGGACCGGGTCGTCTGGGGCCCGAGTGCCAGCCGACGCCATTGTTGCGGATCGCGCCGCCGGTGCCGGAGCGGCTCCTCCTCGGTGACGTACTCGAGGTGGAGGCCGAGGACCGAGCCAGTCGCCGAAGTGCGGGTTCGAAGACTTCCGCCAGGTAGCTCAGCGCAGAGCACGATGTGGTCGACGCCCGCCGCCTTCGCCTGCGCCAGCTGGTGCGTGAGGAACGGCACCCCCGCCGCCCTCACCATGGGCTTGGGCGTGCACCGTGAGCGGCCGCAGCCGCGGTGGCCTTGCCGCCGACCAGAGGATCGCTTCGTCACCGCCGTCTCTGCTTCCTGGGGCCGATCCTTCGGCTGAACTGTTCTTCGGCCGGCCAGTGTATGCAGACCGTTCCATGGCGCCTTCGGTGGTCGTAGGCAAGCCGCCCTCAGCGGCCCTGGTACTTGCCGCCGTCGAGCGGGCGGTGCCGAGCTTGTCGTAGAGCTTCTTGCCGGGGCAGTCGCTCGTAGGCGAAGGCCGCGGTGACCGGAGATGACGTTCAGCCGCACGTTCTTGCTCGGTAGAGATTGCACCACCGGACTTCAGGATGCTTCCGCGCGGATCTCGCGCCGTACAGGCTGACCTTCCACGCGCGGTGAGCCGGGCGACCGCCTTGACGGTGGCGGACGACGGCTTCTTGAGCCGTATGTGCCGAGCACGGCGATGCCCATGCTGTTGCTGGAGTTGGAACTCGCGGTGGATGCCCAGTACCGCCTTGACACGCTCGGCGTCCCTCGTAGATCTTTCCGCACTTGTCGACGAGGAAGTTGTAGCCGAGGTCGCCAGCTTCCATGCTGTTGACGTAGCGGTAGATACCGCGAATGACTGACGGCGCCTGCTTGCAGCTGTAGTTGTTGCCAGCGGCCGAGGTGCACGAAGGCCGCCTTGACCTTCGTGTACACGAACTTTGTCGCGCAGCTCGTTGGCGCCTCCAGCCGCGGCAAGCGTGGTGATCTTCGGGCGGGGACCGACGTACGGCTTGGCCTGCTGCTGCGGCAGTTGGGCTCATCTGCGCCCGGCTCTGTGCTGATCCTGGGTGGCGCTGAGCGGGGCGAGGGCCGGCGGCGGCGGAGGCGGCGACGGCTTCCGCGGACGGCGGTCAGCGCCGGGGTGAGGTCGGGGCCCCGTCCGGCCGGGGGCTGCCCCGGCGGGGCTCCCCTGCCCGGGCTTGACGAGTTCGAGGCGCAGCGCCGGTGGGAGGGGGGACGCGGCGGCCGGGTACAGTCGCCCTGGCGCCCCCGGCATGCTCAGCACCCGTACCCACGCCGTCGGACCTCCGCCCACCCACAGCGGGGCGTGCGACGCGACGGCCCGAGGGCAGCTCTCGGGGTGCCGGGGTCGGCGGCGTGGTCGGCATTGTGGGCCTTCCACCTCCTGCCAGCGGAATTGCGCTGCCGGTGGCGGCACGGGTGCGGACCCGGACGTGGCCGTGCAGTTCGGTGTCCGGGTCGTCCTTGCAGATGCGAGACTGACCAGTGAGAAGTGCCGTACGTCTCGGCGGGGCACCCCCTGTTCGGCGGCGCCGGGGCTCGGTCGCGGGTGAGGGGGGCGAGGGCAGCGACTGGTGCCGCCGGGGACGGTCACGCTCGGACTGCGCTGTTCCTCCGCTTCTGTGGGCGGAGCGGCGGAGGGGGCCGCCGGCCGCCGCCGGCGGGGCGAGCGGAAGGCCAGGGCGGCCGCGCACGTGACACCGATCGAGGAAGCAAGGAATCCACGCATGCCCTGATCGTGGACATCATCGTACAAATCTGTCCAACCGTGACCGGACGGGCTGTAGGGCGTTTTCGTCCGAACCGGTGGCGGTGCGGTACGCCGTACGCTCGGTGCCCGCCCGTGGGCTCGCGTACGCTTGCGCGGGTGAACGCGACCGACCGCACCTCCTGCCGACCTGCTGAGTCTGGCGCTCGCCGCGACCCGGACGCCCCTGGCGAGATCTCTACGACGACGCCACCGGCGAACGCGTCGAACTGTCCGTGGCCACCTTCGCCAATTGGGGTGGCCAAGACCGGGAATCTGCTCCAGGACGAACTGTCCGTCGAACCCGGCGACCGGGTCGCGCTGAATACTGCTCCGCCCACTCGGCAGACGGCCGTGTGGCTGCTGGCGTGCGCGTCGGTGGCGTCATCGCCGATGTGGCGGGGTGATCCGGCGGCGGCCGACGTGGTCGTGAGCGGGCCGGAACCGGAGTCGCTGAGGCGGCGCGCGCGTGCTCGGGGCGGCGAGATGGTACCGCCCTGTGGCCGCTCGGGGGCGCTTCGGTGCCGCGCGCGCCGGAGGGTTTCTCGCCGACGCGGGGGTGGAGGTGCCGGGGCAGGGGTGACCGGTTCGTGCCGTACGCGCCGGTGGACTCGAGGAGCCCGGCGCTGATCGTCGCCGGGCGGGGAGTTGCGGGGCGGAGGTCGTGGAACGGGCCCTGGCGGCGGCAGTGCCGGGCCTCGGGCTCACGGGGGCCGGGGGCGCGGATTCTGGGTCGGGGCTGCCGTACGACACCCGGGGGCACTGAGCGCGGGGCTGTACGGGCCGCTGGGTCAGCGGGGTCGGTGGTGCTGTGCCGGCATCTGGAGCTGGCGGAGCCGGGGGTCGGGGACCAGCGCATCGAGTCGGAGAAGGTCTCGGCGACGGCGCGGAGAGGTGTCTGCCGGGGGTGTGAGCTCGGCGTCGAGTGAGGTGCGGGGCGGGTGTGCGACCCGGTGTGGTGGCGGTTGTCCGCGTGGGTGTCGGGCGGGACGGGCGCGCGCCCGTGAGGGGGCGGGGCGTGGGTGTTGACCCGGAGGGTGACGGGTTGTCCGGCGCGGGGCTGCCGGGCGGGACGGGCGCGCGCCCGTGCAGGGGCGGGTTCGGGCCCCGCCGCGCCCGTGTGGGCGTCGGAGCGGGCCCGCGCCTGGTCGGCGTGGCGCCGCACCGCCTCGGGGACGTGCCGGGCGGCCGCGCTCCTGGGGCGGGGCCGCCGCGCGCCCTCGTGAGGGCATCGGAGAGGCCCCGCCCGTGAGGGTACAGCGGGCGCGGCCCCGCCCGCGAGGGTATCGGAGGGGCCCCGCCCGTGAGGGCACAGCGTGGCCCCGCCCGCGAGGGCATCGAGAGCAGTCCCGTGCCCGCGAGGGTAACACCGCGTGACCCTGCCCGCGAGGGCACTGGAGCAGTCCCGTGCCCGCGAGGGCAACACCGCGGACCCGCCCGCGAGGGCATCGGGAGCGAGTCCCGTGCCCGTGAGGGCAACACCCGCGGGCCCCCGCCCGCAGACATCAGCGCGGACCCCGCCCGCAGGCATCGGCGCGGACCCCACACCCCGTTCGGCTCAGCCCCGTTCCCCCTCCAGCGCTCGCTCGGGTCATGGTCGGTAGGAGCGCTGCGTGTGCGGGACGGAGGGAGACGTGAGCGATGACGACGCAGCGCGCCCTTCGGCAGGGGCGGTGGCAAGGGGGGTCCGGACGTCCGGGGCGGGGGCGTCCCGCGAGCGGGGACGGGCTGAGGCGGCGGCGTCGCAGGCGGCGGCTGAGGCGTGCCGGGATCGTGGTCGCCGTGCTGGCCGTCGGTGCCGCGGGGGGGGGTGGGCGGTGTACCTCTGCTGGACGGCAACATCACGTCGGACGAGGCGGCGGCGGCCGAACTGGCCCGGTACGAGAAGGAGCGGCCCACCTCGCTGGTCCGCGGCGCCCAGAACGTGTTGCTGATCGGGTCGGACTCGCGCTCCGGTGACGGCAACGCGCGCTACGGCCGGGACCCGGTACCGAGCGGTCGGACACCACGATCCTGCTGCACCCGGCCGCGGGCCGGGACAGCGCCACCGCCGTCTCCCTCCCCGCGACCTGATGGTGGACGTGCCGGACTGCCGCCGCCCCGACGGGTCACGCACCGAGCCCGTCCTCGCCCAGTTCAACTACGCCTACGAGGTGGGCGGTTCGGCGTGCTCGATCCGTACGGTCGAGAAGCTGACCGGCGTCCGGATCGACCACCACGTGGTCGTCGACTTCAGGGCTTCAAGGAGCTGGTCGACGCGCTCGACGGCGTCGAGGTATGCCTGCGAAACCGGTCGACGACAAGGACGCCAAGCTGAAACTGCCCGCGGGCCGGGTCACCTCGACGGGGAGCAGGCGCTCGGGCTATGTCCGTGCCCGCAAGTCGCTCGGTGACGGCAGCGACACCGACCGGATGGACCGGCAGCAGCGTTTCTGGGTGCGCTCGTCAACAAGGTGCAGAGCAATGACGTACTGCTGAATCCGGTGAAGTTGTATCCCGTTCTGGACGCGGCCACGTCGTCCCTCACGACGGATCCGGATCTGGCGAGTCTGCGTGGTCTGTACGACCTCGTACGGGGCTGCGCGGCATTCCCACCGAACGCGTGCAATTCCTGACCGTTCCCCGGAGTCGTACGCGGGCGACGCCAATCGCGACCAACTCGTGCAGCCCGACGCCGAGAAGCTGTTCACCCGCCTGCGGACGGACGAACCCGTGGCGATCGCGGCGGCGGCCGAGCCGGACGCGCCGGCCGGTTCCGGGGACCCCCGGGAACCCGGCGACGGTGATTCCCCGGCGCCGACGTTCAGCGGGAACACCGCCGCGGAGGACGTCTGCGAGTAAAGCGCATTCCAAGACGACGCATGGCGGGCGTGGGGCGGGCGCGGAAGGGCGGACAATTGTCCAAGGAATGCGCCGTATTGCCCAGTTGTAAGGTTCGTGGAATGTGTCACTGCCGTCGCCCCGTACCGAACAGGGCGGTTAATGTGAGCGCTCCGGTGTGCCCGGCCACGAGGTTCTGCCCGAGGCCGCGCACCGAGTGAGCGAGACCGGGCGCCTTGAGGGGAAGGCGCCGCGCGGCCCCGACGGAGGATTCGGACAACCGTGGACGCGCAAAGCCGTGGGCGGGCGGAGAACATCGACCCCGCAGACCAGTGGGTACTCAATCCGGACACCGGCGAATACGAACTGCGACTGAGCCCTTCCGCACCGCAGTCGACCGTCCCGGGCCCCCGCGGTGCACGCCGCCGCAGCGCACGAGGCGTCGGCCCCTCGACCGCCCCGGAACGTGAGGTTCCCCCTCCCCGCCGACGCCGTACCGCACCCGAGGAGCCGCCGCCGGACGGCGCTGGTCGCCGGCGGCCGGCGAAGAAGAAGTCGAAGGGCAAGAAGGTCCTGCTGTGGACCGGCGGCACCATAGGCGTTCGTCGTCCTCGCCGTCGGCACGGCCGGATACCTCTATCTGGAGCACCTCAACGACAACATCAAGTCCGTCGCCGACGACGGCGCGAGCACCGGTGGCTTCCAGAAGGACAAAGGCGATCAACATCCTGCTGATCGGCACCGACAAGCGCACCGGAGCCGGCAACGAGGGCTACGGCGACACGGGCAGCGCGGGCCACGCCGACACCACGATCCTGCTGCACGTCTCCAAGGATCGCTCCAACGCGACCGCGCTCAGCATCCCCCGCGACCTGATCGTCGACATCCCCGACTGCCCGACCACGCAGGAGGACGGGTCCAAGAAGGTCATCCCCGGCTCCACCGGCGTCCGCTTCAACACCAGCCTCGGCCAGAGCGGCCGTACGCCCAGCTGCACCATGCGGACTGTGACCGAGCTGACCGGGGTCACGCCCGACAACTTCATGGTGGCCGACTTCAACGCGGTCAAGACGCTCACCACTGCGGTCGACGGAGTCGAGGTGTGCCTGGCGAAGGCCATCGACGACCCGGACTCGCACCTGGACCTGCCGAAGGGCAAGCACACGATCGAGGGCGAGGACGCCCTCGCCTTCGTGGCACCCGGCACTCCGTGGGCTTCGGCGGCGACCTGAGCCGCATCGAGATCCAGCAGCAGTTCCTCAGCGCGCTGATGCGCAAGCTCAAGTCCAACGACACGCTCACCAGCCCGTCGAAGATGGTGAAACTGGCCGAGGCGGCGACCGAGGCGCTGACCGTCGACTCCAAGCTGGACAGCATCGGCAAGCTGAAGGACCTCGGGCTGGAGCTGGGCAAGCTCAACACCAAGAACCTGACCGTCGCCACGGTGCCGGTGCGCGACAACCCGGCCGAGAAGGTCAAGGTGACCGTCGTGCTCCAGGAGGAGCCGGCCCAGCAGGTCTTCGACATGATCAGGAACGACGTCTCCTTCACCGAGGTCAAGAAGAAGGAGTCGGAGAAGGAGAAGAAGGAGAAGGGCCGCCGTCGCCGCCCGGCTGGAGGGCGAGAAGTCCGAATCCTCCGAGATCCGGGTCCGCGTCCTCAACGGCGGCGCCTCCGGCGGCAGCGCTCAGCGAGAGCTGGCCTACCTCCAGACGGAGGCCGGCGTCACCAAGTCGGAGAACGCGGGCAACGCCGACGCGGAGGTCGCCAAGACCACCCTGGAGTACGCCCCCGACCAGGCCGATCAGGCCCGCGCCCTCGCCGAGATCCTCGGTCTGTCCGGCGCGGCGATGAAGCCCGGCGAGAGAGCGTCACCAACGCCCAGGGCCTGCCCACCATGACCCTCACCCTCGGCAAGGACTTCAAGGGCGCCGGCGTCAAATCCCGACGCCGCCTCCGCCAAGGCTCCCGAAGAGGTCCAGAAGTCCACCGCGGACAAGGTCGAGTGCGCGAAGTGACCTGACGGGCTCCACGTGCGTCTGACAGTACGACAGTCCATCGGCGCGCCCGGGAGACGGCTGGGACGGGGGTAGCCCTCCGGGACGCGAGCAATTCGTCGGGACCGCCGTACAGCCAACGAGGGGGCCCGTACGTCCAACTGTCGAACGGGCAGTGCGCAGAGGGGGCGTTCGCGGGTCCGCGGGTGGGGAGAGGCATGACGCAGAGCAGTGTGCACGGGGAGGGAACGCGACCGGGCACCGTCCGGCGCGCCCGGGGCGGGGGCAACGCGGGTGGCGCGGGCACGGGCGGCCAGGGGACCCCGGGCGGCGGGAACGGCAGGCGGCCCGGGCGGCGGCGGGCCGGACGCCGGCATCGCGCGCTCCGATGGTCCGCGACGACCCTCGCGGTGCTGATACTCGGGACGGCCGGCGCCGGATACCTCTATTACGAGCACCTGAACGGCAACATCGAGAAGGGCGAGCGCAGCAGCGGCGACTCCAAGGCGCACAAGGCCGAGCCGAACGCGGCCGGACAGACGCCCCTGAACATCCTGCTGGTCGGCTCCGACAGCCGCGCCTCCGACGCCAACGTGTCGCTGGGCGGCGGCAGGAACCACCGCGACAACCCGCCGCTGGGCGACGTGCAGATGCTCATCCACCTGGCCGCGGACCGCAAGAGCGCCGCGGTCGTGAGCATTCCCCGCGACACCCGGGTCGACATCCCCGAGTGCACCGACCCGGACAGCGGCGAGAAGTACCCGGCGACCAACACGATCGTCAACGAGTCGCTGGGCCGCGGCGGCGCCGGCTGCACCCTGGCCACCTGGGAGAACCTCACCGGCGTCTACATCGACCACTGGATGACGATCGACTTCGCGGGCGTGGTGTCGATGGCGGACGCCGTCGGCGGGGTCGAGGTCTGTGTGAACCAGAACGTGTGGGACCGCCCGCTGCCCGGCGTGCCCGGCGGCTCGGGACTGAAGATGGAGGCCGGCCGCAAGAAGGTGCAGGGCGAGCAGGCGCTGGAATGGCTGCGTACCCGGCACGCCTGGGGCAGCGACCTGCTGCGGGCCCGGGCCCAGCACATGTACATGAACTCGATGATCCGCACCCTGAAGGGGCAGAACGTGTTCACCGACACGGGCAGGCTGATGGACCTGGCCGAGGCGGCCACGAAGTCCCTGACGGTCTCCGAGGAGATCGGCACGGTCAAGAAGCTCTACGACCTGGGCATGCAGCTCAAGACGGTGCCGACGGACCGCATCACCATGACGACGATGCCCACCGTTCAGGACTCGCAGAACGCGAACCACCTGCTTCCGGCCGGCGACGACGCGGAGCGGATGTGGGCGATGCTCCGCGACGACGTGTCCTTCGACGACAAGGGCGCCAAGGGCGGCGGCAAGGGAGACCGGCACCGGCACCGGGGAGGACGCCGGAAAGGACGGCGGGCAGGGCTCCGGCGAGAAGCCTCCGGAGGACTCCGCCGCCCCCCCGACTCAGAGATCGGCGTCACCGTCCAGAACGCCACCCGCTCCGCCACCCTCGGCCCGGTCGGCGGCCGTGCGGGCGCGGTCGCCCAGGCCCTCGTGCAGAAGGGCTTCGGCAAGGCGACCAAGGACACCTCGGCCGCGCTGTCCGAGGAAAGGACCGTGGTCCGTTATCCGAGCGCCGAGTTGGCGGGCGACGCCCTTCGCGTCGCCGAGGCACTGGGAATTCCGGCGAGCGCGGTGCGGAAGTCGGCCGACGTGTCCGGGATCACCCTGGTCGTGGAGCGGACTGGCGCTCCGGCACGTCATACCCGGAACAGAAGACGCCCGAGGCCGGAGACCTGCCGGACAACAGCGACGCCATCAACGGCTCGGACACCGGCAAGTGCATGGACGTGTACAAGCCGTACCGATGGTAGGAGTTCCGGAAAATAGGAGGGATTGCCCTGTTGTAGGGGCGTCGAATGTGGCGCCGGTGTCGTTCGACGCTGAACTGGACGGATAGTGTGAGCGCTCCGGTGCCCCCGCCGCGAGGTCCGCCCTGGCGTCGTGCACATGTTGACCCTTTATCGTGCGCCTCGGCAGAAGGTGCCGCGTGGCCCCGACGGAGGATTGGGAGACCGTGGACGCGCAAGGACGTGGGCGGGCAGATGACGTCGATCCCGCAGATCAGTGGGTACCGAATCCGCGCACCGGTGAATACGAACTGCGACTGCCCCCTTCCGCACCGCAGTCACCCGTGCCGGGCCCCCGCAGGCCCGCCCCCCGTGACACCGGTGCCCCCTCCCCGCCGACGGCGGCACCACCGGTTCGGCACGGCGTACGACCGCGCCCGGCCGGGAGGTCCCGCCCCAGCGGCGGCGCCGTCCGGCGCCCGAGGAGCCGGCGCCGGGGCGGCGCGGACGCCGGCCGGCGAAGAAGAAGTCGAAGGGCAAGAAGGCCCTGCTGTGGGTCGGCGGCTCCACCGCGTTCGTCGTCCTCGCGGCCGGCCTCGGCGGCTACGTCTACCTCAAGCACCTCGAGGGCAACGTCGCGACGACGGACGTCGGCAGCGCCGGAAGCAGCAGCTTCAGCAAGGACGAGGCCTTCAACATCCTCATCATCGGCACCGACAAGCGCACCGGAGCCGGCAACGAGGGCTACGGCGACGCCGGCAGCGTCGGCCACGCGGACACCACGATCCTGCTGCACGTGGCCAAGGACCGCTCCAACGCGACCGCGCTCAGCATCCCCCGCGACCTGATCGTCGACATCCCCGACTGCGAGACCAAGCAGGAGGACGGCTCGACGGAGATCGTCCCCGGAGAGCAGGACGTCCGCTTCAACCGGAGCCTCGGCGAGGGCGGCCGGAACGCGGGCTGCACCATGCTCGCCGAGGAAGGAGGCGACCGGCATCCAGCCGAACCACTCATGATGGCCGACTTCAACGCGGTCAAGACGCTGACCACCGCCGGTCGACGGCGTCGACGTCTGTGTGGAGAACGCCGTCGACGACCCGAAGTCCCACCTCAAGCTGCCCGCGGCGAGTCGACGGTCGAGGGCGAGCAGGCCCTCGCCTTCGTCCGTACCCGGCACGCCTTCGGCAACGAGGGCGACCTGGACCGCATCAAGGTGCAGCAGCAGTTCCTGGGATCGCTCATGCGGAAGATGTCCTCCAGCGACACCCTCACCAGTCCCACCAAGCTGGTGAAGCTGGCCGAGGCCGCCACCAAGGCGCTGACCGTGGACAAGCCCATCGGCAACGTGGGCACGCTCAAGGACATCGCCCTGGAGCTGAAAAAGGTGCCGCCGAAGAACATCACGTTCCCGACGGTGCCGGTGATCGACAATCCCGCCGAGAAGGTCAAGGCGACGGTCGTACCCAATCCGTCGGAGGCACCCCAGATCTTCGACATGATCAAGAACGACATCTCCTCCACCGAGGTCAAGAAGAAGGAGAAGAAGGAGAAGGCCGCCGTCGCCGCCCGCCTCAAGGGCGAGAAGTCCGACCCCGCCGAGGTGCGCGTCCGCGTCATGAACGGCGGCGCCCCGGCCGGCAGCGCCCAGCAGGAGCTCCAGTACCTCCAGACGGAGGCGGGCGTCACCAAGTCGGAGAACGCGGGCAACGCCGACGCGGAGGTCGCCAAGACCACCCTGGAGTACGCCCCCGACCAGGCCGCCCAGGCCCGCGCCCTCGCCGAGATCCTCGGCCTGTCCGGCGCCGCGATGAAGCCCGGCGAGAGCGTCACCAACGCCCAGGGCCTGCCCACCATGACCCTCACCCTCGGCAAGGACTTCAAGGGCGCCGGCGTCAAACTCGACGCCGCCTCCGTCAAGACGCCGGACGTGGAGAAGTCCACGGCCGACCAGAAGCTGTGCGCCAGTTGACCTGACGGGCCTGTCGTACGTCTCACAGAACGGCGACGGGCCCCGCGCGGTGGCGCGGGGGGTGGGGAGGACGCGGACATGACGCGGAGCAGTGTGCAGGGGGAGGACACGCGACAGGGCGCACCGGACGCCCCCGAGCGTGCCGAGGCGGACGGGAAGACGGAGAGCGAGGAGGGCGACGGCGGCGCCGAGGCGGGCAGACGCCGGCCGCGCAGGGGTCGCCGGGTGCTCCGCTGGACGGCGGTGACGCTCGCCGTGCTCATAGCCGGTACGGCCGGCGCCGGTTACCTCTACTACGAGCACCTCAACGACAACATCAAGAAGGACGCCCTGAACCTGGGCGACAACAAGGTCGCGGCGCCGACGCCGAACGCGGCCGGGCAGACCCCGCTGAACATCCTCGTCATCGGCTCGGACGCGCGGGACAGCGAGGCCAACCAGCAACTCGGCGGCGCCCGCGAGACGTTCGGCTCCACGCCGCTGGCGGACGTGCAGATGCTGGTGCACCTGTCCGCCGACCGCAGCAACATGTCGGTCGTCAGCATGCCGCGCGACACCCTCGTGAAGATCCCCAAGTGCACCGACCCGGACGACGGCAAGGTCTACCCGGCGAGCGAGGGCCGGGTGATGACCAACCGGAGCCTCGGCCACGGTGGCCCCGGCTGCACGGTGGCCACCTGGCAGGAGCTGACCGGCATCCACATCGACCACCCGTGATGGTCGACTTCGCGGGCGTGGTGTCGATGGCGGACGCCGTCGGCGGCGTCCCGGTCTGCGTGGACGCCAACATCCACTCGCGCGACCGCGAGGGCCACGGCTCCGGCCTGAAGCTGGAGAAGGGCACGCACCCGGTCAAGGGCGAGCAGGCATTGCAGTGGCTGCGCACCCGCTACGGCTTCGAGGACGGCAGCGACCTCGCGCGGGCCAAGGCCCAGCACATGTACCTGAACTCGATGGTCCGGACGCTGCGCGAGAACGCGACCTTGAGCAGCCCGGAACAAGCTGCGCAGGCTCGCCGAGGAGGCCACCCGGGCGCTCACGGTCGACCCGGGCCTGGACACCGTCAAGAAGCTGTACGACCTCAGCGACGAGCTGCGCAAGGTGAAGCCGGAGCGCATCACCATGACCACGATGCCCAACCGGTACGTGGGCGCCCGCGTGGAGCCGACCGAGGACGCGGAGCAGTTGTTCCGGCTGGTGCGCGAGGACATCGCGCTGGACGGCAAGGACGCGAAGAAGAAGGCGGCCGACGAGGAAGCGGCGGACGTCTCGGACGACCCGGCCGCCGCCGACGACGAGATCGCGGTCCAGGTGCGCAACGGCACCCGGACGGACCGCCTCGGCGCGGCCCGCGGACGCGCGAACACGGTCACGGGGCTGCTGGTGGAGCAGGGCTTCGCCAAGGCGGTCGCCGACCCGTCGGTGCTGCCGAGCGAGGACCGTACGGTCGTCCGCTACCCGAGCGCCGACCTGGAGGGCGACGCGCAGCGGGTCGCCAAGTCCCCTGGGGATTCCCGCGAGTTCGGTGCAGCGGTCGACCGACGTCTCGGGTGTCACGCTCACCGTGGGCGCCGACTGGCGCGAGGGGACGACGTACGAGGCGCCCGCGTCCGACGACCGGACCCCGGAGTCGGCCGAGGCCCTCAACGGCGCGGGACGAGAGCGCCTGCATGCACGTGAACCCGGCGTTCACCTGGTCCTGAGCCCGATCCGACCCGGCGTCACCTGGTCCCGGCGGCGTCGGTGTCGGCGGCCGGCCGCACCGCCGGGCGCCGCGAGGCGATGACCTTCCTGGCCAGCGACTTCGGGCTGGTCAGGAAGCCCCAGCCCCAGGACATGTGCATGGTCGCCAGCGCCACCGGGATCTGCGCCCGCGCCTTCAGCCCCAGCCCCTGCCCGCCGGGACCGAGCCGGCGGCGATCGCGGCCAGGTAACCGCCGGGCACCACGAAACCCCACGGGGTCAGCGCGACGCCCACCACGACGCCGGCCGCGATGGCGCACACGGCCGTCGGCGGGGCGAGGTAGCGCAGGTTGATGGAGCCGGAGTGGTAGCGGGCGACGACGTGCCGCCAGCGGCCGTAGTCCTTGTACTGCTTGGCCAGCGCCCGCACGGACGGCCGCGGCGGTACGACACCTTCAGCTCCGGCGAGAACCAGATCAGGCCGCCGGCCTCGCGGATGCGGAAGTTCAGCTCCCAGTCCTGGGCGCGGATGAACTCCTCGTTGTAGCCGCCCTGCCGTTCCAGCGCCTCGCGGCGGAACACCCCCAGGAACACGGTCTCGGCGGGACCCGCCTGCCCACCCGTGTGGAAGGCGGCGTTACCCACGCCGATCTTCGACGTCATCGCGGCGGCGACGGCGTCCTCCCAGGCGTTCTCCCCCTCGGCGTGCATGATGCCGCCGACGTTCTGCGCGCCGGTCTCCTCGAGGAGCCGTACGGCCGTGGCGATGTAGTTCGGCGAGAGCATGCCGTGGCCGTCGACGCGGACGACGACCGGATGGCGGGAGGCCTTGATGGCGGCGTTCAGCGCGGCGGGCGTACGGCCGGTGGGATTCTGGCACGGTGTGTACGCGCGGATCCTCGGCGACGAGTTCTGCGGCGATCTCGTCCGTGCGGTCCGCGGAGGGACCGAGGGCGATCACGACCTCCATCTCGCCGGCGTACTCCTGGGCGAGGATGGCGCGGACTGAGCCGCGCAGGTGCCGCTCCTCGTTGAGGACGGGCTTTTTTTTTTTTTTTTTATGATCACGGAAACGGCGGGCGGCCGCACGTCGGACTTGGCGTTCATCGGTGCTCACGTTACCGCGAACGGGGGACACGGGCAGCGCGCCGCGGGGGTCACAGCCCCGGGCAGCAGATCGTATGGGCCTACGGTGCTCACGGATCCCACGTCCGGCCGCACGGCCCGTCCCCGCGGAGGTGTCACCTTGCCCACGCCGCCCTGCTCCCCCGGGTCCCGGCCGCGTCCCCCGTGGCGGCCCGCCACCGCAGCGCGGTGGCCCGCGTCCCCTCCCGCCGCCCGCCGAGGCCCCCCGTACGGCGGAAGAAGCCGCGCTGGGCCATGCGGGCGGTGACCGCTCTGTCGGTGGTGGTGCTCGCCTCCGCCGGGATCGGGCACGCGGTGCTCTCCAGCCTGGACTCGGACATCTCGCGGGTCGACGCCTTCAAGGACATGAAGAACCGGCCGCGGGCCGGCGACGGCATGAACGTCCTGCTGGTCGGCACCGACGGCCGCGACCGGATCAGCAAGGAGGAACGGCGGAAGTACCGCCTCGGCGGCGCGCCCTGCCACTGCACCGACACGATCATGATCGTGCACATCTCGGAGGACCGGGAGCGCGCGAGCGTGGTCAGCCTGCCGCGCGACTCCTACGCCGAGACGCCTGACCACACCGACCGCACGACCGGAGAGCACCACAAGGGGCACCCCCCTCAAGCTGAACGCGGCCTACGCCGAGGGCGGCCCCCAGCTGACCATCCGCACCGTGGAGAAGATGACCCGCGTGAAGATCGACCACTACCTGGAGGTCGACTTCACCAGCTTCATGAAGACGGTGGACGTCCTCGGCGGTGTGCAGATCTGCACCGTCCAGCCGCTCAAGGACAGCTACACCGGGCTCGACCTGCCGGCCGGCACCCACGAGCTGACGGGCGGGCAGGCGCTGCAGTACGTCCGCGCCCGCCACCCTCGACGGGGCCTCGGACCTGAGCCGGATGAAGCGCCAGCAGCGCTTCCTGGCCGCCCTGATCGACCGGGCGACCTCCTCGGGGCTCCTGCTGAACCCGCTGAAGTTCCGCGACGTCACCCAGGCGGTGCTGGGCTCGGTGCGGGCCGACGAGGGCTTCGGCACCGACGAGGCTGCTGGCGCTCGGGCGGGCGATGCGGAACTTCTCGCCGTCCTCGTCCGAGTTCACCACCGTGCCGATCGGGCAGATAGGCTACGCCGTCAAGGGCGTCGGTTCGACCCTGAAGTGGGACCCGGCCAAGTCCGAGCGGATCTTCGACGCCCTGCGCGAGGACGAGCCGCTGGCCGCCCCCAAGCCGAAGCCGAAGGGTCCGGCGCCGGTCCGGGTCCCGGTGGACCTGAAGCAGATCCGGGTCCAGGTGGAGAACGGCACGCACACGCGCGGGCTCGGCAAGCGGGTCGACGACGCGCTGGCCGCGACCGGGTTCCGCACCACCCGCGTCCCCAGGAACGCCACCGACCGCGCGGTCCAGCGGACCGTCGTCGCCTTCGACCCCCGCTGGGACCGTTCGGCGAAGTCGCTGGCCGCCGCCCTGCCCGGCAGCGAGCTGCGGCCGGTCAGAGGGCCAGGGCCCGACGCTGAAGGTGGTCGCGGGCGCCGACTTCAAGCAGGTCGTGAAGGTGAAGCCGGCGGACCCGCCGCAGGAGTCGGGCACGGTGGTGCGCGGCGACGAGGTGGTGTGCGGGAAGAAGTGACCCGCCGGGGCCCCGCGGCCTCAGTTGCCGGAGACGGTGACCTTCTCGTCGTTCTTCAGCTGCTCGACCAGCTTCTTCACCTTGGCGTCGTCCCACCTGGAGGTTTCCGCCGACGCTGCCCGAGACCGGCATGTTCATCGACGTGCCCTCGCCGCCGCTGACGCTCTTCATCGCCCAGAACATGCTCGCCAGGTCGAACAGGCCCATGTCCTTGTCGACGATGAGGGAGTCCAGGCCGGCGCCCATGGTCGGGTACAGCTTGAACGGGTTGAGGACGGTGGACGGGGTGGCCACCTGGCTCGCCAGCGCCGACAGGAACTTCTGCTGGTTCTTGGTGCGGTCCAGGTCGGAGCCGGCCAGCGCGTACCGGGTGCGGACGAAGGCGAGGGCGTCCTGGCCGTCCAGGGTCTGCTTGCCCTTCTTGAAGTCGGCGCCGGACTTCGGGTCCTTGATGTCCGCGGGATGTCCATCTCGACGCCGCCGACCGAGTCCACGATGTTCGCGAAGCCGGCGAAGCCGATCTCCACGTAGTGGTCCAGGCGCAGCCCGGTGTTGTGTTCGATGGTGCGCACCAGCAGCTCGGGGCCGTCCTCCGCGTAGGCGGCGTTCAGCTTCACGTGCCGGCCCGTGCCCTCGTACTTCTTCCCGGACTCCGGAGCCGACGAAGCTCGGGATCTCCACGTCCGAGTCACGGGGCAGCGAGATCAGCGTCGACCCGTTGTCCCCGGTGTGCAGGATCATCATCGAGTCGGTGCGCTTGCCTCGGCGGAGCCGGTGTGCAGGTCCTTCTTCTGCTCGTCGGTCATGCCCTCGCGGCTGTCGGAGCCGACGATCAGGTAGTTCGTGCCCTCGCCGGCGCCGGGCCGCTCGATGACCTGGACAGGTCGACCTCACGGTTGAGCTTGGAGTCGGCCCAGAAGTACGTGCCGACGGTGGTGACGACCAGCGCGGTCACCAGCGTGATCGCCGTCCACTGATCCGGCGGCGCCAGTCCGGCGCGGGCCGGCCCGGGCCGGGACCACCGGGGCCGCCGGGACCGTGGCCCCGGCCGCCCGGGCTGCCGTAGACCTGGCCGGTGTTGTAGCCGCTGTCGTACTGGTCGGGGTCGCCGTGGCCCTGGCCGTCGACGTACGACGGCTGCTGCGGCACCCCGGCACCGTACGGCGGTGCGGACGGGCCCGGGCCGGGCGGCGGCGCCTGGCCGCGGCGGACCTGCCGCATCACGCGCGCGCTTCGGGCCGTGCGCTCGCGCTGCCGCGTCCGTACCGGCCGCCGCGGTTGTCACCGGACCATCCCTCGGGCCAATCATTCATGCGCACCAGTGTGCAGGCCGCGCCACGGGCCATACAAGGGTCGTCGGAAAATCAGGTCAGTGCTGTTGCGAAGCTGACACAAATTACTCGGATGTCGTCCCGGCATAAGGTGGAGGCCATGACAGACCAGGCAGAACAGGCCTCAGCCGCGCAGTCGGCGACTCGGAGATCCCGGGCAAGCCGACCTCGGCGTCCCGCACCACCCTCAGCCACATCATGACCCACAGCGACACCAACCTGCTGGGCACGGTGCACGGCGGAGTGATCATGAAGCTCGTCGACGACGCGGCGGGCGCCGTGGCCGGCCGGCACTCCGGCGGCCCCGCCGTCACCGCGTCGATGGACGAGATGGCGTTCCTCGAACCGGTCCGCGTCGGTGACCTCGTCCATGTGAAGGCCCAGGTCAACTGGACCGGCCGCTCGTCCATGGAGGTCGGCGTCCGGGTCCTGGCCGAACGCTGGAACGAGTCCACCCCCGCCACCCAGGTCGGCTCGGCGTACCTGGTCTTCGCCGCGGTCGACGCGGACGGCAAGCCGCGCACGGTCCCGCCGGTCCTCCCGGAGACCGAGAAGGACAAGCGCCGCTACCAGGAGGCCCAGATCCGCCGCACCCACCGCCTGGCCCGCCGCCGCGCCATCATGGAGCTGCGCGAGCGGCGGGTGGCGGAGGGCTTCGACGACTGAGGCCGGGCCCGCCGCGTGAGCCGTACTACGCCGGTTACGGCAGGTTGCGCGCCATCACGATGCGCTGGACCCGGTTCGTGCCCTCGTAGATCTGCGTGATCTTGGCGTCGCGCATCATGCGCTCCACCGGGTAGTCGCGGGTGTAGCCGTAGCCGCCGAGGAGCTGGACCGCGTCCGTGGTGACCTCCATCGCCAGCGTCGGAGGCGAAGCACTTGGCGGCGGCGCCCTGGAAGGTGAGGTCGCTGTCGCCGCGCTGCGACTTGGCCGCCGCGGCGTACGTCAGCTGGCGGGCGGCCTCGATCTTCATGGCCATGTCGGCGAGCATGAACTGGATGCCCTGGAAGTCGGCGATCGGCTTGCCGAACTGCTTGCGCTCCTCGACGTAGCCCTTGGCGTAGTCGAGGGCGCCCTGGGCGATGCCGAGGGCCTGGGCGGCGATGGTGATGCGGGTGTGGTCCAGCGTCTTCATCGCGGTGGCGAAGCCGGTGCCCTCCTCGCCGATCATGCGGTCGGCGGGGATGCGGACGTTGTCCAGGTAGACCTCGCGGGTCGGCGAGCCCCTTGATGCCGAGCTTCTTCTCCGGGGCGCCGAAGGGAGACGCCCTCGTCGGACTTCTCGACGACGAAGGCGGAGATGCCCCTTGGAGCGCTTGGCGGGGTCGGTGACGGCCATCACCGTGTAGTACTCGGACTCGCCCGCGTTGGTGATCCAGCGCTTGACGCCGTTGAGGACCCAGGAGTCGCCGTCGCGGACGGCCTTGGTCTTCATACCGGCCGCGTCCGAGCCCGCGTCGGGCTCGGAGAGGCAGTAGGAGAACATGCCGTCGCCCTTGGCGAGCGGGGTCATGTACTTCTTCTTCAGCTCCTCCGAGCCGGAGAGGATCACCGGGAGGGAGCCGAGCTTGTTCACCGCCGGGATGAGGGAGGACGACGCGCAGACGCGGGCGACCTCCTCGATGACGATCACCGTGGCGAGGGCGTCGGCACCCGCGCCGCCGTACTCCTCGGGGACGTGCACCGCGTGCAGGTCGTTCGCGGTCAGGGCGTCGAGGGCCTCCCGCGGAAGCGGGCCTCCTCGTCCACCGCCGCGGCGTGCGGCGCGATCTTCGCCTCGGCCAGCGCGCGGACGGCGTCCCGGAGCATGTCGTGCTCCTCGGACGGGCGGTACAGGTCGAAGTCAGCCGATCCGGCCAAGGTCTCTCACGCTCCAAAACGCTGTGATGCTGGGCACGCTAACTACCGTTAAGTAACCCAAATTTTAGAGCCCTCCGCGTCCGTGGATAGGTGAGCTTGACGACAGCCGACCGGGATGCCTGCCCGGTGTCCCGGATATGCTCGGGCGCGCACCTCCGCCGTACACCTCTGGAGCACCCATGGCCCTCAAGATCACCGTGATCGGCACCGGCTATCTCGGCGCGACCCATGCGGCGGCCATGGCCGAGCTCGGTTTCGAGGTGCTGGGCCCTGGACGTGGTGCCCGAGAAGATCGAGATGCTCCAGCGGGGGCCAGGTCCCGATGTACGAGCCGGGGCTGGAGGAACTGCTCGGCAAGCACGTCGCCGGGATCGAGGGGTCCAGCGGGCGGCTGCGCTTCACCACCGACTTTCGCCGAGGTCGCCGCCTTCGGCGACGTGCACTTCCTGTGCGTGAACACGCCGCAGAAGCACGGCGAGTACGCCTGTGACATGTCGTACGTCGAGTCGGCGCTGGCCTCGCTCGCGCCGCATCTGACCGGCCCCGCGCTCGTCGTCGGCAAGTCGACCGTGCCCGTGGGCTCCGCCGACCGGCTGGCCCGCTACCTCGCCGAGCACGCGCCGGCCGGTGACGACGCCGAGCTGGCCTGGAACCCGGAGTTCCTGCGCGAGGGCTTCGCCGTGAAGGGACACGCTGCACCCCGACCGGATCGTGGTCGGCGTGCGCAGCGAGCGGGCGGAGAAGCTGCTGCGCGAGGTGTACGCGACGCCGGTAGTCGGAGGGCTCGCCCTTCGTCGTCACCGACTTCCCGACGGCCGAACTGGTGAAGACCTCCGCGAACTCCTTCCTCGCCACCAAGATCTCCTTCATCAACGCGATGGCGGAGGTGTGCGAGGCGGCGGACGGCGACGTGGCCAAGCTGGCCGAGGCGATCGGGTACGACGACCGGATCGGGAAGAAGTTCCTGCGGGCCGGGATCGGGTTCGGCGGCGGCTGTCTGCCGAAGGACATCCGGGCGTTCATGGCGCGCGCCGGTGAGCTGGGCGCCGACCAGGCGCTCACCTTCCTGCGCGAGATCGACTCGATCAACATGCGCCAGCGCGGCCAGATGGTGGAGCTGACCCGGCAGGCGCTGGGCGGCGGCCCCTTCCTCGGCAAGCGGGTCGCGGTGCTGGGCGCCACCTTCAAGCCCGACTCGGACGACGTGCGGGACTCGCCCGCGCTGAACGTCGCCGGCCAGGTGCACCTCCAGGGCGCGCAGGTGACGGTGTACGACCCCAAGGGCATGGAGAACGCCCGGCGGCTGTTCCCGACGCTCGGGTACGCCGACTCCGCGCTGGAGGCGGTGCGGGGCGCCGACGTCGTCCTGCACCTGACGGAGTGGCGGGAGTTCCGCGAGCTGGACCCGGGCACGCTGGGCGAGGCCGTGACGGCCCGGGTGATCCTGGACGGGCGCAACGCCCTGGACCCGCAGGCCTGGCGGAAGGCCGGCTGGACGTACCGGGCGATGGGGCCGTCCGACGGCGTAGCCGGTACCCGGGTAACGGGTGACGCCGGTTCGGCCGAGGCTCAGTCGGCCGAACCGGCGTCATCCGCATTCTGCCCCACAAGGCGGCCCGGCGGCCGGTGAACTCCCTGTGGATCACGCCTCCTTGGCCCGGTACCGGCGCATCTTGGCGCGTGCCCCGCACACCTGCATGGAGCACCAGCGGCCGCGCCCGGCCGGGCTGCGGTCGTAGTACGCCCAGTGGCAGTCGGCGGCCTCGCACGCCTTGGAGCCGGATCCAGGTGCCCGCGACCAGTGCCTCGGCGACGGCGGCGGCGACACGGGCGGCCAGCGAGCCGTCCCCGGCCGGAGCCAGGGCGGCGGAGCCGTCGGCCGCGTCGACCGTCACCACCAGCGGGGCTCCGGGCGAGCAGCTCGCCGAGCGGGGTCACCGTGCGGTGCGGCGGGTGGCCGGCGTGGGCGAGCAGGGTCGCGCGCGGGGACTCGCGCAGTTCGCGGGCCCCGGTGACGTCGCCCTCCGTCAGGCCGAACCGCGCCCGGCCCTCCGGTGTGTCCAGGGAGTCGGCGCCCGTCTCGACGTCCAGCGTGTTCACCAGGGTCTCGACCAGGTCCAGGCCTCCCGGTGCGGGGCGATCTCTCACTCATGCTCGCGACGTTACCGCCAATAGGGCAGCATGCAGTAACCGTTACTGGTTACCCGCGCCTTGCCGGTAACCGGAGTACGCGGACTTCAAGGAGGAAGTCATGGCTGTCGCCGAACTGGGCGTCGTCGTTCTGGACTGTCCCGACCCCCACTCACTGGCCCGCTTCTACGCCGACGTGCTCGGTGGCACCGTCGAGGACAAGAGCGACGACCAGTACGAGTGGGTCGACCTGAACCTGCCCGGCGGGCAGAACGCTGGCCTTCCAGGGCTCCCCGGCTACGTACCGCCGAAGTGGCCCGGGGCCCGACGGCGCGCAGCAGTTCCACCTCGACCTCGACGTGAAGGACCTGGACGCGGCCGAGAAGGCCGTGCTGGAGCTGGGCGCGAGGCCGCTGGACGCCGAGGACCGGGCCCGGACCTTCCGGGTTTACGCGGACCCGGCCGGGCACCCGTTCTGCCTCTGCGCCTGCTGAGCGACGCCCGCAGACCGCCAACACCGGAAGGCATCCCCATGGCACCCGTGGCACGTTTCCGTTCCGTCGTCGTCGACTGTCCCGAGCCCCGTGAACTGGCCCGCTTCTACGCGCAGGTGGGCGGCGGCAACCCCGAGGAGCAGGACCCCGACTGGGTGGTCCTCCAGGTGCCCGGCGGGCCGCGGCTGTCCTTCCAGCGGGCGCCAGGGGCGACCCCGCCGGAGTGGCCGCGCGCCGACCGCAACGCTCAGCAGTTCCACCTCGACTTCGACGGCGGGGCGACCTGGGAGGACATGGACGCGGCGCACGAGAAGGTGCTCGCGCTGGGCGCCCGGCCGCTGGATCTGGAGGACCGGGAGAAGAAGGACTTCATGGTGTACGCCGATCCGGCGGGGCACCCGTTCTGCCTGTGCCGGATCGAGCACGCGTGACGGTCACACGTGACGGTTACCCGTCGAGTTCGGCGATCGTCGCCGTCGACGGCTCCCGGCGCAGCTGTGCCGCGCGGGCGGTGAAGGCCGCTCCCCGCAGTACGCGCTGAACGTTGCCCCAGGTCAGCAGGGCCACGTCCGCCTCGGCCCAGCCGCGTCGCAGCAGCTCGGCGATGAGCCGGGGGTAGCAGGAGGCGTCACCGAGCTCCAGCGGATGGGCCGTGCCGGCGTCGTAGGTGCCGGACAGGCCGACCGCTCTCCGGGCCGGCCACCGTGCGGACGTGGTCGAGGTGGTCGGCGACGTCCCGGACGGTCGGGCCGGTCTGCTCGGCGGTCAGCGGCACCATGCACAGGCCCCCGGCCGCGCCCAGCTCGACGAGCAGGTCGTCGGGGAGGTTGGCGGGGTGCGGGCGCAGGGCGCGGGCGGCGGAGCGGGTGCACAGCGCCGGCGCCTTGGAGACGGCGAAGGTACGGCGGATGGTCTCGGCGGAGGCGCCCGAGAGGTCGGCGACGACGCCGAGGCGGTTCATCTCGCGGACGACCTCCTCGCCGAACCGGGTCAGCCCCGTCTCGCTCGCCCAGGTCGCCCCGGTCAGCGTGATCACGCGCGAGGCCGAGGGCGTGCAGGGAACGCAGGATGCCGAGGCAGTCCCCGAGGGCGGCGGCGCCGGCCGGGCCGGGCAGCACGGCGACCCGGCCGCAGTTGCGGGCGTCGATGGCCTGCCCCCGCGTCGTACGCCAGGCGCAGCCCTCCGGGTGGGCCCAGACGACCATCTTGACCAGGTCCAGCTGCTCCATGGTGGCGCCGACGGCCCGGTCCCCGTCGATGGCGTCGGGCAGGTGCAGCGACCAGAACAACGCCCCCACATGGCCCTCGCGGAGCCGGGGCACGTCGGTGTCGACGGCGCTCTCGCCCAGCTCCAGGTCGTACCAGGGCAGGTGCTTGAGCGCCCAGGGCAGGCCGCTGTAGCCGTCGGCGACGGGGTGCGCGGCCAGTACCGCGTGCGCCCGGGTGAGCGGCTCGTCGTCGGGGTCGGACACGGGCGCGTAGGGCTCCGGCGGGAAGGCCTCCGCGGCAGGCGGGCACGGGCAGGTCGACGAGCCCGCCGGCCTCGGTGCTGGTGTGCAGGTCGTCCTGGAGGTCTGCCATGGCGGGCTCCGTACGGTCGTCGTGCGTTACCGTCACCGTCGCACGGAGCGGAAAGGGGCTTCCTGGTGGGTGGGGCGTTCGGGGGGTACGCCGCTCAGCCCCGGTCCGCCGCCTCGCCGAACCTGGTCGCCGACCTCACCGCCGAGCCGCTCTTCGCGTCCGCCCCGCTCGACCCGCTCAGCCGTCCAGTGCTTCGAGCGTGGCGTGGGACGGTCCCCGCGTCGCCTGAAGCCCTCGGGCGACGTCCTCTGCGGCGCCCAGTACCCGGACGGCGTTCTTCCAGGTCAGCTTGGCCAGGTCGGCCTGGGACCAGCCGCGGTCGAGCAGCTCGGCGATCAGGTTCCGGTAGCCGGACACGTCACTGAGGGCCGTCGGGTGTGAAGGCCGTGCCGTCGTAGTCGCCGCCGATGCCGAGGTGGTCGACGCCGGCGACCTCGCGCATGTGGTCGAGGTGGTCGGCGACCGTGGACACCGTGGCGACGGGGCGCGGGGTGCGCTCCTCGAAGGCGCGGTGGATCTTCATCGCCTCGGGGCCGGAGTCGAGGTGGTGGAAGCCGTGCGCGCGCATGTTGTCGTCGGCGGCGGCCGTCCAGTCCACGGCCGCCTGGAGCACGAACTTCGGCACGAACGTCACCATCGCCATGCCGCCGTTGGCCGGCAGCCGCTCGCAGCACGTCGTCCGGGATGTTGCGCGGGTGGTCGCAGGACGGCACGCGCGGAGGAGTGGGAGGAAGATCACCGGCGCGGTGGAGGTGTCCAGCGCGTCGCGCATCGTCGTCGCCGCCACGTGCGAGAGGTCGACCAGCATGCCCTCGCGGTTCATCTCCCGCACGACCTCGCGGCCGAAGGCCGTCAGGCCGCCGGCGGCGGGCTCGTCGGTCGCCGAGTCCGCCCACGCCACGTTGTCGTTGTGGGTGAGGGTCAGGTAGCGCACGCCGAGCGCGTACAGCGCGCGGAGCGTGGCGAGCGAGTTGTCGATGGAGTGGCCGCCCTCGGCGCCACCAGCGAGGCGATGCGGCCCTCGGCGCGTGCGGCCTCCATGTCGGCGGCGGTCAGCGCGGCGCGCAGCTCCTCGGGGTGCCGGTCGATCAGCCGCCGTACGCAGGTCGATCTGCTCCAGCGTCGCGGTCACCGCGCCCGGCAGGTCCGAGCGGACGTACACCGACCAGTACTGCGCGCCGACGCCGCCGGCACGCAGCCGGGCGAGGTCGGTGTGCAGGTGGAGCGGACTGGTCGGCGGCGATGTCGCGGGCGTCGAGGTCGTAGCGGACCTGCTCGCGCAGCGCCGGAACGAGGTCGTTGTGGCCGTCGACGACGGGGAACTCGCGCAGCAGCTCCGGGCCTGGTCGAGGAGGTCAGGCCTCACTTCCCGAAGCCGAAGGCAGCGGAGCCCTCGACCTTGGTGCTCAGTCGCTTGCCCTTCTCGGTGGCCTGGTCGTTGAGGTCCTGCTGGAACTCGCGCATGCGGCCAGCAGCTCCTCGTCGTGGGCGGCGAGCATCCAGCGCGGCCAGGAGACCCGCGTTGCGGGCGCCGCCGACCGAGACGGTGGCGACGGGGACGCCCGCCGGCATCTGCACGATGGACAGGAGGCTGTCCATGCCGTCCAGGTACTTCAGCGGCACCGGCACGCCGATGACGGGCGGCGGGGTGACCGAGGCGAGCATGCCGGGCAGGTGGGCGGCGCCGCCGGCCCCGGCGATGATCGCCTTCAGCCGCGTCCGGCAGCGCCTGCTCGCCGTAGGCGATCATCTCGTGCGGCATGCGGTGCGCGGAGACGACGTCGACCTCGTAGAGGGATCTCGAACTCGTCGAGTGCCTTGGCGGCGGCCTCGCATCACGGGCCAGTCGGAGTCCGACCCCATGACGATGCCCACGACCGGACTGACCGGGCTGGCGCTGGCTCATTCGGTGATCGTCCCTCTCAGGTAGCCGGCAGCGTGACGGGCGCGCTCCAGCACGTCGTCCAGGTCGTCGCCGTAGGTGTTGACGTGCCCACCTTGCGGCCGGGCTTCACGTCCTTGCCGTACATGTGGATCTTGAGCTGCGGGTCGCGGGCCATGCAGTGCAGGTACGCGGAGTACATGTCCGGGTAGTCGCCGCCGAGGACGTTGACCACATGACCGTCCACTTGGCGCGCGGGCGCGGGTCGCGGGGGAGGTCGAGGACCGCGCGGACGTGGTTGGCGAACTGCGACGTGATCGCGCCGTCCATCGTCCGGTGGCCGGAGTTGTGCGGGCGCATCGCCAGTTCGTTGACGAGGACGCGGCCGTCGCGGTCTGGAACAGCTCAACGGCGAGGTGGCCGACGACGTCCAGTTCCTTGGCGATGCTGAGCGCCATCTCCTCGGCCCTGAGCGCCAGCGCCCCGTCGAGGTCGGGGGCGGGCGCGATCACCGTGTCGCAGACGCCCTTCACCTGCTGGGACTCGACGACGGGGGTACGCCACCGCCTGGCCGTGCGGGGAGCGGACCACGTTGGCAGCCAGCTCGCGGACGAAGTCGACCTTCTCCTCCGCCAGCACGGGCACACCGGCGCGGAAGGGCTCGGCGGCCTCCTCGACGGAGTCCACCACCCACACGCCCTTGCCGTCGCTAACCGCCGCGCACGGTCTTGAGGACGACGGGGAATCCGTCTCCCTCGTCCGCGAGGCGGCCCGTCGGCCGGATCGCGCACGATCCGGTGCCGCGGGCAGGGCACGCCGATCGCGTCGAGTTTCGCGCGCATCACGCCCTTGTCCTGGGCGTGCACGAGCGCGTCTGGGGCCGAGGCGCACGGGGATCCCGTCCGCCTCCAGGGGCCCCTGAGATGCTCGGTCGGCACGTGCTCGTGATCGAAGGTGATCACGTCACAGCCGCGCGCGAACTCGCGCAGCGTGTCCAGATCGCGATAGTCGCCGATGACGACTTCGTTCACGACCTGCACCCGCGGAGTCCTGGGGAGTGTCACTGAGGAGCTTGAACCTGATGCCCAACGGGATGCCAGGACTCGTGTGTCATACGAGCGAGCTGGCCACCGCCGACCATGCCGACTACGGGGAACGTCACACCCCTAGCGTATCGGCCGCGCGAGGCCCGCCTGTTTACCGGCCGTTTCCACGGCGGTACGGCCCCCCTTTCCCGTCGCCCGGCGTCCGTCCGCAGGAAGATCGCACGTCCGGGTGGTTAGCATGAACGGATTGACGCCAACCGATGGACGGGGGCCTGCACGACCATGGGACATGGTTCCTCGGGTGCTCATACGGCTCCCCCCACACCCCCGGTACCCCCGCGCCGCGTGGCGCGGTGCGGGAGCGGATCGAGCAGCTGGCCCGTGAGGTCGTGCAAGTTCGGCGCGGTGGGCGGCGCGGGGATCGCTGGTCAACCTTCTCGTCTTCAACCTGGTGCGGCACGCGACCGACCTCGCGGTGGTGCGGGCGAGCATCATCGCGACCGTCGTCGCGATCGTCTTCAACTACCTGGAGCTTCCGCTACGCTTCACCTACCGGGACCGCGACAAGGGCCGCCGGACCCGCGAGATGTCGCTGTTCCTGCTGTTCAGCGCGGTCGGGCCTGGTGATCGAGAACGGTGTGCTCTACACCGCGACGTACGGCTTCGGCTGGGACAGCCCGCTGCAGAGCAACATCTTCAAGTTCCTCGGCATCGGCATCGGCACGCTGTTCCGCTTCTGGTACGTACCGCACCCGGGTCTTCCGGACGCTGCCGGCCCGCGAGCCGGCTGACGCGGGCGGAGACCTTCCTGGAGCACGAGCAGCCTACGGCGGGTGCGCACCACGGACGCTACCCCGCGGCCCACCGCTGACGGCGGCCGGGGCCTGCCCGCGCGGTACGCCTAGCGCACCGTCTCTCCCGAGGCCCCGGACGACTTCTTCGACGGCGGTGTGCGGGACAGGAACAGGCCGAACACCGGAGGACGGCCCTGGAGGAGCTCCAGCCGGCCGCCGTCCGCCTCGGCCAGGTCGCGGGCGACGGCCAGGCCGATGCCCGTCGAGTTCCGCCCGCTGATCGCGCGCTCGAAGATCCGCGCCCCCAGGTCGCCCGGGACGCCGGCCCTCGTCGGTGACCTCGACCACCGCCTGGTTGCCGGTCACCCGGGTCCGCAGGGCCACCGTGCCGCCGCCGTGCATCAGTGAGTTCTCGATCGGTGCGGCCAGCACCTGCGCCACCGCGCCCGGGGTGCCCACGGCCGTCGGATGCCGTTTGCCGGAACTGACGATCGCCCGTCCCCTCGCTGCGGTAGGCGGGGCGCCACTCCGCGATCTGCTGCTGGATGATGTCGTCCAGCTCGAAGGTGACGGCGGAGCCGCTGCGCGTGGTCGCGGGAGTTCGTCAGCAGCCGGTCGACGACGTCCGTCAGCCGTTCCACCTGCGACAGCGCGATCGCCGCCTCGTCCTTCACCGTCTCCAGTTCGTCGGTGAGGGTGATCTCCTCCAGCCGCATGGACAGCGCGGTCAGCGGTGTGCGCAGCTGGTGGGAGGCGTCGGCGGCCAGGCGGCGCTCGGCGGTGAGCATCCGGGCGATGCGCTCGGCGGAGGAGTCCAGCACGTCCGCGACCCGGTCCAGCTCGGGGACGCCGTAGCGCTTGTGCCGCCGGGCGCGGGTCGCCGGAGCCGAGGCGTTCGGCGGTCTCGGCGAGGTCGGTGAGCGGAGAGGCTGGGGCGGTTGGCCTGCCGGATCGCCAGCAGCACGCCGGCGATCACCGCGAGCAGCGCCACCAGACCGATGATCAGCAGGGGTCCGGCCGACCTCGCGGGTCACCGAGGAACTCGGCTCCTCGACGAGGACCGTCTCGCCCTCCTCGCCGGTGGCCCTGCCCCGGATGACCTCACCGGTCGGCCGGCTGCCGACCTCGATGACCGGCTTGCCGGGGATTGCGGATCTCGGCGTACCGGGCGTCCCGTACCTGCTCTCCGGAGGAACTGGGCGTCGACGGACCCGGCGCCGAGCAGCCGGCTGTCCACGATGCTGGCCAGCCGCACCGCCTCCAGGTCGACCCGCTCCTGGGCGGAGCTGCTGATCGTCCGGGTCTCGACGATCACGAGGGAGACGCCGAACACGGCGATCACGACGAGCACCACGGCGAGCGTGGACTGGATCAGTCGACGGCGCATGTCCTCTTACCCGGGCAGGCCCTGAGAGCTTCTCGGTGGCTCAGTTCTTCTCGAAACGGAATCCGACGCCGCGCACGGTAGCGCGTGTAGCGGGGGTTCGCCGCGTCGTCCCCCAGCTTCTTGCGGAGCCAGGAGATGTGCATGTCGAGGGTCTTGGTCGACGACCACCAGGTGGTGTCCCAGACCTCGCGCATCAGCTGGTCCCGGGTGACGACCCGGCCGGCGTCGCGCACCAGCACGCGCAACAGGTCGAACTCCTTGGCGGTGAGCTGGAGCTCCTCCCTCGCCCATCCAGGCCGGTGCGACTCGACGTCGATGCGCACACCGTGCGTGGCGGCCGGCTGCGGGGCTCGACGGCACCGCGCCGCAGCAGGGCGGAACCGGCGAACCCGGCGAGCAGCTCGGCGGGGCGGAAGGGCTTGGTGACGTAATCGTCGGCACCCGCGTCCAGACCGACGACGGTGTCCACCTCGTCGGCGCGCGCGGTCAGGATCGGGATCGGCGCTGGCGTAGCCACTCGGATCGCAGCCGGCGGGCGACCTCCAGCCCGTCCATACCCGGCAGGCCAGGTCCAGCACGACCAGATCGATGGCGCCCTGCAGCCCGGCGTCGAGTGCGGTGGGTCCGTCCTCACGCACCTCGACCTCGTACCCCTTCCCGGCGCAGTGCGCGAGCCAGCGGCTCCGAGATGGACGCGTCGTCCTCGGCGAGCAGTACACGGGTCATGAGCTGATGGTAGTCCGCTCGGAGCAGCGCCCGGGGCGCGATCGCCCCGAGGGGTCTTACCTACGGACAAGCCGGGCACCCGCCGCGCGACGCGCCCGTCCGACCCTCGCCGACCCGCCACCGGCCCCTGTGCGAACCTGCGCCTGTGGGGTGTCATCCTGAGATGGACCTTCGAAGATCGTTCGCGGTTCCTTTATTACCTGTGATCCGCGTCTCAAGTCCTTCCATACCGGTCGGTGTCCTGCCGTATGGTGAATCAGCGCCTGTAGCACCCAGAGGACCTTTGGCGACAGTTCGATGCTGAGGGTCTCTTTTGTGTGCGGGTCGGCCCCACGGCCGGCCTCGAAAGGAATGACCTGTGGCCGGGCCTCACCCGCGCGCACTGACGTGCGCAGAGGCGTGGATCCCGGTGGCCGCCGTCCACCGCTTCGCAATCCGGAGCGGAATCCCCCTCAAGGCGTGGGGCGGGCGGGTGACGGCCGCCGGTGCCGGCCGCCCCCACCGGGCGCGCATCGCCTCGCGAGCGCGTCCCGACCAGCAAGGATCGACCATGGCGTCCAGCCTGACGAAGGACTCGGTCTCCCCGGGCACCCCCGGATCCGAGAAGACCTTCTTCGGCCACCCCCGCGGACTGGCCACTCTCTTCACTGACCGAGATGTGGGAGCGTTTCTCCTACTACGGCACGAGGGCTCTGCTCCCGCTGTACCTGGTGGCCCCCGGCGGTCTCGGCATGAACGCCGGCACCGCGACCGCGATCTACTCGGTGTACCTCTCGCTGGTGTACCTGCTCACGATGCCGGGCGGCTGGTTCGGCGACCGGGTCCTGGGGTCCCCCGCAAGACCGTCGCCGTCGCCGGCGGTGTGATCATGCTCGGCCACCTCACGCTGGCGCTGCCGTCCTCCGGCACGTTCTTCGCGGGCCTCGGTCTGGTCGCCATCGGCTCAGGTCTGCTGAAGGCCAACATCTCTCACGATGGTCGGCCAGCTCTACAGCGGCCCCGACGACCCGCGCGCCCGCGACGGTGGCTTCACCGTCTTCCTATGGGCATCAACCTGGGTGCCTTCGCGGCGCCGCTGATCATCGGCACCATCGGTGAGAACGTCAACTGGCACCTCGGCTTCGCGCTCGCCGCGGTCGGCATGGGCCCGGGCGTGATCCAGTTCCTGCTCGGCAGCCGCCACCTGGCCCCACGCACTCCAGCGTGGTGCCGAAGCCGCTGTCGGTGGAGGAGAAGACCTCCACGCTGCGCAAGGCCGCGTTCTGGGCCGCGCTCGCCCTCGTCTTCTACGCGATCGTCGGCTTCTCCGGCACTACACGCTGAACTGGATCCTGGTCCCGCTGACCCTGCTCGGCGTGATCATCCCGGTGCTGGTGCTGACGCGCATCAAGCGCGACAAGGAGCTGGACCGCGCCGAGCAGTCGAAGATGTCGGCGTACATCTGGTTCTTCGTCGCCGCGGCCGTCTTCTGGATGATCTACGACCAGGGCGGTTCGACCCTGGCGATCTTCGCCGACTCCTCGACCGACACCAGTGTCTTCGGCTGGGAGTTCCCGGTCTCCCTGGTTCCAGTCGGTCAACCCGGTCATCATCATGGCCCCTGGCCCCGGTCTTCGCCACGGTGTGGCTGGCGCTCGCCCGGCGCGGCAAGGAACCGAGCACGATCGTCAAGTTCTCGTTCGGTCTGGTCCTGGTCGGCGCGTCCTTCTTCCTCTTCGTTGCCCCGCTGGCCATCGCGGACGGCGGTCACAAGGCGGCCGCGCTGTGGCTGGTGGCGATCTACTTCGTCCAGACCTGCGGTGAGCTGATGCTCTCCCCGGTCGGCCTCTCGGTCACGACGAAGACGGCGCCCGTGAAGTACGCCTCGCAGATGATGGGCGTCTGGTTCCTGGCCGTCACCGCCGGTGACGCCACGACCGGCCTGCTCTCCATCGCCGGCGTCGACCTCAACAAGACGGGCATCGTCGCCGCGAGGCCGCCCTGGCCGTCCTCGCCGGTGTCGCGATCTCGGATGTACCGCAAGCGCGTGGAAGGAACTCATGGGCGACGTCCGCTGATCCCTGCCGACCTGGCGGTTCTTGCCCGCGGAGGGTCATCGCATCCCGGTGGATGCGGGTGGCCCTCCGGGTGTTTTGGGGGTGGGTGCGGGGGGAGTGTGGTGGGGCGGGGTGCCCGTGTGTGCGGGCGTGCGGTACGTCGGGGTGGTGCGGGGTGCGGATGAGGCGCGGGCCGCTGAGGGGCGCACGTGGAGGTGTTCTGGCACGGGCCTGGGCACGGGGCGGGCGGGGATCCGGTTCCGCCCCGGCAGGTGCCGGGTGCGCACCGGCGAGGGCCGCCCGCGAAGCTCGGGGCTGCGCGGGGCGCGGGACAGAGGGCGACGGGCGCCTGATGCAGCGCGGGGCGGCAGCGGCGGGCACTTGCGGCTGTACTGGGGCGCGGGCCGCAGGGCGACGGGCGCGCTAGAGAGACAGCGCGGGCACAGGGCGGCGAGCGCAGAAGCTTGCGGCTGTACGGGGCGCGAGCCACAGGGCGACGACGGGCGCCAGAGAGACAGCGCGGGCACAGGGCGGCGAGCGCAGAAGCTTGCGGCTGTACGGCGGGCCGCAGGGCGACGGACGAGGCTGCGCGGGGCACAGGGCGGCGGCAGGGGACGCTTGAGGCAGCGCGAGGCGCGAGCCACAGGACGGCGGGCGGCGGGCGCTTGGGTGCAGGGCAACGCAGGAACTCAGGGCTGCGCGGTGCACAGGGCGACGTAGGAACTCAAGGCTGCGCTGGACGCAGGGCGCGGCACGCGCAGGGGTGCAGGGGACGCAGTCCCCTGCACGGGTCTGAGGCGGAGCCCGCCGGGGTCCGAGGCGGAGCTCCCCGCCGGGGTCTGGGGCGGAGCCCCAGGGGCGTCGGCCTCCTGGCCAACCGAGTCGGGCGGGCGAGTGGGAAAAGGTCGGCAAGAGCGCCGCAGGCCTACGCCGGCGCCCCCAGCTCGGCCCACACCCGCTTGCCCGCGACCCCGGCGTACGACCACGCCCCAGTCCAGGCACAGCCGCTGCACGATGAACATGCCGTGGCCACCAGGACGCCCCGCCCGGTGCGGGGTCCGCGGCGCCGGCTGACCCGTCCCCCGGTCGGAGACCTCCAGCCGGATCACCTTCTTCTCACAGGTGATCCACAGCTCGTCCGGCCCCTCGGCATGCAGACACGCGTTGGTGACCAGCTCGGACACCACGAGGAGCACGTCCTCGGCGGCGGCCCGCTGGTCGGCGGTGGCGGAGGGCAGCCAGCCCCAGGCGTACAGCGCCTGGCGGGTGAAGTCACGAGCGAGCGGGACCACCCCGCTCTGGTCGTCGAAGACCAGCCTGCGTCCCTGCCGCCCACCGCCCCCGCAGGCGCGGCCCCTTCCCCGACCGGAGACGGAGACGAGGGAAGAAGAGGACGGGGCCGAGGCCGCGGACGGGGACGACGGCACGGACGTCCCGATCACGGCGGCCTGCCCCGCGGACACGCCCCCTCGGACTCCCCGGTCCCGGGCGCGCCCCTCGGACGCCCCGGAAGCGCCGCTGGGCTCCGGACCGCGGTCGCCCGGCGAGTAGGGCCGGGTGGTGCTCATCAGCGCTTCACCTCACCGATTCACCAGTTCACGTTTCAAAGTCGTACGTCGTACACAGTCAGCTCAGGGTGTCTCCTGCCCGACCGGCTCGTCCGAACACCCCTGTATTCGGCACGAAACACAGGACGGGGCGAAAACGCCTGCCCCAGACAGCGCACGAGACCCGCCGCCGGCCGGACAAGGGCCGGTTCAGTCGGATTCGTCGGCCAGGGCGGCCTCCAGGGTGTCATGGAGGGTGAAGACCGCTTCCGCCCCCGTGATCTCGAACACGCGAGCCACCACGGGCTGCATGGCCACCAGATGTACACCGCCCCCCGCGGCCTCCGCCTTCAACCGCGCGCCGAGCAGGACGTTGAGTCCCGTGGAGTCGCAGAACTCCAGGCGCGAGCAGTCGACGACGAGCCGGTTGAATCCCTCGGCGAGACAGTCCTCCAGTGGCTCGCGCAACAGTTCGGCGGTGTGGTGATCCAACTCACCCGCCGGTGTCACGACGGCACTGGGGCCCTCTTCCCGTACTTCGACCAGAAGCCGGCCCGACTGGGCACTGCCGACCGTCCCGCGGTCCATGCCGTTTCTCTCCCGAGGTCGTGACTGCTTGCTGACGCCCTCGAACACTACGCCTTCCCACCGCACTCCGACACCCGAACAACCGCACACAAACGGACATACCCACACAGAACACACTTGCGGTGGGCTCGGTAAACCCGGTAGGGCTAGTAAGGACACGTAAACCGACACGGCCGGCTTTGGAGGCGCCGCACACCGCAGTGCACGTAATTGGCTTCGGCAGCCGTATGCCGAGAACGATGGAGGACATCATGTCACCCCGGCTCGACGGATCGCGTACCCAAGAAGCGACGTCGACACTCCTCCGGAACATCTGGATCCCATCGAGCACCATGACGCGGTCGTCGACCACGACGGCGCACTCGCCGGGCTTCCGGACATCCCCGCTTACGACGAGGTTGCTCCGGCGGACGCCCGGCCCTGTCCAAGACCCTCTTCGAGCGGCTCGAGTCGCTGGAGGAAGGCGCACCCACGAGCACGCGTACGTACGCAACACGCTCGTCGAGCTCAACCTCGCGCTGGTCAAGTTCGCGGCCTCCCGCTTCCGCTCCCGCAGCGAGCCGATGGAGGACATCATCCAGGTCGGCACGATCGGCCTGATCAAGGCGATCGACCGCTTCGAGATGTCCCGCGGTGTGGAGTTCCCCCACGTTCGCGATGCCGACCATCATCGGCGAGATCAAGCGCTTCTTCCGCGACTCCTCGTGGTCCGTGAGCGCGTCCCGCGCCGCCTCCAGGAGCTGCGGCTCGACCTGGCCAAGGCCGGCGACGAGCTGGCCCAGCGCCTCGACCGCGCCCCCCACGGTGAGCGAGCTGGCCGAGCACCTCGGCCTGTCCAAGGACGAGGTCGTCGAGGGCATGGCGGCCTCCAACGCCTACCACCGCCTCCTCGCTGGACGCCCAGCCGGAGGAGGACGACGCGGAGGGCGCGCTGGCCGACCGCATCGGCTACGAGGACCACGGACTCGAAGGCATCGAGTACGTCGAGTCGCTGAAGCCGCTGATCGCCGAACTCCCGCCCCGGGACCGCAAGATCCTCTCGCTCCGCTTCGTCGCGGGCATGACCCAGTCGGAGATCGGCGAGGAGCTCGGCATCTCCCAGATGCACGTCTCGCGCCTGCTCTCGCGCACACTCGTACGGCTGCGCAAGGGGCTCACGGTCGAGGAGTAGTCCTCACCGGGTGACGCGCGCCCTCCAGGGGGTGGTCCGGAAATCGGGCCGCCCCCTTCGGGTTGTGCGCGCCGCCTGCGGTACGGACCATCGCGCGCCTCCGGAGCCGCCGCCGAAACAGCCGCCGGTTACCCACGGAAACCTCTTCCTCGCGGGCCCCGTTCCACCACTGTGTGAGGCACCCCACAAACTGGCCGGTACGTCAGGACCGGCACCGTGCAGTCGCGGGGTACGAGGAGGCGGACGGATGGCTCGGGGCGACGGGACCGACGGTGGTGCCCAGGCCGGGGACGAGACGTACGCCGGCGCGTCCGGACGCGCGGCTGACCGAACTGCTGCGCGCCGACACCCCCACCGCCTATCCGGCGCTCCAGGAACTCGCGCACGGCACCAGCCTTCGGTACTCGCCTACGCCCGTCTGTGCACGGCCGGCGAGTCCACGGCACGGCAACTGGCCGCGCGCACCTTCGCGCTGGCGGCCCGTCGGGCTGCTCGCGGCACCGACGCCGCAGGGCCGTGGCGGCACCAACTGCTGCTCCTGGCCGGTGAGACCGCTGCCGAGTGGGCGGTCGACGAACGCTCCGCCGGGCTCGACGCCGGTCTGCTCCTCGTGGTGAACACGGCGGGCACGGGCCGCCCGGTCCCGCCCATGCTCGCGGCCTTCCGCTCCCTGCCGCCCCGTGCCCAGGGCATGATCTGGTACGGGGTGGTGGACCGGGAGCCTCGCCGACCGGACGGCCGAGCTGCTCGGCCTCGGCCGCCAGGACGTCACGTACGGCACACAGCCCGCGCTCCAGGCACTGGCGCAGGCCTGTCTGCGGTCCCGGCTGGCCGCCTCCGAGGACCCGCGCTGTGTGGACTTCCGGCGCCTCATCGAGGAGTCGGTACGGCCCGACACCCCGCGGGACAGCGCCGACCTGCACGCCCACATGGCGCACTGCCCGCACTGCACGGCGGCGCACGAAGAGCTGTGCACCCTGCGGGACACCCCGCGCACGGCCCTCGCCGAGGGACTGCTGCCGTGGGCGGGCACGGCGTACGCGGCGCGGGAGACGGGCCAGCCGGACGGCGTCGCCTCGCTCGCGATGCCCGGGACCTGGCCGCCGTCGCGCCGTTTCGCGCTGGCCTCGGCGGCCCTGGGCGTGGCCCCGGTGCCGCTGCTCTTCCTGGTGCTGTCGCCGGACGACACGCCGTCCCGGCCGGCGGCGAACGCGTCGGCACGTCCTCCCGCCGGACCACCGCCGGTGACGGTGACGGCGACCGTCCCGGCGACGCCGTCCTCCCCCACGCCGTCGCCGTCGCCTTCCGCGTCGTCGAAGTCCCCTCGCCGAAGCCGAGTCCGACACCCTCGCGCACCGTCCGGCCGTCGCCGACGCCGTCCACGCCGTCGTACCGGGCGCCGGGCGGCACGTACTCCCCAGTGGTGAACGTCGCCTCGGGCCGGTGCCTGGACATCGACGGCGGCCTGGAGAAGGGCACGGACGTCGTCACGGCGCCCTGCACCTCGTCCCACACCCAGCTGTGGCGGGTCGACGCCGGGCGCGGGGTGGTCCAGTCGTACGCCGACGAGGACTACTGCCTGGACAGCCGCGGCCCGCGGACGAGGGCGTCGGCATCTGGGAGTGCGACTCGGTCGACGGACGCAACGGCCAGAACCTCCGCTTCTCGGTGGACGCGCGCGTGTGATCCGCCCCGGCATCGCCCCGGACCGCGCGGTGACCCCGGGCGGGGGTGACGCGGTGGTCCTCGTCGGGACGGCGTCGGGGCGGACGGACCAGCGGTGGCGAGCCGGGGCGGCCTCCTGAGCGGTCCGGGAGCGAAACCGGGTGGGGAACCGAACGCGAGCCTGGGCGGGAAACCGGACGCGAGTCCGGGCGGATTTCCGGGCGGTAATCAGACCACGCGTGCGCCGCGCCGCCACACCCCGCTGACCAGCGGGACGCCGGGCCGGTAGGCCAGGTGCACGTGGCTCGGGGCGTCGAGGGAGCATCAGGTCGGCGTACGCGCCCGGGGTGAGGCGGCCGATGTCGTCGCGGCGCAGGGCGGCCGCTCCGCCCGCGGTGGCCGACCAGACCGCCTCGTCGGGGTCATCCCCATGTCCCGTACGGCGAGGGCGACGCAGAACGGCACGGAGGACGTGAAGGACGAGCCGGGGTTGCAGTCGGTGGACAGCGCGACCGTCACACCGGCGTCGATGAGGCGCCGGGCGTCCGGCCATTCGGCGCGGGTGGAGAACTCTGCGCCGGGGAGCAGGGTGGCGACCGTGTGGCTGTTCGCGAGGGCGTCCACGTCGGCGTCGGTGAGGTGGGTGCAGTGGTCGGCGCTGGCGGCGTCGAGTTCGACCGCGAGCTGCACGCCGGGGCCGTAGGAGAGCTGGTTGGCGTGGATGCGCGGGTGCAGGCCCCGGGCCTTGCCGGCGGTGAGGACGGCGCGGGCCTGGTCGCCGTCGAAGGCGCCCTTCTCGCAGAACACGTCGATCCACCGGGCGTGCGGGGCGCAGGCGTCGAGCATCTCGCCGGTGACGAGGGCGACGTAGGCGGCCGGGTCGTCGGCGAGTTCGGGGCGACGATGTGGGCGCCGAGGAAGGTGACCTCGTCGGTGTGGCGGGCGGCGACGCGCAGGGCGCGGGACTCGTCGGCGGTGGTCAGGCCGTACCCGGACTTGGTCTCGAAGGTGGTGGTGCCCTGGCGCAGGGCCTCTCCGAGGTAACGGGTGAGGCCTCGCCTCCAGTTCCGCGTCGCTCGCGGCACGGGTCGCGGCGACGGTGGTGCGGATGCCGCCGGCGCTGTAGGGGCGGCCGGACATGCGGGCGTTGAACTCCTCGGTGCGGTCGCCGCCGAAGAGGAGGTGGGAGTGGGAGTCGACGAAGCCGGGGAGGACCGCCCGGCCGCCGGCGTCGACCCGATTGTCAGTGGCGGGTGCTCGGCTTGATTCACCGGTCCACGCGACGCGGTCGCCGTCGATGACGACGGCCGCGTCCCGGACCAGTCCGAGGGGGGAGTTGTCACCGAGGGAGGGGTCGTTGGTGACGAGTGCGGCGATGTTGGTGATGACGGTGCTGCTGCTCATGATGTCCGTGACGTCCTCGTGGGGGCGGGAGCGGGCGTTCGTTACTGGGCGCGCAGGGCTTCCACGGCCCGCGCGAGGGCCTCGGGCACATCGGGTACGAGGGCGTGCGCCCCGTCGCGTACGACGTGCCGTCCGCCCACGATCGTGTGCCGTACGTCCGCTGCCGTCGCGGCGAATACGGCCGTCTCGGCGCCGAGCCTGGGCAGCGGCCCCGCCGTTCTGACCGAGTCGAGGGCGAGAGTGGTGAGGTCGGCGCGGGCGCCGGCCTCGATGGTCCCGGCGTCGTCCCAGCCGAGGGCGGCGTGGCCGTCGGCGGTGGCGGCGCGCAGCAGGGCGGCGGCGGTCCAGTGGCCGCGGGTGCGGGTGCGCAGGCGCTCGTTCAGCTCCATGGCGCGTGCCTCTTCGAGCAGGTCGACGACGGCGTGGCTGTCGGAGCCGAGGGAGAGCGGGGAGCCCGCCCGCTGGAGGGCGGCGGCGGGGCCGATGCCGTCGGCGAGGTCGCGTTCCGTGGTGGGGCACATGCAGGTGCCGGTGCGGCTGCCGCCGAGCAGGGCGATGTCCTCGTCGGTGAGGTGGGTGTTGTGGACGCCGGTGGTGCGGGGTCCGAGCACGCCGTGGTCGGCGAGGAGCCGGGTGGGGGTGCGGCCGTGGGCGTCGCGGCAGGCGTCGTTCTCTGCGGTCTGTTCGGACAGGTGCACATGCAGCGGGGCCCGCCGCTCCTCGGCCCAGCGCGCCACGGTCGCCAACTGGTCGGCGGGCACGGCCCGTACGGAGTGGATCGCCGCCCCGATCCGTGCGTGATCCCGTTCCTTGAGAACTGAACAGCGTTCCGCCCAGGCGTCCGCCGTCCCGTCGGAGAAGCGGCGCTGGTGGTTGTTCGGGGGCTGCCCGAAGCCGGCGGACAGGTAGCAGGTGTCGAGGAGGGTGATGCGGATGCCGGCTTCGGCGGCGGCCTCGATCAGGGCCTCGCCCATCGCGTTGGGGTCGGCGTAGGGGTGCCGCCGGGGGCGTGGTGGACGTAGTGGAACTCGCCGACGGTGGTGATGCCGGCGAGCGCCATCTCGGCGTACACCGCGCGGGCGAGGTCGTGGTAGGTCTCCGGGGGTCAGCCGGTCGGCGACGGAGTACATGACCTCGCGCCAGGTCCAGAAGGTGCCGGAGCCGACCTGGACGGTGCCGCGCAGGGCGCGGTGGAAGGCGTGCGAGTGGGCGTTCGCCAGGCCCGGGAGGGTCAGTCCGCGCAGGGGCTCCGCCCCCGGGGAGGGGCGGGGACGTCCGTGCGGACGGCGGTGACGCGGCCGTCGCTCACGTCCACGGCGACGCCCGGCTCGACGTGGGTGCCGAGCCAGGCGTGCTCCAGCCAGTACGTCCGCTTGGTGGGGGTCACGTGCGGGCCAGCCCTTCCAGTACGTCGGCGAGTGCGCTCACCCCGGCCACGCAGTCGTCCTCGGCGGCGTACTCGGCCGGGGAGTGCGAGACGCCGGTGGGGTTGCGCACGAACAGCATGGCGGTCGGGACGCGTCCGGAGAGGATTCCGGCGTCGTGTCCGGCGCCGGTGCCGAGGACGGGCACCTTGAGATCCGTTTCCGTGTCGCCGCCGAGGATGCGGGCGAGTTCGTCGCGCAGGGCGTGGTCGAACTCGACGACGGGGGTGAAGGACTCGCGTACGACGTCGAGGTCGGCGCCGTGGGCGGCGGCGTACTCACGAGCGGCCTTCTCCACCCCGCCGACCACGGCGTCCAGGCTTTCCTGGTCGGTGGCGCGGGAGTCGAGCCAGCCGCGTACGAGGGACGGGATGGCGTTGACGCCGTTGGGCTCGACGGCGATCTTGCCGAAGGTGGCGACGGCACCGGCGAGTTTCGCCTCGCGGCGGGCGGCGAGCACGGTCTCGGCGTAGGACAGCATGGGGTCGCGCCGGTCGGCGAGGCGGGTGGTGCCGGCGTGGTTGGCCTCGCCCCGGAAGTCGAACCGCCAGCGTCCGTGCGGCCAGATGGCGGACGCGATGCCGATCCGGTCGCCGGACAGGTCGAGGGCGCGGCCCTGTTCGACGTGGAGTTCGACGAAGGCGCCGATGCGGGCCAGCCGCTCGGGGTCGGGGCCGATGGTGTCCGGGTCGTGTCCGGCGGCCTCCATGGCCTGCGGGAGCGTGATGCCGTCGCCGTCGGTGAGGCGGTGGGCCTGCTCGACGGTCAGGGGCACCCGCGGTGAGCCGGGGAGCCGACGCAGGCGAGGCCGAAGCGGGCGCCCTCCTCGTCGCCGAAGTTGACGATGCCCAGCGGCCTGGTGAGCCGCGCTCCCTGCCGCGCAGTTCGTCCAGGGCCGCGAAGGCGGAGACGACGCCGAGAGGGCCGTCGAAGGCGCCGCCGTCGGGCACGGAGTCGAGGTGGGAGCCGGTGACGACGGCGTTCCCGGCGGCGGGGTCACCGAGCCAGGCCCACTGGTTGCCGTTGCGGTCGGTCTCGTAGGTCAGCCCGCGTGCCTCGGCCTGCTCCCGGAACCAGGCCCGGCAGTCGGTGTCGGCGCCGGTCCAGGCGTAGCGGCGGTAGCCGCCGGAGGCGGAGCTGCGGCCGACCGGCAGCAGCTCCGCCCACATGCTGTGGAAGCTCACGCGTCGTCACCCTCGCGGGTCTCGGCACCCTCGCGCATCGGCACCCGCACGTCCCGCTCCCCGGCGACCGACTCGGCGATGTCGTACCCGGCGTCGACGTGCCGGATGACGCCCATGCCGGGGTCGTTGGTGAGGACCCGGCGGATCTTCTCGCCGGCCAGCGCGGTGCCGTCGGCGACCGTGACCTGCCCGGCGTGGATGGAGCGGCCCATGCCGACGCCGCCGCCGTGGTGGAGGGAGACCCAGGAGGCGCCGGAGGCCACGTTGACCATGGCGTTGAGCAGCGGCCAGTCGGCGATGGCGTCGGAGCCGTCGAGCATGGCCTCGGTCTCGCGGTACGGGGAGGCGACGGAGCCGCAGTCGAGGTGGTCGCGGCCGATGACGATCGGGGCGGACAGTTCACCGCTCGCGACCATGTCGTTGAACCGCTCACCGGCCTTGTCGCGCTCGCCGTAGCCGAGCCAGCAGATCCGGGCGGGCAGGCCCTGGAAGTGGACCCGCTCCCCCGCCATCTTGATCCAGCGGGCGAGGGACTCGTTCTCGGGGAAGAGGTCGAGGATCGCCTTGTCGGTCCTGGCGATGTCGGCGGGGTCGCCGGACAGGGCGGCCCAGCGGAAGGGGCCCTTGCCCTCGCAGAAGAGGGGGGCGGATGTAGGCGGGGACGAAGCCGGGGAAGGCGAAGGCCCGGTCGTATCCGGCGAGCTGGGCCTCGCCGCGGATGGAGTTGCCGTAGTCGAAGACCTCGGCGCCGGCGTCCTGGAAGCCGACCATGGCCTCGACGTGCCGGGCCATGGACTCGCGGGCGCGGGTGGTGAAGCCGGCCGGGTCCTTGGCAGCGGCGTCGGCCATGTCCTCGAAGGCGATCCCGGTGGGCAGGTAGGCCAGGGGGTCGTGGGCCGATGTCTGGTCGGTGACGATGTCGATCGGGGCGCCCATGGCGAGCAGCTGCGGGACCAGCTCGGCGGCGTTGCCGAGGACACCGATGGACAGCGGCTTGCGCCGGTCCCGGGCCTCGGTGGCGAGCTGGAGGGCGTGGTCGAGGGAGTCGGCCTTCACGTCGAGGTAGCGGTGCTCGATGCGGCGGTCGATGGCGCGCGGGTCGCAGTCGACGCAGATCACCACGCCGTCGTTCATGGTGACGGCGAGCGGCTGGGCGCCGCCCATGCCGCCGAGGCCGGCGGTGAGGGTGATGGTCCCGGCGAGGGTGCCGCCGAACTTCTTGGCGGCGACGGCGGCGAAGGTCTCGTAGGTGCCCTGGAGGATGCCCTGGGTGCCGATGTAGATCCAGGAGCCGGCCGTCATCTGCCCGTACATGGTGAGGCCGAGGGCCTCCAGGCGGCGGAACTCCTCCCAGTTCGCCCAGTCGCCGACCAGGTTGGAGTTGGCGATGAGGACGCGCGGGGGCCCACTCGTGGGTCTGCATGACACCGACCGGACGGCCCGACTGGACGAGCATCGTCTCGTCCTGCTTGAGGGTCCGCAGCGTACGGACCATGGCGTCGAAGGACCGCCAGTCGCGTGCCGCCTTTCCCGTCCCGCCGTAGACGACGAGCTTGTCGGGATGCTCGGCGACCTCGGGGTCGAGGTTGTTCTGCAGCATCCGCAGGGCGGCCTCCTGCTGCCAGCCCAGGGCACTCGGCGTCGTACCGCGTGGCGCTCGGACAGGGCGGGGTCCGGACATGGTCTGCCTCCTGGTGGCTTGCTCCCGGCGGATTGTTACTGCGGATATTCATATCCTCGCTTCGTGAATAGAACTAGTCAATACGTCCGTGTCCCGGCACGAACGCGTCGCGGGTGTTTGGCTGGATACGTGGGGCGGGCGGCGGGACGGGTCGGCGGGCAACGAGCGGACGGAGGATCGCGTGACTGACGGCACGGGCATGAACGGTGGTCTCGGCGGCAGCGACGCGGGAGCGGGCGGCGCGGCGGGACGAGGCGGTGCGGGCGGCCGTGGAGCAGGGGCTGCTCGGAGCGGACGTCCCGATCATCGGGCTGCTGGACGTCGCCGGGATACGGGAGTCGGCGGCGGCGCTGCGGACCGCGTTCGAGGCGGTGACGGCGCCCGGGACGCCCGTGCTGCACGCCTTCGCGGTGAAGGCGACCCCGCTGGTCCCGGTGGTGCAGTTGCTGCACGAGGAGGGCATCGGCGCGGAGCTCGCGAGCCCGGGTGAACTGGCACTGGCCCGGGCGGCGGGTGTGCCGCCGGAGCGGACCGTGCTGGACTCGCCCGCCAAGACGCCGGGCGAGCTGCGCGAGGCGCTCGCGCTGGGCATCGCGGTCAACGCGGACAATCCGCAGGAGCTGGAGCGCCTCGACGGTCTGATGGCCGAGGGGCGAGCCGCCCACGAGCCGCTCCCCGCTCGGCATCCGGGTCAATCCCCAGGTCGGCGGGGGTTCCATCGAGGCGCTGTCGACGGCGACGGCGACCTCGAAGTTCGGGGTGGCGCTGCGCGACGAGGGGCGCGCGAGTGGGTGGTGCGGGCGTATCTGGACCGGCCGTGGCTGACCCGGCTGCACGGCGCACACCGGGTCACAGGGCATCCCGTTGGCGCTGATGACCGAGGGCGTGGCCGAGACGTACGCGCTCGCCGAGGAGATCAACGAGCGGGCCGGGCGCCGCCAGGTCGACACGCTCGACATCGGCGGCGGGCTGCCGGTAGAACTTCGCGTCGGACGAGACGACACCGACGTACGCCGAGTACGCGCGCGTGCTGCGCGAGGCGGTGCCGGGGTTGTTCGACGGGCGGTACGGGCTGGTCACCGAGTTCGGGCGGTCGCTGCTGGCCAAGCACGGCACGGTGGTGGCGCGCGTGGAGTACGCCAAGAGCGCCGGGGGACGGCCGGTCGCGGTGACACATGCGGGCGTGCAGGTCGCGACCCGGACCGTGTACTCGCCGGGGGCGTGGCCGCTGCGGATCGCCGCGTACGACGGCAAGGGGCTGCCGAAGGAGGGGCCCGCCGTGGTGCAGGACGTGGCCGGGCCGGCGTGCTTCGCGGGGGACCTGCTGGCGACGGGGCGTGCGCTGCCGCTGCTGGAGCAGGGGGACTACGCGGCGGCGCTGGACACGGGGGCGTATTACTTCGCGCATCACTACGCGTACAACTCGCTCGCGCGGCCGGGGGTGTACGGGTTCGGGCCGGACGGTTCCGGGGGTGTCGCCTTCGCGACCGTGCGAGAGGCCCAGTCGGTGGCGGAGATCGTGGCGGAGGCGGGCGGGGCGCACGCGGACGCGCTGACGGTACCCGCCCGGGTCATGACCCGGCCGAGGTGACGCCCTGGGGGCGCGGGTACTGCGCGACCAGCCACGACGCACCGGCACCGGCACCGATAATCTCCGCATCACACCAGCTCCGCCGTCTTGCGGCGGCTCCGCCCGGGGCCGCGTCGCCCGCCGCGATGCCTGTGCTGCGGTAACGCACGGACGGCCTTGCCCGCCGGGCGGCCACCGCCGCGGGCGAGCCAGTCCACGCGGACCCACAGCAGGGCCTCGCCGGCCTGTTCGCGGCGGCCGATCCAGGCGGACTTCAGCCACAGGCCGACGCCGCAGCCGGCCATCAGCAGTCCGGCGGCGGCGGGAACGGCGAAGGCGCTGCCCAGGGCGGCGAGGAAGGCGAGGAGCAGCCACCAGCGGTGGCCCCGGCGCCAGTTGCGCAGGGTCACCGCACGGTCCTGGAGCACGTCGTGCTTGCCCGCGCGGGCGGCCGAGCGGGTCAGGGCGGTGTACCGCCTTCGGCGCACGGACGCGACGACCGCCGCCGCGACGATGAACAGCGCGGCGCCCGCCAGGACGCCGATCCGGCGTCCGGTCAGCCCCGGCACCAGCACCCCGGATGCCCGCCGCGAGTACGCCCAGCCACCACAGCGGTGCCGCCCCCGCCCGTACGACGACGGCGACCCGAGCCAGCCCCTGTCCTCCGCGCGCCACGTCCGGCCTCCTCTTCCGTTCTGCTTCCTGCGATGCGTCTGAAGGGTGTGAGGCGAGGCAGGTTAACGGGAGAAGGTGAGACGAGTCTGAGAAACGGGCCGTCGGTGCCGGCGCCCCGTGTCAGTCCACGAAGAGGCCCCGCACCGCCGCCTTCGTGTCGAACTCCTCCAGCCGGGCCTGGGCGTCCGGCAGGTCGTCGCACATCGCCTCCAGCAGCACCCGGCCGAGCAGCATCGGCGCGCAGGCGGTGTCGAAGGCGAGGCCGGTACCGACGGCGGCGGGCAGCAGCAGGTCGGAGACCTTGGCGACCGGCGCGAAGGCGGAGTCGGCGACGGTCACCACCGTGAGCCCCGCCTCCTTGGCGTGGGCGAGCGTGTCGACGACCTCGCGCGGATGGCGGGGCAGGGCGAAGCAGAGCAGGGCCGTCGCGCCGGCCCGGACGGCGGCGTCGATGCGGTCGTGCAGCATCGTGCCCCCTCGTTCAGCAGCCGTACGTCCGGATGGACCTTGGCGGCGAAGTAGGCGAAGCCGTGCGCCTGGGCCGCCGCCGCCCGCAGTCCGAGGACGGGCAGGGGCCGGCTCCCGGCGAGGAGGCGGCCCGCCTCCCGCACCGGCCCCGGGTCGGCGAGCGCCTCCGCCAGATGGCGCAGGTTCTCGATCTCGGCCTCCACGGCCTGCTGGTACTCGTTGCAGGAGCCGGTGTCCGCCACCGGTTCCGCGGGAGCGACCTCGCGCAGATGGCGGCGCAGCGCCGGGTAGCCGTCGAAGCCGAGGGCGACGGCGAAGCGGGTCACGGACGGCTGGCTGACCCCGGCCAGTTCGGCGAGCTCCACACTGGACAGGAAGGGCACCTCGGAGGCGCGCCGCACCATGCTGTGCGCGATGCGCCGCTGGGTCGGCGTCAGCCGGTGCCCCTCGAAGAGCGCCTGCAGCCGCACGGCCGGGCTGTCGGTCCCGTTGCTCCCGCTCATGACGTGCTCCCCCTCGCCGCTATTCACTGTCCCCGATTCCTGCATACCGTTATACAGCGAGGCGGCGGCCCGCACGACGCCGAGCGTCCCCCTCCCCGGCCGCCCCAGTCACAAGACGGGGGCTAACCCCAGTGCCGCCGGCGCTCCGGCTGCCTACCGTGGGAGCCATGACGGGAATGGACGGGCGGGACACCGACCTCAAGAAGGAACTCGACGCCACCCCTGCAGACCCGCAGGGAACTCGGCGAGGAGTACGAGTCCGCGCTGGTCGACTCGTTCCTGGAGAAGGTCGACCAGCGCATCGACGGAACGGTCGAGCGCCGGGTGCGCCGGCAGCTCGCCGAGCAGCAGATGGCGACGGCCCGGGACAGCCGGTCGCCGAGGCCCACGGACTCCTTCGGCGAGCGCTTCGGCTTCGGCATCGTCTCGCTGGTCCTCGCGGTCCCGCTGTCCGCGATCGGCGGCGGCGTCGCCGACCTCCCCGGGCTGCTGGTCGCCTGGGCCGGCATCGTCGGGGTGAACGTCGTCCAGGCCGCCCGGACCACTCCCGGTCTCTTCGGACGGCGCCGGCACGCCGACAAGGACGACGCCTGGCAGGACTGAGAAAGGACTGCGCGGGGGACCGCCGCACCCCCATCACTGGGGGGGCGGGACGACGGCGGTCCCCGCGGGGACGCGCGGTGCCGGGCCTCACGGCCGGGGCGGCGCGTCCGTGGCGTCCATGGAGGTCCGGGAGCCGCTCCGGAAGGTCCTTGACGCCGTTCGGTGCCGGCCGGGACGGGGAGCCGCTCCCATCCTGCCGACAACCACCACTGTGCCGGGCGCGTGTTAAGCGTGTGCTGCGCGAACGTGACGTGCGCGTACCACTTCCGCGAAGTCCGCGGAGATCATCGGGCGCTCCGATTCCGGCCGCACGGCCGCTGGTTCACCCGGCGTTCACCACGACTTCCCACACCGCTTTGCGACGTCCCGCTACTTCCCGCTACTTCCCGCTCTTCGCGAGGAAGGACAGCAGGTCCTGACGGCTCACCACACCGGTCGGCTTGCCCTCGACGAGGACGATCGCCGCGTCCGCGACGCCGAGCACCGACATCAGGTCCGCGACCGGCTCGCCGGAGCCGACCTGCGGCAGCGGGGCCGACACGTGCTTCTCCAGCGGGTCCTCCAGCGAGGCGCGCTTGGCGAACAGGGCGTCCAGCAGCTCGCGTTCCACGACCGAGCCGACGACCTCGGCGGCCATCACGTCCGGGTGACCGGCGCCGGGCTTGACGATCGGCATCTGCGAGACGCCGTACTCGCGCAGTACGTCGATGGCCTGACCGACCGTCTCGTCCGGGTGCATGTGGACGAGGGACGGGATGTGGCCGCCCTCCTTGTGGTTCAGGACGTCGGCGACGCGCGCGCTGGGACCGGCGTCCTCCAGGAAGCCGTAGTCGGCCATCCACTCGTCATTGAAGATCTTGCTGAGGTATCCGCGCCCGCTGTCCGGGAGGAGCACGACGACCACGTCGTCCTCACCGAGCCGCTCGGCCACCTCCAGCGCCGCGACGACCGCCATGCCGCAGGAGCCGCCCACCAGCAGGCCCTCCTCCTTGGCGAGGCGGCGGGTCATCTGGAAGGAGTCCTTGTCGGAGACGGCGACGATCTCGTCGGCGACGTTCCGGTCGTACGCCGTCGGCCAGAAGTCCTCGCCGACGCCCTCGACCAGGTAGGGGCGCCCCGAGCCGCCGGAGTACACCGAGCCCTCGGGGTCGGCGCCGACCACCTTGACCGCGCCGTCGCTGACCTCCTTCAGGTACCGGCCGGTGCCGGAGATGGTGCCTCCGGTGCCGACGCCGGTGACGAAGTGGGTGATCTTCCCTCCGTCTGCTCCCCACAGCTCGGGGCCGGTCGAGTGGTAGTGGGAGAGCGGGTTGTGCGGGTTGGAGTACTGGTCCGGCTTCCAGGCGCCCGGCGTCTCGCGGACCAGCCGGTCGGAGACGTTGTAGTAGGAGTCCGGGTGCTCGGGGTCGACCGCCGTGGGGCAGACGACCACCTCCGCGCCGTACGCGCGCAGCACGTTGATCTTGTCGGTGGACACCTTGTCAGGGCAGACGAAGATGCACTTGTAGCCCTTCTGCTGGGCCACGATCGCGAGGCCCACCCCCGTGTTGCCGCTGGTCGGCTCGACGATCGTGCCGCCCGGCTGCAGGGCTCCGCTCTGCTCTGCGGCCTCGATCATGCGCAGGGCGATGCGGGTCCTTCACCGAGCCGCCCGGGTTGAAGTACTCCACCTTGGCCAGGACGGTCGCCCTGATGCCCTTGGTCACGCTGTTGAGCCGCACCAGCGGGGTGTTGCCGACGAGGCTGATCATCGAGTCGTGGAAATGCACCGTTGTCTCCGGATGCTGCAAAAGGTGTGGTCAGTTATCGGTCCGGCCAGCCATGGCCTGCCCGGCGGATTTCCGCCTGCCGTCCGGGCGGCAGGCGGAAATCCGCCGGGCAGGCCAACGGCCTGCCGGCCCGGCCCATACCCCGTGACGGTCGTTCACTCCCCGTTGAGATTGGGCGACCGTCCGTACGGGGCAAGCACTGGGTGTACGGGTTGGAGGAGGTGGCGGCGACGTATGACGAGCATGTCGAGGGCGAGGGTGGCCCGGCGGATCGCGGCCGGCGCGGCGTACGGCGGCGGCGGCATCGGGCTGGCCGGTGCGGCCACGGTCGGATTGCTGATGGCGGAGGTGCAGCTGGCCAGGCGCCGGTGGGCATCGGCACACCGGACCGGGTGCCGAACGCACAGGGGCTGTAGCGGGGGCATTTCGCCGACGGCGGGTGAGCCGCCACTGCGGCTGATGATGCTGGGCGACTCCACGGCCGCCGGGCAGGGCGTGCACCGGGCCGGGCAGACGCCGGGCGCGCTGCTGGCGTCGGGGCTGGCGGCGGTGGCGGAGCGGCCGGTGGAACTGGGGTCGGTCGCGGCACCCGGGGCCTGTTCGGACGACCTGGACCGGCAGGTGGCGCTGGTGCTCGCGGATCCGGGCCGGGTGCCCGACATCTGCGTGATCATGATCGGCGCGAACGACGTCACGCACCGGATGCCCGCGACCCGCTCGGTCCGGCACCTGTCGGGGGCGGTGCGGCGGCTGCGTACGGCCGGCGCGGAGGTGGTGGTCGGCACCTGCCCGGATCTGGGCACGATCGAGCGGGTGCGGCAGCCGCTGCGCTGGCTGGCCCGGCGGACCTCGCGGCAGTTGGCGGCGGCGCAGACGATCGGTGTCGTGGAGCAGGGCGGGCGCACGGTTTCACTGGGTGATCTGCTGGGCCCGGAGTTCGCGCAGAATCCGCGGGAGCTGTTCGGCCCCGACAACTACCACCCCTCCGCCGAGGGGTACGCCACGGCCGCGATGGCGGTACTGCCGTCGGTGTGCGCCGCGCTCGGCCTGTGGCCGGCCGAGGAGGAGCGTCCCGACGCGCTGCGCCGCGAGGGCTTCTGCCGGTGGCGGCGTGCGGCGGCGGAGGCCGCGTCGGAGGCGGGTACGGAGGTCGCCGCGGCGATGCACCACGGGGCCGCGAGGACCTTGGGCGCTGCTCAAGCGCCGGCGGCGGCGCCGGGTGGCGGAGGCGGAGCCAACCAGCCCGTCCGGCGTTTGAGGACGAGGCCGTTCAGGCCGAAGCGGGGTCTGGGGGGCGCAGCCCCCGGGGACGCCCGCCCTGGGTTGCAGCACGCGGGGCCGCTCAACCGCCGGAGGCAAAAGCAAGCGCTTAGAAAGTTGCGGTCCATGTCACACCTCCGCACCCGTGACCCAGGCCATACGTCCGGGTAACTTCCCCAGCAGCCGCCCAACCCTCTCTCCCTCCCGCCACCCGACCACCACCCCTCAACGAGGCGCTACGCGCCGCATCTTCTTCTTTGGAGCCGTGATGCCCGAAGCCGTGATCGTCTCAGCCACCCGCTCCCCCATCGGCCGCGCCTTCAAGGGCTCCCTCAAGGACCTGCGCCCCGACGACCTCGCCGCCACGATCATCCAGGCCGCGCTCGCCAAGGTCCCCGAGCTGGACCCCAGGGACATCGACGACCTGATGCTCGGCTGCGGCCTGCCCGGCGGCGAGCAGGGCAACAACCTCGGCCGGATCGTCGCCGTCGAGATGGGCATGGACCACCTGCCCGGCTGCACCGTCACCCGGTACTGCTCCTCGTCCCTGCAGACCTCCCGCATGGCCCTGCACGCCATCAAGGCCGGCGAGGGCGACGTCTTCATCTCGGCCGGTGTCGAGATGGCCTCCCGGTTCGCCAAGGGCAACTCCGACAGCCTGCCGGACACCCGGAACCCGCTGTTCGCCGAGGCCGAAGCCCGTACCGCCGAGGTCGCCCAGCAGGAGGGCACCACCTGGCACGACCCGCGCGAGGACGGCCTCGTCCCCGACCCGTACATCGCGATGGGTCAGACCGCCGAGAACCTGGCGCGTGCCAAGGGGATCACGCGGCAGGACATGGACGAGTTCGGCGTCCGCTCGCAGAACCTCGCCGAGGAAGCCATCAAGAACGGCTTCTGGGAGCGCGAGATCACCCCGGTGACCCTCCCCGACGGCACGGTCGTCTCCAAGGACGACGGCCCCCGCGCCGGCGTCACCCTGGAGGGCGTCCAGGGCCTCAAGCCCGTCTTCCGCCCCCGACGGCCTGGTCACCGCCGGCAACTGCTGCCCGCTCAACGACGGCGCCGCCGCCCTCGTGATCATGAGCGACACCAAGGCCCGCGAGCTGGGCCTGACCCCGCTCGCCCGCATCGTCTCCACCGGCGTCTCCGGCCTCTCCCCGAGATCATGGGCCTGGGCCCGGTCGAGGCGAGCAAGCAGGCGCTGTCCCGCGCCGGGCTGACCATCGACGACATCGACCTGGTCGAGATCAACGAGGCGTTCGCCGCGCAGGTCATCCCCTCCTACCGCGACCTCGGCATCCCGCTGGAGAAGCTGAACGTCAACGGCGGCGCGATCGCCGTCGGCCACCCCTTCGGCATGACCGGCGCCCGCATCACCGGCACGCTGATCAACTCGCTCCAGACGCACGACAAGCAGTTCGGTCTGGAGACCATGTGCGTCGGCGGCGGCCAGGGCATGGCCATGGTCATCGAGCGCCTGAGCTGACCGACACACCGCTGCTGAAAGACGGTCAGTAGCGCCTGGGAGACCCAGCGTGACACCACGGCCCGGAACCCCGTTCACCCCAGGGTTCTGGGCCGTTTTGTGACTCAATCTCCCCCAGGATGTGACCTACCTCTCCCTGCCCCCTGATTTACGCAGGTCAGACCAGCCCCACCCCTACCTTCCGGGCCCAAAGTCCTGTCCGTTTCGTGACGTTACGCACTGACAGGCGGTTAGTCCTCCTTCAAGCTGATGTAGGAAGTCGGGGGTCGACTTTTGAACCGGGAGTACGTCAGTGAGCGCCATGCCGATCGCCCTGCTGCTCACCACGGCCGCCACCGGCGCCGTGGGCGTCGCCGTCCTGCGCAGCATTCTGGTGCTGCGCCGGCAGGTGGCGGCGCTGCGCACCGAGCTGGCCGAGAGCCGGGCCGCCGCCACCGCTGGCCGCGTGCCCGCCGCACGCACCACCGCCGACGCCGAGGAGATACGCGCCGCCGTCGCGGAGGCACTCGCCGAGGAGCGTGAGCGCGAGCTCGCCGAGGCGCGGGCCTTCTGGGCCGCCCAGGAGTCCCGGGACGCCTCCGACGCGCCCCTGCTGCTCGGCCTGTCCGACAGTGAGCTGTTCCTGCCCCGCCAGGCCGATTTCGTGGGCTTGGAGCCCGTGGTCGAGCCGGGCGCGGACGCCGACGAACCGACCGCGAAGGACGCGGGCCCCAGGGAGTCCGCCGAGCTGGCCGCCGCCCGCCGCCGGCACCCCTCGCACCCGGACTTCGTACCGAACCCGTCGCCCGCCGTGGGCGACCACGAGCGCACCGTCGCCACTCTCGAGGAGCTGGCCGAGTCGCGCGTGGCGCTGGCGGACGTCCGCCCCGGGCCCGCTGGGCACCCTCGACGTGTACGTCTTCGCGGACGGCACCACGCTGTGCATGACCCCGGGCCACCGCGAGACCGCGGAGCGCCTGGCCGCCGCGCTGGGCGCGGGCAAGACGCCCTACCTCCTCGGCGGCTCGGGGATCTCCGGCGCCTACACGCTGACCTTCGCCTGCGGCGAGGAGAACGTGTACATCCTGGCGGACCGCGTCATCGCGTCCCTCTAGTCCCTGCCCGGCCTTCCCGGTCCCTGCCCGGTCTTTTCCGGGGCGGCGTCAGACCCCGGCCCGCTTGCGGGCCTCCTCGACCAGCCCCACCGCCTCCTCCACCTGGCCCTCATCGCTCAGCACGAGGGCCAAGTCGTGGGCGGCGACGGCGATCTGGTCGGCGGCGGCGAACATCCCCGCGTCCGGCATCACCCGCGGCTCCGTTCCCGGTTCCTCCACGAGCTGGGCGCGCCGGGCCAGCTCCCTGGCCAGCTCCAGCGCCTCGGCGGCGGCCCCGCGTTGCAGTCTGCTCTGCGGGGCGGCCCGCAACCGGTCGGCGAAGTCGTCCACGGCACGGGTCAAAGGCGTCGTATCAACCACGGCGCGAGCGTACGCGCCCTCCGGGACTGTTGCCAACGGGCGAACGCTCAGGCACGGTGACCTGAAGGACCGGCTTACAACCCCTTTCGTCCGGAGGCGCCGATGTCCCAAGTCTTCTCCGAGGAGACCCATCGCAACATGCTCGCCCGCATCCCCCACTGCACCGGTCGTGAGATCTCCGACTGGCTGCGCACCGTCGAGGACGGCCCCTCCCTCTTCCGCTTCGAGGAGAAGGTCAGCTGGCTCCGTCACGAACACGACCTCGCGTACGGCCACGCGAAGGCGATCATCCACGAGTACGACCTGAGAAGGGCCGCGCGCAAGCTGCGGTGAGCGCGCGCCGCCGTCACGACGACGAAGGGCCCCGGGCACAAGCCCGGGGCCCTTCCTCACCAGCGGCTAAGCGTTCTCGCCGCTAGTCGTTGCTGTTCAGGATCGCGATCAGACGCAGGAACTCCAGGTACAGCCACACCAGCGTCAGCGTGAGACCGAAGGCGGCGAGCCAGGCCTCCTCGCGCGGGGCGCCGTAGGCCAGGCCGTCCTCGACCTGCTTGAAGTCCATGGCCAGGAAGCACGCGCCGAGGATGATGCCGACGATGCCGAAGACGACACCGAGCGTGCCGCTGCGGAAGCCGAGGCCGTCACCGCCACCGAAGACGGCGAACAGCAGGTTCACCATCATCAGGAAGACGAAGCCGAGCGCGGCCGCCATCACGAAGCCGTAGAAGCGGCGGTTGACGCGGATCCAGCCGGCCTTGTACGCGATCAGCACACCGGCGAAGACCGCCATCGTGCCGATCACGGCCTGCATGGCCGCGCCGTCCGCGATGCGGTTGTCGACGACGCTGGAGATGACGCCGAGGAAGACACCCTCGAACGCCGCGTAGGTCAGGATCAGCGCCGGCGAGGCCTTGCGCTTGAAGGACTGCACGAGCGCCAGGACCATGCCGACCAGCGCGGCGCCGATACCGATGCCGATGGAACGGCCGATGTTGGCGTCGTCCACGGGCAGCAGCGCCCACGCGAGCGCGGCCGTCACCACGAGCACACCGAGCGTGCTCGCCGTCCGGATGACGACGTCGTCCATCGTCATCCGGCCGGCGGTGACCGGCGCCTGCGGCGGCGCACCGTACTGCTGGTCCTGCTGGGCGTACGGGTTCTGCGCGTAGGGGGTTGCCGGCGGGCTGGGCGTACGGGGTGCCCTGCGTGCCCTGCGCGTACGGGTTGCCCTGGGTGGCGACGGCGGGGCCCCCGAGCCTGCGGCGCGGCGTTGAAGCCCGCGTAGCCGTTGTCGCGGCTGAACCCCCGTCGCGAGAAGACCGGGTTTCTGCTCCTCATTTCACTCCTCCATGGCCACACGACGCAGCCTTGGCTCAAGAGTAATGGAACGGCAAAGGAATGACCCTACTGCTTGGGGAGGATCTTTCCCTGCTCCTGGCGGACAACACGCTACGCGGATCGGTGATTCCCCTCACCAGCGGGGGCGTGGCGCGCGGCCGGGTGCCCGTTCACCCGATCGGGAAACCGGTGTAGGCCTCGGCGAGGTCGGTCTCGGCGGCGCGGGAGGAGGCGATCCGGTCGAGGCGGGCCAGCTGGAGCCGGTTCTCGAAGGGGGTCGCGTCGGGGGCGGGGTGCAGGAGGGTCGTCATGTCGTACGAGAACCGCTCGGCCTGCCAGACGCGGCGCAGGCAGGTCGCGGAGTAGGCGTCGAGGAGTTCGTCGGAGCCGGTCCCGGTCCGGTGGGCCAGCGCCCGCGCGAGGGTGACGACGTCCCCGACGGCGAGGTTGAGGCCCTTGGCGCCGGTGGGCGGCACGATGTGCGCGGCGTCGCCGGCCAGGAAGAGACGGCCGTGCCGCATGGGCTCGTGGACGTAGGGAGCGCATGGGGGTGACCGACTTCTGGGTGATCGGGCCCCGGTTCAGGACCCAGTCGTCGTCGGTCTCGAAGCGGCGTTCCAGCTCGGCCCAGATCTCCTCGTCGCTCCAGCTCTCGGCGTCCGTGTCCGCGGGCACCTGGAGGTAGAGCCGGGAGACGGACGGGGAGCGCATGGAGAGCAGGGCGAAGCCGCGGTCGTGGCGGGCGTAGACCAGCTCGTCGTGCGAGGGGGGCGACGTCGGCGAGGATGCCGAGCCAGCCGAAGGGGGTACGTCCGTTCGAAGGTGCGGCCCAGGCCGGCCGGGACCGCCGCCCGGGCCACGCCCCAGAAGCCGTCGCAGCCGACGACGTGGTCGCACTCCAGGACGTCCTCGGCGCCCCCCTGGCGGAAGCGGATGCGCGGACGGTCGGTCTCGGCGCCCTCCACGGCCAGCGCCTCGGCCTCGAACAGCAGTGGGCCGCCCTCCTTGAGCTGGAGGGCGATGAGGTCCTTGCAGACCTCGGTCTGCGCGTAGACCATGACGGACCTGCCGCCGGTGAGCGCGGGGAAGTCCACGCGGTGGCGCCGTTTCGCGAACCGCAGCTCGATGCCGTCGTGGGGCAGCCCCTCGCGGTCCATGCGCTCCCCCGCCCCGGCCGCGCGCAGGACGTCCACGGTGCCCTGCTCCAGGATTCCGGCGCGCTGCCGCCGCTCGACGTAGGCGCGGTCGCGGCTCTCCAGGACGACCGAGTCGATACCGGCGTTGTGGAGCAGCCGGGCGAGGAGGAGTCCGGCGGGGCCGGCCCCGATGATGCCGACGGTGGTGCGCATCGGTCGTTCCCTTCGATTGGCGTCGTTGCCGCGAGGATGTTCGCTGGTGTTCGCACAGTGAGTGTTCGCGTAGTGAAAAATCCTTCACCGATTGCTGGGAGGAGTTTCCGGCCGCGCGCACGCCGCTGTCAACGGTTCGAGGGGAAGTTCCGGAGGATCGACGGCGTCGGAAGTGCCCGGAGCCGGACTTGAACCGGCACGCCCCCGAGGGGGCAGCGAGGTTTAAGCTCGCCGTGTCTGCATTCCACCATCCGGGCAGGCCATGGGCTCCGCGTCGAGTGCCCCGAGCCTATCGGGACGCGCCCCTCGAACAGCGGGCGGGCGGACCGATGTTGTCTTATTTTATTGGCGCCTGATAGGGCATCAGCTTCGGGGGCAGGCCGTCCACACCCGCCAACACCCTTGCGTGCGTCGGTCGGCCACGTATACGGAATGACGGAATTTCACCGTCTCTACAAGGACGCCCGCCCCGTTCTTCGCGCCGACGGCGCCGCGGCGGGCCCGTCGGGGTCGCCCGTCATCCGCAGGTATGACACCGGCCCGCGCCGTCCGACCGAAGTCGCCCCTCGAAACCGGAACAGCGGCTGACTACAGGGCGCCGCGCGGCCGGAAGGATGGAGAACGTCCCCGAGCACACGCCGTACCGACAGGAGCGCCCCTTCCCGTGACCACCGCACCCATCGCCGACCGGTCCACCGCCGTGGCCGCACGCGCCACGGAGCTTTCCAAGATCTACGGCCAGGGCGAGACCCAGGTGGTCGCCCTGGACCGGGTCTCCGTCGACTTCCGGCAGGCCGAATTCACCGCGATCATGGGCCCCTCCGGCTCCGGCAAGTCCACGCTGATGCACTGCGTCGCCGGCCTGGACACCTTCTCCTCCGGCTCGGTGCGCATCGGCGACACGGAACTGGGCTCCCTGAAGGACAAGCAGCTGACCAAGCTGCGCCGGGACAAGATCGGCTTCATCTTCCAGGCGTTCAACCTGCTGCCGACGCTGACCGCGCTGGAGAACATCACCCTCCCGATGGACATCGCGGGCCGCAAGCCGGACAAGCAGTGGCTGGACTCCGTGATCCGGATGATCGGGCTGTCCGACCGGCTCGGCCACCGTCCCTCCCAGCTCTCCGGCGGCCAGCAGCAGCGGGTGGCCGTGGCCCGGGCGCTGGCCTCGCGGCCGGAGATCATCTTTCGGTGACGAGCCGACCGGAAACCTCGACTCCCGCTCGGGCGCCGAGGTGCTGGGCTTCCTGCGCAACTCGGTGCGGGAGCTGGGGCAGACCGTGGTGATGGTGACCCACGACCCGGTGGCCGCCGCCTACGCGGACCGGGTGGTCTTCCTCGCGGACGGACGCATCGTCGACGAGGTGTACGGGCCGACGGCCGACTCGGTGCTGGACCGCATGAAGCAGTTCGACGCCAAGGGCCGCACCAGCTGACCCGGCCCCAGGCCCGGCCTCGCCCCCTGACTCGCCCGTAACCTCCGACAGAGAAGACCCATGTTCCGTACCGCCTTGCGCAACGTATTCGCGCACAAGGCCAGGCTGTTGATGACCGTGCTCGCCGTGATGCTCGGCGTGGCGTTCGTGTCGGGCACCCTGGTCTTCACCAACACCATCTCCGACGCCCTGCAGAACAGCTCCGCCAAGGGCTTCGACCAGGTCGACGTCGCCGTGACCACCGAGTACCAGGAGGCGAAGGGCGACAAGGTCGGCGAGGCCCCCGAGCTGACCGACGCCCTCCTCGACGACAGCGCGAAGGTGCCCGGCGCGGCCTCCGCCATCGGCGTGGTGACCGGGTTCACCGCCGTCGCCGACAAGGACGGCGACCTGATCGGCGACGGCTGGAGCACGCAGGGCGGCAACTACTGGGGCGCGAAGGACCCCGGTACCCGCTGACCGACGGACACGCCCCGAAGGGCGCGGGCGAGATCCTCATCGACTCCAAGACCGCCGAGCGCACCGGCTACGGCGTCGGCGACACCGTGCGGATGTCCGTGGACGGCCCGGTCATCACCCCGAAGGTCGTCGGCGTCTTCACCACCGACGACGGAAACGTCGCGGCCGGCGGCAGCCTCACCCTGTTCGACACGGCGACCGCGCAGAAGCTGTTCGGCAAGGCGGGCACGTACGACGAGATCGACGTCAAGGCGAAGGCCGGTGTCACCCAGGCCGCGCTGAAGGCGGAGCTGGACAAGGCGCTGCCGAAGGACCTCGTCGAGACCACCACCGGCAAGGAACTGGCCGACGACCAGGCGGAGATGATCGCCTCGTCGATGAGCGGCATGAAGCAGGGTCTGCTGGTCTTCGCCGGCATCGCGCTGTTCGTCGGCACGTTCATCATCGCCAACACCTTCACGATGCTGGTCGCCCAGCGCACCAAGGAGCTGGCCCTGATGCGGGCGGTCGGCGCCTCCCGCAGGCAGGTCACGCGGTCGGTGCTGATCGAGGCGTTCGTGGTCGGCGTCGTCGCCGCGGTGACCGGCCTGCTCGCGGGCATCGGCATCGGGGCCGGGATGCGCTCCCTGATGGACTCCATGGGCGCGGTCGTGCCCGACGGCCCGCTGGTGATCTCGCCCGGCACGATCGTCGCGGCCCTCGCGGTAGGCGTCCTGGTCACCATGCTGGCGGCGTGGCTGCCCGGCCGCCGGGCGGCGAAGATCCCGCCGGTCGCGGCGATGAGCAGCGTGCACGCCAAGGCCACGACGAAGTCGCTGGTGCTGCGCAACACGCTGGGCGCGCTGGTCTCGGCCGCCGGTGTCGCGGTCGTCCTCGCGGCGACGACGATGGAGGGCTCCGACGGACAGGCCCCGATGGGCATGGGCGCGGTGCTGCTGATCATCGGCGTGTTCATCCTGACGCCGCTGCTCTCCCGCCCGCTGATCGCCGCGGCGGCGCCGGTGCTGCGCCTGTTCGGCGTCTCGGGCAAGCTCGCCCGGCAGAACTCGGTGCGTAATCCGCGCCGCACCGCCGCCACCGCCTCCGCGCTGATGATCGGCCTCACCCTGATCACCGGTATGACGGTGATGGCCGGCAGCCTGCAGAAGTCGATCGACAAGATGGCGTCGGCGTCCATCGAGGCCGACTACGTGGTCTCCATGGCCAACGGCAACCACCTCGATCCGGACGTCGCCGAGAAGCTCGGCAGGGCCGACGGCATCACCGCCATCAGCCCGCTGCGCAACGCGGAGTCCCGCATCGACGGGGAGACCGAGTACCTCACCGGCGTCAACGGCTCCACGATCGGCGAGCTGACCGACCTGAAGGTCGAGCAGGGCGCCTTCGAGGTCGGCGGCACCAAGGTCGTCGTGGACGCCGACACCGCCGAGGACCACGGCTGGAAGGCCGGCTCCGCCTTCACCGCCGCCTACGAGGACGGCGAGAAGCAGCGGCTGGAGGTCGCCGGGGTCTACGAGGGCAACGAGATGATCCGCGGCATCATGATCGACCTGCCCACCGTCGCCCCGCACCAGTCCGACCCGGTCGACATGCAGGTGATGGTGAAGATGTCCGACGGGGCCTCGTCCGCCTCGAAGGACAGCCTGGTGCGGGCGCTGGACACCAATCCGGCGATCAAGGTCCAGGACAAGCAGGACATCTCCGACGAGACCGCGAAGATGTTCACACTGATGCTGAAGATGCTCTACGGCCTGCTGGCCATGTCGGTGATCGTGGCCGTCCTCGGTGTCATCAACACCCTGGCCATGTCGGTCTTCGAGCGCTCCCAGGAGATCGGAATGCTGCGGGCGATCGGCCTGGACCGCAAGGGCATCAAGCGGATGGTGCGCCTGGAGTCCCTGGTGATCTCGCTGTTCGGCGGGGTGCTCGGCATCGGCCTAGGCGTGTTCTTCGGCTGGGCCGCCGGTGAGCTGATGGGCACGACGATGGCGACGTACGAACTGGTCCTGCCCTGGGGCCGGATGGGTGTCTTCCTGCTGCTGGCCGCCGTCGTGGGCGTCCTGGCCGCGCTGTGGCCGGCCCGCCGGGCGGCGCGCCTGAACATGCTCGACGCCATCAAGGCCGAGTAGCCGGTACGTGTGCACAGGGCCCCGTTCCGTTCAGGAGCGGGGCCCTTCGCGGTGCGCTCGGAGGTCAGTTCCAGGTACGGGCGCGCAGCGGCATCCCGGAGCCGCCCGGCTCGGGGGTCTTCACGGCGAGGACCTGGTTGACGCCGATGCGGTTGCGCTCGAAGGCGAGCGCGGAGGCGGCCATGTACAGCTGCCAGACCCGGGCGCGGCCGGGGACTGACCAGCCGCGTGGCCGCCGCCCAGTCGGACTCCAGGTTGGCGACCCAGTGGCGCAGGGTGAGCGCGTAGTGCTCGCGGATCGACTCCACGTCGCGCACCTCGAACCCGGCGCGCTCCAGCTGTGTGACGGTGGTGCCGACCGGGGCCAGTTCGCCGTCGGGGAAGACGTAGGCGTCGATGAACTCGTCCACGTTGTAGGCGGACTCGTCGCGCCGGGGGCGGCGGGCGATCTGGTGGTTCAGCAGCCGTCCGCCCGGCTTGAGGAGCCTGAACAGGTCGGCGGCGTACTCCAGATACCGCTCGGCACCGACGTGCTCGGCCATACCGATGGACGAGATGGCGTCGTACGGCCCGTCCGCGACGTCCCGGTAGTCCTGGACGCGGATCTCCACCCGGTCGGTGAGCCCCTCGTCGGCGACGCGCTTGCGGGCGAACGCGGCCTGCTCCTGGGAGAGCGTGACGCCGACGACGCTCACGCCGTGCTCGCGGGCCGCGTGGATCGCCATGGAACCCCAGCCGGAGCCGACGTCGAGAAGGCGCTGACCTGGGGTCAGGCCCAGCTTGCGGCAGACCAGTTCGAGCTTGTCGCGCTGGGCGTCCTCCAGGGTGCCGCCATCGGCCGGGAGGGCCGGCCAGTAGGCACAGGAGTAGACCATGGACGGGCCGAGGACCAGCTCGTAGAAGTCGTTGCCGACGTCGTAGTGGTGGCTGATGGCGCGTCTGTCGCTGCGCTTGGTGTGCAGGTGGCCGCGGGCCCGGCGGACCTCCTCCGGCGGCGGGGCGGGCGGCAGCGGCGGCCCGGCGAGCCTGACCAGACCGCGTACGGCGGCCCGGACCTCGGGGTCGCGGAGCGCCTCGACGAGACCGCGGGCGTCCTCGTCGCGCTCCCAGACGAGACCGGCGAGGAGACCGAGGGCGGTGTAGAGGTCGCCGTCCACGTCGAGGTCCCCGGCCACCCAGGCCCGGGCCAGGCCCAGTTCGCCCGGCTTGAACAGCAGGCGGCGCAGGGCCCTGCGGTTGCGGACGACGAGGGTCGGCGCGCCCGGCGGACCCGCCTGCGAACCGTCCCAGGCGCGGATGCGCACCGGGAGTGGTGCTCCCAGCAACTGTTCGAAGAGGTTCTGCAGCCGCAGCGCGGCGTCAGCCATGGCGTACCTCCGTGACGAGCGATCCCGGAATGTCCAACACCACGTAAACACCTGGGAGCCCGCCGCACAGTCCCCGGCGCGCGTTACGACTGAGCAAAATACCTGTACACACCACGAGGTTTTTTCGCCCCGTCGGCGCAGCGCGAAGGGGCCGCCCGCACCACGGATGGCGGACGGCCCACTTCGACGAGCTACTGCGCTACTGCGGGAGGCGGCCGGAGGTCAGGAGGCCTTGGCCTTCTCCTCGGTCTTCTCCGACTTCGCGTTCTGCCCGCCCTTGTCGGTGGACTTCGGCGCGGCGGCCGGCGCCGGCTCGGCGGCCTCGTAGAACTCCTCGCGCGGGGTCTCCATCGCGCCGAGGGAGACGACCTCGCGCTTGAGGAACATGCCGAGCGTCCAGTCCGCGAAGACGCGGATCTTCCGGTTGAAGGTCGGCATCGCCATGCCGTGGTAGCCGCGGTGCATGTACCAGGCGAGGCGGCCCTTGAGCTTGATCTTCATCTTGCCCATGACGATCATCGCCACGCCCTTGTGCAGGCCGAGGCCCGCCACCGCGCCCTTGTTGGCGTGGCTGTAGTCCTTCTGCGGGAAGCCCCGCATACCGGAGATCACGTTGTCGCCGAGGACCTTGGCCTGGCGCAGCGCGTGCTGGGCGTTCGGCGGGCACCAGGCGTTCTCGTTGCCCGCCTTGCGGCCGACGAGGTCCGGCACCTGGGCGTTGTCGCCCGCGGCCCAGATGTAGTCGGTGCCCTTGACCTGGAGGGTCGGCTCGCAGTCGACGTGACCGCGGGGACCCAGCGGCAGGCCGAAGCGGGACAGCGCCGGGTTCGGCTTGACGCCGGCCGTCCAGACGATCGTGCTGGAGTCGACCTCGAGGCCGTTCTTCAGCACCACGTGGCCGTCGACGCAGGAGTCCATGGAGGTGGACAGGTAGACCTCGACGCCGCGGCCCTCGAGGTGCTCCTTGCCGTACTGGCCGAGCTTCGGACCGACCTCGGGGAGGATCTTGTCGGCGGCGTCCACGAGGACGAAACGCATGTCCTCGCGGGAGACGTTCTTGTAGTACTTGGCCGCGTCGCGCGCCATGTCCTCGACCTCACCGATGGTCTCCGCGCCGGCGAAACCGCCGCCGATGAAGACGAAGGTGAGCGCCTTGCGGCGGATCTCCTCGTCGGTGGTGGAGTCGGCCTTGTCGAGCTGCTCCAGGACGTGGTTGCGCAGGCCGATGGACTCCTCGATGCCCTTCATGCCGATGCCCTGCTCGGCGAGGCCGGGGATCGGGAAGGTGCGGGAGACCGCGCCCATGGCGATGACCAGGTAGTCGAAGGGCAGCTCGTACGCCTCGCCCACGAGGGGGCGATCGTGGCGACCTTGCGGTCCTGGTCGATGGTGGTGACCCGGCCGGTGAGGACCTCCCGCCTTCGGAAGCACGCGCCGCAGGGGGACGACGACGTGTCGCGGGGAGATGTTGCCGGCGGCGGCTTCGGGGAGGAAGGGCTGGTAGGTCATGTACGACCGCGGGTCGACGACGGTGACGGTCGCCTCGCCGTAACGCATCTTCTTCTGGATGCGTCGAGCTGCGTACAGGCCTACGTACCCACCGCCTACTACGAGGATCCTGGGACGCTCCGTGGTGCTCATGCCATCGAGTATCCACCCGCCCGAGGGGGTGGTTCGTGCGCCCCTTCTACAAGCTTCGGTGGAGGCTGTGCTACCATCCGCGACCCACGTGACGGAGATCATGGCGGAGAGTGGAACCAGCGTGTAGTGCACCCCGTTGTCAATGCCGCGTGAGCTGCTCCTCCGTCCCTCCGGGGGCGGTGGACCACCCTCCCGGAGCGCCTTCCCGGGACCCCCTCCGAAGCACCGTCCTGAACACGTTCAAAGGGCAGTTGAACCCCCAAAAGGGTCAACCGACGCGCTTTCGTCGTCCGACAGGGCCCAATTCCTTGTGAAGAACTTCACGAAGTTTCCCGACGGGATGTCACCGAGGGGCCCCGAAGGACCCCCTCGACGCGCGCTCAACCGTCGTCCGTCCTGCTCAGACCGCGACCGCGGACGCCTGCGCCCGCCCGCTACGCCACCGACCACGCGATGCCGTCGAGGATGTCGTGCTCGCTCACGACGACCTCCTCCGCGCCCGTCCGCTCCATGATCGAGAGCAGGACCAGCGCTCCCGCTCCGATCACGTCGACGCGGCCCGGATGCATGGAGGGGAACGGCCGCGCGCTCGGCGTGGGTGGAGCGCAGCAGCCAGTCGGTGATCTCCCCGGACCCGGTCGCGCGAGACCCGGGAGTGGTGGATGGCGGCCGAGTCGTACTCCGGCAACTCCTGCGCGATCGCCGACACCGTGGTCACCGAGCCGGCCAGCCCGACCAGCGTCCGCGCCTCACGCAGCGGCACCGTCTCCTCGGCGAGGTCCAGCGCCGCCTCGATGTCGGCCCGCATCGCCGCGACCTGCGCCTCGGTGGGCGGGTCGGTCACAGCGCCGTCGCGCACCAGGTGCCGCTCGGTCAGCCGCACACAGCCGACGTCCACCGAGCGGGCCGCGCGCGTGGTCGTCCCCGACGACGAACTCGGTCGAGCCGCCGCCGATGTCGACGACCAGGTAGGGCTTGTCGAGGTGGTCGCGGCCCGCCAGCTCCCTTGGTGGCGCCGGTGAAGGAGAACTCCGCCTCCTGGTCGCCCGAGATGACCTCCGGCTCCACGCCGAGGATGTCCAGCACCCCGCGCACGAAGACGTCCCGGTTCTCCGCGTCCCGGGAGGCGGAGGTGGCCACGAAGCGCAGCCGCTCGGCGCCGTGCTCCTTGATCACCTCGGCGTACTCGCGGCAGGCGGCGAAGGTCCGCTCCAGCGCCTCGGGCGCCAGCCGCCCGGTGCGGTCGACGCCCTGGCCGAGCCGCACGATGGTCATGCGGCGGTCGAGGTCGGCCAGCTCACCGGTCTCAGGGGCGGCGTCGGCGACGAGCAGCCGGATGGAGTTCGTACCGCAGTCGACGGCGGCGACACGGGTCACTTGGCGTCCTCCCCCACAGGTCCCGCCGAGCGTCACGCACGGCCCCTTGCGCCACCACTCGGGCAGCATCGCGATCGCCTCGTCGCCCAGCGGGTTGACGCCGGGACCGGCCGCCAGCGAGTGGGCGACCAGGACGTGCAGGCACTTCACGCGGTCCGGCATGCCGCCCGCGCTCGGGAAGCCGGTCAGCTCCTCGATCTCGTCACGCCGCCGGATGTAGTCCTCGTGCGCGGCGCGGTAGGCGTCGGCCAGCTCCGGATCGGTGGCCAGGCGCTCGGTCATCTCCTTCATCACGCCGTTCGCCTCCAGCGTGCCGATCGCGGAGGCCGCCTTCGGGCACGTCAGGTAGTACAGCGTGGGGAAGGGCGTGCCGTCGGGCAGCCGGGGCGCCGTCTCCACGACGTCCGGCTGTCCGCACGGACAGCGGTGCGCGATGGCGCGCAGGCCGCGCGGAGGGCGGCCGAGCTGCTGCTTGAAGGCCTCGACGTCCGCGTCGGTGGGCTCGGTGCGCGGGGTGGTCGGCGGGGGAGTCTGCATGACTGTCTTCTGCTGGTCTTCCTGTTGAGTCACTGCCGGCACTGTCGGCTCACTGCCGGGGTGGCCGGTTCACGGCCGGGGCGGCCGGTTCACGGCCGGCGGGCGGCGGCGTCGGCCTTGTCGACCCCGTCCCAGACGTTCCGGTACCAGGGGCGGTCGGCGGCGCCGCCCTCGGCGCGGGCCTGCTCGGCCGCGTCCGGGTCGACGACGACGAAGCCCGTCTCCCCCGGCATCACGTAGTGCAGCCGCAGCCGGATCTGCTGCTCGGCGTAGGCGTCGTCCTGCCAGCGTGCCTTCAGGTCGCGCAGGTCCTCGACCCGGTCGCGGGTCTCCTGCCGCTCCCGCTGGAGATCGGCGATCTCGGCGCGCTGGGCGACGTACTGCCGTATCGGGTAGGCGAGCGCCACGACGAGCGAGCAGAGCACCATCGCCAGCAGCGCGGCCCGGCCGGTCAGCCGGGAGCGACGGGCCTGGCGCTTGGTCTGCGAGCGGTAGACCCGGGCCGCGGTCTGTTCCCCGATGATCCGGATCCTGGTCGCGGTGGAGAAACGGTCCCGGTCCTTCACCGCCATGTCTGTCCCCGCCTTAAGTCCACACGTGCGTACGTCCCCGCACACGGTACGGGACCGAGTACGGGGACGTACGTACGACGCTGCCTACCGAGGGGTGGCGCTCAGCCCTTGAAGCGCGGGAAGGCGCTGCGGCCGGCGTACACCGCGGCGTCGTCGAGGATCTCCTCGATGCGCAGCAGCTGGTTGTACTTGGCGACGCGCTCGGAGCGGGCCGGGGCGCCGGTCTTGATCTGGCCGCAGTTGGTGGCGACGGCCAGGTCGGCGATGGTGACGTCCTCGGTCTCGCCGGAGCGGTGGGACATCATGCACTGAAGCCGTTGCGCTGGGCCAGCTCCACGGCGTCCAGGGTCTCGGTCAGCGAACCGATCTGGTTGACCTTGACCAGGAGGGCGTTGGCGGCGTTCTCGTCGATACCGCGGGCCAGGCGCTCCGGGTTGGTGACGAACAGGTCGTCGCCGACGATCTGGACCTTGTCGCCGAGCTTGTCGGTGAGGACCTTCCAGCCGTCCCAGTCGTCCTCGAACAGCGGGTCCTCGATGGAGACCAGCGGGTACGCCTCGACCAGCTCGGCGTAGTACTCGGTCATCTCGGCGGCGGAGCGGGTCCTGCCCTCGAAGGTGTAGGAGCCGTCCTTGTAGAACTCGGACGCGGCCACGTCGAGCGCGAGGGCGATCTGCTCGCCGGGGGTGTAGCCGGCTTCCTTGATGGCCTCGAGGATGAGGTCGAGGGCCTCGCGGTTGGAGCCGAGGTTCGGGGCGAAGCCGCCCTCGTCGCCGAGGCCGGTGGCCAGGCCCTTGCTCTTCAGGACCTTCTTCAGCGTGTGGTAGACCTCGGCACCCCAGCGCAGGGCCTCGGAGAAGGACTCCGCGCCGATCGGGGCGATCATGAACTCCCTGGATGTCCACGTTCGAGTCGGCATGCGACCCGCCGTTCAGGATGTTCATCATCGGCACCGGCAGCAGGTGCGCGTTCGGGCCGCCCAGGTAGCGGAAGAGCGGCAGGTCGCTGGCCTCGGAGGCGGCGTGCGCGACGGCGAGCGAGACACCGAGGATGGCGTTGGCGCCCAGCGAGCCCTTGTTGTCGGTGGCGTCCAGGTCGAACATGGCCTGGTCGATCAGGCGCTGCTCGGTGGCGTCGTAGCCGACCAGCTCCGGGCCGATCTGCTCGATGACGGCGAGGACGGCCTTCTCGACGCCCTTGCCCAGGTAACGGCCCGCATCGCCGTCACGGAGTTCGATGGCCTCGAAGGCACCGGTGGAGGCGCCGGACGGGACGGCGGCACGACCCGTGCTGCCGTCGTCGAGGCCGACCTCGACCTCGACCGTGGGGTTGCCTCGAGAGTCCAGGATTTCCCGGGCTACGACGACGTCGATGGACGGCACGAGCATCTCCTTCTTCAATGTGACGCTTCGGTGTGACGCGCGGGTCCACAGGACCGCAGCGGCTCTGCGGGACCGAGCCTAACCGGCTCCGGGCGATCGGCCAGCCGATCGCCCACCCGCTGGACAGAACCGAGAGTAAATTGTTTCCGAACGGAACAAAGACGTTCCCGGAAACCGGGGCGGGATCGGGGCGTGAAAAACCCGTCCCGGTGCGTACGGGGGAACACGCACCGGGACGGGAGCAGGGGCCGCTGCTTACTTCAGGTGCAGCTGCTGGCCCGGGTAGATCAGGTCGGCGTCGTCGACGATGTCGTCGTTCAGCTTGAACACCTTGGCCCAGCCGCCCTTGACGTCGTGCTCCTCGGCGATCGAGCTGAGGGTGTCGCCCTTGACGACCTTGTACTCGCCGTCGCCCTTCTCGACCTTCTTGCCGGTCGGGGTGGTGACGGTCTTCTTCTCGGCCGGCTTCTCGGCCTTCGGCTCGGCGGCCGGGCGCTCGTCGGAGCGGGAGGCCTTCTGCTCGGTGGAGCGGTCGGCGGTGGAGCCGCCGCTCTCGCTCTGCGAGGAGCCGCTGTCCTGGCTCTCGGAGCCGCCACCGGTGTACGCGGCGCTCGACAGGCCGGTGCCGCAGACCGGCCAGGCACCCTTGCCCTGGCCCGCGAGCACCTTCTCGGCGATCTCGATCTGCTGCGCCTTGCTGGCCTGGTCGGCGGTGGCGGCGTACTGCGTGCCGCCGTAGCCGGCCCAGGTGGAGGCGGGAGAACTGCAGACCGCCGTAGTAACCGTTGCCGGTGTTGATGGACCAGTTGCCGCCGGACTCGCACTGGGCGACGGCGTCCCACTCGGACGCGGTGGCGGCGGAGGCGTTGCCGGCCGCCATCAGCGGGGCGGCGACGGCGGCACCGGTGACGCCGGCGACGGCGATGACACGGGTGGCCTTGGACGGACGGCGGTGCTTGCCCTTGCCGGAAAACAGCATGGTTGATCCCCTCACCGACGCCTGCGAGGTGAGCTGTCGGGTTCCGGGCCGGTTGAGTTGCCCGGCCGGGTTCCTCGCGGAACTCGGCTTAACCCCTAGCCGCTCCGGCTCAACTGCCCGGTGCGGCACTTACCTTGGGTCCCCCGCTCCTGCCTTCGGCGCTTGACGCGACGACTGTTCCCCGGACGGCCGCTGGCAGGATTCGGCGTTGCGGCAGCCGGGGCCCGCGATGGCGAGCGGTCATGACCGTAGACACGCGCTCCGCGGATTTTCAAAGACGATCACGGCTTCTGAGACCTATCTCTCACGTGATCCAAAACGGACATACGGTCTCGAACCATGACGCGAACTGCCCCTACTTTTCGCCCGATTCGCCCGTGACCGTGAGCGTCTGACCGGGCAGGATGTGGTCCGGGTCGGTGCCGACGACCTGCTTGTTGCCGACGTAGAGCGAGCGCCACCCGCCGTCGAGCTCAAGGGAGTCGGCGATACCCCAGGAGGCTGTCGCCGGAACGGACGGTGTACGAGCCGTCCGAGACCTCTCGCGCCTCGTCCTCACCGCGCGAGGCGTGCCGCCCCGACGACTCGCTCGCACGGCCGTCCGCCGCGCCCTCGTCGGCGCTGTCGCCGCGATGCTTGCCCGCGCCGGAGTCCCCGGTGTCGGTGAGCGCCGAATCCCCGCCACTCTGCCCCGCCTTGTCCGTTTCGCCGGTCTCCGGAGAGGCCGTGGGCGAAGCGTCGGCACCCTGGGAGTCGGCGCTGTCCGTGGACTCGGCTAGGGGACGTGTCGGACTTGGTCGAATCGTCCCCGCTGTCCGACGTGGCGTCAGAGGTGGGGGGCGAAGACGGCGAAGGGGACGAAGAGGACGTCTCGGAGGTGGGTTCCGGCGACTCGGTCGTGCCGGACGGCTCGGGAGTGTCCGACGTCTCCGGCGCCGTCGGCTGCTCCGACGTGCCGTCACCCGTCGAACCGGTTCCGCCGTCCGTGGGCGCCGGGCCGTTGCCCATGCCCGCGAGCAGGGCGCAGGTCGGCCAGGCGGCGATGCCCTGGTCCGCGTGCAGCCTCTCGGCGACTCTTATCTGCTGGGAGCGACTGGCCTGGTCGGCGCTCGGCGCGTACTCGGTGCCGCCGTACCGCTCCCAGACGTCCTGGGAGAGCTGCAGGCCGCCGTAGTACCCGTTGCCGCTGTTCTGGCTCCAGGCGCCGCCGGTCTCGCACTCGGCGACCCGGTCCCAGTTCGCCCCGTCGGCCGCGTGGGCGCCGGTGGCGCCGAGAAGCGGGATCGCGATGGCGGAGCCGGTCACTCCGGCTGCGACGACCAGGGCGGGAGCCTGGCGGGGGCGGCGGTGACGACCGTTCCCGGAGAGCATGCGACGACCTTTCACGAGACAGCGGGGACCGCGCGGCGGGTGATGCTCGGCGCCACGCTGATTCGTGAACGTATAGGCAGATGATCGCTTGTCACAAGTTCATGCCGCGCAGATCACGTGAAGATCACAGAGTTGAGCGCGTGTCACTTTTGCGTCGGCGATGAACCGTTGCCCGCCGACGACGGGACGGGTGTGAACGACACGGGCAAGGTGCGCAGACCTCGCATGATGAGCCCGCCGCGCCAGCGCAGTTCGGCCGGGTCCGCGGCGAGGCGCAGGTCCGGGAAGCGGGTGAGCAGTGTGGCGAGGGCGGTCTGCCCCTCCAGGCGGGCGAGCGGGGCGCCGAGGCAGTAGTGGATGCCGTGGCCGTACCCGAGGTGCTGGCTGTCGCGGCGGGAGAGATCCAGGGTGTCCGGGGTCCGCGAACCGCTCCGGGTCCCGGTCGGCGGCGGCGAGGACGACGAGGACGGGGTCGCCGGCCGCGATGTCCTGCCCGCCGATGCTGAGCGGCCGGGTGGCGAAGCGCCAGGTGGCCATCTCCACCGGGCCGTCGTAGCGCAGGAGTTCCTCGACGCCGGTCTCCAGCAGGGCGCGCTCGCCCGCGGCGAGGGACGTCTGCAGGCGGTCCCGTTGTCCGGGGTGGGTGAGCAGGGCGGTACGCGCCGTTGCCGATGAGGTTCACCGTGGTCTCGAAACCCGCGAAGAGCAGGATGAAGGCCATCGCCGCCGCCTCGTTCTCGGTGAGGTGTTCGCCGTGGTCGGAGGCGCGGATGAGCCCGGAGATGAGGTCCTCGCCGGGGCCGGGCTCGGGCGGCAGTGCCGCGCGCTTGCGGTGGATGAGGTCGGCGAGATAGCCCCGCATCTTCTTCACCGACCGCGCGACCCCGCCCCGGGGCCCGCCGCCGTGACGGATCATCATGCCCGCCCAGTCCCGGAAGTCGTCCTGGTCCTCGCGGGGTACGCCGAGCAGGTCGCAGATGGCGTAGATGGGCAGCGGGAACGCGAACTCGTGGATCAGGTCGGCGCTGCCGGTGCCGGCGAAGCGGCCGATGAGGTCGTCGGCCAGCTCCTGCACCCGGGGCGCGAACTCGGCGACCCGGCGGGGTGTGAACGCCTTGCTGACCAGCCGCCGCAGCCTCGTGTGGTCCGGCGGGTCGATGTTCAGCAGGTGGGTCATCAGCTCGGCCTTCCGCTCCCCCGGAATGCCGGTCTTGCCCTTGGCGTGCGCGGGCTCGTCGTGGTGCGCCGGGTTCTTGGACAGCCGCGGTCGGCGAGGGCCTGCTTGGCGTCGGCGTACCGGGTGACCAGCCAGGCCTCCACACCGCTGGGCAGCCGCGTGCGGTGCACCGGGGCGTGCTCCCGCAGCCAGGCGTAGGCGGGGTAGGGGTCGCTCGCGAACTCCCCAGGTGAAGAGCTCCGGGGGCGGGACGGTCGGGCGTGGAGTGGTCGGTCACCCCTTGACCGTATCCGGGGAGCCGGCGGTGACCGGGACGGTGGTGGCCCTCCCCCGGCGGTGATCAGGGCGGTGGTGGCTCCCCCGGCGGCGCCGGACGGCACCGGTCTCAGCCCCCGGCGGTCTCGACCTCCCTGATCGCGTCCCGGTACGCCCGGGCCGCCGCTCTCAGTGCGGCCTCCGGGTCCGTGCCCTCGGCCTCGGCGCGGGCCGCCAGGGACAGCAGTTCGTAGCCGATGCCCTCACCGGTGGGCAGCGGGACGGACAGGCCCGCCGTGCGCACTCGGGAGGCGAGCTTGGCGGCGAGGGCGAGTCCCGGCTGGCCGAGGGGGACGCCCTCGGTGACCGAGGTCCGCTGCTTCTCGTCCGCCTTGGTGCGCAGCCAGTGCTCCCTGACCTCTTCGGGGGTGGACGCGGTCTCGTCGCCGAAGACGTGCGGGTGGCGGTGGATCAGCTTGGCGACGATGGTGCCGGCCACGTCGTCGACGGAGAACGGCGCGTCGGGGTCCTCCTCCGCGATGCGGGCGTGGAAGACGACCTGGAGGAGTACGTCGCCCAGTTCCTCGCGGAGTTCGTCGCGGTCGCCGTCCTCGATCGCCTCGACGAGTTCGTACGCCTCCTCGATGGCGTACTTGGCCAGGCCCTCGCGGGTGCGCTGCGAGGACCAGGGGCACTCGACGCGGATGCGGTCCATGACCTGGACGAGGTCGAGCAGGCGGGGCGCCCGGCAGGTCGTAGGAGGCGGGGAGCAGCTCCAGGTCCGGCATGCGGACGCGGCCGGACCCGGCGAGGCGGGCCAGTCCGTCGGTGAGGGCGGGGTCGCCCCTCACCGGTCGCCACGACCACCACGGTGCGGCCGCCGGCGCAGGCGGCGACCAGTTCCTCGGCGGTCGGGGCCGTCTCGTCGACCCGTATGCCCGCCTCGCGCAGGTACGGCAGCTGCGGGTGGGCGCCGTCGGCGCACAGGACGCGGTCGGCGGTGCGCAGGGCCTGCCAGGCGGGCCAGGACAGCAGGCCGGGGGCGACGCGGTGGCTGGTGGTGAGCAGGACGACGCGGCCGGGGTCGGGGGCGGTGCCGGGGGTGGTGTCGGCGGTGGTTGCGTTCACGATCAGAACGTAACGCACGCGGCCGACAGCCCCGTGAGTTGTCCACAGGGGCGGCGGAGCGCCCCCGCAGGACCGTTACGCCGTCTGTTGTGTCCGCGCCGCCGTGATCTCCCGCACCCACGGCACCTTGGTGTCGACGCGGCTGCTCTTCTGTACGTCCCAGGCGCCGTAGCGCGGGTTGAGGTCGACGTCGAGCTTCTCGGAGGCCTTGGCGAGGGCCTGCCAGAACTCGGGGCGGCTGGTGTCGGTGCCGAGGCTCTCGGCGAGCTTCTGGGCCTCCAGCTGGAGGCGGAGGTTGTCGTCGAGGCGCTCGGGCGGGACGCCGTACTGCTGGAGCCAGACGGTCTCCAGCTCCTTGGCGCCGCCCGCCTGCTCCTCCAGGCCGCCGCGCATCTCCTGCACTTCTCGGCGGCTGACGGTCACGCCCGCGTCCTGGGCGGCGCGGTGCAGGACCCGGTCGAGGACCATGCCGTGCAGGGTGTCGCGGGTGAGGGTGCCGGTGCGGGCGACGACCTGCTCGTACTGGGCGTCGTCGGGGACGGCGGCCCGCTGGGCGTCGCGCACCTCGTCGACGCGGTTCTCCAGCTGGGAGACGGTGATCCGCTGGTCGCCGACGACGGCCGCCGCTCCCGGATGCGCGTCGTTGCCGCAGGCGGTGAGCAGGGGCGCCGCTGCGGCGATCGCGGCGGTGAACAGGAGCGCGGTGCGACGGCGGCGGTGCAAGGAAACCTCCCGTTGGAGATTGCAATAGACAGGTGCGGCGCCCAGCGCCTCCACCAGGGGTGGTGGTCGGGCGACGGGCGGGCGCACAAAGTCTTGCGATGATCGATGGTAGGCAGTGGCCCGGCTCTGGCCAACCCATTCGACCAACGATTCACCAGGACTTCGGGCACCGCCGCGCCCTGGCCGGGGTGGTGGCCGTCAGCCGCGTACCTGGCCGAGCCACTGGAGGGTGCGCCGGATCTCGGCCGCGAGCGGGTGGCCGGGGCCGTGCAGGCGCTCCACGTCGTGCAGCAGCCGGGCCAGCGTCTCGTGGGCGGCGGCGCGGTCGCCGAGGGCGAGGAGCAGGTGGCCGATGCGGCGGCGGACGTCGTGGGCGAGGTCGGGGTCGCCGGCGACGTACTGGTTCTCGTAGTACGGCAGCAGCGCGCGGTACTCGGTGAGGGCGGCCGCCGGTTCGCCGAGCTGTTCCAGGCACTGGGCGGCGTCGTAGCGGTGGCGCAGGGACTGCGGGTCGGCCTGGCCCGCCTCGGCGGCGCGTTCGTCGGCGAGGCGGCGCAGCTCGGGCAGGGCGCGCCGGTACTGGCCGTCGTCCATGAGGGTGGCGGCGTACTGCTTGCGCAGGGTGCGGACGACCGGGGAGCGTTCGCCGTGCTGTTCGGCGGCGGCGGGCAGGATCGCGCCGAGGATGTCGACGGCCTGGGTGATGCGGCCCTCGCCGAGGAGGCGCTTGACGTCGTCGACGGCGCGGGCGACGTCCGGCTTCTCGGCCTCGGCGGCGGGCGTCACGGGGGCCGGCTGGGGCGCGGGGGTGCGTGCGCGGTCGGGCCAGGGGGCGTGCGGGCGCACGAAGGGGCGGGTGGGGTCGAGGGGCCCGCCGGTGGGCATGCCGCGCGCGGGCAGCAGCAGCGCCAGGTGTTCGTAGACCTCCTGGGCGGAGGCGGGCCGGTGCTGCGGGTCCTTGGCGAGCAGGCGCAGGACCAGGGCTTCGAGCGCCTCGGGGACCTCGGGGCGGATGCGGCGCACGGGCAGCGGCGGTTCGTACAGGTGCCGGTGGAGGACGCCGAGGGCGGTGGAGCCGGCGAACGGGACGTCGCCGCTGAGCAGTTCGTGCAGGAGTACGCCGAGTGCGTACAGGTCGGTGTACGGGCCGACCGCGCCGCCCATCGCCTGCTCCGGCGCCATGTAGGCGGGCGAGCCTATGGGGGTGCCGGTGTGGGTGAGGCGGGTGGTGTCGGCGTCCATGACGGAGGCGACGCCGAGGTCGAGGACGGTGACGGTGCCGTCCTGCTTGACCATCACGTTGCGCGGCTTGAGGTCGCGGTGGACGATCGGCACGGCGTGCACGGCGCTCAGTACGGCGCACAGCTGGGCCGCTACCGCGACCGCCCACTGCCAGGGGTACGGGTCGTGTTCGGCGAGGTGGTCGGAGAGGTCGGCGCCGTCGACGTACTGCATGACGAGGAACAGCTCCTCGCCCTCGCTGCCCGCGTCGTGCACGGTGACGAGGCCGGGGTGGTCGACCTGTGCGGTCACCCGGCACTCGCGCACGAACCGGCGGCGCAGTTCGTCGGCCTCCTGGCCGGCCACCTTGTCGGGGCGCAGCAGCTTCACGGCCACGCGCCGGTCGAGCCGCCGGTCGTACGCCGTCCAGACCTGGCCCATGCCGCCCTGGCCGATGAGGGTGGACAGCTCGTACCGGTCGGCGACGACACGTCCTGTCGCCACGGTCACCGTCCGCCCTCGTGGTTGCCGTTGCCGGTGCCGTTGCCGTCGTGCTTGCGCAGGTAGTCGCTGAGTTCGTCGAGCTCGGCACGGACCTGGTCGATGCGGGCGGGGGCGGGGTGCTGGGGCGGCGGGGTGGGCGCGGGGCCCTGGGGCACGGGCGTCCGGGTCACCGGGGCCGTGGAGGCCGGGGCTTGCGGTATCGGCGCCTGGAAGCCGGGGTGCGGGGGCTGCGGGGCCGGGGTGTGCGGGGGCTGCGGTACGAGCGTGGGCGCGTACGGTCCGCGCGGGTGCGTCCGGCCGTAGTGCGCGGCGGGGGCTTGCGGCGGCGCGTAGCCGGTGAACTGCCGCGGTGCGGCGTGCAGGCGTATGTCCACCACCAGGAAGTAGGCGCTGGCCGCCGCCCCGATCAGTATGAGCGCGGCCATGGCGACGTCCGTCCGGCGGTCGCCCTCCGGCAGTGAACCGACCACGGCGAGGCAGCCGATGGACGCCGGCAGGCTCAGCCAGGCCACGGCCCAGTCGAGCCCCCGGCCGCGCAGTACGGCGATCCGGAACAGCGGGACGCAGGCGAGCAGACCGCACGTCAGAAAGCCCGCGGCGGCAACAGCACGCGCAGGGTGATGACGGTGGCCGCCCCGCGGGAGGGCGGCGGCCCGGCGGCGCTGTTGCCGTACATGACTGCTCCTGGACGATGATGCCGACGTGCCGAACGGGCCGTTCGGCGTGAAAGTCCGAGCGTATAGGCCGGGGCCGACAGTGGTCCCCGGTTGTACCGAACCGTTGCCGTACCGATCACCACCAGGTCATCGACCGGGTGCCACCGTGCCGTCCGTGAGCCCGTCGTACATCCCGCGTACGAGCTGTTCGCCGAGGCGGCCCGCGAGCCTGAGCGCCCGTTCGAACTCGTCGAGGGCGCGGAAGCGGGCGCCGTAGCGGTGCTGGGCGTCGAGCGGGAGCCGGGGGAGCTGGAGGCGGCGGACGTCGAGGCGGGTGGCGGTGGAGGCGTAGCTGCTGGCCTGCCGGTTGTTGGCGGTGCCGCGCAGGAACCCGGCGAGGAACCAGGGGTCGAGGGCGGTGGGGTCGGGGCGCAGGAGGACGAGGCTGCGCCCCAGGGCGGCCCCCGCGGTGGCGTCGTCGATCACGCGCGCGACAGAACCGCCGCCGAGTACTGGGACGACGACGTCGCCCGGTTCGGTCAGTACGGCTTCCTCCTCGCTCTCGGGGAGGGTGCCGGAGGGGCCGGTGCCGGCGAGTACGTCGTGGTCGGTGAGTACCGGCACGCGCGCGTGGCCGCCGTTTCCGCCGGTGCGCAGTACCAGGGCGCCGCCGCGGGCGAGTTCGCCGACCGCGGTGAGCGGCCAGCGGGGCGCGGGGTGCGTGGTGTCGGCGGCCTCGGGGGTGAGGTCGGCGGTCAGGCGCAGGGTCCGGTCGAGGCGCTCGCGTACGTCCGTGAGCCGCCCGGCGCCGTCGGCGAGCGCGGGCGGCGGCAGGTGCCGGGCGGGGGCGAGGTCGACGTCGTCGTCGAGGAGTTCGATGACGGGCAGGGAGCGGGCCAGGCCCGGCCGGTCGTCGAGGCGGCCGACGCGGTCGAAGCCCCGCCAGGCGTCGAGCACGGCGTCCCGCACCGCCCGCCAGTCCGGTCCACCGCGTCCCTCGCCGGCGAACTGCCCCACGTCGGCGAGCAGCACCTCGGGCTGCGCGGGCGCCTTCTCGGGCCGGCGCAGCACCCACAGGTGGAGCGGGATGTTGTACGGCGGTGCCGCGCCGACGGGCAGCGCGACCACGGCCCGAAGGGCGCCCCGGCGCAGCAGGTCGGCGCGGATGCGGCGGCCGGAGCGGCGGGAGGCGGCGGCGGGCGGCATGAGGAGTACGGCCGTGCCGCCGTCCCGCAGGCGGGCGAGCGCGTGCTGCACCCAGGCCAGCTCGGACTCGGTGCGGGCCGGGAAGCCGTACTCCCAGCGGGCGTCGTAGGCGAGTTCGTCGTGTCCCCAGTTGCGTTCGTTGAACGGCGGGTGGCACAGGACGGCGTCGGCGCGCAGCTCGGGGAAGGCGTCGGCGCGCAGGGTGTCGCCGGCGGCGGCACGAACGCCGGCCCGGGTGTGCAGGGCGAGCCGGAGTCCGGTGAGCGCGGCGAGGTCGGGGGCGCCGTCCTGCGCGTACAGCCGCTGGTCGGCCTGCTCGGGGGCGGGGGGCGGGGCCGTCCGGCGCGGCGGCGCGCAGGAGGGCGCCGGTGCCGCAGGCGGGGTCGAGGACGGTGCGGGCGGGGGCCGGCGAGGTCCGCCATGAGGCCGGCCAGGTCGGCGGGGGTGAGCGTGTACTGGCGGAGGTTGGCGTCCAGGTGCCGGCCGAGCAGGAACTCGAAGGTCTGCCGGGCCCCCAGCTCGGCGGCCAGTTCGGCGGTGCCAGCGGAGGAGGGGGCCGAGGGGAGGACGGCGGAGGCGGTGGGGATGCTGAGGGCGGGGGTGTGGGCGGCGGGCGGGGTGAGGGGCCTGTCGTCGGGGTGTGGGGGTGGCCGTCGGGTTGGGCGGGGCGGTCGTCGGAGTACGGGGTGCGGTCGTCGGCGTGAGCGGGGCGGCCGTCGGGGTGTGAACCGTCGGTGGCGTGTTCACAGACTCCGGAGCCTTCACGCGACCGTCCGGGTGGACGAAACGCGGTGTCAGCACCTGGTTCAGCGCCTCCGGCAGCATCGCGGCGAGCCGTTCGTCGGAGCCGGCGCTCACCTCCAGCCAGAGCGTGGGGCGGTCGTGGATCAGCAGCAGGACGCAGCCGGCGTGCGTGAGCGCGGCGACCGGACCCTCGGGATGGCCGACGAGCTGCTGCCAGACCCGTTCCCGCAGGGGGGACCTCGGCGAGCTTGCTGTGCTCGCGCAGCCACCCCTCGACCTCGGCGAGGGCGAAGGAGGGGCTGGTCTCGGTGCCCCCGACCGGCTTGGGAAGTCGGCGTGCCGACGGCGCCAGTTGCTCACGGCGGCCCGGCCGACGCCGGCGAGCCTCGCGATCCCGGCGGCGGTCACTTCTGTCGCGTTGTCCTGCACCCGCACGGCTCCCCCTCGTCCCTGTGTGACGGCGAGCATACCGACGTACGCACGGTCAGACCGATTCACGCTCGTGTACACACTGACCCTCGTGAACTTGGTTGACTCGGTTCACACAGTCTGGTCTCATTGACCTCGCGAACGAGCGGCCGCCGGATGTGGTGGTCGCCGCATTGGGAGGGGACACAGTCATGGGTATGAAGACCAAGGTCGCGCTGGGCGCCGTGGTGGGTCTCGTCGTCATCGGCGCGGTGTCGGCGAACTCCGGTGACGGGGGCGGTGACGGCAAGAGCGACAGCCGGACCTCCGCCGGCGCGAACGAGAAGCCCGGCGACGCGAAGGCGGACGGCGGTTCCGACGCGAAGCCCGCCGAGGACAAGGCCGCCGAGGACAAGGCCGTGGAGAAGGCCTCCCAGGCCGATCAGTTCAAGGCGTTCGTGCGGAAGAACGGAACGGCCGCGGAGAAGGACGCCGTCTCCACGTCACCAAGGTGCAGGGCGCCGAGGAGCAGAACGACATCCTCGACGCGGCCGACGTCTACACCGACTTCACCGGCGGCATCATGGGCGAGGGCACCGGCCCCGCCAACCTCATCGCCTCCGCGTTCGCCGACTGGAAGCAGAGCGAGAACGGCCTCGTCACCATCTACGACGCCGAGGGAGAGCTGCTCGGCAACGGCGAGTTCTGACCACCCGAGCCCCCACCACAGGCGCCCGCGCCACCGGCATCCGTGCCACCGGCGCCCGTGCCCGGGTGACTCACACCGGGTGCCGCATCCACACGTTCGGCTCGACGTACACCGCGTATCCGCGCTCCGGCTCGCAGCGCACGGGCACCAGGGCGCCGGGGACCTCGATATCCCCGGCGGTGTCGAAGGGCAGTCCCGTCCAGCGCCGCCACTCGTCCAGCGAGCCGGAGACGGTCATGGAGGCCGGAGCCACGGAGTCGAGGGTGGCGCCGGCCCGGGCGTGGACGCGCAGCCAGGGGTCGTGGGGCAGACCGTCGGGACGCAGCCGCCGGGCGTACTCCTCGATGGGGGCGTGCGGTTCGAGGTGCTTGGCGCTGGGGCGCACGGGGGCGACGACCTCGCGGAAGCCGCGGGCGCGGGCGTTGTCGCGCATGGCGGCGAGCATCCGGCCGGACAGGCCGAGCCCCTGGGCGTGCGGGGCGACGGTGACGGAGATGGCGCTGACGGTGTCGGCGCGGACACCGCGGCGCAGGTCGCCGAAGGCCCAGACGAGCACCTCGCCCCAGCCCCGCGCGGGCAGCGTGCCGCGTCCCTCGGTGTGCAGGGCGAACGGCACGCTGTGGGCGTGGGCGACGACCTCGCCGTGCTCGTCCTCGGCGAACTGCACGTACTCGGGCAGTTCGACGGCGATGCGCGGGTAGTGGGCGTTGCCCGACAGGTCCTCGACGGCGAACGCGGGCCAGCTGTCCGCCATTTCGCGGACCCGGTCCAGCATCTCCGGGCGCTCGGCGAGGCTCGATACCGTCAGCTTCATGGGGTCACCGTAGCCAGGAGGCCCGACGGGCCGAAAGCGGATTTCGCCGGCGCTTCCCGGGCCCGTTTCAGCCGCCGCACTGCCGCAGCATCGCCTGCCGGTCCGGTGCGGTCACCGCCAGTTCGTACTTGACGGCGACCTGCGCGAAGCGGACGGCGTACGCGCACCGGATCGACTTGGCGGGCGGAAGCCAGGAGGCCGGCCCCGAATCGCGCTTGGCGGAGTTGGCGCGGCCCTGGACGGGGAGCAGGTTGAGCGGGTCGTTCGCCAGCTGTTCGCGTTTGCTCTCCGCCCACCGCGAGGAGCCCATCTGCCAGCTGTACGACAGCGGGACGACGTGGTCGATCTGGACCTCGCTCGCCTCTTGCTTGCGCCACTCGATGGTCGTGCCGGTGTACGGGTCGTCCAGCTTCATGGCGACGACCACGCAGTCGGAGCCGGAGCGGAAGCGCAGGTCCTGGCCGTCGCGTCGCAGTAGGTCGTTGCGCGTGTCGCAACCGTTCCGGGCGAGCGGCACGCCGTCGGCCGAGTCCATCCAGGCGTAGCCGAACTCGTCGCGGTCGTACCCCGTCCTGGGGCCGCGTCCCTTGGTCTTCAGGCCCTCGATGAGCCGCCGGGCCGTCGCCTCGTGGGGGCTGCCCGTGACCGGGGCGAGGCCGGGGTCGGTTCCGTCCGGGTTGCGCAGCGGGCTGACGGCCTGTCCCGCGGCCGGCGCCTCGGCACCGCCGCCCGGGGACGAGGTGCCGTCGCCCTCGCCCCCGAGGCCCTCGCATCCGGTGACCAGGGTCAGGGCGAGGACCGCGACCGCGGCCCAACCTGTACGGATCCTGCTGTGCCGCCTCATGCGTGCCCTCCCCTTGCCGTTCGCCGGTATCACCGTAGCGACGCAGAGGTCCAGACCACAGTGGGCTTTATTGGGCATGTGGGGCATATCTGTCGTACGGTCGACAGTGAGTCACGCCTCGGAAGGAGCTCCTGCATGGGCATCCTCGACAAGATGAAGAGCATGGCCGGCAAGGACAAGGACAGGTCAAGGAAGATGTCCGACGCCGCCGAGCAACAGGTCAACAAGAGGACCGGTGGCAAGCACGAGAAGCAGGTCGACGCCGCGCAGCAGCAGGCCGAGGGCAAACTCGGCTTCGGGCGCGAGCGGGGCGGCCCCGACCAGCAGTAGCGCGTTCCCGCACCTCGAACACATCGAAGCCGTCCACGGGCCTGTCCCCGTGGACGGCTTCTTCAACGGGCGAACGGGCGCCTAGGCACCCGGGATCGAGGTCAGGAACTCCCCGACCCAGCCGAGCAGCTCGCGCCCGACCAGCGGCTTGCCGCCCACCTTCGCGGTCTTCGGACGGGGTACGAGGACCTGGTGGGCGCCCGCCTTGATGACGCTTCCGGGGTAGAGCCGCTTGAGCCTCAGCTCCTGGGACTCGCGCAACTCCACGGGCGCGAAGCGGATGTTGTTGCCCTGGAGCACGATGTCGCCGACGGCGCACGCCCGCGCGAGCATGCGCAGGCCCGCGACCAGCAGCAGGTTCTCCACCGGTTCCGGCAACTTGCCGTAGCGGTCGACGAGTTCCTCGCGTACGGCCTTGATGTCCTCCTCGCTGTTGGCGGAGGCGATGGACCGGTACGCCTGGAGCCGCAGCCGCTCGCCGGGGGCGTAGTCGTGCGGGACGTGCGCGTCGACGGGCAGCTCGATCTTGACCTCGAGCGGCGGCTCCTCCTCCACGCCGCCCTCCAGAGAGGCCCGGTAGTCGGCGACGGCCTCGCCGACCATCCGCACGTACAGGTCGAAGCCGACGCCCGCGATGTGGCCGGACTGCTCACCGCCGAGCAGGTTGCCGGCGCCGCGGATCTCCAGGTCCTTCATCGCCACGTACATGCCCGCGCCCATCTCGGTGTGCTGGGCGATGGTGGCGAGCCGCTCGTGCGCGGTCTCGGTCAGCGGCTTCTCCGGCGGGTAGAGGAAGTACGCGTAGCCGCGTTCCCGGCCTCGGCCGACCCGGCCGCGCAGCTGGTGGAGCTGGCTGAGGCCGAAGTTGTCGCCGCGCTCGACGATGAGGGGTGTTGGCGTTGGAGATGTCGATGCCGGACTCGACGATGGTCGTGGAGACCAGCACGTCGAACTTCTTCTCCCAGAAGTCGACGACGACCTGCTCCAGCGCCTGTTCCGACATCTGGCCGTGGGCGGTGGCGATGCGCGCCTCGGGGACGATCTCGCGGAGACGAGCGGCCGCGCGGTCGATGGACTCGACGCGGTTGTGGATGTAGAAGACCTGGCCCTCGCGCAGCAGCTCGCGGCGGATCGCGGCGCCGATCTGCTTCTGCTCGTAGGGGCCGACGAAGGTCAGCACCGGGTGGCGCTCCTCCGGCGGGGGTGGTGATCGTCGACATCTCGCGGATGCCGGTGACCGCCATCTCCAGGGTGCGCGGGATGGGGGTGGCGGACATGGTCAGGACGTCGACGTTGGCACGGAGCTTCTTCAGCTGCTCCTTGTGCTCGACGCCGAAACGCTGCTCCTCGTCGACGATGACCAGGCCGAGGTCCTTGAACTTGGTCTCGGAGGAGAACAGGCGGTGGGTGCCGATGACGATGTCCACCGAGCCCTCGCGCAGGCCCTCCAGGGTCGCCTTCGACTCGGTGTCGGTCTGGAACCGGGACAGCGCTCGCACGTTCACCGGGAACTGGGCGTACCGCTCGCCGAACGTCCCGAAGTGCTGCTGCACCAGCAGGGTCGTCGGCACGAGGACGGCCACCTGCTTGCCGTCCTGGACCGCCTTGAAGGCGGCGCGGACCGCGATCTCCGTCTTGCCGTAGCCGACGTCGCCGCAGATCAGGCGGTCCATGGGGACCGTCTTCTCCATGTCCTCCTTGACCTCGGCGATGGTGGTGAGCTGGTCCGGGGTCTCCGCGTACGGGAAGGCGTCCTCCAGCTCGCGCTGCCAGGGGGTGTCCGCGCCGAACGCGTGCCCGGGCGCCGCCATCCGCGCGCTGTAGAGCTTGATCAGGTCGGCGGCGATCTCCTTGACCGCCTTCTTCGCGCGGGCCTTGGTCTTGGTCCAGTCGGCGCCGCCCAGGCGGGTGCAGGGTGGGGGCCTCGCCGCCGACGTACTTGGTGATCTGCTCCAGCTGGTCGGTGGGGATGTAGAGACGGTCGCCGGGCTGGCCGCGCTTGGCGGGGGCGTACTCCACGACCAGGTACTCGCGGGTCGCGCCCTGCACGGTGCGCTGGACCATCTCGATGTAGCGGCCCACGCCGTGCTGCTCGTGGACGATGTAGTCGCCCGTCTCCAGGGTGAGCGGGTCGATGGTCTTGCGGCGCCGGGCCGGCATCCGGGCGCCCTCGCGGCCGGCGGCCTTCTGCCCGGTCAGGTCCGTCTCGGTGAGCACGGCGAGCTTGAGGGCCTGGTCGACGAAGCCGTAGTCGATCGAGCCGCAGGAGACGTGCACGACGGACGGGCTGAGGGTGCCGAGGTCGTTGTCGAGGCGGGCGGCGATGCCCTCGCCGCCGAGGACCTCGACGGTGCGGGCGGCCGGGCCGTGGCCCTCGGTGACGTAGACCGCGCGCCAGCCGTCGGCGAGCCAGCCCTTGGTGTCGGCCAGCGCCTTGGCGGTGTCGCCGCGGTAGGTCTCGGGGGCGTGCATGCCGAGCTTGAGGGTGTCGGCGTCCTCCAGCGCGTCGTCGGCGGCGAAGGGCGACACCGACCACCACATCATGTCCAGCTCGCGGGCGTGCTCCCGGACGTCCGCGATGGACCACAGGGAGGCCGCGTCGACGTCGATCGGCGCCTCGCCGCCGCCGCGGTGGCCGCCCAGGACGCCTGGAGGAACTCCTGGCTCGTCGCCACGAGGTCGGCGGCGCGGGACCGCACCCGCTCCGGGTCGCAGACGAGCGCCATCGAGCCCTTGGGCAGCACGTCGATCAGCAGTTCCATGTCGTCGACGAGGACCGGGGCCAGGGACTCCATGCCCTCGACGGCGATGCCCTCGGCGATCTTGCCGAGCAGTTCGCCCAGCTCTGGGTGGTCCTCGGCGAGGACGCGGGCGCGCTCCCGTACGTCGTCCGTGAGCAGCAGCTCGCGGCAGGGCGGGGCCCACAGGCCGTGTTCGGCGACCTCCAGGGAGCGCTGGTCGGCGACCTTGAAGTAGCGGATCTCCTCGACGTCGTCGCCCCAGAACTCGACGCGGAGGGGTGCTCCTCGGTCGGTGGGAAGACGTCCAGGATGCCGCCGCGCACGGCGAACTCGCCGCGCTTCTCCACCAGCTCCACACGCGCGTACGCTGCCGCCGCGAGGGCTTCGACAATCTCTTCCAGGTCGGCGCTCTGCCCGGTGCGCAGCGCGACCGGCTCCAGGTCACCGAGGCCCTTGACCTGCGGCTGGAGCACCGAGCGTACGGGCGCGACGACGACGGAGACCGGGCCGGTCTCGGGGTCGTCGGGGCGGGGGTGGGCCAGGCGGCGCAGGACGGCCAGACGGCGGCCGACGGTGTCGCTGCGGGGGCTGAGGCGCTCGTGCGGGAGGGTCTCCCAGGAGGGATACTCGACGACGCCCTCCTCGGGCAGCAGCGAGCGCAGGGCCGCCGCCAGGTCCTCCGCCTCGCGCCCCGTCGCGGTCACCGCCAGCACCGGGCGGCCCGTCTCGCGGGCCAGCGCGGCGACCGAGAAGGCGCGGGCCGCGGGAGGGCCGACCAGGTCGACGTGCATGCGGTTGCCGTCTGCGGCCGCGGAGATCGCTTCCGCGAGGGCGGTGTCCCTTGACGACGGCGTCGAGCAGACCGTGCAGGCTCATGGAGGGGGCGCTTCCGTCCTGGGGTGCTGGGTGCGGGTGCTGGGGTGGACAACACGAGTAACCCGGCGGTGTGAGGGCCGGGGGTGTCCAGCGTACGACGCCGCGCCCGCCCGCGCCGGTGGCTGTGGATGACGCCGGGGGTGTGGTGGCCGGCGCCACGGTGCCCGTACCAGGGCGCTCCACCCCTTGGCCCCCGGCCTGCGCCCACCCACCACCCGGACTCGGTCGGCTGAAAGGCGGGCCGCCATAGGGAGCCCGGCGCCGGGAGTCCCCCTTGGGACTCCCGGCGCCGGCTCTCCCCCGCAACCCCCGTATGCGGTGGCTCGTCGGTCGCTACTCCGTCACTCCGTCGCGATGGCGTTCAGGACGTTCATCCGGCCCGCCCGGAACGCCGGGACCAGGGCGGCGAACAGGCCCACGAAGGCCGAGCCGATGAAGACGCCGATGATCGTCGGCCAGGGGATGTCGAGGACGTTCAGTCCCTCCAGGGCGAGCAGCTTCTGCGCCGTGGCGCCCCAGCCCATGCCCAGCCCCAGGCCGAGCAGAGCACCGAAGAGGGCGATGACGACGGACTCCATCCGGATCATGCGGCGCAGCTGGCGGCGGGAGAGACCGATCGCCCGCATCAGGCCGATCTCGCGGGTCCGCTCGACCACCGACAGCGCCAGAGTGTTCACCACACCGAGGACCGCGACGATGATCGCCAGGGCGAGCAGGCCGTAGACCATCTTCAGCAGCTGGCCGACCTGGTCCTTCAGCTCCTGCTTGTAGTCGGTCTGGTCGGCCACCTGGTACTGCGGGTAGGCGTCCAGCGACTTCTTCAGCGCGGCGTACGCCTGCTCCGCCTGGCCGTCCTCCGCCTTGGCGAACATGATCGTGTTCGGCGGGATGCTGTCGGCCGGCAGGTACTTCCGCATCGTCTCGATGCTGATGTACCGCGCGCCCTGGTCGATGGCCACGTCGTCGTCCGTGATCGCGGCGACCTTGAGCTTGGCGGTCTCGCCGCCCTTGAAGGCGACGGAGACCGTGTCGCCGACGTGCACACCGTGCTTCTTCGCGTAGTCCGCGCCGACCGACATGGCGTCGATGCCGTAGGCGGCGGAGAGCTTGCCCTCGGTCGTCGCGCGGTTCACGTCCTGGGCGTACGTCGGGTCGGCGGCCGTGACACCGTCGTCGTCCGTCTTGCCGTCGGGCGAGGTCAGCGTGGCGTCCAGCATCTTGTAGCGGGTGACGTGCTCCAGGCCGGGCGTGTCCTGCATCGCCTTCTCGGCCTGCGGCACGATCCGCTGGTTGCCCTGGACGATGAAGTCCGCGCCGACGGTCTTGTCCAGCTCGCTGGTGGCCGAGGCGACCATGGAGGAGCCGACCACCGAGAGGCAGGCGACCAGCGCGAGGCCGATCATCAGGGCGGCGCCCGTGGCGCCGGTGCGGCGCGGGTTGCGCAGGGCGTTGCGTTCGGCCAGGCGGCCGACCGGGCCGAAGGCCCGCAGCAGCACCGCGCTGATCACCCGGACCACGAAGCCCGCGAGCAGCGGGCCGATGACGACGAAGCCGATGAGGGACAGCACGATGCCCGCGCCGAGCATCAGCGAACCCTCGCTCGCCTTGTCGGCGGCGGCGGCCGTGAGCAGGGCCACGGCACCGGCGCCGGTGAGGACCAGGCCGATCAGGCCGCGTATCCAGCCGGCCTTGCCGTCAGCCGGCGTACCGGCGTCGCGCAGGGCGGCCATCGGGGAGATCTTGCCGGCGCGGCGGGCCGGCAGGTAGGCGGCCAGGACGGTGACCACGATGCCGAGGACCAGGCCGACCACGGGTGTCGCCGTCTTGATGGTCAGGTCGTCGGTGGAGAGGTTCATCCCCGCCGCCGACATCAGCTTCATCAGGCCGACGGCGATTCCGACACCGGCCGCGACGCCGAGGATCGAGCCGACGATGCCGAGGAGCAGCGCCTCGACCAGCACCGAGCGGTTGACCTGCCGGCGGGAGGAGCCGATGGCCCGCATGAGGCCGATCTCGCGGGTGCGCTGGGCGACCAGCATGGAGAAGGTGTTGATGATCAGGAAGATGCCGACCAGGAACGCGATCCCGGCGAAGCCGAGCATGGCGTACTTGATGACGTTCATGAACTCGCCGAGTTCCTTGCGGTTCTCGTCGGAGTTCTCCTTCGCCGTCTGCACCTTGTAGGTGCCGTCCATGACCTGGGCGACGCTCTGCTTGAGCTGGGCGTCGGAGACACCGGCCGCGGCGGCGACGTTGAGCTGCGTGAACCTGCCGGTGGCGCCGAGCAGTTCGCGCTGGGCGGTGGGCGTGTCGAAGTAGACGACGGCGGCACCGGGGTTGGTCACCGTGAAGGACGCGATGCCGACGATCTCGGCCTTGAAGTCGCCGGTCTGCGAGATGGTGCGCAGTTCGTCACCGAGCTTCAGGTCGTGCTTGTCGGCGGTGTCGGCGTCGACCATGAGCTCGGTGGGCCCGCGCGGGGCGTGCCCGGAGGTGATCTCCATCGACCGGAGGTCGTTCTTCGTCCAGTTGCCGGCGATCGTCGGGGCGCCGCTGGTGGCGCCCACGTTGTCGTTGTCACTGTCGACGACGGTCACGTTCATCGAACTGACCATGCCCTCGGCCGACTTGACCCCGCCGGCCGCGCGTACCCGCTCCAGCGCGGAAGCCGGCAGCGACTCGGGCACGCCGTTCTGCGGGGCGTCGTCGCTCTTGGCCTCCTTCGGCATGACCGTCACGTCCGAGGACGTGACCGCGAAGAGCTTGTCGAAGGTGGTGTTCATCGTGTCCGTGAACACCAGGGTCCCGCAGACGAACGCCACCGACAGCAGCACCGCCACCGCCGAGAGCGCCATACGGCCCTTGTGCGCGAGGAAGTTGCGCATCGAGGTCTTGACGACGGTCATGACGTGCGCCCCCGGGCGTCGAAGTCCTTCATGCGGTCGAGGACGGCGTCCGCGGTCGGCTTGTACATCTCGTCCACGATCCGGCCGTCGGCGAGGTACAGCACCCGGTCCGCGTAACTGGCGGCCACCGGGTCATGGGTGACCATCACGATGGTCTGGCCCAGTTCGGTGACCGACCGGCGCAGGAAGCCGAGGACCTCGGCGCCGGCGCGCGAGTCGAGGTTTCCGGTCGGCTCGTCACCGAAGATGATCTCGGGCCGCGCGGCCAGTGCCCGCGCCACCGCGACCCGCTGCTGCTGGCCGCCGGAGAGCTGGGTCGGCCGGTGCTTCAGCCGCCCGGCCAGCCCCACGGTCTCCACGACGCGGTCCAGCCACGCGCGGTCGTACTTGCGCCCGGCGATGTCCATGGGCAGCGTGATGTTCTCGAGCGCGTTCAGCGTCGGGAGCAGGTTGAACGCCTGGAAGATGAAGCCGATCCGGTCCCGGCGCAGCTGGGTGAGCTTCTTGTCCTTCAGGCCGGTGATCTCGGTCTCGTCGAGGTATATCTGCCCGCCGGAGACGGTGTCCAGGCCGGCCAGGCAGTGCATCAGCGTGGACTTGCCGGACCCCGAGGGTCCCATGATCGCGGTGAACTGGCCGCGGGCGATGTCCACGTCCACGTGGTCGAGGGCGACCACCCGGGTCTCGCCCGATCCGTACGCCTTCACGACCTGACGCGCTCGCGCCGCAACGGCCGTACGCCCTCCGGTGCTCCCCATGCGTGGGAATACTTACGGCCGATGTCATGTCAAGTCTCCTATGTCGGTCATCAGGTGAGCCACCGGTGCCGCCGGCGGGCGCTGAGCGGTACCGGTGGACTGGGTGAACGTGGTGCTGCCGTGCTGCGACCGCCGCGGTGTGCGCGTCGCCGTGCGTGTGCCGTCGTGCCTGTCGTCGTGCGTGTGCCGTCGTGCGTGTCGTCGTGCGTGCGTCGTCCTGCTACGTCGAAGAGTCTGGCCGGAACCGGGGGCGAGCGCGCTGGTGTTCAGCGCACTCTTCTGCTGGGGAAAACCCCACCCCCGCGGGTCCGGTTCACCGCCCCCAGCGGCGTAAAGCCAGACTAAGGACGCGACCGGGCCCGTCTCGTCCTCCGTCGGTACGAACCCTCCCCGGGCCGTAGTACGGAGGTACCCCTAGGGGCTGTCCACCCTTCGGCGGAGCGGACCTAGGGGTTGTCCTCCTCCCCGGGACGCATCGAGCCTCCACCCTCCCGCGGCGTCAGGGTCAAGTGCGAAGCTGGCTCCCGCAGATGGATGCAACGGGAACGCAAGGACGGAGGCACCCGGGTGGACGGCGTGGACAGCACCCGGCCCGCGGTGGACGAGGCCGGAGCGGGCACGGGCCCGGACCGGCGCGGCGCCGTCGTGGCCGCCCTGATGCTCGCGATGGCGCTGTCGGCACTCGACGCCACGATCGTCTCCACCGCCGTCCCGCAGATCGTCGGCGACCTCGGCGGCTTCTCCCTCTTCTCCTGGCTCTTCTCCGGCTATCTGCTGGCCGTCACCGTCACGCTCCCCGTCTACGGCAAGCTCTCCGACACCTACGGCCGCAAACCGGTCCTGGTGGCGGGGGCTGCGCTGTTCCTCCTCGGCTCCCTGCTGTGCGCGCTCGCCTGGAACATGGGCGCCCTGATCGCCTTCCGCGTCCTGCAGGGCCTGGGCGGCGGCGCCCTCCAGGGCACCGTGCAGACGCTCGCCGCCGACCTGTACCCGCTCAAGGACCGGCCCAGGATCCAGGCCAGGCTGTCCACGGTGTGGGCGGTGTCCGCGATCGCGGGCCCCGGACTGGGCGGTGTGCTGGCCGCGTACGCCGACTGGCGCTGGATCTTCCTCATCAACCTGCCGATCGGCGCCCTCGCCCTGTGGCTGATCGTCCGTCACCTGCACGAGCCCGCACGCGAGGCGTCCGGCACGCGCGCGCGTGTCGACTGGGCGGGCGCCCTGGCCGTGTTCGCCTGCGGCGGCGCCCTGCTCACCGCACTGGTGCAGGGCGGGGTGGCGTGGCCGTGGCTGTCGGCGCCCTCGCTCGCCCTGTTCGGGACTGGCCTCGCCCCTGCTGGTGGCCGTGGTGGTGATCGAACGCCGGGCGGCGGAGCCGATCATCCCCGGCTGGGTGTGGCGCCGCCGCACGATCGCGGCGGTGAACCTCGCGCTCGGCGCGCTGGGGCTGCTGATGGTGGCGCCGACCGTGTTCCTGCCCACCTACGCCCAGTCGGTGCTGGGCCTGGCACCGGTGGCCGCCGGTTTCGTGCTGTCCGTGTGGACGCTGAGCTGGCCGGTGTCCGCGGCCCTGAGCCAGCATGTGTACCGCAGGATCGGTTTCCGGAACACGGCCATGCTCGGTATCGGCACCGCGTCCCTGATCCTGTTCGCCTTCCCGTTCCTGCCCTATCCCGGCGAGGCCTGGCAGCCGACGCTGCTGATGCTGCTGCTCGGCGCCGCGCTGGGCCTGTTCCAGCTCCCGCTCATCGTCGGCGTCCAGTCCACGGTCGGCTGGTCGGAGCGGGGCACGGCGACCGCGTCCGTCCTCTTCTGCCGCCAGACCGGGCAGACGATCGGCGCGGCGGTCTTCGGTGCGATCGCCAACGGGGTACTGGCCGCGCGCCTAGGCGGGACGGGCGACCTCGGCGCCGGGGGCCTCGACTCCGTGACGGGGGCACTGGATTCGGGCGCCGCGGACGAGTCCGTGCGGCGGGCGATCGCCGACGCCGTGCACGCCGTCTACCTGGGCGCGGCGGGTGCGGCGGCGCTGGCGTTCCTGGTGCTGCTGGTGGTGGCGCCGCGCCGGTTTCCGGTTCTCCCGGACTGAACACGCGGGCGGGCGCGCCCCCCGAAGCGCCTGGTTAACGCGGGTAACACCCGTGGTCGGAGCCGCGCGAGCATACCGACCGATCAGTTTGGCCAAAACGCAGCGCATGGCCGAACCGGCGAGTAGCGTGCGTGGCCCGCCGCCCCCACCTCCCTGCGGTCCGCCACATCGGACCCGAGCCGCGCAAGGAGCACCGGGATGTCCTACGACCCGTCCCCGTCATACCCGCACCAGCCACCACCCCCGTACCCGTCGTACCCGCACCAGCCACCACCCCCGTACCCCCGCCCGCCGCACCACCCCGCACCGTCCCCCTACGACGCCCAACCCCACCCCCGGCAACCAGCGCAACCTCCCCACGCCGACCCGGCCCCCGAGCCCGCCGCCCACCGGGCACCGCGCCGGGACGCGCTCGGGCACCACAGCGACCTGCGGGTCCTGCGCAGCGCCTACCGCTGGCAGCGACGCACCGCCACGCTCACCGCGCTCGGCTACTTCACCCTGTTCCTGATCCTGTCCGCGTACGCGCCCGGGTTCATGACCGGCACCCTCGCCGACGGCCTGCCCACCGGACTGGCGCTCGCCCTGCTCCAACTCCCCGTCACCTGGCTGGCGATCGCGCTGTACGAGCACACCGCGCGCCGACACGTCGACCCGCTCGCGGACCGCATCCGCAAAGAGGCCGAACTGGACGCCAGGCGGGAGGCGGGACGGTGACGGAGTTCGCGACGACCGGGTTCGCGACAGACCACTTCGCGACGACCGGGTTCAGCGGCAACGCCCAGACGATGTCCCTGGTCGGCTTCACCGCCGTCGCCACCGTCACGCTGCTGCTGTGCGTGATGACCGGCCCCGACCGCGACGACCTCGACGAGTTCTACACCGGGTACAGCTCCCTGTCCCCCATGCGCAACGGCCTCGCGATCGCCGGCGACTACATCTCGGCGGCGACCGTGCTCGGCACGTGCGGCGTGGTCGCCCTCTTCGGCTACGACGGCATCGTGCTGGCGCTCAGCACCGCCCTGTCACTGATGCTGCTGATGTTCCTGCTGGCCGAACCCCTGCGCAACGCGGGCCGGTTCACCATGGGCGACGCGCTCGCCCGCCGGATGCCCGGACGCGGTGTCCGCATCGCCACCTGCGTGGTGACCATCGCCGCGCTGCTGCCGCTGATGCTGGTGCAGCTCGCGGGCACCGGGCAGCTGCTCGCCTTCGTCCTCGGCTTCTCCGGCGAGTCGCTGGAGACCGGCTGCATCATCGGCCTGGGCGTGCTGATGATCAGCTACGCGGCGATCGGCGGCATGAAGGGCACCGCCCTCATCCAGATCCTCAAGATCGTCATGCTGCTCGGCTCCGGCGCCGTGGTCGCCGTACTGATCCTGAACCGCTTCGACTGGGACCCGGGCGCGCTGTTCGACGCGGCCGCCGACCGCAGCGGCGCGGGCCCGGCCTTCCTGAACTCGGGACTCCAGTTCGCGGGCGGGCCCCACCCCGAGGCGGACATGATCACCTCGCAGCTGACCGTCGTCCTCGGCGGCGCCTGCCTCCCCCACGTCACCATGCGCATGTACACCGCGTCCTCCGCCCGCCAGGTGCGCCGCTCGATGTCCTGGGCGGTCTCCAGCGTGGCGCTGTTCGTACTGGTCATCACGGTCGTCGGCTTCGGCGCCACGGCACTGGTGGGGCGGGCGGTCATCGCCGGGATCGATCCCCAGGGCAACACCGCCTTCCTGGTCGGCTCCCAGGCCGCGTTCGGCGCGGAGGTGTCCACCGTGGAGACCTTCCTGTTCACGACCGTCACTACGGCCGTCTTCCTCACCCTGCTCGCCTCCGTCGGCGGCATGATCCTGGCCTGTGCCAACTCCCTCGCCCACGACGTGTTCGCCACCCGCGTGCAGGAGATGTCACCGCGCCGCGAGATGACCCTCGCCCGCGTCTGCGCCCTGGCCGTCGGCATCCCCGCGATCATCCTCGCGACCCTCGTCCAGCACCGCAGCCTCCAGCCCCTGGTCACCCTGTCCTTCTGCCTGGGCGCCTCGGCCATCGCACCCCGCCCTGGTCTACGGCCTCTTCTGGCGCCGCTACACCCGCGCCGGACTGCTCAGCACCCTCATCGGCGGCTCGCTGGCCGTGCTGCTGCTGATGCCGGGCACCAACCTGGTCTCCGGCTCGCCCGTCTCCGCCTTCCCCGAGGCCGACTTCAACTGGTTCCCGTTCACCACGACGGGCCTGGTCTCCATTCCCCTGGGCTTCGCCTGCGGCTGGCTGGGCACGATGCTCTCCGGCCGGCGCAAGGCGGAGGAGCAACGCCGCCAGTACGAGGCCGTGGAGGGCTCGATCCTGGCGGGGGCGGTGCGCAGGGGCGACTGACGGCGACCGGACCCACGGCGGCCGGACCCGCGGGCACGGGGCGCGGGCCGGTGCCCCGGTGTCACTCCACGGCGCGCCCCGTCAGCGAACTGAGGTTGCTGCGTACGGAGGCCATGTGGTCCTGGAGTTCGTCCCACCGCTCCCCGTGCTCGCGCAGCTTGCGCTCCGTGTCGCGGGCGATCCGCTCCTGGCGCACCCGGGCCTCGGCGACCACCTCGGCAGCCCGGGCCCGGGCCTCCTCCTGCCACCGCTCGGCCGCCTCTTCGGCGTCGGCCAGCGCCTCCGCCGCCCTCACCCGCCTCCTGCTCGGCGCGGGCCACCAACTCCGCGTGGTGCGCGTCCAGGGCGCGCGCCCGCTCTTCCTCCGCCCGCTCCTCCGCAGCGCGCCGTTCGGCCAGCTCCCTGGCCTGCTCGGCGAGCATCCCGGTGGTCCGCTTGCGCATCTCGCGCAGCGCGGCCAGCGCCTCTCCGCGCCCGGCCTTCACCTCGCGCCGGGCCTCGATCCGCGTCTCGTCGGCCTCCGCGCGCGCCGCCAGCAGCCGGTGCCGGGCCCGTTCGTCGGCCTCGGCGCGTACGGCGTCGGCGTGCGCCTGCGCCGCCTCACGCACGCCGGCCGCGTGCGCCCGCGCGTCCTCCGTCAGACCCTCCGCCGCCCTTCGCGCCCTCTCCCGTACGGCCTCGGCCTCCTCCTGGGCGAGCTGGAACAGGCGCCGGGCGCTCTCCCCGAGCGCCTCGTAGTCCTGCGAGGTGAGCTGTGCGACCACATCCCGCAGGTCCTCCAGCTCCTCCTCCATCTCCCGGGCCAGCACGGTGAGCCGGGCGGCCCGTTCCCAGGCCGCGTCACGCTCCCGAGAGATCGCCTCGGCACACGCCTCCACCTGTTCGGGACGGTAACCGCGCTCGCGCCCGCGTACGGTCACGAAGCCGTGGGGAGGCGCCGATGCGCTGCTCATGCTCATCACCCCTGTGGTGAACCTGCCGCACTAAATGGACTTAACCGACTTTATGGATCGTTCGTAAGCCCTCATAATGCGACACACCGCACGCGAACGGGCGGGGCCCGGTCGCCTCACAGGTCGACCGGGCCCCGCCCGTCGGGTAGGTCAGGGATACGTCAGCGGCGCGGACGCCTCACAGCAGTCCGTCCCACATCTGCTCCAGCAGCACCGACCACCAGCTCTCCGGCGAGCCGAGCGCCGCCGGGTCCAGCGCGGCCAGCTGTGCCTGGAAGTCCACCGTCCAGCGGCCCGCCTGCTCCTGGTTCAGACCGAACCTGAGCCGCCACATCCGGCCCAGCAGCGCCAGGCAGCGCGCGAACTCCGGCAGCCCCGAGTTCACGAACTGGGGCGGCACGGCAGCACCGCCCGGCCCCGCCTCCACCGGCACCGCCACGATGGCCGCCGTGCCGTACCGCACACAGATCGCCCGGCCGAAGTCACTGCCCACGACGAGGTACGAACCCGCGTCCGAGGCCGGCTGCACCCCGCGCTCGGCCGCCAGCTCCGCCAACGTCGGCACCGGGCGTCCCGGCTGGGCCTGCGCCCAGAAGAACGGGCCCATGTCCATCGGCAGACCCGCCGCCACCAGCGTGTGCGCCACGACCGGCGGCACGCCCTGCCGGGACACCGCGGCCTGCTCGAACCGGAAGACACCCGGGCCGAACGCGCCGCCCAGCTCCTGCCCGATGGCCTCCGGCGGAACCGGCGGCACCGGCTGCACGTGCGGCAGCGGCGCGCGCACCGGCGCCGGACGGGCCGGCCCGTCGGCCACCTGGTGCAGCTCGCCCTGGTGCTCCAGCAGTTGCTGCATGCCCTGCTGCCGGCTCGCGTGGTCCGTGCCGTACGGCGCGATGGAGGTGATCCGCGCCTGCGGCTACTGCTCCGAGATCATCCGCGCGCAGTACGCGCCCGGCAGCGCGCACGACTCCAGCTCCGTGTGCAGCTCCAGCACCTGGTCCGGCGGCACGTTCATGGCCCGCAGCTCGTGGAAGATCTGCCACTCCGGGTGCGGCGTACCCGGCGCCGAACGCCGGATCAGCTGCTGCTCGGAGCCGTCCTGCGCGCGGTAGCGCAGCACGGCCTGGTAACCGGGACCGACGGTCGGCAGACCGGCGGGCTGCTGCGGATAGCCGTACGCCGGCGGCTGACCGGGCACGGGCCCGCCGGGCGGCGGCATGGCACCGGGCGGACCGGGCGGCATGGGCTGTGCGGCACCCGGGCCACCGGGGACGCCAGGACCACGAGGACCAGGACCCCCGGGAGCACCGGGAACGCCCGGGGCGCCCGGAGGCGGCGGAGGCGTGCCGGGGCCGCCCACCGGGGGCGCGGCCAGCACGGTCTGCGCGTGGTGCACGGCACCACCCGCGCCACCCGAGGAACCCTGCGGGCCGGGCGCACCGGCACCCGGAACCCCGGGAGCGGCAGGGGGCGGCGGCGTACCGGACCGCCGGGCGCACCCGGACCGCCGGGCGCACCCGGACCGCCGGGCGCACCGGACCGCCGGGCGCACCCGGGACGCCGGGCGCACCCGGGACGCCGGGTGCACCGGGAGGGGCCGGAGGACCGGGCGGACCGGGCGGCTGGGGCGCGCCGCCGCCCGTCCGGCCCGGGTCGGCCAGCATCGTGGCGGCATGGTGCATCCCGCCCGGGGGCGTCCCGCCGGGGGCGCTCGGCGGAGGCGGCGTACCCGGAGCACCGGGAGCACCCTGCCCGGCCGGAGGCTGCGGCGCGCTCGGCGGAGGCGGCGTACCCGGACCACCCGGACCACCCGGACCCTCGGGACCGAGCGACGAAACCAGCTGCGTCGGCACGTAACCGCCCGCCGGCGCACCCGGCGCGGACGGCGGAGGGCGTACTCCCCGGCCGCACGCCCGGCGCACCCGGCGCGGACGGCGGAGGCGGCGTGGTCGAACCACCGCCACGGCGCGGCGGCGCCGCCTTGCTGGTCGCGGCGTCGGCGATCTCCCCGGCGTTCGGCGCGAACGGCCGGGCCGGTGTGGCGTGCGCCCCGGGACCGGCGGGCGGCTGCGGCGCGGCCGGTGTCGGCGGCGCGGGCGGCGGTGTGCCGGCCTCCGCGGACGCGTCCGGCGCGTTCGGGTCGTCGATCGCCGGCGCGAGCGCGGTCGGCGGAGCCCGCTGCCGCCCGACATCAGCGCCGTCTTGGCGTCCGGCGTCGCCGCGGGCGGCGGCGTGTCGTCGTCGGCACCGCTCAGCGGCGGCGCGAACACGGTCTCGGGCAGCGGTACGGAACGGTCGTCACCGGCGTCCGCGTTGGTGTCCGTCCCCGCCCAGGGCGTCGCCCCCGGCAGGCGCACCAGGCGAACCGGACGCGCCCGCGCCGGAGCCACCGGCACCGCTCGCCCCGGCGGCCGGCCACGCCGTACCGCTCCCCCGCGCGTCCGCGGCGGCCGCCGGTGCCGACGGCACCCCGGCCTGCGTCTCGGGAAGCGCCCCGGCCGGAGCCCCGGCCCCGATACCAGCACCACCGGTGTCACGGCCGCTGTCGTGGTCCCCCGCCGGCGGTCCGGGATGCCCAGCTTGTCCGCCGCCTCCTGCAACCACTCCGGTGGACTCAGCAGGAACGACGTCTGATTCAGGTCCACCCGCGCCGCGGGCGCCGGCTCCGCGGCCTCGTCGGGACGGCCGTACTCCTCCTCGTACCGGCGGATCACCTCACCCACCGGCAGCGAGGGCCACAACGTCGCCTCACCGCTGTCCCGGGCGATCACCAGCCGCTGCGCGCCCCGTCCGAGCGCGGCCCGTCCGCACGGTCCTCGGCCCACACCACGAACCCGAGGTCGAACTCCCGCACCCGCACCTCACGGTGCTGGTACGCCGGCAGCTCGCCGTTGACCCATTCCTCCGCGCGCTCCTGCGCCTGCGCGAACGTCACCATCGTCAGCTCACTCCCCTACAGACGCCGACGTCACGGGCACCGCACGCGCGAAACCGCCGTCCACCATCAAGGTCCGCCACCGTCTCCAGCTCCGGCGGGGACCCCGCCAGCCGCGACAGGAACACGTCGAAGTCCTCACCGCACGGCAGCAGCAACCGCTCCACGATCCGCCGGCGGCGTCGAGGGGTCCACGTCCCGCACATCGTCGTAGGCGCAGAACCACACCGAACCGATCCGGTCGCCCTTCACCTTCACGGCGAGCAGACCGCCCTGCACGAACGCGACGCCCAGGTAGTCCTTGGTCAGGTGGTCCCGCAGACACTTGTTGACGTAGACGAGGTCGTTGACCGCCGCCTCCTCACGCACCGTGAAGAACGGCTGGTCGACCAGCAACCCCAACTCGGCGTCGAGCGCCAGTGCCCACCGGCGCGCAGCCGCCCGCCGCCTTCAGAAACGAGCGGTAGGCACCCGGCAGCCGGTACCCGAGGTCCTCCTCGACGCCCAGCACCTGCTGCTCCGACACGGCGACACCCGACTTCGGCAGACCGAAGTGCGCCGGACGCGTCTCCTGCAACGGCCGCGTCCCGCGCTCGCCCTGGTCCACCGCCGCCGTGGCGATCCCGCCGTGGTGGCGCAGCAGCGCCTTCACCTCGACCGGGACCAGCTCCATCCGCCGCGACCCGGCCACGTGGTGCCACGTCCAGCCGTGCGGCGTCGCCACCGCCGGCACCGTGTCCCACAGCTCGTGTCCCGACGCCGACAGCGCGGCGTTCGCCGACACGTAGTCCGTCAGCCGCAGCTCGTCGACCCCGAACCCCTCCGGCGGGTCCGCGATCTCCGCGATCGCGCGGGCGTACGGCGAGAAGACGGGGTAACCGCCCTCGTCGACCCGTACCCCTCTCGGGTGACGTGCCGCCCGCACCGGATCCGGGAAATGTACGACCTGCCCGGCATAGGCCGCGTTCGGCGGCGCGGCGTGTCCCCCGTCCTGGCGGCCGGGAGGTGCCCCCAGCCCGAGCCGACCTGTGCGTCATGGCGGTTGCCCCCTGCGGCGTCTGTCTGATCTGCGTCTGTCTGATCTGTCTGCACTGTCCGGTCACCGCACGCGATCGCGGTGCCGACAGCCTATGCGGTACGACGAGACCGGTCACCGGCGCCGGACCCCGCACCCGACACCCGCCCCCTCCGCTTCCGTGACCTGCCGTCACCCTCCCGTGACGGAACGCCCATACCCGGGCGTGTCACCCACGCCCCAGCTTCCGCAGCAGCCACGGGATTTGGCAGTCTGTGACCTTCGGGGGGATGCTCAGGAGGGGAAGATGATCATGAGTGCGACACAGACGGGACCACACACCGGGCGGTCCGACGACCCCCCGGGGCGGCGACCCCCGCATCGGCTGGAGCGCCACCGAAGTCCTCCACGCCCCCCGCCCTCCAGCACCGCCGCGACGGCATACTCCCCACCGTCGCCGCCGCACTCTCGGTGCGCGGCACCACGCTCACGGGCACCGCCACCCGCGCCGACACGCCGCCCGCCCTGCACCACCTCGTACAGGACTTCCTCGACACCCTCACCAGTGGCCAACGCGACCGTTACACCGGCCGCTGCGCCGAGGCCATCCTCATCTCACGGCACCTGGCCACCGCGGACGCCACCCGCAGCAAACGCGCGGCACGAAAACCCATGACCAACGGCGAGGCCCGCAAGGCGCTCAAGCACGCCAAGCTCACCACCCGCCGCATCCGCGAGGACGGCGACCCCTGCACGGCAGCTTCGCCCCACCGTGCCGCGCCTGCACGGCCCTCAGCGCGCACTTCGGCGTCCGCATCGTCGACCCCACGGCAAACGACGACTGACACACCGGCGACCGACGCCGACGCCCCACCAGACGACGTAGACCTAGAGCCGGACCTAAACGAACCAAGGGCAGATGCAAGCCGACCGCACCTCCACCACCCGCTTCCCCGTCCCCGTCGACGCCGCCCTGCGCGACGCCGGCTGGCAGCCCGGACGCTGGGACATCAAGCAGGCCGAGATCTGGGCCGACGCCCTGCGCGAGCACACCTCACCCGCCGGGCACCGGCACACCGTCTTCCCCGCCGCGGTCGAGGCCTGGGCCGGATCCGGCGGCCTGCACTATCGCCCCCACCGGCCCCGGCCGCCAGATCGCTCCCCCGCCACCCTGCACCTGGACCCCTGCACGGCCTCCACATGGCCCGCACCCTCGGTGACCTCGGCCGCGCCCTCGACACCCGGACCTGCCCCCTCGGCACCGAGACCGACAGCCAGGCCCTCATCGCCATCGACACCGAAGGCCGCGTCTACGCCCTCGACCACACCGGCGACTGGTACCTCGGCCCCGACATCGACCAGGCCCTCGCCACCCTCGTCTCCGGCGCCCAGCCGACCCGCCTCACCACGGGCTGACAGGCCTACCGCGAGCCGACAGTTCACCACGGGCCGACAGGCGTCGCGGCCGGTCTCGCGGCTACGACGCCGGAATCACCGCCGACACGCGGAAACCCCCGCGTCGGTCGGCCCCGACACGAACACGCCGCCCAGGGCCGTCACCCGCTCCTTCATCCCGACCAGCCCGTTGCCCCCCGACGGCAACCGCGCCGAGGACGACTCCTCCGGCGGCGGCTCGTTCTCCACCTGCATCGCGATCTCCGACGCCCGGTCGCCAGCCGCTACGCTGCGTCTTCGCGCCCGCCGCGTGCTTGTGGACGTTGGTCAACACCTCCTGCACCACCCGGAACGCCGTCGACCCACCTCCGCCGCGTACGAACGCCCCTCCTCACGGACAGGTTCGACCATCTCGGCCGCCTCCGACTGCCCGGATCAACTCGTCCAGCTCGGACGAAGTCGGCCCGTCGACGGACCGCTCACCGCCGTCCGCGGCCCGCGAGCCGCCGCCGCGCGCCGCGCCACCCCCACCGCCGCCAACGGCACCGAAGCCCGCTCGGCACGCCCACCGTCCCCGCCGCTGCGCAGCACCCGAGCATCTCCCGCAGCTCCGTCAGCGCCTGCCGCCCCATGTCCCCCCACCAGCGCGGCGTTCTTCACCGCCTTCTCGGGGTCCTTCCGGGCCACGGCCTGAAGCGCGGCGGCATGCACCACCATCAGACTCACCCGGTGCGCGACCACGTCGTGCATCTCCCGCGCGATCCGCGTGCGCTCCTCGTTGCGCGCCCCTGCGCGCGCTCCTCCGCACGCTCGGCGAGCAACTGAAGCTCCCGCTCCAGGCTGTCCGCCCGCTCCCGCAGGCTCTCCATCAACCGCCGCCGCGCTCCCACGTACATGCCCAGCAGCAGCGGCGGCGCGGTCATCCCCAGGGACGTTCCGATCGACGCGAACGGGAGGAACCAGTCCCCGAAGTCGATGCCGTCCCCGCGCCATGTCCTGCCGCAGGCGCACGAACGTCACGATCAGCGTGCCCAGGAACGACATCCCGGCCAGCGACGCGATGATCCGCCGCGCAACTCCGACGCCGCCAGCGTGGCCAGGCCGACGACGCCCAGCAGGAAGCCCATCTCGGCCGGCGTGATGGCGATCCCCCACCAGCACGACCGCGAGCGGCCACTTCCTCCGCACCACCAGCACCGAACCGGCCAGCAACCCGAAGACGAAGCCCCGCCGCCATCGGAATCCCGGCGTCCCGCGCGAACGGAATCCCCTCCACCGCGCACTCCAGCGCGGACACGGCACCGAGGCTCAAATCGAGCACCGCACCGCGCCGCCTGTCCCACCACCAAGGCCCACCCCGGGCCGGTACGTGGTCTTCCCCGTCGTGGTCATGCCCTCCAGCCTACGGGCGGGGGGCGGCACATTTCCGGTGACTTTCGACAAGCGATAGGACGCGATATCCTCGAACTGGGGAACCCCACGCCGTTCACCTCGGAGGCGAGGATTCCGGCCGGACGGTATGCCCATGGCACATTCACCGAACAAGTACGCCGACTTCGAGGGGCTGCGGGAGCGGGCGGTGGCGCTGCGGCGCGAAGGACTCAGCCGACGCCAGATCCGCGACCGACTGCACGTCGACAACAACGACATCCTCAACCGACTCCTGGAGGGTGAGCCGCCTCCGGAATGGACGAAGCGCCTGAACGCGAAGGACGACGTGGGGAGCGGGCACGGGAGCTACGGCTCCAGGGATGGACGTACGACCAGATCCAGGTGGAGCTGGGGTGCAGCAAGGGCTCGATCTCACTCTGGGTGCGGGACCTACCGAAGCCGGAGCGGCGGGAGCCATCTGAGCAGGCGAAGCTCGCGGCACGGAAGCGGTGGGAACATGAGCTGGCGGTGCGCGATGCCGCACGCGAGCAGACCAAGGCGGCGGCGCTGCAGAGGTCGGTCGCATGACCGAAGAGGGAGCTGTTCCTTCTCGGCGTGGGGCTCTACTGGGCAGAGGGGGCGAAGGACAAGATCTACAGCCGCCGCGAGTACGTCCTCTTCGTCAACAGCGATCCCGACATGATCAAAGTGTTCATCGCCTGGCTCGAACTGCTCAAAGTGGAGCGCGAGCGCCTGCGATTCCGCGTAATGATCCACGAGAACGCCGATGTAGCGGCTGCGGAGCAGTACTGGGCATCCCTCGTGTGCACGGACACCACCCGCTTCGGGAAGACGACACTCAAGAAGCACAACCCCAAGACGGTCCGCAAGAACGTGGGCGATCACTACCGTGGCTGCCTGGTCATCGGTGTCGTGCAGAGTGCTGATCTGTACCGACGGATCGAAGGCTGGTGGAACGGAATCGTTCTTGGCAGTGCGCCAGCCTCCTCCGGTAAGGTCTGAGGCAGCGATCCGCCGTAGTGTAATTGGCAGCACGGCACCCTTTGGAGGTGTTTCGGTCTAGGTTCGAGTCCTAGCGGCGGAGCTGCCAGCGGGCCCTGATCACACAGTCAGGGCCCGCACTCATGTCCCCCACAAACCACCCCCGGTATCCTGCGGATGTCCACCCCACCCAAAGCCGAAGGGCATCCGTGAGCGCCATTCGCCCGGCAGCCGTCGTCGTTCTCGCAGCGGGTGAGGGCACCCGTATGGAAGTCGGCCACCCCAGGTCCTGCACGAGCTGTGCGGCCGGTCCCTCGTCGGACACGTGCTCGCCGCCGCCGGTGAGCTGGACCCCGAGAACCTGGTCGCCGTCGTCGAGCACGCCCGCGAGAAGGTCACCGCGCACCTCGCCGAGGTCGCCCCGACACGTACGCACCGCCGTGCGGGAGCAGCAGGAACGGCACCGGGCACGCGGTGCGGATGGGCCTGGAGGCGCTGGGCGGTGCCGTGGACGGGACCGTGGTCGTGGTCTGCGGCGACACCCCCTCCTCACCGGCGAGACGCTCCGGAACCCTCGCCACCCACACCGCCGACGGGAACGCCGTGACCGTGCTGACGGCCGAGGTGCCGGACGCGACGGGGTACGGCCGGATCGTGCGGACGAGGGCCTCGGCGCCGTCACGGCGATCGTGGAGCACAAGGACGCGTCGGAGTCGCAGCGGGCGATCCGCGAGATCAACTCGGGTGTCTTCGCCTTCGACAGGCGGCTGCTCGCCGACGCGCTCGGCAAGGTGCGGACGGACAACAGCCAGGGCGAGTGCCTCACCGACGTCCTCGGCATCCTGCGCGAGGCCGGTCACCGGGTCGGCGCCTCCGTGGCCGGTGACCACCGGGAGATCGCGGGGATCAACAACCGCGTGCAGCTCGCCGAGGCCCGCCGGGCCCTGAACGACCGGTTGCTGACGCGGGCCATGCTGGCCGGCGTGACCGTCGTCGACCCGGCGACGACGTGGGTCGACGTGACGGTGACCTTCGAGCAGGACGTCGTCGTCCACCCGGGTACGCAGCTGGAGGGCTCCACGCACCTCGCCGAGGGCTGCGGGTCGGGCCGAACTCCCGCCTCACGGACACCCGTGTCGGTGCGGGCGCCCGCTGGACAACACGGTCTCCTCGGCGCCGTGGTCGGTCCGGAGGCGACGGTGGATCGGCACGCGTATCTGCGGCCCGGCACCCGGCTCGGCCTGAAGGCCAAGATCGGTACGTACGTGGAGATGAAGAACTCCTCGATCGGCGAGGGGCACCAAGGTCCCGCACCTCTCCTACGTGGGTGACGCGACGATCGGCGAGTACACGAACATCGGCGCGGCGAGCGTCTTCGTGAACTACGACGGGGAGAGCAAGCACCACACGACCGTCGGCTCGCACTGCAAGACGGGCTGGACAACATGTTTGTGGCTCCTGTCACGGTCGGGGACGGTGCCTACACCGCCGCCGGTTCGGTGATCACCGAAGGACGTGCCGCCCGGTTCGCTGGCCGTGGCCCGTGGCCAGCAGCGGAATATCGAGGGTTGGGTGGCTCGTAAGCGTCCGGGGAGCGCGGCGGCGAAGGCGGCCGAGGCGGTGTCCCAGGAGGCCGGCGGCGAAGGCCGACCGGAAACCGGCGCGCCGAACACGGCGTACCGTGATAAGTGCACACCCGCACCCCACCAGCTGAGACGCCCCCGCGGCCGAGTCGGGAGAGCGCCCGTGACGCTCAGCTGCGAAACCTCTGAGGAGACAGTGCTGTGACCGGGATCAAGACGACCGGCGAGAAAAAGCCGATGTTCTTCTCGGCCGCGCCCACCGAGCTTGCCGAGGAGATCGCCCACCAGCTGGGTATCGGGGTCGTCCCGACGAAGGCCTTCGACTTCGCCAACGGCGAGATCTACGTGCGTTATCGGAGTCGGCGCGTGGTGCGGACTGTTTCCTGATCCAGGAGCCACACGGCCCCGATCAGCAAGTGGGTCATGGAGCAGCTGATCACGATCGACGCGTTGAAGCGCGCGTCGGCCCGCTCCATCACCATCATCGTGCCGTTCTACGGTTACGCGCGGCAGGACAAGAAGCAACCGGGGACGTGAACCGATCTCGGCGCGTCTGATCGCGGATTCTGATGAAGGCCACGGGTGCGGACCGGATCCTGGCCGTGGATCTGCACACGGACCAGATCCAGGGCTTCTTCGACGGCCCGGTGGACCACCTGTTCGGCGCTAGCCGTTGCTGGCGGACTACGTGGGCGCGAAGGTGGACCGCTCGAAGCCGACGGTGGTCTCCCCGGACGCCGGCCGGGTGCGGGTGGCGGACCGCTGTGCGACCGTCTGGGCGCGCCGCTGGCGATCGTGCACAAGCGGCGCGACAAGGGACGTGGCGAACCAGGTCACGGTGCACGAGGTCGTCGGTGACGTGAAGGGCCGGATCTGTGTCCTGGTCGACGACATGATCGACACCGGTGGCACGATCTGCGCCGCGGCGGACGCCCTGTTCGCGCACGGTGCGGAGGACGTCATCGAGGACGGCGACGCACGGTGTGCTGTCGGGTCCGGCGCCGGACCGGCTGAAGAACTCGAAGGTGAGTGAGTTCGTGTTCACGGACATCTGCCGCCGGCCGCGACGAGCTGGAGCTGGACAAGATCACGGTGCTGTCGATCGCGCCGACGATCGCGCGTGCGGTGCGTGAGGTGTTCGAGGACGGTTCAGGGTGACGGCCTGTTCGAGCAGTAGTGGCGTCGGCCCATAAACCGTTCTGCAGGGCGGCCGCCCCTGATCGTTTTGGGTGTCGGCCTTCCTCTCCGAGTAGACACCCAAGTTGCGCCGGCGAGGGAGGCCGTACTCGTCTCTCCTCGGAGGTGTGTGGTACGGCGGTCCGTTATCGACGCGCTCTTTCGTAGCGGGCCGTTCGTGGCCGGGTGACCACGTCCGTTCTGATTTCTACGAGGAGTGATCATGTCTGAGGTAAAAGCTCACCGCCACGACGCCTAGCGAAGTGTCAAGGGTGCCGCGCGCCGCACCTTCGCCGTTTGCGACAAGGTTCCGGGGTGTTCTGCACTGGTCACGGTTCGGGACCCGCTACACCTGACGCTTCCGGGTCACGACCTGCTGATGGCGCTGCGCGCCGAACGTCCTGATCGCGCTGGACATCGACGGCAAGACCAACGAGCTGGCGATCCCCGAAGTCCGTGCAGCGTGACCCGATCAAGGGCTTCCTGGAGCACGTCGACCTGCAGCTGGTGAAGCGCGGCGAGACGGTCAGCGTCGAGATCTACGTGCAGACCGAGGGCGAGCTGGCCCCGGGCGGCACCTGCTGGAGCACGTCCTGAACGCTGCCGGTCGAGGCCGGGGCCGCCTCCCGGAGTCGGTCACCGTCTCCGTCGAGGGTCTGGAGGCCGGCGCCCATCCTGGCCAAGGACATCCCGCTCCCGGCCGGCACCAAGCTGGCCGTCGAGGAGGACACGGTCGTCCTCCAGGTCCTGGCCGCGCAGGCCGAGGAGGCCCCGCCGAGGGTGGGGGCGACGAGGCCGCCGAGGCCTGATCCTCGCTACGGTCTTCTGGTCGTCGGCCGCTGTTCCCGTGCGGGGCAGCGGCCGACGCGCCTGTGCGGACGGGGTGGACTGGTATGAGGATACGAAGGAGACAGGGACGTGACGACGGACGCGGGTGCGCCCCTGGCTGGTGGCCGGTCTCGGCAATCCGGGCCCCGAGTACGCCTCGAACCGGCACAACGTCGGTTTCATGGTGGCGGATCTGCTGGCGGAGCGGATCGGGGCACGGTTCAAGCGGCACGGAAGGCGCAGGCGCAGGTGGTCGAGGGGCGGATCGGGCCGCCCGGGCCGGCCAACCGGCGGGTGATCCTGGCGAAGCTGATGTCGTTCATGAACGTGTCGGGCGGGCCGGTGACGGCGCTGCGGGACTTCTACAAGGTGCCGGTCGGCAACATCGTGGCGATCCACGACGAGTTGGACATCGACTACGGCGTACTGCGGCTGAAGCTGGGCGGCGGCGACAACGGCCACAACGGGCTGAAGTCGATCACCAAGGCGCTCGGGTCCGGACTACCACCGGGTGCGGTTCGGGATCGGGCGGCCGCCGGGACGGATGCCGGTGGCGGACTTCGTGCTGCGGGACTTCTCGTCGACGGAGCGCAAGGAGCTGGACTACTTCGTGGACCGGGCGACGGACGCGGTCGAGGCTCTGGTGATCGAGGGGCTGGAGCGGGCGCAGAGCGCGTACAACTCCTGACCGCGCCTCGGGCCCGCGTACAACTCCGGACTTGTCCGTCGATGGTTCGCGGGGCGAGTTGACCGAACGCACAGGTATGGCCAATGATCCCGGCCATGCCTGCCTCAGGCCGCCGCCGCTGCCCGTCCCCGTCAGGCCTCACGCGCCGTGCTGCGGATTCGGCCGGGTCGCGGCCATGGGCACGGTGACGGCGCTGATCCTGATCGCCGGCGTGTGGGCGTCCTGGGGTACGGCGCAGCACGTGCTGCTGACCAAGGGGCGGGAGCAGGGCACGGTCGAGGTGACGCGGTGCGGCGGGGGGACGTGCAGCGGGCCGTACGCGCCGGTGTCGGCAGGGTCGCAGGCGCGGGAGCGGGTCGTCATCGAGGACTCGGTCGCCGTGGCGCAGGGGGCGGACGTACTCCGTGGTGATGAAGCCCGGCAGTGACGACGTGGTGCGTTCGGGCCCGGCGGGGGTGCTGTACGCGTGGGTGCCGCTGGGCGGAGCGCTGCTGCTGGCGTCGGTGGTGGTGGCGGGCGGTCTGCGGCGGACCCCGGGCGGGGTGGGTGATGGCCGGCGCGGGCGTGGCCCTGCTGACGGCGGCGTTCGTGGCGGTCTGAGGCGTCTGTAGCGTACGTGACGGTGCCCCCCGTGCTCTGGGTGAGCGCGGGGGCACCGTCGTGCGTGCGGGGTCCGGGTCAGCCGGTGTTCCGCAGGCCTGCGGCGACGCCGTTGACCGTGAGGAGCAGGGCCCGGGCGAGCAGCGGGTCGGCTTCCTCGCCGCGGCGGCGGCTTCGCGCTGGCGGCCGAGGAGGGCGACCTGGAGGTAGGAGATCGGGTCCAGGTAGGCGTCGCGGATGGTGAACGTCTGCTTGGGGACCGGGTCGGCATCCAGCAGTTCGTCCTCGCCGGTGACGCGCAGGACCTCGGCGACGGTGAGCTCGTGCTCGGCCTTGATCCGGTCGAAGACGTGCTTGAGGTCGTCCGGGACCAGGGTGTCGACGTAGTGCTGGGCGATGCGCAGGTCCGTCTTGGCGAGGGTCATCTCGACGTTGGAGATGAAGTTGCGGAAGAAGTGCCACTGCTGGTGCATCTCGTCCAGGACGGTGTCCAGGCCGGCCTCGCGCAGCGCCTTCCAGGCCCGAGCCGACGCCGTACCAGCCGGGGACGATCTGCCGGGACTGGGTCCAGCCGAAGACCCACGGGATGGCGCGCAGTCCGTCGAGCGAGACACCCGAGCCGGGGGCGGCGGGAGGGCCGTGATCCCAGGTGCAGGTCGGCGAGCTGGTCGACCGGCGTGGAGGCCAGGAAGTACGTGGGCAGGTCGGGGTCCTCGACCAGCTTGCGGTAGGCCGTGTGGGCCGCGTCGGAGGCGACGTCCATGGCGGCGTCCCAGCGGGCGAGGGCCTCGTCGGACTGGCGCGGGGCGGTGTGCAGGGCGGAGGCCTGGAGGGTGGCCGCGACGGTCAGCTCCAGGTTCTCCCTGGCCAGGGCCGGGATGAGGTACTTGTCGGAGATGACCTCGCCCTGCTCGGTCACCTTGATCTCGCCCTCCAGGGTGCCCCAGGGCTGGGCGAGGATGGCGTCGTGGGTGGGGCCGCCGCCGCGCTGGACGGTGCCGCCGCGGCCGTGGAAGAGGCGCAGGCGGACGCCGTAGCGGTGGGCGACGTCGCGCAGGCGGCGCTGGGCGCGGTGGATCTCCCACTGCGAGGTGGTGATGCCGCCGAACTTGGAGGGAGTCCGAGTAGCCGAGCATGACCTCCTGGACGTCGCCGCGCAGGGCGACCAGCCGCCGGTAGGAGGGTCGGCGAGCAGGTCCTCCAGGATGGTGTCGGCGGCCTTCAGCTCGTCCGTGGTCTCCAGGAGCGGCACGATGCCGATCTTGGCCCAGCCGGCGTGCAGGTCGATGAGACCGGCCTCCCGCGCCAGCACCGCCGCCGCGAAGACGTCGTCGGCGCCCTGGCACATGGAGATGATGTAGGACTCCGATGACCTCGGGGCCGAACACCTCCAGGGCGCGCTTGACGGTCTGGAAGACGCCGAGGGTCTTCTCGCCGGCGGCGTCGACGGGCGCCGGGCTGGGCGCCAGCGGACGCCGGGACCGCAGCTCCTTGGCGAGGAGCTTGGCGCGGTACTCGCGGGGCATGTCGGCGTAGCGCCAGGACTCCTCGCCGAGCCGGTCGAAGAGCTGGCCGAGGGCGTGGTGGTGGGCGTCGGCGTGCTCGCGGACGTCCATGGTGGCGAGCTGGAGACCGAAAGCGGCCAGCGTGCGGATGGTGCGGGCGAGGCGGCCGTCGGCGAAGAGGCTGCCGCGGTGCTCGCGCAGGGAGGTCTGGACGAGCCGCAGGTCGTCCAGGAGCTGCGCGGTGCCGAGGTAGTCGCGGCCCTCCTCGTGGGGGTGCCCTTGGCGAGGCGCAGCTTGGTGTTCTCCAGCTTCTGCCGGATGCAGGTCGCCTTGAGCCGGTAGGGCTCCTCGGAGTTGAGCCGCTTGTAGCGGGGGGCTGATCTCGGGCAGCCGCTCCAGGTCGGCCCGGAGGGACTCCAGGAGTTCCTCGGTGGCGCCGGCGTAGCGGATGGAGTTGGAGAGGAAGCCGCGCAGCTCGTCGATCATCTCCAGGGCGTCGTTGATGCCGTGCTCGTGCTGGAGGATGAGGACGTCCCAGGTCACCTGGGGGGTGACGTTGGGGTTGCCGTCGCGGTCGCCGCCGATCCAGGTGCCGAAGGTGAGCGGGCGGGTGTCGTCGGGGAGCTTGACGCCGGCCCGCTCCAGCTCCGCCGTCAGGTCCTCCAGGACGTCGCCGACGGCGCCCGCGTGCAGCTCGTCCAGGTAGTAGATGGCGTTGCGGGCCTCGTCGGCGGGCTCCGGGCGGACCACGCGGAGCTCGTCGGTCTGCCACACCAGGTCGATGTTCTCGGCGAGGCGGATGTCGAGGCGGCGCCGGTCGGACTCGATGACCGGGGTGTCCAGGAGGGCGGCGATGCGGCGCAGCTTGTTGAGGACGGAGCGGCGGGCGGCCTCGGTGGGGGTGCGCGGTGAAGACGGGCCGGACGTTGAGGTTGCGGACGGTGTCGCGCAGGTGCTCGGGGTCGGCGTCCTTCAGCCGGTCGGCCGTACGGGCGAGCAGTCCGCCCTCGGCGGCGCGCTTGGCACCCAGCTCGCGGCCGCGGTGGACCTGCTCGGTGACGTTGGCGAGATGGAAGTAGGTGGAGAAGGCGCGGACCAGCTCGGCCGCGGTCTCCAGTTCGGTGCCGCGCAGCAGCTCGGCGGCGGCCTCGCCGTCCTCTCGGGTGAGTCGGCGTACCTTCTCGACGAGTTCCAGCAGCTCGGGGCCTTCCTGCCGGACGAGGGTCTCTCCGAGGGAGATCACCCAGCCGGCGGATGTCGGCGCGCAACTCGCTGCTGGTCGTCGTGGTGGTCTGGTCGTCGGCACTGCTCACAGGTGCGGCTCCTTGCAGTGTTGAAGCTCGTCTGGGAGGGAACCCGGACGGCGTCTCGCGCGGCGGGCGCCGCTTACGGGCCGGACGTCCGGGAAGAATTCAGAGCGGACCGCGCTGTCCGACCGACTCCAGGATAGGTGTCGACCAGGACGCGCAGGCCCTCGAGCTCTTGCCGCGGGACGACGCGCTGCCATACTTACGTCGCCGTAGGTTACGGAACCGTAGGAAACCGTGCATGGTTCCCGAGACCCGGCACCGGACACAACCCTCGACCCCACAGGGGACGCGCATGACCACGAGTTCCGATGTGATCCCAGACGCTCCGAAGCCCCTCCGACGGCACCGCCGCGCCCTCCGCCACGCTGGGCGGTGAGCAGAAGCGGTCCCTCGAGCAGATCACGCTGCTGCTGTTCATCACCGTCCCGTTCCTCGCGCTGGTGGCGGCGGTGCCGCTGGCGTGGGGCTGGGGCGTGAGCTGGCTGGACCTGGGCCTGCTGGTCTTCTTCTACTTCCTGGGCTGCCACGGCATCACCATCGGCTTCCACCGTCACTTCACCCACGGCTCCTTCAAGGCCAAGCGGCCGCTGAAGATCGCGCTGGCGATCGCCGGCTCGATGGCCGTGGAGGGGCCGCTGGTCCGCTGGGTGGCCGACCACCGCAAGCACCACAAGTTCTCCGACGACGAGGGCGACCCGCACTCGCCGTGGCGCTACGGCGAGACGGTGCCGGCCCTGATGAAGGGCCTGTGGTGGGCCCACATCGCATGGATGTTCGACGAGGAGCAGACCTCGCAGGAGAAGTACGCCCCGGACCTGATCAAGGACCCGGCGCTGCGCGCGATCTCCCGCCAGTTCGTCCTGTGGACGCTGGTGTCGCTCGCCCTCCCGGCGCTGATCGGCGGGCTGGTCACGATGTCCTGGTGGGGCGCGTTCACCGGGTTCTTCTGGGGTTCACTCGTCCGGGTGGCGTTGCTGCACCACGTGACGTGGTCGATCAACTCGATCTGCCACGCGGTCGGCAAGCGCCCGTTCAAGTCGCGGGACCGTTCGGGCAACGTGTGGTGGCTGGCGATCCTGTCCTGCGGTGAGTCCTGGCACAACCTGCACCACGCCGACCCGACCTCGGCGCGGCACGGGGTGATGCGCGGGCAGCTGGACTCCTCCGCCCGGCTGATCCGCTGGTTCGAGCAGTTCGGGTGGGCGTACGACGTGCGGTGGCCGTCACGCTCGCGTATCGATTCCCGCCGCAACACGGACCAAGACGGCTCCCGCCGCCGGAAGGAAACCGTCGAAGCGGCATGATGGTCGGCGTGGCGACCGACTCCAGCAGCACCCCGAGCAATGAGAAGCCGCGGCGCGCGCGTCGTACCCGGATGACCGGTGCCGAGCGCCGCCAGCAGTTGCTGGAGATCGGTCGCACCCTCTTCGCGGCGAAGGGTTTCGAGGGCACGTCGGTGGAGGAGATCGCGGCGAAGGCCGGGGTGTCCAAACCGGTGGTGTACGAGCACTTCGGCGGCAAAGGGAGGGGCTGTACGCGGTGGTGGTGGACCGTGAGATGCGGCGGCTGCTGGACATGGTGACCAGCTCCTGACCGCCGGCCACCCCCGCGAGCTGTGCGAGCAGGCGGCCTTCGCGCTCCTCGATTACATCGAGGAGTACACGGACGGCTTCCGCATCCTGGTCCGCGACTCACCCATCCCGCAGTCCACGGGTTCCTTCGCCTCCCTCATCTCGGACATCGCCACCCAGGTGGAGGACATCCTGGGCCGCGAGTTCAAGAACCGCGGCTTCGACGCCAAACTGGCCCCGCTGTACGCGCAGGCGCTGGTCGGCATGGTCGCACTGACCGGGCAGTGGTGGCTGGACGTGCGCAAGCCGAAGAAGGCGGAGGTGGCGGCGCACCTGGTGAACCTGGCGTGGCACGGACTGGACGGCCTGGAGCCGAAGCCGCGGCTGATAGGGCACCGCAAGAGCTGAGCGCCGGCCGGCGGGGCGGCACGTCTCATCGTCCGACGTGCGACGTCCGTCACCGCTCACGCTCACCGCTCACCGCTCACCGCACCGGGGAGAACACTGATGCAGCCGCTGCGCGCGAGTCACCGTCGTCTCGCTCGAACAGGCGGTCGCCGCGCCGTACGCCAGCCGCCAGCTCGCCGACCTCGGCGCCCGGGTGATCAAGGTGGAGCGCCCCGGGGCGGGGGACTTCGCCCGCGCCTACGACACCCGCGTACGCGGCCTGAGCTCGCACTTCGTCTGGGTGAACCGCAACAAGGAGTCCCTCACCCTGGACTTCAAGGACCCGCGCGGCATGGACGTACTGCACCGCCTGATCGCGAAGGCCGATGTCTTCCTGCAGAACCTGGCGCCGGGGGCGGCGGCCCGGGCCGGGCTCGGTGCCGGGGAACTGCGCGCACGGCACCCGCGCCTCATCGTGTGCGACATCTCCGGCTACGGCGCCCCGGCCCGTACGAGGGCCGCAAGGCGTACGACCTGATGGTGCAGTCCGAGTCGGGGCTGCTGTCCGTCACGGGCACGCCGGACGACATGGCCAAGGTGGGCGTCTCGGTGTCGGACATCGCCGCCGGGATGTACGCGTACAGCTCGATCCTCGGCGCGCTGCTGGAGCGCGGGCGGACGGGCCGGGGCACGCACCTGGACGTGTCGATGCTGGAGGCCACCGTGGAGTGGATGGGCTTCCCCTCTACTACGCCTTCGACGGGGCCGAGCCGCCCCCGCGGGCGGGCGCCGCGCACGCGACGATCCACCCGTACGGGCCCTTCACGGCGGGTGACGGCAAGGTCGTCATGATGGCGATCCAGAACGACCGCGAGTGGCGCGGTTTCTGCACGGGCTTCCTGGACCGCCCGGAGCTGGCCGAGCACCCGGACTACGCCACCAACGCGGACCGCAACGCGCACCGGGAGGCGCTGGGCGCGCTGATCGCGGCCCGTTTCGCGGAGCTGACCAGCGCCGAGGCGATGGAACGGCTCAGCGCGGTGCCGGTCGCGAGCGCCCGGGTGAACACGCTCGCCGAGGTGTGGGACCACCCCCAGCTGGCGGCGCGCGGCCGCTGGCACCAGGTGCCCACGCCGGCCGGTCCCGTACCGGCGCTCGCCCCGCCGGGCCCGACCGGGGACGCGCCCCGCATGGACGCGGTACCGGCACCGGGCGAGCACACCCGCGCCGTACTCGGCGAGCTGGGGCTGTCCGAGGAGGCCGTGGACGCGCTCGTCGCGGACGGGGTGGCGTGAGCGGGGACCCGACCGACCGCGCCGGTCAGCGGGTGCCCTCCTTCCGCGCGACGGCGAAGACGCGGCGGAAGGGGGAACGGGGTGCCGTGCGCCCCGGCGGGGTAGGCGGCGCGCAGGACGTTCCGGTACTCCTCGACGAACGCGTCGCGCGCCGCCGGGTCGTCGTCGAGCGCGGTGAGCACGGGCCGCAGCCCCGTCCCCTTCACCCAGTCCAGTACGGCGTCCTCGCCGGGCAGCAGATGGACGTACGTCGTCTCCCAGACGTCGGCGGTGCAGCCGGCGGCGGTCAGGTGGGCGAGGTAGGCCTCGGGCGTGAGGACGGCACCGTCGTGGCGCAGGGTGCCGGTGAGGCGGTCCCGCCAGCGCCGGGAGTGGGCGAGTTCGCGCATCAGTCGGTGGCTGGGGGCGTCGAAGTTGCCGGGCACCTGGAAGGCGAGGACGCCGCCGGGGGCGAGAGCGCCGATCCAGTCGGCGAAGCGCTCGACATGACCGGGGACCCACTGGAGGGTGGCGTTGCTGATGAGGAGGTCGCACGGCTCGGCGGGGGTCCAGGTGCGGGCGTCGGCGGGGGCGAAGTCGATGCGGCCGCCCTGCGGTGTGGGCCCGGCGTGTTCCCGGGCCCGTTCGAGCATCCGGGATGAGTTGTCGTAGCCGGTGACGCGGGCGGTGGGCCAGCGGTCGGCGAGCAGGACGGTGACGTTGCCGGGGCCGCAGCCGAGGTCGGCGATGCGGGGCGGTTCGCCGGGCAGATCCGGGACGCGGGCGAGGAGGTCGGTGAAAGGGCGGGCGCGGGGCCCGGCGTGGCGCAGATACTGGGCGGGGTCCCACGTGGGCGCGGTGGCGGGCATGGAGCCTCCAGGAGCTGGACCGGGCCGGCTGTCCGGGCCGGGTACCCAGCGTCGCCCGCAAACTATCTCGACGTCAAGACAGTCAACATCAAGAGACTTCACGTCGACACAACCACTACACTGATCGTCATGGAGGACGAGGTCGATCGGCTGGTCGCAGCGTGGCGCCGGGAGCGCCCGGACCTCGACGTGGAACCGCTCGAGGTACTGAGCCGGGTCAGCAGGCTCGCCCGGCACCTGGACCGCGCACGCCGCCTGGCCTTCTCCGAACACGAACTGGAGCCCTGGGAGTTCGACGTCCTGACGGCCCTGCGCCGCGCGGGCACCCCGTACCAGCTCTCGCCGGGACAGCTCCTCACCCAGACCCTGGTCACCTCGGGCACGATGACCAACCGTATCGACCGCCTGGCCAAGAAAGGCCTGGTGGAGCGCCTGCCCGACCCCAGCGACCGGCGCGGCGTACTGGTCCGGCTCACGGACGAGGGCCGCGACCGCGCCGACCAGTCGCTCGCCGGCCTCCTGGCGCAGGAGGCGCGCCATCCTGGCCGAACTCTCCCGGGCCCAGCGCAGCGAGCTGGCGGCGCTGCTACGCCAGCTGACCGCCCCGTTCGACAACATCCCCGGTTAGGTCGGCCGGCCCCACCCCGGCCCGCCTCGCCAGTGCCACGGCGGCGAGGGTGGAGTGGACGCCCAGCTTGCCCAGCACGTTCTGCATGTGCGTCCGCACGGTGTGCGGGGACAGGTACAACCGCTCGGCGACCGCCTTGCGCCCCAGCCCGGCCACCATGCAGCGCAGCACCTCCCGCTCCCGCGGGGTCAGCGACTCCACCAGCCGTTCGCTCTCGGTGCGGTGCTTGCGGGCGGCGGTCAGTTCGCGCAGGACGCCGGTGAGCAGCGCGGGCGGCAGGTGCGTCTCGTCGCGCAGGACGCCCCGGATGACGCTGAGCAGCCGCGACAGCGAAGCAGTCCTTCGCCACCCAGCCGGAGGCACCGGCCCCCAGCGCGAGGGCGGCCTGCCGGGGGTCGTCCTTCTCGGCGAGGACGACAGATCCGTACGCCCGGCTGCCCCGACCGCACCCCCGGCGACCAGCGAGATCCTGCGTCCACCAGCCCGTCCTCGTTGCCGTCCCGCACGGGCACGGCCGGGCGCGCGCCGGGCACGTGACCCCCCGGATCGGCGTCGACGAGCAGCACGTCGAACCGCTGCCCCTCGGACGCGGGCCCGCTCCAGGCAGCGCAGCGCGGCTGCCGCCGTGCCGCGGAGACGTCGACGTCCGGCTCGCGGCCAGGGCGGCGGCGAGCGACTCGGCGAAGATGCGATGGTCGTCGACGACCAGGACTCGGATACGAACCACGAAACCCCTCCCCCCAAGCTCCTGGAGGAGCAGGGATACCTATCGTCTGTCCATCCACGAAACACGGAACATCGGACCCGGACCGGACCCGGAAGATGACACCGGCTTGCGGTGCGACGCCCGAAGCCCCGTATCCAACTGCGCACTCGGTACTCCGGGACGGTGCAGCCGCAGCCGCACGGCCGCCGCCGTGCAGTAACCGCTACCCTCGCCCCCGGCGCCGTACCCGGCTGTCTCGCCCCCTGAACGGCTTACCGGCCCCCACCGGTGCTGCTCATCAGAGTACGGGCGGGCGCCGGGAGCGGAAGGTTATTTGCAGAACTGACAGCCCCGGCACGTTTATGGTGAGCCGCATGTTTTGTCTAGTGACAGAAGTGGACAGGGAACGACGCGATCCTGCCGCGCACCTGCCTGCGGGAGACGAACACGGCGGCCTCCTCGATCCTCCGCCCCCTGCGCGGGAACCCCTCACGAACGCGAATTCCCGCTGCACGTCTGGGTGCTGGACGAGACCGGCGGCCTGGCGGGCGGCCTCGTGGGCCACACCTGGGCGAGCTGGCTCCACGTGACATACCTGCTGGGTGGACGGCACGCCGCGCCGGCGCGGGCTGGGCTCGGCCCTGCTGACGGAGGCGGAACGAACGTCCCGCGAGGAACGCGGCTGCACGGCGTCCCGCGTGGAGACCTGGGACTTCCAGGCACCGGACTTCTACACGGCACGGCTACGACGTGATGTGCGTGATCCCCGACTATCCACCGGGGATCACGGAGTACACGCTGGTGAAGCGGCTGGGGTGAGGTGCTCGCACCGCTCGGCGGAACCACCGCCCCCGGAGTCGGCGTGATCAGGCACCCTCCACCGGCGGACCAGGCGATCTCTGGCCGTCCTCTGCGAATCGGAGGCTTCGCAGGACGGCTGCCACAACCGGGGCGTAGCACTGATCCCAGTGGCCAACGTTCGGGGGTGGAGAAGGCGATCAGACACATGCGTCGCCCCTCTCCACCTGCCACTTCTGGGATCGGGATCATGGCATGGAACTGGGCGGTGAATACATCAACAGCCTCACCATTCGGTGAGAACTCCGCCGACACCGTGTAGCCCTGGCCACCTGTGAATACGGCTGCCGGACCACACGGCGCGTCAATGAGGGAACCGGCCCACCCCGGCTCTCTTGACTCCAGGACACCCTGCAGAGCTCCACGAGCCGCTGTGGCTGCGTCACCCCCCCATACGGAAAGTCGACAACGGCGACTGCCAGCGAGCCCAAGGACGGCTCACCCTGGAACAAATGGAGGCAGTCAGCCGCGTACACGACGCCGACCTCCTTGAGGAAGCAAGAGACCTGGTGCAACGCCCGGGCCATCTGACCCAGCTTCTGCTGGTCGAGGTCACCGGTCATCGATGGTCGCGCGTAGCGTCTGTTCAGCTCGGTCCACGTCGTCTCGAAGTCGGCGCCGATGGGGATGGCCTCGAAATCGACCGGGACAGAGAAGTCGACACGGATCACGAGCCGTTCCTTCCAGGGCCACCCCACCCGTTGCCTCCGACCGGAGGAGGAGGGGCAGGGGGCGGCGGGGGCCCCCACCGCTGGGACCGCTGCTGGTCGTAGCGGGTCACCTTTCTCCGGTTGTACTCATACCAACTCCTCATCCAGCGAGGAATCAGAGCCGCGACGACGCCCAGCAGGGCTGCGACCAAGAGCAGGGCGACTGCGCCGCCAAGGCGCCTCACGTGCCACCCACGCCAGTACAAGGGTGGCGGTGCCGGGGAGGGCCGCGATGATGACCAGTCCTCGCGAGCCGTGCGTTTCATAGGCGGTCATGTTCCGCCGAGCCGAAGCCGCTTCCATCGGAGCGATCTGCCTGCCGGGGACGGGCCGCGTTCCCGCAGGGGCCCCCACCTGGGGAAACAGGGGACCACCAGCACGCAGTCGGTCCACCGTGTGCTGGGCGCGTCGGCGAACGTCCGGGGAGTCGTCACGCAGATAGATCATGCGCCATTGCCCCCGAGTGACGATGTCCGTCTCGTGAAGCTCGTAGCCCAGCTCGAAGGCCACCGCGGCAATTCTGTTACTCTGCGCTACCTCTCTTCCCCTCAACGTAATTTCCGCGGTGCCTCGCCCGTCGAAGTACTCGAGGATCTGTTCATCCTTCATGAGGGCCTTCACTTCTCCTGTTGCGCGGCACGGTCTCTCTCCTCCCGGCCTTCCAGGCATTCTCGAACCCCACAAGAAGGGAATCCGCCTGCGCCAGGCATTGCAAGCTCAATCTTCTGACGGTCGTTCTGCGGGGCAAGTAACCCAATGCCGTCGGATCAGCGATAAAGGATGCAACGGTGTCCACCAGACCGAAGTTGGCAGAGGCGTCAGCGGCACGACTTCCGGCGACCACCGCGGACACGCCCTTGAACGCTAGCCCAAACGGGAGAGCACCCAGAGCGTCCTGCGCGAGGGTTCGGTTGGAGACCACGTCCTCACCTCCCACTGCCCGGGCCGTGCCATGCAGCGCAAGGGCTCCACCGGCGAAGCCACCCGCCACCGTGCCCACCGTTACCGATGCCAGGGCGAGAGGCGGAAAGAACACGCTCAGGCCAAGCATCACGAGCGAGATTGCGCCCAGCGCGGCACTCACAGTCGCCAGCACGTCGCCGAGAGCGGCGATCGCATAGGCGTGTTCCGCAAGCCACTTGACCGCATCGGCCACGGCCGCACTGACGACCTCGGCGACGAGGTCGTCGAGTTTTCCGAGGGCTTTCCCGATGTCGACGATGGTGTCGCCCAGTTTGTCCAGCACGCCCGGCTCGTTCGGCGCGATGTTCATCGCCTTGTCGAGGCGCCGCGCGACGGATCGGCCTTCCAGGTCGTAGTCGGTGGCCAGTTGCGGGCCTGTGCGCGGATCCGGTCGAGGTCGGACTCAGCCGTACTGGCTGCCAGTCGCGCCGCGGAGCGGTCCCTTCTCGGCCTTCTCCTGCTTGCTTGCCACGACGTCGTCCTTCGGCGGCAGGTCGAGCAGCGGTTTGGGCGGCAGGCCGGACAGCTTGTCCTTCGCCGCGCGAAGCGCGTCCTTCGCGTCCTGGGCCTGGCTTTCCAGAGCCTCGGCCTTGCGTTGCCAGGCCGGCATCTCGTCGGCCCAGCCCGTCAGTGCCGTCGCGGCTTTACCGAAGGATCGTTTCGCCTTGTCGATCTTGGGTCGGAAGTCGTCGTCGAACTGCTCCCGGAACGCGTCGGCGTGACGCCCTTTCCAGTCGGCGTCGTCCGTGCCGTGCAGGGCGTCGGCTATCTCGTCCAGCGCTTTGGCAGTGCGCTGGACGATGTTCGCGACGTGCCTCGCGGTCTGTGGATCCCCGGGGCAGGGGACGGAACTCAGGGGCCGGGAACCGGTCCCTCAAGGGAGAGGTCTGCGTGGGTGACAACCAGGAGAACGGATCACTCACGCCCGCTGCTCCCGTGCTTTCCGCAGTTCCCTTGGCCAGCGTGTCGTCGATGTCCTCGAACGCCTTCTTCATCTTGTCGAGCGTTTTGACCGCGGCACCCGAGTACTTCCTGATCTGCTCGATGCCGTAGGACCACTCGTCACTGAAGTCGTTCATGCGCGAGGCGAGCGTGCTCACGCCCATGGACGCGCCGTCGACCTCGTCCATCTCCTTTCCGGGTCGCTCCATGATCTCGCCGATGTGCTCGATGTTGCTCCGCACACGGTTCAGCACACCGAAGTCGATGTGTATGTCGCTCATCGTTCCCCGTTTTCTTGGTCTAGCGGTTCACGGCCTGGATCTCCTGGACCACGACATCCTGGTCAGCTCCGAACTCGCCGTTGGGAAGGTCGCCACCCGCACCAGTCGTGCTCGTCCAGCTGATCTTCCAGGTGACGGTGGCTTGGAGCTTGTACGAGCCGTCACCGGAGGAGCGCAGGTACTTCACCCCGCACGGCGGGGTCTCGTCGGCCTCGCCATCGGCGTAGGGATCACCGATCTGCCCGTCATGGACCTCGCACTGACCGGAGGCGGGGTACGTGACCGCGTCTTCCGTACCCGGGGTGATCTTCAGGGAGACGGGCTCGGCCGTGGTCGTGGCGCTGAGGCCGAGCAGCGGGACGGATGCGGTGACGGAGACCGGCTTGAACTCGGCGGTGTCGAGCCAGGCCCACGTCGGAAGGTTCACCTTCGTGGCGTTCGCCGGGGCGAGTTCGACCTCAGTGGAGGGCACGCGGATCTCGGCGTACGCGAGCTGGGCGAGCATGTCGGGTGTGATGGCCTGCGGAACATCGGCCGGCGGAGCGTCGCCCTCGTCAACCCAGAAGGGCAGCTCGTCACAGTCCTGGGCCGCCGGATCCGACTCTCGCCCCTCAGTGACGTACGCGTCCCACCAGTACCCCTCGCCCTCCTTGTCCTTGTTGAAGTCCTTGTAGGGCTTGCCGTTGACGAAGTGGTTCTGCGTCTTCAGGGACCACTCGGGGCTGGGGGCGCTACTCATCCACACCTGACGCATCTGCGAATCAAGCTGCTTGGGTGTGACTTCGGCGCGTAATAGCAGGCCGGAGGCGTCCAGGACGTGGTCGACGTGACGGCACCGGCTGACTCTCCGCTGCCGTTCTTCGAGCGTTCGAAGACGATCACGCCTGCTGCGGACGCCGAGACGGTGTCGCCGTCTACCTTGGCCGACGTGTCGGAGTCGACTTCGGTCACGGAAGGAGCGGGCCCTGGTGTCGCCCATGCGGCATTCGGCATGAGAATCGGCAAAAAAGCCAGGAGGGCAACCGTGCCGGTCCGCGCTGGCGTAATCAGCCTCCGCACCGCTCGTGCCCCTCTTGGTGAGCAGGCCGGTGGTCACCCACACACCTTCGCCGTTTCTCTCCAAGCGAGTGTTGTAAAGGACGTAAGGACTGTCACTGGCCGGCGCCTTGTCCACCTTGCCGGTCTTTCGGTTCTTGTTGTACGCCTTGCTGTCGTCCGCGCAGTAAACAACAACAGCCGTCTTCTCGTCGCGAAGCGTCACTTGCGGATCGAAATAGCGGATGGTTCCCGTCCAGGAGATGTTGGCGTCGAGCCACGCCTGGACCCACTTGACTTCACTGACGAGCGCATCGTCCTGGTAGTAGAAGGCCAGCGCGTCCGACTTCGTGTCGCCCCCGGGCGATCGCATCGTCGACAGACCCGAGCGCCCGCTCCGCATCGGCCAGAGCAGCATCCTTCGCGGCGTCCCCGGTCTTCCAGCCTTCAAAAACACTCTTCATGTCCTTGGGCAGCGTGATGTCTGGCCGGTCGGCGGCGTCCGACGCGCTCGCACTCGGCGAAGCCGAGGTCGACGAGTCGGCTTCCGTGTCGGCGCCCGCGATCTTGTCGTTGTCCTTGGAGCTGTCCTCACCACTCCCGCAGGCGGACAGTGACAGAGCCGCAACAGCAGCCAGCGCGATGGCTGTGAGCGGGGAGTGGGGCGGCGGTTCACGGATGGCTCCCCGGTGGGGCGAGGGTTCTCACGAGTGTGCCAACGCTATCGGTTGGGACTTGGGTGACAACAGCCGCCTTTACGTCAACCCCGACTGCCTGAGCAGGTAGGCCCCTGGCAGAAGCCGCTGTGACGGCAGGGCTTCGAGATGCGCTGTTCCGTAACGCAAGCTGTGAACAGCGTGAGTGCCTCCCACGCCCCGCAGGGTGAAATCCGACCACGGGGCCCCCGCCTCAGCTCACCCGCCGCGCCCCCGCCGCGGGCACCGCCTCGAACACGCGTGGGGCCGTGAAGCCCGACGCCGCGAAGGTCCTCCACCGCCTTGGTGATGGCGTCGACGTCGGACTCCTCCGCCAGGACGATCGCCGAGCCGCCGAAGCCGCCGCCGAGTCTATGCGGGCGCCGAGGGCGCCGGAGGCGAGGGCCGTGTCGACGACCAGGTCGAGTTCCGGGCAGGGAGATGCGGAAGTCGTCGCGCAGGGGAGGCGTGGCCCTCGACCAGGACGGGGCCGATGGCGCGGGTGTCGCCGGATTCCAGGAGGGACACGACGCGTTCGACGCGCTCGTCCTCCGTGACGACGTGCCGGACCAGGCGGCGCACCTCCTCGTCGTCGGCCAGGCGCTCCAGGGCCGAGTCGAGCTCCGCGTACGGCACGTCCCGCAGCGCGTCCACGCCCAACAGCGCGGCGCCCTTCTCGCAGCCCGCGCGGCGCTCGCCGTACTCGCCCTCGCTGTGGGAGTGCTTGACCTGCGTGTCGACGACGAGCAGGCGCATGCCCTCGGCCGCGAGGTCGAAGGGGATCTGGCGCTGGGAGAGGTCGCGGGTGTCGAGGAAGAGGGCGTGGCCCGCTTCGCAGCAGGCCGACGCGGTCTGGTCCATGATGCCGACCGGGGCGCCCACGTAGACGTTCTCCGCGCGCTGGCACAGGCGGGCCAGTCGCCAGCCGCGCAGGCCGAGGGAGTAAAGGTCGTTCAGGGCGAGGGCGACCACCACCTCGAGGGCCGCCGAGGAGGAGAGGCCCGCGCCGCGACGGGACCGTCGAGGCCAGGTGGATGTCGGCGCCGGTCAGCTCGTGGCCGGCCTCGCGCAGCGCCCAGACGACGCCCGAGGGGTACGCGGTCCAGGACTTGTCCGACTCGGGGGTGAGGTCCGCGACGCGCAGCTCTACCGGGTCGGCCGCGATGTCCGCCGAGTGCAGGCGCAGGATGCCGTCGTCGCGCCGGGAGACCGCCGCGACGCGGTGTGCGGCAGGGCGAACGGCGTGACGAAGCCGTCGTTGTAGTCGGTGTGCTCGCCGATGAGGTTCACCTGGCCCGGCGCCGCCCACACCCCCTCGGGGTCCGCCCCGTACAGCTCCCGGAACCGCTCGCCGACAGCCCCTGCGACAGCCTCGCTCATGCCCTGACCCCTCGCCCTTCCTACGGTCTACTTCGCGCGCCGCTGCGCGAACTGCCACGCGTCCGCCACGATCCCCGCGAGGTCCGCGCGCGACGGGTTCCAGCCCAGTTTCTCGCGGGCCGTGCCGGCCGACGCCACCAGGACCGCCGGGTCGCCGCCCCGCCGGGGGGCCAGGACCTCGGGGATCGGGTGGCCCGTCACCCGCCGGACGGTCTCGACGACCTCGCGGACGGAGAAGCCGTTGCCGTTGCCCAGGTTGCAGATGAGGTGCTCGCCGGGGGCGGCCGCGTCCAGGGCCAGCAGGTGGGCCTCGGCCAGGTCGGCGACGTGGATGTAGTCGCGGACGCAGGTGCCGTCCGGCGTCGGGTAGTCGTCGCCGAAGACGGAGATCGCCTCGCGCCTGCCCTGCGCCACCTGGAGGACCAGGGGGATCAGGTGTGACTCGGGGTCGTGGCGCTCGCCGTACTCCCCGTACGCGCCCGCGACGTTGAGGTAGCGCAGCGAGACCGCGCCCAGACCGTGGGCCGCCGCCTCGCCGGTGATCATGTGGTCCACGGCCAGCTTCGAGGCGCCGTAGGGGGTTCGTGGGCTTCGTCGGCGCGGACTCGACGATCGGGACCTGGTCCGGCTCGCCGTACGTGGCGGCCGTGGAGGAGAAGACGAGACGGCGGACGCCCGCCGTGCGCATCGCGTCCAGCAGGGCCATGGTGCCGCCGACGTTGTTGTCCCAGTACTTCTCGGGCTTCACGACCGACTCGCCGACCTGGGAGAAGGCGGCGAAGTGGAGTACACCGTCGAACGACGCGTCCAGCCACTTGGCGGCGTCGCGGATGTCGCCCTCGATGAACGAGGCGCCCGCGGGCACGCCCTCCCGGAAGCCCGTCGAGAGGTTGTCGAGGACGACGACCTCGTGGCCGGCCTCCAGCAGGTGCTGGGCGACCACGCTGCCGACGTAGCCCGCCCCGCCCGTCACCAGGTACTTCCCGCTCATCAACTCGCTACCTCTCGCAGTCGCTGGGCCGCGCGCTCCGGGGGCACGTCGTTGATGAACACGTTCATGCCGGACTCGGAGCCCGCGAGGAACTTCAGCTTGCCGGACGTACGGCGGACGGTGAAAAGCTCGAGGTGCAGCGCGAAGTCGTCCCGCACCACGCCCTCGAAGTCCTCCAGCTGCCCGAAGGGTGCCTGGTGCCAGGCCGCGATGTACGGCGTCGGAGGCTCACCGATCCCGAAGATCCGGTCGAAGCGCCTCAAGAGTTCCAGATATACCTGGGGAATTCTGTGCGCGCCGCCTCGTCGAGTCCGAGCAGGTCGGGCACCCGCCGCTTGGGGTAGAGGTGCACCTCGTACGGCCAGTGCGCGGCGTACGGCACGAAGGCCGCCCAGTGTTCACCCTCCAGGACGACCCGCTCACCGGCCAGTTCCTCCGCCAGGACGGCGTCGAACAGGTTCTCCCCGCCCGTCGCCTCCTTGTGCGCGGCCACCTGGCGCAGCATCAGGGCGGTGCGGGGCGTGGTGAAGGGGTAGGCGTAGATCTGCCCGTGCGGGTGACCCAGCGTCACTCCGATCTCGGCGCCCCGGTTCTCGAAGCAGAAGACCTGTTCGACGGAGGGCAGATGGGACAGCTCCGAGGTGCGGTCGGTCCAGGCGTCGAGCACGAGCCCGGCCTGCTCCTCGCTCAGGTCGGCGAAGGAGGCGTTGTGGTCGGAGGTGAAGCAGACGACCTCGCAGCGGCCGGAGTCGCCGGCCAGCGAGGGGAAGCGGTTCTCGAAGACCACCACGTCGTACGACGAGTCCGGGATCTCGCTCAGCCGCTCGTCCGCGGACGGGCACAGGGGGCACTCGTCGGCCGGCGGGTGGTAGGTCCGGCCCTGGCGGTGCGAGGCCACGGCGACCGAGTCGCCGAGCAGCGGGTCGCGGCGGACCTCGGAGGTGGTGACGGTCCGCTCCAGCGGGCGGCGGTCGACGGCGTCCCGCACGGTGTCGTCGCGCAGGTCGTAGTGGACGAGCTCGCGACCGTCGGCCAGCCGGGTCGAGGTCTTCTTCACTGCCGGACTCCTCTACACCTGCATCCGCACCCAATCACTCAACATAAACAAACATAACACATCACAACCAACCAGCAACCAAACAGCGATCCCGTCGACCATCGATCATCACAATCAAACAAAGAACGTCACCAGAAGTGTTCAATAACTGAACGCGGAGGCGTAAGTTCCGCTCGGATCAGTTCGCGCAACGAAGCGAGTTCGTATGCATACCCCCACACATCTAGCCGCGGAGCTTCGACTCCCCACCAACTGGCTCGACTACTCGATCCTCGGGATCTACTTCGTCGTCGTGCTCGGCATCGGCTTCGCCGCCCGACGTTCGGTCAAGACCAGCCTGGACTTCTTCCTGTCCGGCCGCTCACTGCCCGCCTGGGTGACCGGCCTCGCCTTCGTCGCGGCCAACCTGGGCGCCACCGAGATCCTCGGCATGGCCGCCAACAGCGCCCAGTACGGCGTCTACACGACCCACTGGTACTGGATCGGCGCCATCCCGGCGATGGTCTTCCTCGGCCTGGTGATGATGCCGTTCTACTACGGCTCCAAGGTCCGCTCGGTGCCGGAGTTCCTGCTCCTGCGCTTCGACAAGGCCTCGCACCTGCTGAGTTCGATCCTGTTCGCCGTCGCCGCCATCCTGATCGCCGGGGTGAACCTCTACGCCCTCGCGATCGTCGTCGAGGCACTGCTGGGCTGGCCGCAGTGGGTGGCCATCGTGGTCGCCGGCTTCTTCGTCCTGGCCTACATCACGCTCGGCGGTCTCTCCTCGGCGATCTACAACGAGGTCCTCCAGTTCTTCGTGATCCTGGCCGGCCTCATCCCGATCACCGTCCTGGGCCTGAAGAAGGTCGGCGGCTGGGACGGCCTGTCCGACTCCCTCACCCAGTCCCGGGCGGCGGCGACTCCATGACCGCGTGGGGCGGCACGGGCATCGGCAGCGACAACCCGCTCGGCGCCAACTGGCTGACCATCGTCCTCGGCCTCGGCTTCGTGCTCTCCTTCGGCTACTGGACGACGAACTTCGCCGAGGTGCAGCGCGCCCTGTCCGCGAAGAACCTCTCGGCGGCCCAGCGCACACCGCTGATCGCCGCGTTCCCGAAGATCTTCATCGTCTTCGTGGTGATGATCCCGGGCCTGGTCGCCGCCGTCCTCGTCCCGAAGATCGGCACGCCCGGCTCGGACCTCCAGTACAACGACGCGATCCCCTACCTGATGCAGCAGTTGCTGCCCAACGGCGTCCTCGGCATCGCGGTCACCGGCCTGCTGGCCGCCTTCATGGCCGGCATGGCGGCGAACATCTCGTCCTTCAACACCGTCTTCACCACCGACATCTGGGCGAAGTACGTCGTGCGGGGCCGCGAGGACGGCTACTACGTGCGGTTCGGCCGCCTGATCACCGTGATCGGCGTCCTCGCCTCCATCGGCACGGCCTTCCTGGCGTCGTCGTTCTCGAACATCATGAGCTACCTCCAGACGCTCTTCTCCTTCTTCAACGTGCCGATGTTCGTGGTCTTCATCATCGGCATGTTCTGGAAGCGCGCGTCCATGAAGTCCGGCTTCTGGGGCCTGATCGCGGGCACCACCGCGGCGATGGTGAACTACTTCGTCATCTACAAGCAGGGCATCATCGACATCCCCTCCGACCAGGGCGCCAACTTCGTCTCCGCGATCGCGGGCTTCGTGGCCGGTGCGGTCGTCATGGTCGCCGTGTCCCTGTTCACCGCGCCGAAGCCCGCCGCCGAGCTCCAGGGCCTGGTCTACGGCACCACCTCCCCCGGCATGTCCGAGGCGCCCGCCAAGGGCGACGACGCGTGGTACCGCAAGCCGGCTCTCCTGGGCTGGGGCGCGGTCGTACTGGCCGCCGCCTGCTACATCCCGTTCTCGTTCTGATCGCGGGAGGATAGAGAGAGCATGTCTGATTCCAACTCCTACTCCGACAAGAACGTCCAGGACGAGGTCTCCGAGCTGGAGACCAAGTCCGTCACGGCCGCGCGGCTGTTCGACATCCGGCGGATCATCGGCGGGCTGTTCGTGGTCTACGGCGTCATCGTGACGATCGCGGGCCTCGTGGCGTCCGACGACGAGATCGACAAGGCGCAGGGGGTGAACATCAACCTGTGGACCGGGCTGGGGATGCTGGTGCTGGGGTTGTTCTTCCTGGCTTGGTTGAAGGTGAGGCCTACGGCGCCGATCGAGGAGGCGCCGGAGGAGTAGCGCGGGTGCCGGTGCCGGGTGCCCTGCGTTTGGGGGCACCCGGTGTCGGTGCGGGCCGGGGGTGGGTTGTCGCGGGCCGGCGCCGGCCAGGTGCCGCTGCGCCCACCCGTGCCGCCCCAGCGGCACGACTGCCCGCAGCTACGCGAGAAGCCGCGTACGGCGAGAAGGGGACGTGTCGGGGGTGTTCGCCCGCAGCGGTTGGCGCGTCGACACACGGCACTTCTGCGGCCGACCGATTCCGCGCCGTTCCGAGGACGGACACCCCCGGCGCGGCCCCGACCCACAACGAAACAAACCGCGCTACGCGCACCCCACCAAGGCCGCACAGGCCGCCGCAGGCATCGCGCGCCGCTCAACCGCCGACGGTGCCGGCGCCCGCCTGGTCCAGTAGGCCCGTGCGTGCGGCCAGGGCCGCCGCCTCCAGTCGTGATCCGACGCCCAGTTTCATCAGCACTCGCTGGACGTGCGTACGCGCCGTGGACGGGGCGATGCCCATGCCCGCCGCGATCAGCCTGGTGTCCCTCGCCGTCGGCGACCCGGACCAGGACCTCCACCTCCCTCGGCGTGAGCATCTGCAACAGCCGCTGCCCCTCGTCGTCGGGCTGGGCCGCCGGATTCAGCAGCTCACCGAACGCCCCCTGCAACAGCGACGGCGCCACCGCCGCCTCCCCGGCCCGCGCCTTCATGATCGCCCGCTCGACGCCCTCTATCCGCTCGTCGTGCCGGACGTACCCCGACGCCCCGGCCGCGAACGCCGCCGCGATCCCGCGTGGGCTCGGCACCGGCCCCAGCACCAGCACCGCCACCTGCGGACGCTCCCGCTTGATCCGCAGCACCGGATCGAAGATGCCCGGCTCGGCCGGTGTCGCCGTCCCCAGCAGGCACACTCTCCGGCGCCCGGCTGATCACCAGCTCCGCCGCACCCGCGCCGGCGCCGCCGCCGCGAGCACCCGGTGCCCGCGCAGCTTCAGCGCCGAAGCCAGCGCCTCGGCGAGCAATCGGTGGTCGTCGACCACCATGAGCCGCTACTCCCATAGAGCAACCCCCAGTCACCCAGCCCCCGGCACGAACGGAAACGACCCCGGGCTCGCCCGCCCGCGCGTCCCGGCCCCACCCCGCCCTTCATGCCCCGGAAGCTACACGCTGGCTCGACGTCGCGCTGCCCCTACCGGCGAGAACCGCCCCCGGATCGCCGAACCCCCCATACGGCCTCGCCCCCTGAACAGGGACGGGGCCGCGACGGGAACCGTGGAGTCGGCCGACGGTGCGCCGAGCGGCGTCAGCCGCTGGTGCCGAACCCGATCGCCAGGTACTCCTTCTCGTCCGCGCTGGACGGCTCGCTGGCGTCCACCTGCGACATGTACAGGTGCCCTGCAGTAGAGGATCTCCGGAGTACTCCGGCAGCATGCTCGACTCGACGTCCCGCACCGCCTCCGTCGCCGGGTTCTCCAGCAGCGTGGTCTGCTTGAACGACCCGCCGTCGATGCTCACGATCTGGCCGCCCTTGTCGTACGGCGCGGGCGCTTGTAGGCGATCGCGTTGCCGCCGTCCATGCGCAGCGGGGTGATCGTGTAGCCGTCGCCGGCGTCGGCGCGCTGACCGGTCTGCTTGCCGGTGGCCAGGTCGAAGGCGACGACCTCGTTGGTCCGGCTGTACGACTCGCCGCTGCCCTCGTGCTCCTCGGTCGGGATGTAGAGCCGGTCGTTGCCGACCGCGAGCCCCGAGCAGTGCTCGATCTTGGTGATGGTGTCGCAGCGGGCCGCGAACTGCTCGCCCGGCGCGGAGATGCGGGTGAGCAGCTCGCCGGTCTTGTTGTCGATCGAAGAAGTCCGAGATACCGCTGCCGTCACCGGCGGAGTCGCCGACGTCGGCGGCCACGACCAGCGGGTTCGTCGACACGATGCCCGCGTACTCGATGCCTTTGGCCATCTTGTACTCGGAGATCACCTTCCCGCTCTTCGGGTCGATGGTCTGGATGTTCAGCTGCCGTGCGTCGTACGAACCGCACTTGCGCACCGCGACCAGCTTCTCGCCGCCGCCGTAGCCGGCGTCGTAGCAGGTGTCGGTGGTCTTCGGGGACCACAGGAGGTCGCCCTTGGCGATGTTCCAGGCGACGCCGCCGTCGGTGCTGCCGGCCGCGACGGTGTCGCCGCTGATCGTGACGTTGTCGAAGGACATCGGCTGGTCACCGGCGGTCTTCGTCCACAGCTTCTTGCCCGCGTCCAGGTCGATGACCGCGACCTGGGTGCAGCCGTGCGAGGGCTCCGCCTTAGGTGGGCATGGCGGGCTGGTGCACGACGACCATCTTGTTGTCGTCGGTGACGTGCCGGCTGGCCGTGCAGACCGGGCCGGCCAGCTTGATCGTCCGCTTCTCGCTGCCCTTGGCGGGGTCGTAGCCGACGATCTCGGCGATGCCGCTCTTGGCGTACACCTTGTCGGTGAGCCACGAGCCGGAGACGACGACGCTGTTGTCCTCCTTGCTCACCGCGGGCGCGGGAACCTGGAAGAGCACCTTGGAGGCGGGGTCGGAAGGCACCTTCTCTCGCCGCCGGAGGACTTGCCGCCCTCGCCGCCCTTCTCGTCCAGTGCCGCCCTTGCCGCCGGTGCCCCCGCTGGAGCTCGCGGTGTCGTCCTTGCCGCCGTCGTCGGAGGAGCCGGCGTACCAGACACCGCCGCCGATGATCAGGGCGATGGCGACGACGGCCGCCACGATGATCAGCATCTGCGCGTTGATCTTAGCGTCCGCCGCCCGGCCCGCCGGCCTGGGCCTGCATCGGCACGGTCGCCTGCGGATAGCCGTAGCCGGGCTGACCGGGGTAACCGGGCTGACCGGGCTGGCCGTAGGGCGGCGTCGGCTGCCCGTACGGACCGGGCTGCTGGCCCGGCTGCTGACCAGGGTAGCCGTACCCGGGCTGGGGCTGCGGCGGAGTCTGCGGATACCCGTACCCCCGGCTGCGGCGAACCCGTCGGCGGGGTGGGCGGAGCCGCGGGCGCCTGCGGCGGCGTCTGCGGGTAGCCGTAGCCAGCTCCGGGGTCTTGCCGAGGTTAGGCCCCTCCGCCCGACGGCGGGGTGGGCGGCTGCGGCGGCGGGCCCTGCGGCGGGCCGAAGCCTCCACTGCGGGGGCTGGTTGGGCGGTGGGGGCGGCGGCTGGGTCATGACGTGAGTACCTCGGGGAGCGGAGACGACGGGGACGGCCGGGATGGCCGGGCGGACCGGCCTGGGCGGCCGGATCGCACGGGCCGGGCTGATCGCACAGGTCGGACGGAGAAGGTCACTTGCCGAAGGCGAGCATCAACTTCTCCTTCGACTCGTCGTTGCCGGTCAGGCGGGTGGTGGAGATGTAGAAGCGCCCGTCGACCCAGTCGATGTCCTTGGAGTAGAAGCTGTTCTCGATGTCCGCGACACCCTGCGGGTTCTGCAGCAGCTTGACCGGCTTGTGGCTGCTGCCGCCGGTCGCGATCGACACGACCCTGGCCGCCGGCGTCGTAGGACGGCTGCACGTAGGCGATGAGCTGGTCGCCCTCGACCCGCAGCGGCATCATCGACTCGTCCGCGGGGGACTTCGCGCGCCACTTCTCCTTGCCGGTGGTGAGGTTGATCGCGACGATCTCGTTGGCGCCGCTGGTCGCCTCGGTCGGCAGGTAAGAGCGTGCCCGCGGCGACGGCGACGCCCGCGCAGCCTCTGGAGGGTCGCGGTCGAGGATGGCCCAGCCACCCTCGCGGGGCGAAGTCCTCGTCGACGCCGACCTGTTCGAGGACCTTGCCCTTGGAGGTGAAGGTGGAGATGTTCCAGACCTTCTTGTCCTCGCGTCGGTGGCGTAGACGACGAGCGGGTCGACGGAGATAGGCGCGCTCGACCCGCCAGCCCTTCTCGTACTTGTAGGTCCACAGGACCTTGCCGGTCTTCGGGTCGAGGCCCTCCGGACCTCGTCGTGCTCGTTAAGTTGCCGCCGGCGCCCGCAGGAGGCGACCTAGATGATCGTCTTCGGGCCGCTCGCGAAGCCGGCGGGGAAGCAGGCGTCGCCGTACCGCTTCTTGTCGTAAGCTTCTTGCCGCTGCGGACGTCGTAGGCGGTGCCGGACCGGGGAGCGGCCGACCATCAGGAGTGTCGCCGCTGACGTTCAGCTCGGACGGAGAGGGTGGTGTCGAAGAGCTCACCGTCCTCGACCTCCTCCTTCCAGCCCTTCTCGCCGGTGGCGAGGTCGTGATCTCCTGCATCTGGTTGCACTTGGCGCGGTCGCTGGAGCCGCTCATGTAGGCGACGACGATCTTGTCGGCGGCCGTCTTCTCCGGGGTGACCGCGCAGATCTTCTCCGGGAAGGCGATCGGGTCCCAGCTGGGCTTGCCGTCGCCGACGTCGTAGGCGAAGACCTGCTTGTACGCCGCCTTCACCGCGGTCTCGCCGGTGATCCACATGCCGGGGGCGTCGGCGCCGGAACCGGGGGGCGTCGGGCGCCTCCTTGTACCAGAGCACCTTTGGACTCACCGGCCTGACGGCCCTCGTTGAGGTCCTCGGGGTCCTCGCCGCCGTCGCCGCTGCCGTCACCGGGGTTGACCGGGGCGCCGCCGGAGCCGGAGGGCTTGGGGTCGTCGCTCTTGCCGGCGACGGGCTTCTTGTCCTTGTCGTCGCCGCTGTTCGCGGTGACCGCCCACACGCTGCCGCCGATGACGAGCAGGGCCGCGACGGCTGCGCCGACGGCCAGGGCGGGCTTGCCCTTGAAGGGGTTGCGGGACCCGGGGCCGCCGGGCGGCGGGGTGCCGGGCGCGCCCGGGAACTGCGGCTGCGGGTAGCCGTAGCCGGGCTGCTGGCCGTACGGACCCGGCTGCTGGGGCTGGGCGTACGGGCCGGAGTTGTACGGGCCCGGCTGTCCGTAGGGACCGGGCTGACCCGGTTGTCCCGGCTGCTGCTGCGGGTAGCCGTACCCCGGCTGCGGCTGCTGCGGCGGACCGGGCGGCGGGCCCTGCGGGGGCGGCGGGGTCGGTGCCCGAAGCCTCCCGGCGGTGGATCCTGCGGTGCTCCGAAGCCACCCTGCGGCGGCTGGTTGGGCGGCTGGCTCATCAGCGCGTTCCCCCTTATTACTCACTGATTTCTAGCCACGCCCCCGAGGTACGCGCTGGCCTCGGAGTCGTTTGACGGCAGTCATTCAGACAGTTCTCGGACGGCCTTTCTATCACCCGGGCAGGACGGCACACCGGGCCGCGTCCACCCCTGTTCCCAAGGGAGGACCGGCCCGTGATCCTCTGTTACGGGCCTTCACGTCCTCTTCACGCCGTACGCGCCCCCGCGCGCGGGGGCTAGGCGTCCTCCGCCAGTTCCAGCCAGCGCATTTCCAGCTCCTCGCGCTGACCGGCCAGTTCGCGCAGCTCGGCGTCCAGTTCGGCCACCTTCGCGAAGTCCGTGGCGTTCTCGGCGATCCGCGCGTGCAGCTTGGTCTCCTTCTCGGAGACCTTGTCCAGCTGCCGTTCGATCTTCTGGAGCTCCTTCTTGGCGGCGCGCACGTCGGCGGCGCTCTTCTCGGGCGCCTCGCGGCCGGCTTCGCGGCTGCCGCGAGTACGGTGGCCGCGGCCGCCTCCTCCATGCGCCGGCGCCGCTCCAGGTACTCGTCGATGCCGCGCGGCAGCATCCTGAGCGCGCCGTCGCCGAGCAGGGCGAAGACCCGGTCGGTGGTGCGCTCCACGAAGAACCGGTCGTGGGGAGATGACGATCATCGAGCCGGGCCAGCCGTCGAGGACGTCCTCCAGCTGGGTCAGGGTCTCGATGTCTAGGTCGTTGGTGGGCTCGTCGAGGAAGAGGACGTTGGGCTCGTCCATGAGGAGGCGGAGCAGCTGGAGGCGGCGCCGCTCACCGCCGGACAGGTCGCCGACCGGCGTCCACTGCTTCTCCTTGCCGAAGCCGAACGTCTCGCACAGCTGCCCGGCGGTCATCTCCCGACCCTTGCCGAGGTCGACGCGCTCGCGGACGCGCTGCACGGCCTCAGCACCCGCCAGGTGGGGTCGAGCTCGGCGACCTCCTGGGAGAGGTACGCCAGCTTGACGGTCCTGCCGACCTTGACCGGCCCGCCCGCGGGCTGCTGCTCCCCGTCGCTGTACGCGGCGTTCGCGAGATCCCGCAGCAGGGAGGTCTTGCCGGCGCCGTTGACGCCGACCAGGCCGATGCGGTCGCCGGGGCCGAGCTGCCAGGTGACGTGCTCGAGCAGCACCCTGGGGCCGGCCTGGACGGTGACGTCCTCCAGGTCGAACACGGTCTTGCCGAGCCGCGACGACGCGAACTTCATCAGCTCGCTGCTGTCCCGGGGCGGCGGCACGTCCGCGATCAGCTCGTTGGCGGCCTCGACGCGGAAGCGGGGCTCGGAGGTGCGGGCGGGGGCGCCGCGCCGGAGCCAGGCCAGCTCCTTGCGGACGAGGTTCTGCCGCTTGGTCTCCTCGGTGGCGGCGATGCGCTCGCGCTCGGCGCGGGCGAAGACGTAGTCGGAGTAGCCGCCCTCGTACTCGAAGACGTCGCCGCGCTGCACGTCCCACATGCGGGTGCAGACCTGGTCGAGGAACCACCGGTCGTGGGTGACGCAGACCAGTGCGGAGCGGCGCTCGCGCAGGTGCTTGGCCAGCCAGGCGATGCCCTCGACGTCGAGGTGGTTGGTGGGCTCGTCGAGGACGACGAGGTCCTGTTCGTCGATGAGCAGCTTGGCGAGCGCGATACGGCGCCGCTCACCACCGGAGAGCGGTCCGATGACGGTGTCCAGGCCCTGCGGGAAGCCCGGCATGTCCAGCCCGCCGAACAGTCCCGTCAGTACGTCCCTGATCTTGGCGTTGCCGGCCCACTCGTGGTCGGCCAGGTCCCCGATGACCTCGTGCCGGACGGTGGCCTCGGGGTCGAGGGAGTCGTGCTGGGTGAGCACGCCGAGCCGCAGCCCGCCGGAGTGGGTGACGCGGCCGGTGTCGGGCTCCTCCAGCTTGGCGAGCATCCGGATCATGGTCGTCTTGCCGTCGCCGTTGCGGCCGACGACACCGATGCGGTCCCCTTCGGAGACGCCGAGGGACACGCCGTCGAGGAGGGCACGGGTGCCGTACACCTTGGTGACGTTCTCGACATTGACCAGGTTGACGGCCATTTCTCTCCTGACTAGGGGATCGATCAGCCTTCAAGCGTAGGCCCTCCGGGGGTGGGGTGGGGCGGGCGGGGGTCGTCACTCTTTGTGCTGACGTATGTCGGACCACCCCGGCTACGGTGGGGGGCGGGCAGCAGGATCCCGCCCATGGGAGGAACCATGACCGCCGAGTCCGTAGAGCGTCGCGTTCAAGTGGCCGGTGCCGCCGCAGGACGGATACACCGTGGACGACCTGTCCACGCTGCCGGATCTCCCGCCGCACACAGAGTTGATCGACGGGAGCCTGGTCTTCGTGAGTCCGCAGCGCCGTTTCCACTACCTGGCCATCGACTTGCTGTTCAACGGGCTACGCAGCTCTCTACTGGCGGCCGGACTCAGTGTCGAACGCGAAATGACCGTTCTGCTGGACGATCGCAACGGACCCGAGCCCGACATCAGTGTGGTGCGCGCCGACGCGGTCACCGGACTGGACCAGACCAGCTTCCGGGCCGAGGACGTCCTCCTCGCCGTCGAAGTCGTGTCCCCGGAGTCCGAGTCTCGCGACCGCACCACGAAGCCTCACAAATACGCTGCCCGCCGGCATTCCGAGCTTCTGGCGCGTCAGAACAGGAGCGGAACCAAAGGCGGGCTCGTCATCCCACGTCTACGAACTCGACTCGATGAGCAAAGCCTACATACACATGGGTCTGCATCGAGACGTCATCAAGGTCGACAAGCCCTACGCCATCGGCATCGATCATGACAGCGCTCGGCGGGCGGTAGCCCCCTCAAACCACCGACTTGCCCCCGCCACCGCCCCCGCCGCCATACGCACGTCACGGCGGGTCCCCGACGCCCGCAGCACCCCGGCGATGTCGGACGCCGACCGCGCGTCGGTCGCGAGGAAGGCCGTCGTCGGCCTGGAGCCCGAGACCAGGGCCGCCAGCGCGCCCGCCGCCCGCCCCGCCGCGAGGGTGTCGAACAGCTCGAGGGAAGAGGGGAGGCGCGGCCGGCTGGAGGTCGTTGGTGACGGCGACGGCGAGTGCGGCGGTGTCGCCCTTGGCGAGGGCGTCGAGTACGGAGCTGGGCGGCGACCGGCTCCGGAATGTCCAGGCCTTCCCCCAGCCGGTCGAACTCGCGGAAGACGGCCGGCGTGGACAGACCCGCGCGAGGCCAGCGCGAACACCCAGTGGAAGTCGCCGCCGACCTCCAGCTCGGTCAGCTTCTCGCCGCGCCCGGTGCCGAGCGCCGCCCCGCCGACCAGGCTGAACGGCACGTCGCTGCCCAGCTCGGCGCAGATCTCCAGCAGTTCCGCCCGTGAGGCGCCGGTGCCCCACAGGGCGTCGCCAGGCGACCAGTGCGCCGGCACCGTCCGCGCTGCCGCCCGCCATGCCGCCGGCGACGGGGATGTCCTTGGCGATGTGGAGATGGACGTCGGGCTCGCGGCCGTACCGCGCGGCCAGCGCCTCGGCCGCCCGTGCCGCGAGGTTGGTGCGGTCGAGGGGGACCTGGTCGGCGTCCGGGCCCTCGCACGTGACGCGGAGTCCGTCGGCGGCCGGGGTCGCGGTGATCTCGTCGTACAGGGAGACGGCGAGGAGGACGTTGGCCGGGTCGTGGAAGCCGTCGGGGCGGGCGGCGCCGACCGCGAGCTGGACGTTGACCTTGGCGGGGACGCGGACCGTCACGCTCACTTGCTCGTCACTCCTTGTGTTCGGCGATACGCGCGAACTCTTCCACAGTCAGCGCCTCTCCGCGCGCCTGCGGCACACACACCGCTGGCGACGGGGCGGCCTCGGCGGCCGCCGCCGAACCGGCCACCCGCGGGGGCGGCCCGCAGGTCTTGCGGCGCTGGGCGAGGCCGCGTCTACGACGGCGAAGACCTCGCGCTTGACGGCGGTGGTCTTCAGCGGCTCGGTCCGCCGGACGAGTGACACAGGCGCTGTCGACGTTGGGCGCGAGGCCCGAAGACGTTACGGCCGATGGAACCCGCCCGGCCGGACCTCGGCGTACCAGTTGGCCTTCACGGAGGGCACGCCGTACACCTTGTTTCCGGGTCCGGCGGCGGAGCCGGTCGGCGACCTCGGCTGGACCATGACGAGGGTGCGCTCGATGGTCAGGAAGGTGTCGAGCATGTGCAGGAGGACGGGCAGCGGCCACGTTGTACGGCAGGTTGGCGACCAGCGCGGTCGGGGCGGGGCCCGGCAGCTCGGTCACGTGCATCGCGTCGGAGTGGACCAGGGCGAAACGGTCCGGCGCGCTCGGGCATGCGGGCGGCGACGGTGGTGGGGAGGGCGCCGGCGAGTACGTCGTCGATCTGGACGGCGGTGACCCGAGTCGGCGGCCTCCAAGCAGGGCCGGGGTGAGCGAGCCGAGACCCGGACCCACCTCGACCACCACGTCGTCGGGGCGTACCTCCGGCGGTGCGGACGATACGGCGGACCGTGTTCGCGTCGATCACGAAGTTCTGGCCGCGCTGCTTGGGTGGGGCGCACGCCGAGGCGCTGCCGCGAGTTCGCGGACGTCGGCGGGGCCCAGGAGGGCGTCGGGGGTGGGGAAGCTCACCCGCAAGGGTAGCCGGGGGCGGCAGCGGGGCCGTCCGGACCGGGAAGGGGCGGGCGCGCGGTGGTCCGGGGCCGTCGCCGGTCAACCCCTGCAGTCGTGCCCCGCAGTGCGGCCACGAGTCGGCGCCGCTGCGTACGTACAGCTTCTTCGCGCGGTACGTCTGTTCCGATGCCGGCGCGTCCTGGGGACGGCCCTCGCCGCCGAGGCTCTGCCAGGTGTGGGTGTCGAACTGGTAGAGGCCCCGTACGTCCCCGAGGGGTCGACGGCGTCCGGGCGGCCGCCCGGCGCTCGCACGCGGCCAGGCCCTGCCAGTTCAGGTGGTCGGCGCCCCGCACGGACGTCGGCCGGGCGCGGGGTGCCGACCCGCACGATCTGCGGGCTGGGTTCGCCGCACCACCTCGGTGATATTACGCAGCCGGCGCGGCTTCTCACGCGGACGCCGCAGGCGGTGCGCAGCGCGTACGTGGTACGGCGCGGACCGGGCCGGCCCGCCTGCTCGACGACCTCGGTGCCCCGGTAAGAGGGGTGGCGTCCTCGGCGCCGCCGTCGAACGGGATCGGGTCCTCGTGGACCTCCTGCGGGGCCGGTGATCCGCAGCGCCACGACGGTGCCTTGCCGTCGTCGCGAAGCCGGTCGCCGGGACGGAGGTGTAACTGTCCTGGCCGCGCAGGAGTGACCCTGGCCTCCTCGGCGGCCTCGCGCACGGTCGCGGCGTTGGTGCCGCACGGTGCGGAGGGCCCGGCCGTCCGCCGCTGACCGTCACCACCCGCTCGGTCCGTACGTTCAGGGCGGAGAGCCCTCCCGTCCGATGCGCCGGGAGCCCTCGGTGGACGGGTACGCGCCCTCCGTCCACACGCCGAGTTGCCACGCGGCGCCCCGCCACCTGTCTCGCGGTCGTCCACACCTAGCGCCGGTGGCCATCCAGGGTGAAGCAGGACGGGCCGTCCATGGCCGGACGGAAACCTCCTCGCGCCGCTGGCTGGTGAGGCGAGGGTGCCGGGCGCGAGGCTACGATCAAATCGCGCAGCGCCACCTCGGCGCCCTCCCGCGCGAGCAGTTCGGTCACGTCGTGCGGCGAAGGTGTGCAGTGTGCGCGAGAGGTGCCGTCGACGGTCCGCAGCTCGACCCGCCTTGTCCGTTGGCGACCAGAAGGCGGTGGTGCCGCGCCGCGAAGGGAACGCCGCGACCGGCGCACGCGGCAGCGGCCGGCGCGGCAGGGCCGTCCGCGCGCCCGGCGCGCCGCTCCCGGCGCCGGCGCACCTCGCTCCGGCCGTCGCCGGCACGGGAGCGAGGTACGGGGACTTCTGTCGGGGCGGCGCGGGCCGGAACGAATCGTGGGCGAGGACGGTGAGCTTCGCTGCCGCCGGGGTCGGTGGCTGTCGCGCATCGTACGGTGCGTGCCGCATCCCCCGGTGGGCCGCGAAGGTTTCGTTTGCGTTCTGCTCACGGCGGCACGCTCCGGGGGTCCGGATCGGGCCCCCTAGAACCTGTAGACGTTCGTCACTCTCCAAGCGACGCGACTACGCAGCGTGGCGCGGATCGCTCGTACCCGAGGAGGCGCGGGCCGTGTTCGCGGCCAGGGCCCGTCGCCAGCGATGGCTCCTCGTCGACCCCCCGCACGTCGGCCGTGGCGCACCCGTGACCGGTACCGGGCGTAGGAGCGCGTTGGAGCCACCTACCCCGGTAGGGCAGGCGTCAGGAACGGAGCGCGTCGGTCTCCACCAGGACCAGCTCGGGGCGGGGGGCATTGCTGAAGCGCGTCGCGCAGGTTCTGGAGCTATTCTTGGTGAGGGGGGAGGGAGAGGAGAGAGAGAGAGGGGGGGGGGGGGAAAAAAAAAAAAAAAAAAACACCACTTTTTTTTTTTTTTTTTTTTTTTTTGCAGCGCGCAGCGCGGCGTTGCCAGCGAAGGACGCTGTAATGCCTCAGCACAGATCTCGGCCGCCGCGTCGCCAGGTAGCAGTGAAGACAATTTTGCGCTCGGGGGCGCCCTCTCGCGAGGACGCGCGCAAGGACGTCGGCGTAGAG
>JAKFGP010000009.1 GCA_021502835.1 Streptomyces thinghirensis
ACCTTCCTGGATGCTGCTCGCGCCGATGTTGAGGACCACCGAGCGCGCGGTCGCTGCCCCGGCTGTCCTCCCTGGGACTCGGTCTGCTGCCCGTGCTGCTCGGGCCGGGTGTGCCTGTCCTGGTGGCCGCGCTGGCGGCACCCGGCCGTCCTTGTGGGCGCGGGGACGTCGCGGAAGCAGCTCTGCTTGAGGACTCGTGCGGAGGGAGAGCGTTGAGCGTCTGGATCGCGATCGGCGTGACCGCCGTCGGCCGCTACGCCGTCAAGCTCCTCAAGCCGCTGGTGCCCGCGGGCGCCCTGGAGCGGCTCCTTGTCCGGCGGGGCTGCTGCTCTGCCGCCCGTCGTCCTGCTCAAAGCGCTCACTGCCCAGCAGACTTTCGCCGACGGGCAGGCGCTCGTGCTGGACGCGCGGGCAGCGGAGCTGGCGCGCGCCGCCGTGGTGCTGGTGCTGCGCGCGCCCTTCCTGCTCGTCGTCGCGGCGGCCGTGGTGGTGACGGCGCGGCGTACGGGCCGCGGCGGGTTAGCTGGCCCCCAGCAGGGTCAGCCGACCGGGCGGCTGCATGCGCGGAGTGTACGCAGGCCTCGATCGTCACCACAGGGCGCGCCTCAAGGCGGGGCCGGGTGCCCACCGGCGCCGGCGCATGGGCCAGCCGCCGTCCTCCTCCTGCTCGGCCGAGAGAGCGCGGAGGGACCGGGCCATCTCGTCCTCCGTGAACCACGCGCGCGCGAGGGAGTGCGGGTGCCTCGCGTAGTCGTGGGGAAGTGGTGCTCGCCCGGGGCGTAGCCGGGGAGACCGGTACGCGTCGAGGTCGTCGGGGTCCAGCACCGCCAGGCGCTGCTCGCGCACCAGGCGGCCCAACCGGTCGGCCGCCGCCTCCGCGCGCGGACGGTCGGGGGCGGCGTCCAGGAAGGCCACTGCGGCCTCGACCTCGTACGGGTGGGGAGATCCCCAGCGACTCGACCGCCCGCCAGCAGAAGTCCGTGGCCCGGAACAGCCAGGCGTGCCACACCTCGTTGCGGTGCAGCAGGCCGACCACCGGACCGGTGGCGAGGAGCTCGCCGGGCGGGTCGTCCACCACCGGCATGAAGGGCGCGGTTGGATACCCGCGTTGGCTGGGATGGATCGCCGGCGGGGCACCGTCCGCAGTGGACACGGAGGTCAGATATCGGCACATCCGCTCCACGCGCTGTCCGCCGCAGCGCCCGACGGCGTCCAGGACGCGCAGGGCGTGCGCGGTGTGCGGCGGCTGGCTGACCGGGCCGCGCAGATCGGGTTCCACGCGTGGCCGTACCCGCCGTCCTCGTTGCGGTAGGCATCCAGCGCGGTCTCCACCGGGCCGGCGTCGCCGCCGCGAAGTGGTACGCGAACAGGCGCTGCTCCAGTACGCGCGCGGTGAGCCAGACGAAGTGCTCCGCGCGCGCGAGCGGGGAGCGCGCCGGTACGGGTCTGGGGCGTCGGGGGGAGTGGGGAAGCTCAATTTCGGCCATGGTCAGACCGTATGACGCAAAGCGTTTCCGGCACGTGGTCCCGGCGCAGGGCCCACTCTCAGGGGCGGGATACTGGAGTCATGCGGTTGACGGTCTTCTGGGAGCGGATGACGGATCACTTCGGTCCGGGCTACGCCGACACCTTCGCGCGCGATCACGTGATGGCGGAGCTGGGCGGGCGCACGGTGCACGAGGCGCTGGACGCCGGATGGGACGCCAAGGACGTGTGGCGGGTGGTCTGCACTGTCGCGAACGTGCCGCGGGAACAGCGTTGACCGGTCACGAAGATCACGGGATGGCGCTCCGCTGTCGGTGGCGTGGGCGAGACTTGGTCCGTGGCACCCACTGACGAGTCCGGGCAAGCGACCCGGCACGCATCCCCGACCGGTACGACGCCGCCCCCCGGTCCCCCGCCCGGCGGCCCCGCCGGGCCGGGCGCCCGCATGCCGCGCTGGCTCCCGCGTGCCATGGTGCTGGCCCTCGCGCTCATCGCCGTCTTCCAGCTCGGCAGCTGGGCCGTCCACCAGCTCACCGGCCTGTTGATCAACGTCCTCATCGCCTTCTTCCTGGCCCTCGCCATCGAACCCGCGGTGAGCTGGATGGCCGGGCGCGGATTGCGTCGCGGGCTGGCCACCTTCCTCGTCTTCATCGCCGTGCTGATCGCCGCCGCGGGGTTCGTCACGCTGCTCGGCTCGATGCTCGCGGGCCAGATCGTCAAGATGGTCGAGGACTTCCCGGACTACCTCGACTCCGTCATCAGCTGGGTCAACGGCCACTTCTACACCGAGCTGAGACGGGTGGACATCCAGGAGGGCCTGCTCCGCTCCGACTGGCTGCGCAACTACGTGCAGAACAGCGCCACCGGCGTCCTGGACGTCGGCCCAGGTCCTCGGTGGCCTCTTCCAGATGCTGACGGTCCTGCTGTTCTCGTTCTACTTCGCCGCCGACGGCCCCCGGCTGCGGCGCGCGCTCCGCTCCGTCCTGCCGCCCGCCCGGCAGGCCGAGGTCCTGCGCGCGTGGGAGATCGCCGTGGACAAGACCGGCGGTTACCTGTACTCGCGCGGTCTGATGGCGCTGGTCTCCGGCATAGCGCACTACATCCTGCTGGAGATCCTGGAGGTGCCCTACGCCCCCGCGCTCGCGGTGCGGGTGGGTCTGGTGTCGCAGTTCATCCCCACCATCGGCACCTATCTCGCGGGCGCCCTGCCCATGCTGATCGCCTTCACGGTCAACCCCTGGTACGCGCTGTGGGTACTCGATCTTCGTGGTGATCTACCAGCAGTTCGAGAACTACGTACTGCAGCCCAAGCTGACGTCCAAGACCGTGGACATCCACCCGGCGGTCGCCTTCGGCTCGGTCGTCGCGGGTGCCGCCCTGCTCGGCGCCGTCGGCGCGCTGATCGCCATCCTGGCGATCGCCACGCTGCAGGCGTTCCTCGGGGCGTACGTCAAGCGCTACGACGTCACGGACGATCCGCGCGTCCACGGACGCCGGAACCGCCGGTCGGGGTCTGGCGGCTCGACGCGTCTGCGGAAACTGTGGGCTCGGCGACCGGAGCCGGGACACCGCGGGGCGGAGGGCGCCGGGGGCGGCGGCTCGTCCTGATGAGGCCGCCCAGTACGTGAGAGCGGCCCCGGAGCGCACCGCCGGCGCCATGCCGGTGGGCCCGGTGAGCCGACAGCGGAACGAGGCGAGCGGTCGGCCGGTACGGTGCCGCCCGGGACCTGGGCAGGTGTGGCCAGGGCGGGCGGTGCCGACGGCCCCGACGTTCCGCACGGGGCGAGCCTGACCATGCGGCGGCCTGCCCGCCCGCGGGACTGGCGGCGGGTGCGGGGATCAGCCCTGCGGTTCCTGGGCTTGGCGTCGACCTCCCGCAGGTTCCGGTCCTTGAACTCGGTGCGGGTCTCCGTGCGGTGGCCGCGGGCGATGTAGTCCTGCACCACCGCCTCGACGGCGTCCTGTGGCGAGCCGATGCCGGCCAGAACCATCGCTTCCACCACCAGTTCGGCGTCGAGACTGATGCTGACCTTGGCCATGCTGTCCCCCTCCTCCACGTCGCGTCCGCACTCCTAGCCACCCGACCGCCGACCCGGCAGACGTACGCTCGAGGTGCCGCGTGGTGCGCTTGACACCAAAATCGAACATCCATTCTTGTGGAGAGCTCTGGCGAGGCTCGTGACGGGTGATTCGACTGGGTTCGGGCGGAGAAGCGCCCGAGTTATCCACAGGCCGGACCCGCATCAGGGTGGATTGTCAGTGGCAGGCATTAGCGTCTTTGACGTGAAGCGATCGAATCAAGCAAACCGGGTGGAACCCATGGCAGGAACCGACCGCGAGAAGGCCCTGGATGCCGCGCTCGCACAGATTGAACGGCAGTTCGGCAGGGGCGCGGTCATGCGCATGGGCGACCGGTCGAAGGAGCCCATCGAGGTCATCCCGACCGGGTCGACCGCGCTCGACGTGGCACTCGGCGTCGGCGGCCTGCCGCGCGGCCGCGTCATCGAGGTCTACGGCCCCGAGTCCTCGGGCAAGACGACCCTGACCCTGCACGCGGTGGCGAACGCGCAGAAGGCCGGGGGCCAGGTCGCGTTCGTGGACGCGGAGCACGCCCTCGACCCCGAGTACGCGCAGAAGCTCGGCGTCGACATCGACAACCTGATCCTGTCCCAGCCGGACAACGGTGAGCAGGCCCCTGGAGATCGTGGACATGCTGGTCCGCTCCGGTGCCCTCGACCTCATCGTCATCGACTCGTCGCGGCGCTCGTGCCGCGCGCGGAGATCGAGGGCGAGATGGGTGACAGTCATGTCGGTCTGCAGGCCCGCCTGATGAGCCAGGCCCTGCGGAAGATCACCAGTGCGCTCAACCAGTCCAAGACCACCGCGATCTTCATCAACCAGCTCCGCGAGAAGATCGGCGTGATGTTCGGCTCTCCGGAGACCACGACCGGTGGCCGGGCGCTGAAGTTCTACGCCTCGGTGCGGCTCGACATCCGACGCATCGAGACGCTGAAGGACGGTACCGACGCGGTCGGCAACCGCACCCGCGTCAAGGTCGTCAAGAACAAGGTCGCGCCGCCCTTCAAGCAGGCCGAGTTCGACATCCTCTACGGCCATGGCATCAGCCGCGAGGGCGGCCTGATCGACATGGGCGTGGAGCACGGCTTCGTCCGCAAGGCCGGTGCCTGGTACACGTACGAGGGCGACCAGCTCGGCCAGGGCAAGGAGAACGCGCGCAACTTCCTGAAGGACAACCCCGACCTGGCCAACGAGATCGAGAAGAAGATCAAGGAGAAGCTGGGCGTCGGCGTACGTCCCGAGGAGCCGGCCACCGAGCCGAGCGCGGACGCCGCCGCCTCCGCTGCCCTGGCCGACGCCGCACCGGCGGTGCCCGCCCCCGCGACCGCCAAGGCCACCCAAGTCCAGGCCGCGGCAGCCAAGAGCTGACCGTGAGCACGACGAACCGACTGGGCCGAGTACGCGTACCCCGACAACGCCTCGCGGAGCGCGAGCGGGGAGACCGGGTGACGCCGGCTCCGTCGGCATGGACGACGGCGCGGACGGCACGGCCGACCCCTTCGCGCCGTACGGCGCCGAGGGCCCGCACGGCGCCGGCTCTCCCGGTGACGGCGGGGCACGCCACGGTGACGGTGGCGCGCGTGGTAGGGCTCGACGGGGCCGTGGGGCGGGCAGTGGGCGCGGGCGGCGTCGCGAGCGTGCGGAGTCGCCCGCCGAGGACGGAGGTGCCACTTCCTCGTCGAGGGCCGAGAAGGGGGAACCTCCGCGGACCCGGTCGAGCAGGCACGGGCGATCTCGCCTGCGCCTGTTCACCGGGACCCCGCGCACGCGCAAACAACTCGCCGACGCCCTGCGTAAGCGGGAGATCCCCGACGAGGCCGCCGAGGAGGTGCTGTCCAGGTTCGAGGAGGTCGGCCTGATCAACGACAGCGCCTTCGCGGAGGCCCGGGTGGAGTCCCGGCACCACGGCCGCGGCTGGCCCGGCGCGCCCTCGCCAGGGAGCTGCGGACCAAGGGCGTCGACGCCACGCTCATCGACGAGGCGGTCTCGCAGCTGGACTCCGAGCAGGAGGAGGAGACCGCGCGCGAGCTGGTCGCCCGCAAGCTGCGCGCCACTCGCGGCCTCGACCGCGACAAGCGGCCGCGGCCGCCTCGCGGGCATGCTGGCCCGCAAGGGCTACTCCCGAGGGCATGGCACTGCGGGTGGTCCGCCAGGCGCTGGAGGAGGAGGGCGAGGACACGGAGTTCCTCGGCGACGAGGGGGCCTGGACTCGGGTCGCCCCGTCCGGACGACATCCTGGGGGCGGTGGTCGTCCGACCGGTGGAGCCGACCGGGTGGGGTGTGCGGCTACGAGACGGTCACCGGCAGTCCTGCCGCCCGCCACGCCTGGAATCCGCCGATCGAGATCGGTGGCCCGGTGCAGGCCCAGGCGGTGCAGGGACTCCGCCGCCAGGCTGGAGGCGCAGCCCTCGTCGCACACCACGACGACGCGCAGGTCATGGCCCGTGGCCCCGGGGAGACGGTGGCTGCCCTGCGGATCCAGGCGCCACTCCAGTTCGTTGCGCTCGATCACCAGCGTGCCGGGGATCACACCGCCCCGCCCGCGCAGGGCGGCGTAACGGATGTCCACCAGCAGCGCCGTACCGGCCCCGGCGGCGTCGTACGCCGCGCGCGGCGCGATGCGACGGTAACCGCTGCGCACGCGCTCCAGCAGAGCGTCGATTCCCGTCGGCTCGCTCACTGCCAGTCCTCCGGCCGCTCGACCTGCTCCAGTCCAGGATCTGCCCGTTGCGGCTGTAGCGGCGGATCCGCCGGCAGGGGCGGGTAGTAGGCATGCACGGAGACCGCGTGCCGGTCGGGTGACTCGTTGAGCACCTCGTGCACATGGTGCCGGCCGAATGCGCGTCCCTTGCCCGTCGGCAGCCGGCGCTTCCGGTCCACCCCGTCGGTGAGTTCCAGGGTCTTCCAGCCGTCGGTGGGCAGGTGGGCGGCGAGCGCGTTCTCCGTGAGCTCACCCGCGGTGGTCACGAAGGCGCCCACGGACTCGGCGTGATCGTGCCAGCCGGTGCCCGTGCCGGGTGGCCAGCCGATCAGCCAGGCCTCAGCTGCCGGCCGGTCCGGCCAACCGGACCCAGGTGCGGCCCTCCGGGTCGAGCGGAGGGAGGCGATCAGTTCGGCGTCGGCGGCCGCACGGCGTACGAAGTCGAGGAGTTCGGTCTGAGTGGGAGCGGCCGTGGCCGCGGAGGCGGAGACAGGGGAGGAGACAGACATGGGGACTGTCCCGGGAGTTTCGCGAAGGGGCACGCGGCGCACGCAGAATGGCGCGAGCGCAGAGAAGTGATGCGAATTCAGCAGGACGGGCGACACACGCAGCCCGCATAGCGGATGAGGTCCATGTGGACCCTCCGCCACAGGCGTACACAGGTGTCGGTCACGCCCGGAGTAGACCACGGCGGTGTGGGACGGTCAACCCGCAGTCACCACATGGACAGTGCCCGGCGACGGCGACGGCGACGGCGACGAGCCGCCGGCGCGCCCCTCGACGGCCGTCAGCGGGACCCGGCCGCGGCCTCCGCCCCCGCCTCTTCCGCCGTGGGCTTGGTGGCCGTGGTCGTCGCCCTGCCCACCGCCGTCTCCGCCGCCGCGTACAGGTCGGCCGGGCGCACCCCGTTCAGCGCCGTGGACGAGGTGACCGTCGGGCCGCACCAGCAGCACGGTGGGCCGCGGCACCCGGGTAGCTCTCGGCGACCAGCAACTCGGCGTGATGCGGCAGTGCCGTCACCGCCGCCGCCAGCCGGGGCATGATGCCGGTGGTCACCCAGTGCTTGCGGTCCCACACACCCGTACCCGGCGCGATCAGCACCACCAGCAGCGCCCCGCGCCCGAGCCGGTCGCGCAGCCGTACGAACGTGCCGTCCTCCGCCGTGACCCGCACATCGGTGACGGGCGCTCCGGGCGGTGTGCCGACGGACACCTCCCCGGCGAGGTCCTCGGGCGCGAGCGGCGGAGTCGGCGTACGTGCCCGGCGCACCCAGAGTCCCGCGCCGCAGGTGGCCGTCGGCGAGCAGCGCGTCGTTGCGCGCGGTCGAGCCGGGGACGTAGGAACGCAGGCTCCGCCGCCGCGCAGCAGCGGCAGTACCTGGTCGGCGGCGCGCAGCCGTGCGGCGATCGCCGTGCGCCGCTCCTCCTGGTAGCTGTCGAGCAGTGCCTCACGCGGTCCGTGATGCCAGGCCAGGGCCAGTTTCCAGGCGAGGTTGTCGGCGTCCAGCAGCCCCTCGTCGAGCCCCTGTGTGCCCAGCGCGCCCAGCAGGTGGGCGGCGTCCCCGGCGAGGAGCACGCGGCCCACCCGCCAGCGGCGGGCCAGCCGGTGGTGGACCGTGTGGACTCCGGTGTCGAGGAGTTCGTACGACGGGGGGTGAGCCGCCGGCCCAGCCGGTGAGGGTCTCGCGGACCCGGTTGACCAGCAGTTCGGGCGTGACCAGATCCTTGCCGGGAGGCAGCAGCCAGTCCAGACGCCACACGCCGTCCGGCAGGGGCGGCCGACGATCTCGCCGGCCGACGGACCGGACGTACGCCATGGAGGCATTCGGTGGAGCAACGCCTCGTCGGTCCACGGGAGTTCCGTGCGCAGTGCGGCGACGGCGTATCGTTCCACCGCCGTACGGCCGGGGAAGCGGATGTCCTGGAGTTTGCGGACGGTCGAGCGGGGGCCGTCGCAGCCCACCAGGTAACTGCCGCGCCACCAGGTGCCGGCGGGCCGCGGGTGTGGGCCGTGACGCCCGACGCCCCCTGCTCGATGCCGTCCAGGCGGCTGTCCACCGCGACCTTGACGAGCGACTCGTGGGCGAGTGCCGTGCGCAGGACGTCGGTCAGTTCGTGCTGGGCGATGCAGCGGCGCCGGGTCGGTGTCGCCGAAGACGACCTCGCGCGTCACCTGCTTGCGCCGCATCGACCGCCATCCGGCCCAACGGAAACCCAGCCCCGTCAGCGGTGTGCCGGTCAGCCGCTCGACGAGGGTGACGGCGTCCTCGCCCAGGACGACGGTCCGCGCGGGGCGCGGTTCGTCCTTGCCCGGCCCTTCGTCGAGAACGACACAGGGCACCTCCCGCCGCGCCAGCGCCAGGGCGAGCGTGAGCCCCACGGGCCCCGCTCCGGTGATGATCACCGGGTCCACGGCGCGACGCCCCTGCCCGTGACGGTGTCCCGGGGGACGTGGGTGAACAGGACGTTGGAGCAGGGTGCACGTCTACAGAACGTGGGCAACCTATTGCCGCTGCTTGCGTCAAGTGACGGAGGCAGTGGCGATCATGCCACCGCCTCCGTTGATGGTCGTTGAGGTGACCGAGTGTCAGCTGTCAGGCGGCGCCGGTCCCAGTCCCGGCTGCCTCGGTGTCGTCCGCCCCGAGTACCGCGCCGGTCGACTTCTTGGCCCGCCGCAGCCGCCGCTCCAGCCAGCTCGCGAAGCTCGTGAGGAGGAAGTTGAGCGCGATGTAGATCACCGCGACAACGGTGAAGCTCGCGATGACGTTGGCACCGTAGTAGCCGCTCATCGTGTTGGCCGAAGCGAGCAGTTCGGGAAGGTGAGGACGGCACCGCCGAGCGCCGTGTCCTTCAGGATGACGACGAGTTGGCTGACGATGGCCGGCAGCATCGTCGTGACCGCCTGGGGCAGCAGGATGGTCCGCATCACCTGGCCCTTGCGCAGGCCGATCGCCATTGCCGCCTCGGACTGGCCCCCGGGCAGGGCCAGGATGCCCGCCCGGACGATCTCGGCGAGGACGGAGGCGTTGTACAGCACCAGACCCGGCTGACCACCGCGTACAGCGGGCGATCGTCCGAGCTGACGTTGGTGTACTCGGCGAACAGGGCGAGGCCGAAGATCATCAGGACCAGCACGGGGATGGACCGGAAGAACTCGACCACGATCGCGGCCGGAACTCGTACCCACACGTGGTCCGACAGGCGGGCGATACCGAGGATCGCGCCCAGCGGCGGTGCGATGATCACCGCGAGAGCGGCGGCCTTCAGAGTGTTCTCCAGGCCGGGCCAGATGTGCGTGGACCAGGCCTCGGAGCCGGAGAAGAACGGCTTCCATAGGGCCCATTCCAGCTGGCCCTTGTCCTTTAGGGTGCCGTACACCCACCACAGGAGAGCCGCGACGGCCACCACGAAGACAGCCGTGAAGGACGATGTTGCGCCGCTTGGCCCGGGGGCCCTGGGCGTCGTACAGAACGGAGCTCATCGCTTCACCGCCACCTTCTTGCCCACCCAGCCGAGAATGAGGCCGGTCGGCAGCGTCAGAACCACGAAACCGAAGGCGATGACCGCGGAGATCAGCAGCAGCTGTGCCTCGTTCTCGATCATCTCCTTCATCAGGAGCGCCGCCTCGGCAACGCCGATGGCCGCGGCCACCGTGGTGTTCTTGATGAGCGCGATCAGAACGTTCGCCAGAGGGACGACGGAGGAACGGAATGCCTGGGGCAGCACCACGTGTCGCAGCACCTGGCCGAAGCTGAGGCCGATCGCCCGGGCCGCCTCCGCCTGCCCGACCGGCACCGTGTTGATGCCGGAGCGCAGCGCCTCGCAAACGAAGGACGAGGTGTAGAGGATCAGGCCGAGGACGGCCAGCCGGAAGTTGATCGTCTCGACGTCGTTCGCGCCGAGGGACACTCCCAGTGTCTGGTTCAGACCCAGCGACGTGAAACAGAATGATGACGGTCAGCGGGATGTTGCGCACGGTGTTCACGTACGCGGTCCCGAAGCCGCGCATCAACGGCACCGGGCCCACCCGCATGGCCGCCAGCATGGTGCCCCAGATCAGGGAGCCGACGGCCGACAGCACAGCGAGCTGCACTGTCGTCCAGAAGGCTCCCAGCAGGTCGTAATCCTCAAGAAAGTCGAACACGATCTCCCGCGCTTCCGCGTGTGGGATGCTCACCCCGGTGGCGCCGCCCCTTCCGGTGGGCGGCGCACCCTGTCAGGCGCTGCCTCAGCTCTTGATGTCGCCGATCTTGGGCGCCGGCTCGTTCTTGTAGTTGGCCGGGCCGAGGTTGTCCTTGACGGCCTTGTCCCAGGACTTGTCGGCGACCATCTCCTCCAGAGCCTTGTTGATCTTGTCCTTGAGGTCGCTGCCCTTCTTGACGCCGATGCCGTAGTTCTCGTTCGTCAGCTTGAAGCCGCCGAGCTTGAACTTGCCCTTGAACTGCGACTGTGAGGCGTAACCGGCGAGGATCGAGTCGTCGGTGGTCAGCGCGTCGATGGCACCGTTCTGCAGGCCGGGCAGGCAGGCGGAGTACGTCGGGTACGGCTGCAGCTGCGCCTTGGGCGCCAGCTTCTCCTTGATGTTCTGCGCCGAGGTCGAGCCGGTGACCGAGCAGAGCTTGGCGTCGTTCAAGTCCTCGGGCGTCTTGATCTTGTCGTCGTCGGCGCGCAGCAGCACGTCCTGGTGGGCGAGCAGGTAGGGGCCGGCGAAGTCGACCTTCTCCTGGCGCTGCGGCGTGATCGAGTACGTGGCGGCGATGAAGTCGACGTCGCCGCGCTGCAGCATGGTCTCGCGGTCGGCGCTCTTCGACTCCTTCCACTCGATCTGGTCCTCGGTGTAGCCGAGCTTCTTGGCGACGTACGTGGCGACGTCGACGTCGAAGCCCTCGTAGCCGTCGGGGGTCTTCTGGCCGAGGCCCGGCTGGTCGAACTTGATGCCGATGGTGATCTTCTTGTCGTCGCCACCCGAGGAGCCGCTGTCTCCGTCGTCGGAGCCGCACGCGGTGGCGGTCAGGGCGAGGGCGAACACGGTGGCCGAGGCGGCGGTGACCTTGCGGAGCTTCATGGTGAACATCCTTTGACTGTGATCAGACGATCAGATGCGAGAGGCGAGCCGGCGTGAGCGCGGGCGACACGGACGTCGGACCCGCACCGTGTCAGTGGTGCAGGATCTTCGACAGGAAGTCCTTGGCGCGGTCGCTGCGCGGATTGCTGAAGAACTGGTCCGGCGTGGCCTCTTCGACGATGCGGCCGTCGGCCATGAACACCACGCGGTTGGCCGCCGACCGGGCGAAGCCCATCTCGTGCGTGATGACGACCATGGTCATGCCGTCACGGGCGAGCTGCTTCATGACCTCCAGCACCTCGTTGATCATCTCGGGGTCGAGAGCCGACGTCGGCTCGTCGAAGAGCATGACCTTCGGGTCCATGGCCAGCGCCCGCGCGATGGCGACGCGCTGCTGCTGACCGCCGGAGAGCTGTGCGGGTACTTGTCCGCCTGGGCGCTCACGCCGACGCGGTCGAGCAGGGCGCGGGCCTTCTCCTCGGCCTTCTTGGCGTCGACCTTGCGGACCTTGACCTGGCCCAGGGTGACGTTCTCGAGCACGGTCTTGTGCGCGAAGAGATTGAAGGACTGGAAAACCATGCCGACGTCGGCCCGCAGCCTGGCGAGCTCCTTGCCCTCGGCGGGGAGGGGCTTGCCGTCGATCGCGATCGATCCTGAGTCGATGGTCTCCAGGCGGTTGATGGTGCGGCACAGGGTGGACTTACCGGACCCGGAGGGTCCGATGACCACGACAACCTCGCCGCGGGTGATCGTCAGGTCGATGTCCTGGAGCACGTGCAACGCGCCGAAGTGCTTGTTGACACTCTTCAGGACGACCAGTTCGCCGGTCGCGGCCACATCTTCCTTGGCCACCGATACTTCGGTCATCGCTTCCGGGCTCCGTCCTCCTCGGTTTCGGAGGACAGTAGTAACGCCAAACGACCTGCGTCTCTACATCTGAGGGGAATCTGAGCATCACGATCCGGTAGCAATCGGATACGAGTCGTAGCACTTGTGAGCAGGGCGCATATCGGCCGGATAACTTCGAGCGGCCGCAACCGGAAGCCTCTTGACGCCGTCCCCCTCCATCGGCGTCACTGCACAAGTTGCGCCGCGCGCGTGCACGTGTTTTTCTACCCATGCCAAGCGTACGGCTGATGAACCGAAGGGAGCCCGGATGAGACTGCTGCTCGTCGAGGACGACAACCACGTGGCCGCCGCTCTGTCCGCGATCCTGGTACGGCACGGCTTCGACGTCACCCACGCGCGCAGCGGCGAGGAGGTTCTCCAGGCGCTCGTCCCCGAGGTCGACTGCTTCGGCGTTGTCCTGCTCGACCTGGGGCTGCCCGACCAGGACGGCTACGAGGTCTGCGGCAAGATCCGCAAGCGCACCAGCACCCCCGTCATCATGGTCACCGCCCGCTCGACGTCCGCTCCCGCATCCACGGCCTCAACCTCGGCGCCGACGACTACGTGGTCAAGCCGTACGACACCGGGGAACTGCTCGCCCGGATCCACGCCGTCAGCCGGCGCACCGCCCACGAGGACACCACCGGAGCACCGAGACCGTGGTGCGCCTGGGAGCCGTGCGCATCGAGCTGCCGACACGCCAGGTCACCGTGGACGGTTCGGTTGTCCAACTCACCCGCAAGGAGTTCGACCTCCTCGCCCTGCTCGCACAGCGCCCCGGAGTGGTCTTCCGCCGGGAGCAGATCATCAGCGAGGTCTGGCGCACCAGCTGGGAGGGGACCGGGCGCACGCTGGAGGTGCACGTCGCCTCGCTGCGCGCCAGCTGCGCATGCCGGCGCTCATCGAGACCGTCCGCTGCAGTCGGCTACCGCCTCGTCGCCCCCACCGGATAGCGGGACCGGGTGAGCACACGCCTGCTCCCGCTGCTCATCGTCCTGATGGCGGCCGTACTGCTTGCGCTCGGCGTTCCGCTAGGCGTCAGCGTCGCCCGCGCGGAGCAGCAGAAGGTCGTCATCGACCGCATAGACGACACGGCACGCTTCGCCGCGCTCGCCCAGTTCGTCACCGAGGACGTGCCGGGCGGCTCGCGCCGGACGACCACGGACGAACGCCTGGAGACGCTGCAGACCGAGCTCATCAGCTACTACGAGGTCTACGGCATCAAGGCCGGCGTCTTCTACCGCAACCACATCCCGATGGCCAACGCGCCGACGACCTGGTTCCTCCCCCAGACCGGCGAGGTGCGCGACTCCTTCGACGAGGCGCTGCTCAGCCGCCGCAGTCACGACCCGCAGCAGGTGTGGCCCTGGGAGGACGGCCGGCTCGTGGTCGCCTCGCCGGTCATCCGGGACGGAGACGTGGTCGCGGTCGTGGTCACCGACTCGCCCACCGACTCGATGCGGTCGCGCACCCTGCGCGGCTGGCTGATCATCGGCGCCGGTGAGGTCGCCGCGATGCTGCTCGCCGTCGGTGCCGCGCTCCGGCTGACCGGATGGGTGCTCAGGCCGGTACGCGTCCTGGACGCCACCACCCACGACATCGCCACCGGGCGGCTCAAGTCCCGGGTCGCGCCGGCCGGGGGCCGCCGGAGCTCAGGCGCCTGGCCGGGTCGTTCAACGAGATGGCGGACCACGTGAGGAGGTGCTGGAACAGCAGCGCGCCTCGTCGCCGACGCCTCGCACCAGCTGCGCAACCCCTCGCGGCACTGCTGCTGCGTATCGAGCTGCTCGCCCTGGAACTGCCCGAGGACAACGAGGAGATCGCCTCCGTCCAGACCGAGGGCAAGCGACCGGGCCCGGGTCCTGGACGACCTGCTCGACCTGGCGCTGGCCGAGCACAGCCAGGCGGACCTGAATCTCACCGACATCGGCGCGCTGGCCGCGGAGCGGGTGGCGGCCTGGTCACCGACGGCCGGGGCCAAGGGTGTGCGGCTGGTGGGGACCGCCCGCCGACCACGGGTTGGGCCGATCCTGGTGACGCTGTCCAGCGCCCCGGACGCGGTCATCGACAACGCGGTGAAGTTCACGCCGGCCGACGAGACCGTCCGGGTCACGGTCGCCTCCACCGGGGATGCCACCACCGTCGTCGTCACCGACAACGGTCCGGGGCTGACCGACGAGGAGCTCGCGCGCGTGGGTGACCGTTTCTGGCGCAGCGGCCGGCACCAGAACATCTAGGGCTCCGGTCTCGGCCTGTCCATCTGCCGGGCGCTGCTCGCGGCGGGCGACGGCTCGATCCACTTCGGCCACCACGAGCCGCACGGCCTCGAGGTGACGGTGACGGTGCCGAGGTCCGACCGGGTGCGGGCGCATCCGAGGAGCCGGAGCGGCCCTACGGCTTGACCGACCGGTAGTAGCGCCGGGCACCCTCGTGCAGCTCCAGCGGGTCGGTGTAGATCGCGGTACGCAGGTCCACCAGCTGCGCGGAGTGGACGGTCGCCCCGATGCCGTCGCGGCTGTCGAGCACCGTCCTGGTCAGCCACTCGGTGAGCCGCGGATCCACTGTCCGCGCGGGTCACCAGCAGGTTGGACACCGCCATCGTGGGCACCACGGAACCGTTCTGCACGGTGGGTACGCCGACTCCGGCATGTTGGTGGTCCGGTAGTAGCGGGTCGCACCGCCCGACTCGTGCAGCTTGGTGACGAGGTCCTCGCCGATCGGCACGAACCGGAAGGCGGAGGTCTCCGCGATCTGCTTGAGCCCGTCCGTCGGCACGCCGCCTGACCAGAAGAACGCGTCGAGCTCGTCGCCCAGCCGGCCCGGACCGGTGTCGATCCCGTCCGCACGCGGCGTGATGTCCTTCTCCGGGTCGATGCCCACGGCCTTCAGCAGCCGGGTGGCGATCAGCCGTACGCCCGAGTTCGGCAGCCCGATGGCCACCCGCTTGCCGCGCAGGTCGGCGACGGACTGGATCTCCGAGCCACTCGGCACCACGAGCTGCACGTAGTCGTCGTAGAGGCGGGTGACACCGCGCAGACCTTCGGCGCCGGGACGGCCGGCGATCTTGTACGTTTCCACGGCGTCGGCCGCGGCGATCGTGAAGTCGGCCTCCCCGGACGCCACCCGCTCGACGTTCTCCTGCGAGCCCGCGCTGGTCATCAGCCGCACCTCCAGGTCCGGCATGTCCTTGCGCAGCTCGCTGCGCAGCAGTTCGCCGTACTTCTGGTAGACGCCGGCACGCGTGCCCGTGCTGAACGTGATCGCCCCGCTCGGCGGTTCCTCGCCCAGCGGCAGCAGCCACCACAGCAGCAGCCCGAGGGCGACGGCACCGGCGACCGCGCCCTGGACGGCGCGGCGTCTGCCGATACGGGAGAGCAGCGAGGACATGTGCGCGATCCTGCCAGCCCGCAACCCGGCTGACCAGGGCGGAGCTCACACGGCGACCGTGCGGGAGCGCGGCGCCGACTGTCAGTGGCGCTCGCTACAGTCGTCGGCATGACCTCCTCGCCCGCCGACCTGGTCCGCGCCTTCCACCTCGCCTTCGGGCTGGACGCCCGCAGCACCCTCGACCGAGGTCTCCCCCGACCTGGCCGCTCACAGAGGTGAGTTGCTCGCCGAGGAGGCTGCCGAGGTCGCCGAGGTGTCGGTGACGGGCCCGCTCGACCGGCTCGCGCACGAACTGGCGGACGTGGTCTACGTCGCCTACGGCACGGCGCTCGTCCACGGCATCGAGCTCGACGAGTGATCGCCGAGATCCACCGCTCCAACATGACCAAGCTGGGCCCCGACGGCCGCGTCAGCCGCAGAGCCGACGGCAAGGTCCTCAAGGGCGACCACTACGAGGCACCGGACGTGCCGGGCGTACTGCGCAGGCAGGGGATGGACGCCGCGGGCGGCGGAGGCGTTGGAGACGCCGGGCTCTGACGGGGCTGCGGGGCGGGGGCGCGCGGCCGCCTTCCGCGTCTCTCTTGCCGCTGCCGCTGCCGCTGCCGCCGCTGCTGCCGTCGTCGACGACGTACGACCGCTGCCGCCGACGTACGACACGACGACCCCGGCACCTGCGTACCGGGGTCGTACTGGGGTCGTGTCGGGGCGTACCGAGGCCGTCGCGGGGTCGGCGCGGGTTCAGTCGCCCACCGACGCCTCCGCCCCCGCCGTCTGCGGTGTGCCGTCGGGCACGCCGCCGGGGCGGTCGGGATTGTCCCGGCGCCGGAAGAGACGGGACGCCAGCGGCTCGGTGAAGCGGGCGGTGAGAGGGGCCGAGGACGACCAGGATGAGGACGTAGGCCGTGGCCAGCGGGCCCAGGGACGGTTCGATACCGGCCGACACCGCGAGGCCCGCGATGACGATCGAGAACTCGCCGCGCGCCACCAGCGCACCGCCCGCGCGCCAGCGGCCCTCGACGGAGATCCCGGATCGCCGCGCGGCCCAGTACCCGGTGGCGATCTTCGTCACGGCGGTGAGCAGGGCCAGTGCGAGAGCGGGCAGCAGGACCGGCGGAATGCTGGCCGGATCGGTGTGCAGCCCGAAGAAGACGAAGAAGACCGCGGCGAACAGGTCCCGCAGCGGGCTCAGCAGCGTGTGCGCGCCCTCCGCGACCTCTCCGGACAGCGCGATGCCCACGAGGAACGCGCCCACGGCGGCCGACACCTGGAGCTGCTGCGCGACGCCCGCGACCAGAATCGTCAGGCCCAGCACCACGAGCAGCAGCTTCTCCGGGTCGTCGCTGGAGACGAACCGCGAGATCACGCGGCCGTAACGCAGCGCCACGAACAGCACCGCGCCCGCCGCGCCAGCGCGACCGCCAGCGTGATGCTCCCGGTCATCAGCCCGGCACCGGCCACCAGGGCCGTGACGATCGGCAGGTACACCGCCATCGCCAGGTCCTCCAGGACCAGCACGCTCAGGATCACCGGGGTCTCGCGGTTGCCGACGCGGCCGAGGTCTCCGAGCACCTTGGCGATGACACCGGACGACGAGATCCACGTCACCCCGGCCAGGACGACGGCCGCCACCGGGCTCCAGCCCAGCAGCAGTGCGGCCACCGCGCCCGGCACGGCGTTGAGCGCGCAGTCGACGAGGCCGGCCGGATAGTGGGACTTCAGGTTGGTGACCAGGTCGCTGGCCGTGTATTCCAGGCCCAGCATCAGCAGCAGGAGGATGACGCCGATCTCGGCGCCGGCGGCGACGAACTCCTCGCTCGCCCCCAGCGGCAGCAGGCCGCCCTCGCCGAACGCCAGTCCGGCCAGCAGGTAAAGCGGATCGGGGAGAGGCGGTATCGGCCGGCGAACCGGCCGAGCAGCCCGAGCCCCAGAACGATGGAACCGAACTCGATCAGCAGAACCGCGGAGTGCACCGGCTCACTCCTGCCCGAGTATCGCCGCGGCCGTGTCGACGCCCTCGCGGGTGCCGATGACGATCAAGGTGTCACCGCCCACCAGCCGGAAGTCCGGCGCCGGCGACGGAATGGCCTCGGCCCGCCGCAGCACCGCGACGATGGACGCGCCGGTCTCGGTGCGCATGCACGTCTCGCCGAGCAGGCGGCCGTTCCACCGGGACGTCGCGGCCACCTCGATCCGCTCCGCGACCAGCCCGAGGTCAGTGGTGTAGAGCAGGCTCGGGCTGTGGTGGGAGGGCTTCAGCGCGTCGATCAGCGCGCCCGCCTCCGCGCCGGCCAGCCGGAGCGAGTGGGCGCAGGAATCGGGATCGTCGGCCCGGTACATGTTCACCGTCCGGGTGCCGTCGCGGTGTGCCACCACCGACAGGTGCCGGTGCTCGCGGGTCACCAGGTCGTACTGGACCCCGATACCCGGCAGCGGCGTCGCCCTCAGGCGTGGAGCTGACACGAGCTTTCCCCTCATTCGTCTTGCGTCCCGTGCCGCACTTTCCGCACGTGCGTGACGTGCTCGCGGCCTCGCCATGCTGTCATCCGCACGTACGGTGGCGATATGGGTGTCGTGACGGATATACGCGGCCGGTCGCGGGCGGCGAAGGTGGTCGCGGCGGTGTCGTGCGCGAAGGCCGGGAGGAGCGGGAAGAGGACCGTGTCGCTGTTCTGGCGGATCTTCTCGCTCAACGCCGCGGGTTTGGTCGTCGCCACAGCACTCCTGCTGGGACCGGTCACCGTGTCGACGCCCGTCCTGCCCGGGGGAGGCGCTGATCCTGCTGGCGGCCTCGCGGCGCTGCTGGCCGGCAACGCGGTCGTCCTGCGCATAGGACTCACCCCGCTGCACCGGCTCGGCCGGGCCATGGCCACCGCCGACCTGCTGGTGCCAGGGGCCTGCCCGACGGTCGCCGGACCGGCCGAGGCGGCACAGCTGATCGCGACGTACAACACGATGCTGGACCGGCTCCAGGCCGAACGCGCCGCCGGCGCCGGCCGTGCCCTGCACGCCCAGGAACGCGAACGCCACCGCATCGCCCGCGAGCTCCACGACGAGGTCGGCCAGACCCTCACGGCCGTACTCCTCCAGCTCAAGCGCGTCGCCGACCGGGTACCCGGCGAACTGTGTGAGGAAGTGTCCCTCGCCCAGGAGGCCACCCGGTCCGGCCTCGACGAGATCCGCCGCATCGCCCGTCGCCTGCGTCCCGGTGTCCTGGAGGAGCTCGGCCTGGCCAGCGCCCTGCGCTCGCTCGCCGCCGAGTTCACGCACCACGGGCTGACCGTCCACCACCACGTCCCCGGCGACCTGCCCCGCTCGCCCCGGAGGCGGAACTCGTGCTCTACCGGGTCGCCCAGGAGGCCTGACCAACACCGCCCGCCACGCCGCCGCGGACCGCGCGGAGCTGAGCCTCCGCCCGCTGCCCGACGGTGTCGAACTTCTCGTACGCGACAACGGCACCGGTCTCGGCGCGGCCTCCGAGGGCGCCGGCATCCGCGGCATGCGCGAACGGGCCCTGCTGATAGGAGCCGAGATCCACTTCGAACCCGCCCCCGTACGGGGCACCGACGTACGCCTGCGCGTCCCCGCCTCGCCGGGGGACCGGCCCGGAGACCGGGTCGTGGACGCGGTCGGGGGCCGGTCTGCGAACCAGGCCGTGGAGGCGGTCGGGGGCCGGTCCGCGAACCAGGCCGTGGAGGCGACCGGGGACCGATCCGCGAACCAGGCCGCGGACGCGACCGGGAACCGCCCCCAAGACCGAACCGGAGACCGCCCCTGATGCCCGCCCGGCCCCCGATCCGCGTCCTGCTCGCCGACGACCACACCCTCGTACGCCGCGGAGTGCGCCTCATCCTGGACGGCGAACCGGACCTGACCGTCGTCGCCGAGGCCGGTGACGGGGCCGAGGCGGTCGCGGCGGCGCGGGCCACCGAGGTCGACCTGGCCGTCCTGGACGTCGCGATGCCCCGCATGACCGGCCTCCAGGCGGCTCGCGAACTCTCCCGCCGCCTGCCCGAGCTGCGCATCCTCATCCTGACCATGTACGACAACGAGCAGTACTTCTTCGAGGCCCTCAAGGCAGGCGCCTGCGGCTACGTCCTCAAATCCGTGGCCGACCGCGACCTGGTCGAGGCATGCAGGGCGGCCGTACGCGACGAGCCGTTCATCTATCCGGGCGCCGAACGGGCCCTGGTCCGCTCCTACCTGGACCGCCTGCACAGTGGCGGTGGCCTGCCCGAGCGGCCCATCACCGAACGCGAGGAGGAGATCCTCTAGCTCGTCGCCGAGGGCCACACCTCCAAGGAGATCGGCGAGCTGCTGTTCATCAGCGCCAAGACCGTCGAACGCCACCGTGCCAACCTCCTCCAGAAGCTGGGCGTCCGCGACCGTCTGGAGCTCACCCGGTACGCGATCCGCGCGGGCCTCATCGAGCCCTGACCCCGGCTCCGGTCACCGGCTCCGACCGGCCCTGACCAGCACCGACCCCGGTTGTCCACAGGCGGCCCGGGCCATCGCCGCCGACCGCCTACCCTTATTGCCATGAGCAGCATCGACCGGAGCCAGTCAGCGGGCGGCACGCGCACCTATGAAGTCCGCACCTACGGGTGCCAGATGAACGTCCACGACTCCGAGCGATTGTCCGGGCTGCTGGAGGACGCGGGCTACGTCCGCGCCCCCGAGAGCGCCGACGGCGACGCGGACGTCGTCGTCTTCAACACCTGCGCCGTACGGGAGAACGCCGACAACAAGCTGTACGGCAACCTCGGCCACCTCGCCCCGAAGAAGGCGAGCTGCCCCGGGATGCAGATCGCGGTCGGCGGCTGCCTGGCGCAGAAGGACCGCGACACCATCGTGAAGCGGGCCCCCTGGGTGGACGTCGTCTTCGGCACGCACAACATCGGCAAGCTGCCGGTGCTGCTGGAGCGCGCCCGCGTGCAGGAGGAGGCGCAGGTCGAGATCGCCGAGTCCCTGGAGGCCTTCCCGTCCACGCTGCCGACCCGGCGCGAGAGCGCCTACGCGGCCTGGGTCTCCATCTCCGTCGGCTGCAACAACACCTGTACCTTCTGCATCGTCCCGGCGCTGCGCGGCAAGGAGAAGGACCGGCGTCCCGGCGACATCCTCGCCGAGGTCGAGGCCCTGGTCGCCGAGGGCGTCTCCGAGATCACCCTCCTCGGGCAGAACGTCAACGCCTACGGCTCCGACATCGGCGACCGCGAGGCTTTCAGCAAGCTGCTGCGCGCCTGCGGCACATCGAGGGACTGGAGCGCGTCCGCTTCACCTCCCCGCACCCGCGCGACTTCACCGACGACGTGATCGCCGCCATGGCCGAGACGCCGAACGCGATGCCGCAGCTGCACATGCCGCTCCAGTCCGGTTCCGACCCGGTCCTGAAAGCCATGCGCCGCTCCTACCGCCAGGACCGCTACCTGGGCATCATCGAGAAGGTGCGCGCCGCCATCCCGCACGCGGCGATCACCACCGACATCATCGTGGGCTTCCCCGGCGAGACCGAGGAGGACTTCGAGCAGACCCTGCACGTGGTGCGCGAGGCCCGGTTCGCCCAGGCCTTCACCTTCCAGTACTCCAGCCGGCCCGGCACCCCGGCCGCCGAGATGGACGACCAGATCCCCAAGGCGGTCGTCCAGGAGCGCTACGAGCGTCTCGTCGCCCTCCAGGAGGAGATCTCCTGGGAGGAGAACAAGAAGCAGGTCGGCCGCACGCTGGAGCTGATGGTCGCCGAGGGCGAGGGCCGCAAGGACGGCGCCACCCACCGCCTCTCCGGGCGCGCCCCCGACAACCGCCTGGTGCACCTCACCAAGCCCGACCAGGAGGTCCGCCCGGGCGACGTGGTGACGGTCGAGATCACCTACGCCGCTCCGCACCACTCCTCGCCGAGGGCGAGGTGCTCGGTGTGCGCCGTACGCGCGCGGGCGACGCCTGGGAGAAGCGCAACGCGGCCGAGCAGGCCAAGCCCGTGGGCGTGATGCTGGGCCTGCCGAAGATCGGCGTTCCCGAGCCCCAGCCCGTCGTGGCGAGCGGCTGCGGCTGCGACTGACCGCAGGGCGTACGACGGCGGACGGCGGTACGGGGCTACCCTGCCGATCATGCTTGTCGCCGCCGCTGTCTGTCCCTGCCCGCCGCTCCTCGTGCCGGAGGCCGCCGCGGCGCCGCACCCGAACTGGACGTCGCCCGTGCCGCCTGCACGGACGCGCTGGGTGTGCTGCGCCGCGCCCGGCCCGACCGGCTCGTGGTGGTCGGGCCCGCCGACGGCACCGGACCCGAGGTCTATCCGCAGGGCACGCGGGGCTCGTTCCGCGGGTTCGGCGTGGATCTGGACGTGCGCCTGGGCCCGGACCGCGGTACGGAGCCGGAGCGGACCGGTCGCGAGCTGCCGTACGGGTTCGCCGTGGGCGCCTGGCTGCTCGAACGGACCGGTGGGCCGACGCCCCCGTCGAGGGCATCGGCGTGGGGAGGCCGTCCCCGCCGATCGCTGCGCGGCGCTGGGCCGGGACGTCGCCGCGCGGGCCGGGCGGATCGCGCTGCTGGTGCTGGGCGACGCCAGCGCGTGCCGCACGCTCAGGCCCCCGGGTACCTCGACGAGCGGGCGGCGCCCTTCGACGCGGAGGTGGGCGCGCGCTGGGAGCGGCGGACGTGACCGCCCTCGCGGCGCTGGACGTCGCGCTGGCCCGCGAACTGAAGGTGTCCGGCCGGGCGCCCTGGCAGGTCCTCGCGGGCGCGGCCGAGGACACGGCTCTCGCCGGCACGCTGCTGTACGAGGACGCGCCGTACGGGGTGGGGTAGCGCCGTGGCCACCTGGTCGTAGCAGGGCGGCCGCGGGAGGTCCGTCACGCACGAGCCGGTGGACGGCGGCGGGCGCGGGTCATCCGCCACGCACGAGCCGGCGGACGGCCCGGAGCTGATCCGCTCGTGACCGTCCGCCGATGTGCCGGTGACCCGCCCGCGCGCCGGGCGCCGGCCGCGCGGGGCGCGGGTCAGGAAGCCGGAGGCGGCCCGGCCGGCGGGGTGCCGCCCGAGGCGGGGCCACCCGGGGTGGGACCGCCCGGGGTGGTACCCGGAGGTGTCCGCCGCCGCTCATGCCGTCGGCGTCCTTGTGGGCGAGGCGGTCCATGGCGCCTTCGCCTTGCCCGTGCCCGTCTGGATCCGGTCGCTGTACTTGCCCTTGGTCCTCTCGTCGACGGTCTTCGCCACCTTGTCGAGACCTCGATCGATCTTGTCCCCGTGCTGCTGCGCGAGGTCGGAGACCTTGCCCTTCGCCGGTCCCAGTTTGGCCTTCAAGTTGTCCAGCAGACCCATGGTTCGCCTTCCTCACGGGGCAGTCAGGTGCGGGCGCCCTTGTCGGCCTCGTTGTCGACGGCCTCCCCGGCGGACTGCTGCTTGGGGATGCCGACGCTCTCGAGTCGGCGGACTCGTCGGTCCCGGCGGACTCGTCGGCCTCCGCCGACTGTGCCGTGTTCCGGGGCCCGGCTTCGGTCGATTCCGCGGCCTCTGCCGCGTTCGCCTCCGCCGCACGCTCGGGCTCCGGGGTATCGGCCGACGTCGCGGCGGCCGGCGCCTCCTCCGTGGTCTTCGACCTCCGAAAAAGCCGTGCAAAACGCCCATATCAACTCCATACGTTACTCGTGCGGGCGAAATCCCGCGGCATCCGGTGCGTCCGTTTGCGTGGCCAGGCCCATGGCCCCGGCGGTCCGGGGGGCGCGGGGAACCTCGCAACGGGCAACGATCCCGGCCCCGCACCGTCACGTAACTCGTTCGAGGGCCGGGCGAGAGGTTTGCGAGACTGGTGCGGTGAGGCAGCGCACCCCCCGCCCCCCGCGTCATCGCCGTAGTCGGACCCACCGCGGCCGGAAAGTCCGATCTGGGCGTCTTCCTGGCCGAGAGGCTCGGCGGTGAGGTCGTCAACGCCGACTCCATGCAGCTCTACCGTGGGATGGACATCGGCACCGCGAAACTGACGCCCGAGGAACGCGGTGGCGTCCCGCACCACCTGCTCGACATCTGGGACGTGACGGTCACCGCGTCCGTGGCCGAGTACCAGCGGCTCGCGCGAGGCGGATCGACGCGCTGCTCGCCGAGGGGCGCTGGCCGGTGCTCGTCGGCGGCTCCGGCCTCTACGTCCGGGCGGGGCCGTCGACAACCTGGAGTTCCCCGGCACCGACCCCGAGGTCAGGGCCCGGCTGGAGGAGGAGCTCGCAGCGCGGGGCCCGGGGCGCTGCACGCCCGTCTGGCCGCCGCCGACCCGGAGGCCGGGCAGGCCATCCTGCCCAGCAACGGGCGCCGGATCGTGCCGCGCTCTGGAGGTGATCGAGATCACCGGCAGGCCTCTTCACCGCCAACCTCCCCGGCCACGACTCCGTCTACGACACCGTGCAGATCGGCGTCGACGTGGCGCGCCCCGAACTGGACGAGCGCATCGCCCACCGCGTCGACCGGATGTGGGAGGCGGGTCTGGTCGAGGAAGTACGCGCACTCGAGGCGCAGGGGTTGCGCGAGGGGCGTACGGCGTCACGAGCGCTCGGCTACCAGCGGGTGCTCGCGGCGCTCGCCGGCGAGTGCACGCTGGACGAGGCGCGGACCGAGACCGTCCGTGCCACCAAACGCTTCGCGCGCCGTCAGGATTCGTGGTTCAGGCGGGATCCGCGGGTGCACTGGTTGAGTGGGGCTGTGGCGGATCGCACGGAACTTCCGCGGCTCGCCCTGTCGTTGGTCGAACGACCGGTTACAGCCTGATCGTGATGGCATCGGGACGCCCCGGCCGTCATCCGGCCTTCGGCGGCGTGCCATCATCGAGCTTCGATCGACCGAGTGAGTCCTAGTTGGGAGGGCGCGTGGCGATGGAGGCCGGCCCTCGCGACACCGCACCGAGCACCGAGCACCGGCACCGCCGACCACGGCGGACCGGACCCGGACGGAGCCGGTCTGAGCCCCGACGGCCCCGACGAGACGCCGGAGGGTGTGGCGGCCGACGGCCCCGAGCCCGACGAGATGTACGGGGACGAGGTCGAGGTCGAGCTGCGTCCGCAGCGACGGCTGCGCATCTGGCAGCTCGCGCCCATCGTGTGCCTGGCCGCGTCGGCTCGCTGATGTTCGCCTTCCCGCTCGCCTTCGACTTCGGCGACAGCGGCGCCGTGATCGCGATGCTGGGGCTGCTGATCTGCTCCTGCGCGGCCGGCTGGGGCATGATGGCCGCTTGCCGGGTCGGCTACACCCTGGCCGGGACTGCCGCAGCGCGGATCCGGGCGCCGTGCCGACTGGCGGATGATCCTCGTGGGCGCCCTGGCGGGTCGCCGCCGCCGTCGTCCTCGCCGTGTGGCGGGTGGCCCGACCTGCGGGGCTGACCCGAGCCCACTGGCGCGGGGCCCGCGCGCGTGTCCCTGCGCCGCGCGCGCGCGCCCGATCCGAGCACGTCCGCCCCTCCTTCACCGCTTTCCTCCGTCCTGTCGTACCGCCACCCCGTACGATCGAGGAATGAGCACGCGGATCGCCTTCCTCAAGGGTCACGGCACCGAGAACGACTTCGTGATCGTCCCGGACCCGGAGAACGCCATCGACCTGCCCCCGGCGGCCGTCGCCGCCCTGTGCGACCGTCGCGCGGGCATCGGCGGCGACGGACTGCTGCACGTGGTGCGGTCCGGCGCACCCCGAGGCCAAGGACATGTACGGCCGAGGCGGAGTGGTTCATGGACTACCGCAACGGGCGACGGATCGGTCGCGGAGATGTGCGGCAACGGCGTGCGGGTCTGCGCCGGCCACTCCAGCGCGCCGGGCACGCCACCGCCGAGGGCGGTCTCACCATCGCCACCCGGGGCGTGAAGCGTGTCTACCTCGCGAAGAACGGCGACGTGACAGTGGGCATGGGCCGCGCGCTGCTCCCCGAGGGCGACGTCGTGGTGAGCGTCGACGGGCGCGCAGCTGGCCCGCGCGGAACGTGAACACCGACAACCCGCACGCGGTCGCCGGCGTCGCCGACCTCGCCCACGCCGGCGACCTGCACTCCCCGCCGGCCCATGAGCCCGCCACCGCCTACCCGGACGGTGTCAACGTCGAGTTCGTCGTCGACCGCGCCCCCGCCACCGTCACCATGCGTGCCACGAGCGCGGCTCCGGGGAGACCCGTTCCTGCGGCACGGCGCGTGCGCCGTCGCCGTCGCCACCGCCCGCAGGGACGGCGCCGACCCGGCGGTCACCGGCACACCCGGCGATCGCACACGGTCGACGAGCCCGGCGGCACCCTGGTGATCACCGAGCACGACGGCGAGATCGCCGAAGTGACGGGCCCCGCCGTGATCGTCACCGCCACGGAGGAATTCGACTCCCGCATGGCTGGAGGAATTGCTCGCCTGAACCACGACGGTGAACCTGGCAGTCCGCGACGCCGAGTACGAAGGCGAGCCCTCGGACCATCGCTCGAATGGGTGATCCGTTCACGCTCGGCGAGAAGGCGGTCGGCCGCACGTGATGGGCTCGATGCATAAGCACCGGCGGACGAGAGGCCAACACCATCCCTGAGGCCGGTCCGCCCTGGAAGCCCTCGCCGGTCCGTGCAGCCGGAGGTGCCGCGCTGACGCGGAGGCCGTGGTCCAGCGACCCAGGCCCTGCTCGACGCCCGCGGTCAGCAGCGCCGTCACGCCGGCGGCGCCCGCAGGAAGGCCCGCCCCGGATCGACCTGCGCCGCCTGGGCCGCGCGCACTGCTCGGTTCCGCCATCAGAGGCCGGCTGCCGACGCCATCGGCCACGTCATTCGGGGCACACCGCGCCCATCACCCCGACGCCGACCTCGACCCGCTGCGCCGCGCCTACGTGCTGGCCGAGTCCTCGCCGCCAACCAGATGCCTGAAACGGCGAGCCGTACATCACCCACCCCTCGCCGTGAGCCCTGATCCTCGCCGAGCTCGATTGCGAGACCACCACGCCTGCTGCTCCACTTCCTCCACGACACCGTCGAGGACACCGAGTGCCCTCGACCAAGTCGGCGAGCAGTTCGCGCCGAGGTCCGCCTACCTCGTCGACGGCGTCACCAAGCTGGAGAAGGTCGACTACGGCGCCGCCGCCAGGCCGAGACCTTCCGCAAGATCTCCTCGCCACCGGCAACGACGTCCGCGTGATGTCGATCAAACTCGCCGACCGGCTCCACAACATGCGCACCCTCGCGTCAAGCGCCGGGAGAAGCAGGAGCGCATCGCCGAGGTGACCCGGGACGTGCTCATCCCCGCTCGCCGAACGGCTCGGCTACGGCACCAAGTCCGAGCTGGAGGACCCCTCGTCTTCGCAGTCATGCACCCCGAGGAGTACGCGCACGCGGGGGTTGGGTGGAGGAGAACGCCACCCGCGCGGACAACACGCTGCCGCGGTCGCCGGCAGGTGCGCAGGTGCTGCGCGAGGCCGACATCACCGCCGAAGTCCTCATCCGGCCCGCCACTCGTCTCCGTGCACCGGGTCTCCCGCAAGCGCGGCCCGCTCGGCGGCGCGGACTTCGGCCCGCCTCCTGGTCTCGTCCAGGAGGACGCCGGCTGCACGCCGTCCTCGGTGAACTGCACACCTGCGCTGACGCCCGTCGTATCAAGGAGTTCAAGAACTTCATCGCCGTACCCAAGTTCAACCTGTACCAGTCACTCGCACACCGAGGTACCCACAGCCGCAGGACGGGCCAGGTCGTCGAGGTCCCTCATCCGCACCCACCAGATGCACAAGGTCGCCGAGGCGGGTGTCGTCGCGCCTCGGCAATCCCTACGCCCCGCCGGCGGAGGATCAGAACCGTGGGCGACGGCGAACGCCGTGACGCCCGACCCGGCCCGGCTGGCTCTCCCGGCTGCTCGACGGCGGCGGGGCGCCCCCGACCCCGACACCTTCCGGGTCCACTCTCCCGCGCGGACCTCGCCCGGGACCGCGAGATCACTCGCGTCTTCCGGCCCGACGGCGGCACCCTCGGCCTGCCCGAGGGCGCGACCTGCGTGGACGCCGCGGCACGCCCAGTACGGCGCGGGACGCGCACACGTGCATGGGCGCCCGGGTGAACGGGGGTCGCCTGGCGACCATGGCACGGTGCTGCGGGACGCGGTGGAGCACCACGTGCAGTCCTGATGGGCCAGGACCCCACCCTCCGGAGCCCTCCGGGGAGTGGCTGGAGCACGCCCACACGGCTGCCCGCGCGGATCGCCATCCAGCGCCGGCTCGCGACCCACCCCGCGCAGCCGCCCGCCGAAGCGGAGGAGACGTCCCGTCCCGCCGCCGGCGACGCACCCGTCTCGCGCCAGACGTCCGGATGGACTGGCCGCCCGGGCCCGCCTCCGCCGACGTCCTCGTCGACCCGCCGGGCGCGACCGTACGGCTGGCCGGCTGCTGCACTCCCTGTACCGCCGACGAGATCACCAAGCCGCGGGTGCGCGGGGAGTGGTGACGGTGTACCGCGCGGAGTGCGCGGGTGGTGGCGCGGATAAAGAGCGCGGGGCGCGCGGCGGTCGGCGTGCGCCGGGGGAGCGCTACACCTGGTGCCGGGTCATGCTGCTCGCCGAATCGTTCGGCCGCCCGCACCTCCCGGCCGACCTCACGGAGGCCATGGCTTGATCGAAGGCGCCGAGATCGTCTCCGCGTGGGACCGTCGAACCCCCGACCGGCAGCGGGTCCGCTACACCTACACCGTCCTGCTCCCGGACGCCGCCCGACTGCCCGCCCTCATGCGCGCCGATGCGCGACGTGGGCCGGGGTGGCCGGCTGACGAGCAGAGCACAGCCGCAGACCACGGGAGTCTGAGCCGAACCCGGGCCGGTCGCACTCGGGCGGGCCGCGGTCGTATCCGGGTGGGCCGTACGCCGGCGGACCCGGTCGAGTCCGTGCGGGCCGTACGCGGACGGTCGAGTTCGAAGGCAATCGTACGCAGGCCGGTCGTACGCGGACCGGCCGTACCCGGGCGGGGCGTCGGGCCAAGCCGGGACGTACCCGTTGGGTGCTCCGGCGCGCGCCGTCGCCGCAGCGTCCGCACGCGCTGATAGCCGTGGGATGCTGCACACCCCTCACCACCCCGACTCCGCGCCCCGCGCGTGGTCCCGCCGCCGGTTCCAGGCCGCGGCACTGCTCGCCTCGGCCGTCTCCGTCTGCCTGATTACGCCGCGAGCGCCCCGGCCGACCCCCTGGGCGTCGGCGACCGATCTCCTTCCCGCACCTGGAGCAACCCCACGGCCACGACGCGACGGCCTACGACCTGTCCTTCACCTACTCCTGGCGACAACAGCGAGCCGCTGAAGGCGGTCACCACCATCGACGCCCGGACGACGGCCGACCTGGACCGGGTCAACCTCGACTTCAGCCCACGGCAAGGGTCGACTCCTGTCGAGGTCGACGGCGAGCCCGCCGGCTTCGCCAGTGGCCGGCGAGGACCTCGCTCACGCCGGAGGACTCGCCTCGACGAGGGCGACCGGACGCGGATCACCGTGCGGCACAGCAGCGACCCCGTAACGCCGAGGACCGCCAGGGGCGGCTGGGTGCTGCCCGACGGCGCCCGCCATGGCCAACCAGGCCGATGTCGCACACCTGGTGTTCCCCTGCAACGACCATCCCTCCGACAAGGCGCGCTTCACCATCAGCGTGACCGCCCCGACGGGCTCACGGCCGTCGCCAACGGCCTGCCGACCCGATCGGGCCAGGCCGGCGGAGCGACCACCTGGACGCACCCCGCACCCAGCACCCCATGGCCACGGAGCTGGCCCAGGTGTCCATCGGCCGCTCCACGAAGTGCCTGCACCGCACCGGCCCGCACGGACTCCCCGTCCGGGACGTGGGGTGCCGACGAAGCACGCGCGGCGCTCGAACCGTGGCTTGGCGAAGACTCCCGGTCCGTGATCGCCTGGATGGAGAAGCACGGGTCGGGCGCTACCCTTCGAGACGTACGGGCCTGCTCGTGACCGACGCCACCACCGGCTTCGGAACTGGAGACCCAGACGCTCTCCCTCTTCGAGCGAGAGCTGTTCACCGGAGCCCGGGCCTACCCCGCGTGGTACGTCGAGTCGATCGCGGGTGCACGAGCTGGCCTACCCAGTGGTTGCGACAGCGTCAGCCCGGGCACCTGGTCCGACCTGTGGCTCAACGAGGGGACACGCCACCTGGTACGAGGCGCTGTACGCGGAGGAGACCGCCGACAGGCCCATGGCGGCGCGCATGAAGGCCGCCTACGGCCCTCCGACCGCTGGCGCACGGCGGGCGGACCGCCGGCGCGTTTCCGAAGGCCGCCGAAGAACCCCCGGCAGCGCAAGACCGGGATCTTCCGCTCCAACGTGTACGACGGTGCCGCCCTCGTGCTCTACGCCTGCGCCAGGAGATCTGTTGCCCCGCCTTCGAGGGCCTCGAACGAGCCTGGGTCACCCGCCACCGGGACGGCACCGCGACGACCGCCGACTGCGTCCGGCTGGCCTCGAGATCTCCGGCCGCGACCTGGGCGACTTCTTCCAGGGCTGGCTGTACGGCGGGGCCCCGCCCGCTGCCCGGCCACCCCGACTGGAAGCCGACGGCGGCCGACCAGGCGCCGGCGGCTGCTACCGGGAAGGCGCACGGGGAATAAGCCGGTGACGAGACGGCCCGTGCCGTGCGACCATCTTCAGGATGGCGGCAGGGGCGCGGGAATCTCCCGGCGGCTCGTGCGTTGTGCGGAAGTGTACGCGGTGTCAGTGCCGCGCGCGATCCATTCCCAGCTGCGTAAGGATCGATGACCTCCTCCTTCTTCCCCTCCCAGGACACCAAGCGTCTCGAGCAGACCTATGCCGAGGGCGCGCCGGGCGATGCCCTGATGAAGAGGACGTCGCCTGGAGCCAAGCCGACCCGAAGTGGGACGGCGACAGTTCGACCGCTCCGACCGCGCGGCACTGCGCACGTGGCGGGCCTCTCCACCGAGCTCGAGGACGTCACCGAGGTCGATGCCGCCAGCTCCGTCCTGGAGCGGGTCGTCCTCGTCGGCGTCTGGACCTCGGGCACCGTGCGCGGCGCCTGGAGAACTTCCTCGCCGAGCTGGCCGCCCTGCGCGGAGACGCGGGCGCTCTCGTGCTCGACGGCGTCATCCAGCGCCGCGACAACGACGACGCCGCCACCTACATCGGCTCCGGCAAGGCCCAGGAGCTGCGGGACAATCGCGTCCTCGGCGGGCGCGGACACCGTCATCTGCGACGGTGAGCTGAGGCGGGAGCAGCTGATCCACCCTCGAGGACGTCGCCGAGGTCAAGGTCATCGACCGGTACGGCCCTGATCCTGGACATCTTCACCAGCATGCCAAGTCCCGAGAGGGCAAGGCGCGGTCGCACTACAGCAGATGCAGTACATGCTGCCGCGGCTGCGCGGCTGGAGTCAGTCGCTGTCCCGGCAGATGGGCGGCGGCAAGGGCGGCGGCCTCCGCCACCCCATGGCCTGGTGAGGTCCAAGATCGAGACGGACCGGTTGGATCCGGCGAGAAGATAGCGAAAATGCGCCGTGAGATCGCGGAGATGAAGACCGGCCGCGAGATCAAGCGCCAGGAGCGCAAGCGCCACAAGGTGCCGTCCGTCGCCATCGCGGGCTACCCAACGCGGGGCAAGAATCCTGCTGCTCAACCGCCTCACCCGGGCGCGGGCGTGCTGCGGTAAAACGCGCTGTCTGGCCACCTCGACCCGACCGTGCGCCGCGCGGGGACGCCGAGCGGACGGCCGCACGCCTGGCGGGCCACCGTCGGATTCGTCCGCCAAGCACCTGCCGCACCACCTGGTCGAGGCGTTCCGCTCCACGATGGAGGAGGTCGGCGAATCGACCTGATCTGCACGTGGTGGACGGCTGCGCACCCGGCCCGGCGGAGCAGCTGGCAGCTGTGCGCGAGGTGATCGAGGACGTCGGCGCCACCGACGTACCCGGGATCGTCGACGAATGCGCAACAAGGCCGACATGGCCGACCCGTTGGTGCTCCAGCGGCTGCTGGGGGTCGAGAAGCGGTCCATCGCCGTTCCAAGCGCACCGGCTGAACATCGACCGGAGCTGCTCGCACTGATCGACAACGAGCTGCGCCGAGCTCTTTGTGGAGATCGAGGCGCTCGTCACCGTACACCGGCGACAAGCTGGTCGCCCGTGCCCATGACGAGGGCAGGGTGATCTCGCCGAGGAGCACACTCCCCGGAGGGCACCCCTGCTGGGAGTGGGGGTGCACGAGGAACTGGCGGCGGAACTCACGCCGTACGTTCCGCCCCGCCTCGCCTGACGCTCGGGGCGCACAGCGACGGCGAGGGGCCCGCCCCCTGCCGACAGGGGGCGGGCCCTCACTCAATGCGGCGTGCGCGTGCGTGTCAGCGACCGCCAACGTCTTGCTCATGGCGTTCTGGTACATCCGCCTCGGCCTCCCGGCCCAGCTTCGCGGACCCGCCAGCCAGGTGGTTCTCCAGCGGCCGATCGAGGTGTTCGAGACCAACCTGGTTCCCCGATCCGCCACCCGGAACCAGCCGCCCGCCGGACGAACCGCCGGTCATGGGGTGCAGCCGATGCGGTGCTATCGTCGGCAGCGGACGGGCCCAGCGACAGCCGGCCGGGCCGGATCACGCACTTGAACATGTTCAGGTGCTGCAACGGCGCGGCGGCCGGGTGCTCCAGGCGCCCATCGCTGGCGACCTCCCCCGCGGGGGGCGGAGAAGTCCACCCGCCAGCGCGGCGCCGACCGTCTCTCCAGGGACTTGCTGCCCTGCTCCGGCTTCACGTGCAGCACGGAGTAGTCAGCCGCGGCGCCAAGTCGCCGCCGTCTCCGCGCTACCATGGATCCACTGGTTGGAGGTCGAGGCCCAGTCGGCCCACCAGGTGCCGTACGGGGCCATCTCGGTGGTCGTCGCGTCGCCAGATTTCGCCTCGGACTTGCCGAGGTCGGTGTCAGAGGGGCACGGAAGGCGAAAGCAGGTACCAGCCGCCGCCACTGCCGCCGGCGTGCACGTGCAGTGGCCGGCCGCCCACACCAGGTTGGACTTGCCCGGGTTGTTCGCGTCCTTGATGACGGTGCCGGAGCAGACCATCGACCCCCCGAAGCCGGGAGAAGGCCTTGCCGACTCGGGCCGCTTTCTGAAGTACGGCGTCGTCCTCGGCCCACGGCCTCGACGGGCGCCGGCTCCGGGTCGGTGGGCGCCCTGGTCGGCGGCGGTGTCCTTGGTCGTGACGGTCTTGTCGGCCTGGGTCGCGGACTGCATCCCGGTCGGCTTCCACAGGCCCTCGATCACCGGGTTGACGAAGTCCTTGGCCTCGGTGAGCTTCCACTTGTCCTTGTCTGAGTCCTTCCAGCCGCCGTCCTTCACTGGTCGACGTCGATGCCGTGCTCCTTGAGCCGGTCCGCGGCGGCGAGAAGCCGGCTGGCCTCGACTCAAGCGTCACCGCCGGCGTCGGCGGCCTGCCAGGTGCCGCCGCCGGGCTTGGCGTCGGCCTCGTCCTCTCCGAGCGGCCACAGGCGTCGCGGTGAGCGCCAGGGCGGCGACGAGACCGGTGGCGGCGAGCGCGGTGCGCCGCCGGTGCCGTGGGAGCGGGCGGGGCGTTGGTGCGGAACGCATGGTGGGTCGACCCCGCTTTAAACGTAATGAGTGCTGGAAACGTACAGCTGCCACTATGGATGTGGAACATACGCATGTCACCGAGGCGCGGTGGGGTGCCGGGCGGGCCCGACGCACCCTACCGCCCTCGCGATCACTGGCCGGCGAATCTTGCCGCCCCCTACCGCGTCGAACACACCCTGGCCTCCTCGCCCAGCCAGCGGACCGGCCAGCCAGCCGGCCGCCGCCGGGCCGATCGAGTGTTAGACACCAGGCGCCGAGCTTGCCGTCGGAAATCCGGCCGCGACCCAGCCGCCGCCGGACGAACCGCCGGTCATGGTGCAGCCGATGCGGTAGCATCGTCGGGTCGGAGGCGCCGACTCGACAGCCGTCGCTTGCAATCCTCAATTGCGTAGAAGCTTCTAGCCGTCGTACGGCGCCGCGCCAGCCGATCGCCTCTGAGGCTCTACACCCGGGCACCTTGGGCGCGTCGAGAATACACGGGAGCGCGTGCACCGACGTCTCCTCCAGGGACTTGCCGTCGCTGCCCCTTCTCCGGCGTCACGCAGGGATGACGGCGCGTAGTCGTACGAGGCGCCGTCACCGCCCGTCGCGCCGCCCTGCTGGATCCACCTGGTTCGAGGTCTCAGCCCAGTCGCCCCACTTCAGACGCCGTACGGAGCGACCTCCTTTGGGGTGGCGTTCTGGCAAGTTCCTTGGGTCGACTTGCCGGCGTCGTTGTACGAGGGCACGAAGGCGATGTTGCGGTACCAGCCGCCCTTCTTGCCCAAGTGCGCTCTGGTGTGCCGGCCGTCCAGACCAGGTTGGACTTGCCCGGGTTGGCCGGGTCCTCCACGACCGTGGCCGGAGCAGACTCATCGAGCCCTGGGGGAGTCGAAGAGCAGCTTGCCCGCGCGGGTTGCCGCGCTGTCGGTACTTGGGTGGGCACGGCCTGCGCCTGCAATCCGGCTGCGGCTCCGGGTCGGTGACGCCCTGGTCACTGGAGAGGTCGCTGTCGTCGACCCTTCTGGTCCGGCTCCTGGAGCGTCCCGCACGGTCCGGGTCTACAGGTGGGTCCTCGATGATCGGGTTGACGTAGTCCGCGCCTCCCGAGCTCGTCCCTTGCTCCAGTTCTTCCAGGGCGTTCTTCCACTCGTCGACGTCGATCCCGTGTTCTTTGAGCTTGTCCTTGATGTGGTCCGGGATCCGGATCTCGCCGTTGATACGCCGTCCGGGCGGGCGGACGCGGTGGCCGAGGCGTCGCCGCCCGCCTCGGGGTCGCCGGACTCCTGCAGGCGGTGGCGGTGAGCGCGAGTGCCGAGACGAGTGCAACGACCGGCACGGGGAGTTTCTGCGCCGCCCGCGCCTGTGCCCGGCGCGTGGTGAACGACGGCCGTATGGATCGCATGCTGGTGATTCCCGTGGTGAACTGCCCTGGAACGGCACCACACACTATTCGTTCGCTGTGGGGAGTTCCGATCGAATGGCAACTGGTTCGGGACATGGCCGTCCGACTCAAGCCAGTATCCATGCGAAGGGTCGGCGCCCTCCCGCGCAGTACGGCGGTATACCCGACGGGGGATCCGCCGGGCCGGGCTGCTCCGTCGGAGGCGTGAACCTGATGACCGGCTCGGCCTCCCTGAGCGCCTCGTGGGTGACGGCGGCCGCCCCGCCCCGGCATGGATCTTCCGGGCAACCCGTAACCCCGCGAACGGCCGGGTGTTGGTAGCGGTGGGGGGCCTGCTGTCCAGGTGCGGCCCCCAGTGCCGAGGGCGCCCCGACACGTCGGGTCGCGGGCTGGACAGCGGGAGGTCGGGAAGCCGTGGCGGAATCCACGTGCGGGGGTTTACGTCCGGGCGGGGAAACGCCCGGGCCGATCGCGGGGGAGGCGCTGCGGGCGGGCGCTGGGCCGTCGGCGGCAAGCGGGCGCGGGGCGCGTATCGCGCAGGAGAGCGCCCCAGCGCGTCCACCGGCGCGTGAGTCCTCGCGGCTGCATTTACGCGCGCGCCTCCCCGTCGTACCGGCCCGGGCCCGGGGCTCACCATCGAGGGCGCCGGCGAAGCCAGCGTTACCTGGACTGCGTCTCGGGCGGGGGGCGCACTGGCCCTGGGGCACAACCACCCCGGGTGCTGGAGGCCATCCGCAAGGTCCTCGACTCCGGGGCTCCTTTGCAGGTCATGGACCTCACCACCCCCGTCGAGGACGCCTTCGTCACCGAGCTGCTGCACACCCTGCCGGCCGGACTCGCCGACCACACGCGCGTGCGGTTCTGCGGACCGTCCGGTACGGACCCGGTCGCCACCGCCGTCGAGCTGGTCCGCGCCGCCACCGGGCGGAATCGGGTGGTCACCTTCACCGGTACCACCACCGGGCGACCGCCGGGGCGTGCGCGGACCACGGCGAGGCCTGCGACACCCGCCGCGCGCGCCTGCCCTATCCGCAGGACCGGCACTGTCCGTTCGGCGTCGGGGGTGAACGCGGGGCCGAACTCGCCGCCCACTGGGCCGAGTCCGTCCTCGACGACCGCCGGTCGGGGGCGGCTGCCTCGCCGGGATGATCCCTGAACCGGTCCACAGCGAAGGCGGGGTGCTTCCCGCGCCGGACACCTGGATGCGGCGCATGCGCCGGAGTACGGCGAGAACGGTCCGTTCTGCTGATCGCAGACGAGACCGAGACGGGTGTCCAGGCGGACCAGGGCCTTCCGGGCGGTCGAACACAGCGGCATCATGCCCGGCGTCCTGGTCCTGTCAAGACGCGATCGGCGGCAGCCTGCCGCTGGCCGCGGTGGTGACTGCGACGACCTGCCACGGGGAGCCCGGTGCCCTCACATTCGCGGCGGCTCACTCGCCCTGGCGCGGGCGCAGCGCGACCCCTCGCCCACGTACGCGAGCGCCGCCTCGCGCGAGCGCGCCGCCGTACTGGGGGGCTGGTGCTGACCCCGACTGCGCGGCCTGGCCGGGAGTTCCGGTGCGTCGGCGCGACGTGCGGGGGCGAAGGGCCTGATGCTCCGGTGGTCGAACTGGTCGCACCGGACGGTGCCGCAGCGGACCCCTGCCGACGGCACGGACATGGGCCCCGCGCCGGGCACCGCCGCCGAAGTCGCCGCCACCGGTACTTGGAGTGCCTGCCAGCGGGCTGATCGTGGACACACCGCAGGCCCGTCCGGGAACATCGTACGACTGCTGCCGCCGCTGATCGTCACCGAGGAGCAGACGTCGGCGGTCCTGGACCGCCTCGCCGACGCGATGGCGGCGGTGGACCGAAGCCATGGCGACCACGCCCCACCGCCCGGGGCGCTACCGCGCTGAGATCCGCAGCCCAGGCCACAGCACGTCACGAGGGACCCGCCTTGCACACCGCCCCCCACACCCCGACCGACAACCGCCGCGATCGCCGGACAGCCGTCGTCCACGGCGACTCCCTGCCGTTTCGGCGCCGCCGGCGGCCGCCGCCACGCATCCGGGATCGGTTCCGGTCGTCGTCGTCGCCGCCAGTCCGGGGATCGGGTCGGCCGCTGCCGCCAGTCGGGGGCAGGCTCCGGCGGCCGACGCCAGTCCCGGACCGGTCCCGGACCCCGCCGCTGCCTCCGCGCCCGTACCGGCCCTCGCCGCCCTTCCCGTGCCCGCGCCCCCGCTCACCGCCGATGTCCTGGACCACGCGGACCCGTACACCGGGGCCCAGGCGGCGACCGTGGAGAACCTGCTGCGCTGCTGGGCGCGCGAAACCGACGCGACCGCACCCGGCAGCGGTGTCCTCCACATGCCGCTTCCGGCCAGCGGAACTGCCCTGACCGTTCCCGTCCACTACTGGTCGCCGACGGGACGGCACCGATTCGGCCTGCCACGCCTGACCGGCGCCCCCGCCTCCGCGCCACCTGCCGACGCCGTCACGGTCGCCGCGCTGCTCGTCCGGGAGTCGGCCGACGACCCGGGGCCCGACGGGGCCGACTCTCGTGGCGCGTGTCGCCGACTCCGTCCGCCGTACCGCCGTCTTCCTCCGCGATCGCCGGGAGGACCACCCTCCGGCGGCCCCGACGGCCGTCCCGGTGGTGGTCCCGACCTCTTCCTCGCCGCCGAGCAGGCGCTGCTCCTCGGGCATCCACTGCACCCCACACCCAAGAGCCGAGAAGGGCTCACGGAGGCAGAGGCGCAGCGGTACTCACCGGAACTGCGCGGCTCCTTCCCCCTGCACTGGGTGGCCGTCGCCCCCTCCGTCCTCGCCACCGACTCGGCCTGGACCGAGCGCGGTCGCCCGGTCACCGCGCCCCTGCTCACCGCCCGCCTCGCGGGGGACGGGCCGGCGCCGCCGGACGGCTACGCGGTCCTTCCCTGCATCCCTGGCAGTACCGCGCGGTACGGCACCGACCGGAGAACCGCGGCCCTGCTGGACGCGGGACTGCTCAGGGATCTCGGCACCCGGGGCGCCCCCTGGCATCCCACCTCCTCGCTCCGAACCGTCTACCGAACCGGCGCCCCCGCCATGCTCAAGCTCTCGCTGGCCTGCACATCACCAACTCCCGCCGGGAGAACCTCCGCAAGGGAACTCCACCCCGCGCGGAGTCGAGGTCCACCGCCTGCTGCGCACCGGGTGGCCCGTCAGTGGCAGGCCGCCCACCCGGACTTCGACATCGTCCGTGACCCGGCCTGGCTCGCCGTCGACGGACCGGACGGGGAGCCGGTGAGGGGGCTCGACGTCGTCATCCGGCAAACCCCTTCCGGCCCACGGACGACGTCTCCTGCGTCGCGGGCCTCGTCGCGCCCCCGGCCGCGGGGGCGGGCGGACGGCTTCGGCCGGCCCACCGCCGACGTCCCGCGCTCCCGGCTGGCCGAGGTCGTCACCCGGCTCGCCGGACGGACCGGCCGCCTCCGCCAAGCCGTCGCCGCCGAGTGGTTCCTGCGCTACCTCCATCACGTCGTACGCCCCGTCCTGTGGCTGGACGCCCACGCCGGGATCGCCCTGGAGGCGCACCAGCAGAACACGCTCCTCCTGCTGGACGCCGACGGCTGGCCCGCCGGCGGCCGCTACCGCGACAACCAGGGCTACCACTTCCGTGAGTCCCGGCGCGCGGAACTCGACGCCCGGCTGCCCGAATCGGCGAGCACAGTGACGTTCGTCTCCGACGAGGTCACCGACGAGCGCTTCGCGTACTACCTCGCCATCAACAACGTGTTCGGCCTCATCGGCGCCTTCGGTTCCCAGCACCTCGCCGACGAACGGTTGCTGCTCGCGGCCTTCCGCCGTTTCCTGCGCGATCTCGCGTCGGGCCCCGCCCCGCTGCACAGCCCGCTGCCCGCACAGCTCCTGGACTCGCCCGTACTGCGCTGCAAGGCCAACCTGCTGACCCGACTGCGCGGCCTGGACGAACTCGTCGGCCCGGTGGACACCCAGTCCGCCTACGTCACGATCACCAACCGCTGCGCGCCTGGGCACACCGCCGACCCTTCACCGACCTCCTCTCCGACTCCCTCCAGCCTCTCCCCAGCCCTCTCCCAGCCCCCTTCCGACTGCCGAAAGAGCGACACCGTGGCTTCCACCGATGCGAGCGCCGACGACACCCTGGACCTGCACCTGCCCGAGGAGTTCGTCGCCCTCTTCGGGCAGGGCGAGCAGGGGGACGCCCCAGCCGGGACGGAGACGACGCGGGCCGGCGACGACCTGCTCGACCGTGTCGCCGACTGGGGTCCGGCCGTCACATCCGCGGGCGTGTTCCAGCTGGTGCCCGTCCGTGTCGACCGGGACGTCCCGATCATCACGCGCTGGATGAACGACCCCGCCGTCGCCGCGTTCTGGGAGCTGACCGGTCCACGGAGCGTGACCGAGGAGCACGTACGGGCGCAGCTCGCGGGCGACGGACGCAGCGTCTCCTGCGTCGGCATCCTGGAGGGGCTGCCGATGAGCTACTGGGAGATCTACCGGGCCGACCTCGACCCGCTGGCCCGGTACCGTCCCGTCCGGCCGCACGACACCGGTCTCCACCTCCTGATCGGCGATGTCACCGACCGCGGGCAGGGCATCGGGACCACCCTGATCAGGACCGTCACGGACCTCGTCCTCGCGAGGCGGCCCGCCTGCACGCGTGTGCTCGCCGAACCCGACGTCCGCAACACGGCCTCCGTCGCCGCGTTCCTCGGCGCCGGATTCCGGTTCGCCGCCGAGGTCGACCTGCCCGCCAAGCGAGCCGCCCTCATGATCCGGGACCGGACGCCGCGCGCGCCGACGTAGCGTCGTGCGGCCCAGTTACGACGGCCCGATCAGTGCCGCCTCCACTCGCCGACCGGCGCCCCGCCCGCCCAGGAGCCCACCCTTGCCCCCGCCCTCCCAGCCATCCGTCCCGCCACGGCCGTCCCTCGCTCCCGCCTCGCCCGTCCCGCCCCTGCCGTCCCTCGCTCCCGCCTCGCCCGTCCGTTTGTCAGTGCCGGGCCGTAGGGTGGTCGCGCTATGACGAAGCCCTCACTCCCCGAACTCCTGCACGCCGCCGTCACCGCCGTCGGCGGCACGGAGCGTCCCGGCCAGGTGGCCATGGCCGAAGCCGTCGAGGAAGCCATCGACGGCGGCTCCCATCTGCTGGTCCAGGCCGGCACCGGCACCGGCAAGTCGCTGGGCTATCTGGTGCCCGCGCTGGCGCACGAGCGGGTCGTCGTGGCCACCGCGACCCTGGCCCTGCAGCGCCAGCTGGTCGAGCGGGACCTGCCCCGCACGGTCGACGCGCCCACCCGCAGCTGCGCGCCGCCGGCCGGAGTTCGCGATGCTCAAGGGGCAGGTCGAACTACCTGTGCCTGCACCGGCTCCACGAGGGGAGTCCCGCAGGACGAGGAGGAGGGCCTCTTCGACCAGTTCGAGGCCGCCGCCCCACCAGCAAGCTGGGCCAGGACCTGCTGCGGATGCGCGACTGGGCGGACGGGACCGAGACCGGCGACCGCGACGACCTCACGCCCGGGTGTCCGACCGGGCATGATCGCAGGTGTCGGTGTCGTCCCGGGGAGTGCCTGGGCGCCTCGAAGTGCGCGTACGGAGCCGAGTGCTTCGCCGAGATGGCCCGAGCGCGCCAGCTCTCCGAGGTCGTCGTCACCAACCACGCCCTTCTCGCCATCGACGCCATCGAGGGCGCTCCGGTCTGCCGCAGCACGAGGTGCTGATCGTCGACGAGGCGCACGAGCTGGTCTCCCGGGTCACCGGCGTCGCCACCGGTGAGCTCACCCCCGGCCAGGTCAATCGGGCGGTGCGGCGGGCCGCGAAGCTCGTCAACGAGAGGCCGCCGACCAGCTCCAGACCGCGGCCGAGGGCTTCGAGCGGCTGATGGAGCTGGCGTTGCCGGGGCGCCTGGAGGAGGTCCCGGAGGATCTCGGCTACGCGCTCATGGCACTGCGCGACGCCTGCTCATTCGGTCATCTCGGCCATCGGCGCCACTCGCGACAAGTCCGTGCAGGACCAGGACGCGGTCCGCAAGCAGGCGCTGGCCTCGGTCGAGTCCGTGCACGACGTGGCGGAGCGGATCACCAACGGCGCCGAGTGGGACGTCGTCTGGTACGAGCGGCATGACCGGTTCGGTGCCTCGCTGCGGGTCGCTCCATGTCCGTCGCGGGTCTGCTGCGCGAGAAGCTCTTCACGGACCGCTCGGTCGTCCTGACCTCCGCGACCCTCAAGCTGGGGGCGATTTCAACGGCGTCGGGGCCTCCCTGGGCCTCGCCCCCGAGGGCACCGAGGGCGACGACGTGCCCCAGTGGAAGGGCGTCGACGTGGGATCGCCGTTCGACTACCGCAAGCAGGGCATCCTGTACGTCGCCAAGCACCTGGCGCGCCCGCGCGGGACGGTGATCGCGGCGACATGCTCGACGAGCTCACGGAGCTGATCCAGGCGGCCGGCGGCCGCACGCTGGGGCTGTTCTCCTCGATGCGGGCGGCCCAGCTGGCCGCCGAGGAACTGCGCTCCCGCATCCCGGAGTACCCGATCCTGCTCCAGGGTGAGAGACACTCGGCGAGCTGATCAAGAACTTCGCCGCCGACCCGAGGACCTGCCTCTTCGGCACGCTGTCGCTCTGGCAGGGCGTCGACGTGCCCGGTCCGAGCTGCCAGCTGGTCGTCATGGACAAGATCCCGTTCCCGCGCCCGGACGACCCGCTGATGAGCGCCCGCCAGAAGGCGGTGGAGGAGGCCGGCGGCAACGGCTTCATGGCGGTCGCCGCCACGCACGCCGCGCTGCTGATGGCCCAGGGCGCGGGCCGCCTCGTACGGGCGTCGGGCGATCGCGGCGTGGTCGCCGTACTGGACCAGCGACTGGCGACGGCCCGGTACGGGAGCTATCTGAAGGCGTCACTGCCCGACTTCTGGTTCACCACCGACCGCAACCAGGTCCGCAAGTCGCTGGCCGCGATCGACGCGAAGGCGCGGCAGACGGAAGCGGCGGAAGAGACGGAAGCGGCGGACGGCGACTGAGCCCGGGGTATCCCGCCGGGCGCCTGGCCGGGTGCTCGGCGGGAAACCACCCCGGCCCGGCCCCGCACAGCGCGGGGCCCCGGAACCGGCGCAGAGGTTCCGGGGCCCGGTCGGGTCGGGTCGCTGTCGTGGCGTACCCGCCCGCCGTGGCGCTCAGACGCGACGCAGTACGGCCACCACCTTGCCGAGGATGGTCGCGTCGTCACCAGGGATCGGCTCGTAGGCCGAGTTGTGCGGGAGGAGCCAGACGTGGCCGTCCTCGCGCTTGAAGCGCTTGACGGTCGCCTCGCCCTCGAGCATCGCGGCCACGATGTCGCCGTTCTCGGCGACCGGCTGACGGCGGACCGTGACCCAGTCGCCGTCGCAGATGGCGGCCTCGATCATCGAGTCGCCGACGACCTTCAGGACGAACAGCTCGCCGTCACCGACCAGTTGCCGCGGCAGGGGGAAGACGTCCTCGACGGACTCCTCGGCGAGGATCGGACCACCGGCGGCGATGCGCCCGACGAGCGGAACGTACGACGCGGCGGGCTTGCCCGCGGTGTCCGTGGACGCTGCGCGGAGGCGGCCTGGTCGGAGCCGCGCACCTCGCAGGCGCGCGGGCGGTGCGGGTCGCGGCGCAGGAAGCCCTTGCGCTCCAGTGCCATCAGCTGGTGCGCGACGGAGGAGGTGCTGGAGAGGCCGACGGCCTGGCCGATCTCCCGCATCGACGGCGGGTATCCGCGCCGTTGCACGGAGTCGCGGATGACCTCGATCACCCGGCGTTGGCGGTCGGTGAGTCCCGAGCTGTCGGCCCGGATGCCAGGGGGTCGGCCTGGCAGGGAGCGCTTGTGCCCCTCGGGATTCGTGGCGTCGCTCATCGCGTGCACCGGCTCAGGTCGGCCCTGGGGGCGGTCCTGGGCAGTGATGGTGGCACTGTCGGCGGTGGTGGTCACGTCGGCCCCTCTCGATGGTCCCTGCTGCACAACGGTAGTAGCTGAAAGGTTGCGCCAAACACACGTTCGAGGAAAATCGCGAATCGCTCGCCCGGAGTGTGTTTCTGGGTGTATGGCTATCGCGGTGCCTGGCGGACAAAAGGGCCTATTGCTGTACTCTTCACCGCCGTGGTGACAACCTCGGGGAGGTCGCTCCAGTCTGCCATCCGGCATCCCGTTCGATGGCGTGGGTCCCCTCATCTGTGCGGTAGTCCCACGCCCTCCTCCTCGCGGTGCCCACGGTATCTCCGCATGCGCCCGGGCGATACGGCCGTGCGTGCGCGCGTCCGCCGCGCCGCCTCGGCCGTACGACGCCAGTACGTACCGGAGCGACACGCGTGCAGGGCGTGTATGTATGAGCCAATCCCCACATCTAGTGGTTGGATTGCAGCAGCAGCCCATGAGTTGTGGTCCCCCGGGTCTTCCGAGCCCGCCGCGATCGCCTATGCTGGGGCTGCTTCGAGGGGCCTGAAGGGCCTTTCGAGGCCATTGAGTCTGCTGTGAGGAGGGTTCGGAGTTCATGCACTGCCCCTTCTGCAGGCACCCCGACAGCCGCGTCGTCGACAGTCGTACGACCGACGACGGCACGTCGATCCGCAGGCGCCGCCAGTGCCCTGACTGCTCCCGTCGTTTCACGACCGTGGAGACGTGCTCGCTCATGGTGGTGAAGCGGTCCGGGGTCACCGAACCGTTCAGCCGCACCAAGATCATCAACGGTGTACGCAAGGCCTGCCAGGGCCGGCCCGTCACCGAGGACGCGCTCGCCCAGCTCGGCCAGCGGGTCGAGGAGGCGGTGCAGGCCACCGGAAGCGCCGAGCTGACCACCCACGACGTGGGGCTGGCCATACTCGGCCCGCTGCAGGAACTCGACCTCGTCGCCTATCTCGCGATTCGCCTCCGTCTACCGGGCGTTCGACTCGCTCGAGGACTTCGAGGCCGCGATCGTGGAGCTCAGGGAGGCGACGGGGCATCCCGGCGAAGACGGCGAAGACGCCGGCGCGGGGAGTCGGGAGAACGACCGCGGATCCACGGGGGCGGCACAGGTCCCCGAGCCCGCAGGCGCCGCCGACTGACCGGCGGGCCGGACCCGGACTTCGGCGCCCGGGCCCGGCCGGACGGCGGCGAGTGACAAGGACCTGTTGCGGGCGGTGCTGGAGATGCCCGCAACACAAGACAGAACACCGTGCCACGGGAACAATCGGGGCACTTCAGGGCGTTTTCGCCCGTACAGGGAGGCGGCATGACAGAGACGGCGAGCGGTCCGGCACGGAGTTCCGCGCCAAGGGCACGAAGGCGGGCAAGGGACTCCGCGTCGAGCGCGTCCACACCACTCCCCGGCGTCCACCCCTACGACGAGGTGGCCTGGGAGCGTCGTGACGTCGTCATGACCAACTGGCGCGACGGCTCGGTCAACTTCGAGCAGCGTGGCGTCGAGTTCCCCGAGTTCTGGTCGGTGAACGCGGTCAACATCGTCACCAGCAAGTACTTCCGGGGGTGCCGTCGGCACCCTGCAGCGTGAAGTGAGCCTGAAGCAGCTCATCGACCGCATCGTGAAGACGTACCGGAAGGCCGGCGAGGACCACAAGTACTTCGCCTCGCCTGCCGACGCCGAGATCTTCGAGCACGAGCTGGCCCTACGCCCTCCCGCACCAGATCTTCAGCTTCAACAGCCCCGTCTGGTTCAACGTCGGCATCGCCCCAGCCGCAGCAGGTCTCCGCCTGCTTCATCCTGTCCGTCGACGACTCCATGGAGTCGATCCTCGACTGGTACAAGGAAGAGGGCATGATCTTCAAGCGGCGGCTCGGGCGCCGGCCTGAACCCTCCCGGATCCGCTCCTCCAAGGAACTGCTCTCCTCCGGCGGCAACGCCTCCGGCCCGGTCTCCTTCATGCGCGGCGCCGACGCCTCCGCCGGCACGATCGTCCGGTGGCGCCACCCGCCGGGCCGCGAAGATGGTCACCTCGACGTCGACCACCCCGACATCGAGGACTTCATCCAGACCAAGGTCTCGGAGGAGGAGAAGATCCGCGCCCTGCGCGACGCGGGCTTTCGACATGGACCTGGGCGGCGACGACATCACGTCCGTCCAGTACCAGAACGCCAACAACTCGGTCCGCGTGAACGACACGTTCATGAAGGCCGTCCAGGACGGCGGCAAGTTCGGCCTGACGTCCCGCATGACCGGCGAGGTCACGAGGAGGTCGAGGCCAAGTCGCTCTTCCGCAAGATGGCCGAGGCTGCGTGGGCGTGCGCCGACCCGGGCATCCAGTACGACGACATCATCAACCACTGGCACACCTGCCCGGAGTCCGGCCGGATCAACGGCTCGAACCCCTGCAGCGAGTACATGCACCTGGACAACACGTCCCGCAACCTCGCCTGCTGAACCCGGATGAAGTTCCTGAAGGACGACGGGCAAGGGCAACCATCCTTCGAGGCCCAGCGCTTCGCTAAGGTCGTCGAGCTCGTCGTCACCGCGGATGGACATCCTATCTGCTCCGCGGACTTCCTGACCCAGAAGATCGGCGAGAACACCGCGCCTTCCGCCAGCTCGGCATCGGCTACGCCAACCTCGCGCCCTGCTGATGGCGACCGGCCACGCCTACGACTCCGACGGCGGCCGCGCCCCGGCCGGTGCCATCACCTCCCTGATGACCGGCATCGCTACCGGCGCTCCGCCGAACTCGCCGCGATCGTCGGCCCGTACTACGGCTACGCCCGCAACGCGCAGCCGCACCTCCGGGTCATGAAGCAGCACTCCGACGAGAACGCCCAAGGCCGTCCACATGGACGACCTGGACACGCCGGTCTGGGACGCCTTGCTGCAGAGAGGGCCCTAAACGGATGATAACTGCGCTCTCGCTGGAAAGAACGGCTGCACCTTCCAGACAAAAATGTGTGGCATCAGGCTTGTTTTCATCTGATTCATGATATTATAAAATTTCCTGACCTCAAGAAGCATTTCACTGGTCAAGTTAAAGGCTGGACAGCGGCGGAAGCTGAACAGTCGTCGCTTGTTTGCCGTCCGCAGGCCTGTACTTGGGCTGAAGGGAGCAGATCGGGGCATCGTGTTCCCTTATAGGCATTTGAAAAGCATGGGCTCAGCTTTTACTTTCAACTTGCAAAACTTTTACAAATTCTTCAGGCACTTGTGACAGCACTCCTCTAAATGAGCATCCACATGTTGGCTTTTGTTCCAGCAATGGTCTCCAAAGCACCCTCCTAAAGGCACAGATAACTGCAGAATGCTGGCTTATCAAGGAGCATCAGAAGACATCTGCTGCAGCTTTGAAAGGAAATGGGCAAAGGCATATATACACAGCTGCTACAGGGCCAAGCCAACCCTCTCCGCAGACAAGAGAAAGGAAGAAAGGCTGTAAAGATGCAGAGAAAGGCAAACGGCATTCTGAACGATAAAGAAGATATTAAAACACACTTGACTCTTTCAGCATGCCTAGAAGTGGCCCGGCATACCCACCCTCCTTTAAGGATGAAAGCGGCACCAGGCACAGCCTTAACTCTGCAGCAGGGCAAAGGCAGGCCTGTGCAGGTGCTGCAAATGTCCAGCAGAGGCTCAAACCCCTCTTGTGGCTGTGTTTTTCTTTCTCCTGCCATTCTCCAGCAGCCTCCAGCCACAGCATGCCTTTTTCAAACACTCTGTCTCAAGAATTCCACCACTTATGCACTTCAGCCAGCTTGTTTGTGTGTGTGGGGCAACTTGGAACAGCCAGACTCCTTTGTCAATCCATCAGCTTCACACTCTTCCTGCCAGCATGGGCACCTTCTACACTTACAAAGACTTAACCATGGCATCACTGCCAGCTCCAGCATCTGAGAGCTGAATTCCTTCCAAACAGCATCCCAACAGCTGGCTTCAACACGTGAGAACCTATTTAATCATTTCCCCTGCCAAAACACAAAGGCATGCTCACCCACCTTGTGTGAACAAACTGCAGCAACCCACTCCTGTAAAGCCTTTTATACAACACCAGACCAGTAAAGGCCTGCCATGAGCACCTCCCAAGCCGCTGCACACACTACATGCCTACCCGCTGCAGTACACTTGCCTGTGTTCTCACTTCCTCCACGAGAAACTGCAACTCAAACCACTCCCATTTGCTGTTTTGCTTGATCCCCTTGACCAAAGCCTGGCCAGCAGCACCCCCTCCTCATTCTGCCTCAAACTTACTTTGTTTTAGTCCCAAAGCAACGACTGCCACCTCCATGGCATGCAGAATGCCTAGGCAACATGCCTTCCCGGCAGAGCTCCCAAACTCCCATCTGGCAAGACAGCTTCCACATGTCTTTCCTGCTCCACCCACCTGCACCAAAACCATCACATAGCAGGCCAGTACTCTTTCTCCCACAGTGCTGACACAGTTGCGGCTTGCATCAGCCAGAACCCACATTCCTCCAGCTGCAGTCTTGACACACACGCACGCACAGCATCACGCTGCTGCCTTGCTCCATGCTCACGGCACCTAATAAGCTCCAGCACCACGCTACAACTTTATACCCATTTAAAGACAAATGATACCATCAGAGCTGAAAACTTATCAGAAATGCTGCAGAAGGCTGCTTGCCACACAGATCATCACAGAGCAAAGGCACACACTTTGCTGGCATAAGACAAGCAGCAACTCACCCACCAGAGCTGGAAGGCCTGCAACACAGCTGCTAAACACCCACCGGCCCCATTCCCTGAGGCATTTTGACTTCCCACTGACATGCACCCTGCCCCTTTCAGCTGCTTTGTGGCTTCCATTTCACCACACCTTTTTGTAGTGGTACCTTCTTTCCATTCTCCATGTTTTGCCAGGGCACGTTTCCCTACCTACAGCACCTTTCCTGCTGATACTGATGGTCACTACCATGGCTGAACCCTGCAATTTCTGCTTCCAGGCTGCTTTAAAATACCAAGCATTTCTGAGGCTTAAAGAATTTTTCTGAAAGGCTGAAGGTAACTGAAGCTGAAAAAGACTTTTTGTGGTAGTATGTTTTGTCTTCCTGCCAAGAAAACAGCACGCTACAACTATTTCTACTTGTGCTGCTACTTGCAAACTTAGCTGCCTCACCCAAAGCTGTGCCACCATGGCTGCCAAGTCAGCTACTACTCCCAAATTTTAAATATTGAAACTACATTTTAAGCCACGCCAGTACAAGCCTGGCTGCAAGTAGCACCACCGCCTCCCAGGCTGAAACCTTCCATCTCCTTG